>NZ_BAAJLV010000001.1:0-1431636 GCF_057548755.1 Colwellia aquaemaris | reverse complement strand
TGTGATTAAAACTTGGAAGTTTGATTTCTAAATAGCACAAAATATCACTTGCGGCATTGTAGGCTTGGCCACGTACTTCCTCACTTTCATCCGATAACGCGACATTGACAATATCGAGTATCTTGTCCGATAAAAGACATTGGAATCTTCTAGCGATATGTCCGAAACCCAAAATAGCGTTTGCGCGCACTTGATAATGCTGGTGTGCAGAAAGTTTTAAGCAAATTTCTTCACAAAACTCCTGATCGTCATCATACATAGATACCATTATTGGTACACGTAAGACTTCACTTGGGTTATCCCTTTCTAAAATTTGCGGTATATCTTCGTAATCCATAGAGTTATCTTCACACCTAACGCCCTGTTAATGGGCAAAATATAGTTGGCTAGAATAAGCGACGAAGGAGCAAAAGCCAACTGTATTTTGTCCTTGTTTAACAGCTTGTTAGGTTAAAACCCCCAGTCCTTTGAGTATTGCCTTATAAAGGACCATTTGTCATCCATATTCGAATCAATCTCAACTTTATGCTGGGAAAATTGTTGGCTTATTGAGACGTTCAATGTTGCAACATCGAAGTCTTTTTTAGAATACATATAGTAAACTCTATTACCACCAAAAGTTTCGACTAATACTGTGATACCCGTATTTCCATTTTCTAGATATTTTATAAGAAACTCATCAAAGTCTCCTAAAGTATTATTGTATTCTGACACAGGTAAGCCGGTATCCGTAGTTTGACTCAATGAATGTGTAACAGAAATGAATTTGGGGAATTTGACCGATAACTCATCGTAACTAAGCCCTTTAGGAACTCTTAAATGCAAAGGATATCCTTCATACTCAAATTTACCAGTAATCCATAATTGTTCTTTTGCCATAGCTCCACCAACGATAAATAGGAATGTTAAAATTGCGACACGATTCATTTTTTAACCTAACGCCCAATTAAGGGGCTTTTTATCGTTTGCCAAAATGTGTAGCGCAGCGAAACCAGGCAAACTGTAAAAAGTCCCGCTTGAATTGCTTGTTATATGCAGCGCCAGTAAAAACAAACACTACACGAATTTAAAGGCACCCGTTATAAAACGACCAACCGTGAACTTTTGAGCGTTAACACAACAGGCCGAACTAAATTAATAACTTTGTTACCTTTGAAAAAGGATTAAATTACAAAGTTTATTAGTGCATACACTAAACAGTTTTAGCGAAAAACACTACGTAAAAATCTCTTGCTCTAATACGTAATTCTTTAAAGCATATAACGCCCTGTTAAGGGGCTGATAAATGTTTGGCTAAAATGTGTAGCGAAGCGAAACCGAGCCAAACTTTAGCAGTCCCGCTTGAACAACTTGTTAGGTTAACTTTTTCAGACGCATTGATAGAAAAACTATCAAGCCCCCCATTAACCCTGTGGCTATACCGCCACTAAAATCCAAACTAATAAGAATTGGTTTTAAAATAAAAATTGAGAGTAATACTAAAGGGATAAGGAGAATTCCAGCAACCTTAAAGCTTACAAACAGCTTAATAGTTTCCGAGCAATGGGGACAATTCTTAATTTTTCCAAATTTATTTAATGCTTTTGAAAACAAGCCTATTTTCTTATCGCAGTGTGGACACTTCATTGATACTTCCTTGTTAACCTAACGCCACATTAAGCGGCAACTTTACAGTTTGTTAAAATTGAGCGAAGCGAACAACAAACTGTAAATTGTCCGTTTGAATGCCTTGTTAGGTGTTTATTCTGGTGGCCAAGGTCTAATTTGGTTTTGAATTTGGTCTTCTAAATTCCAGCCTTCTGGTTTAGCTTTTTTCTCAAACCAAACACACCCACCTTTTACCCATTCATTGTAAAAATCAAGATCGTCATCATAGCCATATTCGCAGCCGCAACAATCACAAATATTGTATGAACATCTCAGTTCATACACTGATTTGTAACTTTCATCAATTTTAAAGCCGCAAACTGGGCAATGATTTATTGGCAAACTCACGAAACACCTAACGCCTTACTAAGCGGCGCGAAATTGTTGGCTAAAATGTACGAGGAACGAGTGCTAGCCAACTGTTTAGCGTCCGTTTGAGTAACTTGTTATATTTTTATTACACTAAAACCAATGACTTTTCATAGCAAGTAAAAATTCAGGAGCAATTGGAAAACCAGATAAGTCACCTAAGACTGAATCGATAGAACATTTAGGACAAAAGGCAGTCTGGCCCAAACCCTGATCATTTTTATCAGTCCATTGTTCTATATCTGAAGGCGAAAAAATATGCCCACAACAAAAACAGCCGCAAACTTTACTAGCCATGATTTCTGAACGATGAAATATAGATTTTTTATGTGCTGCTTTAAGTCTTTCTAATGAATTCATAATTAAATATCGCAAATCCTTTGCTGAAAATATAACGCCCTGTTAAGGGGCAAATTTTAGTTGGCTAAAATGTGAAGCGAAGCGGAACCAGCCAACTGTAATTTGTCCCGCTTGAACAGCTTGTTATGTGTCTGTATCAACATACTTCTGAGCTTCTTTATGACCATTTGATGCTGCAATAGTTAGCCAGAAATTACCTTTTTCAACATCTTTATCAAGATACTCGCCTTCAAAATAACAATAGCCGAGAAAATACTGTGCATTGCTATGGCCTTTATTTGCAGCCAGATTTAACCAGTATTCTGCATGACCGAGGTTTACCGGACCGCCAAAACCATCAAGACATACAATGGCATAATCACATTGACAGTCTAAATCTCCTTTTTGAGCATTACTTTTAAGGTGCTCTCGAATATCTTGATCGCTAACCTCTTCTTCAAAGGAGCTTGAAATTAATCCTTTTAATCTGCTCACAACAGAGAACATATTCACCTGACACATAACGCCCATATTAAGGGGCTTTTTATAGTTTGCCAAAATGTGTAGCGCAGCGAAACTAGGCAAACTGTAAAAAGTCCCACTTGAATTACTTGTTATATTGCAAATTCTTCATATGAAACTGTTTTAAGTTCCATAATATTAGGAATAGTATAAGTTTGCCCGCCATAGGTAATTTGCACTTTCAAAATGACATTTTCATCCTTTGTAATAAGAAAATGACTTCTCATATAATCTTTATGGGCGCTATTGTCAGCTTTGACCAAAGTAGTGATTAACTCATTATCATTTTGCAATAAAGTTACTGTTATTTCGTTCAGTTTATCTTTTTGCTTTATAGACTTAGGGTAAACCAACATAACCCAATAACTTTCTCCCTCGGCTGGCTTTCCTATAATTTTTTTAATTCCAAAATCTAGTGCCTGCTTAGATGAAATAATTAGAGGTATATTTACAACTGATTTAGCAAAGGTAAAAGAACTAATAATAACCAACGCCACTGCTAGAATTTTACTCATACGTTCCTTGCAATATAACGCCCTGTTAAGGGGCAAATTGTAGTTGGCTAAAATGTGAAGCGAGGCGGAACCAGCCAACTGTTATTTGTCCCGCTTGAACAGCTTGTTATAAGTACCTATATAATCCACTGCGATAAGATTTTCGTAGTTTTTAGTTCATTGTCCAAGCCAATATGAGTAAGCCCAGAGCCACCGCACTTAAAGCCTGACGATTCAATATCATAACTGTAATATGAGATAAATGGAGCAATTGGTATCACGATAGTTTTGATATTATTTATATGGGATGTGGCTTCATAGTTAGCAATTTTATAGTTTACAGATCTTGCTTGCGATATATAAGGAGACCATAAGGTAATACCATTTGGATATTCGTCTTTTTCTTGTTCAGCTTTACCGATACATTGCTGATCCATTTTAGTGATTAACTCCTGAGTCTCCGGAACAATCCGAATCCAAGTTAAGCAATATAATAAAATGAATACTATTCCTACAATTTTCAAATGCACAACCCTTGGTACTTATAACGCCAAGCTAATAGGCGTTTATAGTTTGGCTAAAATTGTGAGCGCAGCGAAACGAGCCAAACTTTAAACGTCCCATTGAGCGCCTTGTTATGCGCTGGTTGCGATTACCACAAACAGCGCCATTTATATAAATAAATGTGGCAGCCCGACCGTAGAAAACAAGAATACCTACGCAGCGCGACACACCAAACCATGAATTTTGAGCCACTTAATTACAATGGCTTTTACCACCAAACTTACTTTGGCGAAAAACTGTTGAGCCAAAAGCTGAAACAGCAAACTTAGTACTTACGTTACCAAGACAAAGAATTGGCAGCAAGCACCCTAGCCTTTGTAAAACACCAACCGAAAACAATAGATTTAACTGAATTCGCGGCTGACGCATAACGCCCTGTTAAGGGGCTGATAATGTTTGGCTAAAATTGTGTAGCGAAGCGAAACCGAGCCAAACTTTAGCAGTCCCGCTTGAACAGCTTGTTAGCTGTACATACTCGTCAAAGCCGTTTTACCAACGACAAAAATTAAACCAAGCCAACCTAAAATAAATGCAACATCTTCATTTAAACCAACACTCAAAAACTCTGAGTAACCATCCACAATTTCACTTGCGGGTTTAGAATAAATGATTAAACACAAAAACATACTTGGCTCTAAGAAATAGAACCAAAATTCTCCAATATATTCATTGCGATAATCTGAAGTGAGCATATAACTTATGAAGCTAACAAAAAGTATAACACCTGCGTATTTTCCGAGCTTCCAATTTTTAAAGTTATCAGAAAGTGACATGCTGTATTCATGTTGTGAATACCAATGACAGATTATTAAAGGTAGTAACACAGATATTGTTAAAATAGCGAAATCCATAGGTGCTGAAATATCCTTGTACAGCTAACGCCTTACTAAGAGGCAAATAACAGTTGGTTAAAATAAGCGACGAAGGAGCAAAAACCAACTGTTATTTGTCCTTTTGAGTAACTTGTTATGTGTTTGATATACTGTACTTATTTTCTTCCTGCTATTATTGAATTAAGAAATTCATCGTCACCCTCATTTATATCGACTGCCTGCTCATTAAGCGTAACAATCCTATCCTTTTCCATCCAGTCAGGAATTGTATCTACCACAGATAATTCTGGATATTTATCGATGATTTCCTGTGCAGATTTGGCAAAAAAACACCTCCAAACGCCACCAGTACCGTAGTCATAGCATGTTAAAAATATATTTTTCATAACAAAGCCTAGAGAAACACATAACGCCCAATTAAGGGGCTTTTTATCGTTTGCCAAAATGTGTAGCGCAGCGAAACCAGGCAAACTGTAAAAAGTCCCGCTTGAATTGCTTGTTATATGCAGCGCCAGTAAAACAAACACTGCTAGAACTTAAAGGCACCCGTTATAAAACGACCAACCGTGAACTTTTGAGCGTTAAGCACAACTGGCCGAACTAAATTAATAACTTTGTTGCCTTTGAAAAAGGTATAAATAACAAAGTTTATTAGTGCATACACTAAACAGTTTTAGCGAAAAACACTACGTAAAAAGTATCTTGCTCTAATACGTAATTCTTTAAAGCATATAACGCCCAATTAAGGGGCTTTTTAATAGTTTGCCAAAATGTGTAGCGAAGCGAAACTTGGCAAACTTTAAAAAGTCCCGCTTGAATTGCTTGTTATATGCAGCGCCAGTAAAAACAAACACTGCTAGAACTTAAAGGCACCCGTTATAAAACAATCAACCGTGAATTTTTGAGCGTTAAGCACAACTGGCCGAACTAAATTAATAACTTTGTTACCTTTGAAAAAGGTATAAATAACAAAGTTTATTAGTGCATACACTAAACATTTTTAGCGAAAAACACTACGTAAAAAGTATCTTGCTCTAATACGCAATTCTTTAAAGCATATAACGCCCATATTAAGGGGCTTTTTATAGTTTGCCAAAATGTGTAGCGCAGCGAAACTAGGCAAACTTTAAAAAGTCCCGCTTGAATTGCTTGTTATATGCAGCGCAATTTAAAACAAACACTACACGAATTTAAAGGCACCCGTTATAAAACAACCAGCCGTGAACTTTTGAGCGTTAGCACAACTGGCTGAACTAAATTAATAACTTTGTTGCCTTTGAAAAAGGAATAAACAACAAAGTTTATTAGTGCATACACTAAACAGTTTTAGCGAAAAACACTACGTAAAAAGTATCTTGCTCTAATACGTAATTCTTTAAAGCATATAACGCCCATATTAAGGGGCTTTTTAATAGTTTGCCAAAATGTGTAGCGCAGCGAAACCAGGCAAACTTTAAAAAGTCCCGCTTGAATTGCTTGTTATATGCAGCGCAAGTTAAAACAAGTGCTACACGAATTTAAAAGCACCCGTTATAGAACGACCAACCGTAAACTTTTGAGCGTTAGCACAACTGGCTGAACTAAATTAATAACTTTGTTACCTTTGAAAAAGGTATAAATAACAAAGTTTATTAGTGCATACACTAAACAGTTTTAGCGAAAAACACTACGTAAAAAATCTCTTGCCTTTATACGTAATTCTTTAAAGCATATAACGCCCATATTAAGGGGCTTTTTAATAGTTTGCCAAAATGTGTAGCGCAGCGAAACCAGGCAAACTTTAAAAAGTCCCGCTTGAATTGCTTGTTATATGCAGCATAAGTAAAAACAAACGCTACACGAATTTAAAAGCACCCGTGATAAAACAACCAACCGTGAACTTTTGAGCGTTAGCACAACTGGCTGAACTAAATTAATAACTTTGTTACCTTTGAAAAAGGTATAAATAACAAAGTTTATTAGTGCATACACTAAACACTTTTAGCGAAAAACACTAAGTAAAAAATCTCTTGCTCTAATACGTAATTCTTTAAAGCATATAACGCTCTGTTAAGGGGCTGATAATGTTTGGCTAAAATGTGTAGCGAAGCGGAACCGAGCCAAACTTTAGCAGTCCCGCTTGAACAGCTTGTTAGGTGAATTTACTCCTGAAAGGGAATTAATGGAATAGTTAACAGCAAAATAAATAAACCTATTAAACATGCATTTAAAATAAATCCCAAATAGTACTTTGGTAACAACCTAATTTTAAATATTAAAACTAATGTCGTTGTAAAAAGACCAGTAAAGCAGCCGATTACCCATATTAAAAAAGGATTAAAATCATTAGTTTCAGGGGCAATTAACACAAAAGACATTAGCCCAAGTAGCGAACAAACAAGAGAGAAGTATGATAAAAGGTTAAATGCAAAACTCGCAACTTTCACTTATTCACCTAACGCCCATATTAAGGGGCTTTTTATCGTTTGCCAAAATGTGTAGCGCAGCGAAACCAGGCAAACTGTAAAAAGTCCCGCTTGAATTGCTTGTTATATGCAGCGTAATTTAATACAAACGCTACACGAACTTTAAGGCACCAGTTATAAAACAACCAACCGTGAACTTTTGAGCGTTAAACACAACTGGCCGAACTAAATTAATAACTTTGTTACCTTTGAAAAAGGAATAACAACAAAGTTTATTAGTGCATACACTAAACAGTTTTAGCGAAAAACTCTACGCAAAAAATCTCTTGCCCTAATACGTAATTCTTTGAAGCATATAACGCCCCAATAAGGGGCTGATAATAGTTTGCTAAAATGTGAAACGAAGTGGAACTGAGCAAACTGTTAGCAGTCCCGCTTGATTGGCTTGTTATGTGTTGGCTGACAACTTACTGTAAATCAATTGTTTTTTAGCCTCAGATTTACAACTATCAAATTGTTCAAATAAACCAAACCAAAAAAGCCGTTCATTCATTGTCATGCCACCGATGTTTCCGATTGCACTTGTGCTGAAAGATGACCACAACTTATAAAGGTGATTATGAGTTTCTTCACTCTCAATCCGAGAGTGACCAAAAAACCTTTCAATGGTCGATTTAAGCTTAACCACATTTTCACTATTAAGCTTCCAATCTTTCAATACGCCCAATAATTTAGCAACATCAGCGTCGTTATCGTATTTTTGGACTTCGTTGACAAATTCATCGTAATTCATAGAAACACATAACGCCCAATTAAGGGGCTTTTTATCGTTTGCCAAAATGTGTAGCGAAGCGGAACCAGGCAAACTGTAAAAAGTCCCGCTTGAATTGCTTGTTATATGCAGCGCCAGTAAAAACAAGCGCTACACGAATTTTAAAGCACCCGTTATAAAACGACCAACCATGAACTTTTGAGCGTTAGCACAACTGGCTGAACTAAATTAATAACTTTGTTACCTTAGAAAAAGGATTAAAAAGCAAAGTTTATTAGTGCATACACTAAACAGTTTTAGCGAAAAACACTACGTAAAAATCTCCTGCTCTAATACGCAATTCTTTAAAGCATATAACGCCACGCTAAGCGGCAAAAATTTGTTGGCTAAAATAAGCGAGGAACGAACAAAAGCCAACTGTTTTTTGTCCGTTCTTGAGCGCCTTGTTATGTAGCCGATACACACACACCATATACATAATCATCTGAGTATTCATTGTTGCGAAATGTGTTTTGTTTTAAGCAACCTTCACGTGAAAAACCCGACTTTTCAAGCACTTTATATGAACCTATATTATTAACAGAGCATCTTGCAACCAACTTATTTAGTTGTATTTTTTTAAAAGCGTAAGTTTTGAGGAGCTCTAATGCCTCTGTTGCAACCCCTTTACCTTGTGCTTCAGTTTTAAGTAGATAACCTACCTCAGCTATTTTTGCTTGATGATCAGTAATTTTTAAGCCAATACTCCCTAGCTTTTCCCCAGAGGAAACTTCATCAATAGCGAAACAAAGCCATTGGTCGGACTCAGCTTTCCAGGGCTGAGTGCGCTCTTTAAATCTTTGCTGTGTCTCTTCAATTGAAAAAGGTTCATAAACATATTTCATAATATTTGGGCAAGTGTTTAACACTTTGAACAATTCCCAATCAGACTTATCTAAAAGTCGGAGTTTCACTTTACTACCTGATACTTGCACAAACTTCCCTTGAGGCTACATAACGCCCCAATAAGCGGCGGATAATAGTTGGCTATAATTGTGAACGAAGTGAACGCAGCCAACTGTTATACGTCCGACTTGATTGGCTTGTTATATGCCTTTACAACTTTTTTGACAACCAAATAGCTAATTTAGTTGACTGTTTAACTATAAATTTAATCGGAAAATATACTATAGAATCAGAGCCATTAGTTATTCCAAGTTTTTGATGTACTTCTTCATCTGCCTTTATACTCAACACCGCTTCATAAGCACTTTGACTATTCTGTTTGAGGTAATCCAATTGATATTCAAGATGATGCAAAACAGTAGTTTCAACGGCATCAGTGCAAACCCATATAGCCCTGCGCCCCAAAAGCGCAGTTATAAGACCCAAAATAGAACCGCCGAATGACCAAAGCCCTAAAGCGTAACAATGCCTAACGTTATTTGACTTGAGCCAAGTATCAAAAACATTAAAATGTTCTTGTTCGTGATGCAACATCTCATCTAGCTGCGCAACTAAATCCTTATATAAAAACCTAGCAACAAATCGCTGGGATTTATAAATGCTTATCGCTCCGCATTCACCAGCATGGTCGACACGAATAATTCTTTCTACTTCTATCGATGGCATATAGAGTTTCCATACTGGCATATAACAGCTTATTAGTAGGAAAATTTCTCACTTTCATGCAAGTCCCTACAAATTCACCTTGTTAAAATATACACTTACGCTAATTCTTTTCTACAAAAGAATCAATGACTAAACATAAAAATTAGGTTTTACATGCGTGAAAGTAGGAAAAATGCACACTTTCTTTTGCAGAAAGGAGGAAACAAGGCCAACTGTACATATGCACAGTGCAAAATTAAATATTTGGAATTATTTTTACTTTAACACTTATTGCCCATACATTAGGTTAAAGATGAACTGAATACTGCAGTAAAATAACCACCAGTTTATCAGCCAACTCTAAATTACTTTAAATCAGCTCATAGAAATAAAAAAGGCTCACAATATGAGCCTTTTCCAATATAAAACGAAGTTAGTTTATCAAACGCAAATTCTATTTAATGTGGTATCAACTTCTGCAGCCGTTTGTTGCTGCATTTCTGCCAATTCAGCAACGGTAGACAAACCACTATTTAACTCACGACTAAGCTCTACAACCATCGACATATTATCGTTAATTGACGAAGTTGAATGCTGCTGTTCGTTAGTGCCCTGTGCTATTTGCGAAGTTAATGTGTCCACCTCGGTAAATACCTGACCAATTTGTTGCAATGCTTCAACAACTTGCTCGGAATGAGCAAGACTATCTTGTGATAAACTTTGCCCGCGACTTATAGCATTAACAGCATTGGTTGATTTTTCTTGCAAACCTTCAACCATGGCATTAATTTCAACTGTTGCTTCTTGTGTACGGTGCGCTAATGCGCGTACTTCATCGGCAACAACTGCGAAACCTCGCCCTTGCTCACCGGCACGTGCAGCTTCAATTGCAGCATTAAGTGCCAGTAAATTAGTTTGGTCAGCAATACCACGAATAACTTCCAAAACACTACCAATACGAGACGATTCTTCTTGTAACAACGCTAAATCAGACGCCATTGCGGTCACTTCGTTCGCAAAGTCTTCAATGGTATGTTGACTAGTATTTGAGGCATTCGTGCCTTGCTCTAAAATGGTTAACACTTGATTAGTAGTATCGCTAACTTGTGTTGCACTTTCCGATAATGTTGTTGAAGTTAATGCAACTTGGTCAATTGAGCTGGCCATTTGCTCTATTTGGCTAGCCGATTGATTTACCGCATTTACAGAGTCTGACATTTGCCCCGCTAACGACGCAGAGCCTTGTTTTAATCGCTCAGACTCACCACGAATTTCACTAACAACATCAGCTAAATTAGCAATAAAGCCTGAAAGTTTATTCACCACTTCAGCAAGATCATCATTGTTTTCATCTTTAGCAAGTTTTGTTGGCGCTTCATCAACACTAGCCACTTGTGTAACATATGTTTGCAATTGTAGAAGTCGTTGACTCAGTTTTTTATCTGCGTAGATGTAGCCAACCGCAACTTGCACTAATACCATAATAAATACTAACAATAGTGTCATACTATGGCTGATATCATCGCCTAGGCTCAACAACGTAAGCAAGAAGACAACACCAATGAAAATAGTCGGGATCAATAGTTTAATACTTAAGCGGTTTGACATTTACTTTCCAAATTCGTGATTATAATTATTGTATTAATTTTTCAATGCGCTAATTACGTTACTGCGGTATCGCCAATTAGCCATGCTAAATTTACAATTAAATTACATGCTATTGTGTTACTTTACTATTAGTTTTTTCATTCAAGGTGAAATAATTATTAGTGAAGCAACATGCTTTGCTTAATCGTTCAAAAACAAGGCAGAAATATGACATTAGCAACAATTTTTATCATTATCGTTGCCCTTGGCTCAGTAATCGCTGGTATTTTATTACTGAAACAGTCGGCAGGTAAGTTCAAACTTAGCGAAGAGCAACAGCAAAAAATTAAAGCAAGAGAGGCCGAACAAGTTAAAAAAGACCAAGAGCAGAAATAACAGTTATTAGCGGGTTAATTCCGATAAATGGTTTGAATTAAATGAAAACCAAATTTGGTTTTTATTGGCCCATGCACCTCTAAAACGGCTTTTTTAAATACAACATCATCAAAGGCCTTCACCATTTGACCACGCTTAAACTCACCTAAATCCCCGCCTTTTTTGGCTGAGGGGCAAGTGGAGTTTTTCTTTGCAAGTTGTCCAAAATCAGCACCTTTGGCAATTTTTGCTTTCAACTCTTGAGCAAGCTTTTCACTTTTCACTAAAATATGACGTGCACAAGCTGTAGCCATATTATTCTCCTAAATAAATTCAATACCGCCATTATAACGAAACTTAAACATTGAGCGAAACAAATGCTTCAAATTCAACAGTAATAAAGTAAATCACCTATAAATATTGTGGTTTTAATATGAAAGCTTTAACAAAGCTAAGACCAGTTTTTACTTTACTTGTTAGCACAACAACTTAAAATCACCATATATTTTCCTTATTGGTTTTCTCATGAGCTCAATACAGCATTTATTTGATAACAATCAGCAATGGTCTGACAAAATTAAACAAGAAGATCCAAACTTCTTTAAAAACCTATCAGAACAACAAACTCCAGAGTACTTATGGATTGGTTGCTCAGATTCACGCGTTCCAGCTAATGAATTATTAGGTATGCAACCGGGTGAAGTTTTTGTTCATCGTAATATTGCCAACCAAGTTATTCATACAGATCTTAACTGTTTATCAGTTATTCAATTCGCCGTGGAAGTATTAAAGGTTAAACACGTTATAGTTTGTGGCCATTACGGCTGTGGTGGCGTTATCGCCTCACTTGATGATAAAAGCCATGGTTTAATCGATAACTGGTTACATCATATTAAAGACGTATACCGTTTTCATAAAGAACGCTTAGACGCCGTTGAAGATAAAGAAGAAAAACTCAAGCTATTGTGTGAGTTAAACGTAATTGAGCAAGTTGCTAACGTTTGTAATACCACCATTTTAAAGAGAGCTTGGGCTGCCGAGCAAGATATTACCGTACATGGTTTTGTTTACAATTTGCATGACGGTATTTTAAAAGACTTAGAAGTATCAGTAGAAAGTAACTAGTTTTTTCTAGTCTAAGTTCTACTCTTCTTTCTAAACGTTTATAAAACAAAAAGGCTTAACAGTTACAGTTAAGCCTTTTTTATCGAACATTTTAACCCATTAATTTAGCATAGCTAAACGTTCTTTCTGTCCCTGCTCTCGTTCAACATAATGAAACCATTGCTTGGCCGTTTTTGCCGATTTTGGAATTTTTTGCGCTTGTGTAAAGGCAAGCAAAGCTTCGTCAAACTCTTCCAAGTTAAACTGCGCCATACCTATTACTAAGTGCATATCGCCTTCACGGTTAATGTTACCGCGAATTAAAGCACTGTTCGCCGCTTTAATGGCTTCTGGCCAGCGTTCTAAATTTAAGTATGCTTGTGCTAATTGCACATCAAACTTGCCTGAATCAGCAATTTCAGAAGCTTTAGTTAGTACAGGTAGTGCTTTTTCATCTTCTTTCGCTGCAACATAGGCTTGCGCTAAGGCCTCAAGGCTTTTTTCACTGGCAACCACAGTTCCATTCGCTATGGCTTGTTCTAATAATACTGCGGCCTTAAAAGGTACTTGGTGAAAACGATAAAGTTGCGCTAAAGTCATCACATCGTTTTCTTTAGTGATATGCCCTGCTTGCCAAGACGCTTCCATAACAGCCAATTGCTTTTCTTCTTCGCCAACTTCGCCGTACATACCCGCCAGCTGCAACCAATACTCAGGTTTATCAAAAAGGCGCACTAGTTGCTCAATCACCTCAACAACCTTCTCTGGTTGTTTAAGTTCGTAATAGCTCGCCCGTTGTAAAATCAACCAATTTTCTTTAATGGCCGTGTTGTTTTGCTTAGCGAGGGCAATGGCTTGTTCAAGCTCAGGAATAACTTTATCGAACTGCTTATCTTGATAATAAATTTGCGCATACATCACATGTTGTTGTGCCGTTAATGCTTTATTGTTATTCGCTTGCCACTGTTGCAAATACGCCAAGGCTTGTGGGTAATCTTGCTGTTGCATTGATAATTGCGCTAACGAATATACTGTTGATAAATATAAAGAATCAGGAATAGCTTCTTCTTTTATCACTAACTCAAAATGTTCAATAGCCGACGCTATATCGTCATTACCATAAAACATAAAAGCATAGAAATTCCATAGCATAGCGCGTTCGTAACTATTTAAGCTATCTATGCGCTCTTTCACTTCGTCAAGCACGTCAAAGCCGGCAATTTTCACGCCTTCATCAGCAAGCTTTTGCGCCCTGGCCAACTGGCTATAAACGCGATTACGCATTGCCGGTACTTTTTTAGCGGTGCGCTTTTTAGCCAGCTTTTGCTCATCAGTCTTAGCTGGGTTATCTGCCGTTTTTCCATAAGCTACATTGGTAGCGGCCAAGCCACACACTAAGCTCACACTCAATAAAGGTACAGCTAATTTTTTCATTAACATGATCTGCTCTCCTCTTTTGTTATATTTATTTTTCTATTCACTTTTAGCCATCTATGGCAAACGATATTTTGTTTTGAACACCTGCCACTTCCATAGCAACGCCATCAACCACTCGA
The DNA here is from genome assembly GCF_057548755.1 of Colwellia aquaemaris. NCBI lineage: Bacteria > Pseudomonadati > Pseudomonadota > Gammaproteobacteria > Alteromonadales > Colwelliaceae > Colwellia > Colwellia aquaemaris. The sequence continues at coordinate 1,417,479 of NZ_BAAJLV010000001.1, read as the reverse complement.
GGTTTATATTTAAACTTCAACGCCGCATCTAATGCTGCACGGTTAAAAATATTTTCTGGCTCTGCATGCACAACCACAGCATCACGCACAGCACCAGTTTTAGTGACGGTAAACTCAACAATTACAAAACCTTCTATACCACGCGCCTGTGCTCGGCGTGGGTAAATAGGTGCTACTTTTACAATAGGTAAGTAATCACCATCGCCACTTTCCAGGCTTAGCCCGCCACTTAAACCACCTTCGAGAGCAACCTCTGCCGAAAAACTACTGCTAACCGCTTGTGCATTTGGGTTAGCTTGTGCCATTTGCGGTTGTACCATAGGCGGTGGCGGCGTTTTAGGTTTAGCTGGCTTTTGCGGCTTACGCTCTTTTTTGACAACTTGCTGTTCTTTTTTAAGGCGAATAAAGTCAAGTACATTACCACGCGGCGGCTCAGACATTACATCATTACCACCGGAAATAAGTGCTTGCATACCCCACAACAAACCTAAGGTTGTAACAACGGCAAGTGCCAAACCAATCAGGTATCGGCTACTGGTTTGCAGTAGCACTGACGGTGCTTTAATTACATTCGCCGTTTGTACACTTGTCATTTGTACATTTGACATGGTTAGGCCTCTTGCGCAGCAATTGAAACATCATAAACGCCGGCAGCTCGAGCAGAGTCCATTACCTTGATCAAAACATCTGTAGTTGCTTTTTTATCGGCTTGAATAACAACCGTACCTTGCGGGTTTTCTGCTTTTAGTCGTTCAATATTGGCTTGTACAGCACGCACATCAATGCGACGTTTATTGATCCAAATTTCACCTTTATCACTAATAGCAACTAAGATGTTGGCACGCTCTTTTTTTACTGCTGTGGCTGCTTCTGGGCGGTTAACTTCAATACCGGCCTCTTTAACAAACGATGCGGTAACGATAAAAAATATTAAAAGGATAAATACAACATCTAACATAGGTGTCATATTGATCTCTTCGCTTTCTTCCTGCTCTTGTAGCATTTTATTTAATTGCGAACGCATAATTTTTCTCTTTTAAAAGTGTGTTCATTTCGGCTTGTTAAGCCCGTACTAGCCTATGGTTTAATGATTAACTTCCATTGCATCTTCTAGTAACTCGGTTTCACGCTTAGCATTGCGTTGTAGCCAAGTTGCTGCAAATACACCTGACAACGACCCCACCATGCCGGCCATTGTTGGTATGGTGGCGCGCGAAACACCTGATGCCATTGAGCGCGCGTTACCACTGCCTGAAATAGCCATAACATCAAATACTTCGATCATGCCCGTTACCGTACCCAGTAACCCCAATAACGGACATAACACTACTAGGCTTTGGATAAGCGGCAAGTTAGTGCTTAACATTGCGCTGCCACGTGCAACAAGTGCACACCGTATTTGCTCGGCATACCATGAATGCTGTTCAGTACGGCTATGCCAATTGTGCTTTAGTTGTTTTTTAACGCGGCGATATCCCCAAAAAACAAAGATAAGGCGTTCAAATATCAACAACCACATCACCGCAATAACAACCGCAATAACCGTTAGAACCTGACCACCAGTTTCCATGAACTCACCGATGGTATTCATTAGTTCGATAAACCAAATCATGGTTTATGCTCCTTGCTCACTACTCTTTGTCCACTCAGCTCGTTCAGCAATAATACCGGCGCTTTGTTGTTGCAGCAGATTGATAATAGAGCGGCTACGGGTATGTAATAAGGTAAAAATAAACACCATAGGAATGGCAACTACCAAGCCAAGTACCGTGGTAACAAGCGCTTGTGATATACCACCAGCCATTAATTTAGGGTCACCTGTGCCAAATAATGTAATGGCTTGGAAGGTATTGATCATGCCGGTTACGGTACCAAGTAAACCAATAAGCGGCGCAACTACCGAGATAATTTTTATCAAGGTTAGTCGACTTGATAATTTAGGCACTTCTCGCAGAATTGATTCAGACAACTTAAGTTCTAAGGTTTCAGTATCGGCATTCGGGTTTTGCTCTTTAACTAACATAACACGGCCTAGCGGGTTGTCTGCATTGGCGGTATCACTTTTAAGCTGACGATTAACTTTTCCGCCAATTAAGAACAAGGTTACAAACCGCTCAAGGGCAATCAATAAACCGATTAAGCCAATCGCTAGAATGACATAACCAACTGGGCCGCCTTGCTCGACACGCTCTTGCGTATCAGGTGCTTGTACTAATAAACCAAGAATTGAACCACCGGTTGGGTCAAGTGCAAATGGTACCGCTTGATTCGATGTTGAGCTTAACGCTTGTGCGCTAGCTAAATAACGAGCAGACGGCTGACGAATTAACTCAGCTACAGAGCCAGTTTCATCTATATATTCAAGGTATTTACCGTTTGCAATTAAGTTGAAGCCACCAACACGGGTAACTTGTGTTAATTGTTTCTCCCCATTTGCCATAACCACATCACGGGTAAAGTTATGCACCTTACCGCTTTCAGTCATTTCACGCTGTAATTCAAACCATAAGCGTTCAATTTCTTCAATAGATGCCAGCTTTGACGAAGAGCCCATGCTTTGTGCTAGCTCATCTAAAAACTCACCACGATTTGCTATTTGTGCCGAAACCACCGAGGTTTGAAATTTGCTTTTGGTGTCACCCGCCACTTGTTGTAGTACGCCAAATAGCTCTTTTAGTTCACCCATACGACGTGATAATGCGTCAGTTTTATTTGCTAGTTTTACTTCATTGTCTTGAAACTGAGTTTCTAAACGCGTACTGGTATTAATGGCTTGATCACGTGTTGTTTTTGCTTTTTCAAGTAAACGGTTTTGTTCGTTTACCTTTAAGGTAAATTCTTGCTCACGCGCTTGGTTCTGTTTCGTTTGAGCAATTTGTCCGCTTTCTAAGCGTGATAATAGCTCGTCTAAATTACTGACTTGTTGCGCAGAAACCGCCGTCACTGTCATTAACGACGACAGCGCAAAAGAAGCAATTGAAAGCCTAGATAGTTTTTTAACTAATTTTAATGACGTAAAGTTTGTTTTATTGAAAGAAATCATCATTATTCTTCCTTATTCCGCTGAATTTTGCGCGACAGGCACAGTGATTAAATCAGGAGCAAGCTGCTTACGCGCAATACGTAATGCTTTATTAACAGGTAAGCGATACTCAGCAGAAAGTGGCTGCCACGACTGTGAAGACTGTTGCCACATGCCTAACTGCTGACCATCGCGAGTTTGGTAAACAAAACTAACGCGGCCAATGCGCAGGAAATCAACGTCGCGTTCAACACCGTCAACGGTCAATAAACCTGTATACGCTTCAATCGTCCGGCCATAATCAACCTCGACTTGATAAGCTTCTAGAACACGACGAAACTTTTCTGATACAGCAATATCGGCACGCTCTAACATGGCTTTTAAACCATCAAGGCGCTGGCTACGCTCGCTAGGTAAAAAAGGAATATCTAAGGTAACAAATTCTTCCAATGTGCTGATCATGCGAGCCATTAACGGTGAAATTTGGCGTTCAATTATGCTGACCTGCTCCATAGAAATATCAAGCTGCGCTAATTCTGCTAGCTGATTTTCAATTTGCTTATTCATTTGTTTGTTATAAACATTTAAGCCATCAAGCTCTTTATTAACAGTTTTGAATTGTTGTAATTTAGTTAGAATATTGCTGTTAATTGCGTCCACTTTTTGTTGTGACTTGTTGGCTGATTGGTTAATTTTTTGTCCAGCAGCAACAACATCGTTAAGTTGACTGTCTTGTGCAAACGCAGGCATAGCTATCGCAGCAGCGATAAGCGCAATTTGCATACGTTTAGGTAATGTATTTTGTTTCATTTTCCATAAAACCTTTTAGAAGCGAGAATTATTAAGTTCGGTATTGCCTGAGCTATACATCAACAACTTAATCACTTAGCAAAAATTTTAATGGTTCAATATGACAATCTGGTTTCACAAATGTTGCAGGTTTATTAAATGACAGATAAATGACATTTTTCTTACGCTAGCGAACGATTTAAGGCAAAATAGCCGCCGTTAAAAACTGTTATTGCGATATAACTAGCGAAGAGAATATGACGAGCAAAAACAAAATTTTCATTATTGGATTACCTCGTACAGGCACCACCAGTGTTTGTGCAGCAATGCTTAACCTAGGCTATAAAGTTGCCCACACGGCCTATACTGACAAAGCATTTGAAAGTGCTAAAGTGATAGCAGACACACCTGTTTTTTGTGATTACCAGCAATTAGATAACGCTTACCCAAATGCTAAATTTATATATTTAGAACGCTCGCTAGATAAGTGGTTACCGTCAATTCAGCAACTACTGTTACGTATGCATATAAATTTGGCACGAGACGACGGCGGGTTTAACCCAATAATAAAGCGCTGTTACCTGAATACCTTCGCACCTTATTCACTAGACAACATTAACAGTTATGAGTTTTTAGCTAACTGTTATCAACAACACTTTATGCAAGCACAAAATTATTTTCAGCAACGCACACAAGATTTTCTATCAATTGATATAAGCGCACCAAGCAGTTTTGAGCAGTTAGTTAATTTTTTAAAACTTGAAGAAAGCAGCTTGGCTATAAATACATTTGAAAAACTCAATGTAGGCGGCAAAGTTACCGCCTGGAAAGATATAAAAAGTGACTTGAAAGTCGACTCAACCAAAAAAGGTCGAGTCACTAAACTTCCCTACCCTATTGAGTAATCATCTTAGAACGAAAAAGGTTTGCAATACAAGTAAGACTGGGACTAAGAGCTAATTTATTCATTAGTTTCGTCGCTAATTGGTTTGTTCGTGAGTCAGCTTTTTACCTGTTGGGATCATCGCAGCAAAGATAACCGCTAATGCAATAAACACCGCAGATACCACTAAGCACGCGACTAAACCATAAACTTGAAACATCCAACCAGAGAGCACAGTGCCAAGTAATCTGCCGCAGGCATTGGCCATGTAGTAGAACCCTACGTCTAGCGAAACACCATCTTTACCCGCCATATCAACAATTAAAAAACTATGTAAAGACGAGTTAATGGCAAACAAAACAGCAAACACCGTTAAGCCAGCAATAATCACCCAAAATGCTGCGACGTCATTGGCAAGTGCAATCGCCATTACAGCAGGCACAAATGCAAGTAATGCTCCCCACTTAGCAGCATCAAAACCATTAGGCACAGAACCCGATGACTTTGCCGTTAACTTTGGCGCGATTGTTTGAATAAAGCCATAAAGTATTACCCATGCCGCCATAAAGCCGCCAACCCAGCTATGCTGCCAACCAAACTGTGCGGCCAGAAATACCGGTAATGCGACAACAAACCAAACATCACGTGCAGCAAACAAAAATAATCTAGCAGCAGAAAGTAAATTTATCGCTCGGCTTTTCGAGAATATTTCCTTAAACTTTGGCTTATTTTTCGCTTTACCTAAGTCTGCGGTAAGTTTAATAATACTAAATAACCAAACTAGCGTTAACATAACCGCCATTACCGCTATAGCGCCAGTAAAGCCGAGCAATGTTAATAACAAACCACCTAGAAAAAAGCCGACACCTTTTAAGGTGTTTTTTGAGCCGGTAAGAATAGCTACCCATTTGTAAAGCTGGCTGCTTTCATCAGCTGACACCAGCAACTTAATAGAGCTTTTCGCACTCATTTTATTCAGGTCTTTAGCAATTCCTGACAAAGCTTGGGCAACCATGACATAAACAACGGTAAGCATCTCATTAGGAACCAATAGCATAGCTAACGCAGCGATTTGCAGCCCTAAGCCAATATTCATGGTTTTATTTAGCCCTAAGCGTGCACCTAGCCAGCCACCAACTAAATTAGTAACAACACCGAAAATTTCATAGAAAAGAAACAGCATGGCAATACTAAGTGAGCTATAGCCTAATTGGTGAAAATACAACACCACTAGCATGCGCAAAGCGCCATCGGTCAGGGTAAACGCCCAATAATTACCGGTAATAACCAGGTATTGTTTAACTTGCTCAGGCAGCCCACTTAATATCTTCATATGCTATTCACTACTTATTTTTGTTTGCTGCTAAATCAGAGCGACCTACCATCAAGGCAATTTCCGCAGTACGGTTGGCATAACCCCACTCATTATCGTACCAAACATACAACTTCACCTGCGTACCGTTAACCACCATAGTTGAAGGCGCATCGATAATGCTCGAGCGTGGATCAGTTTTATAATCAATCGATACTAACGGGCGCTCTTCAAAACCTAGAATATCTTTTAGTTCATTTTCTGAAGCAGCTTTTAGTAGCGCGTTAACTTCTTGCTCTGTAGTCGCTCGCTCTAATTCAAATACGCAGTCAGTAATTGAGGCATTTGCTAATGGAACACGCACCGCATGGCCGTTAAGCTTTCCTTTAAGTTCTGGGAAAATATGGGTAATTGCCGTTGCCGAACCTGTGGTAGTTGGAATTAAGCTCATACCGCAGGCACGAGCACGGCGTAAGTCTTTGTGTGGCGCGTCTAATATTGTTTGGGTATTAGTAATGTCATGAATAGTGGTCATTGAACCATGTTTAATACCTATTTTTTCATGAATCACTTTTACTACTGGCGCAAGACAGTTTGTAGTACACGATGCCGCAGTAACAATAGGATGAATATCAGCATCATATTGGTCGTCATTAACACCCATAACAATATTTAATACACCGTCTTCTTTAACAGGCGCTGTTACCACCACACGTTTTACGCCTTGGTCAAAGTAGGCTTGTAACAAAGCTTTCTTCTTCATCACCCCAGAAGCTTCAATAACCACATCACAGTTTGACCAATCAGTATCAGCAATATTCTTATTACGAGTACAAGCAATGTGCTGAGAACTTACAATAATGTTGTCGTCATTGTACTCTGCTTGGTGATGCCAAATACCGTGCACTGAATCGAAGTTTAATAAGTGCGCTAATGTTTCTGCATTACCTGCTGGGTCGTTAATTTGAACAATTTCAATATCGTCCCAATCAAATGCTGCGCGCATTGTTAAACGCCCCATACGACCGAAGCCATTAATTCCTATTTTGATAGTCATATTTAATTCCTACTATTTGAACTCAATAACTTAATATAATGTTTTATTTAATGATTAGGCATAATTGCCCTATCTTAATGCTTATTTTGCAAAGACTTAATTTTTACAGTTAACTCGTTCGAGTTTCACCAATACAGTTTTTATCTATACTCATCTGCTTTTTATTAATTAAAGCAACTAACGACAACATAATGGGCACTTCCACGAGTACACCAACTACTGTTGCCAGCGCCGCACCTGAGTGCAAGCCAAATAAGGAAATGGCAACGGCAACGGCAAGTTCAAAGAAGTTTGATGTAGCAATCAAACAAGCAGGTGCTGCAATATTATTCGGTAATTTAAGCCATTTCGCGCCAATATAAGCAATGGTAAAAATACCGTAAGTTTGTAATATCAATGGAATAGCAATTAAAACGATGATTTGTGGCTGCTCAACAATGGTTCGCGCTTGAAAAGCAAAAAGCAGCACAACGGTTAATAATAAACCAATAATAGACCAAGGTTTAAGTTGCACTAATAACGCATTTATATCGCTTTCACCGCTAGCTTTATTTAAGTACTTACGCGTTAATACGCCTGCGATAAGAGGGATGAGTACATATAGCAATACTGAAATTAACAAAGTGCTCCACGGCACAACAATATCACTCACACCAAGTAATAATGCGGCAATGGGAGCAAAGGCAAAAATCATAATAATATCGTTTACCGACACCTGCACTAATGTGTAATTTGCATCTCCTTTAGTTAATTGCGACCAGATAAAAACCATGGCAGTACAAGGTGCAACCCCTAATAAGATCATACCGGCGATATATTCTTGTGCGGAGCTTGGGTCAACAAAATCAACAAATAAATAATTAAAAAACAACCAGCCCATCGCCGCCATCGTAAATGGCTTAATAAGCCAATTCACAATAACGGTTAGTAGTAATCCATTTGGGTTTTTGCCAACATTTTTTATCGAACTGAAATCTATCTGTATCATCATAGGATAAATCATTAGCCAAATGAGTACCGCAACAACAACATTTACATTAGCAAAAGATAAACTGGCAATTTTCTCAAATACCGCTGGTTGCCATAAACCAAGTACAACACCAACACTTATGCCGATTGCAACCCATATTGATAAGTAACGTTCAAAAATTCCCATCAAAGAGTTCCTCCACTAACCACAACAAGCTGCAACGCGCTCTGGTCGTTCACCCATGTTGCTTAACTTGCCTAGGCTATCAGCTAAAAAGGGCTTGTTATCTTGGGCAGTTAGGTTGATTACTTGCTGAGACCAAGCGGCAAGCTCTGGGTTTATCGCATAGAATACCCATTGCTTTTGCTTGCGTGTCACTAACACCCCTGAATTTTTCAACAAGGCTAAATGACGTGAAATTTTAGGTTGGCTTGACTCTTCAAGGGCAACCATAAGCTCACAAACACATAGCTCTCCCTCTTCGGCGATTAACAAGATGCTTTTTAAGCGAATATCATCCGCTAAGTTTTTATAAAATTCTGTTGGCGACATAAACTCACTTCCGTCTTAATTAATGAAAGCGATCATACAGCAACAAGTAACATAACAAAACAGTTATATACTAAATTTAATATATATGTTTTTTGTTATTGATATGATCGACATTTTCATCACCAGCTATTATTCGACTTACGCGCCACAAAAAAGTAGCGTTCATTTTTCAGCCAAAAATATAATTTCATATAATTCAATACCCTATAAAATTCGAGCAAATTAAGCATTGAAAGCAACCCAAATAGGAACTATTATCAATCGCGTTATCAATTATCAGTGAATATATATTATGTTTGTTTGTATTTGCAAAGGCATCACAGACCACCAAATTAAGCAATTAGTTACCGAGCAAGGTGTCGGTTCTATGCGTGAATTAAAGCAGCACCTACCGCTAGGTTCGCAATGTGGCACCTGCGTAAAAGTGGCGCAAAATATTATTGATGACACCATTATCGACGAAAGCTTATTCAAAGAGGTTGGCTAACAGAGCTAAGCTACTATTTTGCTTAATTAAAGCGCATTGATATTGATAATAGTTATTACTAGCATTATCAAGCGATTGTTTTTATTAGTTTTTTTTAAATATAGTTTTTGCTTTTCATTATTTTCTTCCTATAATTACTGCCACTATTGAATAACATTCTTTTGAGGCTCTAATGAAAGGCAATCCTGCAGTTCTCGCAATACTGAACAAAGTGCTAACCAGCGAACTTACGTCAATTAACCAGTACTTTCTACATGCCCGTATGTATAAAAACTGGGGCATTAATGCGTTAAATAGTAAGTGTTATAAAAAATCAATTCTCGACATGAAACAGGCTGACAAAGTGATTGAACGTATCTTGTTTCTTGAAGGCTTACCAAACTTACAGCAACTATCGCCTTTAGCTATTGGCGAGCACACGCAAGAAATGATCAGTTGTGATACCCGCTTTCAAACCGCACAAATAGATATTGTACGCAATGCCATTACGATTTGTGAGCAAGAACAAGATTATGTCAGCCGCGAAATGCTTGATAGCATTTTAAATGACGAAGAAGAACATTTAGATTGGTTAGAAACACAGCAATACCAAATTGATAACATGGGTATTGAAAAATACATTCAGGCACAGCTTTAAACCGTTAGAGGGTAAATAAAATGAAAGGTAATACTCAAGTTATATCTGCTTTAAATGGCTTACTAGCCTATGAACTAGCGGCAATGGACCAATACTTTATTCATTCACGCATGTATGAAGATTGGGGCATTAACAAGCTGTATGAACGCATTGATCACGAATTTGACGATGAGAAACAACATGCATCTATGCTCATTCAGCGTATTTTATTTCTAGAAGGTGTGCCTGACATGCAAACTCGTCCAGGCTTACATATTGGTAAAAACGTACCGGAAATGCTGCAAAGTGACTTAGATGTTGAATATGCCGTAGCCAAAGCACTTAGATCTGCCATTGCCATGTGCGAACAAGAAAAAGACTACGTAACCCGTGAAATTTTAGAGAAACTGCTTGACGATACCGAAGTCGATCACGCCTTCTGGTTAGAACAGCAACTTGGCCTAATCAAAACCATTGGCTTAGAAAACTACATTCAATCACAGTTATAACAACACGGTTGATTATTCCAACCATCAGCATTGTGCTGATGGTTGACATTCAAATCGTATTTTTACTGTCGCTATTTTCCGGTAACTTATTCCCACTTCCAGCAAAAAACATTGCCATAGTGCTAGCTGCCTAGTAGGCGATTTTAATCAAGAAAGTTCTCATAAAATAATACTTCATAATTAGCATAATCATCACATTGATAAATCCTCGTCACACTTAACGTAAAAGCAATTTGTCAGCTATGATTAATTAAGGTTCAGTATCTTAAATCTAAGGAAGGCAAAATTTAATGAACTTTGATTTTAATAAGAAAGCATGGAAAAATGTACTTCGCTTATCTCCCTTTAAACTTGAAACGTTAGTTATCATATTAATTGCTATTTTTAGCTTTTGGCTAGCACAAGAATATGATGCCTTTGAATACTTAATTACAGTATCGAGACAGTACGAAAACTACGAAATTGATGAAATATTTACCTTATTAATTATTGCTGCCATTGCATTAATGATAATTACTTACAGAAATGTCAGGCATTTAAAACTGGAAATTATTAAACGTAAAGCAGCTGAACACAGCATAAAAAAATTAGCCTTCTACGATAGTCTCACCGGCTTGCCGAACAGAGAACTCTGTATTAATCGATTCGAGCATATACTAAATCAATCAGCCAGAAATAACGGCTTAGCTGCCGTCTTATTTATTGATTTAGACAACTTTAAAGAAGTTAACGATACATACGGTCATGACGCTGGTGACGATTTACTCAAACAGTTTTCTACTCGGCTATTAAAACAACTTCGCAAAGGAGATACATTATCGCGCTTTGCTGGCGACGAATTTATTATCTTGCTCGAATCCGTTGGCTCGTTAAATAATGTCACTATATTGGCAAACAAAATATTAAATTGTGTACAGTCCCCTTTTCAAATCAACGCTAATGAAACAACTGTTGGTATGAGCATAGGTATTGCCATGTACCCAAATGACGGCAAACAAGCGCCACAACTGCTAAAGCATGCCGATACTGCTATGTATCACGCAAAACATGAAGGAAAGAACACTTTTAGATTTTATTCCAACGAGTTAAACACTCAAGCTCGAAATAAGCTCATTGTTGCTAACCAGTTACGCCAAGCAATAGCATCAAATGAGTTTTCCTTGCAATTCCAACCTATTATCAATACCCATACCAATAAAGTTAAAGGTGCTGAGGCACTTTTACGATGGCAAAACAAAACGTTAGGTATGGTACCACCTGACGTATTCATTCCAATTGCTGAAGAAATAGGCCTAATAAACGCTATTGGTGAATGGGTACTACTGCAAGCTTGCCAAACTAACAAAACTTGGCACAACTTAGGTCACGATAACTTAATTATGTCTGTTAATATGTCAGCTAAGCAAATTGGACGTAAAGACTTTATTGATGTTGTTTCATCCTGCTTACAAACAAGTCAATTACACGCGAAGTTTTTAGAACTGGAGTTAACAGAAACAGCAATAATGAATGACATTGCTCAAGCGCTTCTTCAGCTTAATGGCTTAAAAAAACTCGGCGTTTCAATTGCACTTGACGACTTTGGCACAGGTTATTCTTCCATATCCTATTTGCAAAAACTGCAGTTAACTCGATTAAAAATAGACCGAAGCTTTATTCAACATATTCCTGAAAATCCTGAAGATATCACCATTACCAAAGCAATTATTTCGCTAGCGAACAACTTAGGTATTAGCATTACCGCAGAAGGTATTGAAACACCTGAACAATTAAAATTCATCAACACCACCATTGTCGATTCAGCACAAGGTTATTTATTAGGTAAACCAGTTTCAGCACGCGAGTTCGAACAATTATATTTAGCAAAAAGCATGTTAACCAGTTGTACCTAAACTCAAGCTAACACGATAAAACAAAGTGAACTTCAACTTATCTAAATGACGATAACTTAATATACAGCGACAAACATTTAGTTCTCATTTCACAGCCATTTCACAAACCCATTTTTAAGATAATAGATAATTTCTATTAAATAACGTAAAAGTGAGCTTTTCTATGCCTTGCTACATTGAACTTAAAAACATCAGTCAGTCGTTTCAAACAACCGAGTCAAACGTCACCTTATTTGAAAATCTCGACTTAACGATATCGCGCGGTAAATCATACGCAATTACGGGTCCTTCTGGCGCGGGTAAATCAAGTTTATTAATGTTGATGTCTGGCCTTGAACAACCAACAACAGGCCAAGGTACTTATGTCAACGGCGAACATGAGAAACCATTATCAGAATTAAGAAGCGATATCGGCTTTATATTCCAACAGTTTCACCTGTTACCTGAATTAACGGCGCTAAACAACGTTGCCTTACCGCTAAAGTTAAGAGGTGATAAAAATGCGCTATCAAAAGCAAAACATTGGCTAGAGAAAGTGGGTTTACAACATCGATTCGATCATAAGCCCAGTGAGCTTAGTGGCGGCGAACAACAACGTGTCGCGATAGCACGAGCCCTAGTATTTGAGCCAAAGTTTATATTCGCAGATGAACCCACAGGTAATTTAGACCAAAAAAGTGCCAGCGAAATTGCCGACATTCTATTTACCTGTTGCCAAGAAAATAATGCTGGTTTAGTGGTTGTGACTCACAGTGAAGTACTAGCTGAGCGAGCACAGCACAGGTTTTCACTTGCTCAAGGAGAGCTAAGTCTAAAAGAAAATAATATTTTAAAGGTGGCATCATGTTAATTAGCAACAGTAAACTTGCCTGGCATTTTTATCAACAAGAGTTTAGCTCACCTCATCAACGATTATTACGTTGGACTCAAGGTATTTTATTGTTATTCATTTTAACCTTAGGCCAAACCAGCCAAAGCATACAAGGGTATTTAAACGACAATTTACAAAGCCTATTAGGTGCTGATGCCGTGCTAAGCCAAGCGAGCGCCTTAACCACAAAGCAGCACAACGAGCTAGCAGCAATTACCAGCAACATTGTGCAAACTCAAGATATAAAAACAACATTAACCCATAACGGGCAATGGCAACGCACTAAATTAAAAGCGGTTGATGTTCAATACCCGCTACAAGGCCAACTGCTTACATCAAAATCACTAAATGATGAAGAAGTCGCAACATTTTCTGGCCCCGAGCAAGGGCATATTTGGCTCGACACTAGACTACTGGCTGGCTTATCAATCAATATTGGTGATTATTTGCAAATAGCAAATCAGCCATTTTTAGTTGCTCGGGTATTACATCACGAGCCCGACCGTTTAATGGAAGGTCATAATGTTGATATGCGGGCGATGATTAATAGCGCTGACATAAACTCATTAGGTTTTGCCCCTGAACTTATCCATTACCGTTACTTAATTGCAGCATCTAACCTCCAAATTGATACATTAATAACTTGGCAACAAACAAACCTGCCTGCGGCGCAAATACACCACAAACAAGGTAATCATCCATTAGCGCTGTTTTGGCAAAGAACCGAAAACTTTATGGGCTTGGCATCAATTCTTTTGTTCTTTATGGCAGCCATTGCTATTAACCAATTAACCCAAGTGCACATCAAAAAAGACCAATACTTCTCAGCAATTTGCATGAGCTTTGGCGCAACAAAAAGTAACGGCAATCAAGTGTCAATTTTAAAGTGGTTATTTGGTCTGCTGTTGATAATGCCTGTTGTCATTGCTCTATCAGCAATAAGCCATTGGCTGATCATCAACTGGCTAAACGACACCTTTGCAAACATAGTCTGGCAATGGCACTTAACATCAATGGTTAACTCAATACTTGCGGTAACCGCCATCTTTGCTATTTTCCACGCCCCTGTTTGGCTTTCACTGCGCAATAACTCAGTTGCAAAATTATTTAATAACAACAAACAAGGCTTAAGCCACTGGTTAAGCAAACTAAGTAGCTTAGTCGTATTATCTTTGGTTGTCGTAAGTTACTCAGACAATGCCCTGTTAACCTTGATGATGGTCGCAGCAATCGCATTTACCATTATCATAATGATAGTGATCAGCTGGAGTTCCTTAACGTTTGGCGAAAAGCTCAGCCAAAACTTTTCCGGTTTAATGCCATTTTCATTATTTATGATGAAGCAACGTTTAGTCAGTAAAAGCACGCAAATTTTAGGGGTCGGCTTATGTGCTTTTTTACTGCTGTTTACCTTAATGCTGTTAAAAGATTTAGGTGCTACCATGACCTCATATCAGCGCCAGCACGACGGCAACATTATTGTTTCGCAAGCAACACAACCGCAAATGCAATTTATCGAAAATTGGGCCGACGAACACGCCATCGACATTCGTCAAGCTAAGCCATATATGTACGCCAAATTAATCGCGGTGAATAATCAATCATTAGCGGAATTTAGCGATAAGCCAAGCGACAGTATGGCAACCTTTAGCAACGTCATTCGCTTACATTGGAGCGAAACAGTGCCGACAAACAACAAGGTGATTGAAGGCCAATGGTGGCAAGCCGATAGCGAAAACTGGCAACAAATATCGATTGAAGAAGAAGTGATGACTGACTTAGGTTTAGCCCTTGGTGACTGGTTAACGTTTTTTATCGGCCAACAACAAGTAAAACTGCAAATAGTGGCAAGCCACATATTTAAACCGGGCGCGGGCTCTATTACTTTTTGGGTGCAAATGCCGCCAACCGCCCTCGCTCATATTCAATCAGCACATTACAGCATGGCAAGTATCGAGTTAAATCAGCAGCAAGAAACATTACTACCAGCGCTATGGCAAAAGTTTCCCACTTTACGCATGGTATCGCTAAAAGAAGTCACCGAACGTTTTGACAGCATGCTAGCTATGATCACCAAAGTGATCAGCGGCTTTTCATTGATGATCATTATTCTAGCCAGCGTGGTAATTCTCGCTTCTATTAGCGCTTTAGAATCGCAAGAAAAGAAAAAGAACAGCATTATTATGAGCTTTGGCTTTACTCGCGCCACTTGCTTAAAACTCAATATCATTGAGTGGTTAGTTACCGCCAGTATTACCGCCATTGGCGCTATTTTAGGGACTTACTTTTCCGGTGTGCTCATTTATCAATCTCAATTTTCGTTAACTTATCAGCCTGACTTCATTTGGTTAGGCACCACCTTAGTGATTATTTTATCGTTAGTAACAGGCTTAGGTATATATGCCAGCAGACACAGCTTACAAAGTTCAGTTAAGCAATTAATGGCTGACACCTAAACTAAATTTCAGCCAATATTTCACATCTGTTTCACAACACACGCGGCATTATTGGCTTAAATGATAAGGAGAATATCAATGACAAGTTTAGTAAAAACAATAAATAAACTCTTAGCGTTAATAGTTTTATTAACGCTATCAATTCATGCTTATGCAGCAGAGCCGAAAAAAGTGGTTATGGTGGTTAGCGGCTACGGACAGCAGCAAGGCGAAGAAAAACCCGGCTATGAATTCGACGAATTTGCCAAAGCTTATTCGGTATTTAAAGCCAACGGTATTAAGGTAGATATTGCCAGCCCAAACGGCGGTAAAGTGCAAGCTGATAAATACGACGCCAAAAAGTCATACAATGCTGCAGTATTAGCCGACCAAGTAATTATGGCTAAATTAAACAATACCTTACCAACAGCTGATTTAGACGCCAGCAATTACGACGCAATATTTATTGTTGGTGGTAAAGGTGCCATGTTTGACTTACCAAAAGACACGGCCCTACAAGCTTTTATTGCCGATGTTTATCAAAGCAAAGGTACCGTTGCCGCAGTATGCCATGGCCCTGCCGCCTTAGTTGATGTAAAACTAAAAGACGGCAGCTACTTAGTCACCAATAAAGCGGTTAATGGTTTCACCAACCAAGAAGAAAAATTATTTGGTAAAAAGTGGCTGAGCAAATTCGAGTTTATGTTAGAAGATAAACTCACCGAGCGTGGCGCTAAATTTCAATCAAGTGAAATAATGCTAAGCCATGTTGCCGTTGACGAGCGTTTAATAACCGGACAAAACCCAACATCAACGGTTGATGTGGCAACAGCACTGGTGAAAACATTAGGCCTAACACCAGCTGCACAAGAAAAAGATAACGAAGACAACACCATGGCGGTTATCGCACGCTTTCTCGCTGGTGATAAAACCGCGTTAAATATTATGACTGATACACCTGAGCAATATCACCTTGCCCTCGCTGGCATGTACGGCTTTTATTATTTAAAAATTGCAGAAAACAACCCGCAGTTTGAGCAAGCATTATCGTTAATGACCATTGCACAAAAAGCCATTAACAACCCGATGTTGGATATGAAAATTGCCTCAACACAACATAAATTAGGACGCGTTCTTGAGGCAAAAAACACCTTAAATCAACTACTCGTAGCAAAACCTGATTACAAACCCGCATTAGACATGTTAAAAACGTTATAGGAAATTAAATCATCAAACAACACCGCAATGAAATAGTTGTGGTGTTGTTTGTCATTTGGTAGTTATATGAAAACAAACGCAACTTCACTCAATGTTCTGCTCGTTGAAGACCAACAAAGCATTGCTAAAAATATTGCCGAATACATGGAAGGCAAAGGCCATACCTTCGACTTTGCCAGCCAAGGAAAACAAGGGCTTGAGCTTGCGCTAGAAAACCACTTCGACTTGATCATACTCGACCTGAACTTACCGAAAATGGACGGGCTTGAGGTTTGTCAGCAAATACGAAAACTATCGAGCCGCCATATTCCAATATTAATGCTGACCGCGCGCGACAGCATTGAAGATAAAGTTTCTGGTTTCACTGCCGGCGCTGACGATTACCTCACTAAACCGTTTTCACTACAAGAACTCGAAGTACGCTGTTTAGCATTATCAAGACGTCATTTATTGCAAACATCTGATGTGTTAACTATTGGCCCGCTAGCTATTGATAGACAACGAAAACAAGTTTCTCGAGATAATAAGCCGCTGGAATTACATGCCATGGGCGTGCGCATAATAACAATACTGGCAGAAGCCTATCCGCAAGTGGTGAGTCGCTCAATGCTTACGCAAAAAATTTGGGGTGACGAACCTACAGAATCAGACGCGATGCGCTCTCATATTTATCAGCTACGTAATATTTTAGACAAACCATTTGATTACCCAATATTAAAAACCGTACATGGCGTTGGCTTTACCTTAGAGGTTAAAAATGAACAATAAAAACAGTAAACCTCACAGCTTGAGCCGACGCATTGTCGCGCAATTTTGTATTTTCACCTTAGTCATTTCAGCCATATATTGTTTTTTCTGTCTGATACTTTTATATAACCTAGAAGACAGTTTTATTGAACGTGAAGTAGCACACGAAGCAGAATATTTGCGCGCACAGTTTAAAGAAAACGGTCAATGGCCAAATGCCCGCCCGTCACATATGTCGGTGTATTTTTCAAAAAATACCTTACCTGAAGATATGCAACAACAGTTTTTAGCAGAGCCGCAACGTATAGAGTTTTATGGCGCAGAAGGTCGGCATTATCATTTGTACACTCTGTCTAAAAGCGACAACATTTATTTAATTGCCGAAGTGAGTCAAAACCTACTGGTTCGTCCAATAAGAGATGGCGTAATACAGTTCTTTTTAATCTGTGGCGGCATACTTTCACTGGTGGCATTTTTTATCGCTTGGCGACTTGGTAGAAAAACCGCGACGCCACTAAAACAATTAGCTGACTTAGTCGACGGAGTCGCGCCGGAAAATATCCCCAATACCTTTGCCCATAACTACCCTAATAACGAAATAGGCGTATTAGCACGTACACTCGAAAACTCTATGCA
Organism: Colwellia aquaemaris; assembly: GCF_057548755.1. Lineage (NCBI taxonomy): Bacteria > Pseudomonadati > Pseudomonadota > Gammaproteobacteria > Alteromonadales > Colwelliaceae > Colwellia > Colwellia aquaemaris. Next base: position 1,399,483 of record NZ_BAAJLV010000001.1, on the reverse strand, counting down.
GCAAATTAGCAAAGCACTTGAGCGGGAAAAATGCTTTACCCGCGATACCAGTCATGAATTACGAACTCCGGTCGCCATCATTAAAAATGCCGTTGAGGTCTATCACAGTAAAAATACCGAGGACGATGACAACAACCAATTAATTAGCCGTATTTCAGATGCTGCTATGCAAATGGAACAAACGGTAAATACACTGTTAATCCTCGCGAGAGAAGAACATAACAGTGAGAACAAGTCCCAAATTCAACTTTTGCCCTTGGTTGAACAATCGATATTAGATCACAGCTATATGCTTAACGGCAAAGCGGTAGAAGTCGACGTTACCAACAACTGCAACACGCAAATACATGCGCAATCAGGCATGTTAAAAGTGTTACTTGATAACCTACTCAGTAACGCTTTTCAATACACCGACTTTGGCGAAGTTAACGTTGACTTCATTAACAACCAATTAGTGATCAGTGACACAGGCCCTGGTATTGAACAAGATATTTCTTCATGTATTACCGCGCCAGCAGTGAAAGGTAGCCAAAGTACCAGTTATGGTTTTGGTTTATCAATCGTAAAACGTTTATGCGAACACCAAGGCTGGCAACTGACGGTGGAAAGCAACGAGGGCACAGTGGTTTCGGTGCTATTTGCGACAGAGTTAAAATATAGCAAGTAAAAAACAATGCAATCGCTAATAAATTGATCTGCCCTCTTTCACTCGCGAGTTGGGCAGGCTATTATCGCCGCTAATTTCAACCATGTATTTTAGTGTTTATGAAAATTGTTGCAGGCTTTTGGTATACCTTCCTTGTCGTTGCATTGTCGATAGGCTTCTTAACTGGAATAATTCAGCAATACTACTATGTCGGTGGCTGGAACAACGCGCCATTGTTGGCAAAAATTGGTATCCCGCTAACCTTTATTACCTTCATTGGTTTTTGGATAATGATGCTGGAAGACTTTATTGAAAACAAAACTAAACAGCACCGCGTATTAATCGGCTTGAGTTTATTTTTTCTGCACTGGATAGCAATTTTAGTTTACTTTTGGGCGGTGGTTTATCGTCGAGAAAGCAAGAAATCTAATATTAGTTAGGACAAGTTAACAACCTAACTTTTTCAACATCATCAGTATCTGTTTGTGAGCTTAATTGCGAGTAACTATCAGCTAAAACATACTAAATGCCGCGCCTAAAGAAGTGCTAAGCCAAGCGTTTCTGTTTCATTATGTAACTTATAAATATAGCTAGCTCTCTCACGTAGCCCATACGGTTGAAGTGACTAGTCTCTTCCGACTAATTAAAGCAATATTTCCTGATTTCGCGCAAGGTTATTTCTAACCTGTAGAGTTAATCCATTGATGGTTATGATACATTTTAGTAACTTTATTAAGTCAATAAAATTGAGCAAAGAAAATAATTCTTATTTAAACAAGGGTTATTTCATTATAATAAGCTGTTTGCATAAATAACATGGAGGTTCACTTGGAAACTATAGAACAATGTAATAGTAGAAATATTCCATTACCAATTCAAAGGGAAGTACGTCAACGATGTGGTTTTGGTTGTGTTATATGCGGCATGCCACTTTATGAGTATGAGCACATGGAAGAGTGGGCTGAAGTTCAACGCCATGTATCTGATGAAATAACATTGCTCTGTGATCAACATCACAGAGAAAAAACGGGCGGCCTATTACCAAAAGAAGTTGTCAGCCTTGCTAATAAAAACCCACACAATTTAAAAGAAGGTGTTTCCAAGCCGTATAATTTACATTTTGCAGGAAATAATGCAACGGTGGAGATTGGTAGCAATACATTTACTTGCCAAGATCAAGGATATGGCACTGCAATGGTTCCAATTAGTGTTGATGGAACACCATTGATTGGGCTAATTTTGGCTGATGGGCACCTATTACTAAACCTTGTTATTTTTGATGAGTTTAACTCCCCAATTCTTCATATCAAAAACAATCAACTTTATTACTCCACAGAGTCTTGGGACATTCAATTAGTTGGTACTACTCTGACAATCCGAGAAGCCCATAGGAAAATTTTACTAGAAATAAAATTTTGTCCTCCTAACAAAGTAGTTATTAATCGGGGGCGTTTTTTACGAAATGGTGTAGAGATTCTTGTTCGCCCTAAAAATATATTAATTACAAATAACTCATCTTTAATTAGTGGTTGCACTGCGACAAATTGTTTTGGTGGTCTAATTATCGGACACCATGAAAAACCGATTGGTGGTTTTATGGCATTGAATGGCATACCACGATATTTGGGGGACAGGAAAGATGCTTTAGAATTTGAAAAAGAGTCTTTGAAACGTATTGAAGGTCAATGTAGCTAACAAGCTACTCAAACACCTGATATTGATAATCAAAATAAGTATCTTTAGACACTTCATCTATTTCAACGAAATAAGCAAACATACCTTTCATTTTTAAGGCATGTTCACTAAACAAAATAGCGTCATCAATTTGTATAAAGCTAAAGGTTAAATTCAATTCATTAATCGAGGCGCTAAACATCGGTGAAAATGGCGCGTTGTTGGTGATGGTTATAGTTTCAATAAACGCGCCGTGTTTGTTGTAAGACAATAGGCCGTCTAGCTTGCCTTTAGTTTCATCACCAAATTGGCTTAAGGTAACCTGAAAGCTCATTTGAATATGACTACTATTTTCTGATTGAAAGGCAAGTGTGTCTTGGTTAATGATCTCCCTTAGCTTAACACTATAGCTGTTGCTGCCCTTAGCTTGCTCACGCTTAGTTTTTAAGAATTTCTCTTGCTGTTTCTTTGTCGCTTTTTCACCATTAGCGCTGATCAATAACCATCGTTTATTGATATCGGCATTTGGGGTGAATTGTTCAACACTTTCGGTGATATCGCCTTCTTCATTCTCGAAGCGATTAACGGTAAAGCCCCAGTGCTTTCGGTCGGTTTGTTCAAACTTAACAATTGCTTGATGGATTTTGTCTTTAAGTGAATTTTGCTTTTCAACGCCGTTGCCATTGGCATACGCGCTGAAAATCGTAAATATAAAAACGGCAATAGCCAAACCACGCTTAGTATTCATCATAAACTCTCACGGTATTTCTCAATATTTTGCAGCATTTTTTAGTGATTAACTGCCGGATTAATGCTGAGAGTTTATAGCGGTGGCTGTGAAAACTTTGTGAAACCCTACTTTATCAATAGCAATTTACCATTAGCAATTTATAAGCAACAAAAAAGCCAATGAGTTTCCTCACTGGCTTTTTGAACTTTGATTTTTAAGCTGCTAAAGCAAAAGCGCTGAGTTAAAACACTTAACTAAAAGCGCTTAAACTTTTAACACTCAACTTTTAACACTTAACTTTTACTTTTTAACACTCAATTAAAAATCATAGGTATAACTAACACTGAAGATCGTACCGACTTCTTTTGAACGTACGGTAATATCAGACTGTGTGACTTCTTGGTCTTCACCGAGTAAGTTCTTCACCTTCACTTTTACTTTCGAGTTGAAGTCTGGATAATAAGTATAAACTGCGTCAAGCGAGTGGAACGGTTGCTCTAGCGCGTCTTCCCTGCCGCCAACACCTGAGGCAATAATACGTTCACCAAATACGTTATAAACTAATGAGCTACTATGATTGCCGTTAGCAGAGTCATAATTTAGCTGTAAGTTAACCACGTATTCTGAATGCCCTGTCATGCGTTTTTTCGGATTGGTTAAGTTGCCGGCAAACGCTGGGTCAATCGATACTTCAGAATCACTTAAGGTAATGTTACCTGAGGTGAAGAAGCCATCGGCTAACCAGGTTAAGTCGTGCAACCATTCTGCTTCAATACCGTAAACTTCAGCCGTTTCGCCGTTAACAAACGATAAGGTGTAGTCTTCATCACCAATTGATAATACTGACTCAATTGGTTTTTCGATATCTTTGTAGAATAAGCCGACTGAATAGTTGTCGCCATTGCTAGCGTAATACTCGTAACGGGCATCGTAGTTTTTAATTGGGCTACTTTCTAAACCCACACGACCTATAGTGCGAATATCTGTTAGCGGGTCGTAGTAGGCAACAGGTACCACTTCACGTAAGTCAGGACGTACTACCGTTTCACCGTAACCAAAACGAATTTGGTAATCGTCGCCACCAATATAGGTAAACGATAACGCGCTGAAGAAGTCATCTTCTATGATGCTGCCGTCTTTAATTTTATCTTCTGAAAAGAATACATCTAAGTCTTCTTTCTTGAAAATCAAACTAGAAGTCGCTAATGAAGTTTGTTTGAATTCTTCATAACGCACACCACCACTAACACGCCACTTGCCCTGATAAATTAAGTCAAAGGCACCGTAACCAGCATCAATTTTCTGCCCTGCTAAGTAGTCGTCGGCGTCGGGTGCTGTTGGCTCGTTAAAATCAACTAAAATGCTGTTGTTATCAAGCAATTCATCGGTTAAATAACTAGTTACACCTAGCACTGAATCAGCACCTGAATTCACCGGAATTTTCACACCACTGTCGTTACTAACGGTAAAACTTGAGGTGGTGTAGTAACGGCCTTTATCAGAGAAGTCGTAACCAGCTTTAAATTCAAGCTCAATGTCTTGAAAGTACAATGGCAAGGTAACGTTACCGCTATAGGACTTCACGTTATCTTCAAGTGCTAAGTATGAATAAACCACACGGTTGTCATCACCAGTAATGTCAGATTTTTGATAAGCGCCATCAACATAGGTGTCGATAAACTTATATTTAAAATCGGTTGGAATTTCAGTTTCCGCGGTTGATTCCGTATATTGCCAGTCAACCCCTAAACCTGCGTAGTCAGTAAAGGTATGTTTACCCATAAACTGCATGATTTCTAGGCTGCGTTCTTCGTAATTAAATTCATGCGAACGTTGTGCTTGGCCGTTACCGAAAATAGTGTCAACGGTACTGCCGTTCGGGCTTTCGATTATGCCGATAACACTTTCGTCTTCGTTATCTTCAAGATAAATATTCGTCCATGAAAGCTGATGGTTATCAAGCTGATAACCGAGGTTAAATACTGCACTTAAGCGTTCATTTTCGGTGGTCACTTGTGAAGACTTTACCGTGTTATAACAGGCGTTAGCAATTTGCTCGTCGTTCAGTAACGTTTCACTACAGTTATCAGAGAAGTTCTCGCTGACCACTGCTGATTTTTTATTAGCAAACTGCCAATTGTTATCGTAAGAAACCGCTGCTAAGAAACCTATTTGGCCGCCAAAGTAGTTTTCGTCAAATGAATTACCTATGCTCGCTTTGATATTATACGTAGGGTCGAGCGATTCATCTTTCATCACCATATTGCGCGGTAATGATTTTAGTAAACCTTGGTTAATGGCGGTGGCTTGTTCGCCACGTGTTGCGCTATCGTTGTCAGTTAAGTTATCGGTTAAGATAATATTACGCAGCGAAAAGTCACCCTTGTATTGCACTATGGCGTTTTGTAATTCGCTTGGTAACCCATTGCCTTGGCGGTTGTAGGTGTAGCCGTCTTGTGAGTTTTCATCAAAAGCTAAGCCCACTTCGAAACTAGCAACAAAGTCTTTTGGCACTGACTTAGTTCGAATGTCGATTGCGCCACCACCGAATGCCGCTGGCATAGACGGAGAATATGACTTTTGCACTGATAAACTTTCGATAATGCTGGCGGGGAAAATATCAAGCGGTACCACATTTCGGGTTAAATCAGGGCTTGGAATATTGGCGCCGTTTAAACGGGCACTTGAATAACGCTCGCCTAAACCACGCACATAAATAAATTTACCGTCGACTAGTGTTAAACCAGTAACTCGTCGTAATGCTGATGCAGCATCACTATCACCAGTTTTTGAAATTTGTTCTGAACCTAAAATATCGGCAACAAACGCTTGGTTACGACGTTCTTCAATAACTGCCGCGGCACTACCTTGTAATCGGGTTGCTTTAACTACAACCTCTTCCATTACGTCGCTCTCTTCTGGTGTGCCTTGTGCTAATACACTTGGGACATTGGCTAATAACCCCAGACCAACGGCAAGAGAAACTCTTTTAAGTCTATGTTGAGTTGTCATGTTTAAATCCTGCTTTCAAATCAAGTTAAAAAAAGACGCAGCACTCACTGCGTCTAAACTGGTTTTAAACCGTTAATTAATCTTGATCTGCTGCTGTAACAGCCGCTTCAACCCACTTGTACCAGTCTGAGTTAGTATCGTTTTCTGATACCGCACCTATGTAGCTACCTGCTTGGAAGAAAGCATCTAAACCTGATAAGTCGTTGGCAGTTACAGTAATGTCTGCTGAATCAACGTCTGTTGCGAAAGCATTCGCTAACACGCTTGAAGTGCTAGCAATACGCTGGTTTGCGCCACCGTTGTCAAACCAATCAGCTTTTGCTGTGCCGGTTAATGCTGCTGGCTCTTTGCCTGAAACAAAGGTTTGTTCGCCTTTAAACTCGTTTACACACGCCATTACTGAGTTAGAGAATGACACTTCATCAACGTTGATTTCACCGTCTGATTTATGCTCGATACAGTTAGTACCGTTAGTGCCGTCTGTTTTCACGATTAGCGTGTTGTAGTACATTGATTTAATGGCATCATCGAATTTGAATGCTTGTGATGGGTCATCATCACGTACTGAGCTACCGTCGGTAGTTATCACAGTTACGTTAGCAAACGTTGGGTTTGACGTTGGTGCTTCAGAATATTCTGCCCCACCGTTCTTCTCGCCGTCGGTTTCAAAGCCGTTGTTACCCATGAATACGTCTGAGCCAGCAGGAATAGTTACACCGTCAACAATCACGTCATTTTTTGTTTGCACTGTACCGTGCTTAACAAAAATATATTGCCCGTTACCTTGCCAACCGGCATCAATATCAATGGCGTCATCTTGGGTATCAGTTACCACAATGTGACTAATGTCTGCTGCGCCACCGAAGAATTCAATACCATCATCAAAACCTTGGTGAATGTGAATGTAGTCAAATGCTGAGCCTGAGCCAACCGCATTTAATGTAAGTGAGTTAAGGTCATCCCCTTCACCACCTGAACGTGGGCCAGAGCCTGCATACCAAATGTTAGCGAATTGAATAGTACCACTGTTGTCAGCATTGTTGTTGCCACCAAAGTAGCTAGTAACACCTTCAGTAGTTACGTTACAAGTAGTTGCAGCACGTTGCGCGTCGGTACATTGGTTAGTGATACCAAAGCCGTTAATAATAATTCCGCCCCAGTCAGCAAACTGTGCACCGTTACCTACAACATCTAATCGCTCGTAAGCATTAGCAGAAGTGAATGTAATTGGTTTTTCTAAAGTACCAATAGCGTTAATTTTAGCACCACGACCTATGCGAATAATTGCTTCACCAGAGGTAAATGCTAGATTAGCACCTTCAACAACGGTTAATGTTGGGCCGTTGGCAGCAATAGTACAGCCTGTAGTCGTGTCACAATCTTTACCGATAAGCAGCGCACCGTTAAATACGTGAACACCGTCTTCAGGTAATTCGTTAAAGGTTAAGTCAGTTTCTATTTCAATATTTTTACTGGCAAATGCTGCTGTGTAATTACAATCGCGGCCGTCGTACGAACCTTGTAAGTCGCCACGTGTTGCACAAGGGTTAGTGTCGCCCGTGTTGCCACCGCCGTCGGTGTTGTTCGAGTTATTGGTGCTGTTATCAACACTATTGTCGTTTACGGTTGGCTCAATTTTAATGTCGCCACCACAACCAACTAAAGCCATAGCACTTACAATTACACTTACTTTAAATAGATTTTTGATACTCATTACAGTTCTGCTCCGCAGATTTATTATTAAAAAATATGCGATAATAGTACGGAGCAAAAATGACAAAAATGTTGAAATAATGTGTAGTTTTTATTTCGCTAACTTGACAAACAGGTGACACAAACAAGTCAAATTTATGACAACGACTTTATAGTGAATGAATAATTCTGAGTTAATTTTTTCCAAGAAACGGGCTATTTTGGTGTTCTACAGAGGATTTACTATACTAATGAGTAGCTTAATTAATGGACATACAGGCACACAGCATATGGACATACTATCAAACATTCCTACCGAGCAGTTATCACTTTATGCCAAAGCGGCGAACCGTTTTATTGATAGCACGAAATCAGGATTAAACTTTTATTTTAAGTTTCATATCACCTTATTAATTATCTCAATAGCGTCAATAGCCATTGTTTTCTATTTATTAGTTACCAGCGAGAATATGGATAAAATTACCGAGCTTTTAGGCACAGGTACGATATTTTCAATTGTCTTAATGTATTCCTTATATCAAATACAAAAATGCTGGTGCTGCAAAAATTCCTGCAACATTGCCATTTTCCATATTGATTTAGAGCAACCACAAATAGCCTTTGAATATATGAAATCCAGCGCCTGCCTTAAGCAAGGCGGAGAAGAGCTGCTTAATAAAATGGCGACTGGCAATTAGTGAAGGATTTCCTTATGAAGCAAGCACATTCTCAAGAGTCAAAAACTCAACAAAGCTCGATTGAAAATATTGATGCACTTTATGAGCGTATGAATTTAAAAAGCAAACAGCATTTTCGCTTAGAAACCATATTGTTTGTTTTGGTATTAATTGTACTGATAACCATGTTCGGGTTAGCAATCTCTAACTTAAATTCACAACTTACCGCGCAAATAGAGCAGAACACTAAGCTAGTAACTCGACTCGACAGCTTAGAGTCGGAAATGAAGGCCATTCGTAAAAGCATTTATGAAAAAAGTGGCATTAGTGTTAAAGAAGTTCAGCAACAATTAGTGTCTGATGTTATCGCTAAAAAAGTTAATCGTCGCGCTTCACCTGAGCAACTAAAAGTTATCGAGTCTTACCAGAAAGACAAAAACTACAGCGATTTAAAAGATAATATTTATTATTTAACAAAAGCGGTGGAGCTATCTGCTGAAAATGAACTGCCACAAGCGTTAGAAATGGTAAATAAGTCAATATCGCTAAACAATAAAGTTTCGACCCCTTATTCAGTAAAATCAGAAATTTATGCTAAGCAAGAAAAACTAGTACAAGCAACTGAAGCACAAACTAAGGCGATTGATATTGAAAGCCAATTACCTTTTAGTGAAGTGTTGCCAAATTATTACAATACCCGTGGTTTTTTATATATAAAACAGGGTGAGTTTGATTTAGCCTTAGCAGATTTTTACCAAGGTAGTGAATTAGCACTTGATGATGAAAAGTCTTTTATTCTAGAAAATGCTGTATTGGTAGCTTTGTACCAAGGCAATTGGCAAGAGGCTTTCGAAAGTTCTAGTGCGTTGATAGACTTGAATGTTGATGGCGGCTGGAAATGGTTTTTACGCGCAATAGCTGCGGATAAAATTAACGATAAAAAAGCACGGAAAATTGCTCGAGACAATTGGCAAAAAAGCATAAATGAAAACCCAAACGCTAATACCATTGAATTACTAAAAAAGGCATTGGCTAATACCAATATCAGCGCTTATCAGAAATGGTTAAAGTAATCACTTAATTTGAATGCATAAAAAAACGGCTCGTATAGTACGAGCCGTTTTTATGTTTTAGCGCCTATTAACAGCAGGCGTTTGAAATCCTAAGGTTGCATTTCTTGTTGATCTGCACCTTCTTTTTCAATCACTTCAGGAATTAAGTCTTCTTTCGAAATACCTAAGGCTAAAGCAACCGAACTGGCAACGTAAACTGAAGAGTAAGTACCAACAAAAACACCTAATAATAACGCTGTTGCGAAACCATGAATTAACGCACCACCTTTAAAGAACAACGCCGCTAAAACCAACAAGGTTGTAATTGAGGTAATAAAGGTACGCGATAAGGTTTGTGTTAAAGAAATATTGATTACTTCTTCTGGGCCACCAACACGTACTTTTCTGAAGTTTTCACGAATACGGTCAGAAACAACAATGGTATCGTTCAGGGAGTAACCTATAACGGCTAATATTGCTGCTAGTACCGTTAAGTCAAATTCTAACTGTAATACCGAGAATAAACCTAAGGTTAACAATACATCGTGAAACAATGCGAAAACAGAACCAAGAGCAAAGCGCCATTCAAAGCGGAAAGCAACGTAAACTAGAATACAAATAAGCGCCGTTAGCATAGCTAAACCGCCTTGCTCGGCAAGTTCATCACCAACACTAGCGCCAACGAATTCAATACGACGCATGTCGATTGCTTGGCCAGTACCTGATTGTAGAATATCGAGCACTTGGTTACCTAGCATTTCAGCTTTAACGTCTTCACGTGTTGCTAAACGAATAACAACGTCACGACTTGAACCATAGTATTTAACGATAGCGTCATCATAGCCATTCGAGTCCATAATGCCACGAATTTGGTTTAAATCTGCGGCTTGATCAAATCCGATCTCAATTAAGGTACCGCCAGTGAAATCTAAACCAAAATTTAACTTATTGGTGGCTAGTGAAAAAATCGACCCTGCCATTAACAAAATACTAAATATCATGGCTACCTTACGGTAGTTCATAAAGGCAACAGTTTCTTTTAATCTTAAAATTTGCATAGTATTGATGCCCTATATAGATAATTTATCGAGGCGTTTACCGCCCCAAACAGCATTAACAACCGTACGAGTACCAACAACGGCAGTAAACATAGAGGTAATAATACCGATAGCTAAAGTAATCGCGAAACCTTTGATTGGTCCGGTACCAATAGCAAATAGTATTAATGCCGCGATAAGAGTCGTAATGTTAGCATCAATGATGGTTGAGAATGCGGCATCGTAACCTTGATGAATAGATTGCTGAACTGATTTTCCAGCACGCATTTCTTCACGAATACGTTCAAAAATAAGTACGTTAGCATCAACTGCCATACCAACGGTTAATACGATACCAGCCATACCTGGCAAGGTTAATGCTGCACCGCCTGGCATCATTGACATTACGCCAACAATCATCACTAAGTTTGCACCTAATGCTAAGTTCGCAACAATGCCGAATGCACGGTAATAAACCAGCATAAATAAGAACACTAAACCAAAGCCCAGCATAATCGCTTGGAAGCCTAGCTCTACGTTTTCAGCACCTAGTGTAGGGCCAACGGTTCGTTCTTCAACAATTTGAATTGGTGCTATTAACGCACCTGCACGTAGTAATAACGCTAAGTTATGTGCTTCAGCTTGCGTGCCTGCACCAGTAATACGGAAGGTTTTACCTAAACGCGCTTGAATAGTAGCAACACTGATAACTTCTTCTATTTTTTCAAAAATAGTATTACCTTCTGCGTCAACACGATCCGTTGGTTTGTATTCAATAAATACCGTCGCCATTGGTTTACCGATACTATTTTTAGTGCCGTTAGACATTTTGCTGCCGCCGGCTGAGTCTAAAGTAATATTTACTTGTGGACGGCTGTATTCGTCAAAACTAGAACCCGCGTCAACAATATGGTCACCCGTTAACATAACGCGTTTTTTCAATAATACTGGTTGGCCATTACGCTCTTTCAACAATTGTGAGCTGCCTGGAACTCGTCCGTTAAGAGCTGCACCTAAATCACCTTCTGTATCAACTAGGCGAAACTCTATAGTTGCCGTGGCATTTAGAATTTCTTTCGCTTTTGCGGTATCTTGTACACCTGGTAATTCGATAACAATGTGCTTTTTACCTTGGCGCTGTACTAGTGGCTCTGCAACACCTAGTTCATTTACACGGTTACGAATAATGGTAATGTTTTGCTGAAGTGCATATTCGCGGGTTTCTTTTAACTTTTGCTCGGTCATTTTTGCCGACAAAGTTAAGGTATCTTCGTTTGTTTCAATTAACAAATCGCGATTTTGCTTTGATAGGAATGAATCTGCTTTATCTAAGTCTTCAACATTACGAAATTGAATATTGATAACATCGTTAGCTTTTTTCACTGAACGATAACGAATTTTCTCTCCGCGTAAGCCGGTGCGAAAATCATCAACTAAGCTTTCTTGTGCTTTAACAATAGCTTCGTTCATATTAACTTCCATTAAGAAGCTAACACCACCACTTAAATCTAAGCCTAATTTCATTGGCGTACCGCCAATACTTGCCAACCACTCTGGCGTTGCCGGTGTTAAATTTAAGGCTACAGAAAATTTATCGCCAATACTTTCATCAAGTAAGTCACGCGCACGTAGTTGTTGTTCTGTATCATTGAAGCGTGCCAAAATTTGGCCTTTTTCTAAAACAATACTAGCGTATGTAATATTTTCACTATCTAATTGCGACTTAACATTATCGAGTGTTGCTGCTGTGGTTTCTACACCACGTAAGCCTGAAATTTGTACTGCTGGGTCTTCACCATAAAGGTTAGGAGACGCATACAAAGCACCAATAGCCACTATAAATAGCACCATTAATGACTTCCACAATGGATATTTGTTTAACACAAGTTCATCCTATCTTCTTTTTGAATCGCTCTAATAAACTGTAAATATATTAGAACAAAATTTATGAGTATTTCATTGCTCTAGTTACGCAAAAGTGCCAATTGATAAAATATCAACAAGCACTTTCAATGTCGCCAAAGCTTTCACAATAATGACTCGTTATAGAGACTTCATTGTACCTTTTGGCAATACTGCATTTACAGCGCCTTTTTGTACTGTAACTTCAGTACCTTCAGCGATGCTAACAACAATAAAGTCTTTTTCATCAGAAACTTTAACAATTTTACCAACGATGCCACCTTGAGTAAGTACTTCATCACCTTTTGATAACTCAGCCATTAAGCTTTTATGCTCTTTTACGCGCTTAGCTTGTGGGCGGTAAATCATAAAATAAAATACTAAACCAAAAACGGCCAACATAATTAACATTGATGTACCATCAGCTTGTTGAGCAGGAGCTGCCGCAGCGTGGGCTTGGCTAATAAATAAACTCATAAATTCCTCTTATTATTTTTTCTAATTAATTGTTCTAGTTAAAGCGATTAAATGGTGAAATCAAACCTGTTAAGGTTTTAATCCGTTTCTGTTCCTGAACCCGCTAATGGTGGTACAGGTAAATCACGTAACGCATAAAACTCGGCCACAAACTCATCTAGTTTGCCTTGCTCTATGGCATCGCGCAATCCTTGCATTACACGTTGGTAAAAACGTAGGTTATGCATAGTATTTAATTGCGAACCTAAAATCTCATTACACTTGTCTAAATGATGCAAATAAGCACGCGAATAGTTTTTACAAGTATAACAATCACAGTCAGGATCTAATGGTCCAGTATCTGTTTTATGACGAGCATTTCTAATTTTAATGACGCCATTAGTCACAAATAAGTGTCCGTTACGGGCATTACGTGTTGGCATTACACAGTCAAACATGTCGATACCGCGACGAACACCTTCAACTAAGTCTTCAGGCTTGCCTACTCCCATAAGATATCGGGGTTTATTTTCTGGGATCAAGGGGGTGGTGTGATCTAAAATGCGAATCATGTCTTCTTTTGGCTCACCTACTGATAAGCCGCCGATAGCATAACCGTCAAAACCTATACTGGTTAAGCCGTCAACAGACACTTCGCGTAAGTCTTCGTACATACCACCTTGTACGATACCGAATAAAGCGTTTGGATTACCTTGATGGGCATCTTTAGAACGTTGTGCCCAGCGTAAAGACAGTTCCATAGAAACTTTAGATTCTTCATGGCTTGCTGGGTATGGCGTACATTCGTCAAATATCATCACGATATCTGAGCCTAAGCTGCGTTGCACTTCCATTGAACGCTCAGGCGTTAACATGATTTTTTCACCGTTGACAGGCGAGCTAAATTTCACGCCCTCTTCGGTAATTTTACGCATTTTACCTAAGCTAAATACTTGGAAACCGCCTGAGTCAGTAAGAATTGGCTTATCCCAGTTAATAAAATCATGTAAGTCGCCGTGCTGTTCAATAATTTCAGTGCTAGGGCGTAACATTAAGTGAAATGTGTTGCCTAGCAATATTTCAGCGCCAGTATCAGCCACTTCTTCAGTTTTCATGCCTTTTACTGTGCCGTAGGTGCCAACAGGCATAAAGGCTGGTGTTTCTACCGTGCCACGGGCAAAAGTTAAACGTCCGCGTCTTGCTTTACCATCAGTTGTCAGCAACTCATACTGCATGGCTTTTTTTTCAGTTTTGTCTGTCATTTTACTTCCTTCACCTACTAGCGAAACAGGCTAGCGGTTATTTATACTCTTGCTAGAGATGCTAGCAAGCTAGATTACTTTAATAAAACTAATTACCCGCGTTGGTCTTCTTGGTTAGGAACATGGCATCACCGTAACTAAAAAATCGGTATTGCTGTTCAACCGCATGTTGGTATGCCGTCATTATATTCTCATAACCAGAGAAAGCACTTACTAACATAAGCAAGGTTGACTCCGACAAATGGAAATTGGTCACTAGAGCATCAACTATTTGAAATTCAAAACCTGGGGTAATAAAGATATCGGTGTCACCGTAAAATTCGCTAAAGCTTTCACCTTTTTCTTGTGCTGCTTTTGCTGCACTTTCTAATGAACGCACTGACGTTGTACCAACCGCGATAACTTTACCGCCTTTAGCTTTGGTTTGTTTAACTTGTTTAACAACATTGTCAGGTACTTCAACATATTCTGCATGCATAATATGATCAGCAATTTCATCAACTTTAACTGGCTGGAAGGTGCCTGCACCAACATGTAAAGTGACAAATGCGAAATCAACGCCTTTGGCTTTAAGCTTTGCCATTAATTCATCATCAAAATGTAAGCCAGCGGTTGGTGCAGCTACGGCACCAGGTTTTTCGTTATAAACGGTTTGATAGCGTTCTTTATCGCTTTCCTCATCGGGGCGGTCAATATAAGGAGGCAATGGCATATGCCCCACCTCTTCCAATACTTTAAGTACCGATTGTTCACCATGAAACTCAAGCTCAAATAAAGCGTCATGGCGCGCTACCATAGTTGCCTTAACTTTACCTTCAAGTAATATTTCGCTACCCGGTTTAGGGGACTTACTACAGCGAATATGGGCAAGTACTCTGTGCTCGTCCAACAAACGCTCAACTAACACTTCAAGTTTACCGCCACTGGCTTTTTGACCAAACATGCGTGCAGGAATAACACGTGTGTTGTTAAATACCAGTAAATCGCCAGCGGCGACATGCTCAATTAAATCGGTAAAGGTTTCATCTGCGAGTACACCACTATTACCGTTTAGCGCCATTAAACGGCTGGCTGAACGGTCGGCTTTTGGATATCGAGCAATAAGCTCTTCGGGTAAATCAAACGAAAAATCGGCTACACGCATGGTAATTTAACTGGTTTAATAGATGAAAAAACGCGTAATTTTAGTGCTGTGCGCTATGAATAGCAAGAAAAATAGCAGCTATGGCTTTTTAATGATTTTATTCAAAAAAGGTAATCAGGCAAAGTGATCGTGATTACCATTTTGAAAAATTACATTCAGCGCGTATTCAGCGTATTTGTTCACTCACATGCAACGAGTTCAACGCTTGGCTCATCTAATCCAACCATGCTCATGGTATATTTCACATAACAGGAGTCATTCAGGAGTTTTTTAGTCGACGAGTCAACATTATCAGCGAAGGTAATTTCCGCACTATAATTGTCATTACCATTTGCCGTGAATTCTGTGACAACAAAATCACCGTCAAGTCCTAAGCCGATTCCATCAACTAAAACCGATAGAGTTTTATCATCAGGCGCTGGATAGCCAAAGCCGAAAGTACAACCAGAGCAACCTGCGATAATATCTTCCGCTTTTGGTGTTGTAGCTGAATTTAATATTTTTTTATCGGCATCTTTAACCAATAATTTTGCGTGGCTAGTGCTTAATGCTGATGCCAAAGCACCTTTTAACCCTTGTAATGCTGAAGTTCGCGCTTCTGATTGCAAATCAACAAAACGAGGAGCCGCCGCAGCAGCAAGAATACCCAAAATAACAATAACAACGACAAGTTCTATTAAGGTAAAACCTTTACTTTTATTCATATTCAACATCGCCTCAACTTACTAATGTTTGCCATAACTTGCGAATTAATGATGACAAAGTGCACTATTTCCCTGCATTGTAGCGCTTAAAAAACGAAGTGAAAGTGCTAATGTTACATGGTGACAATTTCGCACAATTTATTAACATAGCTTTATAAAGCTTCAATTATATTTAACATTTAGCAACGAAAAGCTATCGCAACATTTATCATTGCAATAGTGAACATTCAGCAAAATGTCATCTAGTTTTCAAGAGATATAGCTAAGATAACCGTGTGCTTGAAATAACAGAGTTTTGATACCTGAAAAAGGACTACCATATGAATTCAACGGCAGCAGCAATTGCAAAAACAATTATCAATGGCTTTGAGCGCCATATTTTTCTTTTTAAAGAAATGACATTGTCGGCAAAAACGCGCTTTGAAAATTATCAATGGCAAGAAGTGCAGGCGGCTGCAAAAGCTCGCACAAATTTTTATGAACTTCGAGTAAAAGAAACGCTCGACACACTCAAACAAGACTTTTTGATCAGCTCACTTGACGATGAACTTTGGCAACATGTTAAAAACAACTATATCGCTTTGCTTAGCAAACACCCTCAACCAGAATTAGCCGAAAGCTTTTACAACTCAGTTTTTTGTAACTTGTTTGAGCGCAAGTACTATCACAATGCGTACATTTTTGTGCAATCAACTGCGACACGCTTAGACGCTTTTCCGACACCGAAAATATATACTAGTTATCATCCCGCCGAACATGGGCTTTTTCAAACCATTAGCCATATTATGAAAAGCCAAAATTTTTCTGTGCCATTTGTGCATTTGAAGAAAGATATTAACACCCTGATCACTCAGTTTCGTCAACAAGCCCACAAAACCCGCTTTCAGCTGTCAGAATTACGATTT
This sequence comes from Colwellia aquaemaris, assembly GCF_057548755.1. Taxonomy (NCBI): domain Bacteria; kingdom Pseudomonadati; phylum Pseudomonadota; class Gammaproteobacteria; order Alteromonadales; family Colwelliaceae; genus Colwellia; species Colwellia aquaemaris. The sequence continues at coordinate 1,382,590 of NZ_BAAJLV010000001.1, read as the reverse complement.
GATATTTTAGACTCTGTGTTTTACCGCAATAAAGGGGCTTATATTATTGGCCGTGTTATCTCCCCAGGGGGTGAAACCCCTTTTATAATTTCCTTATTAAATAGTGAGAAAAGCGGTTTAACTATTGACGCCTTGATCACACAAGGCGAGCAAATGGCAGTGGTATTTGGTTTTGCCCGCGCCTATTTCTTTGTGGATTGCCAACACCCTCATGCCTTAGTTGAGTTTTTAAATCGATTAATTCCTCATAAAACGCGTGCTGATTTGTACTCAGCTATTGGCTTTCATAAGCAAGGTAAAACACAGTTTTACCGAGATTTTTTGGACCACCTTGATAACAGTGAAGATGAACTTGACCTTGCACCTGGCATAAAAGGTATGGTGATGTCGGTGTTTACCCTCCCCTCATATCCTTACGTATTTAAAATTATTAAAGATAAGTTTTCACCAAGTAAGAATATGACCCGCGCTGATGTCAAAGGTAAATATCGTTTAGTAAAATTACATGATCGTGTTGGCCGTATGGCCGATACCATGGAATATTCTGAGGTTGCTTTTCCAAAACATCGTTTTTCAGAACGCTTATTAACGGAGCTTAGTGAAGTAGCGCCGTCATTACTAAGGTACGAAAACGATTTGGTGATCATAAAACATATGTATATTGAACGTAAAATGACACCACTTAATCTATATCTTGCTAAGGCTAGTGATGAAGAAGTTGAGAATGCCATGTATGGATATGGCAAAGCCATTAAGCAATTAATTGCCGCCGATATATTTCCCGGCGACATGTTATTGAAAAACTTTGGCGTCACTCGCCATGGCCGAGTAATATTTTATGACTACGACGAAATAACCTATATGAATGAGGTAAATTTCCGTGTCAAACCAGAACCCGTAACCGAAGAACAAATTTATGCCGCCGAACCATGGTATTCTGTTGCCCCAGGCGATGTTTTTCCAGAAGAAATAGCAACTTTTGCCTTAGCAAATAATCGCTATCGACAAGCATTTTTAAAACATCATGCCGATCTGTTAACAGCTGAATACTGGCAAACCTGCCAACAAGCTGTCGCCAAAGGTGTTTATGCAGATGTTTACCCTTACCCTGAACACTCTCGTTTCTGTAACATGAGCTAAACTGAGCGATAAAGCAGCAAAACAGATATTTAGCGCAATAAAAACGAAACTTTTGCCGATTATTTAAGCGAACAGTATCTTTTTTTAAATTAGCGCTTTACCTTTGGCTTTGCATCAGTATAATTCGAATCCGTTGCAGGGGTGTAGTTCCAATTGGTAGAACAGCGGTCTCCAAAACCGACGGTTGGGAGTTCGAATCTCTCCACCCCTGCCATTTTCCTTTCTTAATATTTTTCCAATTTATTTTAGCTTTCTAGTTTTTCCAAGTAACAAACTCTGTCATGATAACCATGATTTTTAAAATGCCTGAAACCACATGAGTATTACCAAAAGACAATTTGATTTGCTAAAGGCTATGGACATTACCGTTTGGCAACGTAGAGAGCTTCCAGCACAAGCAAGCGCTTGCGATGCTGCTTCGAAATCAGAAAGCCATAACATTAAAAGCACTAGGCAAAATAATGCGACTTTGAGCGTTGATATTAGTGATTTAATTAATCAGCAACTGTTCACTGACATTATTCATAGCTTAGGGGTTAGTAGTGCTGATTTATCGATAAACAACCACACCTTAGATTTAGGTATAATTAATTGGCAATTTAGCGCTCAAGACAAAATTGAATTTAAGCACAATTGCTTAGTAACTCCGACATTATCTGTAATAGCGGCCTCAAAAGCCTTAAAAAGAACTTTGTGGCAAGCACTGCAAGTATTAAGTAAACCATGACAGCTCCAGTAAATCACACTTTCAGCACCATCAGTTTAGAAATCGCCGAAAAGTTAATGCCAATAGAGCAAGCTTGCCATGTACACCCATGGAGTGAAAAAACATTTAAAAGCTGCATAGGTGGTCGATATTTTGGCGAGTATTTAATAATTGATGAGGTGATTGTTGGCTTTTATGTAGGTGAGCATGTTGCCGGTGAGTCGACCTTAATGGATATTTGTGTTGCGCCAGAGCAGCAAGGGAAAGGCTACGGAAAAATATTGTTATTACAGTTTTTTCAACACTGTAAACAGCTATCAACCGAAACTATTTTTCTAGAAGTGCGTGCTAAGAATATAAGTGCCCAAATGCTATATATTAATCAGGGGTTTACCGAAATATCTCGCCGGACTGGCTACTACCCAAGTAACTCAGGGTTTGGTTACGAAGACGCTATTGTTATGTCTAAAAAACTATAGTTAAACAAAAATTTTAACGGGAATAACACTTAACTACATTTTTTTACGCCTCGCCTCTATTTCCATAATGTAGAAGTAATTAAACTGCATTTAACATCTAATAAACCATTAATTTCAATGCACAGTATGCAAGCTAATACCCGCTCAAGAGTTTCACGTCATTTTGCTAATACCGGGCAAAATGAAAGTTTGGCTACTGAAGACGTTGTTGAGCAATTGATGGATGATGCCGTTAACCAATTAACCGCAATAACAGGCTTAAAGCCAAGCCAAGTCATTGAGATGCTAACTAATAGATATAGTGGACAACATATTCAGCGTCAATCGCACAAAAATAGGCAACTATTAAATGACGATGAAAGCATTTTTATTGGCAATCTATTTAACTAATTTATTGAGCTAGCTCTGCCGATTTAGCTTAGGTAAAACAACCATTACTGCACTCTTACGGCACGCTGAACAAGAAAACCAATACTTGATTGGCTACCATATAGCTTAAGCTTGTCGTCACGATTTAGTGCCGACCAGGTTTTCTTCGATAATACCCCACAAATATAATCTAGCTGCATATCACGATATTCGCTTAAATAAACTTTCCCGTTACAGTGCTTTTTTCTAAATCGACGCGCTTTGCTATTAACGGTCACTAGCTTTGTAGTTTTAACATTATTAACCACATACAGATGAGCAATTACAGGTAAACTCTTTGAGGTAATAAAAAAAGTCGTTGTTAAGATAATAATTGCGACCAAAACAATTAGCCAAGGCTCATTATCACCTTTCTTAGTATTAGTTGTACCACCTACATTCTGCTCAAATTGCTGTGCTTCTGATGAGCCCTGATTCGTATTTTGTTGGCGGCGATACTTAAATTTTGAAAAGCCATAAGCTACGGCTGCGAAGATAGATATGAACCAAGCTAAGCGACTAACAACTTCGTCGTAACTTGGCGCAAGTAAAAATGAGTTGAAATAAACCGGAGCGCAAAATACCGCTAGAATAATGGCAAACTTTATAAAGCCAAGCACAGTAATAATTTGCTGCTGATCACGCTTTGCTGATTTAGCGTCCCAATAACTTGTTATCGCTTGTTGTTCAACTTTATCGCGTTGTACATCATGTAAACTCTCTTTAAGGGTTTGTTGTGTCAGCTTTTCTTTCTCAAGTTTTTCTTTACGCGCTATTTCCGTGATCAATTTCTGATAATTATCAGGGTGTCGCTTTGCATCTATAGCTGCTAACACATCATACAATTCTGCTAAGGTATATTTCTTATATTCAGGACTTAACAAGGCTATCTCTCCATGATAAACACAAATTTTCACTCACCATATTTATATTTTAATCATTTAGCAATTTTACAAAAAACAACAAAAAGCCGAGCTATTGCTCGGCTTTTTCAATGTGATTAACTTAAACTAGCAATTACCAGTTTTCAACCCCTTTCATATCAGGTAACTCGTGAGCGATACCTTTATGACAATCAATACAGGTTTTTTCGCCAGACGCTAGTGCATCAGAGTGCATTTTAACACTGCGGTTACCTTGCTCCGAAAAGTCCATATATTCAAAGTTATGACAGTTACGACATTCTAATGAATCATTGTCTTTCATGCGTTTCCATTCACGCTCGGCCATTGCACGACGATGATCAACAAACTCTTCTCGGGTATCAATTAAGCCGGTAAGTTTACCCCAAACTTCTTTACTGGCAGCAATTTTACGAACAATTTTATCAGTCCATTTTTTAGGAACATGACAATCAGGACACGTAGCGCGTACACCTGAGCGGTTAGCATAATGGATAGTTTCACGATATTCTTCGTAAACATTATTTTCCATTTCATGACAGCTAATACAAAACTCTTCAGTGTTAGTTACTTCTAACGCAGTATTGAAACCACCCCAAAAAATTATCCCACCGGCAAAGCCTATAGCGAGAATAAACCACATCGCAGCACTGCTTGGCGATTTTAAAAACGTCCAAATATTTTTTAGCATCTTAAACCCCTTTGCGTTGTAACGGCTTATTCATTGCCTAATGATTCAACTGGTTCAAAGGTATTTTCAACCAATGGAGCTGCATCTGCTTGCGTAACATGACACTGCGAACAAAAATAACGACGAGGTGAAACATCTGATAAGGTTTTGCCATCACGAGTTTCAAAGTGCGTTAAACTAATTTTTGTCGCACCAGTTTCTGCAGCATGTTTCCAACTATGGCAAGTTAAACATTTATTACTATTTAAATCGACACGGTAACCACGAGTTTGATGTGGCACTACCGGTGGTTGGTGTACATAGTTACGAGCAATTGGATTTTTGTCTTTAATCACACGTTTTAGTCTTTCTGCTTCACGTGTTTCATCAAGCGTTGCAGCACCGCGAATTGTTGCTAAACCACCAGAGTTAACTGTTTCTTGTGCAATTGTAATTGACGCTACCGACAATGTTGCTACTACAGCTAATAAAGATAATAATTTCATTTTTTTACTCCACCGCATCGGTAACGTTAATTACCGATGCATAAATTCGTCAAAATTAGGCTTTAGTCACTTTAACCGCACACTTTTTATAATCCGTTTCTTTCGAAAGCGGATCTGTTGCATCAAGTGTCAGCTTATTAGTTAACTGCTTAGCATCAAACCAAGGCATAAATACTAAGCCTTTTGGTGGACGGTTACGTCCGCGAGTTTCAACGCGTGATTCGACTTCGCCTCGACGAGAAGCCATTAATACTTTATCACCACGACGCAGACCACGTTCTCTCGCATCATCTGGGTGCATAAATATTACGGCATCAGGAAATGCCTTATGAAGCTCTGGTACACGCGCTGTCATGGAACCTGAATGCCAATGCTCAAGTACACGACCTGTACTTAACCATAAGTTGTACTCCTCATCTGGAGACTCTGCTGGTGGCTCATAAGGTAATGCAAAAATAATCGCTTTATTGTCTTTTTTACCATAAAACTGTACTTCGCTACCTTTAGCAACGTAAGGGTCATGGCCTTCTCTAAAACGCCACTTAGTTTCCTTACCATCAACCACTGGCCAACGTAACCCGCGCTCTTCGTGGTAGCGATCAAAGTCAGCTAAATCATGACCATGGCCACGGCCAAACTCAGCATACTCTTCGAATAAGCCTTTTTGGATATAGAAGCCAAAATGATCACCTTCAAAGTTAGTATCACCTTTTGATTCTGACATTGGGAATTTATTGACATTGCCATTAGCGTATAAAATATCAAATAGTGTTTTCCCTCGAACTTCAGGTTGCTTAGCAATCAGTTCTTCTGGCCATACTTCTTCCACTTTAAAGCGTTTTGAAAATTCCACTAACTGCCATAGGTCTGAACGTGCTTCACCTGGCGCATTCACTTGTTGGTGCCAGAACTGGGTACGACGCTCTGCGTTACCGTATGCCCCTTCTTTTTCAACCCACATAGCGGTTGGTAAAATCAGATCTGCGGCTTGTGCGGTAACCGTTGGATATGGGTCAGATACAACAATAAAGTTTTCTGGATTGCGGTAGCCCGGCAACGTCTCTTCATTCATATTCGCTGCAGCTTGCACATTGTTATTACATTGCACCCAGTAAGCGTTAAGCTTGCCGTCTTTAAGCATACGGTTTTGTAAAACCGCGTGATAACCTGGTTTTGGTGGAATTGTACCTTCTGGCAGCTTCCAAATATTTTCAGTAAAGGCTCTATGCTTAGGGTTTTTAACCACCAAATCAGCTGGTAAACGGTGCGCAAAAGTACCTACTTCACGTGCGGTACCACATGCAGATGGCTGACCCGTTAATGAGAACGGACTATTACCTGGTTCAGAGATTTTACCCGTCAATAAATGAACGTTATACATTAGGTTATTCGCCCAAACACCACGGGTATGTTGGTTAAAGCCCATAGTCCAAAATGAGGTAACTTTCACTTTTGGATCCGCGTAAAGCTTCGCCATTTCAATTAAGTTAGCTTCAGGTACACCAGAAAGTTTTGACACATACTCAACAGTATAAGTACTGACGAATTTAGCGTAATCTTCAAAGCTCATTGGCTTAGAACCACCTTTTCCAGGGTTCTTAGCTGCTTTTTCTAGCGGATGTGTAGGACGTAAGCCATAGCCTATATCAGTTACCCCTTCGCGAACATTAACATGCTTTTTCATAAAGTCTTCATTAACAGCATTATTTTCAATAATGTAGTTTGCAATGAAGTTTAAAATGGCTAAATCTGTTTGCGGTGTAAAAATCATACCGTTATCAGCAAGCTCAAAACTACGATGTTTATAGGTTGATAAAACATGTACTTTAACATGCGGTGCACTTAAACGACGATCAGTTAGACGCGACCAAAGAATAGGATGCATTTCAGCCATATTTGAGCCCCAAAGCACAAATACATCAGCATTTTCCAAATCGTCATAACAGCCCATCGGTTCGTCGATACCAAAGGTACGCATAAAGCCACCAACAGCAGACGCCATACAGTGACGAGCATTTGGATCGATATTATTAGAACGGAAGCCTGCTTTCATCAATTTAGAAGCTGCATAACCTTCCCAAACCGTCCATTGGCCTGAGCCAAACATACCAACAGATGTCGGGCCTTTTTTCTTAATAGCAGCCTTAAACTTATCTGCCATAACATCAAATGCTTTATCCCAACTTACCGGTGCAAAGTCACCTTCTTTATCATACTTACCATCAGTCATACGTAATAAAGGCTGGGTTAAGCGGTCCTTACCATACATAATTTTTGATAAGAAATAGCCTTTAATACAGTTTAAGCCTTTATTAACTTCAGCCTCAGGATCACCTTGGGTAGCAACAACTTTTCCGTGCTGTGTACCAACTAAAACACTACAGCCAGTACCACAAAAACGACAAGGCGCCTTATCCCACTTAATAGTGCTTTCTGATGAATTAGTGATCAAATTTGAAGCTGCACTTGGTACTGCAACCCCTGCTGCAACAGCAGTTGCAGCAACAGCGTTTGCTTTTATAAAGTCACGTCTAGTTAAAGTCATAGTTTTTTCCCCTGATGCTGAGGTAAGCCAGCGTCATTGTGATGAAATATTAATGATGATGAAATAACACCGCTAACATTGCCCATATCGGTAATTGTTTCAATAATACGTTTAGCTTGATTTTCTTCGCCTTCGAGTCCCTCGACCGTAACTACCAAACTGCCATTTTCTCCTTTGGCATGTACTTCAGCACCGGGAAACTCAGCCAAGTTTTCCGCTACTTTTTCCGCATTCTTAGGATGAGCCATAAACATAACTCCAGCTATATTTACGGGGCTTTCTTCTAAAAGATTTATCACATTTATTGCCCTCTTATTAACGTTCGGTAACTCGTTTTATGCAACGAAGAACAAACTAACTAAATTACTCGCTTGGCTTAGCGCCAAACATTTTTAAAATAAAAACTGCGACAATCGCTGTGGCGATAAAACCAAACAAAAAAATAAATGGCATTGAGGAGTACCCCAGCACATTCCATATTAATTGCTCTAATTCACTCATGGTCTGCTCCTAACAAGGATGTTGATAACTTAATTGCTGATTCAGGACAAACTGACACACAAGCCCCACAGCTACTACAATCACTTAATACAATATTGGGTTGAGGTACTGATGCCTGAAGGTATTTAAAAATAATGGCTTCGGGCTCACAGCTATCTTGGCAAATTTGACAATGAACTTGCTTAGTTGCCAAACAATCAGAGGTAATTTCAATATTAAGTTGCCAAGGTTTGCTTTCAAATGTGTTAAATAAAGGCTCATCACAAGCGACAACACATTGTTGGCAAAATGTGCACTCTCCTTTACTGAAATTTATTTCAGGAAAGCCACCGTCACCTTTAACAATAATATTTTCTTCACAAGCGCTTAAACACTTGCCACATTGTGTACAACCTCGTGTAAATAAAGTTTCATCAGCTGTCCAAGGCAGCCTAGTCGCCGGTGGCGTAGAAACTTTTTTTGCTCGCAAAAAATTACGGCGCGTTAAATCAACCATAAAAATCCAATACCACAACGAGATGCAACAACGTTATTCCTCATAAAAATGTCATTACCAAAATATCATGCGCCGACAATACAATAACGCTAACTCAAAGAGCTTGATATAAATCAAACAATTTAAGCACAATTATAAAAAACCTTATATTTTTTAAGGTTACCACTGGAATGACTAAAATCAACTAATTTAAAGCATAGACTATTCCTTGTTTTTTAATAACTTTTGTTGAATGCTTTTGTTTTAAATCATCCTTCCTATTTATTTAGCCTAAAACTAAAAAAAGACCAAATAATTGGTCTTTTTTATTAAGGTCTACTCCAGGCTCTATTTGGAAACTTCAATTCTTTCCACAAGGTGAATGGGTTGATTTGAATTCTTGTCCATACGAAAATCAAGTTGGACAACTAGCCCCTCCTTAGTTGCATGATTTTTTGAACCATATTTCCATTTCGACAAAGCTGTAATAGCGACATCATCAAAAACTTTTTCAGGCTGTGCAGCAACCACGCGAATGTTTTTAGTTGCACCTTCACTATCAACATCAAACTTAAGTAAAACCGCACCTTCTACACCTTCTTTCGCAGCTTTAATTGGGTATTTAGGCTCAATACGAATAATTGGGTATACATCATTAACGGCTTGTTTATGTTTGACTTGGTCTCCCGTTTGGCCTTGCATGCCAACATGGCCGGCATAACTTATACTGGTCATTAGGGCAGTCAATATAACACCATAAACAGTTACTGCTGGCTTTCCCATCACCTTAAAATTTTTAATTTGCGTTATTCTTTCTAACATCACGGTTTTATCTCCATATTCATTAAACGATAAGTGAGCAAAAGCGAATCGTTGCTTTTGTTGTGCGGTAATTAGCAATGCTCTACTATAGTTAATCCTGCTATCTAACGGCTTGCGCGCCAGCGTAGTTTGATCACAGGAAAGCTCTTGGTCACGGCGAAACCTAATATAGGCTAGCCATGCCAACGGGTGGAACCAAAACAAGGCAATTAAAGCAAATGCCAATAGGTTCCAATAAATGTCATTGCGATCAAAATGACAGATTTCGTGCGCAACAATAAGTTGCTGTTGTTCTTGGTTATATATTTCGAGAAAACGACTCGGCAGTACCAATTTAGGTGTTAGTAAACCTATGATCATCGGACTTTCAATACTTTCACTGACAACAAGCATCAAACGGCGTTTAGCAATTGTTGATCGTAAACTCTGCTCTATACGAGTAGAGATATTGTGTGCTGCGGGCAATAAGGTACGCTTAAATTGCCAATGCTCAATTACTGCAATTATCAGCAAAAAGCAGGAAATAAATGCACTAATAATAGCGAGCCAATTGAAATCATTAATATGCGATAGTGCTTGTTTAGAGGTCACTAATATACGCTCAATATTATTATTTGCGAGGAATTGACGCTCCGAGTTAAACAACAAAGGTGCTAAGTGATAACCTATCAATGCCAGTGGCACGACAAGCCAAGTAAAATATGTGCTATTAGCACCGAAAAACTTTAACAGTACCGGCCGTAGCAAAAGTACTAAAGCCAACACCAAGGTTAGGGGGATTATCGCATTGGTTAACACATTAAATAATGACTCAATCATGCTCACTTTCCCATTGGTCAATAAGTGACTTGAGTGCCTCGACATCATCTCGCTCTAACTTCTTATTTTTAGCAAAGCCAGCAACTAAAGGCGATAATTGACCACTAAACAATCGCTCAACTAAACTTTTGCTTGCTGCTTGCGTATAGTGCTCTCGCTCAAACAATGGGGAATATAAATAGCGGCGCTGCTCTTTAATAAAACCAACCGCTTGTTTTTTTACCAATCGATTAAGTAAAGTTTTTACGGTTTTCTCATGCCAAGTTTTTTTCTTACTGAGTCGCTCAACTATATCGCTTGCCGCGGCCGGATACTGTTGCCACAACACTTCTAATACTTCAAATTCAGCTTTGCTGATATCAGCCATTTGCTGTTCCATTGACCTAGCTCCACACATTCATCGGGTATAATTCAACTTGATTACAATTGTAATCAACAACACAAAGATTACAACCGTAATCTATAAAGTCAAGTTTTTTGCGGTTAATTTTTCAGATTGAGAAAATAAATCAAAAATAATACCGATTTCTCGGCATATAGTTACTGCCCTTCGTCTTGGTTTTCGCTATAATGTTGCGCTTTAAAATTTACGCTAAATTTATTTCATCCACTAAATAACAGGTAATTTGCATGTCTGTACAACAGCAGGAAGTCGATTTACGTCGCACCTTCGCAATTATTAGTCACCCTGATGCGGGTAAAACGACGATCACTGAAAAAGTACTACTTTTCGGTCAAGCTTTACAAAAAGCAGGGACGGTAAAAGGCAAAAAATCAGGCCAACATGCAAAATCTGACTGGATGGAAATGGAAAAGGACCGTGGTATTTCAATCACTACCTCGGTTATGCAATTCCCATATGCTGATTGCCTAGTCAACTTACTTGATACTCCAGGCCATGAAGACTTCTCAGAAGATACTTACCGTACACTGACTGCCGTTGATTCATGTTTGATGGTAATTGACGTTGCAAAAGGTGTAGAAGCACGTACCATAAAATTAATGGAAGTGACCCGCTTACGCGATACACCAATTATTACTTTCATGAATAAAATGGACCGTGACGTTCGTGACCCAATGGAAGTAATGGACGAGGTTGAAGACGTATTAAAAATTAAATGTGCACCAATTACTTGGCCAATTGGCATGGGTAAAGAATTTAAAGGTGTATATAACATTTTAACGGATGAAGTATTTTTATATCAGTCAGGTCAAGGTCACACCATTCAAGAAAAGCGTATTATTACGGGTATTAACAACCCTGAATTGGACGCTGAAATTGGACACTATGCTGAAGATTTACGTGAAGAGCTAGAACTTGTTATCGGCGCATCACACGAGTTTGATCATGAAGAGTTTTTAAAAGGTGAGTTAACTCCGGTATTTTTTGGTACGGCATTAGGTAACTTTGGTGTTGACCATATGCTTGACGGCTTAACCAAATGGGCTCCTAAACCTTTACCACGTTTAACGGATACTCGTACCGTAAACGCAGAAGAAGAAAAATTCTCTGGCTTTGTATTTAAAATACAAGCGAATATGGATCCAAAACACCGTGACCGTATCGCCTTTATGCGTATTTGTTCAGGCAAGTACGAAAAAGGCATGAAAATGAAACAAGTACGTATCGGCAAAGACGTTAAAATTGCTGACGCGGTAACTTTTATGGCGGGTGATCGTTCCAATGTTGAGCAGGCCTTTGCCGGTGATATTATCGGTTTGCATAACCATGGCAGTATTCAAATTGGCGATACCTTTACCGCTGGTGAAAATATGAAGTTTAGTGGCATACCAAATTTCGCGCCTGAAATGTTTAGACGCATTCGTTTGCGCGACCCGCTTAAAGCAAAGCAGCTTCAAAAAGGTCTTATCCAGCTCTCTGAAGAAGGTGCAGTACAAGTATTTAGACCATTAAATTCTAACGACATGATCGTTGGTGCGGTTGGTGTACTACAATTTGAAGTTGTCGTGCAACGATTAAAAACTGAATACAATGTTGACGCTATATACGAACCAATTAGTGTTGCTACGGCGCGCTGGTGTACCTGTGATGATGAAAGAACATTAGAGCAATTTCAAAAGAAAGCTTACGATAACTTGGCATTAGATGGTGGCGATAACTTAACTTACATTGCACCAACTATGGTCAACCTAAGCTTAGCGCAAGAACGCCACCCTGATATTGTGTTCCACAAAACACGTGAACATTAATTGTTCATCAATGGTGACAAGCGAAATTCTATCGCGTAACTTATTCATAAGCGTAATATTTTAACTTACGCTTATCGACTCAAGGTTGATTAAAACAGCGTTGAGTTTGCAATCCAATAAAGAGTTAATTTACATGAATATTAGTAACATCCTAAGTGAAAAAGTTAGTGCAGCTATGACGGCAGCAGGTTTGCCGGAAGGAACAAATCCAGCGATCAGTCTATCAAACAGAGCAAACTTTGGTGACTATCAGGCAAACGGTGTTATGGGTGCAGCTAAGAAGCTCAAAACAAATCCAAGAGAGTTAGCAACAAAAGTTGTTGATGCGCTTGATTTATCAGGCATTGCCGAAAAAGTAGAATTAGCAGGCCCTGGCTTTATTAATATTCATTTAGATAAAAATTGGTTAGCAACGCAACTAAACCAAGTGACAACTGACAACAAGTTAGGTGTTAGCCAATCAGCCAAACCACAAAAAGTTGTGGTTGATTATTCTGCACCTAATCTTGCTAAAGAAATGCACGTAGGCCACTTACGCTCGACCATAATTGGTGATGCTGTTGTTCGCGCTTTAGAGTTTCGTGGTGAGCATGTTATTCGTCAAAACCATATGGGTGATTGGGGCACACAATTTGGTATGTTGCTGGCACATTTAAGCGACAAGCTTGCGTCCAACGAAGTAGCTGAAACTGCTCTTGCTGATTTAGAGAACTTTTATCGTGAAGCTAAGGTACGTTTTGATGATGAAGACGGTTTTGCTGACCGTGCCCGTGACTATGTTGTGAAATTACAAAGTGGCGAAACACAATGTGCGAAACTTTGGCAGCAGTTTATTGATATTTCAATTGCCCATAGTGAAGAAATTTACCAAAAACTAAATGTTACTTTGACCCGCGATGACATTATGGGTGAAAGTGCCTATAACGATGACTTATCTAACGTTATTGATGAATTAATGGCACAAAAAATTGCTGTTGAAGATCAAGGTGCGAAAGTAGTTTTCATTAACGAGATGGCCAACAAAGACGGCGATCCTTCAGTATTTATCGTACAAAAATCAGGTGGTGGCTACTTATATGCAACAACCGATTTATCAGCATGTCGCTACCGCAGTGGTGAACTAAATGCCGATCGCATTATTATTTTTACAGATGCCCGCCAAGCATTGCATTTCAAACAAGTAGAAATTGTTGCCCGTAAGGCTGGTTTCTTACCTGAGCATGTTGGCTATGATCACTGTCCATTCGGCATGATGATGGGTGATGACGGTAAACCATTTAAAACCCGTACTGGCGGTACCATTAAACTTGCAGAATTACTTGATGAAGCCGTTGTTCGTGCAAAAGCTGTCATTGCAGAGAAAAACCCTGATTACTCTGACGAAAAGCTGAATGAGGTTGCAGAAAAAGTTGGTATTGGCGCAGTAAAGTTTGCTGACTTATCAAAAAATCGTACCAGTGATTACATCTTCAACTGGAAAACCATGCTAAGTTTTGAAGGAGCGACAGCACCTTATTTACAATATGCGTACTCTCGTATTCAAAGTATTTTTAGCAAAGCAAATTATAGTAAAGCTGACACTCAGCAAGCTATTGCTATTATTGAGCCGCAAGAAAAAGCCTTAGCATTAAAATTATTACAACTTGAGAACGTACTTGATGCTGTTATCAGCGAATGTACGCCTAACCTGTTATGTAACTATTTATATGAGTTAGCTAGCTTGTATATGAGTTTTTATGAAGCCTGTCCAATTTTAAAAGACGATATTAACGACAATGTTAAAGAGTCTCGTTTAGCGCTTTGTCAAATGATCGCCAATACCTTAAAACAAGGTTTAGATATTTTAGGTATTGACGTAATGGAACGTATGTAATCACAAATAAACACTCAGGAATAATGTGTTATAAATGAAAATATTATTGATTGATAATCTAGAAAATCAATTGCTCGAACTTAAGCAGGAGTTACTTAAGTCTCGAGCTAAGTTTGCCCATGTAACAGGTTTGCATGCAGCTGTTTCCGCATTATCACAACATCAATTCAATATTGTCGTTTGTGCGGCTGAAATTGATAATAGTGACGGCAAAGCGGTATTGGAGATGGTTGCTAAAAAGTTTCCAAAGATCGTTAGAATACTCATTGATGACAGTGAAACTCAATCTCAAGACATAGCACATTATTGTTTTGCCTTGCCGATTGAAAGCAAAGTTATCATCAATACTATTGGCAAGTTAGCCAACAATAACCAAGCAATCACTAAAGATATTATTGTTAAAACCGTTGCCAGCATTAAAACTTTGCCTAGCCCGCCAAAGGTTTATATGCAACTTAATGCTGTACTAAAAGAAGCCAATACCGACTCCAGTAAAATTGCTAAAATAATTCAGCAAGACCCTGCCCTAACCGCAAAGGTTTTACAGTTTACTAATAATACCTTTGCCACCACGGGTAAACCCATGATGAATATTAGTGAAGCCATCACTAAAATGGGTTTAGATACCTTATGTTGTATCGTAATGACTGCTGAATTATTTTCTTATAATCCTAAAATTAAAGATTTTTCAATTCTTGATGAACAATTACATTGTTTAGCAACCGCAAAACTTGCCGCCTCTATGGTAAAACCTGAGTTAAAGCAAGATGCTATGATTGCAGGCCTTTTGCATGATTTAGGTAAGGTTGTCTTGTTTGAAGTTAATGAAAAATCTACCGCTTTGTTCTTTAAACACAGGATTAAAAACGGCAATAACATGGCTTTAGAGCATAAAGTCTTCGCAATTGATCATTGTCATGTTGGCGGCTACTTATTGCATACTTGGGGCTTTTCTTATCAAATTATTGAAGCAATTATTTTGCACCACAAACCTGAGAAACTATTGCAGAAAAGTTTTGGTATCGCGCAAGCTGTCTATTTGGCCAATGTTCTTATACATAAACAAACGCCTGATGAAAAGTTTGTTGAGCACTACAAATTAGCTGGTGTTATAGACGCCCTAACCCAACGAGCAGCAAAATTAATTTAATCATTGACTAGCAGAATAATATGCAGAAGGAAACAAGATGGCTAAGAGACTCAGTTTTACCGATAGTCATTGTCATCTTGATTTTGATGCTTTCAAAAGCAATCTCCCGCAGTTGCTAATAGAATGTCAGCAAGCCAATATCAATAATATTGTTATTCCTACTATCGGCCCAAAAAACTGGCAACAAGCGCTAGCATTAGTAGAACAGCATAACGCTAGCCCTATTAGCCTATTTCCATGTTTAGGCCTACACCCTTGGTTTCTTAATGATTTACCGGCAACTTGTTTAACCGATTTAGCTAGTTTAGTAGCCGAGAATTTAACAAAATTAATTGCCATAGGTGAAGCGGGCATTGATGGCGTAATCGATAAAGAACAAAACAATCTAGCACAACAAATAGCCATTTTCGATGGCCAGCTACAGCTAGCAAAACGCTTTCAGTTACCCATCATTGTGCACCATAGAAGATCACATCAACACATAGTGCCGTTGCTAAAAAAGTATAAGTTACAAAATGCAGGAATTATTCATGCCTTTTCTGGCAGTTATCAGCAAGCCTGCCAATACATCGACTTAGGCTTTAAACTCGGTATTGGCGGCACCATTACTTATCCAAGAGCAGAGAAAACCATTAAGGCGATAAAGCGACTACCACTTGATAGTTTAGTACTTGAAACAGACGCACCATCAATGCCTCTTTATGGCTTTCAAGGGCAAAACAATTCCCCGTTACGTTTGCTTGATGTTTTCAATGCACTATCAGCGCTGCGCCCAGAGCCAAAAGCGGACTTAGCTGCCGCGTTAGAAAAGAATATTCGCACTATACTGCCGAAAATAGTTAATTAAAAAATTTTGTCATAAACAAATTACTTTTTCGGTAACCGATATCCTTGCCGGCTAAATCGATTTAAACCACGGGTGAGTAAAAAGCCTATAATTCCGGTTACTATCATCAATAAACGCATAATGTCGTATTGTGAATAACTATTTGACGATAAATTATCAACCAATAAAGGCCGATGTAATGAAAGCCGAATATACCCTTGCAAGGCATCCAGTCTTAATTCATGCACAAATGGCGTAATATCTTTACTTTGATTGACCTTCATCGCTGAAAGGCCAAACAAATCATTGATCGATTCCGAATCTTCAGAGGCCGCTAGCGTTTGCCCTGTTTTACCGTAAATGTGAACACTTTTTACCAAAGGTTGCTGGGCTAATGTATCAACAAATTGCTGTAAATCACTTTGTTCTCGCGATAAATAAGGTAATGAAGATGACGCGGCTTGCGCTAAATACATTTTAGCTACGGAATCAGCATGCTGCTGAATTTGAGTTTGCTGTTCATCACGACTAGTCACCCAAAAATTCATCACAACAATAATTAAGAAAATAGCTATAGCTAATTGCAATATTTTATTATAAATCGATGATAATTTAGGGTATAAAGGCTGTTCAGTTTGCTTCATAAAACGCAGTCGTTCCGATAATTCTATAACGAGTCTTTAGTTACACTATAGAACTATTTGCTCCATATTTGTACCGATGAAATCGTTTTATCGCATGTTTTACCAATAAATAACTCTATTTAAAATAAGGCTTAACCGTGACAAGTTCGAATAACACCGCATATTTAAGTGACCTCAAAGAGAAAAACCTAGCACAGTGGCTACCCGAACAAGATAATCTCCTCACGCTAAATATTTACTTTGACGGAAAACAGCAATTATTCGAGCTCTCTAGCACTAATCACCATAGCAATGCAGATCCTTCAATACCATCGCCACTAAATGTTGAATTAATTGTTTTTAGTGATATCAACATGGTTGATTTTTCAGACATACTTCAACACTGTCAAATAAAAGCCTTGCGATTAAATGCCATCAATCAACGTAACGGCGCAACCAGTTATCGTTTTTTAGTCGACATAGCCAACATCGACAAAGCACGTGAGCAATTAATCAATTTTACGACAAAAAAGCACATTGAAGCTGCATTAATTTACAATGCTCCGAAATTAAGCCAACCTGGCTTGCTGGTAATGGATATGGACTCCACCACAATAAAAATTGAATGTATTGATGAAATAGCGGCACTTGCTGGCGTTGGCGAAGAAGTCGCCGCAGTTACAGAGCTTGCTATGCAGGGGCAATTGGACTTTAGCGAAAGTCTCTATCAACGAGTGGCGAAACTAACTGGCGCCCCAGAGAGTATTCTTGCTGAAGTTGCTCATAAACTGCCATTAATGGAAGGTTTAGAAAGTCTTATAACAGAGCTTAAAAAACACCAATGGCGTATTGCAATAGCATCAGGTGGCTTCACATACTTTGCCGAACACCTAAAAGAGCTACTGGCATTAGACGCTGTATCAGCAAATGTTTTAGAAATAAAAAACAATACTTTAACGGGAAAAGTGCTAGGTAGCGTTGTTGACGCACAAGCAAAAGCCGATTGCTTAGTTGAGCTACAGCAGCAATTTAATATTGCACCAAACCAAACTGTTGCCATGGGAGATGGCGCCAACGATTTAGTAATGATGGCGGCGGCTCACTTAGGTATTGCTTATCATGCTAAACCTGTCGTTTTGGCGCAAGCTGACGCTTGCATTACCCACACGGGCTTAGACTGCATGCTACATTGGCTAGCATAAAGGTATAGTAAGGTTAAATAAGATTGATAAGGGCTGATAGCTTAATCAGCCCTACTATTACGTGACTAAAACTTGGCTTTAACGGCCTTTTTTACGAGTTAGCTGATATCTAAATAGCTCTTCTTGGGTAACATCAAATACTTGCGCGACACCTGCAACACTCCATATTTCTTGTTCTATTTGTTTACCACGATGAATCGCATAAGAGCCAATATAGCTAAGTTCTGGGTTAAGGTGTCCCATATCTGGCTCAGCGGTGCGAGATAATTTAAGCATCACACAGAAAAATTCTCCTTTTTTCAATGCCTGATGTATAAACATATGTTTAAGTTTTTCTGAACCCAACTCCGTGACCACTTTTGTTGTAACAGCTTCTTCTATAATATTCGCCCTATGATTGATAGCGACATATAACAACTCAGTTTTTGCCTGATCAATGCGCTGCATTTTTTTCAACTGCGTCGCTAAACTCGCTAAAACATCTGCTTGCCCAATTAATGGGTACAAATTCAAATAGCCTTTTCGATCACTCAACTTCCGCATTGCCGAGTTCAGTTTTCCTGAATTCTCACCACTAGCAATCGCCTCAATTTTATATCGGCTACCACTTGCTTGGATCATTAACGACGGAATTGTTAAGCTGGCACTATAAATATTACGCAATGCTTTTGCCAAGCCTGGTGTAGACATAGCATATTCATCTGGGGTTAATTTATCGCGGTTTTTATCAATTAGCGCCTTAAAGAATTTACGTCCAATATGTTGGTGCTTTTCAACGAACACTCGCAGGTTAATAATAGTTTTGGTTTTATCAACGCGAATAACCTCGTATGGCAAAGCTTTAAGCTGAAATGCTGAGGTAATTTTTTGTAATGCTGGGAAGGTAACATTTACAATATCCCCTTTAATAAGCACTGTCGCTTTTTCAAGTTCAATTTTTAATCCTGAAGTTGAAAAGTCATGTGAAACGCCATGCCATTTCACTTTTTCAATTTCAACATAAACCGGCGTGCTATATTTAAATCGCAATTCTTGCCGTTGGTTTTGATAATTTATCCCAACTTCATCAACACTATATTTTCGACTTAAACGTTTATGGCCAAATTGTTTTAACTTAGCGGTATTAATACCATCATACGATAACGCCTGATAGGCCTTTACGGCGTCGTCTTGGGTAATGTCTTTAACCACAATCACCAATGGCGTACTGGCAATTTGCGCTTTAACTTCCGCTGGTGCTTGCGCGTTTAAATATTCATTTTTCTTAGAAATAGTATCTGACAAAGTAAAAGGTGATTCTGCCCGCTTTGGAAAAACATCAGTTAAAGATAATAATGAAACAGCGAAATTTGCCTTAGCAGCGGCAAAGCCGAGAAATTGTGTTCGAAACTCTTCATCTTCAGCTAGTTGTAATTCATCAGCGGTATAAAAGTAAAACTTGCCTTGGCTTTTATGAATAAAACTAAAAACCAGCAACTGCTTTCCTGACACCGAAAGCTTTTTTAATCGCTCAATTCGTTCAGGTGAAATCAAACAATATAATGTAGAGTAACGTTTTTCATCTTGCCAATACTGATAAACATTCTGGTTGTTGTTACAAGTTAAGGCAAATTTAGGCACTAATTTGCTGTCACTTTTCTCCATAAAAACCGGCAGTTCATTTGATTTAGGCATAACATACTGTTCAAAACTACGCGACTGCAATGCTTTGATTGTATTATCTAAATTAATTTTGTATCGACGTTTATTTCCCTGAACAAAACCTTTTAAAAACTGACTAAAACCATCTCGACGAGCCGATGAATCAGTAACACGTTGTGCGCCAACTAGCTGCAAATTATCAGCAACTGAGATATTTTTTATCTCATAAATAAACTCGCTATCAGTACCAAATTGAAATTCACCTTCTAAGCCACTAAAGCGAATAGTGACTTCTTGCCCTACTTTAATCGCTTGAATACCGTTAATACGAAATTTACAGCCATTGACACTTATATCAGAACTGGTGCATTCAATACTACCACTGCCTTGAAAAGACACTTGAATTGGAATTGCGAAGTTCATGCGCTCTTCAATACGATTATGATAGGGCCCAAAACTATAAAACTTCGCCGGGTATTGAGATTTTTCGAAAACTTTCTCCGGTTCTATTTTCTTCGCAACATTAATGTTACTTTTTTCTTTTTGATAAATAATACGAAAATTATTTTCTGTACTCATAGTCGCTTCGTATACACCAAAGGTATAACCGCTATAGCGCACAAATGCGTCAGTAAACACTTTTATCGCAATATCATCTAAAAAGTGTGTTCTTCCTTCATGCTCGAAAGGTTTGCATTCGCCATCAACATGGCCTCGTAAATCGATTAGACGTGTACATGGTGCTGCTAAGCGCTTTAACTCCATTTTTAACAAAAAACGTTCGGTTTTGGGGATATTTTTAGCAGCAGAGGAAAAAGCAGCTTCAAAGTCAGAATTTAAAACTTGGCCGCTAAAGTCATCGATAATTTTTTGATATTTTGAAAAATCTTTATTCATTAATTGCTTTATTATAATAATTTAAATAACAGAAAATGATTCACATACTCAAATACTTGCCTGAGTATAATTAGATTGTTAGTGCATTAACACATTTTAGTCATACCTTTACGCTACGAATTTAAACATTTTATTGTAAGCTAAAGCAATAATCGTACCTTACAGTATTAAGGTCGTTATACTATTTAAAATATTTACTCTTAAAATAATAACCACAAGCCCATGTTTACATAAGATAAGTATTAAAATGTTCACTAAAAATAAGTTAATATATATCGTGATAGTTTATCTAAACAGCAGTACATAACCTGTAATTGCCTTTAAAAAGCTCTCCACATAGAGATAAAGGTATCAAAGCGACTTTTTTTTGACAGCATTAACCGCTATATTTTCAGTCGCAAAATTGTAACGCCAACTCAGCTAACGTTATTTAAACTTGATCAATATTTACAATTACTGAGCAAAATAAGCAATAATCATTCAACCTTTTAAAAGGCTCTAAAAACCCAATGGCAAAAAACGCTAAAATTGAATTTGTTTGTACCGATTGTGGTATGAATTACCCTCGTTGGCAGGGGCAGTGCCGATGCGGTGAATGGAACACGCTTGCGGAAATGAAAATTTCTACAGCTAAAAAAAATAGTGTGACGGGCAAATCAAAATCTACTGCTGGTTATGCTGGTGGTGTTGGTGGTGGCTCTAAAAAAATCAATGACATTGAATCACATGAAGCAGAAAAGCATTTAACCGGCATTGGCGAGCTTGATCGCGTCTTATGTGGTGGTGTTACAACTGGCTCTGTTAATATTATTTCAGGTGATCCCGGTGCTGGTAAAACAACGCTTTTATCTGATCTTGTTGCACGCATTTCGCAAACTAAAGCCTCACTTTATTGCACCGCGGAAGAGTCATTATCACAATTTAAAAATCGTGTGCAGCGCTTAAAGCTCGACTATAACCCCGAGCAACTTTATTTATTGTCTGAAACCAGTGTTGAAGCCATTATTGAAGAATTGGAGCAACATCAAATTAAATTTGCGGTTATTGACTCAATTCAAGCCGTTGTCACTGAACATGCTAATGGTAGCCCAGGTTCACCTTCACAAGTAAAAAGTGCCGCGCAATCGTTAACGCAATACTGTAAACAAAATAATGTCACTATGTTTATTATTGCCCACGTCAATAAAAATAATGAAATTGCAGGACCGCAAACCTTAGTGCACATTGTAGATGCTTTACTACACATTGATACCAACGATGGCCAAATACGCACTTTACGCGCCAATAAAAACCGTTTTGGTGACATTGACACTGTTGGGATTTTTAAAATGTGTGAGCGAGGCATGCTCAGTGTTGATAACCCCAGCGAAATATTTTTATCTGGCTCAACAACGCAATCGCCGGGCTCAGCAATTACGTGTATTCGTAAAGGTAACCGGAATTTATTGCTAGAAATTCAGTGCCTAACAACAGAAACTGAAGCGGAATTTCCGCAACGAGTTTGTGTTGGCCTAAACATGAATCGGATAAAAATGTTAACGGGTATTTTACGTAAACATACCAAAACTAAGATATTTCACGATACGTTTTTTAACATTGTTGGCGGCTTAAAAATTGATGAGTCAGAAACTTGTATAGATTTAGCCCTAGTAACCGCACTTCTAAGTAGTTTAAACGAATTTACGGTACCTAGAACCACTTGCATTATGGGTGAGTTAAGCCTAAATGGCGACGTTAGACCAATTGACAGTGGCGTGCCACGCGTTAAAGAAGCAGCGCAGCATGGCTTCGATGACATATTTATCCCCTATAGAAACTACCATAAATCGATGGAAGGTCTAGGCGCTAAAATAACCCCAATCAAAACCATTCATGAGTTACTTGAATTGATCAAATAGCCATAATACTGGGTAAATGTATATTTACCCAGCAGCACAGTTACGATGGCTCATAATCCAAATTTGCAGACAACCAGCGTTCAGCTTGTGGCATGGTCATTTCTTTGCGTGCGGCATAACTTTCCACTTGATCTTCCGCTACTTTAGCCACAGCAAAGTATTTCGAGTCAGGGTGAGCAAAATACCAACCACTAACGGCGGCACCTGGCCACATGGCAAAACTCGAGGTGAGCTCCATGCCTATATTTTCTTCAACATTAAGCAGCTGCCATAGCAAGCCTTTCTCCGTATGCTCTGGACAGGCCGGGTAACCGGGTGCAGGTCGAATACCTTGATACTTTTCTCGGATTAAATCATCGTTGTCAAAATTTTCATCTGGTGCATAACCCCAGTATTCTTTGCGAATTTGTTCATGCAAATATTCCGCACTAGCTTCTGCAAGCCTGTCAGCAACCGCCTTAATTAAAATACTGTTGTAATCATCATGTTCGGCGTCAAAAGCTTTCACTAAAGCTTCAACGCCAAAGCCTGCTGACACCGCAAATGCCCCAACATAATCGTCAATTCCAGAAGCTTTATCTGCCACATAATCAGACAAACAGCGATTGTATTGCCCTGCTGGCTTTTTACTTTGTTGACGCAGCTGATGAAGTTTCATAAGCGGCTCAGTACGCGACTCATCAGTATAAAGCTGTATATCATCTTGTTCTCTATTCGCCGGAAACAAACCAAATACCGCTTTAGCCGTCAGCTTTTTATTATTGATAACATCATCAAGCATGGCATTGGCATCATTAAACAATTTAGTTGCTTCTTCGCCCACGACTTCATGTCGCAATATTAAAGGATACTTACCTGATAACTGCCATGTCATAAAAAATGGCGTCCAGTCGATATAGTTTCGAACAATATTTAAGTCGATATCATCAAGCACAGTAACCCCTAATTTATTCGGCACTTTAGGGGTATAGTTATCAAAGCTTATCGGTACGGCATTTGCTCTCGCTTCGGCTAAAGGAATTAAGCTCGAACGCGGGCCTTTTTTATAATGACGCTCCCGAACTTTCACATATTCCGCTTTTTGACGAGCAACAAAGTCATCTCGTAACTCATTCGATAACAAACTACTAACCACAGAGACTGAACGTGAGGCATTTGGCACATAAACCACAGGATGCTGAAATTGTGGTTCAATTTTAACTGCTGTATGTGCTTTCGAAGTTGTTGCACCGCCTATCAGTAATGGCAGTTCAAATTCTTGTCGGGTCATTTCTTTTGCAACATGCACCATTTCGTCTAACGAAGGTGTAATTAAACCAGACAAGCCGATAATATCGACGTTTTCTTCACGGGCAACGCGTAAAATATCTTCACACGATACCATGACCCCTAAATCAATAATGTCGTAATTGTTACATTGCAATACCACGCCAACAATGTTCTTACCAATATCGTGAACATCACCTTTTACTGTTGCTAATAAAACTTTACCGTTTGATTTGGCTTCTGTTTTTTCTGCTTCGATAAACGGGTTTAAATGTGCAACCGCTTGTTTCATTACCCGCGCAGATTTAACTACTTGCGGTAAAAACATTTCTCCAGCGCCGAATAAGTCGCCGACCACGTTCATGCCATCCATTAATGGCCCTTCAATAACGTCTAGCGGCCGATTCGCTTCAAGCCTTGCAGCTTCGGTATCTTCAACAATATATTCATTAATGCCTTTAACAAGCGAGTGCTCTAAACGTTTAATTACCGGCAACTCTCGCCAGCTTAAATCAGCTTTATTATTTTTACTGCCCGCCTGACCACGAAACTCTTCGGCAACATCAAGTAAGCGCTCGGTTGCGCCATCATCCGTATTTTGAATAACATCTTCAACAGCTAAGCGCAGATTTTCAGGAATATCAGAATAAATGGCGAGTTGACCCGCATTTACAATGCCCATATCCATGCCATTTTTTATTGCATGATATAGAAACACGGCGTGAATTGCTTCACGAACAGGGTTATTACCACGAAACGAGAAAGAGACATTGGAAACGCCACCTGAGATCATCGCATGCGGTAAATTTTGCTTAATATCGGCTACCGCATCAATAAAATCGCGAGCGTAATTATTGTGCTCATCAATACCGGTTGCGACGGCGAAAATATTCGGGTCAAATATAATATCTTCTGCTGGATAGCCAATTTCATTAACCAAGATATGATAAGCGCGCTGACAAATTTCAAACTTACGTGCTCGGGTGTCTGCTTGACCAGTTTCATCAAAAGCCATTACGATTACGGCAGCACCATAACGCCTTAATAATTCAGCTTGCTGGCGAAAGTTTTCTTCGCCCTCTTTCAAACTTATCGAGTTAACAACACCTTTACCCTGAATGCACTTTAAGCCTTCTTCTAAAATATCCCATTTTGACGAGTCCAACATGATCGGGACTTTCGCAATATCAGGCTCACCGGCAATTAAATTCAAAAATCGAATCATCGCCGCTTTTGAATCCAACATGCCTTCATCCATGTTGATATCAATAATTTGTGCGCCGTTTTCAACTTGTTGCAAGGCAACCGCAATAGCTTGGTCGTAGTTTTCTTCGGTAATTAAACGTTTAAAAATAGCAGAACCGGTTACATTGGTACGCTCACCAACATTAACAAATAAGGTGTCTTCTTTGATGGTTAACGCTTCAAGGCCAGATAAACGACAAGCGATTTCTCTTGGTTTAATTTCCCTTGGAGTAACATTAGCAACGGCATCAGCCATACCTTTAATATGTGCTGGCGTAGTACCACAACAACCACCGATAATATTTAAAAAGCCAGCATTTGCCCACTCGGCGACATGCCTGTCCATATCTTCAACAGTAAAGTCGTACTCACCAAAGGCATTGGGTAAACCAGCGTTGGGATGGGCAGAAACAGCAACGTCGGAAATACGGCTTAATTCTTCAACATATTGCCTAAGTTCAACGGGCCCTAACGCACAGTTCAAACCAAATGAAATCGGCTTGGCATGACGTAACGAGTTATAAAAAGCTTCTGTGGTTTGTCCTGATAAAGTTCTGCCCGAGGCGTCAGTAATAGTACCTGAGATCATCACAGGCAAACGCTCGCCACGTGTTTCAAAAACTGTCTCTACCGCGAAAATAGCGGCTTTAGCATTTAAGGTATCAAAAATAGTTTCAATTAAAATAATATCACTACCACCAGCAATTAAAGCTTGCGTCGACTCAATGTAAGCTTCTTTTAACTCATCAAAGGTGACATTTCGATATGCCGGATCATTAACATCAGGCGATATAGAACACGTGCGGTTAGTTGGCCCTAACACTCCGGCAACAAAGCGTGGTTTTGCTGGGTTTTGGGCATTAAATTCATCTGCAACTTCACGTGCTAATTGTGCTGCTTGAAAATTAATGTCAGCACTATGTGCCTCCATATCATAGTCAGCCATGGCAATGGTGGTGGCATTAAAGGTATTGGTTTCAAGAATGTCAGCGCCCGCTTCAAGGTATTCACGATGAATCGCTTTAATCACCTCAGGCTGAGTCAGCACTAACATGTCATTATTGCCTTTAACATCACAATGCCAATCAGCAAATTGTTCACCACGATAGTCTTGCTCTTCAAACTTATATGCTTGGATCATAGTGCCCATAGCACCGTCTAAAATAAGAATACGCTTTTCTAGCTGAGCCTGAAGCAAAGTATAAGAGGGAGATTTCAGCACCTTTGCTGATAATAAAGAATTTGAGTTTACTTGCTTAGCCACGTGAATTTCCTGGGTGAATTGCTTGAATATGGTCTGCATCTAATTGATACGGCGTTATTTGATAAACGTAATAATTTAGCCAGTTAGTAAATAATAAACTGCCATGACTGCGCCAGGTGTTTGCAGCTTCGTTTTTTGGATCATCACCAACAAAATAATTATCTGGCACTGTCACATTAGCACCGGAGTCGAGATCACGAAAATATTCTTCGCTTAACGTTGAGGCATCGTATTCTGGGTGCCCTGTTAAATAAACTTGCTGTTTATTTTTACTGGCGACCAAATAAACCCCCGCATCTTCAGATTCTGCCAGTATTTCCAAATTATCTAATGTTTGATAATCACGTTTATCAATATAACCATAACGCGAATGCGGTACATTGAACATTTCGTCAAAGCCCCGCGTTAACTGCTCTTTTGGCTTTAAGCAGCGATGTTGATAAACACCAGACAGCTTTTGTTCGCGCAAATGACGCTTCAAGCCATAATGGTGATATAGCGCAGCATGTGCTGCCCAACAAGAAAACATGGTCGAGGTAACATTTTTCTCTGCCCAGTCAAATACTTCGCAAATTTTATCCCAAAAGGTCACTTGCTGATAATCAAGTAATGCTAACGGAGCTCCGGTAATTATTAAGCCATCGTATTGCTTGTCTTTAATATCATCAAACAAGCGATAGAAATTATCTAAATGCGCCTGCGGAGTATTTTTCGACTCGTTGGCATGAATACGAACAAACTCAACATTGATTTGCAGAGGCGTATTCGCCAACATGCGCAATATTTGTACTTCAGTTTCAATTTTATTTGGCATTAGGTTAAGAATTGCCACTTCCATTGGACGTATTTCTTGATTTGCGGCACGACGTTCAGACATCACGAAGATATTTTCGTTGTCTAATATCGTTAAAGCGGGCAATTCATTGGGGATCTTAATGGGCATAGCACTAACCTAATTCCGAATATTTATTAAGTATAAAATAACGCCGTCAAACAGCCTTAATCATTACAACTTTTCTTAGGCTATAATGTGACTTGGATTTCTAGATATGTCAACCTCTAAACGTATAGACGTCTAAACATTTTATTATGAGCTATAATTTTTAAGAAAAGTGGCTGAACAGCAGCGGATAAAGGAAGAAAATAAAAAGGCCGTAAATCAAAAGATTTACGGCCGTAACATATTCACTTTAATAGACTTAACTAAAGTACTACCACCAAATGGTGTATAAAAAGGTCAAAATTATCACAACACCAAGTGCTGCAATATTAAAACTTCGTTCTGTGTTAAAACTCACTTCTGCCAAACTAACACTAGTATCACTATTGGTCGACTTGCCTACTAAAGAGACAGCAACCATTAAAAATAAACAGAGTAAAAAGACTAAGCCCATGCGGTCCATAAACGGTAATTCAGGCCATAGGGTCCTTAAAGTAAATGAGAATGCCGCCGAGCCAATGGCCGCAGAAAGCGCCCCCATTGATGTCGCTTTTTTCCAAAACATACCCATTAAGAATATCACTACAATACCTGGCGTGAAAACACCGGTAAACTCTTGAATATACTGAAATGCTTGTTCAAACTTACCTAATAAAGGTTCAGCCATAAATAATGCTATAACAAGTGCAATAACCGTAGCAACACGACCAACACCAACATAATGCTGTTGACTTTCATTAGGTTTGATTGGGCGATAAATATCCATAGTAAAAATGGTAGAAATGCTGTTGGTCATTGACGCTAGCGAAGAAACAATTGCCGCAACTAATGCCGCAAAAACTAAGCCTTTGATACCTACAGGCATTAATTCCATCATAGAAGGATAAGCTTTATCTGCCGCGGCAAGATTTGGATATAAAACAACCGCGGCAATGCCTGGTAGCACTACGATAATTGGCATTAACAATTTTAAGTATGCCGCAAAAGCAATGCCCTTTTGCGCTTCTTGAATATTTTTGGCCGCTAAAGCACGTTGAATAATATATTGGTTAAAGCCCCAGTATGAAATATTCATTACCCACATGCCGCCAACCAGTACTGAAATCCCCGGTAAGTTGGTATATTGAGAATTATCAGATGACAAAATCATATCGAAATGGCCTGGTAATTCCGTAGTTAACTTACCAAAACCTACTAACATCCCTTGCCCCTCGGCGACAGCGTCAAGTGCGAGATAACTTAACAATAAACCACCAAAAATTAACAGCACTACTTGAATAATATCAGTATAGGCAACGGCTTTAAGACCACCATACAATGAGTATGCAATAGAAAATATCGCAAGGAAGATCATGCCATACCACCAATCTACACCTGCCACGGTTTCAATGGCTAAGCCGCCTAACCAAAGCACAGCGGTTAAATTGACAAACACATAGACAAGCAACCAGAACAGCGCTAACGTGGTCTTAACTCGATGGTCAAAACGTTGCTGCAAGTATTGTGGCATGGTAAAAATTTCATTCTTTAAGAATATCGGTAATAAATATTTACCGACTAATATTAAAGTAATCGCTGCCATCCACTCATAAGAAGCAATTGCCATCCCCATTACAAAACCTGAGCCTGACATACCAATAATTTGCTCGGCGGAAATATTGGAGGCAATCAGTGATGCGCCAATAGCCCACCAAGGTAATGACTTACCGGCTAAGAAATAATCTTCGGTATCGGCGCCTTCTTTTTTGTCCGTTCGCGAAATATACAGCGCCACCAACAATAAGCCGATAACATAGACGATAAATACGCCAATATCGAACATTTCCAATTTCATTTTCTAACCTCAAATTAAAGCAATGATCTTTTCGATATCACTTATTTATTATTTTAATCATTAGTTGTCTGGTTAAAGCGTTTTTTTACAACGATTTAAAGTAGTTCAGTGATAGCACGTCTTGCCTATTTATACAAAATGCATTCGATTGCAAAAAATAAGTCAACGCCCTATTCATTTAGCTTAATACCAATAATAAAAAAGCTACCATTACGGTAGCTTTTTTAGGGTAAAATTTAAACAAAGCCGCTATAGCCTATGAACTTTGGCTTTCTAATGCTTCTATTTGTTTATTAACAATTGCTAAAGTTGCCTTTTGTGTTACTAATGCAGCATCAAACGCCAACTGGGCTTGGCCATTCTTAATATGCTCAAAGATATCAGCATGGGCCTGATATTCAACTAAAGTTACTGGGATCATACGGTTAGTAAAGCGAATATTGACTTTTAACGCGGTTGCAATAAAAGTTTTAAGCTGAGAAAAAAACGGGTTACCACTCGCAGAAAGTACACTTTGATGAAAAGCAATGTCTGCTTCATGTGTATCGTCGTAACCATTGGTGGCATCTTTCATACGCACTAACGCAGCCTCTATTTGTACTAAATCATCTTTATCTGCATATTGCGCAGCTAAATAAGCTGCCTCAGGCTCTAGCGCTAATCGCAATTGTAAGAAATGGCGTAGCATGTACAAATCAGGCTTACCGTGTAACACCCACTCTAGAACATCAGTATCAAATAAATTCCAGCGTTTTAATTCTTGAACCTTAATACCTTGGCGAGGACGAGAGCTAATTAAACCTTTAGCTGTTAGCATTTTTACCGCTTCGCGTGTTGCTGTTCGACTAATGCCATACTGACTACATAGATCGGCTTCAGACGGCAAACTACTGCCAACAGGATACTTCTCTTGCATAATAGCTTTGCCAAGTTCATGAACTAACTGTTGCGTTAAATTGCGATGTGAAGATTCCATAAAGCCTAAAAAATGAAGTAAATATAATTTGTATGATAATTGACTATTGAAAAATAGACTAGCTAAATCTCGTCCTAATAATTTAAACCTATTGTTAACATCTATTAGTAAAATAGTGTCATTAAAATAGAGTTCACATACAAAGTCCAAACCAAAACGAAAAATTAACCATTGAAAGCGCTAAACAAATTACTTGCTTCTCGAAAATTTATTTGTATTATAAATAGTATTGTATAAATTAAAAGTATAATAACCATACATGAATTATTTTAGAGTACTCGTATCAGCATTAGTTATTGCTGGTTTCTTCGCAGCTGCGTTCGCAAACTCAGCCGAAGGAAAGCGTGAGCCATGGCAAAACCATCAAGTGTTTGCAATTAATAAGCTACCGCCACATAGCACCCTGTTTCCGTTTCAAACCCCACAAGCAGCGTTGATTAATAATAAAGCTCAAAGCAGTAATTTCATGTTATTAAATGGCTTATGGAAGTTTGACTGGCAGCGCTCACCCGCTGACAAACCCAAAGGATTTGAGCAAATAAGTTTTGATGACACCCACTGGAGTACAATTCCCGTACCCGGAAACTGGGAAACTAAAGGCTTTGGCTATCCAATCTACCTTGATGAACGCTTTCCGTTTGCCACCACTTGGCCAGATGCACCAACAGACTACAACCCTATTGGCTCTTATCGAAAGGCTTTTCAATTGCCAAAATCATGGCAAAACAAGCAAATCTTTTTACATATAGGTGCGGCAAAATCATCATTAGATGTTTGGCTAAATGGTAAAAAAGTTGGCTTTAGCCAAGGCTCAAAAACACCTGCAGAATTCGACATTACCGACTACGTAAACAAGAGTAATAACCTGTTAGCATTGCAAATTCGCCGCTGGAGTGATGCAAGTTATTTAGAAAGCCAAGATATGTTGAGAATTTCAGGTATCGAACGAGATGTCTATTTATATGCTAGCCCTAAGCAGCATATATTTGATTTTCATGCGAAACCAACCTTGAACGAAAACTTCGATCACGGGCACTTAGCTGTTGATATTACATTAGAAAATTATGCCACTATTGAGTCTAGTCAGCAGGTTGAGTTTTTGTTATTTGACCCTAGAGAAAACATGAGTGTGGTTGCGAAGAGCTCAAAATCACTAACACTACCTGCTAAGAAAAGCACTGAGTTCACGTTAAAGGCAAGCTTACCTCAGCCCTCATTATGGTCTGCAGAAACACCAAATCTTTATACTTTATTAGTAAATTTAAAGAACCACAAAGGAGAAGTATTAGAATCTGTTCGACATGATATTGGTTTTCGCCACCTTGAAGTCATCAATAGTCAGCTCACTATCAATGGCAAAGCTATTACTATACGTGGCGTTGATCGCCATGAAACCGACCCACAACATGGCCATGTAGTTTCCAAAGCGAGTATGGAACGTGATATTCAATTGATGAAACAATTTAATATCAATGCCGTTCGTTCTAGCCACTACCCAAACGACCCGTATTGGTATGAACTTACTGACAAATATGGTTTATATGTAATTGATGAAGCAAATATTGAGTCTCATCCACTAGCCATCAATAGTAAAACTCAGCTAGGCAATGAAATGAGCTGGCTACCGGCACACTTAGACAGAACAAAACGCATGTTTGAGCGCGATAAAAACCATCCATCAATTATTATTTGGTCATTGGGTAATGAGGCTGGCGAAGGTGAAATATTCCGACAAACCTACCAATGGCTAAAATCACAAGATACTAGTCGTTTAGTGCAATACGAACCTGCAGGTGAAGAAGGTTACACTGACGTTTTTGCACCAATGTACCCGTCAATTGAACGTTTAGTGAAGTATGCAAAATCAAACCCTAAACGCCCGGCCATTATGATTGAATATGCTCATGCTATGGGTAATTCGGTAGGAAATTTAAAAGATTATTGGCAAGCAATTGACCAATATGATGTATTACAAGGCGGTTTTATTTGGGATTGGGTTGATCAATCACTCGAATACACCAACGAAAATGGCGTGAAATACTGGGCTTATGGCAAAGATTTTCACCCAGATTTACCTACTGATGGCAACTTTCTAAATAACGGTTTAATGAATCCAAATCGTGAGCCTCACCCTCATGCCTATGAAGTAAAAAAGGTTTACCAACCGATTCGTTTTCATGCCAGTGACATATCAACGGGTAAAATTATTGTCGAAAATCGCTTTGATTTTATCAATTTAAATAAATATGCGTTGAAATGGATAGTTGAAGCCGACGGCAAACTAATTGCCGAAGGTCAGCAAGCTATGCCTGAGCTTAGTGCTGGCCAAAAAGTCCAAGTCGCATTAAATTTTAGTAACAAGCTAGAAATAGCAAAGCCGAGCGTAAAAGAATATTTCCTTACGGTTAGTGCTGTTGTTAATAGTGAAATTCCGTTATTAGAGCTTGGCCATGAAACAGCATTTGAGCAGTTCAAATTGCCACTATTTGCAATGAATAAAAGCAATAAGCACATAACAGGTAACAAAGACCAAAAGCCGACAACACCATTAAAGAGCACAATAAATCAGCAAGGTGACATTGTCTTTTCAAATTCACAGTTGTTAGTCACTTTTGACAAGCAAAATGGTTGGCTAAAACAATTTAAAACTGGCAATACCGAGCTTTTAAAGGGGCCATTACAAGCTAACTTTTGGCGTGCACCAACTGACAACGACTTAGGTAATAATATGCAAAGCTGGGCTGCAATTTGGCAGCAGGCGGCAAAAGAGCTAGCACTTGATGGCATCACCTATAACAAAACTAGCTCAGGTTATGAAGTACAAAGCCATTATACCAGTAAGTTCTTTGCTGGTAATTACACAGTACATTATCAACTTAACAATAATGGCCAAATAACAGTGACTAGTGAATTAAATATTTCTGAAAATCAAAAGCTTCCTAACATCCCCAGAGTTGGCATGCAGCTAACTATGCCGGCTAATTTTCAACGTTTATCTTGGTTTGGTCGTGGCCCACACGAAAGTTATGCTGACAGAAAAACCTCGGCGCGAATTGCTATTTATAAACAAATGGTTAGAGAACAAGTACATCACTATTCTCGGCCTCAAGAAAATGCTAATAAAACAGACGTTCGCTGGATGGCGCTAAAAGATAGTGCGGATAACGGTTTATTGATTGTTGGAGAGCAACCTCTTAGTACCAGCGCATGGCCGTATACACAGGCAGATATCGACTTTATTGCGGGTCAAGATGGCTCTGCTTCTGCTTCAGGGTTGGTACCTGTCACAACTAAACATGGGGCAGAGCTTGCCTTTAAAGATTTAGTAACAGTGAATATCGACCATAAACAAATGGGTGTTGGTGGTGATACATCATGGGGGCGATTGGTGCACAAGCAATACACCATACCGGCACAAAGTTATCGTTATCAATTTACCTTAATCCCTTTAAATACTTCAGCCATTGAGCCGTAATTAAATGGTTATGTACTTAATACAAATGATGTTTATTACAGAAAGTAGGACTTATAATGACTAATGCCCTAACCCCTGAATTTAGTACTAGGCAAATAAATCAATTCTTAGAAAATGAATATCAGTTAACGGGAACATTAACGCCACTTCCTGGTTATTGTGATCAAAATCTACTTTTAACCTGTGCGAATAATCAACGCTATATTGTAAAAATAGCCAATAACAATGAGCCAAAAATTGAACTGGAAATGCAAAATGCAGCAATGGCGCACTTACACAAAAAATCAATGGCAACACCATATTGTTTAAGTAACGCCAATGGTCAGCTGATTAGCCATATTGTTAACGAAACCAAGCAAGCTTTTAGTTTTCGAGTACTTACATTTCTTGAAGGCCAATTTTATGCACAAAGTAAAGGTGATGCCCATACACCAGCTCTTTGGCACAGTTTAGGCAATTTTTTAGGTAAAATTGACAATGCGCTGGCTGATTTTGAACATGCTGGCGCTTATCGTTATTTAGAGTGGGACTTAGCTCAAGGTTATGGGGTCTGTCAAAGTAAAAAGCACTTACTTACTGGCCAGCAACTTGAGCTAGTTGAATATTTCCTCAATTATTACCAAATTAATACGTTGCCTCTACTGGCAAAGTTACCACAATGCGTTATCCATAATGATGCCAATGACTATAATTTATTAATTGATGATATCAGCCAGCCAAGTAGAATAACTGGGCTAATAGATTTCGGTGATATGGTTTACAGTCATAAAATCAATGAATTAGCGGTCGCTTGCGCATATGCATTAATGAATCAACAACAGCCGATAGCAACTTTAAAGCATATTGTTGCGGCCTATCATAAGCTTTCGCCTATTTCAGATAACGAACTCTATGTGCTCTATTCATTAATTGCTTTACGCCTGTGCACTACGGTGTGCAATTCAGCAAAAGCCATAAAAGAAAGCCCTGATAATGACTACCTTTTAATTTCAGTGAAACCGGCTTGGCATTTACTACAGCAATTAAAAGCAGAACCTGCTTTTAATGTTTTATGTCAACTAAAACTAGCCTGTAATAAACCGATTGACAATGGCTTATCACGAAAAGAAATCATTAATTTTCGACAACAACATTTAGGTAGAAGCCTAAGTCTTAGCTTTAAAGAGCCTATAAAAATAGTTTCAGGACAAGGTGCTTATCTTTTTGATGAGCAAGGTAATGGCTATTTAGATATGGTAAATAATGTTTGCCATGTTGGTCATTGCCACCCAAAAGTTGTTGCTGCAGGTCAAGCACAAATGGCAATGCTCAATACCAACACCCGTTTTTTACACGACAATATTGTCAACTATGCTAAAAAGCTACTTGCCACTATGCCCGACGAGCTCTCAGTTTGCATGTTTGTTAACTCAGGCAGTGAAGCGAACGAGCTGGCGTTTCGCTTAGCAAAAAACTTTACCAAATCCACAGAGTTTTTAGTTGTTGATGGCGCATATCATGGTAATACCGCCGCTTGCATTGATGCGAGTCCATACAAATTTAACGGTCCTGGCGGCAATGGCAAACCTGAGCATGTGCACATTGTTGAACTTCCAGATCCTTACCGAGGAAAGTATACCGGCAATAGCCCAGCAACAAGCCAAGCATATGCCGCAAATGTTAGAGAAAACATTGAAAACCTTACTAGCAATAATAAAAAAGTCGCCGCATTTATTTGTGAATCGCTACAAGGCGTTGCTGGTCAAATCATCATGCCTGACAACTACTTAAAGCAAGCTTATCAAGAAGTTCATGCCGTTGGTGGGGTTTGTATTGCTGACGAAGTACAAGTAGGTTTTGGCCGGGTTGGTAGCCATATGTGGGCATTTGAAACTCAAAATGTAGTGCCTGACATTGTCACTTTAGGCAAACCTATTGGTAATGGTCACCCGTTGGCTGCCGTCATTACCACCCAAGAAATTGCCGATGCTTTCGTTACCGGTATGGAGTACTTCAACACTTTTGGCGGTAACCCCGTTTCATGCGCAATTGGCAGCGCTGTGCTTGACGTCATTCAACAAGAAAAACTGCAACAGCATGCGTTAGCAACCGGGAATTACTTGTTAGATAAACTCAAGCAATTACAACTCACCTTTTCAATTATCGGTGACGTTCGCGGCCTAGGTTTATTTATTGGTGTCGAGTTAGTTGAAGATCAAACAACAAAAGCACCAGCGACAGAGAAAACAGCTTGGTTAATTGAGTTTTTCAAACAGCACTTTGTTTTGTTAAGTACTGAAGGACGATTTTATAATATTTTAAAAATTAAACCGCCACTGGCATTTACTAAAAGCGATGCAGATAAGTTTATCAAAGTACTTGAAATGGGCTTAAAGCAATTAAGTTGACAACGACCAAGCGTTACTTAACAACACATATATTATTTATTTTCGCTGGTTTCAACCATGACAATTGAAGTCGGTATAAACAATCACATAACTGATAGAGTAATACAGGAACAACATGGAATTTTTAAAAACATTAGCAATAAAAGCTAATAACTATGGCGCATCAACAGGTGTGAACTGGTTGACTACTGATAACAATGGCCAGTTTAACATTTCATCGCCCGCAGACGGTAAAGCCATTGCCAGCGTTTACCAGTGTTCAAATGAAGATTACCAGCAAGTGATCACTACTGCCGAGCAGGCATTTGTGCAATGGCGAAAATTCCCAGCACCTGAGCGTGGGGAAATTGTTCGTCAAATTGGTAACCGTTTACGTGACTTTAAACAACCACTAGGAGAGTTAGTGGCTTATGAAATGGGTAAGTCATTACAAGAAGGATTAGGCGAAGTTCAAGAAATGATCGATATTTGTGACTTTGCTGTTGGTCTTTCACGTCAGCTTGACGGCTCAACACTACATTCTGAGCGCCCGCTGCACAGAATGTACGACCAATATCACCCATTAGGCGTGGTTGGCGTTATTTCAGCCTTTAATTTTCCGGTAGCTGTTTGGGCGTGGAATGCTATGATTTCAGCTATTTGTGGCAATGTCACTGTTTGGAAACCTTCAGAAAAAACCCCTTTAACGGCAATCGCTTGCCAAAACATTATCAAAGACGTTTTAGTAGAAAATGAATTACCAGAAGGCATATTTTCCTTAGTGATTGGCGCTGGTAATGTTATTGGTGAAGCTATGTTACATGACAAACGACTACCGTTAATGTCAGTAACAGGCTCAACAAGAGTTGGCCGCCATGCCGGACAAGTGGTCGCATCTCGTTTTGGCAAATCAATTCTGGAATTAGGCGGTAATAATGCCATTATTTTAACACCAAACGCTGATTTAAAATTAGCGATCCCAGGCACTGTTTTTGGCTCTGTTGGCACTTGTGGCCAGCGCTGTACATCAACTCGGCGCGTAATTATTCATGAGTCAATTTATCAACAAGTTAAGGAAGTATTAGTTCAAGCATACCAAGGCTTAAAAATTGGCACACCGCTTGACGAAAACAATCATGTCGGCCCGCTTATCGATACGCAAGCTGTGACTATGTTCAAAGACGCTTTAGAAAAAGTGCAAGCTGAAGGGGGTAACTTACTCTGTGGCGGAGAAGTACTTTCAGGTGCAGGTTACGAGTCAGGCTGTTATGTTAAACCGGCCATTGTTGAAGCCGAGAATCACTTTGATATGGTACAACATGAAACGTTTGCCCCTATTTTATATTTGATCAAGTATTCTGGTGACGTACACGATGCAATCGCGATTCAAAACGATGTCGTACAGGGCTTATCATCAGCGATATTTACCGATAATTTGCGCGAAGCGGAGAACTTCCTTTCTCACTGGGGCTCAGATTGTGGTATTGCCAATGTTAACATCGGTACCTCAGGCGCTGAAATTGGTGGCGCATTTGGTGGCGAAAAAGAAACCGGTGGTGGTCGTGAGTCAGGATCAGATGCTTGGAAAGCTTATATGCGTCGTCAAACTAATACCATTAACTATTCAACTGAACTGCCATTGGCACAAGGTATTAAGTTCGATATTTAGTTTTAACTAAGATCTCAAAAAATTAAAAAGGCAGTTTCGGCTGCCTTAGCTTAATGTCATTTCAAAGTGGCTATGTAGTCGGTAATTCTATTGTTGCTTCAACACCAGCCCCACCTTTTCGATTTGCTATAACTAAGTCGCCACCATGATTATTGATGATCTGACGGCTTAAAACTAAACCAATACCACTACCTTCTGCTTTGGTGGTGTAAAATGGTACGAAAATATTATCTAAATTGCTAATACCAGTACCTTGATCTAACACTTTAATTTTCACTAAACTTTCATGTTTGTACCAAGATATTGTCAATTTACCTCCACTACTATCTGCTCGAGATTGCCCCTGCATTGACTGAACAGCATTTTTAATTATATTGACTAACACCTGTTGTATTTGGTCCTCGTCACCGTATAGCGTGATGTCAGTACCGTCGGTTGCAATAGTACTGTTATGAAAAAGTGTGACGATACTTTTTATCAAAGACGCCAAATTAAATATTTTTTTATCTGGCAAAGGAAGTTTTGTTAGTTCTTGGTAACGTTTAATAAAATTATTCAATGAGTTGGAGCGCTCAGTAATGACACTTAACCCTTCCTGAATATCTGCTTTCAGTTCTTGTTCAAACGACTCGCTAGTTATAGGTTTCGCTAATAAGCGAGTCAGAGTTTCACTAATTGAGGTGATAGGCGCTAATGAGTTATTAATTTCATGGCTCAATACTCGTAACAATTTTTGCCAAACGAGATATTCCTCATCACGCAGAATGCTTTGAATATCAGTAATAAATATCAGCTTATGCTCTACACCATTTTCAAAATATTCATCGGTATAAATGTAAACCTTCTTCTTGGTATGTTCGAGCTCAAATTCAACAACTTTACGATGCTCTCCTGTAATTATATTTTGCAAACCTATGGTACTAATTGGCCAATTTTCTACTTCTTCAAACCGGCAATGAAATAGCTTTTCGGCATTAGGGTTCATTAACGAAATCCCCGCCTTATCATCAACGGCAATAATAGCTACATCAATTTGACTTATAACTTTATTTAACAGTATTTGATGTTCTTTAGTGAGCAAACGCTGTTGAGCAAGTGATTTAGACAGCTTATTAAACATTTGATTAAATTCATTTAATACACCTCCCGAGTGCGTTTGTCGCGCTTTAACCGAGTGATCGCCATAGCTCATTGACTCCATAAGGTTAGTTGCCGTTCTAAGTTGAAAAATGACTTTTTGACGAATAGCAAAAGCACCATAAATAACAATAACCAGCACAAAGAACATCAGCAAAATCTTTGCCGCTAAAGAAAACGACAAAAAATATAAAGCGATAAATAAACAAACAGTTGGTATTAAACCAATACATAAGGCGAGAGAAAGCAGTTTATTTTCAAATATTGCTGTTTTTTGCTTTGTCGAAGCTTCCATTTTAATTAGCTATTTATCCTCATAAATTATGCTTTTCTAATCGTCGATAATAAGAACTACGACTTAAGCCTAAAGACTCGGCTGTATCATGAGCATTATGCTCAAAACGAACTAGTCGTTGATTAATAATGTGTTTTTCAATCGCATCTAAACTGGCATCATTGATATCAAAACCATCAATCTCTCGTGAATAACTTAGCCCTAAGTCTTGCGCAGTTACCACATTGTTTTGACTCAAAAAGAGCGCTCTTTCTATCATATGCCCAAGTTCTCGGATATTACCAGGCCATTGATAGGTTAACATTGCTTGTTTAGCATCGTTATCAATTTCTGGCAAAGGAATACGGTATTTTTCTGAAAAGTGAGCTAAAAAATGTTGTGCTAACGGCAGTATATCAGCGGTACGCTCTCGCAATGCTGGTACCCTAATTTCAACCGTATTTAAACGATACAATAGATCTTGGCGAAAATGACCTTCAGCAATTAAATCAGATAAATTGGCATTAGTAGCCGAAATTAACCGCACATCAACTTGCTGAGTTTTCGAACTACCAACTTTTTCAAACTGATGCTCTTCTAGAACACGTAATAACTTGGCTTGTTGCGCTAAGGAGATATTCGCAATTTCATCTAAGAATATGGTGCCATTTTCCGCAAGTTCAAAACGACCGATACGGCTTTCTTTAGCATCGGTAAATGCCCCTTTAATATGACCAAACATTTCACTTTCAAACAGTGATTCCGTTATCGCCCCCATATTCACTGAAATAAGTGCATTCTTTCCCCTTGCCGATTGCGCGTGAATATATGCTGCCAATAAGCTTTTACCTGTGCCGTTTTCTCCGGTCAGTAAAATGCTCATTTCACTCAACGAAAGCTTATTCAATTGTGCTAAAACTTGGCTCATCGAAGATGATTCAGCAATAATGTCGCTATTTTTACCTGACATTTGCTTTCTTAATAGAGCATTTTCTTGACTAAGCCTGTCCCCTTGCTTTTTCATCTGCCGTATTTGAACTTGTGCTTGTAAAATTGCTAGTAAACGATCATTACCCCACGGCTTTTGTACAAAGTCAGCGGCGCCCAACTTCATTGCTTCAACAGCAATGTCAACACTGCTATATCCTGTCATTACTACAATAGGTAATTGTTCATCAATGGCTTTGATATCAGCAATTAATTGCAAACCTTCTTGGCCTGATGTGGTATCACTTCGATAGTTTAAGTCAATCAAAGTAACGGAAAAGTCTTTTTGTTTTAATATTCGTAAAAACTCTTCTGGGGAACTCGCAGTAACGACCTGGTAATTTTCGGATTTTAAAAGTAACTTCAACGCAGTAATGATTCTCGTATCATCATCTGCAATTAGAATCGAAGGGGTTGTTGGTTTCATGCAGGCAAAACACTCCATTAAATGTCAGCACTTCTCAACGATGTAAAGTGCTGACATTTTTTTGCTCCATCATTTAGAGCATTATTTATTTAACACTATAATATTAATAATAAAAAATTAAAATAACTAATCATGATGAAGCGCTTCACTTGGCTCCATCAAGACCACCTTTTTAGTCGGTATATAAGTCGCAAACATCACAATGGCGATAATCATAAACGGCACACCAAACAAACTTATAAAATAACTATTGATATTAATAATCATAGTTTCTGACATATATTGCACTAGCGCAATTGAACAACCAATCCCCACCACTAGGCCAAAAATTAGTTGTTTGCTAGCTTGCTTCATAAACAAACGCATAATTTTTCCATCTGATGAGCCAAGTGCACGTCTTACACCTATTTCTTGAGTGCGTTGTAAAATACTATTTGAGGCAACTGCATATATACCACTTGCTGCAAGGAATACAGCAATAATACCACAAAGAAGAAACACTTTACTGACTGCAGAAACCAATAACATTGGCTGTTTAATCATACTGTCATAACTTTGTACATGATAAACACCAACATCGCCGTCTACATTATTTACGGCGTCAAGTAATGCTTCTCTTGCTTGGCGCTCACTACCTAAGTAATGTAAAGCAACACTAACTCTGAATAAGCCAATGCTATCCATCATATGGTACGAGTTATAAGACGCACTTGAAGAACTCATCGTAGTACCATGAAAGGTGTCCGAAACAACGCCAATGATAGTATTCCAATCGCCAACACCATTTCTGCCGGCTCTACGGACCCTTTTACCTATTGCGTCTCCGTCAGGGAAAAAGTCACGAGCGATTGACTCATTGATAATGATGCTACGCACATCCATGCCTATATCTCGGTGGTCAAAATCACGTCCTTCAACAATTTTCATACCCACGGCTCGCCATGAGTCCTTGCCTACAATTTCATTATTACTATAAGGGTTTTCGTTATAAACTGCTGCCGCACGCCCTTCGATTTCGAAATGACTTGTACCTTCGCCAGTGCCTGGAAATTGTGTCATAAAGGCAACTGCTTCAATATTAGGTCGCTGTTCCAGTTCAGCTTTCAGTTTATAATAGAAATCCGAGCGCTTCAGTCGGTCAGCTTCTTCATGCTCTGTATCCCGTCTTATTCCATAGTTAATTGGTGGTAATTGCAAACTCGCCGTTAAACGACTTTCGGTTTCAACACCGTAGTCTGCTTCACCAGCGGAATAACTGGTTGATAAAATAATTGTTGCCATGATTAACACCACACATGACAAGAGGATCTCTGAAATAACTAATACCTGACTC
Source organism: Colwellia aquaemaris (assembly GCF_057548755.1). Taxonomy (NCBI): domain Bacteria; kingdom Pseudomonadati; phylum Pseudomonadota; class Gammaproteobacteria; order Alteromonadales; family Colwelliaceae; genus Colwellia; species Colwellia aquaemaris. Next base: position 1,341,103 of record NZ_BAAJLV010000001.1, on the reverse strand, counting down.
GCTGCCGCAGCTTTTTTACTCAACGCGCCACGCGTACCATCTCGTAGAACTGCGTTAAAATCACCCGACAATGCTCGCCAAGCAGGAATAAACCCTGTAACGAGTATCATGATACTGACGGTAATAATTAACATAATGATACTGTTACTATCAATTGACACTTGCCACCAGAATGGTTTTAATTTGTCGATCGCATAGGTGCTATCAAAAACACTATTACTAACATCTAAGCCCCAAATGGCGAGTAATACAGCTAAAAACCCACCGACACTACAAATGAATATACTTTCCCAAAGCATTTGTAATATCAAACGTTTGCGTGGTACTCCTAAGGCGACTCGAATGGCGATTTCTTTATATCTTTCATTCACCCTAGCAAGAAGTAAATTAGCAACATTAATACACGCTAAGAGCAATATTAAAAATGTAACCACAAACATAGCGATAAAGATGGTGTAATACTGAATTATGCCGGCTTCTTTAAAGGGCATGACGGTTAAATACTTACCATTGTTACCCGCACGCCATGACTGTTCTTCTGGTAGTTTCGGGATAATTTCTTCACTTAAACTATCTAAAGCTGATTGAAAACTAGCCATAGATACCCCAGATTTTAAATGTCCAAAGGCAAATAAGCTTGCCCGTGACTGCTCGGTTGGTTCAACTTGCGCTTGAGTCAACGGCTGCCATATTTCAGCAAAAACTGGGAATGAAAAACCTTCTGGCATAACGCCAATAATGCGTGTTGGTACTGCGTCTAAAGGTACCATAGTACCAATAACTCGCTCGTCACCATTAAAATAACTCAACCAAACCTTATAACTCAATATCACAACAGGTTCAGCACCTTCAAATAAATCTTCTGCTTTAAAGCCACGACCATATATTGGTTGCACACCTGCAAATTCAAATACATTCCAACTTGTATAGGTGGAATTATACATTTTGGCTTTTTTATCACGGTTAGAATTAGTACCACCAATTAACGTTGTACCTTCAGTATAAAAGCCAAAATCTTCAAGCATATCGAGCTCATTATATGCTCTCAATATATGAAAGGGATCTGCGGGCCTACGTGACAAATGGCTATAATCAAACTGGGCTTCTATAGCAACAATTGGTTTTTCACTATTAAGTACTAAGGGTTTGAATACTAAATTATTCAACAATGAATAAGTATATAGAGTAAGTCCTAAACCGACAGCAACAATAAGTACTGTTAATGCGGTAAAAGCAGGCTTTTTAAATAACAGCCGAGCTGCATATTTTATATCTATAGCAACAGACATAGAGATATCCTTTTAGCTTGGTGTGTTAAATCGCAATAGCTTGCGTGTTATTACTAGCCTGATCAGAAACAATTCTGCCATCAAACACTTCGATCATTCTTTCTGCACGTGTCGCTGAACGAGGATCATGTGTCACCATACAAATAGTGGCGCCTTCTTGATGTAATTGGTCAAGTAAGGTCATTACCATCTGAGCATTTTTAGAGTCTAAGTTTCCTGTCGGTTCATCAGCCAGTATTATTGATGGACTACCTGCTATTGCTCTTGCAACAGCTACTCGTTGCTGTTGTCCACCGGATAATTGCGATGGGAAATGACTTGCACGGTGAACCATATCAACGCGTTCTAGCGACGTTCTCACCAATTTTTGACGTTGTTCTTTATTAATATCGTCACGATAAGTTAAAGGTAGCTCAATATTTTCTGCAACAGTTAAATCACTAATCAAATTAAATGCTTGAAAGATAAATCCTATTTCCTTATTGCGAATTTTTGCCCTTTCATCTCTATCTAAACTCGAGGCATCATGGCCCGCTAAGTGATATTGACCACTTGTTGCGGTATCAAGTAAGCCTAATAACGAAAGTAACGTCGATTTTCCGCATCCTGATGGCCCTGTAATAGATAAATATTCACCCTGCGCTATTCGTAAATTAATATCATTTAATGCATGTGTTTCCACTTCATCAGTAAAAAATTTTTTCTTTACATCAAGTAGTTCAACTAATCGTTTTTTATTATTATCGTTTTCCATGTATTTCTCCTAATTAATGCTAATTTGTGAAATGCCTTGCCAGTCGGAAGTATCTGAAATTATGATATTTTGCCCAGCTTTCAAGCCTGACTTCACCTCAATATATTTATTTGAAACTTGCCCAAACTGCACCGTCTTTATTGCCGCTAGCTCTCCTTCGTCATCTAGTAGATAAACATCTTCTTCACTAAAGCTTTTCGAGAACATAGGTCTTTTCACAAACAAGGTTTGTTCAATGTTCGCTATTTCGATAACCCCTTCGACGGTTAAATCAGGTCTTGCTTCACTCGGTAAATCGCCAACCAGTGCAACATCAATTTGCACTTGTCCGTTGATAACGGTGGGATCAATTCTTTCAACAGTGCCAGCAACAATACTGTTGCGGGTATCAACCTGTACAGACTGACCTATGGCAACATCATTGACTTGTTTTTCTGGGACTCGCAATTCTGCAATAAATAAACCATTGCTCGCTAATTTCGCTAAATTAATACCGGCATTAATTTGTTGGCCTAATTCAATTGGCATTTCTTGTACTAGACTGTCCATTGTTGCTCTAACTTTTAAATCTTTCACTTGCTGCTCAGCTCTTTCCACCATACGTTTCATGCGATTGAGCCGAGCTTGTGCTGCTTTATTTTGTGCAACTAAGTTTTCTTGACCTTTCTTTAAACGTTTTATTTCTAACTGCCAGCGCTCTTTAATTTGTGCTACTTCAATTTTAACCTCTGCGTGATCGACTTGTGACACGGCGACGATACTTTGATCTAAGAGTTTTCGTTGTGCATTTAAGGTTAATAACGCTCGTTCATGATTCAATCTCTCGTTTATTACCGCCGCTTCACGGTCAAGTAATTGAGATTCAAGTAAAACGGCTTGAGCACTAATTTCCGCTTCCATTTCTTCTAATTGCCATTTACTTTCTTCCCACCGTTGCACGAGCTCGGGATTGCTCAATTCCAATAATAAATCACCGGCTTTAACTTGCGCACCGGCCTTGATCAAAATGCGTTCAACGCGACCAGAAACCGCAGTAGAAACCCAGCGAATATCCTTTGGCGCAAGTATACCGATACCACGTACCGAGACATTAAAGTCACCTTGTTTCACTTGCCCAAGCATCAACGTATTTTTACTCACCACATGAGAACCAACACTTTTTGTCGATAGTAAAATAAGCACGACAACGGCCACCAATAACAGGCTTGCTACACTTATGACTTTTTTTGATATCACTTTATTGGGCTTTGAACGAACGATATCCATAGTTTAAGAACTCTTGATTAATGTGATTAACTTTTCTAGTGATTACACAGCAAATCTAGCGCCAAAACTTATAAAACTATAAAAATCAACAATTAAGATTAATAATGGTGTACCGGTAAAATAGCTAATCTCGATATCGAGACGGGATTTTCAAGAGAAAATTTCGATTTCGAGATTAAGTCAAAAATACCAACATACGAAAAATGTAACTGATACAAGTGAAAGGGAGATATATAAAGTGGTTAATATAAAAAACGATAAAGTAAACGACGAAAGTAGCCATATAATCAGCTAGTTCATCTTGCAATCAACTAATTTTAGTATTGGCTAAATATATAAAAGATTAAGATACTTGTTGCTAGCTAGATTTATCAACAAGGTTACAGTCAGAACTCGAGCATATATTTTTGCTTTTAAAAACAACAGTCTTAATTTTAAAACCTGTAAACGCCAAAGTTATTCCTACGATGGGCGTCAACCAATTAAAGACGCAATAAATGGCGTATTCAAAAGGGTTAATTAATAGCACTGAGTGCATATAGGCACCACATGTATTCCACGGGATAAGTGCAGACGTTACTGTGCCGCCATCTTCCAAGGCACGAGAGAGGTTCTCAGGTGCGAGATCTCGCTTGGCATATTCTTGCTTGAACATTCTACCCGGCATCACAATTGCGATATATTGATCTGCAGTAATGCAGTTAGTTCCAAAAGCAGTAAATATCGTTGTGGTTATTAAAGAACCTGTGCTACGCGCAAAAGAGAGTAAACTTTCTACAAGCTTAGCTAATAAGCCTACACGTTCCATAATTGCGCCAAAGGTCATGGCTGTAATAATTAGCCAAATGGTATTTAGCATTGAGCCCATGCCGCCGCCACTAAGCAAGCGATCAACCATCTCATGACCAGTATTTAATTCAACGCCTGCATACATAACTCGCCATACCACCATAATATTGGTATTTAACATTGAAGTATTTGGCTCGGCAAAAGATAAAATTAACGGCTGCTGAAAGGTTATAGCACAAATAGCACCCACAATTGCGCCTATACCTATGGCAGGAAAGGCCGGCATTTTCTTAACAGCTAACAATAAAGTAACAACGAGTGGTAACAACAAATACCAAGCGATATGAAATTCTTGCTGTAGATTAATCAGTAAGTTATTCATTGCCTGAGCAGAGTTCGTTTGGGTTTCATTAACACCCAGTACAATGAAAACAATCAAGGCAATGATAAAGCTTGGAATTGTACTCCAGAGCATATGTCGAATATGAGTAAATAGCTCAGTTCCAGCAATAGCTGGCGCTAAGTTTGTAGTATCAGAAAGTGGCGAAAGTTTATCGCCAAAGTACGCTCCACTAATTATTGCGCCAGCCGTTGTCGGTAGCGATGCATCCAAACCTGTTGCAACTCCCATTAAGGCAACGCCTATGGTTGCAGCCACTGTCCAGCTGCTACCTATGCACAGGGCAACCAACGCACAAATAAGGCAGCAACTCACGTAGAAATATTCAGGACTTAATATTTGTAAACCAAAATAAATCATCGTAGGCACGGTACCTGAAAGCAACCAAGTGCCAATCAAAGACCCCACTGCAAGTAAAATTAAAATTGCTCCTAAGGTTAAGCTTATGCCTTTTACAATGCCTTGCTCTATTTCTTGTCGTTGGTAGCCATTTTTCAATCCTACTAAGCAAGCTATGCCTGCACATAGCATTAATGCGATTTGGTTAGGTCCTGACGATGAATTATCACCAAAATAATAAACGGCTAATGCCAATAACAGTAAAAGGCTAAAAACAGGTATCAATGCATCAATTAGAGAAGGTGTGCCGATATTTTTATTATTGCTATTCACATTAACATCCTTGCTTTTATTTTAAGTTCATCAGTATTGAAAAAAAAAGCACAGCCACCTATTGCTAAAGTAACTGTGCTAAACCTCGCTAGCCAATTTTGTTAATTAAAATGAACCTCGAATACCCAGAGAATACCTAGGGCCAGTTTCAACCACTTCTAATATTTGATTAGAGTACTTAGCTGTTTTCTCCGTTAATTCATTGTTAATATTTATGCCTTCGAAAAATACCGTTAGATGCTCATTAATGTCATAGCTACCACTGATATCGATTTGGCCATAATCATTCACGTAATGTCCATCACGCCATGAACGCGGTTTCGATTGCATAAAGCGATCACGATTGTTGTAAGCAATACGAAGTTGAATGGCATCTTTTTCATAAAACAAAATAAAGTTTTGAGAATCACCTAAACCGATTAATGGTAATGATTGCTCACCTTCTTCTGTACTGCTTTCACTATCAACAAATGTTGCGTTTACAATAACACCCAAGCCATCTAATGGTGCAGGTAAGCTAGTAAACATGTGCTGAACGGCAACTTCATAACCATCAATATCTGCTTGGTCGCTATTAACTGGGCGAGAAATTCTATAGTCATAGCTACCGCTCGGTACGGTAACGATTTCGTTAACTTCTTCGGTACTTAAATAGCCGTCTACCTCTTTACGAAATGCTGAAACAGCGGCATAACTGCCTTCGTCGTAATACCACTCTAGTGACAAATCAAAGTTATCTGATTCAAATGGCATTAATTTAGGGTTTGAACCCCATCCGGTTAAGTTTTCGATATGACCACCACCATATCCAGACTCTGGAGACATCTCATCAAGCTCTGGGCGGGTAATACTGCGTGAAAATGCAAAACGCGCAACAACATTTTCTACAGGTTCAATTTTGGCATTAATGCTTGGCAGCCAGTTGTCGTATGTATGCTCTATGGTAACGGGCAAATAATCATCCGACTCTATCGCTCTAACCACGCCTTCTTCTGTAGGTGAAGGCTCAAGGTCAAGTAAGGTAATTTGTTTACCTTTTGATTTACTCGTAGTTTCTACATAGCGTATGCCCGCAGTTACAGACCAAGGCATTTCAGCAAGTTCACCTTCAAAGTAAAAGTCAGTATAAGCTGCTGTTAATTTTTCATTAACTTCGTATGAGGTCGGAACCGGCTGCATGGTATGGCCATCATTTTCTGCCAATAGTTTTCTTACCGCGTCAGGATCATCCATTTGCGCAAGCACTGCGTCTGACGTTATAAAATCAAAAAAATCTTCTGAGTTGAAAGTTAGCCAACTTTGCTCTGGGTTACCACTGCCCCCCGAAAGAAAACCATCGCTGTCATACAATGAAAACATACTTTCCGGCAGCCAAATAGGCGTACTATTATCACCCCATAACCAAGGTAATGGCCGTTTTGTTTTCAAACTCTGACTACCTAAAGTGCGGTCGGAAACCATAACCCCAAAGCCTATTTTTGCTAATGCACCTTGATCCACAGTCCATGATGCATCTAGCTTAGCTTCAAATACCTCATCATTTACGTGTGTACCAAAACGCTCCCCCCAACCCGCTTTTAATCCTGAAGTCGAGTTATTACGGTCAAATGATAAGCTAGGTAACTGAGAACCAGAACTTCGGTCATAAGTGTAGTCGCCGGGACGAGATGCAACTGTGTCTGTGGTACCGCGCTTTGGATCAGATTCAGCTTCAGAATAACTAATATCTGCAGTTAAATTAAAATCATCACGTATGTCCCAATCGGCATTAAAACCAAAACCTTTAAGTTCATTGGTTGACGCAGATTGACGTACCAGCACATCACTGTTGCTGCCCTTCCCCATGGAAAGCTTTACTAAAGTGCCATTTTCATCCAGTTCAACATCTGTTAATTGGCTTTTAGTAAACCAGTGCGCCAAGATGTCTTGTCGATAATCAACATCATATTTTGAATAAATAGTATCCAGCGTGAATGTTAAATCATCACTGGCTTTATATTGAAATACTACTGTACCGCCGGTACGTTCACGTTCTTCAGTTTGCGCAATTTGATCATAGTTTTGCGGAAAATAAACATCTTCATAGTAAGTACCATCATCCATGGTTAAGTCGGTATGCCAATAATACGCCGTATTGGCTTCATCATAACGACTTTCTCTTTTACTGTGAGCAAAGGAAAATAGAACACCAAACCTGTCATCATCAAAGGTATTACTAATTAACCCTGAAAACTGCGGCTTAGTGGTTTCAGTCATATCATCGTATAACGCTTTAACACTGCCAGTTGCTTTAAAGCCTGGAATATCAAAAGGCTTTAATGTTGTAACATTAACAGTTGCCCCGATAGCGCCCTCTTGTAGCTGGGCAGATTGCGTTTTGTGTACTTCCGCACCACTAATTAATTCTGACGCCATAATATCAAAACTAAATGCACGACCACCACTTGTGGTCGCTAGCGTCCGACGATTTAATAATACCGAGGTAAATTCTGGCCCCATACCGCGTACAGTCACCAACTGACCTTCACCACCACTTCTGTCTATAGCTACACCAGTAATGCGCTGTAATGACTCCGCAACGTTTTGATCTGGGAACTTACCAATATCCTCAGCAGTAATAGCATCAACAACACTATTCGCCGACATTTTAATATCTTGTGATTTGATCAAACTTCCGCGTATACCACTTACCGTGATCACTTCGGTGTCATCTTCTGATTTTTTCTCTACCAGCGTTTCCGCCGCTTGTAATGTCGTTGCTAAGCCTAAGTTCATCATGACTAACATCGACAAGTAATTAAACTTTAGTTTTTTACTTTTCACCTTCACTCTCCCACATATCGTTTCTTTGCTACAGCCGCCGTATATCGGCAGTCTAGTTTTCTTTTAAGCAATTATTTGCTGTGAAAATTTCCCTTCAATTCCCGCAGCTGGCTAACCAACAGTTCCGTTGATTAAAATTAATACTATGATCATAAAAATCATATTGCAATATTTATCATACAAATACTACAGTATTAAATATACAATAAATCATATATAGTGATAACAATAACAGTTGAGAGTTGTGGTAAATTTACTACTGAACTTACTAAAGCGACGAGGCTCGCTATAGACGCTCTCATGGGAAACGAAGTTAGAATTTGCTATAAAATAGAGTTGGAAGAAGTCATGAAAACAATAACAATAGAGTCGATAATCATAAAAAGCATAGCTATATTGGTAGCTATACTGCTCTCGTCGCTAAATGTTGCAGCGCAAGAAACGCCAGGAACAGCTTTAACTCTGCCCCAGTCAGATCAGTTTTATGATTTAATTGACCGTACAGGTGACCCCATAAGCCACAAAGACTACGATAGCTATAAAAACCAACAATATAACCCGCTTTTCGATTTAGGCGCTTGGCATGGATTTTTACTCCCAGCAAGTGAAGAAAGCCTCGGCGGTTTTACTGGTCCTATGGTTATAGCGCAGGAATACGGACTATTTATTGCCAAAAACTTAGAACAGTTATCAATTGTTAACCAAGTAACAGGCAAGCAACTTAACTGGACTGACGCAAAAAAAACGCTAACTTCCAAGCCAGGCACGCTTATTCAACATTATCAATTTAAACAATTGTCTGTGACACTATCCTTGCACTTTGTCACAAATCGCACTGCAATAATAAAGACCTTAATTAATAATAAAAGCGAGCAAGCGCTAGAATTAGCGCTCACTTGGCAGGGAAAATTACTTAAGCAATGGGACCATGAGAAAAGTGTTTTAGAAGCCTTGCCTAATTGGCAAAGAAAAATATCAGCAACAAAAAACGCTATTAACATTAGCTTTTCAAAAGTACGCTCACCTTGGCATATTTTAACCAGTGATTCCTCTCAATATCATATTGTTCGCTCCATTGCTGCTCGCAGTGAAGTTTCTCAAAAAGCAGCGCAATATACGAGTAACGCAAGAATTAGCCTTGCAGCAAAACAAGCAAAGTCCATTTACACACTGCAAAGTTATTTTCATAACAATAATGAAGTTAGTGCCGAGACCAAGACAATAACGCAGATTCTAAAAGCCCCCGAAGCTTACATCACCAAAACAGAGCAACGCTGGCAAGGCTATATAAATCAGGCTCTGAAAAGCTCAAATATCGTAAATGGCAATAGTAAAAAATACAGTGAGCAGCAACAGCGCATTGCCATTAAAGCAATAGAAACTTTGATAGGAAATTGGCGTAGTGCCGCAGGCAGTTTGCTGCACGACAGTATCACTCCATCTGTGACTGCTCGCTGGTTTAACGGCACTTGGGCTTGGGACAGTTGGAAGCACGCTGCGGCAATAGCTTCAATTAATCCTGAATTAGCAAAAGATAACATTCGCGCCATGTTTGATTATCAAATAGAGAAAAGCGATCCAGTTAGACCACAAGATCACGGCATGATTGTCGATGCCATATTCTACAATAAAGACTCGGTAAGAGCTGGTGACGGTGGCAATTGGAACGAAAGAAATACCAAGCCACCACTGGCAACTTGGGCGGTATGGCAAACTTACTTAACAACAGGCGATATCGAATTCATTGATGAAATGTACCCTAAATTGGTCGCCTATCATCACTGGTGGTATCGCAATCGTGATCACAATAAAAACGGCTTAGTCGAGTATGGTGCAACTAAACATCGTTTTCACAATGATGAAAATGAAAAGTTACTATTTAATGTTCAATACCCAGTTACTAAGCTTAACTTAAGCAAAAAAATAAAAGCGGTTTTAAATAAATGCCAAGCAACAAATAACCATTGGTATCAATGTACCGGCATCGAAAACTATAACTCAATTTTGTTAGCAGGTAATTATCAAGCGATAGATATCGGCGCTCAACATGGCAGTGCTTGGGAGTCAGGCATGGATAATGCCGCCCGCTTTGGTTTTATTAGCCCTTCACAATTACAAAAGTATGCCGAAAAAAATTATCAGGGCAATATAAGTAAAGCTAAACAAGACTGGCAAGTACGGTTTTTCGAAAATAGAACTAGCTCTGGACAGTTGCTCGGCTTTTCCATTAACCAAGAGTCTGTAGAGCTCAACACGTATCTTGCACAAGAAAAAATATTGCTAAGTAAAATGGCAACTTTGCTTGATAAACCAAAGCAGGCAAAACAATTTCAACAGCAAGCACAACAGCTTTTTGTAACAATAAACCAGTGCTTTTTCGATGAAAAATCTGGCTTTTATTATGATAGAAAAATAACGTCTGACGCTAAGCAATCGCGAAATAAGCCCCAGTCATGCACAGGCAAATTATTGGTTAGTCGTGGCCGTGGTCCTGAAGGCTGGAGCCCGCTATGGGCAAAAATTGCTGATAAAAATAAAGCAGAACAAGTGGTAGCAGTGATGTTAAATGAAAATGAATTCAATACCTATATTCCACTTGGCACCGCGGCAAAATCGAATCCAGCATACGACGCAGATATCTACTGGCGAGGTCGAGTTTGGCTTGATCAACACTATTTTGGCATTCAAGCATTAAAAAATTATGGCTTTGACCAGCAGGCCCAGCAACTAAGTGAGAAGTTATATCGACATGCCAATGGACTAACTGAAAACAGCACTATTCGTGAAAATTACAACCCCGAAACAGGCGCCATGCAAGGAGCAACAAATTTCAGTTGGAGTGCAGCGCATTTATTAATGCTTTATCAATCGCTATAATCATATTCAAAATTGAATAGCCAAAGTAAGGCCTAAAAATTTGTCATTAATTGCGTCTAACTCTATACAGTGTTAGCGTAGACATTAATTTTTGATAATGCGCTTTCGGCCTGACTATGGAATTATTACAAGGGTTATTATTAATAACTTCTATTCACTTATTAGCGGCAGCTTCGCCCGGGCCTGATTTTGTACTGGTATCACAGCAAACGTTATCTAATGGTAAAAAAGCAGGCTTTCTGGTGAGCATTGGCATTGCCTTAGGCTTATCGGTTCACATTTTATACTCAGCACTTGGCCTTGCTGCAGTTATTGCCAGCTCTTCTGTAGCCTTATGGGCAATAAAAATAATCGGTGGCTGTTACTTAATCTACCTAGGTTTTCAAGGCATAACGGCCAAAGCTGCAGCTAATATGACTGAGCATACAAAAGTCTCTAAACATTCAAGCTTCAAAGCTATTTCTAAAGGCTTTTTATGCAATGCCTTAAACCCAAAAGCTCCGATATATTTTGTCGCACTTTTTACTGTTGTGTTGTCACCTAATTTACCATTTTTACATTTAGTAATTTACGGTGTATGGATGATGGTGTTACAACTACTCTGGTTTTCAGCGGTAGTATTATTGCTATCACGCCCTAGTATCAACGATAAATTTCAACGCTTGGGACATTGGATAGATAGAGTGTTAGGTGGCGCCATGATTCTAATGGGCCTAAAAGTGCTAACCAGTAAAATTAATTAGGGTAATTTAATGAATAAGCCTGAAGAAAAAGAATTCAAATCATTTAGCGCATTCTACCCTTTTTATTTGAGTCAACACCAAAACAAAACCTGTAGAAGACTCCACTTTATTGGCTCTGGTTTAATAATTTTTATGCTGACTTATATAGTAATAACTACTGCTTGGCAGCTGCTATGGAGTTTACCGCTAATTGGCTATGGTTTTGCTTGGGTTGGCCATTTTTTCTTTGAAAAAAATAAACCAGCTACCTTTACTTACCCTATTTACAGTTTGATTGGCGACTGGGTTATGTTCAAAGATATTTTGCTTGGTAAACTTAAACTATAGAAGGGATAGCAGTTTGAGCACTTATATTTCGTTATTACGCGGCATTAATGTTTCAGGACAAAATATTATTAAAATGGCAAAATTGCGAGCCATTTATCAAGAATTACAATTTAGCAATGTGCAAAGTTACATTCAAAGTGGCAATGTTATCTTTAATAGCGAATCTAACAATAGTTTGCTATTGGAAAAGCAAATAAAACAAGCGATATTTGATAACTTCAAATTTCAAGTACCGGTTTTTTTACTTACCCCAGAAGCCCTATTAACGGCGAAGAACAACCTACCGTTTACGGAGCTAGATGTTGTATCAGAAGGTAGTAAAGTTTTACTTTGTTTCTTATCAAGCACACCAGAAAATTCAATTGACTTATTAACGCCTTATTTAAAAAATAACGAGCAACTTTATATTATTGATAATGTGCTTTATTTGTATTGCCAAGATGGAGTTGGTAAGTCTAAATTAACTCATAGTAATATTGAAAAAAAGTTACAAGTTAACGCTACCGCCCGTAACTTAAAAACCGTCAATAAACTACTGAGCATGATAAGTTAGTTTTTAACTTAAACACAGCCAAAGCCACTTGCTCCTTAATATCATTCTATGACTACTGTTTTTCAGAACGCTAATACTTAGCATTAAAATGTAAAAAATAACAAACTCAATGTTAAAAATATTTGACTTGCTTGCATAGGCATCCTAAAGTCAAAATATTATTACATCATGTAAAATATTTCATACTTAGAGCATGATTTCTATAGCTATGATGAGTGAGGATTATTATGTCTTATAAAGAACGCAGCATTTGGGTGTCATTTGCCATCACGCTTTATATTTGGTTCAACTATTTCTCAACCTTATATTGGTCAGCAAAAGACAATAGTTTAACAATCAGCAATATGCAGTCAGCATTATTAACCGTAGTCGTAATGACGATTGCTTTAGAAATTTTGCATCATATCGTTATTGCCATTATTGATAACAAAGATGCAAATTATGAAGAAGATGAACGCGATAAACTGATTTCATTGAAAGGTAATCAAATTGCTTATTATATTTTAAGCTTTACCATTATTACCTCAGTATTACATCTACTTTTCCCGATAATGACCCAAGGCTTAGTAGACTTACTTAAGGTACCTAGTGAATACGCTTTGATTAATATTATTATTTTTGGCGCATTATTAGCCGAAATTGCAAAATTCTCTACACAGCTATTTTTCTATCGTAGAGGTTTTTAATATGACCAAAAAGATTACTAACAATATTCGTCGATTACGGTTTAATGCCGATGAAATGACGCAACAAATGCTTGCTGATATTGTTGGCGTTTCACGACAAACCATAGTTGCCATTGAAAAGGACAAGTATTCGCCATCGTTAGAAGTGGCGTTTAAAATAGCTAACTACTTTAATGTTCCCTTAGAAAGTGTCTTTCAATACCAATAACTGCGTTAGCATATACCCAAACCGCATGAAGATGCAGGGCATATACCTACCAAAGCACTTGATCTATTTCGTTAAGTAAATCTTGGGTATAAGCATGCACGAACTTGGTTTGTTTTTTCTTAATGGTCGTTTCTAACGCTAATGCATATTTTGAAAGTTCCGAAAAACCAAACATTTGTGCGGCGCCAGCTATGCGATGGGCAAGTTTTGCCAGTTTATCTAAGTCATCGTTATTAATATGTAAAATTAAATCTTGCTGCTCTAATACTAAGTTAGACTTAAACTCTTGCACTAAATCAGACATAGCAACATTATTAAAGTTATCATTTGCTTTCTCTGGAGAAATATTGCCGGCATAATATTGTGCAATTGTAGGAATAAAAACGTCACGCTCAATAGGTTTTGATAAATGCCCTGTAAAACCAAGGGATAAATAATGTTCTATTTCATGGGACATAGCATTTGCCGTTAGGGCATAAATAGGGGTTTCACAGCCCTTTTGCCTTAAAATTTTAAAGGCTTCAATTCCATCCATTTCAGGCATTTGAATGTCCATAAGAACAAGCTGGGGTTCATGCTGTTCCATTAATGCAACCGCTTCATGACCATTACAGGCCGTGATAACATCTAAGCCTAACGATGCTAAAAGTCGCGCAATTAAACGACGATTATCATTGTGATCATCGGCCAATAAAATAGCCCCCTGAAGTTCTTCGGGCGTGTCTTTTTGGCTTTCATTCATTGCAATAACTTTATTCTCTACAGATGAGCCTGCACTATTCTCATTACATGGAATACTGAAAACAAAAACACTACCTTGATTCAGTTCACTTTCAACTTCAATCGTACCACCCATTATTTTTGCCAATTGGTCAGACAGGCATAACCCTAACCCTGTACCACCGAACCGACGACTAATACTGCTATCGCCTTGGGTAAAACTTTCAAATAAATTATGCAGTTGCGAGCTACTCATACCGATACCACTGTCGGTAATTTTGAACATAAGTCGTCCATCTTGTTGCGTTATTTTTAACTCAACATGACCTTTAGGGGTAAATTTAATTGCATTTGAACAAAGGTTGATAAGAACTTGTTTAACTCGAAAACCATCAATTTCAATAATAAACGGTGACGCTAAACTATGAATAATTTCAAAAGTTAGTCCTTTAGAGCTCGCTTGCAAGGTGAACATATTAGCAAGCTCTTGTAAAATGTCGTGCAAGTTTTGCGCTTGTAATTCAAGTTCAATTTTATTTGCTTCAATTTTACTTAAATCTAAAATATTGTTAGTTAATTCAAGTAAGTGCAAACTATTGCCATGAATAATTTCAACTTCTTTATTAATATACTTTTCATCCACGTCACCATTGACTATGGCTTCTGCCTGCCCAATCACAGTCGTCAATGGTGTACGAATTTCATGGCTCATATTAGCTAAAAATTGGCTTTTAATATTATTTGCACTTTGCAACTCTTGCATTAAATATTCGAGCTCATTGGTGCGTTGTTTTACTTTTGACTCTAGCTCCTGCGTCGACCGACGTTCAATATTTCGTCTCGAAATCAAAAAAACAATCAGCAGTGCACCAAAAACAACTATGATAATAAAGTTGCGCTCTTGATCTGAACGTTCCATTTCCAACTCTTGTAGACGCTTTTGCTGTTTTAATTGTTCAACTTGTTGCTTAAGTTGCTCTGAATCAAATTGAGCTAATTTGCTGTTAAGCTCATCATT
The DNA here is from genome assembly GCF_057548755.1 of Colwellia aquaemaris. Taxonomy (NCBI): domain Bacteria; kingdom Pseudomonadati; phylum Pseudomonadota; class Gammaproteobacteria; order Alteromonadales; family Colwelliaceae; genus Colwellia; species Colwellia aquaemaris. The sequence continues at coordinate 1,325,978 of NZ_BAAJLV010000001.1, read as the reverse complement.
GGCCAACTCAATATGGGCCTGGATAAATTTTCGGTGACTATCAACAGCTTTAAAGGTTTCTTTTTGCGCAGCAAAAATAAGAGATTGGAATAACAAGTTGTGTTTTATTTGCTCTTTGTATGCCATTTCTTCAGACAATTCACTTGACTGTTTGATGTATTCCAACGCCAAATCAAACTTGCCTTGATGAAAATAAGCTTTTGCCAAACTATACAGACTGCCTACATAAGCTTTATCGTGGCCAAAAGCCTTGCTTTTCTCTATACCTTCTGTTGCATATGCAATCGCTTGTTCGGTGTTATTTAAATAGTTATTTAGCTCAGCGAGATTATGCAGAGTTGCCGCGGCATTGTAGTCATCATTATTTTTACGATGATAATCAAGTGACAATGTCATATAGTGCTGTGCTTGTTGATAGTCACCTGCATAACGATATGAAGAGCCTAAATCACCATAGGCTTCAGCAACACCCGCATCATCAGAGATTTCTTTACGTTTTTCTATCACGTCCTTAAACATAGCGATAGCGGTATCAAAGCGCTTTAACTGTAAATGAAATATGGCAATATTGAATTGAATATCAATTTTATCGACCGTACTACCGTACTTTTGATATAAAGGCTCTGCTTGTTGATAACTGTGTAATGCATCTTCTAATCGACTCATTGCGGCATAAACTAAACCAATATTATTGTATAAGTTTGCTTGTGCGATAGGCTCGTTAACACTGAGATAGTAGTTTAATGCTTGCTGGTATGACGTTAATGCTAAAATATTTTTACCTTTATAATAGGCATATACGCCAATTCTTTTATAGGCATCGGCTTCGAGCTGTTGAAGATTATTTTGTTTAGCCCACTGCTGTTCATTCGTTGCACTGTCAATGGCTTTATCAAGTTGGCCTAGCTGGTGATACAAGCGCCCTTGTGCGGTTAACGCTGATAGTTTATCTAACGGCGATAAGGTATCGCTATTTAATAATAAATTCACCTCTTCTAATGCAACAGCTTTATCAGCTTGTTTTTCTATAGCCAATAATTGCTGACCAAAGCTAACAGAATTTTCGGCAGAATAACTAGGTAAAAGCGTAAACCAAAGCAATATGATAGCAATTAAAGTTCGATAGACAATGGCCATCGAGGACACCTTAAAACACATAGGTTTCTTATTATTATAATGAGAAACCTAGTTATAGCATTTTGTATATCCACTCTCAATGATGGAGTTTCTAATTGCCAAATTCAGTATAATTTGCCAGCAAATATTAAGAAAATACAGCTATAAACTTGCAGTACCTGTTAAAGGTGTATAACGCTTATAGCATGCATGACACTACTCCAGCAAAAGTTCATATTGCCGCATTATTAATATTTAGGTTAGTTTCTTACTACCTTGTTCTGTGGTTTGAGTGGCAATTAGTAGCTCTTTAATTTCACTCAGCTCTTTTTCAAGCTTTTCAATTTGCGCTCTGCTGGCAGGCTCACCACCTTCCGCGCTTTCACCATGAGCCTGTGCACGGAAGTTTTCATGTTCTTGCCCCATCACTTCTAAAATAGTACCTACCATCATATTTAAAAAGATAAAGGCGGTAAGAAAAATAAAAGTTAAATAATAAACCCAACTGATTGGGTACACAGCCATAGTCTCATACATCACATCAGTCCAGTCCTCAAAGGTGGCAACACGGAACAATGTCAACATAGAAATAGAAACATCTCCCCATAACACATCGTTGATTTGATGAAATAAAATACTACCGATTGCCGCGTAAATATAAAAAATGACAAACATTAATAGGGCAATGTAGCCCATTCGAGGAATGGCTTTAATCAGCGCATTAATTAGCAACCTTAGCTCAGGCACCATAGAAACTAAACGCAATACTCTAAATACGCGTAATAAACGAGCTAACAACACACCTGAGCCACCTGCAGGGATCAAACTGCCGATAACAATTATCGTATCGAAAATATTCCAGCCACTTTTAAAGAATGACTTTTTATCTTTAAAGGCAATAAAACGTATGGTGATTTCAATTACAAAAAATACCGTAATCGCGCTATCTAAAAAACCTAATAACGTTACCACTTGCTCGGGTAAGTCGTGGGTTTTTGCGCCAATTAGCAATGCTGACAGCACAATAACGGTAATTACCGACCATTGAAAAATAGGGCTTGAGTCGATTTTTTTTAAACGATTTTGTGCTTGATAAACAAATGAAGACATATTCATTTTCTCTTTTTGAAAGTTATATTTTTAAATCGTACTTAGGTTAGCCAACGACGGCATCACTGACATGAGGATTGCTACTGCGCTCTGCCCCAAAGGTACTCATTGGACCATGGCCTGGAATAAATTGCACATCATCCCCTAGTGGGAATAAATTCTCCCGAATAGACTTGATTAATGTTGCATGGTCACCACGAGGAAAGTCTGTTCGACCAATTGAACCGTGAAAAAGCACATCACCTACTTGCGCTAGTTTTGATTCCGCATGATAAAACACCACATGACCGGGCGTATGACCTGGACAAAAATAAACATCAAGCTCAACTTGACCAAATGTAACTTTATCCCCTTGGTTTAACCAACGGTCAGTTTGAAACGTTTGTGCGTCAGGAAAGCCAAATTGAGCCTTTTGCTCTGGAATTAAATCTATCCAAAATTGATCTTCACGGTGCGGCCCTTCAACTGGCACATTATATAAATCAACTATGGCTTGAGTTGCCCCTGCATGATCAATATGAGCGTGAGTGAGTAATACTTTCACAATCCTAACACCTTGCTGCTTAATAGCCGCTTGTATCAACTCAACATTACCACCAGGATCAATCACAACGGCTTCTTTACTCTGCTGGCACCAAAACAAGGTACAGTTTTGTTGAAATGGTGTAACCGGTATTATTTGATATTGCAACATGTGAACGTAAATCTCATTAGCGAATGTGAAGCAGCAATTTATAGGTAACTAAATCACTGCAGGTAAACTAATTTTTCTTTATGGCAGGTAATATAAGGCTAAAATGCCATTTTACAAGCGCTATTCTAGCAAGTTCATCATGGTAATCACCAAGAAATTTTACAAACAAGCGAACTTAAAAGTAACAAATCAACGAAATTACTTTGCTAATGATATTTATCTAGGTAAGCTCAGAGCAAAGTATTAACAACAATAATAATTATCATTTATGAGCACTGTAAGAGATTCATTTCATTCGAGAATTGGTTTTGTTCTCGCTGCCGCTGGTTCGGCAATTGGTTTAGGTAATATTTGGGGCTTCCCTACTCAGGCAGCAAACAATGGCGGTGGCGCATTCTTATTTGTTTACTTAATTGTTACCGTACTTTTAGCCCTACCCGCTTTATATGCCGAAGTATATATTGGTAACCAAGCACAGAAAAACCCGGTGTCGGCGCTTAAAGAAGCCTGTCGAGATACGGCACCAAACTTAGGGAAATATGCCGGTTTAATTGGGCTAAGTGGCGCAATTATGATGCTAAGCTTCTACACCATAGTCGCTGGCTGGATGTTATCTCACGCATTATCACCTTTATTTGAATTGCTTGGTCACCATGACATTTCTCAATGGCTTGCCACCTCAAGTACGCAAAGAAACTTAATGTTTACGCCATTATTTATTTTATTAGGCGCAGGCATTATTCACCAAGGGGTGAATGCCGGTATTGAAAAATGGTCAGCGCGCTTAATGCCCATTTTATTGATGATGCTAATTGGCTTAATCATCTATATTTTACAACAGCCAGGTGCTGAAAAAGGTTTAGAAACCTATTTGATCCCTGACTTTATACAGGTGACTAACCCGAAATTAATTATCTCAGCTATGGGGCAAGCCTTCTTCTCGCTATCGATTGGTGTTGGCGGCATGATGGTTTATGGCTCTTACATGAAAAAAGACCGGGATATTGGCAAGTTAGCGGTATCAATTACTGCACTTGATACCTTTATTGCCTTTATGGCTGGTTTACTTATTATTCCGGCACTTTATGTTGCACAAGAAGCTGGGCAGCAAGTTTTTCAAGGCGATAAACTAATCGGCGAAGGTCAGCTGATTTTTAACATATTGCCTGAATTGTTTAATTCTATGGGCACTATCGGCATGGTAGTTGCCATTAGCTTTTTCTCGCTATTGTCTATTGCGGCGTTAACTTCAACTATTTCATCAACAGAAGTACCTGTAGCCTACTTAGTTGAAGATAAAAACTTTACCCGCTCAAAAGCCACTTGGTTAGTGTCGGGCATTGTTTTGACTGCTAGTATGGTGTTAATAGCCTTTTTTGATAGCTTATTCGGCATTGTTATTCGCGTATTAACCACAATTCTTCAGCCGCTTAGCTGTTTATTTTACTTTATTGTTGTTGGCTGGTTATGGAAACGTGGCAATAAGCTGCGTGACGTGTCATTGCAACAAGGTAGAAAATGGTTACCTATTTGGGGCAACTACTTACGTTTTGTTTGTCCGCTGTTATTGACCGTTGTTTTTGTCAATGTCGCTATTTTGAATTAATAAAAGCTCGCTCATATAACTAAAAAGGCCAATGATTATCATCATTGGCCTTTTTATTTTCTTCGCTACAGCTACTCAGCAGAATAACTAAAACAGCTAACACCCATATTAATGGACAAAATACTGTTAGCTAAAATGTTGCTGAATGAAATACCGCCAACTGTATTTTTCCCGTTAAATAGCTTGTTATAGCGAATTACTCTATGTCTTTTTTAAAGCTATTAGGTGAAAGGCCTTCTTTAAGTATTTTCTCTAATTCATCCCTTTTCTTTGAATCGTCGCCATTCTCATTTTGATCTAATTTTCTTTCTTTGGCTTTATCTAAGTTTTTCAACGATGGTTGAAAGATAGACATTATTTCTGCAATCACAACTTACCTCGCTGAATGAATTGCTATTGTAATAATAACTATTGAAATGGGGATAATAATATAAATATCAAATTACTCGAAAATTGACCTTGCACTATAACAACAGCATCATTACTGACTAACATTATTTCGACCGGCTTTTTTCGCTCGATATAAGGCCTGATCGGCTAACTTTAATGTTTGCTCAAAACTCAATTTACTTGCTCTTGCCGCTAAGCCAATTGAGATAGTAACGCTAACCGTTTTAGCGTCACTATTCTTCTTACCTGAACGTGCTTTTTTAGTTTTTCGCTTAGGTTGTCGAATAACAATTTTATAATCTTGAACCGCTTGTCTAACCGCTTCTAGCAAAGGGATAGCTTGTTCTGGCGTTTTACCTGAAAAAACAATGGTAAATTCTTCCCCACCATAACGAAACGCTTTTCCGCCACCTTTTACTTGCGCTAACTTACTCGCGACCAACTTTAATACTTGATCACCAATATCGTGGCCATAAGTGTCATTAAACTTTTTAAAATGATCAATATCGAGCATCGCCACTGTGTACTTACGACCTAGTGATAATGCCATTTGATTAAGTGCACGCCGTGACGGAATTGTGGTTAACTCGTCACGATAAGCAAATAAATATGAATCAACCAATATCACACATAGATAGTGCAGCATCATTAAGGTCAGTAAACTACTCCAAGGAAGTAAGATAAACTGATAATAATGCCCTAACCAAACAACAAAGCTGCTTAATAATGCAGTAGTAACTAAACTTCTTTCCCGCAGTAATTGAAAAATTAATACCATGCCTGATATCAGTAATGGCAATTCTAACGTTAAATATTTCAACCATGGTTTTAGCCATAAATATTGTGTTAAAGCCGTAAAAATATTGCTTTGAACTTGCAACCAATACCAACAAACACCAGCAACAATAATTAGCAAAGCTAAGCGATACAAACCGTGTATTGATAGTAAAGCTCGGTCTTTAACAGCACTTAAACTTGCTAGTGATACTGCGATTGTTAAAGTTAACCATTTACCATCATAAAAAAGTGATTGTCCCCAAGGCAGCATATTTGAGAGCTTTAAATAGAAAAGTAAAAATATTCCGGCGCCAAGTGCTAGTCGGCTACGATTAAAGTAACTCGCCAACAAAATAGTCGCCAAAAACAGGCCATACAACACTTGCTCTATTAATGATATTTTAGCCAGCCATAGCAGCTGAAACTCTTTAATTAGAATAAATGAAATAAAAAACGTAAATAGGCTGATAAGACTACTTTTTATGCTGCTGAAAAACTGGTTCAAACGCAACTCCAAAATAAAAAAGCAAAGACGTTATTTGCCCTGCCACTATACTATTAAAAATAACAGTAGAAAAAGTAACAACATGTCATTACTGGAACATGTATCATTAAGAAACTAATAAGGAATATCGTTAGCTTATTGATTAGGACCAGATTCAAAATAGCAGGTTAAAAAATCAATAAACGCTCTTATTCTATAAGGTAAATATTCAGTATTTTTATAAACAGCATACATAGGGAGTGAGTATTTTTGTTGCTCTTTAAATAACTCAATTAAGTGATTATTATCTAAAGACTCTTGAACCATCCACTTAGGCATAGCAGCAATACCGCAGCCTAACTTTGCCATTTCTACTATCATTTCAGGACTATCACTCTTTATCAATTCTCGTACAGGGTATTTGTCACCATTTAAATACCACACATTTGAAGGTGTGCTTAAAGAGTATGTAATTCCCATATGACTAGATATATCACTTGGCTGAACTGGGCACCCATTACGCTCTAGATATTCTGGAGAGGCAAAATGGCAAAGTTCATGCTCAAGTAACTTCCTAGCTTTTAGCCCCGAATCTTTAAGAAAAGTCGCTCTAATAGCAATGTCTATATCATCTTTATATAAATCAATGTGTTTGTCATTAACTGAAATATCTACAGTTAAATCAGGGTTATCTAATAAAAACTTACGAATAGGAACAGCGAGCTGCTGAGTTGCAAACACCGAAGGCGCAGATAATTTAAGCACACCTGTTACTCGGCTCAGTTCGCCTTTTAGGTTCTGCTCAGTAAGAGTCATGCTTTCAATCAACTCATGACAAAAGGCGAGATATTGCTCACCGCTATTTGTTAGGCTAATTTTTCGTGAATTTCTATGAAATAGAGTAAAACCAAGCTTGCTCTCTAACCAAGCAATTTTTTTACTCACAGCCCCTTGGGTCATATTTAGTTCATTAGCTGCTGCGGTAAAACTTTTTACCCGAGCAGCACAAATGAACAATTTAATAGCATCTAATTTATCCACATACATTCCTAGTAGGAATACTAAATATGACAAAAATAACATTTATCCAATCTTTTAGGAATGCTTAAATATCACATTAAAATAACTAGGAGCCATTATATGAACATTATCACTATTGTTCTAATCACTTTCTTTACCTTCGCAAGTTCAATTAAAATCTTGAGTTGGCAAGCATTTATATTCAAAACACAGCTTGATTTTTTTAAAAAATACGGACTAAATCGCTTCCATATGTTTTTAGTTGGCATACTTGAATTAATTGCCGCTTTGTTATTAACAGGCTCATTAAGAACTGAATATGAAATTTTAAGAGACTTAGGTGCATTAGCCATTGCATTAACATCAATAGGAGCAGTTTTCTTTCACCTAAAATTCGATACCATTAAAGACGCTATTCCTGCACTAGTCACATTAACATTATCGTTAATATTATTAGGAGCTCAAAATATTTGAGAAATAATTTGTTAATCTGACAATAAGGCCACACTTTCTTGGTCAGGCGCTAAATCAACCTGCTCTATTTTTTCAAAACGATTACTGATTTTATCAGCCGAAGTATGAATTTGTTTTACATCACTTGCCGCTTGATCTATATGTTTTGCAAGGTTAGCAAAACGGCCTTTAAAGCGTGAAAAGTCATCGGCAAGATGTGATAAGTGCGCTTGAATGACATGTATTTGTTTGCGTGTTGCCTCATCTTTTAGTACCGATCGTGCCGTAGTTAAAATTGCCATTAAAGTGGTAGGTGATGCCAACCAAACGCGCTTTTTATTGGCGTAATCAACCAAATCACTTTGATGAGCATGTATTTCCGCAAAAATAGCTTCTGCTGGGATAAACATCACCGCGCCATCAGCCGTTTCTTTTTCAATTAAGTACTTGTCACTGATATCATTAATATGTTTTTTAATATCAAGCTTAAATTGTCGCTCAGCTGATTTTCGCTCTAGATCACCTAAGCTGTTATCGGTCATTTTTTTATAACTTTCTAACGGAAATTTAGAATCAACCACAACATTACCCGTTGGCTCAGGCAAAAATAAAATACAGTCAGCAATTTTACCATTAGATAGGGTGTGCTGAATGGCAAAATGTTGTTCAGGTAATACGTTACGAATTAAAGCATTAAGCTGCACCTCGCCAAATGCGCCTCGTGAACGTTTATCAGATAATACTTCTTGCAGGCTAACCACATTGCTGGAAAGCTCAGTAATTTTTTTCTGCGCGTCGTCAATTAACGCTAAGCGCTGTAAAATATCGTTAAAGGTTTTCGTGGTTTTTTCAAAGCCATCTGCTAAGCGCTTTTCAACTTGACCACTAATATCTTTCAAGCGATTATCAGTTGACGCGGTAAGTTCATTGATGCGCTTGGTCATTTGTTCACTGGCCAAATGCAACGACTTAGCCATTTCCTCACGCCCCTGTTTTGTCATGTTCGACAATTGGTTAATCAATTGTTCAAGCGACTTTAATTGGTTGTCGTTAAAACTAACATGGTGCTCATGCAATGTGTTTTTTAGTTGCTCACTTTGTTCAGCTTGTTGTCGTAACAGCTTTAATTTTAAATCGGCAATATTCTGTTCAAAATGCGTTTTGAGCTCACCTTGCTGATTGGCAAGTGTTTGATGATTATGATTAAGTTGTTGCTGCAATTGCTGTTGATTATTGCTATTAACTTCATAGCTTAAATTGCTTTTTTCTACTAACTGTTGAATAAGTATTTGCTGCGCACAAGCCAATTGCTGATTAGCGCTAAGCTTGCGAAACATCACTAAAAACAAAATAAAAAGACAAATTATCGCCACAAGTACAATAGCAACTAGCATAGGTAATTGCGCTACCGTTAGCCAAACAAGAGGTGCAGAAGGATCCATAAAATAGCCAAACACTGTAAATATTACCAGTTATTAGAGCATAATTTACTAATGAGGTTAATAATTATTTAGGTACGGTCGCCAACTTTATTCAAAATAGTGACTTCACCATCACATACCGCAATGATAGATTTATCAACTTTAAAGCTTTCAGGAATAACAACACGACCACTTTTACTTTGAGAAAAAGTGTGCACTTCATGCTTTAATTCTAGTGATAAATCACTGTAATAAATAATAGTAACAAGGCGTTGCTCGACTGCTTTACTTTCATCCATGAATTAAATTTGCCTACATTAAGTTATTGTTTATTCTAAGTGTAGACCTAATTTTTCTTTTGCCAAAAAAATAAGAGGTAATTCAATAAATTGAATTACCTCTTGATGTTTTCACTTAAATTATAAGTAGTTATTTAAGGTATTTATTCATCCAATTAAACACTTCTTGATACCAAACCTTTAAGTTATCTGGGTTGCGGATATGGTGGTCTTCATCTGGAAACATCACTAATCGGCTCGGAATGTTTTGGCGCTGCAACGCAGTAAATGCCCCTAAACTTTGTGCATAAGGGACGCGATAATCAAGCTCACCTTGAATTACTAACATAGGCGTGCGCCATTCTTTTACGAAAGCTGCCGGGTTGTACTTGTTGTAATCTTCACTACCTTCCCAAACAGGGCCGCCCATATCATGCTCAGGAAACCAAAGCTCTTCAGTTGAACCATAAAAGCTCGGCATATCGTATAAGCCAGCGTGGTTAACAATACAGTTAAAACCATTGCTCCAATTACCTTGGATCCAGTTCATCATGTAGCCGCCGTAGGATGCGCCAAGTGCACAGGCATTGTCAGCATCCATCCAAGGCTCTTTCTTGGTAATATCAGCAAAACCTTTTTGTAAGTCTTCTAATGGTTTACCACCCCAGTCACGAGCGATAGAGTCAGTAAACTTCTGACCATAGCCAATTGAGCCATGAAAATCGATCATTACCACCGCATAACCTTGTGCTGCCCATAATTGTGCATTCCAACGGTAATGAAACATATTACCAAAGCTGCCTTGCGGGCCGCCGTGCACTAAAAAGGCGATTGGGTATTTGTTACCTGCTTGGTAGTTCGCAGGTTTTAGCCAATAACCGTATACGTCCTCGTTATTCCAACCTTTAAAACTAAACTGTTCAAAATCAGCTAAAGTAATATTGGCTAGCTTGTCTTTATTAACTTGCGTTAATTGCTTTAATTGATAGCCGTCACGGTCAATCGAAAAAATATCGGTTGGTGCATTTAAGGCATGACGAGTAAAAAACACTTTATCAGCAGTAACAGCAATTTTACCCGCTGTGCCATCACTATAAACGGTGCGAACATCGCCAAACTCTGGGTTTATTTCAAAAATGCTTTTTTGACCAATATCGTTAGCAGTCACATAAAGAGTACGGTTATCGTCAGCAAATATTAACTCACTGACTGAGCGATCCCACTGTTTTGCTACTGCACGCGTTTTACCAGTATGGCTATCTCGGATCATAACCGTATACTTGTCTGATTCATATCCAGGAACTGACATAGCTTTATAAGCTAAGTAACGGCCATTAGGTGAATAAACCGGTTTGGCATCCCACGCGGTATTTGCTGTGGTTAAATTATTCAGCTTCTTATCTGCTAAATTCACTTCGAAAATATCAAAGTTGGTATTCCAAGCTTGTTCTTTACTTGGCAACTTAGCCGAAAAACTTAAACGCGTACCATCTGGGTGAAAACTTACCTCACCTGCGCCGGCAATATCACCTTGCCATGATGGCATTAAATCTGTTGCTTGTGTGAAAGCACCATTGCTGTCTTTATCTGCAATAAACAAATGAGATTTATAGTTAGTGTTCCATGTATCCCAATGACGCACCATTAGCTGGTCGTAAGCTCTAACATTATGTTTTTTCTTGGCATCTGCCGCTTGTGCGTCAAGCGTACATTGCATAGTTTCACAGCCAGGCATTACCGTGATTTCAAGCGCAAAACGTTTACCGTCTTCCGACATTTTAAAGCCATTAATATCTAGCGGTAATGCTGATATTTGCTGTGCTTCACCGCCCGTTAATGGCAGTTGCCAAATTTGTGAACTACCGCTGCGCGACGATAAAAAGTAAATGCTTTTGCCATCTTTGGCATACATCACATTACTTTCACCATTTTTGTTGCTGGTTAACTGTTGCGCTTGTTTTGAATTGATGTTTTGCAAATAAAGGTGATTATCACTTGAGCGTATGCCCTTTTTTAAGCGATAAATAAAGCTATCACCTTGAGGGGATACAACAAAATCATGAATTTGATTAAATTCAGTTAATGCAGCTACATCTAATGTGTTTTGCTCGAAAGCCACTGTATTACTTGTTACACCAGCCAGTACCAAAGTTACTAATGCACTTAAATTAGTTATTTTTTTACTCATAACATCCTACTTTTGTTTTTCTTATCACTTCTTGCCTGCTTAACAGCATGACAGTGCCTATATCTTTTATATCGTCACTCTTTCCCATCGACAAGCTAGGACGCTTTAATGCCGTGGAGCCATGGATGAATATGAACGGCCATGTGATCGTGACATTGCCTACATGGATGTAGGTACTTAGCTTTTGTCTGGAACAGAAAAGCTGACCGTTCATCCTGAACATTGTCACTCTTTCACATCCATGTGATCGTGACATTGCCTACATGGATGTAGGTACTTAGCTTTTGTCTGGAACAGAAAAGCTGACCGTTCATCCTGAACATTGTCACTCTTTCACATCCATGTGATCGTGACATACCGTTCATCCTGAACATAAAAAAACGCCCTAAACGGGCGCTTTAAATTTAAGGTTATTCGCCTTTTAATTTGCTATCAATTTCTTCAATTTTGGCCTGCCAAATAGCAGGTCCGGTAACATGTGCTGACTCACCAGAGCTGTCAACCGCTACTGTTACTGGCATATCTTCTACTTCAAATTCATAGATAGCTTCCATACCTAAGTCTTCAAAGGCAACTACACGTGCTTTTTTAACCGCTTTCGACACTAGGTAGGCGGCACCGCCAACTGCCATTAAATAAACCGAATTGTGATTCTTAATTGATTCACATGTTGCCGCGCCACGTTCAGATTTACCAATTGACCCTAATAAACCTGTTTTTGCCAGCATCATTTCAGAAAACTTGTCCATACGTGTTGCCGTTGTCGGGCCTGCAGGGCCTACGGCTTCATCACCAATAGCATCAACCGGACCAACGTAATAGATAAACTTATCGGTGAAATCAACCGGTAGCTCTTCGCCAGCATCTATCATATCAGCAATGCGCTTATGCGCAGCATCACGACCTGTTAAGATAGTGCCACTTAACAGAATAGTCTCTCCAGTTTTCCATTCGCTTACATCTGCTTTAGATAATTCATCAACATTAACTCGACGAACATTTTCTCCAACTTCCCAAGTAATTTCAGGCCAGTCTTCTAATTTTGGCGGCGTTAAATCTGCAGGACCTGAGCCGTCAAGGTGAAAATGTACATGACGCGTTGCCGCACAATTTGGGATCATCACCACAGGTTTTGATGCTGCATGGGTAGGCACTGAGTTGATTTTAATATCAACTACCGTCGTTAAACCACCTAAGCCTTGAGCGCCAATGCCGAGTTTATTAACTCGGTCGTAAATTTCTAAACGTAATTCTTCTTCAGCATTTTCTGGGCCGCGGTCAAGCAATTCTTGAATATTAACCGGCTCCATCAAACTTTCTTTCGCTAGTACACCCGCTTTTTCCGCTGTGCCACCAATACCTATACCTAGCATGCCTGGCGGACACCAGCCAGCGCCCATTGTTGGCAAGGTTTTTACTACCCAATCAGCAATAGAGTCACTCGGGTTTAACATCGCCATTTTAGATTTATTCTCGCTACCACCGCCTTTAGCTGCAATCATCACTTCGATATGATCACCAGGAACCATATCAATGTGCACAACCGATGGCGTATTATCTTTAGTATTGATTCGTTTGCCCGCAGGATCGGCAACAATTGATGCACGTAATGGGTTATCAGGATTCATATAGGCACGACGAGTCCCCTCATCCACCATTTGTTGTACCGTCATGTCAGTGTTGTCCCACTGCACCGCCATACCGACTTTAACGAAACAGGTTACAATACCGGTATCTTGACAAATTGGTCGTTTACCGTGCGCTGACATACGTGAATTAATTAAAATTTGTGCAATAGCGTCTTTCGCCGCCTGACTTTCTTCTTTGTGATAAGCCTTTTCAAGCGCTTGAATAAAGTCTAACGGATGATAGTAAGAAATATATTGCAGGGCATCTGCAACACTTTCGATTAAATCTTGTTGTTTTATAATTGCCATAACGGTCTCTTTTATTTGAAGATCAGCGAGAGATATTCAATCTATAGTTGAAAGTTATAAATTTGCCGATATCATACCTTGCTTATTACATAGCTACCAGTATCAAATGGTCTAATATAATGACCTTAGATAACTAATTAATGCTTAATTCTACGGTCTTTCAACCATTTTTAGTTGATAGTCCTAGCGCAACATTGTGTGAGAATACCTTGCCAGCAAAATCAATTAAAACTCTATCAGCACAACGTCTACAACTTGATACAGCATTCGATAGCAAAACAATCTTTGCCACCATAGAGCAACAACCTTGGGCAATGTGGCTTGACTCCTGTGAAAGCGAACATGTCGATAGCCGTTATGATATTTTAGTATGGCAACCCAATATTACCCTAACAACCTACGGCAACATTACTACCGTAAACAATTGCGATAACGACAACCAATATCAGAGCCAAGCAGACCCACTGTCATTAATTAAAAAAGAACAAACGGCTTTATTTGCATCAGTTACACTTGCCAACCATGACTTACCTTTTAGCGGCGGCAGTGTTGGCTATTTCGCCTATGATTTAGGCAAGCGCTTTGAAGTCATAACCCAGCAAACCAATAAAGATATTAATGTTCCTGAAATGGCTGTGGGTATCTATCAGCAAGCGCTTGTTTTTGATAAGCACACAAAATCATTTTGGCTAGTGTGTGACGATGAAAAACGCAGAGAAATTACCGACTTTTTTGCCAGAACATTGTCGAACGTAATAACATCAGAAGATAAATTCCAACTAAGCTCTGCTTGGCAATCAAATATGAGCGCGGAGCAATACCAAGAAAAGTTTAATAAAGTACAAAACTACTTACTTTCAGGTGACTGTTACCAAATTAACTTAGCACAGCGTTTTAGCGCTAATTATACTGGTAACGAGTATCAAGCATATTGTGCATTACGTCATGAAAATAAAGCGCCTTTTTCTGCCTTTTTACGTTTTGAAAATAGCGCAATTTTAAGTATTTCGCCCGAACGATTTTTACAACTTACTGATAACAAGGTGCAAAGCAAACCAATTAAAGGAACTCGCCCTAGAAGTGGCGACCCAATAATTGATCAAGCAAATGCCGACGAACTGAAACATGCTAGTAAAGATAAAGCGGAAAACTTAATGATTGTTGACTTATTACGCAACGATATCAGCCGAGTTTGCAAAGCCGGCAGCGTAAAAGTGCCAGAAATTTTTGCCATCGAAAGTTTTCCCGCGGTACATCATTTAGTTAGCACAGTTGAAGGCGAAATACGCCCTGAGCATGATGGTAGTGATTTACTGCGCGCTGCATTTCCTGGCGGCTCAATTACTGGCGCACCAAAAATTCGTGCAATGGATATTATTGAAGAACTAGAGCCACATCAACGCAGTGTTTATTGCGGTTCTATTGGTTATCTTTCAGCTTGCGGAAAAATGGATACCAGCATTACCATCAGAACCTTAGTATGCCATGAACAAAAGGTTTATTGCTGGGCTGGCGGCGGCTTAGTGGCCGATTCTAATGTTGACAGTGAATACCAGGAAACATACGATAAAGTGAACAAGATTCTACCAATATTAACTCAATTAAATAAAAGTTAATCCTAGTTTACCTAGTATAGACAAGCAATTTAATTTAAGCGTTTAAGGGGCTACATGACTAAAAACGAATTTGCCCAACGCTTCCAACTACAAACATTACCCGCGTCTGCTCATAACTTTCGCTATCCTCACTCGCTTAAAAACGCCGCTGTATTGATCCCTATCGTTAGCAATCAGGGTCAGCTTGAAGTTTTGTTAACAAAGCGCGCAAACCATTTAAGACATCACCCAGGACAAATTAGCTTTCCAGGTGGTAAAGCTGAGCCAAGTGATCAAAACCTAATCGTCACTGCACTTAGAGAAACTGAAGAAGAAATAGGCTTAAAAGCTGAAAATATTCAGGTACTTGGCCAACTAAAGTCATACCAAACCATATCTGGTTATAACATTACCCCTATTGTTGCCTTCACGAAAGAAAACGCTAACTACCAATTGGATGATAATGAAGTGGCTGAAGTTTTTCATGTGCCTTTATCGCACTTTTTAAAGCGAGAGCACCACATCGAAATTCCCATGTACCATTTAGGTAAATGTCACTATGTCCGTTTCATGCCTTATCAAAATTATAATATTTGGGGCGCAACAGCCGCTATATTGCATGACCTAAGTATGCTATTAAATTAAACTGTGCTGCACGCACATAACCACTATAATTATACTATTTGCTACAATATTTTGTTTTGCATGCTGAAAGCTTTCAGCTACAATCACCGAACAATATTTTACTTTTAACTATATTTTACAATATATATTCAGGTTTATTTATGATTAGTGTATTTGATATGTTTTCAATAGGGATTGGTCCTTCCAGTTCTCATACCGTTGGCCCAATGAAAGCAGCAAAGCTTTTTGTTGAAAATCTTATAGCACAAGATAAATTAGCCAAAACTGATAGAGTTAAATGCGAATTATTTGGCTCGTTAGGTCAAACCGGCATTGGCCATGGTACGGGCAAAGCCGTAATCTTAGGCCTAACTGGGCAAAGCCCAGAAACGATTCCTGTTGATTCTATTGAGTCAACCTTGGCAGATGTGGTTGCCAGTGAAAAAATAAACTTAAACATGCAGCATTTGATCGACTTCCCTAAGTCTAATGCCATCATTTATCATCGCCGTAAAACTTTACCTGCTCATGCCAACGCCATGACTATATTTGCCTATAGTGGTGATGAGGTTATATTTGAAGAAACTTATTATTCAATTGGCGGTGGCTTTATTGTTAAAGATTGCGATTTTGAAAAAGAAAAAAACAAAGCCTTGTCAACTCATTCAAATATTAATCGCCCGCATCGCTTTTCCACTGCAGATGAATTACTGCAGCTTGCCAATGACAAGGGCTTAAGTATTAGCACCATCATGATGGACAATGAAAAGTGCTTGCAAGATGACAAGAGTATTCGCGCAGGGCTCATTGACATTTGGCATGCCATGAAAGCCAGCGTTGATCGCGGCATGGTTACAGAAGGTATTCTACCTGGTGGTCTAAAGGTTGTTCGTCGTGCGCCGGCACTACACCGAGCATTGAATGTAGAAAAAAATGTCGACCCACTTTCAGCAATGGATTGGGTAAATTTATTTGCCTTAGCGGTTAATGAAGAAAACGCAGCCGGTAGCCGCGTTGTTACGGCACCAACCAATGGCGCGGCAGGTATAATTCCTGCTGTATTATGCTATTACGATAAATTTATAAAACCTGTGACCGATGATGACTGCATTCGCTACCTATTAACCGCAGCCGCAATCGGTATTTTATATAAAACCAATGCAACCATTTCAGGTGCTGAAGGCGGTTGTCAGGCTGAAGTTGGCGTAGCCTGTTCAATGGCTGCTGGCGCACTAACTGAAATTATGGGCGGCTCGCCAGTACAAGTTGAAAATGCTGCTGAAATTGGCATGGAGCACAACTTAGGTTTAACTTGTGATCCGGTTGGCGGCTTAGTACAAGTGCCATGCATTGAACGTAACGCTATGGGCTCAGTAAAAGCCATTAACGCCTCTCGTTTAGCGCTTCGCGGTACAGGAAAACAAAAAGTTTCATTGGATAAAGTGATCAAAACCATGTGGGACACAGGTAATGATATGAAAACTAAATACAAAGAAACTTCTCGCGGTGGCTTAGCGGTTAATATTATCGAGTGTTAATTGCTTATAGTTAACCATTAATATTTCAAATACAAAAAAGCCGTATTAATACGGCTTTTTTTTATGAGCAAAATAAATTTCGCCTATCGTGTTGGCAATTTAATGTTGGCAAACATTTCATCAATTTCAGCATTATTCTTTAACAAAATGGCACGTGTTACGAGATCACGATTTAAGTGCGGCGCAAAACGTTCAATAAAGTCGAACATATAACCACGTAAGAATGTACCGCGTCTAAAACCAATTTTGGTAGTGCTTGGTGTAAATAAATGACTCGCATCAATGGTAACTAAATCGTCATCAATTTTAGGATCCATGGCCATACTGGCAATTACCCCGACACCAACGCCTAAACGCACATATGTTTTAATCACATCGGCATCAGTTGCGGTAAATGCAATTTTAGGCTCAACACCTATTTGGCTAAATGCAGCATCTAACTCTGAACGACCCGTAAAACCGAACACATATGTCACTAAAGAATATTTCGCAATATCTTCAATGGTTATATTGCTCTTATTCGCTAGTGGATGGTCTGGTTTAACAATAATACTTCTATTCCAATGATAACAAGGCAACATCACTAAGTCGTTATACAAATGCAAAGACTCAGTAGCAATAGCAAAATCTGCTTCCCCTTTACTGGAAGCGTCACTAATTTGTGCTGGCGTACCTTGGTACATATGCAAGGAAACTTTCGAATATTTCTTCATAAAGCCCTGAATCACGTCAGGTAGCGCATATCGAGCTTGCGTATGAGTGGTTGCAATACGCAATTTACCTTCGTCAGGTTGAGTATGTTCGCGTGCAACCGCTTTAATAGCCTCGACTTTTGAAAGAATTTCCGTGGCAATGTTGATCACTTCATTGCCAGCAGAGGTAACGTGAGTTAAATGCTTACCACTTCGACCAAAAATTTGAATACCTAACTCATCTTCAAGCATTCTAACCTGTTTACTAATGCCTGGTTGAGAGGTAAATAAACTTTCTGCGGTAGCGGAAACATTTAAATTATTGTTCAATACTTCGACGATATAACGGAGTTGCTGCAGCTTCATAATTGTAATTCGGAATTTTCTTATTCGAAAAATATATACTTAAATGAAAATTTATTCCATATTATTTTTATATTTTGTACAAATAATCTTCGCCTAGCCAAATTGCACTATAATTTAACAAGCAAATGCCTATTACATTAGCATTGCTAAATGTTATTTTGCTGTTAATACCTGAAAAGAAAATGCTTTCTCCTTTGCTTCACCGAACAATTTTTGTAGACTGCTACCTTAGCAATTTATATTTTTTAAAATAGAGAATTAAACATGTTCATTATCATCGCTTTAATTATCGCTTTAATTATCATTGTCGTGGTAGTCAACGCAATACAACAGCACAAAGAAAAACTAGAACAAGAAAAGCGTGCCAAAGTCGCTAAGCAAAAAGCAATTATTGACGAGACTGAAGAGTTAATCGTCAGCCTAGCTAATTTACCGAGCAACCCAACATTAATTGAGATACTAAACAATCGCAGTTTAAACGCCGCGATGGCGATGGCGAAGATCATGCCAGAAAACAAGACTATCACTAAACGCGTCCATGAAATGGATGCTAGAGTAAACGCCAGCAAAAGTAGCCCGGCAACAACGAGTGAGCAAAGTTTTAACTTACCTGACAATGAGCAACATTTAGTTGGAATCTTACAATGTATAAAGAAATTACGAGTGACGCTGAAGTCTGAGCAAACAAAAGGCAACTTAGATGCGCAAACATATAGTCAAGAAGATCATAAATTATCAGCAATTCAGCTTAAAATCAGTGTAGAAAGCTTGCAAAAGCGCGGTAATATGGCTCATCAAAAAGAAATGTTAGGCTCAGCTCGCCAATATTTTGAAAAAGCATTACAAACCATCTCAGAAAGCCCTGTTCAAACAGAATATTGTCAAACTAAACGCGTTGAAATTGAGTCAACATTGGAAGAAATTACGTCTTCGTTAAAAAATACCAATGCCAAAGATGCTGCGAAAAAAGCAAAAGCTGAAGAAGATGATTTAGACTTATTATTTCAACCTAAGAAAAAGTGGTAACGCAAATCTTAATTTAACAAAGGCCAGCCTTAAAGCTGGCTTTTGTTTTTAACGCTCGAACATGAAAACACCTAAAAACCAAATTCCTTACATTACCCTGCCCTCTTTTTTAAGAAGAGTATTAAAGGCCTATGCATTAAAAGCGATAATACGTGAACAAGGCTGTGAGCTAAACCGTATTGGTCGCTCAAGAAATTGGCAACTTAAGGCAACGTTTGAACAATTAGAAACGACAATTCACGCTATAGAAGCGAGTGATGAGCCTAGTTGGCAGTGGCTAGCAACACACCTATCGAAACAACGAAAAAATTTAGGCTTTGATATGTTAGTGAATATTGCCCAAAAGAAAGCGGGCATCACAGTAACAGAGTTAATGCAGCGCACTGACTGTACAATTGCAGAAGCACGACGTGTGATTGACGCCATTGAGTTTGGTGAATAATTAATAATAAAATGCACAACAAGAATGCGACACAACCTTAATGAACATTGGTCTGTTTAGGTTCAATGTCGATGGCTGATTTTTCTTTTTAGGTACTAACTTTTTCATGTTAAAGCACCTAATTACAACATTAAATTGTTTCCGCCCCAAATATAGAGATCTTCAAGCCTTAAAGTTCATATCATTCAGTTTACAGGAGCCGCTTAGAACAGCAGCTAAATACATCTACTCAAAATAATGTCATTAACTACCGTTTATCCACCTATTTTGCCACTTAGCACCTAATTACCTAAAGCGATATTTTTCATATTAAATTAGCACAAAAGGCTCACTTTAAAATAAAAAGGCAGTAACAGGTGCAACGTAAAACTAAACTAATATTAAAAAATTACTTCACGGCAATAACTTTACAGATGAGTATATTTTTTTGGTCGTTTTCAGTTGATGCTGAAAACGACCAAAAAGACTTGGATCAGTTACAACAAGAAATAATCAAGATTCAAAAATTAGCTAATATACCTGCTTTAGGTGTTGTACTTATTGATAACGGTGAAGCTGTTTGGATAACTAGCTTAGGTACAGCTAACTTAGCCGATAATACGGCAATAAACCAACATTCACTATTTCGTATAGGCTCAATTTCAAAAATGTTGATTGGGCTTGCTGTACTTAAATTAGTAGAAGAAGGAAGATTGAGTCTAGATGATAAAGTTCGAGACTTAGTACCTGACATTACTTTTGAAAATAAATGGCATGGTACGCACCCTGTTTTATTAGCACATTTATTAGAGCATACCTCTGGTTGGGGTGACCTGACTTTGGCTGAATTTGCACATAATGAAACCAAACCTATTGCCTTAAAAAAAGCTCTAATGCTCTTTCCAAACGCAAGAAAATCGCGCTGGCCGGCAGGGACAAGACATGCTTATAGCGGCGTGGGAACAGCGGTTGCAAGTTATATTGTCGAAAAAACAGCAGGTATGCCATTCGAAGATTACATTAGCAAAAATTTCTTTATACCACTTGGGATGGATAACAGTACATATTTTAAGCCAGATAGTAATAAAGTGATGACCACAACTTATATTTTAGATGAAGCACAAGATTACGAATCTTTAATTTATCGTCCTATTGGTGCTATTAATACTTCTCCCGCTGATATGGCTAATTTTTTAGGTTTCCTCCTACAACAAGGAGAGTTCTCAGGGAGTAAGTTAATAAGTAAAGCATCGTTTCAACGTATGAAAACGCCAAAAACTACCTTAGGCTCAGCTCTGGGAATAACGGCAGGTTACGGTATAACTAATTACAGCAGCGGTTATGGCACGTATAACACCGCTTTTCATGGCCATGATGGCGCTATAAATGGTGCCGCGGCAAGTCTAGCTTACGTGCCAAAGCTTAACAGCGGTTATGTTATAATGAGTTCAGGAAATGGTGCAGCGATGTATCAAATTGCTAAGCTAATTAGGGAGTATATCGTAAGGGACGTAAAACCTTATGATACTACATTAGAAGAGCTGCCAAATGCGTTCAAACATATAGCGGGCTATTATAAAAAAGTAAACCCACGTAATAATTTAGAAGATATTTTTAATGATTTGTTCAATTTTAGGGTCTTCTCTTTCGATAATAATAACCTCTATATCTCACCTATTTTAGGCGGTAAATCAAGCTCTGCATATTCGATAAATGAAATTTTATTAGCTAACCCAAATAATGGTTTATCATCAATTGCTCTTGTGAATGACCCTCTCCTCGGTCAAGCAATACAGGTAGATATGAATTTGTATGTAGCCGTGTCCCAAATGAGTGTTTGGAGTAAAATACTGCTAGTCATCACCGTACTTACTCTAACAACAGGTACCATACTATTTACCATGTTTTGGTTGCCGCTAAATTATTATCGGAAAACATTATCACAGCAGCAAATAACCTGCCGATTATGGCCTTGCTTTACAAGTATTAGCCTAGTTGCTTTTATATCATCTCTTGTACTGGCTGATGCGAATTTAGATGCGATTAGCAAAGTATCCGCTCTTTCATTAACCATTTTAACGTTAAGCCTTTGTTATCCCATAGTCACTATCACAAGTTTATTTCGCCTTTGGAAAATGAAAAGTAGTAAAGAAAAATCAATAGGCTATTGGTTAAGTTCTTCTATTTGCATAATACACTTGATAAATGTAATTTTACTAGCCAGTTACGGTATGATTGGCTTTCGTATTTGGCTCTTATATCACATATAAATAAAACTATTTCATATGAAAAACACCCTGTACTTTTTTCCAAAAAATAAAACTTTTTGGCTATATCATGGCTCTTTATTAGCGGTAATGACGCTAGTGCAACTAGTTTTATTTATGCTAGTCGAGCGGCACTTTCTGTTAAATATCATCATCCAAGTTTCTTGGCTGCCGCTTTATACTGGCTCGGTACTTATTTTTCGGCATTATTATCAACAGTGGTGTTGGCAACGTTTTAGTATGACCAAGCAAATTCCTTTGGTCTTGTTGGTATCACTAATATTAGCTTTAATGGTATCGCTCTTACTTTTAGCTGTTATATCTCCGTTTTTTTGGTCTGAACTTTTTAGCGCTGAAGTTTTAGCAAAAGAACATAGAACATTATTTGGTCGCTTGGCTGATTTTATTTTTGGTAACAGTGTAATAAGTTTATTATTCATTAGTACTTGGGCCTTTATGTATATTGCAGTTACCACAAACCGACAAGCAAAAGAATCCGAACTAAAAAACTTACGGTTAGAAAATAGCTTAAAAGAAGCCGAACTATCTAGTTTAACCAATCAGCTCAATCCACATTTTCTGTTTAATAGTTTGAACAATATTCGTTTTATGATTCACGAAAATGCCGCACATGCGGATAAGATGATCACCACATTTTCAGAAATATTACGATATTCCCTGACCTGTGGTAAAAAAGATAAAATCGCTATTGAAAATGAGTTAACGATTATAGAAAGTTATATCGATATTATGCGCTTACAATTAGGGGAAAGGTTAGATTTTCATCTCAATTTCTCTCCTTCTTGTCAACATAGTTTAATACCACCAATGACCTTACAGTTATTAGTAGAGAATGCTATTAAACATGGTATTGAAAATATTAAAACTAAAGCGCAATTAAGTATAAATATAACTAATAAAGATGAGTTATTAATAATTGAAGTCTGTAACCCTGTCGCTAATTCGCCCTCAATGCCAAGTCAAAGCACAGGCACAGGCTTGAAGAACATCAAGCAACGCTTGAATTTACTCTATGGTAAGCAAGCCCAATTATCAGTAACTCGAGTAGAAAATACATTCACGGTCACTCTTGCTCTACCTACGGAAACATCATCATGAAAGCAATTGTTGTTGAAGACTCACAACTTGCCAGAAACGGTTTAGTCAGGATGTTGAGCGAATATAAAGACGTAATAGTTGTCGGTTCAGCTGAAGATGTTAGTTCAGCATTGAAGCTAATTAAGCAATACCACCCTGACATTATTTTCTTAGATATACATATGCCAGAGCAAAATGGCTTTGAGCTACTTACTCAAATGACCTACCAAGCTAAAGTCATTTTCACCACTGCATACACAGAATATGCAATACAAGCTTTTGAGCATGATGCTATCGACTACTTACTTAAACCTATCAGTAAAGAGCGATTAACAAAAGCCATCACCAAAGTTTGTTATAAGGAGTCAGAAGAAGATAAAACAAAATTAAGTAATGAAGACGAACACAGCACCGAGCCACTATTAGCACTAAATAGTCGTATTTTTGTAAAAGATAATGATCAGTGCCATTTAATCGAAATTGTTAATATCGACTACATTGAAAGTTGTAAAAACTACGTACAAATCTTTTTTGAACGGAAAAAAGCCTTTGTAAAAAAAACACTAAACCACGTTGAATATCGACTACCTAAGCAATTATTTTTCCGTGTTAATAGGCAGTTTATAATTAACTTACAATCGGTAATAACAATCACTGAAACACTTAAAGACGGCTATGAACTCACTATGAAAGATGGCAAAAAAATAGAAGTATCTCGCCGTAATACTGTAAAATTAAAAAC
Source organism: Colwellia aquaemaris (assembly GCF_057548755.1). Classification (NCBI taxonomy): domain Bacteria; kingdom Pseudomonadati; phylum Pseudomonadota; class Gammaproteobacteria; order Alteromonadales; family Colwelliaceae; genus Colwellia; species Colwellia aquaemaris. The sequence goes on along the minus strand of NZ_BAAJLV010000001.1, from coordinate 1,302,135 downwards.
ATTACTTAGTTTATAAAGCTCATATCAGGTGAACCTATTATAAAATAAGTTACCCTGTTTTTGAGTTATTATAATAACAAGCTCCTATAGAGCGTATTTTAATTAAATAGCTAGGATAATTCTCCACCATCTTAAATACTTCACTGATATTTCTTCTTATATTGCATCCACATAAACAATATAGCGGATATCTAAGGCATAAAAAAAGCGCTAATAATTTAGCGCTTTTTATTTTAGTTCGATATCAAGTTATGCGGTTTTTTTAGGCTTTGCTTTCGCCTTTGGTTTAGCCTTTGGTTTAGCCTTAGCTTTCGCAGGCTTTTTCTTAGCTAACTCTTCAACCCACTTGCCGTCAACATATTTAGCATTCCACCCCGTAGCCTTCGCTTTAGCATCACCATTGTCAATTTCAGTCATAACGTACTGTTCTTTGGTTTTTCGGCTATAACGAACAATCGCTAGATTGCCATCAGGATCTTTTGCAGGAGCATCAGCTAAATAATAAAACTTACTCGAAATTCGATCTCTAAAACGTTGTAGTTCTTCAACTTTCGGTGCACGTGTTTCGCGTGAACGAGGGAAAGTATTAGCGGCTAAGAAAATACCGGCAGCACCATCACGTAGCACAAAATGTGCGTCTGATTTTTCACAAGGAAGCTCAGGTAATTGCACTGGATCTTCTTTAGGTGGCGCAGCCTCGCCATTTGCTAATAATTTACGGGTATTTTTACATTCACTGTTCGTACAATCAAAGTATTTACCAAAACGACCTGACTTTAATTCCATTTCAGATTCACAGCGATCACATTCAAGTATTGGGCCGTCATAACCTTTAAGTTTGAATTCGCCTTTTTCTAATTCAAGGCCATCACAAACTGGATTATTACCACAAACATGTAGTTTACGAGTTTCATCAATTAAATAGCTATCCATCGCTGTACTACACTTACGACAACGATGCATAGCTCGAAGTGCTTCAGTTTCCTGATCTTCGGCTAATACACTAACCGCTTCTTCACCCGGCGTTAAATTCATGGTGGTTGTACAGCGCTCTTTTGGCGGTAAAGCATAACCGCTACAGCCTAAGAACACTCCGGTAGAGCCAGTTCTAATCCCCATTTTTCGACCACAAGTCGGGCAATCAATGTCGGTAATAATAGGTTCATTATTACGCATACCGCCTTCTTCAGAAGGTTTATCAGCAAGCGACAATTGCTCGGTAAAATTATGATAGAAGCCGTTTAAAACATCTTTCCAATTACTTTTACCGTCAGCAACTTCATCAAGCTCTTGCTCCATATTGGCGGTAAAATCATAGTTCATTAAGTTTTTAAAACTTTCTGACAAACTATCGGTAACAATTTCACCCATTTTTTCAGCATAGAAACGTTTTTTATCTAAACGCACATAACCACGATCTTGAATAGTGGAAATAATAGATGCATAAGTTGACGGGCGACCAATTGAACGCTTTTCCAGCTCTTTCACTAATGATGCTTCACCAAATCGTGCAGGCGGCTTAGTAAAGTGCTGCGAAGGGTTTAACCTTTCTAAATTTAATGTTTCACCTACGGCTAAATCTGGTAGATGCTTATCATCCCCTTTGGCAAGTTGTGGGTGCACACGCGTCCAACCATCGAACTGCATAACGCGGCCTTTTGCTTTCAAGTCAAAAGTTGATGCAGACACAGTAATGGTACTAACTGTGTACCGCGCAGCCGTCATTTGACAAGCAACAAATTGACGCCAAATAAGCTCGTACAGTTTTTTCGCATCAGCATCAACGTCATTTAAAAGCGCCGCTTCAAGTTTAACATTTGATGGACGGATTGCTTCATGCGCCTCTTGCGCATTGCCTTTGCTGCTATAAATTTTTGCTTTTTCTGGTAAATAATTATCACCAAAATTATCGCTTATATAACCACGACACGAATCAACAGCATCTTTACTTAGGTTTGTTGAATCAGTACGCATATAAGTTATATGCCCCGCTTCATATAAGCGCTGCGCTAAGCCCATAGTACGTTTTACGCCAAAACCTAATTTAGTACTTGCCGCTTGTTGTAAGGTAGAGGTAATAAATGGTGCTGATGGCGTGCTTTTTGATGGTTTATCTTCACGCTTACTCACAGCATATTCAGCTGACTTTAAAACAGCCAAAGCTTTATTGGTGTCTGCTTCATTAGTAGGCTTAAATGCTTTACCGCTTTCATGGGTAACGTCTAAGGTAAAATCTAGTCCCTTAGCCGTTTTGGTTTCGGCATTAACTTCCCAAAATTCTTTGGGATCAAACGCTTTGATTTCACGTTCTTTTTCTACCACAAGCTTAACAGCCACAGACTGAACACGCCCAGCAGAGAGGCCTCTAGCAACTTTTTTCCACAATAATGGGCTAACCATAAAGCCAACAACACGGTCTAAAAAGCGTCGTGCTTGTTGGGCATTTACACCCGGCATACTTAATTCACCCGGTGTAGCAAACGCTTGCTGAATGGCATTTTCCGTTATTTCATTAAAGACAACACGCTTAAACTTGTCGTCATCACCACCGATAATTTCTTTTAAATGCCATGCTATAGCTTCTCCCTCTCTATCCAAATCGGTTGCGAGATAGATAGTGTCAGCATTGCTGGCAAGTTTAGTTAATTCAGAAACAACTTTCTCTTTACCGGGTAAGACTTGGTAATTTGCTTGCCAGTCGTTATCAGGGTCAATCCCCATTCGGTTTATGAGTGCTTGTTTGTCACGCTTTTGCTTATATTTAGCTTTTGCAGCAGGTGTCATCTTTCTAACTTCGGCCGGAGACTTTGCTGCAACTTTTTTGCCAGTGCTACCATGCGGTAAATCACGAACATGCCCTACACTCGATTTTACAATAAAGTCTTTACCAAGGTACTTGTTAATTGTTTTCGCTTTGGCTGGCGATTCCACAATTACCAGAGATTTTGCCATATGATTCTATATTCCTACTAAGCTGACTATCGTCAGTTTCGTCTAAGCTTTTAACACCTATTTGCTAAATATTGCGCGAGCTAAATACCTAACAAAAATTGTAATTGTGAACCATGCTAAGACGTAAAATTAAGTTTGAGACTAAAATTACTATTAGATATATCTGTAATTTAGCAAGCTGACAAGCAATAATTTTTTATATATATGCCTTTTTACTACTTTTAGCTATAATGATACGAATTTTTCGGCGCCATCATAATCGACTTTTTATAAAAACTTAAGGGCTAAAGTTCAAAAAACTCTAGTTTCTCGCCGTAAGCAGTATTTTTTAATAACCCACTTCAGGTAGTTTGCGTTCATTTAAGTGAATTTCAATACCTTTTACTAGGAAGAGAATATACATGACAGCTTCATGGTCAGCATTTAAAAATAAAATCACTCAAAGTTTATGTCCGCCAGGAAACGGCGTTTTTACCGTTAATACAGCTAAAGAACGCAAAGAACAGCTACATAATGCTTTGTTTGGCCAATCAAACGACATAGAGTCATTATGGCAAAACAGCCTTGATACACTGCCAAATTCAGGCAAGGCTGTTATTTTGGGTATCGCCTCTGATTGTGGTGGCGGCATTTTACGTGGCGCAAATTGGGGGCCGCTTTTTGTTCGTTCAACTTTATTAGAACAGTACCCTAACTTAACAGCGTTTGATTTAGGTGACGTAAGAGTTATCCCACATTTATTGCATGATAAATACCTAAATGAAGCGACCCTAGCAAACTGCCGTAAAGCCTTATATCAAAACCCAGAAAGTGAATTGGCTGTTAGCCCATTAACCATTACTGAAGACGTATTACATGACTTTTATGCTGAATTTCCAGATAAAGGGGTTTTTGGTATAGGAGGCGACCATTCAATAAGTTACCCACTAACAAAAGCGTACTTACAAGCTAAAAAGAAACAAGGCAAACGTGCTGCCATTGTGCACTTTGATGCTCATACTGACTTGCTCGTTGAACGTTTAGGTATTGATTTATGTTTTGGTTCATGGTGCACGCATATTCTAGATGATTTAACTGACAACAAAGATCTAATTCAAGTAGGTATCCGCTCAAGTGGTAAACCAAAGTCACACTGGGAAAGCACTTTTGGAGTCAAACAACACTGGGCGCACGAAGTGAAAGAACAAGGCGTTGATGCGATTATCGATAAGATAATTGCACAACTTAAAGCTGATAATATTGATGAAGTTTACGTTAGTTTTGACATCGATGCATTAGATGAAACATACGCAGCGGCAACTGGCACGCCAGAGCCTGACGGTTTATCGCCTGCTGAAGCAATGAAAATATTACGTGCTGTAGCTGCTCAATGCCCTATTACCGGTGCTGATATGATGGAAATAGCACCTTTTACTGACAGCACTGGCTTAGGTACAGAAAGCCGTGATAGAACCTTAAAAGCAGGTGGAGAAATTTCAGCATTTTTAATTGCAGAGATAAATAAGTAACCTCTTTATTATTTCATTTAACTCCGTAAACTAACAATTTTCGCCAAATATAAAAAAAAGCCGCTCCAATGAGCGGCTTTTTACTGACTGTTATTTAAATTATTGAATAACAATGCTCACGCTACCTAGTTGAGATACTACTCCACTTGGTGACTCTGCCGTCAAGAATAGTGTACCGGAAACAGGCTCACTTTCCCCTTTTATGCCTACAGATAAGCTAACACCGCCATTGTGATTATCATTAGGCCAAGTAAAGCTGCTACCATTTACCACAGAACCAACAGTAGTTGACGCTGTTATAACTGTACCAGCAGCCATTGGTTGGTTATGTAAATCAGCAACATTAAAACTCACTGTCCCAGTACTTTCACCTGCAATGTATAATGTATTATCTGTCGAATCTAAGTTAGGGTTCGCAATTTCAGGCGTATTTACATCGTTATCATGATCAACAGTCGCAGCTACAGCGTCGAATGTCCCTGTGATAACACCACGACCGCCACTAGTCGACATAACAAGTACCAATGAGCCTCGAACGTTTATTGAGTTTTGTACGGTAGAACAGCCCACGTGTGCTGGAATTGAACACAAAACACCATTATAAAGGTTATCATCAAGGTCAAATACGCCATTGTTGTTGAAATCACCAGAGCCAGGTACCTCTAGTTCACCACCGGCTTCTCCACCTGCTTCTGACGGATTGAAAAGTCCATCTTCATTGTGATCAACAAATGCTTCTTTCAAATCATAAAGCTCGCCACTAACATTAGTTCCCAAAAACGCTGCCATTTCTGCGGCATCAAAACGACCATTACCATTGGTATCAGGGAACGATTCTTCCCCTATAGCTGTGGCTAAAATTGTAGCTCGGCCACCAAACTTCTGTCCCATTGTATTAATAGCTTCAGGTTGGTGATTCAAATTATTAATATCACCTAATACATGACCTTCCGGTCGAGGTTGTTGACTGCGCCATAAAACAGAACATACGCCATTAGTAGTAGTGCATGAAGGCTCTATCGAGCCCCCCTCTGTTGTAAAAGTTACCGCAGTCCCATCTGGCACAGGGTTATTAAAAGCATCAGCCATACGTGCAGTTATTGTGACTTCTGTACCAGAAATATTCCAAGCTTCTGGATTTAATGTCGATGCTGATAAAGTAAAACTATCCTGATCTGGAATACCGGTAGACACGACTAATAGACTTGATTGTGAAGACGTAACAGGTGAACTATCCGTAATAGTTGCTTGCACTCGCACACTTGTTGCAACGGTACCAGAATTAATAACCGTTTGAACTAAACCATTATTATCTGTTGTTGCACTTGTCGGGATTAAATTAATACCGCCCACATCTGTATTAAGAGAAAAATTAACCTCCTGGTTGTTCACAGGATTTGAATTGGTATCTAGTACACGAAATACAACGATTGAACTTTCAGAGCCACCTAAGCCACCAGTGCCTAGAATAGAAATATTTTCAGGGGACGCAGAGACGAACTCAATACTACCTACATCAGCCGGTAAAACATTAACCTTACCACTAGCCGATAAATTAATACCGCCTGCATTGGCCGTTACATTAATAGGATCATCGCCAACACAGCCTTTAGCCAAATATGTGCTAGTGGCAATACCATTTGACGTAGTAATAGGGCTACTTAATGTTGCTGTTGGGGTAGATAAACTTGTACAGCCTGAAGAAAAGTTAACTTCAACAGCCTCAGTAAACAAGTTACCTTGATCATCCAGTATTCGTACTGAAACAACTGTTGTACCACCAGCAGATATCTGCGCTAAGCTAATGTCTGCGTTACCTTCTACAAACGGTTCGCCACTGCCCATTACAACCGTAGATGAACCAACAACAAGTAAGACATTTCCTGACTCACCACTATTTATGCTCGCTGTAATTTCACCAGCACCTAATGAAGCGCCAGCAAAGACATCGACTTTAGCTTGGTTATTACTATCAGTAATTGCTGTAGCAATAGGAATATCACCAACCGTAGATGAGAATGTAACAATTACAGGAATATTAATTCCATCAACGCTCGCAATGACCTTACCTGGACGAGATGCAGTAATAGTATCAGTTGGATTACCATCACTATCAACAAGTGCCACGCTAATATTAACATCCCCAACAGTACCAATGTCATCACCTTGAGTAGAAAACCCTAAAGGTACCGTTGATGATTCACCAGAAGATATCGATGCTGATATTTCACCTGCACCACGCACGCTGCCTGCAGTTAAGGTAATAGTTGCTACACCACTAGCATCAGTTAATGCAGAACCTGATGCTGGAGAAAAAGCGGCTAAGGTAGTAGTAAACGTAACGGCCCGATTCGCTATAGCAGTAGTGCCTTGCATTACCGTGGCGGTTACGGTTACTGGCGCAGCACCAGTAACTGTAGTATCAGAAATTGCTAATGAAATGGTAATAGCCTCAGGAGTGGTGCCTCCACCGCCATCACTTGGGTCTTCATCAAACCCACCACTACTACCCCCACAACCAACTAAGGTTGCAAACAGTAAAATTAAACTAAAGCGTTGAAGTAGCGCCATAAAAAGCATCTCCCTGGTAATTTTTATCATCAACATCTCTCATCTTAACCGAATTTTTCTAAAAAGGTCAGTGATTAGCAAAAAAAACATAATTTCATTGTACTTAGCAATGTTAGTTAATCATTTGATTTCTTATTCTAGCAACAACATAATACCTTACCGCTTCTTAAAACTAGAATAATATGACTGAAAAAAAGCAAGCAAGCTTAACCACCAGAATTGTTATCGGCATGGTTGCCGGTATTGTTATTGGTTTTCTTTTACAAAAGCTCATGCCAAATGGTAGTGATTTTGTTATTCCTCTCTATCTTTTCGATATCTCTATTCGAGCATTATTTGTCGATGGTTTATTTGAAGTGATAGGTAAAATTTTTATTGCAAGCTTACAAATGCTCGTTGTACCTTTAGTTTTTGTTTCGTTGATTTGCGGAACTTGCTCACTAAAAGACACCTCAAAACTTGGTCGAATTGGCGGAAAAGCCATTGGTTTATATTTAACCACAACGGCTATTGCAATAAGCCTAGCTATGTTTGTTGCCTTACTGGTAGAGCCTGGTACCGGTGTTGATAAAGCAACCGATACAACATTTATTGCCAAAGATTCACCACCACTTGCTCAAGTGTTCATTGACATGTTTCCTACAAATCCTTTCAATGCCTTTGCGCAAGGTAACATGCTTCAAGTAATTATTTTTGCATTGCTATTTGGTATGGCAATTGCCTTATCAGGTAAGCCAGGCGAGCGTGTTGCAAGCATATTTCAAGATATGAATGAAGTTGTAATGCGTCTGGTAACCATTTTGATGAACCTAGCGCCATATGGTGTATTCTGTTTACTTGCCGGTTTATTTACTGACTTACCATTAGACAAATTAAAAAACCTTGCTTGGTATTTCTTATGCGTATTTTTTGTGCTCATTGCACACGCATTAATTACCTATCCGGTTATTTTAAAACTACTAACTAGATTAAGCCCGTTTATTTTCTTAAAGAAAATGCGTGACGCCGCGTTATTTGCGTTCTCTACGTCAAGCAGTAACGCAACAATTCCAATTACATTAGAAACAGCAACCAAGAAGCTAGGTGTTAATAATTCAATATCTTCTTTTACAGTACCGTTAGGCGCAACAATTAACATGGACGGTACCGCTATTATGCAAGGTGTGGCAACGGTATTTATCGCTCAAGTTTACAATATAGACTTAACTTTGGCTGACTACTTAATGGTAATATTAACCGCTACGCTTGCATCTATTGGTACAGCTGGTGTTCCTGGTGTCGGTTTAATTATGCTTGCAATGGTACTTAATCAAGTGGGCTTGCCAGTTGAAGGGATAGGCTTAATTATCGGAGTAGACCGTTTACTCGATATGACACGAACAGCCGTTAATGTTACTGGTGACAGCATGGTAACCTTAGTTGTAGGAAAGTCTGAAAAACAGTTTGATGAAACCATATTCAATGATGAAGATGCGGGTAAAAATATCGAAAATATTGACTTTCATCATTTAGATAAGAGTTAATCACTCTCATTGACACTAAAAATAGCAATTCTCCATAATAAAAAAGAGCGCTATTAGCGCTCTTTTTAATGAAAGCATTTAAAGAATTTATCCCGTGACTAACGGTTCAAAACCTTTCACTAAATCATCAAGTGCTTTCATTTGTCTTAAATACGGCTCAAGTTTATCTAATGGTAACGCACAAGGACCATCACATTTCGCAGCAAGTGGATCTGGATGTGACTCAATAAACAATCCCGCAATACCAATTGCCATGCCACTACGCGCTAATTGCGCTGCTTGTGCACGTCGACCATCAGCAGAGTCTTCTCGCCCGCCAGGGCGCTGTAATGCATGCGTGGCATCAAACATAACTGGTGCATAGTTTTTCATTTCATCCATTGCTAGCATATCTACAATTAAATTATTGTACCCAAAGCAGCTACCACGCTCACAAAGAATAATATTTTCATTACCCGCTTCACCAAACTTATTAATAATATGGCGCATTTCATGTGCTGCTAGAAATTGTGGCTTTTTAACATTAATAATAGCGCCCGTTTTTGCCATAGCGACCACTAAGTCAGTTTGACGGGCAAGAAAAGCTGGCAACTGAATAATATCAGCAACTTCCGCTACGGGGGCTGCCTGATGGGGTTCATGTACATCAGTAATAACAGGTACATTAAAAGTTGACTTTATTTCTTGGAAAATCTTCAAGCCTTCATCCATGCCTGGACCACGATATGAACTAACAGACGAGCGATTTGCTTTATCAAACGATGCTTTAAATACGTAAGGGATATTTAGTTTTTGAGTTACTTGCACGTAATGTTCGGCAATTTTCATTGCTAAATCACGAGACTCAAGCACGTTCATACCACCAAACAAGACAAATGGTTTATCATTTGCAATTTCAATGTCAGCTAGTGAAATTAGTTGCTTTGCCATAATGTTTTCCAAATTTTTTGGGGGCTAAAATATTAGCCCCAATTAATAGTGAGCTTAGCTGCCAACAATACGTAGTAATTGACCACATAACCATGCCATATAAGTACCTAAAGCATAACCAAGTACGGCTAAAAGCACGCCAACTGGCGCTAGTGATGGGTGGAATGCAGAAGCAATAACCGGCGCCGATGCGGCACCACCAATATTGGCCTTACTACCAACCGCTAAGTAAAATACTGGTGCTTTTATAAACTTACCTACAGCAAATAATAAAACAACATGTACAGCCATCCAAATTAGACCGATGACCATATATTTAGGCGCTTCAACAATTTGTGTAATATCCATATGTAAGCCTATCGTGGCAACTAGCACATATAAAAAGCTACTTCCAACTTTTGAGGCACCTACAGACTCAAGTTTTCTTGCTTTAGTAAAAGATAGCGTCAGACCGATTGTGGTGACTAAAACAATGATCCAGAATAATTTGCTGTGTAAGCTAAATTTCTTTAACTCAGGGAAGTTACTTTGGAAAAATGGCACTAAATAATCTGCAGCTAGATGTGCAAAGCCTGCGGCACCAAGGCCAACTGCCAAAATGAGCATATAGTCTTTTAATTCTGGGTTCTTCGCATTCGCTTTAGTATGGGCTTCAACCTTTTCCACCAAACGGTCAATACTAGCAGTATCTGCGCCGTTTTTAGCATCAATGCGTTTATGATTAGCGGCCATATACAGTAGACCTGCCATCCAAATATTAGCAACAACAATGTCAACGGTAACCATAATAGTGAAGATTTTACCGTCAGCACCGTAAATTTCTTTCATAGCTAGCATATTTGCACCGCCGCCAATCCAGCTACCTGCAAGTGCTGCCATGCCACGCCATACCGCATCAGGGCCAGATACGCCAATAAGCTCAGGCCATACTGCAGAGACAATTAATAATGCTAATGGACCACCGATAATGACACCAACTGTCCCAGTTAAAAACATAATAACCGCTTTACTGCCTAGACCAATGATTGCTTTAATGTCGATACTTAAGGTTAATAGTACTAAACAAGCTGGCAATAAATAATATTTTGCCACTTCATCAACCTGACTGACATCAGCGCTAACAATACCAAAGGTATTTAATAAAGAAGGTAGCAAATAACACATTAATAACGCTGGAACATATTTATAAAATGAACGACAAGCTGCATTACTACTGTTTGAAGTATAAAAAACAAAACCGAGAATGAGCGCTAAAATACCTAGTACCGTAGCATCGTTAGTGATTAATGGCGCAGACGCCACAACTGTATCTTGCATTATTTATCCTTATTATTTTTTCTTAATACATTAGCGGTTATAACTTTCTCAGACACCAATGCTAAGTTTTATTAGTGCAATATCGTATCGGAAATTGAAATTTTATCTAGCTGTAGTTTTAATAATTGCGCTGCGGGATCTTTCGGGCATTGCTCAACAAAGTACTGATAGTCGTCATAAGCCACTTTAAAACAATCTAATTGATGTAATAAATAACCACGGTCACGACGTTCAAATGGGTCATTTGGGTTTAACGCCAACAGCATATCAACACACTTTAGCGCATTGTCGTATGCTTGCTCTCGAATAAAAGCCGCTTTTAAACTAGCGATATACTCAAGCACTAAGCTTTCTTGCTTCATAATATCCATTTGAATTTCAAACGGGTCTCCAGAAATTTCACTCATTCGCGCATCTAACTCGTGCCAATTAAGTGACTCTCCAGTAACAGGATCAAAAATTATCGCATAACTATCATCGCAAATAATTCGGATCATGGCTTTTTCTGGAACGAAAACAATATCCGCTTTGCAATCACATGCGTTAGCAATATGAGCAACTAATACTGCCTTTAAAGTAGGTGAAATTAATTTATGGCTTAATGCAGTCGATAATTGATGCGAAATAACGGGCCAAATCGGGTGTTGCTTATCAATAAAAAGTTGGTCAACAAATAAGGCGTTAATCAGCACTTCGGCTCGTTCAATTGGCGATTTAACTTCACTGGTTTGTTTTTGACACCAGCTAACCAATGACGCGAGTTCTTCATTATCATGCTCATTTGTACCAAAAACAAACTCTTCTAATAGTAAAAAAGTTTGTAGTGGTTCATTTTGTTCAGATTTAATCTCTGACAACAACAAGTCGTTCATGAATTCTCTTTTAATATCTTTTCAGCTATAGTCCGGCTAAAAATACCGTTTCTTTACTCATCGCCACACGTACAATCAACATAACCCAGCCCATTGCACCTAAAAAGCCAAGAATTTGCATCATACGATTACGAGCAAGTTTTAAGGTGTAGTAACCTGTAAAAATATAGGCCAGTACAGCAAGTAGCTTTTCAGCTAACCAAAGCTGCTCTGCAGGATTCAACGCCAACTTTATTGATAACGCAATACCCAATCCTAGTAGTAAAGTATCGATAATATGTGGGGCAATTTTTAAAAATTTCAACTTTAACTTTTCTGAATTAACTAAGGTTAATGCAAAACGAAAAGTAAATAATAATATGCTGATCGCAGCAACTGTCATATGTAAATGTTTTAGCAAGGGAGTCTCCAATATTTTGTTTGAGCTTTTTTTATTAATTTGCCGTGATAAAACAGCCGTAAGTTATTCTGTCATTATTGTTGTAATCTTTATAGGTCTGGATATTTTCATAACCTAAATCCATTAAAATATTTTGTACTTTTGATGATTGTTCAAAACCATGTTCCAAATATAAATGGCCAGTTTGACAAAAATAGTGTCGTGCCTGATCAGCAATAATTTTTATGTCTGCTAAGCCATTATCTTTTGCAACTAAAGCTGTTGTAGGCTCAAACCTAACATCTCCTTCAGTTAAATGCTGATCTTGCTCATCAATATAAGGAGGATTACTGACAATCACATCATATTTTTTCTCTAAAGGAATGGCCGAGAACCAGTCACTATGAGCTATGTTTACCTGTTGTAAACTTAAATTTTGCGCATTAGTTTGTGCCAAAGCAACAGCGTCATGACTAAAATCTACCGCGTCAATTTGCCATTGTGGTTGTTCAGACGCAAGCGCCAGTGCAATGGCACCGGTTCCTGTTCCTAAATCTAAGCAGTTTAGCGTAGCGCTTGTATGCTGACTTAGCACCAACTCCACTAGTACTTCGGTATCAGGTCTAGGAATTAATGTTGCAGGCGAAACTTGCAAAGGCAAAGACCAAAATTCACGTTCTTTAATAAGATATGCAATTGGCTCACCTTGAATACGACGCTTTAATAACTCAGCAAAATCATTAAGTTGCTCTAATGAGAGTTTACGCTCAGGCCAAGTCAATAAATAACTTCTGGGTTTATCAATGATAAAGCAAACCAGTAATTCAACATCCAACTTAGCGCTATCAGACACGGGCAACAAACATTGCTGCCCAAAGGCAATTAATTGAGCAAGTGTCATCGATGAAAGTTCTTGCACCGATAACACAGGTGATACTGCAAATTTGGACACTAGTTTTGCTCAGCAAGCTCAGCTAATAAGTCTGCCTGACTTTCTTGCATAATTGGCTCTAACACCAGCTGTAAACTGCCTTCCATAATTTCGCCCAAACGATACAAGGTTAAATTAATTCGATGATCACTCATACGCCCTTGTGGGAAGTTATAGGTGCGAATACGTTCAGAGCGGTCGCCACTTGCCACCAAGTTACGACGTGAAGATTCTTCTTCGCTGCGACGCTTCTCGTCTTCAGCTTGCTGTAGACGTGCCTGCAAAACCGACATCGCCTGCGCGCGGTTTTTATGCTGCGAACGTTGGTCTTGACACTCAACCACAACACCGGTTGGAATATGAGTAATTCGAATAGCCGAGTCAGTTTTGTTAACGTGCTGACCACCAGCGCCTGAGGCTCTAAAGGTATCAACTTTTAAGTCAGCTTTATTAATTTCAATAGCTTGTGACTCTGGAATTTCAGGCATAACAACCACGGTACAAGCAGAGGTATGTACACGGCCTTGTGATTCTGTTTCTGGTACACGTTGTACACGATGACCACCAGATTCATATTTCATTTGCCCGTAAACGCCTTCACCATTAATTTTAGCAACAATTTCTTTGAAGCCGCCTTGCTCACTTTCATTTGAATTCATTAATTCAATTTTCCAGCCTTGCTTTTCAGCATAACGACTGTACATACGGAACAGATCGCCTACGAAAATAGCCGCTTCATCGCCGCCAGCACCAGCACGAATTTCAACAAAACAGTTGTTATCGTCTTTCGGGTCACGTGGCAGCAATAAAATTTGCAGCTCTTCAGTCATTTTTTCTACCGCTTTTTTTGCGGCTTTAAACTCTTCTTGCGCCATTTCACGCATATCAGGATCATCGTCCTTAAGCATTTCTTCTGCGGTAGCAAAATCATCTTCAGCTTCTTGAAAGGCATGAAATGCAGAAGTAACAACTTCTAATTGAGAAAACTCTTTCGATAATGCTTGAAATTTTTCTTGATCAGCTATGGTCTCAGGATCAGACAATAATGCTTGCACTTCTTCAAAGCGCTCAACAAGAATCTCAAGTTTTTGATAAACAGATTTATTCATTAAATGATCTTATATAGTCAATAATTGATGAATTACTCGCGCATTATATTCGACAAGGCAAGTAAATAGCAGTAATTTCTTAAAGTAGGTAAATTAGCAGGCAGTATAAAGAGCTTAGCAAGCAGTTTCAACGTTGAGCAGCATTAGATGTTAGGTAATGCCCCATAAAAGGTACATACTTCTCGTAGGCTTTATCGCTTACTCTTGATGATCAATGTTAAATATATCACGCAAGTAAACTAAGCGATCTAACTCTCCACCTTGTGCCGCCGACTGAATAGCACTGGTTGGCGCATGCATAAACTTATTGGTTAATTTCGTCGCAAGCTCTGCGATAACGGCTTCGGGATTTTTATTAGCGGCAAGTTGCTGCATGGCTTTTTCCAGCAATTGGTCACGATTATCTAAACATTGTTTACGATAAGAAATCACCGTATCTTGCGTATTCAAACCACGCAGCCAAGACATAAAACTTGTAGATTGGTCGCTAACTATACCTTCGGCAAGCACGGCTTCTTTGCGACGATTTTCCAAATTTTTAGCAATAATACTTTGCAAGTCGTCAACAGTGTAAAGAAATACATCTTCTAAATCAGACACTTGCTCTTCAATATCACGCGGTACGGCTAAATCAACCATAAACATAGGTCGGTGCTTTCTTTTCGCTAAAGCTTGCTCAACCATACCTTTACCTATGATAGGAAGAGTACTACCGGTTGAACTTATCACAATATCAGCATTCGCCATCATTTCTGGTATTTGTGCGAGCGTGATAACATCAGCGCCAAATTGCCCCGCCATATTTTCCGCACGGCTTAACGTACGGTTAGCAACCGTAATATGGCCAACTTTGTTTTCATATAGGTGTTTTGCAACTAACTCAATAGTTTCACCTGCACCAACTAGCAATACTCGCGCTTTTTCTAAACTAGCAAATATATGTTTTGCTAAATTTACCGCGGCAAAAGCAACAGAAACGGCACTCGCGCCAATTTCAGTGTCGGTGCGAACTTGCTTTGCAACACCAAATGTACGTTGAAACAGTCTGTCCATCACTAAAGCCATAGAGCCTGCTGCTTTAGCTTGGTTATAGGCTTGTTTCATTTGCCCTAAAATTTGCGGTTCACCAAGGACTAATGAATCTAAACCACAAGCGACGCGCATCATATGATTAACGGCATGTTGATCTTGATGCCAATACAAACTCGGCGTAATAGTTGAAGCTGGCACATTATGGTGTTGCTCTAACCAGCGCACTAAACGCTCTTGTGTTAAAGCGACTTCACCTTCTTGTACTAAGTACAACTCGGTGCGGTTACAGGTTGATAAAATCGCAGCTTCCTTGCACTCGACTGAGTGAATCAGTTCTTGCAAAGCAGTACTTAAGTTATCAGGGTTAAATGAAATTTTTTCCCTAACCGCTACTGGTGCTGTTTTATGATTTATACCTACTGCAACTATCGACATATGAATATAGTGAACCCAATTTAATTTCAATGGCACGCAAAATTTGCTGCTAACAATTAGTTGTAAACAAGCTAATTATAAGCCAGTAGGAACTAATTGACCCTATTATCAGCCAGATAATAAAAAAAACCTATGATCTGCGACAAAAAATCGCGATAATTTTACGAAAGATCACATTAAATTGAAAGCTTACATGCGCTATTGTTCATGCTAATTCGTTCTTTGTTATGGTAGTAAATCAGCGACCAAACGATATTTACGTTTTTAACTTTAAGCTTTACTTTGGCTGTTTTGCCTAATAACAAATTTTTTAAATTTACCAAAACAGGAATAGCATGCACAAAAATTTTGTATTCATTATCTTCTTACTGACTGTACTGTCGGCTTGTACTAGTACCAAGGACGTGCCCATTGATAACAATCAGCTAACGCAAAGTATCGAGTATCGCAATGAACAGTTATTAAAGCTTAATACTTGGACAATTGCTGGAAAAATAGCTTTTATTAATAGTAAAGAGCGTCAAAGTGCTACCTTACATTGGCAAAAAGATCAAAACACTCACTCAGAATCATTAAACCTATCAACTGTGTTTGGTATAAATGTTTTAGAACTGAAACGTGAGAAAAGTAACTTTAGTTTAGAAGTAGATGGTGAGACTTATCAAACTCAAGATCTCGACAATTTAATTTATCAGTTAACAGGGTTAAACTTGCCAACTCGCGCAATGAGCCATTGGTTAAAAGGCATAGCGTATTTGCCATCAGATCACATTCAATATCATGACATTACTCAATTGCCAACGATGTTAACAAGCAATTACAACAATAGGTCATGGCAGATTAATTACAGCAAATATCATCATATTGGCCCATTTCAATTAGCTAAACAGCTAACCATACGCCAAGATGATTTGCGCATAAAAATTGTCATTCATTCTTGGCAAATTTAACGAGGTTATCGTGAGTACTCAAGCATTTTATTCATTCTCTGCCCCCGCAAAATTAAATCTTTTTTTACACATAGTTGGCCGACTCGATAATGGCTATCATCAACTAGAAACCGTATTTCAATTTTTAGACCACAGTGATACGGTTTTTATAAAACCAACACATGATCAGCAAATAACACTGTTAACACCAATCCCTGGCGTTGAAAATAACGACAACCTTATTGTTAAAGCCGCCATCATGTTGCAAAAACATACTGGTTGTCAGCAAGGCGCAGAAATTAAACTTGAAAAAATACTACCTATGGGCGGAGGCTTAGGAGGTGGCTCTTCCAACGCTGCAACCGTACTACTTGCATTAAATGCACTATGGAATACACAATTGTCGATTGATGAATTGGCGCACTTAGGTGTACAGCTTGGTGCTGATGTACCTATTTTTGTTCATGGTTTCGCCGCCTTTGCACAAGGTATTGGCGAGCAGCTTACCCCAGCAACACCTAAAACTTATTGGTATTTAGTCTCAAAACCCGATTGTAGCATTTCTACGCAAAGTGTTTTTACCGCCGCAGATTTAACCAGAGATACACCAGCTATACGATACAGAGATGCCGATATAGAAAATTACCATAATGATTGTCAAACTTGGGTAATAAAACACTACCCTGAGGTTGCCAAGCTACTGAGTTGGTTGATAGAATACGCGCCGTCTCAAATGACTGGCACTGGTGCGTGTATTTTCTCGCGTTTTAGTTCAGAAAATGAGGCTCGCCACGTACAGTCTTTACTGCCAGAAGGCATAGAGTCTTTCGTTGCTCAAGGATTAAATCAATCGCCTTTGCACGCTGAAATTATGGCCGCGCTGCGCAATTGAGTTCAGATGAGTTTTCATCTAAATGCCATTAAAACTGGCAAAGATAAAATAATTTGCTGATATTTAACCTATCGTTTTATTTCAGTATCGTAATGTAAATGTCACAAGTTTCTGAGGAACTGACAGTGCCTGACATGAAAATTTTTGCGGGTAACGCCACCCCTGAACTGGCCAAACAAATTGCTAATCGCCTTTACATCACCTTAGGCGAAGCCAAGGTGGGTAGTTTTAGTGATGGTGAAATTAGTGTTGAAATTACTGAAAACGTGCGCGGCGCGGATGTTTTTATTATTCAATCAACATGTGCGCCTACCAATGATAATTTAATGGAACTAATCGTCATGATCGATGCGCTACGCCGTGCATCTGCTGGACGTATTACTGCTGTTATGCCTTACTTTGGTTACGCTCGTCAAGATCGTCGCGTTCGTAGTGCTCGTGTACCAATTACAGCAAAAGTTGTTGCTGATTTCTTATCAAGTGTTGGTGTTGACCGTGTTCTTACGGTTGATTTACACGCAGAGCAAATTCAAGGTTTCTTTGATGTTCCAGTAGATAACGTGTTCGGCACGCCTATCTTGCTAGAAGACATGTTAGATAGAAACATTGAAAATCCAGTCGTTGTTTCACCTGATATTGGCGGTGTTGTACGTGCACGTGCAGTCGCAAAATTATTAGATGACGCTGACTTAGCCATTATCGACAAACGTCGCCCGAAAGCTAACGTTGCACAAGTTATGCATATTATTGGTGATGTTAAAGGTCGTGATTGTTTCATCGTTGACGACATGATTGATACTGGCGGTACCTTGGCAAAAGCTGCTGAAGCATTAAAAGATCACGGTGCAAAACGTGTATTCGCTTATGCAACTCACCCGGTACTTTCAGGCAACGCTGCTGAAAACCTAAAAAATTCAGTTATTGATGAAGTTGTTGTTACTGACTCAATTCCACTGTCAAAAGAAATTAAAGCGCTAGGCAATGTTCGCCAACTTACCTTAAGTGGTATGTTGTCTGAAGCCATTCGCCGTGTTTGTAACGAAGAGTCTATCTCAGCTATGTTTGATGCTTAATCAAACCTAGTTCATGCGTAAACAGCGCAAAAAAAGCACCTTAGGGTGCTTTTTTAATATCAAAAAACCATTGAAAATAATCCGCCTTATAAAACTTCTGTTATTTCGGCGGCCATATCAGCACTATGCTGTTTTATTAATTGCGCCAGCTCAGGCTTGCACGAGCCACAATTAGTACCACACTTTAACTTATTCCCTAGTGCTTCCACCGTATTAACGCCAGCTTTTATTTCGTCAACAATACTATTCTCAGCGACATTAAAGCATGAGCAAACTTGCTTACCAAGACTAAACTCACTACTTGCCTGCCCCAACAACAATGCTTGTATATCGCTAAACGCTAATGCTGTTTTGGCAAATAAATGTTTAATCCAAGCATCTTCAACTTCAAGCCATTGAGATGAGACATTGAGCACCAATAGTAACTTTTTATCGGCTAATAAAATAACATGGTTCCTAGTATCATCACCAAAGCTCAACCACTCAATATTGCTTTTGTCACTGAGCTTAAGCTGAATTTCAACCAGCCTTTGACACCACTGCAATACATCAGCTATTGCCATTTCATTGGCAACATTTAACTGTACACCATAGTCATTATTATTTTTCAGCCAAAAACTTATACCTTTCAATGCCGACTCAAAATTGATTTTGGATAGTAATGACTTACTGATATGACAATCAACAAACTGAGTAAACTGTGTTTTGCTAATCGCAATTGGCACTTGCTTGCTTTCCGGTTGGCCAGACAGCTTATCGACAATACTTGGGTATAAACGACTGATATTGGCATCAGAAGCAAACTGCTTGTTCCAATGGATCGGCATAAAACACTCTTTTGCTCGTAAACCATTATCAACTTTAACCGGCACTAGTATAGGTTTAGAGCTAGAACTGGCCGATGTTACTGCAACAACATCGCCCTCGGCTACATTAAGTAGTGCCATATCATGACGATTAATGTACAGATAAGGCTTAGTGCTGTGTTGAGTTAATGCAGCTGACAAACTGGTCCGTGTCATGCTATGCCAATGATCCCGCAAACGGCCACTGTTTAAAATAAATGGAAACTGTTTAGTGGTGACTAACTTTGGTAACTGAGGTTCAACGGCAAACAATTGAGCTTTTTTAGTTGTTGTCGCAAAACCGCCATTTTCAAATACCCGTGAACAACCATCAGGAAACTCTTTATTCACTGGCCACTGTATAGGTTTAAGCTCGTCGTAAGCTTTTTTGGTTAAATGAGCTAAGCCAGAAATATCAAACAATCGCTTTGATTGCTGATTTATTTCGGTTAAGCCGGCAAACTCGGTAAATATTTCACTGACATCTTGATAATCAAAACCGCTAAAGCCCATGGCAGTAGCAACATCAGCAATTATTTGCCAATCATGACGAGCCTCGCCGTAGGCTGGTTGCACAGCTCGTTGTCGAGAGATACGACGTTCTGAATTAGTTACCGTGCCATTTTTTTCCAGCCAAGGCGTTGCCGGTAACTTAACATTCGCAAAGGCAAGCGTGTCGTTTTCACTAACACAATCAGACACCACAACCAGTGGGCATTTGGCTAGCGCGCGCTCAACTTTATCGCGCTCAGGTAAGCTCACCAGCGGGTTCGTTGCCATGATCCACACCGCTTTAATTTCGCCACGTTCAATGGCGTCAAACATAGCTATCGCACTTTTACCGGCAGTTTCCACCATGGTGGGAGATTGCCAATAGCTTTGCACGTAATCGCGGTGTTCTGCATTTTCAATATCAAGATGAGCGGTTAGTTGATTCGCTAAACCACCAACCTCTCTTCCTCCCATGGCATTAGGTTGCCCTGTAATTGAAAATGGGCCGCTGCCCTGCTGGGCTATTTTACCGCTAGCTAAATGACAATTAATAATACTCTGGCATTTCTCAACACCGCTGCTTGATTGGTTAATGCCCATTGAATACAGTGTAATGGCTGAACTGCTTTGAGAAAACAATCGATACACTTGCACTAATTGGCTGAGCTTAAGATCACAGTATGCCGCCACACGTTCAATTGGCCATAGCGCAGCAACAGCTAATGCCTCATCAATACCTTCAGTGTGCTCTTTTATATAGCGCTCATCTAATCCGCCGTATAACGAAAGATAGCTTAGCAAGCCATTAAAAAATGCCGCATCGGTACCCGGCTTTATCGCAAGGTGATAATCTGAAGATTCAGTAGTTGCTGTCGCCCTTGGGTCAATAACCACTAACTTCATCTTCGGATTAATTTTCCGTGCTCTTTCGATACGTTGAAACAAGACGGGGTGTGTCCATGCCGCATTTGAACCAGTGATCAACAACAACTCAGTACTTTCCAAATCGCGATAATTACATGGCACCACATCTTCACCAAAACTACGTTTATAAGCCGCAACTGCTGATGACATGCAAAGCCGTGAATTAGTATCGATATTACCCGAGCCGATATAGCCTTTCATGAGCTTATTGGCGAGGTAATAATCTTCTGTTAATAGTTGCCCGGAAACATAAAAAGCCACTGAGTTTTTACCATACTTCTTAATAGTATCAGCAAAGCCACGAGCAACTTTTTTAATCGCCTCAGGCCAGGACACGGTTTCTCCATTAACTTCAGGCGCAAGTAAACGCCCGCTAACATCGAGTGTATTAAGAAGGTTAGTACCTTTTACACAAAGGCGACCAAAGTTTGCCGGATGATCAACACTAGCTTGCAGTTTTGTCGCCTTATTTCCTTGCTTGGTAATATCGACGCCACAACCTACCCCACAGTAGGCACAAGTACTTTCAATAATTTTATCCTGTGGCACAATTATCCCCTATGGTGCATCGCCCTCAAGCAACGCCTCCTATATCAAAACAATGTTATAATTGACATATTGCTGACATGACTAATAACATCGGTAAAATGCTGTTATAAACGGTTAAACAAGTAATTGAATTTGTTTATCCAAAATACGAACTGGATATTTTTTTACCTGTACGTCTTCCTGTAAACATTGACCGGTTTGTAATGAAAAATGCTGTTTGAACAGCGGCGATGCAACAACAAGATCGTCACCTACACTGCCAACAATACCGCGATAGAGCACATTCGCTTGCCCGATAGGATCATAATTACCTATGGCAAAAACTTGCTGCTCAGTATTAGGTAAGTGAAAAATAGCCACTTGTTCATCGGTAACTGCCGCATTATGGTTTTGCTCAAGCAGCGCACAAACACCTGAATGTGCAACTAAGTCTTCCAATTGGCAGACAGTTTGCCATTGTTGCTCATCGACTGCGTTTGCTGGTTTTACTGTTGTTTTTAATGACATCTTTATCTCCTTAAGCCGGTTCAGCAATGCTTGAGCTTTTCGCGGATTCAATTTCATTTGAGCTAGCTGTCTTCGGTGCCGGTTGCTTAGTATTTACCGCAATACGCTCATGTTGATAAGCGGGTCGAATTTGTTGACGTTCTTCAACAAACTGAATATGACCATCGGCTTTCTCGGAATTAACAAAAGGTTTAAAACGCTTTAATGCTTGAGGATCGGCAAGTGTGGTTTTCCACTCGCATTGATAACTATCGACAATACTAAGCATTTGCGCTTCAAGTTCCTTAGCAAGCTGCAAGCTATCATCAATAACCACTTGTTGTAGGTAACTGAGGCCTCCCTCTAAGTTGTCCATCCAAACGGAAGTGCGCTGTAATCTATCGCCAGTATTAACATAAAACATCAACACTCTATCAATATACTTGATCAGAGTTTCATCATCTAAATCAGTGGCGAATAAATCACCGTGACGTGGCTTCATGCCACCATTACCACATACATAAAGGTTCCAACCTTTATCTGTCGCAATAACACCAATATCTTTACTTTGAGCTTCAGCACACTCTCGGGTACAGCCAGAAACGGCAAGCTTAACTTTATGAGGAGCACGCAAGCCTTTGTAACGATTCTCTAAGCGTATTGCCATGCTCACACTGTCTTGAACTCCGTATCGACACCAGCTAGAGCCGACACAAGATTTTACCGTTCTAAGTGACTTTCCGTAGGCGTGACCGGTTTCAAAGCCTGCAGCAATTAACTCTTGCCAAATAGTCGGTAACTGTTCAACGCGGGCACCAAATAAATCGACACGTTGACCACCGGTTATTTTGGTGTACAAGTTATATTTTTTTGCCACTTCACCTAGTACAATCAATTTATCTGGGGTAATTTCTCCGCCAGCAATACGAGGCACGACGGAATAGCTGCCATCTTTTTGCATATTGGCGAGGTAGGTGTCATTGGTGTCTTGTAGGCCGACATGAGGCTTTTCTAAAATATAATCATTCCAAACAGAGGCAAAAATAGACGCTGCTAATGGCTTACAAACTTCACAGCCCAAGCCTTGACCATGAGACGATAATAACTGCTCAAACTCTCTGATTTTTTCAACTTTAACAATATCAAACAGCTCTCGGCGTGAATATGCAAAATGCTCACAGATATCCTTTTTCACTTCAACGCCGCGCTGCTCTAACAAGCTGTCGGTAACATTTTTCACTAATGCCGCACAACCACCACAACCTGAGCTAGCTTTGGTACAACTTTTTATCTCTCCCACCGTACACGCGCCGTTATCAATTGCGCTAACAATGTCGCCTTTAGTAACATTGTGGCAAGAACAAATTGTCGCACTGTCAGGTAGGGCATCAACACCTAAAGCCGGTTGCTCAGCTGCCATAGGTAAAATTAATGATTCTGGCGACTCAGGCAAATCGATGCCATTAAGCATATATTGTAAAAGCGTGTCATATTCACCGGTATCACCAATTAACACCGCACCAAGTAGCTGGGTTTTCTCGGCATTAACCACTAATTTCTTATAAACACCACTTGCTTGATTTTCGTAGGTATAGCAAAGTGCCCCAGAGGTTTTTGCATGGGCATCGCCAATAGAGCCAACATCAACGCCCATTAATTTCAACTTGGTACTCATATCTGCACCAGTAAATTCAGTGTTTTGCCCTAAAATATTCTGCGCCGCCACTTTGGCCATGGCATACCCTGGCGCGACCAAGCCAAAGATAAAGTTGTTCCATAGCGCACATTCACCAATGGCATAGATATTTGCCACCGACGTTTGACATTGATTATCAATAAAAATGCCGCCACGTTCACCTACATCAATGTCAAAGTTACGCGCTAATTGATCATAAGGACGAATACCTGCTGAAAACAAAATGACATCAGTTTCTAATTCACTACCATCACTAAAACACAATTTATAGCGGCAGTTGTCACCAGCGATAATTTCATTGGTTGCTTTTGAGGTATGCACTTCAACGCCAAGCTCATTAATTTTAGCTTTTAGCAACCGTCCCGCACCAGCATCAATTTGCACCGCCATTAGCTGTGGCGCAAATTCAACCACATGGGTTTTCAAACCTAACTGTTTTAAAGCATTTACCGCTTCTAAGCCCAATAAACCGCCACCAATAACTACACCAACGTTACTGACTTCAGCACTGGCTTTTATTGCTTCTAAATCATCAATGGTTCGATAAACTAAACAATGCGCCTGATCTTTACCGGGGATAGGTGGCACAAAGGGATAAGAGCCAGTAGCTAACACTAACTTGTCATAGTGGTATTGCAGTCCTTGCTCGGTTTCAACAATACGCTTAGCTTTGTTGATATTGGTAACTTTAGCATTAACAGCAAAGTTAACTTGCCATGCTTGATAAATTTTATCATTGGTCATGGCTAAGTCTTCTGCAGACTTACCTGAAAAATACTCCGAGAGGTGAACCCGGTCGTATGCCAATCTCGATTCCGCAGAGAGTACGGTTATCTCTATATTTTTCTCTTTTGCGCCTAACTCAACCAGTTGTTCAACAAAGTGATGACCAACCATGCCATTGCCAATAACAACAACTTTTGTTTTTTCAACTTCCTGATTATCTCTATTCATGCTCTCATCTTCGCTCACTCAACTTAAACAGAGAGTTTGCAAAGCAAGTGCCAGTTAATCTTTATCTTAAAAATCAACAATTAAAACTTTCCATCAAGACAAAACGCGAACTAGTGCACTAGCTTGATGATGCAATCGCACCAGTGCTGTGCAGCATGTTTATTATTAGTAAGTCGAGATTTTAAAAAGCAAGCGCCATAAGTAGCGCGAAAAATAATATAAACGCTATAGCTTGCCAAAATTGTACCGGATAACGCTTTACCAGCGGCAAGTTTTGATATGCTTGTAAAACATCAATATTGGGCTTGTTTAAATCTGCGAAAAATTCAGAATAGGCTTGATAGCGATCTCTAGGATCCGCTTGCAATGACTTTTTCAAAGCTAAGTCTAACCATAACGGTAAATCACGGCGATATTCTCTAATGCTACGATATTGCCATAATGGATAGTCTTTTACCTTGCTATGACTAGATGCCATAGGCTTATATGGTAGTGCCCCGGATAGTAACTCATAACAGATAACGCCGAGTGAAAATAAATCACTTTGGTGATCAGCATGCATAGTCAACAATGTTTCAGGAGCAATGTAATTTAATGTCCCCTGCGGTACCGTTTCGGGCAGTGAATGTATACTTTCATCTTGCGCGGCTATCAGCACAGTACCGTAATCAATAAGGGTAATTTTTCCTGACGAGTTAATCATGATGTTGTCAGGTTTTAAATCTCTATGCACTAAATCTAAGCGTTGAAAGGCACGCAGCGCACTGATGATTTGGCTAACAATATCACGTACTTGTGCAATACTTGGACTTGGGTTGTCATGCATCCATTCAGTTAATGGCTGGCCATCTATAAACTGGCAAACATGATATAAAGATTTTCGATTACTTTGGCCAGCAATAACACGCATAACATTGCCATGCTTAATGCGCTCACCTACCCACCCCTCTCTTAGAAAGCCCTGAATATAAATAGCATCATCAATAAAGTTCACCGATGGCACTTTTAATACTAACGGCTGCTCGTGTTCGACGTGTTCAACTAAATATAAATGTGAACGCACACTGGCATGTAATATTTTTTTTACGAGATAGCCATCAAGCTTTTGGCCTACCTGCAATGCAGGCGGAATAACCTGAGATAGCAGCTCTTGCTGAATTTCTGCCAAATTCCGCTTAGGCACACTACGAATGTAGACTAGTACGCAGCTGACATTGTCTTGGCTTCCCGCCGCAATAGCTTGTTCGGTAATTTGCGAGCTCGCTTGTTCAAGCATAGCTTTATTGGGTTTAACAGGAAGTGACGCTAAGACTTTTATCAGCTGTGCTTTCGATAAATGCTGATGCACACCATCACTGGTCAAAATAAAAATATCGCCAGCATTAATGGCCAACTGATAATGGTCAACTTTTAAATGACTATCGGCACCTAAAGCTCTGGTCAATATACTGCCGCCTAGTCCATGCTTTTGGCTGTGATCGCGAGTAACAATAGTGTATTCATCACCTTCACTCGCGCTAAATGTTTGCCGACTATATTTTACGACACGGGTGTCGCCAACATGAAAAATATAGGCTCGACATGACTTAATAATTAAGGCAGTAAATGTGCTTAACCATTGCTGAGTATTTTTTTCATCTTCAACGTTATTCTCATTAGTTTTGCTGCCCTGAGTGAATAACCACTGGTTTAAACTTTTTAAGACCTTAGCAGCAGACTTTTCAGTCGACCAAGATGCAGCAGTTGCATAGTACTCCTGGATAAATTGTGTCACAGAAAGTTGTGCGGCTTGCGCCGCATGACTGGCACTTGAAACGCCATCGGCAATGGCGATAGCAATGCCTTTTGCTTCTCGCTCGATCGGATCCGGTTGCAATGCAGCAAAGGCATCTTGGTTTTCAGATTTATAACCACTTTTAGATGTGCCACCAATAACAGCCTCCAACACAGCGGCCTCATCGCCTTGCGCTATACTTTCTCCGCTAGCTGTATTTTTTTGTGACTTTTCTACTTTGCTTTTAATCATGGCTTTAGCCAACATTAATGAGTTCAACCGTGCCATCTTCACGCACTTCAGCAATACTGCCTTTAGGCTCTTCCATAAAAAGCAGCGCAACAAAACCAAGTACCGCCGTTGCCGCAATAACCAAAAAGAATTGGCTGTAAGGAACTATCGTTAATACGGTTAAGTAAACTACCGCTCCTACATTACCGTAAGCACCGGTCATGCCGGCAATTTGGCCGGTTAAACTGCGTTTAATTAAAGGAACCGCAGCAAACACCGCCCCTTCTCCGGCCTGAACAAAGAATGAACATAACATTGCCGCCGTCACCGCTAAAGCTAATGGCCAAGATGCAGAAATCATCGACATTGCAAAGTAACCTAGTGCCAAGCCCGCCGTTAAAATCAGTAAAGTTTTCTTACGACCATATTTATCACTTAACCAACCTCCTCCAGGACGTGACATTAAGTTCATAAAGGCATATGTTGAAGCCAACATAGCGGCCAATACCATGTCTAACGCAAAGGTTTCGGCGAAAAATAACGGTAACATAGAAACAACCGCGAGCTCAGAGCCAAATGTGGCAAAATATAAAACGTTTAACACCGCAACTTGCTTAAATTTATATTGTTGTGCTGTCGGTATTGTCGATTGAAAAACCTTAGCATTAACTTTATAAGTTTGTATTAACTCAACAACAAAAAGCGCAAATAACGCTAAATAAACCAAAATTGCACTTTGCTCTGAAAGTAAACTCACACCGGTAGGTGATAATTTCCAAGTCAGTAATGCTAAAGCGCCATACATAGGTATTTTCATTAGGATCAGCAGAAAAAAATCATTTCGACTGGTTACCAACATAGCGCCACTATTTCGTGGTTTGAAGTAGGTTGAGCCTTGCGGAGTATCTTTAACATTGAAATACCATATAGCACTAAAGATTAAACTCATTAGCCCGGTCAGTGCCACCGCATAACGCCAGCCATCTTCACCACCGAAAAGTAGCGCTAAACTAGGGAGTAACATTGCAGCAGCTGCTGAACCAAAGTTTCCCCAACCACCATAAATCCCCTCAGCAGTGCCAAGTTCATTGGCCGGAAACCACTCGCTAACCATACGTATACCGATGACAAAACCAGCACCAATAAAACCCAGTAAGAACCGTGATAAAGCGGCTTGCTCAAAGTCAGATGCAATGGCAAACATAAAACAAGGAATACTACAAAGTGCAAGTAATAAGGCATAAACAAGCCGAGGACCATATTTGTCGGTTAACATGCCAATTATGACGCGTGCCGGAATGGTTAGCGCAACATTTAATAACAACAAGGTTTTAATTTCCGACGCTGATAAGTTCAGGCTATCGGCAATAACAGAAAGTAATGGCGCATGGTTAAACCATACTGCGAAAGTAATAAAGAACGCCATCCAACTTAAATGCAACACTTTCATTTTACCGACAAATGAAAAGATTTTAATCCCAGCTTGCTCTACCATGCAGTTTATCCTTAAAAAATTTAATAAATCAGTACATCACTCAGCAAACTTAATACCAGCATCAGAAAATAAAACCTTATACATTAAAAATCATAAACTTAAAGAAAACAACAAAGCTAAATCGTAAAGATGAAATAACAATTATGTCACCTTAATAGTGCTCGTTGCACATTTGAAGTGCAGTACCAAGCTAGCAAACATTACGCAAAGTCTAAATACCTAGGTTGAGCAAATAGGTAAAAGCTAAATTTTGCAGTAAATTTATCGATAATGATTGGATCTCGTCCTATCGGAGTGGTATCATGCCGCGCCTTTTTTAACTAAATATAAATCTATTTATTAGTTTTAACATTTATTAATCAAGGAAACAGGTTGTTTTTGGTCGCAAAAAACAACAACTTTTAATTATTTATTTAATGGATATAACCATGACTGATTTATTTACGTTGGATGCAGAAGTACGTACAGACTTAGGGAAAGGTGCGAGCCGCCGCCTACGTCACGCGAACAAAGTTCCAGCTATCCTATACGGTGAAGGCCAAGAGCCAGTTTCTTTAACACTTGAGCACAAAACGGTTTACCGTGCACAACAAGAAGAAGCGTTCTACTCTCACGTTTTAACGTTAAACGTTGACGGCAAGCCAGTTGAATGTTTATTAAAAGACATGCAACGTCATCCTTATAAGCAAATTGTAATGCACTTAGATTTCTTACGTGTTGATGCAACTCATGCTGTTCACCTAAACGTTCCTGTTCACTTCATCAACGAAGATGTAGCTGAGAAGAAAGGTGGTAGCATGGCTCACCACGTGAATGAAATTGCAGTAACTTGTTTACCTGCTGACATTCCTGAGTTCATCGAAGTTGATGTTGCTAACTTAGAAGTTGGTCAAACTCTGCATTTATCAGACATCGCTTTACCTAAAGGCGTTACATCTGATGAATTAGCGAAAGGCGAAAGCCATGACCAAGCTGTTGCTTCATTGAACGCTCCTAAAGGTTCAAGCGACGATAGCGCAGAAGCAACTGAAGAAGCTCCAGCTGAGTAATCTTTAACATACTTCTGATATTAAAGCTTAAAGGGAAATGTGCAGACATACCCTTTAAGCTTTTTAGTTTTTATAATACGTGAATTTATCGACCTTAAGTTTCAATAACAGAGTAAACTATTAGATGACAATTCAATTAGTAGTCGGCTTAGGTAATCCAGGTCAAGAATATAGTAAAACCCGCCACAATGCCGGTGATTGGTTCGTTCAAGAGCTTGCATCACGTTACAACATTTCATTAAAGCCAGAAAAAAAATATTCCGGCCTCTACGGTAAAGGGTTAATTGCGGGGCAAGTTGTCCACCTATTAATACCGACAACTTTTATGAACCGAAGTGGACAAGCAGTAGCACCTTTAGCTAACTTTTTCCGTATTCCTGTTGAGAATATGCTTGTTGCACACGATGAACTTGATATGTTGCCTGGCGTTTGTAAAATCAAGCAAGGTGGTGGTCACGGTGGACACAATGGCTTACGTGATATTATTTCACGTATGGCAAATAATAAAGAATTTTATCGGTTACGCATAGGTATTGATCATCCAGGTCATCGCGATCGCGTCACTGGGCATGTGCTTGGTAAAGCACCTGCCAACGAACAAAACTTAATTGACCAAGCAATAGACGAAGCTGTGCGCTGTTTTGAAATTTGGCAAAAAGACGATATTAAAAAAGCTCAAAATCGTCTACATTCTTTTAAAGCGCAATAACGTATATTGCGACAACATTATAGGTAATCATCATGGGATTTAAATGTGGTATTGTTGGCTTGCCCAACGTCGGGAAATCAACTCTTTTCAATGCATTAACTAAAGCAGGTATTGAAGCTGCTAACTTTCCATTTTGTACAATTGAACCTAATACCGGCGTAGTGCCAGTACCAGATCCTCGCTTAGATAAGCTAGCAAAAATTGTTAACCCTGAACGTGTACTACCAACAACTATGGAGTTTGTTGATATTGCAGGCCTGGTAGCGGGTGCGTCAAAAGGTGAAGGCTTAGGTAATAAATTTTTAGCAAACATTCGTGAAACCGACGCCATTGGCCATGTGGTACGCTGTTTTGAGAATGACAATATTATTCATGTTGCCAATAAAATTGACCCTGCTGAAGATATCGATGTTATCAATACTGAATTAGCTTTAGCTGACATGGACACAGCAGAGCGCGCTATTCAACGCCAAGCGAAAAGAGCAAAAGGCGGTGACAAAGATGCTAAGTTTGAAATCCCGGTATTAGAAAAAATATTAAAACACGTTGAAGACGGTGAAATGATTCGCTCTTTAGAATTAACTAAAGAAGAAAAAGCAGCCGTTGCTTACCTTAACTTTTTAACGATTAAGCCAACCATGTACATTGCCAATGTCAACGACGACGGCTTTGAAAACAACCCTTATTTAGATGTAGTACGCGCTATTGCAGAAAAAGAAAACGCGGTTGTTGTCGCTGTTTGTGCCGAAATTGAAGGCGAATTATCTGAAATGGATGATGAAGACCGTGAAGAGTTTATGGCGGAAATGGGCTTAGAAGAACCAGGTTTAAATCGTGTCATCAACTCGGGTTACGGTTTATTACACTTGCAAACTTATTTTACCGCTGGTGTAAAAGAGGTACGTGCATGGACTGTTAAGCAAAATGCAACAGCGCCACAAGCGGCAGGTGTTATCCATACTGACTTTGAAAAAGGCTTTATTCGAGCTGAAGTGGTTGCCTACGATGACTTTATCGAATTTAATGGTGAGTCTGGCGCTAAAGAAGCAGGTAAATGGCGCTTAGAAGGTAAAGATTACCTTGTTAACGATGGCGATGTGGTTCACTTCAGGTTTAACGTTTAGCACTTTACACTTTACACTAAACGATAATAAAGAGAGCTTCGGCTCTCTTTTTTGCTTTCTGGGAACTCGTATATGCTGATATAGAAATATATAACAATTTAAGGTCAAACCAGAGACCCAAACTATAAATAGTACTATCGAGAATTAAGCTACTAGATTAAAATGCCTAAGTGATTTAATCGATAGCCAATAATGTTCATCAACAAAACTGGCAAAGTCTATTTTTCCGATTAAACTTTCTATTACAACAATATCAATATTCTAGGAATACTATGAAAGCAACACTTATTACCTCTCTTGTTCTTGCCACTGCACTATCTTATAGCCCACAAAGCTTAGCCTTTAATGACAGTATGTCTTTACGTATCTGTGAATATGTTTCAATCAATGACAAAAAGCGTTTACGCAAATTCCTTAAATCCAGCAAAGTAAAAATTCGCTCTATTTTTGAAAGTGTTCAATGTAACGGACAAAACCTTCTAGTGTTTGCATCGGCTTCTAATGCTCTTGATGTTGGTGAATACATTATCGGAAAACTGCCAGTTAAAACGGTAAGCGAAAATATAGCAGCAGTAACAGAGAATTCCGCTCATTTAGCAAAAGTTGCAAATAAGCGCATCAAATAATAACGGCCCTTTTAAAAAGCTGCTATTTTGCACGTCAATTTTACGGATATCTTCATTTTTTGTGTAGATATCCGGCAAATTGCACAGCGATTAGCCAAACAATCAAAAAGTCTTATTTTTTTGATAAAAAACGGTTGACGTAGCCCAATGAGATTTGCATAATACGCGCCACTTGCTGAGAGGCGAGTTGGAAAGGCTACATAGCTCAGCTGGTTAGAGCACATCACTCATAATGATGGGGTCCCAGGTTCAAATCCCGGTGTAGCCACCACTCTTTTTCTAAGCAAATATTGAAATGCGGGAATGGCGGAATTGGTAGACGCGCTGGATTTAGGTTCCAGTATCGCAAGATGTGAGAGTTCAAGTCTCTCTTCCCGTACCATTTCAATGTAACTACTCTTAGAGCTAGTTGCGAAAGTAAGTACATTGCTGGGGTATAGCCAAGCGGTAAGGCAGCGGGTTTTGATCCCGTCATTCTGAGGTTCAAATCCTCATACCCCAGCCACTTTCTTTTATTCTCAGTATTATTCGAAAGTTATTAATGTATTTATTTATCATAGAAATATCCAGTTGGGGTATAGCCAAGCGGTAAGGCAGCGGGTTTTGATCCCGTCATTCTGAGGTTCAAATCCTCATACCCCAGCCACTTTCTTTTGATAGACATATTTTGATTTTCAATTAAGATACTACCTGAAATGCGGAAGTGGCGGAATTGGTAGACGCGCTGGATTTAGGTTCCAGTATCGCAAGATGTGAGAGTTCAAGTCTCTCCTTCCGCACCATTCAAAAATATCCTCTAGTAAATATTTTTTCAAATATCTATTTCATCAGTACATTATTATAATTTTTCCTTGATTATTGCTTTAACCCCCACTTAAAAAGTAAAGATATTATAAATATAGGGAAAAATTAAATTCCGCATGCATAAGCAAGTGCCTTATTTTTTAAAAATGGTGCTTTATTTACCATAGACAAGGCAATATTTCGCGCAAGCTTAGCCGCAGTTGATTGATGACTAAAAGAAAGATACAACGCGTCCATAGTAGACATCATCAGTAAATTATCGTTTCTACGCTTTTTCTCATAACGCATTAATACGGAAGAAGCATACCAAAACTCCCCATTTCCAATTGCTTCCGCCAATACCGTTTGTAACGCTTTTACGTCTTTAAAGCCTAAATTCACGCCTTGGCCTGCCATTGGGTTAATTGTGTGAGCTGCATCACCAAGTAAAACCACTCGCCCTTTGCAGTATTGGTTTGCGTGTCGACGTGTCAGTGGAAATGCCGCTTTTGCTATCACTTCAACATTTCCAAGCCTTTCAGGAAAATTTTGCTGTATTTCTTGTTGTAGATTTACATTCGCTAAAGAAGACAAACGGCTAATTTCATCTTTTTGGTGATACCAGACCAATGATGCATTGTTTCCTGGCATAGGCAACATAGCAACAGGCCCTGTAGGAAAATACTGTTGCCAAGTAATGTCTTGTTGAGGCAATGCCGTTTTTACATTAATAAGCATTGCCGATTGTGCATAATCCCAGCCAGTTGTGCCAATATTAACTAGCTTACGAACTTGTGAATTAGCACCGTCAGCTGCAATCACCAATTTACTTTCTATTATTTGAGAAGACAAGGTAAGTCGAGCACTATGTGTGGATTGTTCAATGCTTATTAACGACTCAGGACAGAATAACTTAATATTTTGATGGCTGTGAATTCTTTGCCAAAGTGACAATTGAATTAAGCGGTTTTCAATAATGTGGCCTAAATGACTTTGCTCAATATCATTGGCATTAAACTCAGTATAAGCTTGCACACTTTCCCATACAGCTAAACGTTTATAAGGGCATAATCGCCATTGCTCAATTTGTTGCCAAGCACCGAGTTGTTTAAGTAATTGTTCTGATGCTAACGAAATTGCAGAAACTCTTAAATCATATACTTGTTCTGGTGAGTAGGTTTCTGGCTCAGATCGCTCAATGATAGCGACTTTTAAACCTAGTGCGGCAAGAGATAATGCACTTGCCGCACCGACCATTCCACCACCAACAACAACACAATCAAACTGTTTCATAGCAACATCAATATCTTAACGAATATTGCTCTATTCTACCCAACCTGAAATGGTAATTCGATGTTTATGTGCAGGGTTAGATAAAATCTTTACACTATGTGGCATAGGGTGAGATAACTTTAAAATAGCCAAACTATTGAACTTGGGTTCAAGTTGCTTTTTAAAAAATTTAATTTTCTTCGGATAAAGTTCTAATTGCCCACCAAACTTTTTTTTCCATCCTTTTGAAAGTTGGTAAATAAAAGCGTATTTTCCAGCGCTGCCATCGGTATGATAACTAATAAACTGACCTTTAGTAAAAGATGCGAAAAATGAATCTTGTATTTGTCCCGTAATAAGTTCCTCTTCTTTTAGGAGCCTAAGTACTTTCTTAGCAACCGCTTTATGCAGTCTTGCTGTACCGTGCTGCTTGGCATGTTTATTACTTGAACGATAAAAAGAAAACGAAAATTGTCGTCGACTATAGGCCAAAGTTGCTTGTTTATGTCTGGTTTTATTTATGATATTGCTCGAGATCCGATCTTTTATGTTAGACAACGGTTGATAAGGCGTTGTTAGTAAATTCCAAGCTTTGAAATGTTTATTACTAATAACTTTACGTCGTAAAGCACTAGCTTCCTCTTCACTTAAAAAATCATCTATTTGTACAAAACCATTTTTATCTAGCTTTTCAGTCCATTGCATTTATGAGTTACCACAAAATATTATTATATTGCTACTACCATTAACATTTTTGTTCGCTATAATCAAAAAGCTATTTAACAGCACAAATCTAATTAACTAAAGGAATGGATTATGTCAGCATTAAGAAAAGAAAAAAAAATTGCTAAAGATATTAACTTAGTTTTTGATATGTCAGAAAAACCAAATTTGAGTAACCTGAAGGCACACGAAGACCGAGCAGTTGTCGCTAAATTAAGAGCCGACTTAGTGCTACCCAGTAATAAGATTTTAACCGTTGATATAGATTTTGACAGCACAAGTGGCTACCATGATAACGCCATCATGGTGATGGATGATTTTGGTGTCGAAATGGTCGCCACAGCATTTGAAGCGAAATATGGAAAAGAGCATGCCGACAAAGTGCGTCAAGCATGGGCAAACAAACAACACGAAAGTTCCCCACGAAAACCAACTTACATGTTGGTTCAAAAACCTGAATTTGCCGATCAAGTACCTAATGTTTACGCTGCTTGCGGTGACACGCAACATCCCCCTAAAGAAGCACCAGAAAGCATCACATAATACTTTAAAATTAAAGCTTAATAAATGGCGAGCATTGTCGCCATTTATTTTCAGTATATTATGCTCATCAAATATAGTCTTTGCACAACAACTGGACAGCCATTTCCCTAGTAGTAGTGCGATAGCCCAAGACAAAAAAGGCTTTATTTGGTTAGCATCCCCTGTGGGCTTAATAAGACATGATAGCAACGACAATATAATATTTAATGCCAGCAATAATAGTTGGCCATTACCATTTGATTGGGTCAATGATATACACTTTATTGACGATAATAATTTATTGCTAGCAACTGAAACTCATCAACTTTGGTTATTTAACACTGCTCATGGCCAAGCTACAAAACTTAATATAGATATTCATAGAAACAGCATTTATCAGGTGATTGCACACAAGGGCCACTATTATTTAGATGTGCCTGATAAACTTTACCAAGTTGACGCCTCCAATTTATCGACAAAATTACTAGCTGACAATTTCGATATTAATACCCTAAAAAATACTAATAAGTATGTCTATATATCATCAAGTAAAGGCTTATATAGAGTTAAGGGTGCAAATATTGAATTAGTTGAATCAGGAAAGATATCAGCTATTACAGCCATTAATAGTAAAGTCATTTTTGCCAACGCAGAAACAAAAAAAATCACATTGTTAAGTGATAGCGGCGAAAAACATAGCATTAATATTGATACAGAAATATCTGCTCTAACCTCATCAAATACACTAGATAGCTTTTATAGCGTTAATAAAAGTGGAAAAATAGATAAGTATACACTGGCTGAGTTAACAAAAGTTCCACACACATACCCTAATATTGAAGCTAGTTACGTAAAGAAAATCTTTCACGACGATTCGGGCGTTTTATGGGTACTGACCAACCATGGCATAGAGCAACTTATTCCATCTATTACACAAAACACACCAATAATCTTCGATGTCTTTATTAACCATATTGTCCTAACGGCACATCAAAACAAGCTCATTATTGGCAGCTATGGCCAAGGGTTGAGTGAACTACCATTAAGCAATAACGTTTTACCTAATAGCATTAATGAGAGCTTTAGCAAAAGAGCAAAAATAATAACCGATCTTTTTTCCATAGAGGAAAAAATCTACATTGCAACTTTTGATGGTTTATGGCGGTATAATTCTACGACACTGGAGTTAGTTAGAGTGCCATTCCCAGAAAATAATAAACTTTTACTAGATATAAGTTATAGAAACGGCATGCTTTATTTAGCATCTAATGCCAACGGTGTGTATGTTTTTGACATTAAAGATAATGCGATATCTCAGCATATCCAAGGTACAGAGTTAACATCGAATGAAGCCATCAATGTACTACCATTAAGTGATGATGAAATATGGATAGCAACATCTGCCGGTGTTGATATTTTTAACGTCAAGGAAAACCGCAGTACAGTACTATCAGGCTTAGGCGAAAATAAAGTCATTTCCCTTCTTGAGTATAAAAATAAAATTTTTGTAGCAACAAAAGGCGACGGCTTTTTTGTTTATAATCGCCTTGGAGAGCAATTAGCACATTTTGCAAAAGAGCTTAATTTTAGCTACATGTCTTTAATTAAGGGTGAAATATGGGTCTCAGGTCATCCTGGCTTATATATCGTTAATCCTGAGAACTATCAAATTAAAATGGTTCCCAATACAGAAAAACTTACCTTCACTAAAAAACCAAAGTTACACAATGATATAGTTCATGTTGGCCATTATGGCGGTATATTAAAAGTATCACTTACGCCTTTTAAAAAATTAGATCCTAAAGTTTATATCAGTAAAACCATAGCTTCAGGTAAAGCTCAGCTATTAAGTCGCTCAATAGAAATTGATTCAGCAAACGATGTTGTGACTTTAGAACTTGCCAGTTTAGATTTTAGGCCTGGACAAGAAAAACAATTCAAATATCAAATTAATAATGGGAACTGGCATGCAATCAATGGCAACCAATTAACATTAACAGGCCTATCTTCAGGCACGTATCACATTGAAATAATGGGTACAAACAGTTTGGGACAGTGGAGTGATTTTAAAGCTTATGCAGATATTAAGGTTGCCTATCCTTGGTATTGGCACCCAAATATTAGAATAATCTATGGGGTTGTCATTACACTCATAATCATTTTAACATTTTGGCTTCTCTATCTGCGCAGCCGTTCCATTAGCCATATTCATCAATTATTAAATGAAGAAATTAAAACTCATGGCAAAGCTGCCGCTATTATTCGCCGAAAATTAAAAAAAGTACAAAGTCTAATAACGTTAGAAAACGAACAAAGTTCAACTGACACACCAATAAATACCGCTATCGAAAATAATAAGCAGAGCAACACTGAACATAAAGAACAAATAAAAAAGCTCATTAGCCAATGCCTAATTGAACTACAAACTAAACATAATCAAGCACAACCAAGCAATTTATCTGGCAGTTCGCTAACGGTGGCCTTACCTTATCTGGCTGACTACTTTCATCAACAATACCATGTCTTAGTGTCTGTACAGTTAGATATTGATTGCGAAAAAATAAATTACGATATTCAAACCGCTATTTACCGTATTATTTATGAGGCAATTTTAGCGGCTATCAACAATGGCAATGGGGGGATTTTTTCAGTCCATGTGAACGAATCAAATGAAAAAATTTGGTTAAAAATTACTGACAATGAACAAAGCTTTGCGCAGTTTAATAGTAAGATTAATTTTGATATGGCAATGTATTACATTCGTCAAATTGCCAATAAATTTAGTGCAACATTTCATACCTACGACAACCAAGAGCATGGCAGTGAAATAATAATATCTATTCCGTTAATGAAAATATCTTAACACCTTCACGCGTATTTTATAGTCAACCATTTCTAAGCTAGCATCAAAGGCAAAGAAAGAGTAAAATACGCCCCCTTAAATTCTCTAGCAAAAACTAGAATCAATTTCATAGTAAAGATTAGGCGTGAATAAATGAGTAAAAAGCTATACATCAAAACTTGGGGCTGTCAAATGAACGAGTATGACTCGCAAAAAATGGCAGAACTTTTAGACTCAACCCACGGGTTTGAGTTAGCCGAAGAAGCAGAAGATGCTGATGTAATTTTGCTAAACACCTGCTCGATTCGTGAAAAAGCTCAAGAAAAAGTATTTCATCAACTCGGACGATGGAAAAATTTAAAAGCCGACAACCCAGAGCTTGTTATCGGTGTTGGTGGTTGTGTTGCCTCTCAAGAAGGTGATGCTATTCGTCAACGCGCGCCTTATGTTGACATGGTATTTGGCCCACAAACCTTACACCGCTTACCAGAAATGATTCAGCAAGTTACTGGTGAAAAAAGTCCCGTTGTTGACGTTAGTTTCCCTGAAATAGAAAAATTTGATCGTCTGCCAGAGCCAAAGGCTGAAGGTGCAACAGCCTTTGTATCGATTATGGAAGGTTGTAGTAAGTATTGTACCTTCTGCGTAGTACCGTACACTCGTGGTGAAGAAGTCAGTCGTCCGCTTGATGATGTACTATATGAAATTGCACAGCTAGCCGAACAAGGTGTTCGGGAAGTAAATCTTTTGGGCCAAAATGTTAATGGTTATCGTGGCGATACTCACGATGGTAGCATTTGTCGTTTCTCTGAATTACTGCGTTTAATTGCGACCATTGATGGTATTGACCGAATTCGTTACACCACTTCACACCCAATAGAGTTTACTGATGACATTATTGATGTCTACAAAGACGTACCGGAATTAGTTAGCCATTTGCACTTACCAGTACAAAGTGGTTCAGACCGAATATTAACGCAAATGAAGCGTGGCCATACGGCAATTGAATATAAGTCACAAATCCGTAAACTTAAAAAAGCCCGTCCAGATATTTGCATGTCTTCGGACTTTATTGTCGGTTTCCCTGGTGAGACAGATGCCGACTTTGAAGCAACCATGAATTTAATCAAAGCAGTAGATTTTGACTTAAGTTTCAGTTTTATCTACAGTGCTCGTCCTGGTACGCCTGCCGCTGATATGGTTGACGATATTAGTGATGATGTAAAGAAACAGCGCTTACAAATATTGCAAGACAGAATCAGTCAACAAGCACTTCATATTGCTCGTCAAATGTTAAATACTGAACAACGTATATTAGTTGAAGGTCCGTCAAAGAAAAACCCGATGGAGCTTCGTGGACGCACTGAAAACAACCGCATCGTTAACTTTGTAGCCCCACATTCAGTTATAGGACAGTTTGTTGACGTAAAAATTACCGATGTTTACTCAAACTCACTACGTGGAGAGCTGGTTCGTCAGGAAAGCGAAATGGGCTTGCGTATTGCGCACTCTCCTGCTGATATTCTTGCCAATAGCCATCATCAAGCAGGTGAAGTAACTACCGGTACAAGGCCAGCTGATGAACTAGGTGTTTCAACCTACATCCCTTAACGAAGTCAACAATGGCAAATAGGATCTTATTTGCCATTTTGTCTCACTGTTATATAGATCAGGATTAACTTTTGAGTAAAAATACCAGTATTAATTTTGAATTATCACCCGTTGATAATAACCGTTTAGCAAACTTATGTGGTGCGATAGATGACAACTTAAAAACCATTGAACGTAGAATGGGTGTTGAAATCAGCTATAAAAGCCATGACTTTAAGGTCACAGGTAAAACCATAAACTGTCAGGCGGTAAAGCAGTTATTAATCAATTTATACCTTGAAACAGAAACTGTTAAAGGTAAATCAAAAGACATCACACCTGAAACCGTACATTTAGCCATTATCGATGCTGGAACATTAGAAGCTGAACCTAGTAAAGTTGATGCTAGGTTTGATGACATGGTGACAATAAAAACCAAGCGAGGCATTATCAAACCTCGCAATGAGAACCAGCAAAATTACGTTAAAAATGTAATCACTAACGACATTAGCTTTGGTGTTGGTGTTGCGGGTACTGGCAAAACATACCTAGCCGTTGCTTGCGCCGTTGACGCACTAGAAAGACAAGAAATTAGAAGAATACTGCTAACCCGCCCAGCGGTTGAAGCGGGCGAGAAACTTGGTTTTTTGCCTGGCGATCTTTCTCAAAAGGTAGACCCTTACCTGCGCCCTCTTTACGATGCGCTTTTTGAAATGCTTGGTTTTGAAAAAGTAGAAAAGTTGATTGAGCGTAACGTTATAGAAGTGGCACCCTTGGCCTACATGCGCGGTAGAACGCTAAACGACGCGTTTATTATTCTTGATGAAAGCCAAAATACAACAGTAGAACAAATGAAAATGTTTTTAACGCGAATCGGATTTAACTCCAGAGCCGTAATAACAGGTGATATTACGCAAGTTGATTTACCTCGCGGTCAAAAATCTGGCTTGCGTCATGCCATCGAAGTTTTAAATGACATCACTGGCGTAAGTTTTAATTTTTTCGAGTCTAAAGACGTTGTCCGACACCCAGTTGTTGGTCGTATTGTAGAAGCTTATGACGCCTTCGAACAAAAAGAAAACCGTTTAAAACAAGAAAAGTATCAACGTAAAGCAGATGCAATTGCTGGCACTAGCAACAACAAAGTTGAAAGTTCAAATGAACAATAGCGGTCTAATGATTGACGTTGATTTGCAAATAGCCTGTGAGGATGAAAATCTTCCTAGCCATAAAGACTTTCAACATTGGGTAGAAGCGACGTTATTACCATTTAACAAACCGTTTGAACTAACGATTAGACTAGTTGGCAACGAAGAAAGCCAGCAGCTAAATAGCCAATACCGAGGAAAAGATAAGCCAACAAATGTACTATCCTTTCCTTTTGAAGTACCTGAAGGCATAGAGCTGAATTTACTTGGTGATCTTATTATTTGCGTGCCTGTGGTAAGGCAAGAAGCGATGGCTCAGCAAAAGTCACTTAACGCTCATTGGGCTCATATGGTTGTACATGGATGCTTGCATTTACTTGGCTTTGACCACATAGATGATACAGAAGCTGAAGAAATGGAGGCCTTAGAAACGAAAGTAATAACAAGTTTAGGCTTTCCTGAACCATATGAAATCAATGCAAATTAATTACGCGAATAAATGATTAAGCTAACTTTTATTCATTAAATTGTAACTGAGTGATAAAATAACGAATTATTACTTGAAATATTTAAAAATCGGTTACAAACTAACCAACTACTTTTTGAATTATAGATTCGAACAACAAGGATATAACAAGGCTCTATGAGCGACGACCACCCCCACTCTAGTAACGGTTCTGCCAATAAATCTATCTTGGATAAAATTGTACAAGTATTTACCGGAGAACCGAGAAATAAAGAAGAGCTCGTACATGTACTTAACGATGCTGAAGACCGTGAATTAATCAACCCTGAAATCAAGCAGATGATTGAAGGTGTTCTCGAAGTATCTGACATGCGAGTACGCGATATCATGATCCCTCGCTCACAAATGGTCACGTTAGATATTAACGATGCCATTGAAAAATCACTGCCAATCATTATTGAATCAGGCCATTCACGTTTCCCTGTCATTAATGAAGATATTGACCATATAGAAGGTATCTTACTAGCTAAAGACCTGCTTGCCTTTGGTTTTAAGCAAACCGAAGAAGAGTTCACGCTAAATCAAATTATTAGACCCGCGATTATCGTTCCTGAAAGTAAGAAGGTTGACCCACTACTTAAAGAATTTCGCCAGCAACGTTACCATATGGCAATTGTTGTCGACGAATACGGTGGTGTATCAGGTGTTGTGACTATCGAAGATATACTAGAGCTTATTGTTGGTGAAATCGAAGACGAAACGGACGATACTATTGAAGAAGATATCAAACACTTAGCAGGGCAAGTATATCAAGTAAAATCATTGACCGAGCTAGCCGATTTTAATGAATATTTTAACTTACAATTTAATGAAAGCGATGCAGATACAATTGGCGGTGTGGTATTACAACATTTTGGCCACATGCCGAAAAAAGGCGAGCACGTAACTATTAACAAAGTTATCTTCAAAGTCACTTCTGCCGATAACCGCCGTATTCAAACTTTACAAGTCACAATCCCTAAGGGCCATGAAGTAACCGGTAAAGTTATTGACTAATCAAACATGCTAAGCAAGCTATTATCTCGAATTAAGCAAAATATGATCAATAAACACAATGCCCTAAGCTTAGTGCTAGGGCTTTGTTTAGTGTTTAGTTATGCCCCATATTCATTATACGGCTTAGTGTATCTAGTACTGCCAATTTGGTTGTATAGCATTCATGGAAAGTCGCCCAAAGTGGCAGCCAAGCAAGGTTTTATATTTGCTTTTGGTTGGTTTGCTGCAGGTATTAGTTGGGTACATGTTAGTATCGACCAGTTTGGTGGCGTACCACTCCCAGTGTCACTGCTGCTAATGCTACTACTTTGCATGTACCTAGCACTATTTTTGGCACTCGCGTGTTATCTAAGTGCACGACTCTCAATAAATAGGCAGTTGAATTTATGGCTGCTGTTACCTGTTTGGTTACTTGCTGAATTTTTACGTGGCGTATTTTTAACAGGTTTTCCTTGGCTTACATTGGGCTATAGTCAAATAAATGGACCATTGTCTGTATTTGCACCTGTTATTGGCGAAAAAGGTATTAGTGCTCTTGTCATAACAATAAGCATTAGCCTAGTTTATGCCATTAAACTTAACAGCAAGAATGAAAGAACAAAGCGTTACTTGTCTATTGCAGCGCTTATGCTCATTGCAATATTTACACTGCTATTGAGTAAGATCTCTTGGGTAACAGTGACAGGAAAATCAGTTACAACCGCTATTGTACAAGGAAATATTAAACAAGAGCTCAAATGGGCACCTGAGCAAACATGGCCAACCATGTTAACTTACCTAGACTTAACGCGAAAAAACTTCCCTGCCGAATTAGTTATTTGGCCAGAATCAGCCATTACCGCTGTCGAGCCTAGCACGCAAGCACAAGAGTTTTTGCAAATAGCCCAAAGCTCGGCACTACTAAATAACAGCTCGATTATCTCAGGTATTATTGACTACGACACCAATACACGTAATTACTACAATAACTTAATTGTAATTGGCAAATACAACGCGGAAGATCAACTGGGTGGCTATCAATATAACAATAGCAATCGTTATGCTAAACACCACTTATTACCCATAGGTGAATTTGTACCATTTGCGAAATGGCTGAGACCATTAGCACCATTTTTTAATTTGCCCATGTCATCGTTTAGCCGTGGCAACTACCAACAAAGTAATTTACAGGCTAACGGCTACCAGCTGTTACCCCTGATTTGTTTTGAAGTTGCTTTTGCTGAGCAACTTAGTGCAAATTTTTCTAATCAAACTGACTTATTACTAACAGTAAGTAACGATGCTTGGTTTGGCGACTCACATGGCCCCCATCAGCACTTAGAAATCGTACGCATGCGAGCACTAGAATTTGGGCGACCATTTTTACGGGCAACTAACAATGGCATTACAGCAGTAGTAGATCATCAGGGACGCATAATCAAACAAATTTCGCAGTTTGAAGAAGCTGTGCTTAAGAGTGAAGTGCCGTTAGTAACTGGAGTAACGCCCTACGCTCGCTATACCCGCCTGATAGACTTTTCTATTGTACTGATATTATTACTATTAGCCTTATTCAATCAAAGACGTAACAAAAATTTATAGAGCTAGACTTAAATTCAAAATCTAGCTTTATTTATTACTCACGGCCTCCAAATAATGTCCTCACCACAGTAAACAGTAACCAACTGATAAACAATACAATTTATCTTT
This sequence comes from Colwellia aquaemaris, assembly GCF_057548755.1. Classification (NCBI taxonomy): domain Bacteria; kingdom Pseudomonadati; phylum Pseudomonadota; class Gammaproteobacteria; order Alteromonadales; family Colwelliaceae; genus Colwellia; species Colwellia aquaemaris. Next base: position 1,258,637 of record NZ_BAAJLV010000001.1, on the reverse strand, counting down.
TGTTAATGTTTAGAACACTCTAAACAAGAATTAATCGTATTATTTTTAAACCTTTTCTTCATTCAACGCGACTTAAGTTTATATCAGTGTCGTTGAAAAAATAGCTTTGGCAGCGCTGGCACTGATTTTGACGTTCGGGGGAAAAGTCATGTCAATTAAAGATACTAGTCAGCAAGATATTAAAATAGAAAAACAAACATCAGCTAAAAAACGCATTATCGTGATTAGTGCAACCATCGTTTTAATTGCAAGTATAATCTGGCAAGTCGCGCCAGCAGCGTCTCGCTGGAGCAAAGCTCAACAGTCTGTTTCACTAGAGCGTGTTAGACTTGCCACCATTACACAAGGCGACTTTACGCGCGATATATCAGTATTAGGTCGAGTCGTTGCGGCGGTTAGTCCTACTGTCTATAGCCCGGCTGACGGCACTATTACTTTAATGATAGAGGCAGGTCATGAAGTTAAAGCGGGGCAAATTATTGCCAAACTGGATAGCCCTGAGCTAAACAGTCAATTATTCCAACAACAAGCAACACTTGAGAGTTTACAGTCGAGCTTTGAGCGTCAAAGTATTCAAGCGAAAAAGCAACGATTAATCGATCAAAAAGCCGTCGATTTAGCTAATGTGAAATTGGTTACTGCCAAGCGAGAAAAACGCCGTGCAGATTTAGGCTATGAAAAAAGTGCCATCAGCCAAATTGACTTTGAGAAAGCTCAAGATGAATTAGAACAAGCAAATTTACAGCACAAACATGCCGTACAAGATGCTGCCCTCAATGCCGAGAGTTTAGACTTTGATAGCAAATCATTAAAACTTGATATTAGACGTCAAACGTTATTGGTTAAGGAATTACAACGTCAAGTTGATGGTCTTAATATCACTTCACCAGTCAACGGCATTGTTGGTAATCTAAGCTCCGATAACAAAACTTTCCTCAGCAAGAACCAAGCGATTTTAACTATTGTTGATCTTTCCCAGTTTGAAGTTGAAATTGAAATACCTGAAAGCTATGCCGATGATCTGGCCATAGGCATGGAAGTTAATATTCAATTTGAACAACAGCCCTTTCGTGCTCGTCTAGTAACAATTTCCCCCGAAATACTGAACAATCAGGTTACTGGGCGAGTGCGTTTCACTGACAATATTCCAAAAAAGCTACGTCAAAACCAACGCTTAAATACGCAAATTATTCTTGAATATAAAGAAAACGTATTACAAGTGCAGCGCGGACAATTCTTAGATAGCAGTGGCGGTCGCTTTGCTTACAAAGTAACAAATGGTCTTGCAGAAAAAACGCCAATAACAACCGGTGCGCGTAGTTTGAGTCATGTCGAAATACTGCAAGGCTTAAAAGTCGGCGATCAAATTATTATTTCTGGTACAGACACCTTTAATGCCGCTGAACAAGTATTACTCAGCGACTAACTTACATGCAAGTTAGAACTGCACAACAACTAATATAACAAGAGCGATTGTAGCTCAAAATAATACAAGGGAATTCACATGTTAGTAATGAAAAATATCAATAAAATATTTCAAACTGCCGATATTCAAACACATGCACTACGCGACTTTTGCCTACAAGTAAATGAGGGTGATTTTGTCAGTGTTACTGGCCCGTCAGGTTCAGGAAAAACCACCTTCCTCAATATAGCTGGCCTACTTGAAACCTATACAAATGGTGAGTTTCTGCTTGATGGTGAGGACGTAGGTAAATTAAATGATAATGGCCGTTCTCGTATGCGCAACCAAAAGATAGGCTTTATCTTTCAAAGCTTTAATTTAATTCCTGACTTAAATCTTTTTGACAACGTTGACGTGCCATTGCGTTATCGAGGTTTTAATGCCAAGGAAAGAAAACGCCGTATTGAAGAAAACCTAGAACGTGTTGGTTTAGCGTCTCGTATGAAACATTTACCTAGCCAATTATCCGGTGGTCAACAACAACGAGTCGCTATTGCCCGTGCACTAGCTACAGATCCACGATTTTTATTAGCTGATGAGCCAACCGGTAATCTTGATTCTGAAATGGCTAAAGGAGTTATGAGCTTACTCGAAGAAATTAACCAGCAAGGCACCACTATCATCATGGTCACTCATGATGCGGAATTAGCGCAGCGCGCCAAACGCACCATTCAAGTAAAAGACGGCCGCGTCAGTGAGTTAGAAATTGTCAGCGCTAACACCAACAAAGCGATAGCTTAAAAAATCCAACAAGTACAAGGATACAATTATGTTTAGTTATTATTTACGACTTGCTTGGATCAGCATAGTTCGACATTGGGGTTTAAGTTTATTAATGGTCTGCGCAATTGGGTTAGGTATTGGCGCAGCAATGACCACAGTAACCGTAAACTATTTAATGTCAGCCAACCCAATTCCAGAAAAAAGTGAGCAACTCTACTACGTACAACTCGATAGCTGGGATGTAAACGACCCTTTTGACGATGGCTTAAATCCACCTGACCAACTAACTTTTACTGACTCAACCAATTTAATGCGCGCTAAAAAAGCATTTCGTCAGAATGTACAAGCTCAAGCCTTTGGCGTTATTGAGCCTGAAGATCCTGAAATGCTGCCGTTGATCGTCAACGGGAGAGCAAATTCGGCAGACTTTTTTACCATGTTCAATGTGCCTTTTATTTACGGCAGCGGTTGGTCGAATCAAGCAGATGAAAGCAAAGAGTTTGTTGTGGTATTAAATAAAGAAACTAACGATAAACTATTTGGTGGCGAAAACTCTGTTGGTAAGTCAATCAAACTTGAAGGCAATATGTTTCGGGTAGTTGGTGTTATTGATAACTGGCAACCTAAGCCTCGTTTTTACGATATAACAACCGGAGCCTTTAATGATTCCGAAGACATTTTTGTTCCCTTTCACTTAATTGCAGATGAGAAGATATCTCGCTCTGGCAATACCAATTGTTGGAAACCAACTGGTGACGGCTTTAAAGCATTTCTAGCCTCTGAATGTATTTGGACCCAGTTTTGGGTTGAACTGAAAACCGAACAAGAAAAAGAAGATTACCTGCAATTTCTCAACGCCTATGTTGAAGAACAAAAACAATTCGGTCGTTTTCAACGTCCACTTGATAATCGTTTAAGCAATGTTATGCAGTGGTTGGAAATACAAGAAGTTGTCGCCGATGATGCACAAATGATGATGGCCATGTCATTTATGTTCTTAGTGGTTTGCTTACTTAATACTGTTGGCTTGTTACTAGCTAAATTTTTAGGTAAAGCGCCAGAAATAGGCTTACGCCAAGCACTTGGGGCAAGTAAGAGCACGCTATTTAGTCAATATATTATTGAGTCTGCCTGTATTGGCATTCTTGGCGGTATTTTGGGTTTACTACTCGCTTACTTCGGTTTAAAAGGCGTTGAAGGCTTATACGGTGAATACATGCAAGGGCTAGCAAGCTTAGACACCAATATGGCAATACTAGCAGTATTGCTAGCTTTAATTTCAACCATTTTAGCTGGTTTATACCCAACTTGGCGCGCTTGCAATATTCAGCCAGCACAGCAATTAAAAAGCCAATAATTAACAAGGTAAAATAGGAATTAATTATGTTAGAAACAGGACTTATTATTCGAGCATTAGCACGAAATAAAATTGGCGCCTTGCTTATCGCTCTTCAAATCGCTCTAACCATGACCATTATGGTTAACGCTATTTTTATGATCCAAGACCGTCAACAGCAAATGCAGCGAGAAAGTGGTTTAGACGAAGCCAATACCTTTTATTTAACCAATACTATATTTGGCCAAGACTATAATATTCTATCGCACCTACAAACCGACTTACATATGATCCGCAATACCCCAGGTGTTGTTGACGCCATTCAAATTAATGCTATTCCGCTTAGCAGCAGTGGCTGGTCAATGGCTTTGCAGCATGAACCAGGTGAAGATAAAGATGCTGTTGGCACCGCCATTTATATGGTTGATGAGCATGCAATAAATACCATGGGCTTAGAACTTATTGCTGGTTCTAACTTTAGCCAAGAAGATATAGAAGTGCGTAAAGACGGGCAATCAACATGGCCGGCAAAAACTATCATTACTAAAGCATTTGCAGAGAATTTATTTCCGGATGACTGGCAATCAGCCGTAGGCAAAACCGTTTATATTTCTCAAACGCAACCTATGCAGATTATTGGCATCGTCAAAGCATTGCAAGCGCCATGGAATGGTTGGAATGGGGTAGAACGCAGCATGTTAGTGCCCTTTCATCGAGAGTCTAAAGGTGGCTATTACTTTATTCGCACCGAGGAAGGTCGCCGTGATGAATTAATGCCTGTGATTGAAAAGGCATTAGCTGAAAGTGACAAAGAGCGCATTGTTCGCCGCGTTACCACCATTGAAGACACGCGTAAACGTAGTTACCGTCAACACAATGCCACCAATAAAATTTTAACAACCGTTATTATTACTCTGACCTTAATTACTGGCTTTGGTATTGTTGGTTTAGCCATTTTTAGCATTAATCGACGCACTAAACAAATTGGTACCCGCCGTGCATTAGGCGCAACTAAAGGGCAAATAATGCGTTATTTTATGATGGAGAATTTTATTATCTCTACAATCGGTAATGTTATTGGCTGTATCGGCGCTGTTGCACTAAATATGTGGTTGGTTAATACCTTTAACTTATCACCCATTAGCTTTGAATTAGTTGCTTTTGGTGTCGTCGCCCTTTTTATTGTTGGCCAACTAGCCGTACTTTACCCAGCAAGAAAAGCAGCACTTATTGCGCCAGCAACGGCAACTAGAACCATTTAAATTATCACGCAAAAAAGTAACTTTATTGCTAAGCAATTAGGGCCTTCAGGCCCTTTTTCACATTTAAGTTTTCTATTAGGCAAATTTCTCTTAATAAAAATTAAAAACCTTTTATGCTTCATGCTAGTATTTGCCAATAAAAATAGTATAAATACCAAGGAAGTAGAATGAATAGCCTGTCCAAGTCAATTAAAGCCGCATTATTATTTGCAACATTAACACCAACATTGGCCTTTGCAAAAACCACTTTAATTAAGAATATTCAGGGCTACACCATTGATGGTCATCAGTTGAAAAATTTTTCCGCAATTCAATTTACCGATGACAAAATCGATAAACTTTACACTTCGGCTGACAAATTACCGATCATTAGAAATTTAACTGTTATTGACGGTGAAGGAAAAACCTTAATCCCAGGTTTAATCGATGCCCATGGTCATATTTTAAGTTACGGTTTAAGCTTATTACGTGCCGATTTGGCAAACAGTACTTCAGAGCAAGACGCGGTAAATAAAACATTCGCATATTCGAAAGAAAATACCGAGCTTACATGGATACAAGGGCGTGGTTGGAACCAGACACAATGGCCAAGCAATGCGTTCCCGAGTGCTAAAAGTTTAGATAAAGTTTTTCCCGATCAACCTGTTTGGCTTAAACGTGTTGATGGCCACGCAGGTTGGGCAAACTCAAAAGCTATGGAGTTAGCAGGCATTAATGCTACAACAAAATCACCTGAGGGCGGTGATATTATCAAAGATGCCAATGGTAATCCTACAGGGGTATTTATTGATAATGCCATGGCACTCATTGATAACAGCATAGCACCACTGACCAAAAGCCAACAAAAGCAAGTGTTGATTAAGGCCATGGATTCACTTGCAAGTTATGGCCTAACCAGCGTTCATGACGCAGGAATTGATTCAACAAATTTAACGGCATTTAAAGAACTTAGCCAAGAAGGCAATATGAGCATTCGCATAAACGCTATGCTGTATTTACCATCTAAAAATTGGCAACAAACCTTGACTCAGGGTCAATATCAAAGTCAGGATGATATGTTCACCTTTAATAGTGTTAAAATTCAAACCGATGGTGCCTTAGGCAGTCGAGGTGCAGCACTAATTGAAGATTACTCCGATCATCTAGGGCACAAAGGGTTATTACTCAATACACCAAAAGAGTTTGAGCACTTGGTAAATACCTCAATGAAGCTAGGCTTTCAGGTAAATAGCCATGCCATTGGTGATAATGCCAATAAACTAGTGCTCGATACATATGAAAAATATATTCCGCAAACAAAAAGTGAAAAGTTACGTCATCGAGTTGAGCATGCACAGGTACTTAGACTTGCAGATATACCAAGGTTTGCAGAACAAAATATTATAGCCTCAATGCAAGCCACCCACGCAACTAGTGATAAGAATATGGCACAAGATAGATTAGGCGATAAAAGAATACTTGGTGCTTATGCTTGGAGAAAATTACTGAACGCTAATGCTGTTATTGCCGCAGGCTCTGATTTTCCGGTAGAATCTCCTAACCCATTTTACGGCCTTCATGCTTCCATTACCCGCCAAGATCATAAAAATGCCCCACAGGGCGGCTGGTTTGCAGAAGAAAAAATGACCGCACTTGAAGCCTTTAGAAGTTTTACTGTTGATGCTGCGTATTCAGGACATCAAGAAAGTATTATTGGTAGTCTAGCTAAAGGTAAAAAAGCTGATTTTGTATTACTAGAACAGAACCTGTTCGATATTCCAGAGCAAGATATTTGGCAGATTTCAGTTGATAAAACTTGGGTTAATGGCAAATTAGTTTATAAGAAAGCGAAATGATCTCATTAATAAACTTTATCAACCGGTTCTGGCAGAGCATTACCCTAGTAGTTTTAGCACTGATCACCATTATTTCGCTATTTCCGGCTGACCAACTACCAGCAGTGCCCGGCAGTGACAAAACCCATCATTTTATTTCATATTGCGTGTTAATGCTGCCAACGGCAATCCGAAAGCCTAAATACTGGCTCACTTTGGCATTAGTATTTATCGCTTGGAGCGGCTTAATCGAGCTAATTCAACCCTATGTTAACCGCTATGGTGAATGGTTAGATATGCTAGCCAATACTGGCGGAGTGCTAATAGCAATACTAATTGCTCAGGGTATACACTGGTCTATTGCAAAACAGGCTCGTCACTAACAAAACATTCTCCAGTTCAGTTTTTTTAGCATTATTAAAAAAAGCCCTTTCGGGCTTTTTTATTTACCATGTTTATTTAAGGCTGCTGATGAATAGTTACTCTGTTACGGCCATTTTCTTTCGATTGATACAAGGCATTATCAACGTATTCAAGCCACTGCGATACCGACTTAAAGGTGGGCTCTACTTCTGCGATACCTAAGCTCACGGTATATTTAATTTCAATATCATTATAAATAACCACGGAATCTTCTACGGTTTTACGTAAACGTTCTGCAAAAACTTTCGCATCATTTAAATGAGTATCTGCCAGTAAAATAACAAACTCTTCTCCACCATAACGCCCGCAAATATCGGTTTCACGTACTTGCTCATGTATAACTTTTGCCAAATGACGTATAACATCATCACCAACTAGGTGACCATAGCTATCATTTACCGTTTTAAAATGATCGATATCTAACATTACTAGACTGCTAGAGTGTTGGCTGCGAGTATAGCGTTTAAACTCAGCTTCTATACAGTGCTGCCAATGATTGCGGTTAAACAGTTTTGTTAGGCCATCGGTTTGACTTAACACCGCTAAGTCCGCATTTACTTTTTCTAACTCTTTTTTATGAATTGCATTGTCGGTTACATCATAAACCAACAAGCATAAATGGGAGACATCACCTGTTGCAGATATCAAAGGGATAAAAGTGGTATTTTGGTACATAAAATCTGCTGTACCTGTAATTGGTCGATAGTTGTTAAACTTAAAAACATAAGGCCGTTGTTCCCATATGGTGAATGCCTTATTTTTCAACAAAAATACTGATTCTGCTTTACGACGAAACCAATCTTCAGGAATTTCATCAAACAATTCAAAGAGTACTTTATTTTTAACTTCACGCGGCAGTAATCCGCTGTGGTTTTCCATAAAGCCATTCCAAATTTGAATGCTGTAATCTCGATCTAATACCACTAAGCCAACGTCAATGGTATGTAACATTTCCATCAACCAATGTAATTCATTTAACTGATCTGTTTGTACTGACATGACTAATCCAACAAGTAGGCAATTTTATTATTAAGTGTGATTACTGATTCTTCAGTAAATAATAGTAATAAGTCACACTTGATTGGGTAATTTTCAATGCTATAACTTATTTCAATAGCAAGCGTGCGTTTCCACTTATTTGTATTGGTAGCAATAAGCTCAGATATTTTTCTGTGCTGCCCTAGCACGACCGGATGACCTTGGCTAAATGACATATCAAGTTGCGTCGATATACCACTTAAGCACGCACCAATAAGCAAATTAGCCATATCCATTAGTAACTCTAACTCAACATTATTATCAAGCTCATGATGGTAATTCATCAAAGATGCAACATCTTTAAAACTTGAGTCATTTAAAATGAGTAGTGCTTCACCTGATATTCCAGCGCCAATAAAACCTTGGCAAATGCCAGAAGTTTTTTCTTTTGACTCAACATCAGAAAGCGCCATGGTTAACTCACTGACTTCAATTAGGTTAACATTCGGAATTGGCAATAACACAAAAACATCAAGTAACCGAGCAAGTAAATCCCCTGCTTGTCCCATAGCAACGTTAGCTATTTCTTGATAACAATCTCGCATATCGCTATCAAGTTCAATATTGGATTCCTGAGGCCGTACAAATGTATTTTCACTAACAGCAATACTCTCAGTAACCGGTGGTAATTCAATATGCTGTGGATGGTGGTTATCTTGTTTATGTTCTGGCGCTGCGTTAGCGACATCACTTTTTAAGTCATCTTTATTAAACACGCCATAGGCTTGCAAGATTTCTGTTAATTTGTTTTTATCAACAGGTTTTTTAATAAAATCTAACGCACCTAAGCTTTTAACCCGCTCGTGAGCTTCAGGCTGAATATCACCAGAAATAACCACCACTAAAGTTGGTAAGTCTTGCTTTAAAATCGCTTCTAACACTTGATAGCCATCCATTTCTGGCATATTTAAATCAAGTAATAAAACATCACCTTTTCCCTCTTTAATTGCGGCTATTCCTTCAACGCCATTTTTAGCAAAAGTTATATCGACATCCCATCCATCGGGAAGCGAGCGCGCCACTTGTTTGCGCGCCATATTGGAATCATCACAAATTAACAAAGATGTTGGCATAAAGGAAAGAACCCTAAGTTGCTAGTTCAAAAAAGTTAGCTTATTCACATTACACTGCAAGGTATTTTCACGAATACATATGCACGGTAAAACTATTGTTACATTATAATAAACAATAGTTAGCTTTTGAAAATAAAACACGTTTTATTCGCATTTTTTCTTAGGCAAAGGTAAGCTTGATCAATATTTTACCTTAGTTAAATGACCAAATGATGAAAGTTTTCAAATTACCCTTAATTTCAGCCCTAAGCACCTTAATCATGTTTAGTGCCAACGCCGAAACAGTTGCAAATAACCTTACTGAAACCACCAACTTAGTCATGGCTGGTAAAAAGTACGTCACCTTGTTAGGTGAACAAGTCAATATCGGCCAACAGGCTCCTAATTTTAAAGTGGTTACTGAGTCATTTTCGCCGGTAATGTTGAGTGACTTTAATGACAAAGCGGTATTAATTTCCGTGGTACCCAGCTTAGATACCGGCGTTTGTTCAATACAAACCAAGCGCTTCAATGAAGAAATTGCTAACTTGCCGGAAGATGTGGTTATGCTGACCATTAGTAATGACTTACCTTTTGCACAAAAGCGCTTTTGTAAAACTGAAAAAGTCGACAAAATAAAAGTGTTGTCAGACGCAGTGTGGCGTGATTTCGGGCAAAAATATGGTCTATTAATTAAAGATATGGGGTTGTTAACCCGCGCCATTTTCATTATTAATGCTGAAGGAAAAATTGCCTATAAAGAATTAGTGGGTAATATTTCTCAACACCCAGATTATGATAGCGCTTTAACAACATTAAAATCGTTAAGTGAGAAAAGCGACTTGGCTGAACAAGCAATCACTGAACAATCAGAATAAACTTTAGCAAATATTGATGATAAAAGTTAAACGGCCCTAACTTTTATCATCAACTAAAAACCTATAAATCAATTACTTAAAATAATAAAAATAAATTAATTAATATTTTTTTCATTTTTCTCTTGAAAACTAATTCTGCAATCCCATCTTTAATAGTGTAGTCGCCGATAGGGTCTACATTAACCGCCTGTTCAATATTGAAAGGCACAATTAAACTCTGAGAATTTCAATTTTCCAGTGTAATAATTCGCAGCATAGGCTGGCTTTAGCACTCGAAGTGAATTTCGATGAGACAACATATTGCTAAACTTATAATAGGATATGAATTATGCGTACATCTACAGATTTCAGCCCACTTTACCGTTCATTTATCGGATTCGACCATTTAGCCGGATTAATCGATAAAGCTTCAAGAGCAGACAAACAGTCTTCTTACCCTCCGTACAATGTTGAGTTACTTGCAGAAGATCAATATCGCATTACTATGGCGATTGCAGGTTTTGCCGAAGAAGAACTAGAAATTGAATCTAAACAGAACACATTAGTCGTTACTGGTACCAAAGCCAGTAATGTCAGCAAAGCAGAACGTAAATTTTTACATCAAGGTATTGCCGAACGTAACTTTGAACGAAAATTCCAGTTAGGCGATCATGTAAAAGTTATTGGTGCCTTTATGGAGCATGGTTTGTTACATATAGATTTAGAGAGAGAAATTCCTGAAGCTTTAAAACCAAGAAAAATTGCCATTAACGGCAAAAGCTTATTGCAACAAGACGACTCAGAGGTAGTAAGTTAACTACTATTTTTAACTAGTTTCTCCCTTATGTTTTTTTGCCCAGTCTTTGACTGGGCTTTTTTATGCCCTCATATCATAAAACTTTACATTTCATCTTAGTTAGAATATCAGGCATAAATTACTTTCAAAAATTCAAATAGTGCTTATAGTAAATGCAAAGAGTATTGATATTTCACGAAGCTGAACCCTAAAACATGCGAAATAAAGCGCAATTAATACTGATACCGCTAGCTATTACACTGCTGTTTAGTTGTCCGGCATTTTCTGCAAAAATAAATATCGTTACTGAGCATTTAGCCCCCTTTCAAATTGTTGATAATGGTATAATCAGTGGCTTATCTACCGAAATTATCGAAGCAACGCTTAACGCTACAGCGATTGAATATAATATTGAGGCACACCCTTGGTCACATTCGTATAATAGAGCATTACACGTTAAAAACACCTGCATTTACTCTTTAGCTTACATTCCCAATCGAAAACCGCTATTTCAATGGGTTGGTCATATTACTAATAGTACGATTTCACTTTATGCTTTAAGCAAAAGTAACATTACCATTGAGAACTTAGCCCAAGCTAAAAATTATAAAACGGCGGTGATTAAAGATGATGTTACCCATCACTTTCTGATTTCAAAAGGTTTTGTAGAAAACGAAAACCTTTATGTGATGAATAATTATGACTCATTATTAAAGTTACTGGAAATACCCAGTCGGCAGATAGATCTCGTGGTTCTAAATGATGATTTACTTAACAACCGAATAAAAAACTCCACCGATGCAGCAAAATATAAAGGTGTTTTTATGTTAAAGGAGCTAACACTAGACTTTTATTTCGCCTGCAATTTAACAACCGAAAAAAGCATAATAAAAACACTAGCCACAACAATGAAAACCCTAGAAAAACGGGGGAATTTTTCAGCCATTAGACAAAAGTGGCAAAAAAGCATGGTTAACCTTATCCCCCCAAATTAAACACAAGTTGCAAGCAGGTAACTAAAATTACCTACTCTTTTTAACAGTTGTTATTTTCTGGCCATAATATCTAACAGCGCATGCACGGTTGCTTCAACGCCCGATTTAATTGCTGGCTCTGGGCTGATTTTAAATTGAGGGCTATGATGACTGGGTACCTGAGCACCACCGGCAGCCGCACGTTCAAAATCAGCTTTAGGTGTGCCACCCACTTTGAAATAGACACTGGGAATATAAGGCTCAGTAGTAAAGAAACCAAAATCTTCTGCGCCCATGCCTGTTTCAGCAGGCTCAAGCAATGCATCTATCCCCATTTTTTCACTTAGCACGCCTTTTAAACGTTTCGCCAATTTTTGATCATTAAAGGTCGGTGGAAAAGAAAATTCACTAACCACAACTTCTGGCAATTTATCTTCCGGCATGCCCGCCGTACGCGCCGTACCAATAGCAATACGCTTTATAGCGGATAACAGTTGCTCTCGAACTTGTGGTGTTAAACTACGCACAGTCAGCTGCAGCTTAGCTTCATCGGAAATAATATTGTGTTTTGTGCCCGCATGAAAGGCGCCAACGGTAATAACACCAGCGTAGCGCGGGGCTAATTCTCGACTAATGATGGTTTGCAAGTTATTAACAATTTGCGCACCAATAACGATAGGGTCTTTCCCTTGATGCGGTGATGCGCCATGAGCGCCAATGCCATGTACCGTAATATCAACTGTATCAGCACCAGCATACGGAGAGCCTTCATCAACAACAACTTTACCGGCTTCGGTATTAGCACTAACATGAAAAGCGAAAGCATAGTCCGGTTGACCAAAACGCTGCCATAAATTATCAGCCATCATCGCGGAAGCGCCTGGGCCTCTTTCTTCTGCAGGCTGGCCAATTAACATCAAAGTGCCTGACCATTTATCTTTATTTTCAGCCATATAACGGGCGGTACCCACTAAACTGGTAATATGAACATCATGGCCACAGGCATGCATTACCCCTACCGTTTCACCATTCCAGTCTTTCATTTTAACTTTTGAAGCATTTGCTAAACCTGATTGCTCAACAACCGGCAAACCATCCATATCGGCGCGCACCATAACCATAGGACCATCACCGTTTTTCATTAGCGCGACAATACCGGTGCCGCCAACTTTTTCAGTCACTTCAAAACCAACCGCACGCAATTCTTTCGCTAACCGTTTAGCTGTTTTCTTTTCCATTAACGACAATTCAGGATTTTGATGAAAATGATCCCATAATGGCGCTAAGTGCTGGTGATAATCATTGGCAATATCGCTAGCGGTTTGCTTTTCGAAGGCAAAGGCATTTGATAGCGATCCTAAGGTCAACGCTGCTGCGATTAAAATTGAAAGAGGTTTACGGTTCATCTACGACTCCATTTTCACCTTAAATAGACAATTTTTGTCTAAATGTCATGGCGTGTTTAATTATTATTTTGTGAACTTACTCTACCTAGGCTAATAATTAATGTCTTGTTATTTTCGATACGCAACACACTTTTAGCGACAGTCCACTTTCATTCGGCACTAGTTAGTGACTAATTTTTACTTTAAATAAGACAAAAAATTGTACTAACCGTTTTTGTTTAAACTTACCGCAAAATGAGCATGTAACCATCAATTAGCTTAACTAACATACCCATTTCAATTCTTTCTGCTTACTTCTTGATTTATGAAACTCGGGAATAAGATTTTTTTTACCGCAACTTGCGAACAAATTATCAGCGGCAATTAAAGATGACAGTTAGCCAACAATTTTGCACAATTTTTGGCAAAATTTTGCTGACATTAAATTTTTTATTGTGCTAAAAAAGTCCTAACAAAAAAATGACAACTTAAATTGTTTACTGAATTAGCCTGATAATACATTAATTTTTTGCACAAGTATTAGCTGATTTTCGATGCACAATTTAAGCTTAAAAATATAATAAAAGGTCAGTAATGGATATTAATTTTACCGCTAAACGCGCGTTAGTCTGTGGCAGTAGTCAAGGCATTGGCCGCGCATGTGCCATGGAACTTGCCAGCTTGGGCGCCAGCGTAACGCTATTTTCTCGTAATCAAGAAAAACTAGCAGACGTCAAACAAGAGCTTTGTTGCGCTCAAGGACAAAATCATCAAATTTTAATTGCTGACTTCTCAAACCCTGAGCAAGTTAAACAAACTATTCTTGCTGATGTCGCTAAAAATGGCGGCTATGATATTTTAATTAACAACACCGGTGGCCCAGCCCCAGGTCCAGCAAATTCTAGCGATGTTAGTGCCTTTATTGACGCCTTTAATTTACACCTAGTTACCAATCATCATTTGGTACAAGCGCTGTTGCCTGCGATGAAAAAGAATCAATTCGGTAGAATTATTAATGTTATTTCAACCTCGGTGAAACAACCCATCCCAGGTTTAGGTGTATCAAATACCATACGTGGTGCCGTTGCTAGCTGGGCAAAAACCTTAGCAAACGAGTTAGGTCCTTTTGGTATCACCGTCAACAATGTCTTGCCGGGCGCCACGGCAACCGCTCGTTTAGATGCCATTATTGCTGGCAAGGCAAAAAAACAAGATATCTCTATCGAACAAGCAACCATTAATGAAAAAGCACAAATCCCCATGCGTCGATTTGCGGCTCCTGAGGAATTTGCTGCCGCAGCAGCTTTCCTAGCTTCACCCGCTGCGGGGTACATTACCGGTATTAACCTACCTGTTGATGGTGGCCGCACAAGCTGCTTATAGGAATATTTTGATGGATATTATTGCAAATTTTATCAACGGCCAATACCAAGCCCCACAAGCTTTGCGCTATCTTGATAACGTGGAACCAGCAACAGGTATGGTTTATGGCAAAATTCCTGATAGTGATCATTCAGATGTTGAACTTGCTGTGGCTGCGGCTAGAAAAGCTCTACCTGCATGGCAAACCATGCCTTTGGAGGAACGCGCCGATATCCTTAGTGCTATCGCCCAAGAAATAGAAAATCGCATTGACGAATTAGCCATTGCTGAAGCAACTGACAATGGTAAGCCGGTAGCATTAGCTCGTGAAGTAGATATTCCACGAGCCGCCAGTAACTTTAAATTTTTTGCCCACGCATGTTCGCAATTTGCCAGTGAATCTCATGCCATGGCCGGTACCGCTATAAATTACACTTTACGCCAACCTATTGGTATCGTCGGCTGTATTTCACCGTGGAATTTACCGCTTTACCTATTTACTTGGAAAATTGCGCCAGCATTAGCTGCCGGAAATTGTGTTATTGCTAAACCGTCAGAGGTAACACCTAAGACCGCGGCTTTACTGGGTGAAATATGCCAAAAGGTTGGTTTGCCTGATGGCGTGTTGAATATCCTTCATGGCAAGGGGGCCAACGTTGGCCAAGCCATTTGCCAACACCAAGACGTTAAAGCGATATCTTTTACTGGCGGCACCGCCACAGGTGCAGCCATTGCTAGCTTATTAGCCCCAACATTTAAAAAGCTTTCACTAGAACTTGGTGGAAAAAACCCAGCGTTAATATTTGCAGATTGTGATTTAGACAACACAGTCGAGCAAGTCTTTCGAGCCAGTTTCGCTAACCAAGGGCAAATCTGTTTATGCGCGTCAAGGCTGTATATCGAGCGGCCGATATATGAAAAGTTTAAACAAGCACTCGTTGCTAAAGCTAAAGCGTTAATACCAAGCGATCCTTTACAGAGCGAAAGTAAAATGGGCGCGCTAGTTTCAAAAACTCACTTAGAAAAGGTACTCGCTTATATTGAGCTTGCTAAAACTCAAGGAGGCCAAGTACTAGCTGGCGGCGAGCAAGTTCAGTTATCTGGACGATGCCAACAAGGTTACTTTTTACAGCCAACGGTTATTGAAAATTTAGATAACCAAGCGACATGCAACCAAGAAGAAATTTTTGGCCCAATGATCACTCTACAAGCATTCGATAGCGATGAAGAGGCGCTGACGTTAGCCAACGACAGTGATTATGGCTTAGCGGCTACCATATGGACCAACAATTTACCTCGTGCACACCAATTAGCCGAACAAGTAAACACTGGCATTGTATGGGTTAACTGTTGGTTACTAAGAGATTTACGTACACCGTTTGGTGGTATGAATCGCTCAGGCCTAGGCCGTGAAGGTGGCCTTGAAGCAATGCGATTTTTTAGCGAAAGTAAAAATGTTTGTATTAAATATTAGCGATACGGCTGAAATATGAATCAAGTTTGTTGCAAATTTAAATCATCAGGAGCGATATTTTCCAGCGTGTTAGGCTGCAAGTGGACCTTGATCTGATCTCCTATCCTTTCTTATTGAACTAAACTGTAGTAATGGCAGTTGATGTTGTTTATGCATTTTAACTGCACTTAATTTTTGCACGTTAAGAACCTCCTTTAGCTAGTTATCCGTAGCGATTCAGCGCAATAGCTAGAGCGTAAATCATCGATATAACCCTATTCGATGAACCTTAACAGCAAAGTATTAAAAAACTGATAAAACACACATAACAAATAATAATTAAAATGGAAAAATCTATGTCTGAAATATTTAACGCTGAACAAGCCCCTAAACCAGTTGGTTTATACCCACATGCTCGCCAAGTTGGCAATTTACTGTTTTTATCTGGCGTTGGCCCCCGTCAAGCTGGCAGCTCTGACATCCCGGGCGTTGAATTAAACCAAGATGGTGAAATTGTTAATTATGATATCGAAGCTCAATGTCACAGCGTTTTTCAAAATATCAGTACTATTTTAGCCGCCGCTGGAGCTGACTGGATGGACTTAGTGGATGTCACGGTTTTCCTCACCAATATGAAAGATGATTTTGCCACCTACAATCGTATTTATGCAGAATACTTTTCAGAAAACATGCCGTGTCGTACTACAGTCGAAATTAACAAACTACCAACCCCAATTGCTATTGAATTGAAATGTATCGCGGCACTGCCCTCTACAGATAATTCAAAAGGAGCTTAGTCATGCTTAACTTTGCCATGCCATTTAACTTGCAACAATGGATTGACGATCACCGAGAGCAACTCAAACCACCGGTTTGCAATAAGCAGATATTCGAACAAGATGATTACATTGTTATGGTAGTGGGTGGTCCAAATAATCGCACCGATTTTCATTACAATGAAACGCCAGAACTTTTTTATCAATTAGAAGGAGAAATGGTGCTCAGCATCGTTAATAGCGATGAACAAGATTGCTACCCACAGTTATGTGAAAAATCAACACAACATGCGACTCAGGCCGTTGAGTTCATTGACATTCCAATTAAAGCTGGCGAAATTTTTCTTTTACCCCCTAAGGTTTTGCATTCCCCACAACGCTTTGAAAACAGTGTTGGTTTAGTGGTTGAGCAAAAACGAGCACCAGGACAGCAAGATGCACTATTTTGGTTTTGTCAGCAATGTAAAACGCCACTGTATAACCAGCAATTTTGTTTAGACAATATCGAAACTGATTTACCTATCGTCTTTAATAATTTTTATAGTAAAACTGAAAACTGCCAGTGTAAAAAATGCGGTTTCATCACAACAAAACCATAGTGACGGGCGGAGCAATAACATATGTTAAAAATTGATATCCACACCCACATTTTACCAAAAACTTGGCCCAATTTACGGGAAAAGTATGGCTATGGTGGTTTTGTCAGCTTAGATCATCACAAATGCGGCTGTGCCCGTATGATGGTTGACGATAAATTCTTCCGGGAAATTGAGCACAATTGCTGGGATCCTAAAATACGCCTGCAAGATTGTCAGCAACATAATGTTGATGTGCAGGTGCTTTCTACTGTTCCTGTGATGTTTAATTATTGGGCCAAACCTAATGATACCTTAGACTTAGCAAAATACTTAAATGACCATATCGCAGGAATTGTTGCTGAACATCCCAAACGCTTTGTTGGCTTAGGTACCGTGCCAATGCAAGCACCAGATTTAGCCATTAAAGAACTAGAGCGTTGCGTAAAAGACATTGGCTTAGCTGGCATTCAAATCGGCTCTCATATTAATGACTGGAATTTAGATCACGAACAACTATTCCCAATTTTTGAAGCGGCGCAAGATCTTGGTGCGGCAGTATTTGTTCACCCTTGGGATATGATGGCAAAAGAAAAAATGCCTAAATATTGGCTACCGTGGTTAGTCGGTATGCCAGCAGAGTCAAGCTTAGCAATATGTTCGATGATATTTGGCGGCGTATTGCAACGCTTACCTAAGCTAAAAATCGCCTTTGCTCATGGCGGTGGCTCATTTCCTGCCACAATAGGAAGAATTGAACATGGCTTTAATGTTCGTCCCGATCTTTGCGCCGTTGATTGCTCCATTAATCCACGTGATTTTTTATCGCAAATTTACCTAGATTCACTGGTGCATGATCCTTTGGCATTGAAATATTTAGTCGATTTAATGGGGCCAAATAATATTGCCCTCGGCACTGATTACCCATTTCCTCTCGGTGAACTTAGTCCCGGTAAACTCATAGAAGAAAGTACCTTTAGTGATGATATTAAAGCCAAATTATTACATGGTAGTGCGCTCAATTGGCTAGGCCTGACTAAGGAGCAATTTTTATGATCATGTTATCAATAATGGCACGGCAAATAAGTTTGAAAATACGCATAAGGAGGTCAAAATGTTAACCACTATTACCCTAGGCAAACAGTGCTTTAATGTTAATACTGACTTCGCGCATTCTTTAGCTATTGACGTTCACTTTAACAATGCTGAGCAGCAACCAAACCATTTTTCTGCAACACCGGCGCTAGCAACACCAATGCAAGCAGGCGGTTTTATTGGCGATACTGAGCAAGGGGGAAGTTGCAATGTTAACGAGCTCACCCTCAACCCACATTGTAATGGTACTCACACCGAAACCATCGCTCATATTTGTGATGCAAGTAGTGCCCTTGCCCTAAAAATCTCATCGCTTGAATTACCGCCTTTAATGCCCTGTGCATTAATATCTGTAACACCCATACCAGCAATGGCTTGCAATGATGAATATAGTCCGAATTTCCATGCCGATGACTTGGTGGTTAACCGCCAACAACTTGAGCAACAATTGTCTGTTTATAGTAATGAGCAATTACAGTGCGTCGTAATAAGAACCTTGCCAAATACCTTAACTAAATGCCAAGAAAATTATAATGCCAATAATCAACCGGCATTTTTTACTCGAGAAGCCGTTTTATACCTCAACGAACGCGGTGTAGAACATTTAATTTTAGATATTCCATCGCTAGATAGACTCGATGATGACGGATTACTCACCTGCCATCATTTATTTTGGCAAGTTACCGAGGGCGCCCATCAGCCAAATCCAAACAGTTTAATCAACAAAACCATTACTGAAATGGCCTATATCGATAACACGATAGCTGACGGTTTTTATTTCGCTAATTTACAAACGCCGGCGTTTGTTAATGATGCTGCCCCCAGTAGACCTATGCTCTATGAAGCAAATGCCGTTGTTGGCGGATAATTCACTCGGCACCTAAATACCATGCGAAATGAAAAAATAAACATCAATAAGAGCAAGAATAATATGTTAGACAATAAAATTAATACCTTAAGCTATGCAACCGCATTAGATAAAGCCGACCCTCTCGCCCATATGCGCGAGCATTTTTCTATTCCAAAACAAGCTTCGGGCAATAACGAATACTACTTCACTGGCAATTCATTGGGGCTACAACCTAAACTTGCTCGTGAGGCGGTAATAGAGTTACTTGATGCATGGCAACAACGTGGCGTTAAGGGCCATTTTGAAGGTGACTTTCCATGGATGCCTTACCATGAATTCCTCACAGAGCAAGCCGCAGAAATTGTCGGAGCACAAGCAAAAGAAGTTGTGATGATGAATTCATTAACCGCTAACTTACATTTTATGATGGCAAGCTTTTATCAACCAACAGTCCAGCGCAGTAAAATTCTTATTGAAGATCATGCGTTTCCATCGGATCATTACGCGGTTGAATCACAACTAAAACATCATAATAAAAACGTCGATGACAACCTTTTACTTTGGACTCCTCGCGCAGATGAAGAGTTACTTAACTATGATGATTTATGGCATATATTAGAAAATCACGGTGATGAAATCGCCCTAATTTTGCTGCCAGGTGTGCAATATTATACTGGTCAAGTGTTAGATATGAAGCGCATTACTAAAGCCGCTCACGCAAAAGGCATCAAGGTAGGTTTTGACCTTGCACATGCTGCGGGTAATATCGAATTATCGCTACATGACTGGCAAGTCGACTTTGCCTGTTGGTGTAGCTATAAATATCTTAACAGCGGCGCAGGTTCAGTAGCAGGTTGTTTCGTTCATCAAAAGCATGTTGAAAATACCACATTGAATCGCCTTGCCGGCTGGTGGGGACATGATAAAGCTAGCCGTTTTAAAATGGAAAATACCTTCAAGCCCATTGCAAGTGCAGAAGGTTGGCAATTATCCAATCCGCCGGTTTTATCGCTAGCGGCAGTGCGAGGCTCTTTCGATACCATTAAGCTTGCTGGTGGTATGCCGGCATTACGAAAGAAATCATTAAAACTTACTCAATACCTGCTCGACTTAATTCAGCATGAATTAGGCGATAAAATTCGTGTTATCACTCCTGTTGAGCCAAGTGAGCGAGGCTGTCAGTTATCTTTGATGGTTAATGTTGCAGGGCTAGACGGCAAAGCCATGTATAAAGCATTAGAAGAAAATGGCGTCACCACCGACTGGCGAGAACCTAACGTTATTCGCGTAGCGCCAGTCCCCTTGTATAACAACTTTCAAGATATTTTTCACTTCGTTAGAATTTTAAAGGAGTGCATTTAATGTCAGAAATATCAGCACATAAAGAAAATATCACAATTGCCGGTGCAGGTCCGGTTGGTACATTGTTGGCGATTATTTTGGCACGTCACGGTCATCAGGTTAATTTACTTGAGTCACGACCTGACTCTCGAACTCATAATATTTATCAAGGCAAGTCGATAAATATTGCCCTTTCCGACCGGGGTTGGTTAGCATTAGAATCTGTGGGGATTGCTAAGCAAGTTAAAAAAAATGCTATCGCTATGAAAAAGAGAGTGATGCATGCCATTGATGGCTCTATCACAGAACAAAATTACGGCACAGCAGAGCAAGCCATATGGTCTGTTTCACGTTCAGGTATCAACGAACAGCTGCTTGATTTGGCAGAGCAAGAGCCATTAATAAATATCGCATTCGAACAACGCCTAATTGATGTTGACTTTAGTAGTGCTGCCGCGAGTTTTAGCCATGACCATTCCATCAATAAAGTTAGTAGCGATATACTTTTTGGCGCAGATGGTGCTTACTCAAAAGTACGACGACTAGCTCAAGAAACGCCACGTTTTAGCTATAGCCAAACCTATATGCCGCAAAGCTACATCGAATTGCATATTCCAGCAAATGAAGACGGCTCTTTTAAAATGGACAAAGATGCCCTGCATATTTGGCCGCGCAAAGACTTTATGCTAATTGCATTACCAAACCCAGATGGCACATTTACCTGCACATTATTTCTTGACTATCAAGGAGATATTTCATTCTCAGCATTAACAGAACGTGATGATGTGCAAGCATTTTTTCAGCAAAATTTTACAGATGCTATGCCATTACTGGAAAACCCTATCGATGAGTTTATGGCAAAAACGGCTAATCCATTATTTTTAGTAAATGTTGACCCTTGGGTGATCAATAATAAAGTCGCGTTAATTGGTGACGCTGCTCACGCCATGGTGCCATTTTATGGCCAAGGCATGAATTGCGGCTTTGAAGATTGCCGAATATTAAACGAATTAATTACCCAATATAGCAATAATTGGTCAGAAGTATTTCCTGCCTACCAAGCGGCCCGTAAAATTAACGCCGATGCTATTACCGAATTAGCCAAACGAAACTTTATTGAAATGAGTGAACTTTCTGGGCAAACATGTTTTTTACTACAAAAGAAAATTGAAGCCGAGTTTCATCAACGCTACCCTGAACTATGGATACCACTATACTCTATGGTAACTTTTTCACCTTTGCTACCTTACTCTGAAGCTTTAGCCATTGGTGATATTCAACAAAAAATAATGCAGCAAATTATGAAAACACCAAACCTTGAAGACTGTTGGCAGGAAGAGTTTATTTATCAAAAATTAAAACAGCTCACCGAAGCGGCTTTTAAAAAGGAGGGCAACACCAATGTCTAATAAGCAATCAGATAGTAAAGTAAAAGGTTGCCCTTTTCATAGCTCGGCCAACAATCAAAATGAAAATTTTCGTGAATTAGAAGATGGTATCCATCAAGACTTTGACGATGAAATGTCTTATGGCGATTACTTACAGTTAGAACGAATTTTATCGGCGCAAAAACCAATAAGTAATGAACATGATGAAATGCTTTTTATCGTCATTCATCAAAGTAGCGAACTATGGTTAAAACTTGCCGGCCATGAGTTACAGCGAGCGCTAGAGCATATAAAGTCGGCTAATTTTGGACCCGCTTTTAAAGTCATTGCCCGAGTAAAACAAATTTTTCTACAATTGACACAATCTTGGAATATTTTATCGACGCTAACCCCGAGCGATTATTTAAAGTTTCGTGATGATTTAGGACGCTCTTCAGGATTTCAATCATATGGCTATCGCAAATTAGAATTTTTATTAGGTAATAAAAATGCCGATATGCTCAACATTCACAAAGCCAACGAAAGTGCACATCGAGAATTAAGCCAATTACTTAACCAAAATAGTCTTTATGATGAAGTAATTATTGCCCTAGCTAAAGCGGGTTTTGCTATAGATGACAATGTAATACGACGCGATGTTACTCAGCCGTATCAACGTAATGAATCCGTGCTGGCTGCTTGGCTAAATGTTTATCAGCAGCCTGATACCTATTTTGAGCTTTATGAATTAGCAGAAAAGCTGGTCGATATAGAAGATGCCTTTCAGCAATGGCGTTTTAAGCATATGTACACAGTGCAGCGTATTATTGGCTATAAACAAGGAACTGGCGGCTCATCCGGCGTAGGCTTTTTGAAAAAAGCCTTAGATGTTAGTTTCTTCCCTGAACTCTTTGAAGTTAGAACACACCTGTAATTAATCACGAAAACATTTGAGTTTGCAAATATTCAAATGTTTTCGCTAATGCTCTAAAACAAACAATAGTTCAGCTAAATCAGGTTGCCATTGAAATTCAGCTAACTTCACGCGTGCACCAATAACCACCACTTGCTCTTCCTGTAACAAACCTTTTTGGCGTTCAAAGTGTTCAGTGCCAACAGCAAAGGATATTTTCCCTTGCGAGTTTAACACACGATACCAGGGAACCGTTTGCCCGCGCCAGCCCTGCTCGGGAACTGCCCCTAGTGCTTTACCCACCAATCTTGCACGTCCTGGTAACCCAGCAAGATCGGCAATTTGGCCATAACAAGCTATTTTTCCTTCAGGAATGGCCTGCACCGTTTGCCAAATTTTAATATGCTTAACATTGTATTGGCTATTAAGCTCAAGGGCATTATTCATGTTAGGTTTTACCAAGGCAGTATTTCACCATTAGAATGTTTAAAAACACCACTTTCAGCCATAGTTAATTGATTAATCAAATTTATTAATCGTGCTGCTGATTCGCTGGCACTTATATCACCACCGAAATTCACCATATCGGTTTGGACATAGCCTGGATGATAAATACCAACAGCAATTCCTTTATATGCAAGATCATGACTTAACGACATGGCAGCAGCATTTAATGCAGCTTTTGACATTCGATAACCATAACGGCCACCTGAGCTATTATCAGCAATAGAACCCATTCGAGAGGTTATTAGGGCAACTTTTGCACCATTGCTTAGTTGGCTTTGCAATTGAGCGACAATATTTAGCGGTGCAATAGCGTTAACTTCAAATTGTGCTCGTATGGTATCAAGGTTAAGTTGAGTTAAACTTTCATCACGTAAAATACCAGCATTACAAACCAAAACATCAATCGCAATGCCTTGCAATGCATTTGCCATATGCTTGAGACCTTCTGCCGTTGCAACATCTACTTGCTCGATTACATTAACATTTAAGGCGCTGAGCGCATCACTAGATTGGCGACACAAAGCAAAAACATTGTCACCTTGTGCACTAAAACTTGCCGCCATGGCTAAGCCAATTCCTCGATTAGCGCCAGTGATCACCACATTGTTATTCATTTTACTACCCATTAATACTTTTACAGGTATTAAAACTAAAAAACCACTTCATGTGAAGTGGTTTTCTTTAGGATAATATGGAAGTATTGTTAGGCAGCCTTATTCGCCACACTTACCTTCGCCACATTTACCTTTTTTAGCTTTTTTCTTGCCTTCGCCACATTTACCTTCGCCGCACTTGCCTTTTTTCTTCATTTTAGACTCGCCGCATTTGCCTTCACCACATTTGCCTTTGGCTTTAGCTTTACCTTCACCGCATTTGCCTTCACCGCACTTGCCTTTGGCTTTAGCTTTGCCTTCACCGCATTTGCCTTCGCCACATTTGCCTTTAGCTTTTTTCTTACCTTCTCCACATTTGCCTTCGCCACACTTACCTTTCTCGTGATTATCAGCTGAAACAATGGTCATTACATCTTGTACAGCAAATGGGTTAGTTTCCGCTTTCGCTGGCATAGTTGCCGCTACAGTTAATGCAAACAAGCCTAACAAAGCTGCAATTGAAGATTTTTTGATTAATTTCATTATGTTTTCCTTTTAATTTTTCAATTTGACACTACATCTATAAGTATAGCTATTTACAAAGACCATACAGGGTGTAAATAAATTTCAAGCGCTGTATATTTTTCTAACTTTTTTAACCGATATAACGTTAAATGAGTAATATTTATTTTCTACAACACAGTTGAGCCTAGCTTTATCTTCATGAAACCTCAAGTAAAAAAAATAATTCTCGCACCAATGGAAGGTGTTGCAGATGAACTTATGCGTCGCTTGCTCACCTCAACAAATCACTATGACTTCTGTATTACTGAGTTTGTGCGAGTGGTTGACTCACTTGTTCCTAGGCATGTCTTTCATCGCATATGCCCAGAACTAAAAAATGGTTGCGTAACAAAAAGCGGTACTAAGCTGCGTCTACAACTCTTAGGGCAAGAACCAGCATGGATGGCAGAAAATGCCATACGAGCGATAGAAATGGGCTCACATGGTGTAGATGTTAATTTTGGTTGCCCAGCAAAAGCCGTCAATAAAAGTAAAGGCGGGGCCGTGTTATTAAATGAACCTGAGCAAATTTATAAAATTTTGCATGAAATTCGACAAGCTATAGGTACAGAGCAAACTCTGTCAGCGAAAATTAGGCTTGGTTTTACCGACGCATCAAAATTAGATGAAATTGTCAGTGCGATTGTTTCTGCTAATGTTGACCAGTTAACCATTCACGCTCGTACCAAACAAGACGGCTATAAACCACCAGCATATTGGCATTTTATTGGCAAAATAGTGGAAAAGTACAATATAGAGATTTTTGCAAATGGTGAAATTTGGAATAAAAATGACGCAAATAACTGTATAGAACAAAGCCAAACAGCCAACTTAATGCTTGGTCGCGGCGCATTAGCCCTGCCCAATTTAGCCAATGTGATTAAGTTTGATGAAGCGCCAATGCCATGGTCTAAGCTTAGTGCATTACTCAAACACTACAGCGCTTTGGAATTAAAAGGTGATAAAAGCTATTATTTTTCTAGTCGATTAAAACAATGGTTGCGTTATCTCAGGCTTCAATACCCACAGGCCGAACAGTTATTCAATGCAATAAAGTTATTAAAAAACAAAGATGAAATTCTTAATAAAATAGATCTTTATACTTAGATATATACCCAAGCCACTTGAAGATGCAGTTTCAGGTGGTTTGGATATAAAACAACAATAGGTGGACATCGAAAAATTCCGCTTTCAATGGCGCTTGTATGCATAATGTAGAGGAAATAATTATTAGATTGACGCAGCTTTTTTTTAAACAACAAGGTAATATAATCGTTAATCCTCCCTAGTTTAGAACAAAAAGAAGTAACAACAGTGAAGAATGGTTCAGAATTAAGAGCACGTTATAATGATGTCAATCGTGGTGTATATTTTATTGGAACTACACCACCCAAAAGTGATACGCCAATCGAACAAGTATCAAATATCGCCGACAAGTTACTCGAACGTGTAAGTGATATCGATTTCGATGGCCTAATTGTCTATGATATTCAAAATGAAGACTCTCGTACGGCAGAGCCCCGCCCGTTTCCTTTTAAATCTACCCACGACCCTCGCTTATATTCTTCACTATTAAATCAAAAATCAACAAGACCTGTGATCACATATAAAAGTGTTGTGCAGTCGAATAATGAAGACTTTAATCAATGGGCCAATGAGGCTTGGCAGGATTACGGTGTACGGGATATTGTGCTTGTTGGAAGCCCTTCAAAAAATAATAATGTTAGTTTGCCACTAGGAGACGCCTATAAAACCTTAGTTGCTAACGAAAATGATTTTTTTATTGGCGGAATCACCATTGCTGAGCGCCACGCTAGTAAAAAGAATGAGCACAATAAGCTTATTGAAAAGCATCAACAAGGATGTAATTTCTTTATTTCACAAGCTATTTACAATGCCCAAGCGACGATAGACATGTTGACTCGATATGCTATTGAATGTCAGCAGCAAGGCGTTAAACCACAACGCATTATTTTAACTTTCTCGCCTTGTGGTAGCGAAAAGACTTTAGAGTTTATTGAATGGCTTGGTGTTAGCGTACCAGAGGCAACAAGCTTACGTATTTTAAATGCTGAAAAGCCATTGTATGAATCAATCAGAATTTCAAGCAATACCTTAGTACAAATATTAGATGCCGTACTACCATACAACTTGCCTCTAGGCCTTAACATAGAAAGTTTAACCAACCGAAAAGAAGAAATTGACGGTGCTATTTTACTTTATAAATTACTGCGCTCAACAATGGACAATTATTTAGCTAAACAAGAGCTCACTAGCCTAGCCAATAGTTGATAAAATTTGCCATAAAACTAGCTATGCTTTAACGTATTGCTAGTTAAAAACTTCAACGTGGTTAATCTCTCAAAAGGAAATATTTATGTCTGGTACAGCAATGGTCGTCGCTATCGTTTTTATCTCTGTGGGTTTTGGGGTTATGTATGATATGTACAAAAAACACCTAGAATTCAAAGAGCGCACGTTAAACCACAATAGCCAAAGTGACGAGCAAGCAATTGCTATGAAAAAACAAGTTGAAAAGTTAACAGAGCGAGTGCAAGTGCTAGAGAAAATAGTCACAGATGAAGGTTATCAAGTTAAAAAAGATATCGACAACTTGTAACCTAATACCACTTTAAATTCGAGCCTAGCATGAAGCTGATCATGAGAACTGAGTATGATAACTTGCGAAACAACCCTCTTCATAGTGTTGAAAGTGATGTAAATGGTGACAAACAAGTTGTAAAAATATTTCAAAATGGGCAGCTAATTGCTAAAAGAGTCAAATTGAAAAAATCAATTCGCTACTTTGCAATTAAAGGCTATGAGAATTTTTTAAGCGATGAAAGCGACTAATAACAATCACCTAGCCACTACTTGTTCATATAACTGCACACCCGCATAATATTTCCTAGCTATTACATTTAGACACACAATTTACATTTGTACATTGTTCACTTTATAATCAATTACATTATTTGAAATTATTAGGTGTGCCGATGAAAAACATTGCTGTAAGTATTATCACTTTAATTCTATTATGTTCGTGTTCTTCACAACCTAAAGTCACACAATGGCAAGGCGAATCATTAGGTGCGCTTATTGCCGAATTCGGCACTCCAGCGAGTTTTTTAAAGTTAGACGATGGCAATAAAGTCATTCAATTTCACCATAGCAGCACAGATAAATTGGCCGGAAACTATTGCCAACTTACCTTTATGATCGACGGCGCAAATAAAGTGCTTGGTGTGAATGGTCAAGGTAATGGCGTAAGTTGCACCATATAACTCCGTTTTTCAACCTAATATACCTACAAGCTAAATTATCCTCTTCTACTTTTTAGTATGAAAAAATTAGTAACACTTAGTGAAAATATTGTACTAGTGCCCAACAAAAAGGTTTGCTAAGCTGAACTAAATTAAGGAGTCGATGAATGAATAAAGAACTTCAAGGGTTGTTTTTGTGTATTGCAGCATTGGGCTTTGCTTACACCATTTTAATGGTAATTTTAATGCTGATTTCTGGCGCAAAACTTTTTAAAACAATTGCCGTGGTCTTCACATTATCTGCATTGCTATTTAGCTTTGGCTTATCCAAAAAAATTAAACGTAGACTTAAACAGAAAATTTTTACCACTTTAATGTCGCAAAATAGAGGTTACTCAGCACCTTAATTCAGTTTTAACTAAGCAATATTTTCAAATGTAATATTTTTTCGAAAAATATTACATTGTATTACTTGGCAATAGTCCTTCATCAGTTACTCTTCAAAAGGATCGGTTAAAGAAGCTAAGGTTTTTCCATGTGGTATAGGCTGTTTGGTTTCAGGATCTACTTGCACAAAAACAATATCGTCAGCTAAACAAATCGTTTTCTTGGTCACTTTATTTCTCATTAAACAGGTTATCGTAATCGAGCTTCGCCCAACAGCTTTTGTCGATAAGCCAAACTCTACAACATCACCTTGTTGAGCTGGCGATTCAAAGTTAATTGCACCGATATGCTTGGTCACTAAGCTCTTTGTTTCAAGCTGGCAAATTGCATATATCGCAGCTTCTTCATCAATCCAAGCTAGCGCTCTACCACCAAATAAAGAATTAGCATAATTTAAGTCATTCGGTAGAATTAAACGACGAGATAAAAATCGCATAGTTTTCCTTGCATTCAAATAGATAAACAGACTAACACTGAACTGATTAGCCTGAAATTTAAAATTAACTTTGTGTTTTAATTAGTTGACCAAGTTTTTCTTGGCATTGATAATATCGGTAACCAACTCTAGTCCTGATTTTTCACAACGAGGCAATTCTACATCGGTTGTTGCCAATGCATGGGTTCTAGTTCCCCATTTCACAACATGTGCACTCCATGTTAGTCCACCACCAAAAGCAGGTAACAATACATAAGAATTTTTAGCAATAAAGCTTTCTTCTATTGCTTCAACAAAAGCAACTAATGTTGTTGCCGCAGACATGTTGCCATACTTATGAATATTGACAAACACTCGGTTTTTATCCATTTTAAGACGCTTTACTAAGGTATCAATAATACGTAAGTTAGCTTGATGTGGCACCACGCTGCTCACCTGTTCTGCATCTAGATTAGCCTTAGCCAGTGCCTTATCGCAAGCTTGTGCCATACCTGCAACAGCTTTTTTAAAGATTTCTTGACCTAAAAATGCCCAGTTACTTTGCCCTAAAACTCGACCTTTATTGGCGTATTTCATGCCCCACCCTTCAACTGACAAGATATCGCGTGACTCACCATAACACCCTAAAGCTTCAGCAATAACACCTGACTCTTCATCACTTTGCTCTAAATACAAAGCTGCAGCACCATCACCAAACAAAACGGCAACATCACGATTTTGCCAATCCATAATTGGAGAGATAGTTTCCGCACCGATGACCAAAGCCGATTTAGCCACTCCACTCTTAATCATAGAAGTGGCGACACTCAAACTGTACATGCCACCGGTACATGCGGTACTTACATCCATACAGGCAGCATTTTCAGCCCCTAATAAACGCTGTACGTTTGAAGCAGCATTAGGACAGAGCTCATCAAAGGTAGTACTACCAAATACGATTAGATCAACATCTTCAGCTTTTTTCCCAGCCGCCGCTAACGCTCTAGCACATGCAACATATGCTAGCTCACTAACCGACACATGAGAAATACGCCTTTCTTTCATGCCGGTTCGGGTTGTAATCCATTCATCGTCTGTTTCAAGGAATGTTGCTAAGTCATCATTCGTTAGTGTTGCTGGTGGTAAGCATTTTCCCCAACCTGTAATTGCTGCGTATGTCATAGTTAACCTTTTGCTAAGCGCTTTACTTCTATCTCGTAAAGTTCGTCTCATTTATTGGCTAATCATACTATAAAACATTAAGAGTTTTCGACAAATGCTAGCGTTTTCAGGTTATTTGCTATAGCTAGCTCAACAATTTGTATTATTATCGGCTGTGTTGAATTTTTTTTATTATGGTATTAAAGGTTGTTTGCCAGTTTTTGTAGTCAATAGAGATTGTTGTAAATTGGCTATCATGTTCAAGAACTAAAGAAGGGAAACCTCTTATAGGCATAGCTCTGGCCTTATTAATTTCAGCCATTAATTGGTGTTGAATATGTTTACTTTGCATATGCTCAGTAAATTCATGCTGCTCAAGGCCAATTTTTTCGGCAATCTCTAACAAAGTATCAATATTTGAAGGATTCTTAGCATGTAAGTAATAAGCATGCTGAATTGCCGTTAACATTTCACTTTCTTTTTGGTATTGACGTGCAACAAAGGCAGCACGACATGCGGGATAGGTAGATCGCCTTGGCTTACAATGCTTCCAAAAGTTAAAATTAAACTCAGTACCTAACTGCAAGGAAATTTTTTTCCAGGTATTTTGTAAAAACTCTTGCATATCACTTGGCATCTCCAGATCTGAGTCTTTAGCCAAGCCACCAAGACAGTATTGAATATAAATATGTTCAGCCAACTCGGCCTTAAGCTTCTTCCAAGTTGGCGCATAACCCCAACACCAACTGCACATAGGGTCATACACATAGTGTAATTTTGCTTTCATGTTAACAACCATTATCATTAAACTTAACAACTGAGCGCTTAAAGTCACATACTATTAAATATTAGACAATAAAAAACCCAGATAAACTGGGTTTTATAATATTTAGCTGAAATTTAAAATGGCATTTTCATACCTGGAGGCATTTGCATACCACCAGTTAACGCACCCATTTTTTCTTTGTTCTGTTCTTCTACACGACGCACTGCATCATTCATTGCTGCTGCAACTAAATCTTCTAGCATGTCTTTGTCGTCTTCCATAAGGCTATCATCAATTTCAACTCGACGAATATTATGGTTACCTGTCATTGTGACTTTAACCATACCAGCACCAGACTCACCTGTTACTTCCATATTAGCAAGCTCTTCTTGAGCTTTCGCCATTTTAGCCTGCATTTGTTGGGCTTGCTTCATTAAATTGCCCATGCCACCTTTCATCATAATTCTAACTCCAAAAGTAATATGCCGCCAAAGATAGTTGGTAACGGCTTAAAATTCAAGTAACGTTTAACGCGCTACAATAGTTTCTTGATCAAGCTCAGCTTGAAAATGTTGCTGCAAAGCGATAACGACGTCATCTTCAGCCAAAACTTGCTTTGCATACTCATAACGCTTGTTATTAATATCAGATTGAATTTGATACGGATCAGCAACCGTTTTTTCCACAATATTGAGTTCAACAGTAACTTTTCTTTGCAAGTATTCTGAAATGCGTTGCTCTAATTGCTTATGTGCCGCATCACTATTTAGGTGCTTAATCGATTGATCTAGCTGTAAGATTAATAGTTCATCGGTTGAGTTGTTATCTATTGTTGCATGTATAGCTAGCTGACGTAATCGTGCAATCAACGACATGCTATCTATCATATGCGCCCATTTATCAACTTGATTAGCCTTTTTAATGGTTGCTGGATCTATAATTTCTTCGTTATATGGCTGCTCTGGCAAAGTTGCTAAATCAGGAACCTCGACTTTATTATGCTGTGCTGTAATTACATTATCAGCACTTTCTTGTTCATCTTTATCTGCTGAATTTAAGACTTGACGCAAACCTGCGTCTCTAGGCTTTTTTTCGCCATCCTCCAAGGATTTTTTACGACTTCTTAGCATGTTTCTTGTCGCAATAGCCGCTGCAACAGGCGATTCAAACGAAGATATTTTCTGCTCAGTTGTTTCTGACGATGCTTCATTGCTTACATGATTAGCGCTATCAGCCTCACCCAAGGCTTTATCTTCACTTTCATCTACAGAAGCATTATCTCTGGTTACTGACATATCAAATGATTTTTCTTTACTAGTAAACAAGGCTTCAGCTTGCTGTTCAATAGAGTGCATCTCGTCATTTAATGCGTCTATTGATTTACTGCCTTTTATGCTGTTTTCAGTGCTTAAACTTTCATCAATAGTATTTTCTTGAATTCCAGGCACTTGTTGCTGATTTGTTAACGCTTCTGTTTCATTATTGTCAGCTCCGACAAGCTCTATCTTAGTCGCTTCTAGATCTAGCGATTCTCCTTTGCTAGCAACATTATTTTTAGGAAATTGAATATCGTTCAATGCAATAACTTGCTCACTATCACTTCGACTTTTTTGCTCGTGAGTTTCCGCAAGCAAATTATTATTGGCAACGGGTTTAAATGCCAATAATCTTAGCAACATCATATCAAATGCAGCCTGTTCATCATCTGCATAAGGCAGGTCTTTTCTAGCAGATAGCACAATTTGATAATAAAGTTGCACATCTTCCGGCGACATCAACTGACAAAACTGCTTAAGCATGCTTTGATATTCCGCCGTTAAGCCAAAATGTGTATCAACAACTTGTGCCATGGCAATTTGATGCAACAATTGAATTAGCTCAGCAGTTAAACGGCTATAACTTGGCGCATAAGAAGCTATTTCTAGGGAAAGCTTCATTAGCGCAGAAGAGTCATGCTTTAATAAAGCAATGACAATTTTATAGACCCAGTCCCTATCAACGCCACCCAACATTTGTTGAACATCATCTCTGTTGATTGCTCCATTTCCTTGAGCAATACTTTGATCTGTTAAGCTAAGGCAGTCGCGCATACTGCCTCTTGCCGCTTTCGCTAATAGTGCAATGGCATCATCATCAAATGCCACAGATTCATTAGCTAATATTTCACTAATTTTCTCACTAATTTGCTTTACAGTTAGCGCTTTTAAATGAAATTGCAAGCAACGCGATAGAACCGTAACCGGTAATTTTTGTGGGTCAGTTGTCGCCAAGATGAATTTGACGTGCTCTGGCGGCTCTTCCAGTGTTTTAAGTAGCGCATTGAAACTGCTGCGAGAAAGCATATGTACTTCATCAATCAGATAAACTTTGTAGCGACCTCTCGTTGGTGCATATTGAACGTTATCCAATATTTCACGGGTATCATCGACTTTAGTTCGTGATGCCGCATCAATTTCCAACAAATCAACAAACTTCCCCTGATCAATATCAATACAGGCATCGCAAGTGCCACATGGGTTGGCTGTAATACCTTGTAAGCAGTTCAGGCTTTTCGCAAAAATTCTGGCTATGGTGGTTTTTCCAACACCACGAGTACCTGTGAATAAGTACGCATGATGCAGTCTTTGTTGTGTTAAGGCATTAACTAATACAGTAACTACATGCTCTTGACCCATTAATTCGTTAAAAGACTTGGGACGCCATTTTCTTGCTAAAACCTGATAACTCATTTTTTTGCCTTAGTCGCCAGCGTATTGCAATAATGAAAATACCGATAAATCCATAGCGGCCAACTTAGTTTCTCCACCTAAGTCAGGTAGTGAGATAATAAATGCGGCATCAGTAACTGTTGCACCTAAACGTCGGATTAACTTAGTAGTAGCCTCTATTGTGCCACCTGTAGCGAGGAGATCGTCGATAATTAAAACTTTATCGTCAGCGTTTAAAGCGTCTTGATGTATTTCTAAGGTATCTTGTCCGTATTCAAGCTGATAATCTTGAGCATAAGTAGCGCGTGGTAACTTGCCAGGCTTACGTACAGGTACAAAGCCTACTCCCATTGCAAGAGCTAACGGTGCGCCAAATAAAAAGCCTCGAGCCTCGGTACCAACGATTTTAGTATAACCACCAGCTTTAAACTTATCAGCTAAAATTTCTATGCTAAGTTTAAAGGCTTCGGCATCATCTAATATGCCGGTTACATCTCTAAATAAAATGCCGGTTTTTGGATAATCTGGAATAGTATGAATAGCTGATTTAAGGGTATTAATTTGTGATTCTGTCATGTGCTAAAAGTTAAAATAAATTTTAGCTACAGAATAAAGCAATTTAGCGCAAATTTATAGTGACTGACAGCGAGTATTTGACTTTTGATAGCTTACAATCAAATTAAGTAGTTTATCTTCGTTGATAGGTTTATCAATAACATCTGAAAACAAACCACTTTCAAATTCCACTTGTACCGAACTGCACCCTTGCGTTGTCATAAAAACAATCGGGATTTGGCTATAAAGCTCAGTTTGGCGAAGTTTTTTAATTAATTGAATGCCATTCATAATAGGCATTAAGTGATCAACTATAAGCATATCATAGTGACTTGTTTGGCACTTTTCAGATGCGTCAAGACCATTGCAAGCCGTATCAATTTGATAACCATTAGCAACTAAAAGAACACTTAAACTATCTAATATATGCTGTTTATCGTCAACAATAAGAATGCGCATCTTGAAGAAGTACTGCCTTAATACTAGTTTGCCAGTACTGTAAACCAACCGGCTAACATTGGCAATAAAGGTGCGGCGAACATAGCTAAAACTGCGGCGAATAAATGACGTTTTGACGAGCTATCTTTAAAATTTTCTTGAGACATGAGCAATATTCCTACAATAAATAAACGGCGCGGATTGTAGACTAAAAACTCTAACTTGAACAGCTTTTTTTTGATCTAGATCAATATTTTCATTTCTGGCAAATGGCTAAACTTCAAGAAAAACCATAAAGCCACATAGTTTACTTTAAGCATAAAAAAACCAGCCATAAGGCTGGTTTTTTAAATTAATACCTAAGTTTATTAGATAGAAACTTTTTTGCGTTGTGCAGTATCTTTAATAAAGCTTACCCAACCCTTTGCCGCTTTACGCGTTTTAGGGTCTTTCATCGCTAAGTTAATAGCTTTATAGGCTTGCTTGTACTGCTCTAAATAAAAGTGTGCTTCTGCAATACTCATATGCAGTTTACCTTTATCTTTTACACCAAGCTCTAGCGCTTTATTTAATGCAACAATTGCAGGTTTAAATTGTTCATCTTGCTTTAATAACATACCTTGTTTGCTGTAATGCTTAGCAAGGTTAGTCATTTTAGCTAACTCACCATAATACTTAGCCGCCTTATCTATATGCTGAGCAGCATGCCACGCATTCGCTAAAGAAAACACGTTTTTATCATCACGTTTTACTAAACCCGAATCAATATGCTTTTCAAGCAGTAACGCAGCTTTATATGGCACTTCATTTTGTGAATATAAGCTAGCTAGTGTCTTAATTTCAGATTCTTTCTCAAGAAAACCTTGTTTATAAGCTAGATCTAGCGTCGCTAAACCTTTTTTATAGTCTTCAACAAGCAAATAAAACATGCCTAATTGAGTCCACCAAGTTTTATCTTCAGGGAAAATCTGAATTACAGTTTCTAACGTTTTAACGGCGTCTTTATATTTCTTTTGTTCGTAATATGACGTAACTTTTAAAATATAAGGATTTTTATTTTGCTTGTCTCCATAAGAAGCAATAGCATTATCTGCAGGAACAATTATTTTATCTAGTTGTTTCAAGGCATAATGTGCATTAGCAATTTTAGTCCAAGTATCACCATCAGATTTACCAGTAAAATCCATCCAGGCTTTATAATTAACTAAAGCACCTTCATAATCTTTGGTTTGCATTTGTAAATCGGCTAAAAGCTTTAATGCCTGATCATGATCTTGCTCATTTAGAATATCTGGTCCAACTGCTGCCTTGAGATATTGAATAGCTTTCGCTTCTTCATTACCCATTTGTGCATACATTACCGCAATATAGCGAGCTACAATTGCCTTATCATATTCTTTACTTGGATTAATATCCAAAAGAAGAGCGAGCGCACCAGGAATGTCATCGGCAGTATATAACTCAAAAGCTTTACCTACTTTCTTACCAACGCTCTGTCCCATCAATTGAACTTTACGTTTTGGCTTTTCCGACTTTTCAGCACCAGCTGCAAAAACATCTGTAGCTATAGGTAACTGAATTAAAACAACTGAAACAATTAACAGTAAAGATGAAAATATCTTATTCATAATTAATTCTCCGAGTTCATTTTAAAGTCAAGCTGGACAGTTAAACCAGGTTGTTTCATAGCCTTACCATCAACAACTTTTGGCTTGTACTTCCACTTACGTAGCGCACGCCTAGCTTCTTTATCAAAAATACGCTTAGGCTGTGCCTCAATAACCTGTACATCTTCTACACCGCCAATCTCGTTAATAGTAAATGAAAGTTTAACCCAACCTTCTTTACCATCACGAGCAGCTTGTACAGGGTATTTAGGTTCAATACGTACAATTGGTGTTGCATCACCGTCACGACCAAAACCAGCACCTGGAGCTGATATACCAGCATTAGCGCCTGCTAATTGCACGCCAGGCATATTAAATGTTAAGCCACCAGAATTATTATTTGCTTCAGGCTCAGGAGCTTGAGGCTTAGGTGGTGTTTTTGGCGGCGGCGGCGGCGGAGGTGGCACACGTTGGCGCCTCTCTGCCTGCGACTTAGGTGGCGTCGTATTAACTTCAACAATAATATTTTCTAATTGCTCTTCTTTAACTCTATCACCGCTAGAGACAAGAAATGCCATAAAAGAAAACAACGCAAAAGTTATTGCCGCGCCTAGTAGTATAGATACTAAAAAGCGAACCATAAACTACCCCTTAGCTGCAGCAATAGAAATTCTGTCTATGCCCGCTTCTTTAATTGCATCCATTACTTTAACAACAACGCCATGTTTTGCGTCTTTGTCAGCTTGAATGATTACAACATCAGTTGGTTGCTCAGCCAATAGTTTTTCGATGTTTGCTGCTACGCGTTCAACATCTACACGACGCTTATCCAACCAAATTTCACCTGAATCTTTAACTGCAATAAAGATGTTTGCTGATTTCTGTTTAGATTGATTTGCCGCTTTTGGCTTATTAACTTCAATACCAGCTTCTTTAACAAAAGAAGTAGTTACGATGAAGAAAATCAACATTATGAATACAATGTCTAGCATCGGTGTCATATCAATTGCTGCTTCTTCGTCTTCACGAATACGTTTACGTGCCATTCGAATATCTCTCTAGTGATGAGGTAAACTGTCAACCAGTTTAGCCTTTGCTAGTTTAACTTTAGCGTCTAACCTTGAACTGAAAAACACCCCTGATAATGCTGCAACCATACCCGCCATAGTCGGGATTGTTGCCATTGATATACCAGACGCCATCAGACGCGGATTACCTGTACCTTGTTGTGCCATAACTTCAAACACACCGATCATGCCGGTTACGGTTCCAAGTAGTCCAATAAGTGGACACATTGCCACTAAGGTTCTAATTGTGAGCATACGCTGCTCTAGTAGTTCTGTCGCTTCGGAGATCCAAGTATCTCTAATTCGATGTGCATACCAAGAAGTAGTATCTTCTCGTGCATCCCAACGTCCGACAATATCGTCTTTCATTTTTGGATAGACTTTAGATAAGAACCAATAACGTTCTATCATCATAATCCACATCAATAAGAGTGCGAAGGCAACAACGTACAATACGTCACCGCCAGTCGCAATAAAACTCCTGACAGATTCCCAAAGCTCTATCAGGAATAACATTATTTAGACTCCTTCTCTGCAATCGCAGCGATTAAGCCAGCGCTTTGCTCGTCTAGTTTTTGTAGTACTGATTTACTCTTACTTGCAACAATACTGTGTACTAAGATAAGTGGTAATGCACAAATTAGGCCTAAAGCAGTTGTAACAAGTGCTAATGAGATGTTACCCGCCATAATTTTCGGATCGCCTGTACCAAATAATGTAATTGTTTGGAAGGTCATGATCATACCGATAACCGTACCTAATAGACCCATTAGCGGTGCAATAGCTGCGAACATCTTGATTAAGTTAATGCCACGGTCAACTTTTGGCGTTTCACGTAGAATTGCTTCATCAAGCTTAAGTTCAAGCGTTTCAGCATCAACTGACTTGTTATCAAAGTAAACTTTTAATAAACGGCCAAGTGGGTTGTTTTCATTTGGTTGGTCAAGATTTTTCTCTTGAGAGCGAATTTTTGCACTCATAGCACTAAGAACAATCATACGCTCGATTGCGATGATTAAACCAATGATTAGAAGAACTGTAATTGCATAACCAACGTCTTTACCTTCATGGTAGAATTCCATTAAAGTTTTCTTACGTGTTTCAAGCGTTAAGATAGCACCACGTGAAGGGTCAACGTATAAAGGAGAGTAACCAGCAGTTTCACCAAAGAATGACGAGGCAGTACCAGCAATGTAACCTGCTGGTTGTTTAGCTAATGGCTGAACTTGACCCACTTCATCGTTGTAGTTCAAGTAGCCGTTCGCAGATACTAAGTTAAAAGTACCAATACGAGTCACTTCTTCAGTTGATTTTGAACCATCTAAGTTAGTCACTTCAGTAGTAAACTTAGAAATTTCACCTGATTGTGTCATTTCAGTTTGCAATGCAAACCATAATTCTTCAAGTTGCTCAAGTTCAGGGATAGCTTTTGAATTAGCAATGACATCTAATACTTCACCACGACCTGGGTATTCAGCAGAAACAATTGATGTAGCAATTGTACCGTAAGCATTGGCAGCAGCAGCACGACTTACACCGAACATTTCGCCTAATGTGCCTTTAGCATTGTCAAGCTCTACAGCTTTTTGCGCTAAAGTAATTTCATTATCTGCGTATTCTTTCGTTAAACGCGTATTGCGCGCTTGTTGATTCGCAAGTTCCTTTTTAGCTTTGTTTAATAAAGCTTGTTTGTCTGAACGTGCAGACATAAATTCAGCTTCACGTTGTTTATCAAGCTTTGCTTCAGAAATGCGATCAGCTTTAACTTGCTTTAACAAGTCATCTAATTGATTCGCCGAAGCTGAAGTTGCTACTGACATTGAAGCAGCAAGTAGTACAAAATTAATAACTTTTTTCATTATTTTGCTCCTGCTGCAAATATTGGAAGTTTAGCTAGGTCAAGTGGTAACTGTTTACGAGCCATGCGAACAGCATCAGTAACAGGCTTCAAGTACTCATCACCTAATGCGTCCCATGCACGGTTTTCATTGTTCCAAACCCATGCATTCTTCATATCAAGCGATTGCGCAACAAATGAAATACGTCCCATGTGAACAAAGTCAGCAGTGATCATACGATCACCTAAGTCAAGCTCACCTTGATACACACCGAAAATAGTGCCGTAATTAGCTTCAATTTCATAAGCTTCAAGTACTAAACGAAATTGCTCAGAAACAGATACATCTGAATCGCCCATTACAGTACGTAGAGCAGCAATACGCTCTTTACGCGCATCAATGTTCATAGGAACATCAAGGTCAACAAACTTTTCTAAAGTATCAATCATTTTGTACATTAATGGTACAACACCTTGCTTGGTTTTATCGATACCAGCAATCTGATCTTCTAATGATTTGATGTTGGCTTTTTGATCATCAACCATAAGTTGTACGTGATCATTGTAGCCTTTTAAAACGTCAGCTTCATCAACAGTGTTACGATACTCAGCTAAAAGCTCTTGAGTTTGCTCATAAATGTTGTCGATTTTACTTTGTGATTTGCTTGAAGCTTTAAAAATTTGAGCTTCTGCTTTTTGTAGATCTGTTAAAGCATCTGCTGCAGCGATATTACTCGCTGAGAATGCTAGTGCGCCAATAATCGTCGATGCGATAAGGCTTTTCTTGCTTAATTTGGACATAGTTCCCAACCAATTGCTATTGAATTTTGATAACAAGCTTATTGTTAACGCAAATTTAATAATCTGCCATTTTAAGTTTTAATTTCTCTAGAATAAAACCATGCAATATTCCCAGACGACAGCCATGCTGTCAACTAGGTACATTAAAAAGACAGCCTATTTAACCCATATATAGGTAAATAAACTTTTTTGTAACGAGAATTAAACACAATATTCAGTTAAAAATAAATATTATCGTTAATTTTCGCTATTACAAACATTCCTCTTAATTGTAAAAATATATGCTAAGTATGTTTTACTAACTCTTTCGTAGTAAGTCAATAATATTTACAATTTATACAAATAAAAAATATTAATTGATGGCTTTGTAGGCAATATAGAAATTATATCCACTGCTATATCTAAAATGAATTGAAAATACTATTTGCCCTTAAACTTATAAAGCAAATAACTTGTTATTACTAATGGCATTAAAAAACAAAAAGCCAGTCGATAGACTGGCTTTGATTTTTCTAATTTAGACTTAACGATTAAAACTTAACGTTAGCTTTTACGAAGAAGTAACGACCTAAAACATCATATGTGTAAGGGTCTGTATTTGAGTCATTATTTCCAGAGTAGTATGGAGGTTGCTTATCAAATATGTTGTTTACACCACCTGAAAATGTAATACTTTCACTGTAGAAATAAGCTCCGGAAAGGTCATGATAAACCACTGAGCCTACTGTTGGTGCATAACAAGCCGACGGTTCTTCGTCACAAGATAGTGAGTCCATGCCGTCAATATAACGACCTTCATAGGTTGCTTCCCAGCTTTCACCTTTAACATTAATCGTTAGGTTTGACTTAACATCAGCATAAGCACCACTGCCAGATGTAACAAAGCCAGTATACTCAATAATATTGCCGTCTTGATCTGATTCTTGGTAATGATCTAAGATTGATGTATCTAAGCTAACGCGCCAGTCTAAGTTCGCTGTTTCAAACACATATGTCGCATTAATATCATAACCCGCCGTTGATTGGCCACCAATATTCTGCAAGCCATTATTAAATGAAATACGGCCGGTGCCATCAATTGAAATATTTGCTGACTGACATACAGCAGAGTTTGAATTAATCTTGTTACCGTCGGCATCCATACAAAGGTTTGCAATATAGTTGTTATCAACTGAGCCAATTGCATTAGTAATTTCTATATCATAATAATCAACGGTTAATGATAGTCCAGGGATAAACTCTGGTTCTAAAACAACACCTAAAGTCATGATATCAGCTTCTTCAGGAGTTAGAAGTTCGTTACCACCTACCGTCACTTCTGCTTGTGAATGAGATGATGCAGGGTGTGTTATTTGGTTAAACGATGGAGATTCGCCACCAAACAACTCATCAACTGTTGGTGCTCTAAAGGCTGTTGAAGCCACACCGCGTAGCATGACTTGGTCATTCATTTTCCAGGTAAGACCTAACTTCCAGGTATTATCATCACCAAATGTACTGTAATCGAAGTAACGCATAGCGGCGCTTAGTTCAACATGTTCAGCAAATGGCAAATCTTCTAGTAAAGGTATTGCTAATTCTAAATAAGCTTCATTTACATTAAATGAACCTGACGTAGGTTCAACGCGAGGATCATTTGCCATACCTTGAGCAGTTAATGAATCTGGCGTGAAATATGCCGACTCTAAACGGTGTTCATAACCTGCAGCAAAGCCAATAACACCAGCTGGCACTTCCAATAGTTCACCTGACAATGAAGCCGCAAATATATCCATTTCACTACCACCAGAGTTTAACTCGGTGTAAATATATGGAGCTATTGAATCTCCTGTCCAAGAAGATTGTGTAAACGGGTCAAACTCTTTATTTTGTACAGCATCGTTGATTGCGCCAATGTTATGCAAATTTGAAAGCTTATCTACAGAATCGTTACGACCCTTGTTGTATGACATATCCCATGCAAAACCATTTTCTAACTCACCTTCTAGACCTAGAACAATACGAACGGTATCAACAACCTGTGAGAAGTCACGTGTGCCGGTATCAGACATACGACGACCGTAATCTAGTGCTTCGCCCTCTTGAACACCATTGGCTAATAATGATGGGTTCATCCAAGATGAATCATATACCCAAGCTTCTTTATTCCAAATAGGCTGCGGTGCCATTTGCTGCTCAGACCAACGTTTAGTGTACATTGCTTCAGCAAAAAACATTAGGTCATCTGATAGTTCATATGTACCGTTAACGGTTAAGTTAAGACGTTGCATTGGTGTGAATAGATAACTATCTTTCGAATAGTTGAAACGATCGTTATTATCACCTGAGTAAGCAAAGTCATGATATTCGCCGCCACGGCCACTTAAGTCCGCCTCAGACATACCTTCGTGATATTTGAAAACAGGAATTTGCATGCCATCATCGTCCAAAACGACATCACCTGCATCATCCGTTTTTGCTACGTAAGAGCCATATTGACCACTATCACCAATCGCATATGTTGCATTACCGTCAGCATCAGTACCGCTTTTTACAATACCGTGATGGCTATTACCCCAAATATGACCACCTTCAGCGTAAACACTACCTGCACAATAAAGACCATCACTGCCTTCAGCGATAGGACATTTCGAGAAGTCACGATCTGCCTGGCTCGCTTCACCACGGTCGGTGTATTGTACACCAACTACGATATTTCCTTTGTCAGATGAGCCGCCTAAGGTAAAGTCAAAACTTGATTCATCGGCATCGCCTTGACCAGACATACCCGTTTGAATATTCATTTCAAAACCTTCGTAGTCGCGTTTCAAAATAACGTTGACAACCCCCGCAACAGCATCCGTACCATATACCGCAGAAGCACCGTCTTTAAGCACTTCGATACGTTGGATCATAGAAACAGGAATGGTATTTAAATCAACTGAAGAAGCAGCACCAGTACCAGAAGCAATCATTCGGCGGCCATTTACAAGCACTAAGGTACGAGATGCACCTAGGCCACGCAAATTAACACGCGCGTTACCGCCTGAGCCGTTATTAATGCCCGGGTTTGTCATTGCACCACCAGCAGCAGTCATGCTTTGTAAAACACCATCGATTGACGTAGCACCAGTGGCTAAGATAGCTGACGCATCAATAACAGTAACTGGACTGGCAGTTTCCATATCGGCGCGCTTAATACGCGAACCCGTTACTTCAATTCGCTCTACACTCTTTACTGCTTCATCAGCTGCATATACTGAGGTAGTAACTGCTGTAGCTCCAGCACCAACCATCATGGCAACACTTACTGCTTTTGCTGCTTTACTTCTGTTTAACATATTCACTCCTGAGCCCAATTATGAACTTCGTTTTTATTTTAATATATTGATTTCAAGGCTATTTTTGCCTTTTATTTTTTTTAACAAACACCTTGTTAAAAGTTGCCAAGATATTAAACGCCGTTCTGTAAACGAGTCAAAAGGAAGGAATCAGAAGAAATTTTCATGAGAATTAACTATGTACTAAAAACAAAAATAAACTTTATAAATTCAATTAGTTACAAAACAAAGCTAATAAACGGGATTAAAATACAAAACAATTTGTAACTATAGAGAGTATTACAATAGATAATATAAAAACTATAAAAATCAATAAACTACCACCCGCCACCTTCCCCCTTAGAGACAAAGGCGAAAGAGAGCCTTTCCTTAAAAAACAACAACTTAAAGAAAAAAAACCTCCTCCCCCCCTTAAAAGTCAA
The DNA here is from genome assembly GCF_057548755.1 of Colwellia aquaemaris. Lineage (NCBI taxonomy): Bacteria > Pseudomonadati > Pseudomonadota > Gammaproteobacteria > Alteromonadales > Colwelliaceae > Colwellia > Colwellia aquaemaris. Next base: position 1,215,309 of record NZ_BAAJLV010000001.1, on the reverse strand, counting down.
AAAAAATTGTTACAACTTTACAGTATTATAAAAATAACAAAGACCATTAACGACATAACGCAAGGCAAAAGCTCGGTTTTAGTATTTTAGGGCAAGTGAATTTCTCGGAAGGTATAAATTAACCATAACTAGTCACAGCAAAGAAATGTACTATATTTTCTTGTTATGAACTAACATCAGCTCACTAGATATACGATTTTAAAATAATTGAAAACGGCTCTAATAGTGAATATTGAGCAAACAACCATTTAGCGCATCCATATAGCTTTTTACAGCGAACAATCTTGACTTATTTTGTTTTCCTTTTAATTATCAGGTTCAATTCGGTTCGTTTATCAGCCTAAAAACTATTTTTCAACAAAGCTAAAGTAAATTAAGCCAGCCTATATCAAAAGATATTTAAGTTATTGCTTTTTACGCTACAACTCAACAAGTAGCATCGATTTGACTGAATCTGTAAAAATTACTTATTTTAAGCATAAGTACAATCGTTTTAATTAATAATCAACAATATAAAACAGTAGTAAATTCATTTTTAGTGACCTACTATGCAGTAAGAAATATAACAGTTAAAATGCTGTATATTGAGTTTTGATTTGCTCTACTTCCCTCCAACGATATTATCACCCGTTTCCTTGTCTACAAACCAACTATTGAAAGCAATACAAACCCTCTTACCTTTCCCAAAAAATGGCGTTACTTCGTGCGCAAGATAAGAAGGGAAAAGGACTAATAGCCCCGGCATAGGCACTATATTAAACGAACCAGAATTAAATGGTTGCTGAATGTTAAAGTTGCCTTTATCGAGAAACATATTAGCGCCGGGTCTTGTATCTAGAAAACGAATAACCCCATTATCTGGTCGATCACTATCAGGTTGTCCGTCATCGATATAGTAAACACCAGACCATGAAGCCATTGAGTGAACATGAGATGAGATATATCCAGAGTCACTAGTTACATGAAACCACGCATCATTTCTAATTGAGTACTTGTCTAACACAGAGGGTGAGTAATTATTGAGCTTACATACAATATTTTTTAATACATTGAACGTAAAGCTTTTTAACGTTTGTACGCACTCATCTGGCCATTCAAATAAATCCATTTCAGAGTCAAAAATATTTACTCGAAGAGTTGGAGCTGGCGTAGAGTTGGTTTGATTATTTTCAACTTTTTCATTTATTAGTTGCTTGAGCGCAGCATTTAAATTAGAGCTATCTGGGTGTACTACCGTAACTATAGGCGAGGCGAAAATTGGCTTTATATTAATTTGCATAGTTAAAACTTTTCTAATGAGGCCAATAATATATTGACATTAATTTATTTACCCATGAGTAATAGTAAAATATTTATAAAACTTATTACATTGCAGTGGTAAGAGATATTAATATTCTACAATAAATTAAAAGTATTCAATTTATTGTAATTACAAATAAAGAGGGCACCCTTAGGTGCCCTTAAAGTCTACATTGTTAAATCTTAAAACTTAACGCCTACATTAACATACATAAAGCGTGCTAAGTTTGGATCATACAATGATGCATCAAAGTTGTTTGCTGACAAACCGCCCCACCAAATTTCAGGATCGAATTCTTGATCAGGTTGCTCGTCAAACACGTTCTTAACACCTACAGTAACTGACATGTTGTAATCAGAAACAAAGTAAGTCGCTTGAAGATCTTGATAGAACAATGCATCCGGGTTTGTTTGATAATTATCACTCAATTCTTGTGAGCTTGCATTACAATCTAAACCAGTATCACCAGGGTTTAAACAAACATCATGGATATATCGACCAGTCCATGACACTGTCAAATCGTCCATTGTCCAATCAACACCAAATGTACCTTTCCAACGCGGTAAACCGAAATCACCGTATTGTAGACCAGCACGCTTAATCTCTGTATCAGCACCACCTGCAGGATCTTCGTTAATATCAGTGAACTCATCTAGATAAGTAGTATCTGCACTTAACTTAAAGTCACCAAATTCAGTTTCAAAACGATAAGTCATATTGATATCAACACCAGACGTTTCAGTACCACCTGAGTTAATAAAGTTATTACGAATATCAACTATGTCACCTGTAATTGGTGAACGATCCATCTTGTTACAGTAAATTGTACCTGTTGTAGCACATTGAGTAACAATTGTAGCTGCACCAACACGACCGATAGAGTCTTTCACTTCAATATCAAAGTAATCAAGTGTAATTTCAAAACCGTCCAAGAATTCTGGGCTATAAACAAAACCAGCAGTAAATGATTCTGATGTTTCAGGTTGAAGCTCAGCTTCACCAGGTCCTATTTCTGATGTTTGAGAAGTACGAATCTGAGGGTTAGATTGAGTATATGTATCAGGAACTCCCGCACAACCAGGGTTATTAGGATTCGCTGTAGCACCACCGTTACACGGATCTGTAATTCTTGGGTATGAATCACCACCACCACCAAATAGGTTAGCAATTGATGGAGCACGGAAGCCTTCTGCTAATGTAGCTCTGAACATCAAATTGTCCATAGGACGGAACTCAGCACCAATTTTAGTAGTCGTATTTGAACCATAAGTTGAATGTTCAGTTCTACGTGCAGCCAAAGACAAGTCAAGCATATCTTCGACTACAGGTACAGAAAATTCAGCATAGTATTCATCTAAACGGAAACCACCACTAGTAGCATTACGTTGGTTACCAGAGCTAATGCCTGCTTGAGTGTATGGGTTAGGAACATCAGTACCTGACTCTAAACGATGCTCAAAACCAGCAGCCATGTAAACTTCACCAGCAGGTAACTCAAATAGCATACCATTCACGTTAATTGAGTAATCTAACATGCGTTGAGTGTTAGAATCAGTACCTTGGAAAGTAATGTAATCAGCCATCTCTTGCGTTACAACACCTTCACCAAATAGGTTAAGTGGTACACAACCAGAAGTATTATTACAAGTATCTAGATCACCAAGAGCTAAACCAATTGCTTGCATGTTTAATAAACCAGTCGTATCACTTGTATTACGTGATTCGCCGTAAATAAACGATGCATCCCAAGCCCAGCTATCATTAATTTCGCCTTCAATTGTAGCACTGTAACGATAAGTATGAACATCTTGTGTATAAACACGTAATCCAGCCTCTAACATACGACGTTGAAGATAAAACGCGTTTTCGTTACCTGTTAATTCGCCGTCACCATTCATATCGTTATTGTCAAAATAAAGATCGATACCAAATGGGTTGTACGGGTTAGTTGCACTAATTCCACCTTGAGCACTGTTAGGTCCAAAGATAAAACCTAAAGTTAATGGCATAGCTGCTAAGTTTTGAACTGATTTACGATTTGAGTAAACAAAGTCAGATGAGAAATTCAAAGTATCTGATATTTCATAGTTACCACTTAGGTATACACTTGTTCTTTCATTTGGTGTTAACAAGTAGTTAGTTGGAGCATAATTATATCGGTTACCAGCAGAATCTGCATCACCGAATGAAAATCCTGTAAAATCTGAAGTTTGTAAACCATCAGAAAGATTAGCACCTTGCAACGTCATGTTAGAAGCATAATCGCCGCCTAAAATATTGTTAAGCTGACGGTAACGACCCCATGGAGGACTAGAGCTATAGCCAGTTTCAGATTGTTTACGATCACCAGCCCAAATTGTACCTTGGTTATCGTAGTTCACAGTCGCTAAGAAGCTACCTTTCTCACCTGTAATACCAAAAGTGAAATCAACGTGACGTTGACGACCATCACCTTCTTCAGTCTCACCGTAGTAAACGTTTAGTTCTGCACCTTCAAAGTCTTTCTTAGTAATAATGTTAACTACACCTGCAATGGCATCAGAACCATAAACAGCTGAAGCACCATCTTTAAGAACTTCCATACGTGCAATAGCAGCAACAGGGATAGTGTTTAAATCCACTGAAGAACCAACACCAGACGATGCTGAATTCATCCAACGCTTACCATTAACTAGTACAAGAACACGTTGTGAACCTAAGTTTCTTAAGTCGACTCGAACAGAACCGTCACCGCCGTTGTTCACAGCAGTATTTAATGCTGAACCTGCTGATGGAAGATCTTGTAATAAATCACCAATAGAGATAAGACCTGTTTTTTTGATATCAGCTGCCGTAACAATTGTTACTGGGCTTGCAGATTCTAAATCAGCACGTTTAATTCGAGAACCAGTAACCTGAATTCGCTCAACATCCGTTGCACCTTCAGCTTCTTCAGCGGCAAATGCTGGTACTGAAACCGCAGTTGCTGCACCAAACATCATAGCTAAGCGTACGGCCTTAGCGACTTTGTTATTGCTATACATATTTACTCCCTGGATCACTTTCGTGACTCTAGTGTTTAAAATCAAGGCTATTTTGCCCTGTTTGTTTTTATTTTTGATCGTAGACATTAATCTATCGACCTAGATATTAAACTTAAAATTGTTAATGGGTCAACACAATTAGTTACGTTTTCCAATATATAGTTACACACTACCCTTCAACCCTTACATGCAGTAAAAACCAAAACCCTAATTATCAATAAGTTACGCTACATTTAGAAATATGAAAATTTAATAACATTTTTTATAAATAGGTCATACGCACTGTTTCTTCATCATCCCAAGAGAAAAATAAAAACATTGAAATACAAATAGATAGCATTACAGTTGAATATTTATTTGATTAAAAAACAGGTTTTGTAACAAACACATGATATAAAGTTAAATAACTTATTTTTTGCAAAATCCCTATAAAGTTTTCTTTAACTTTGCAATTTTGTAAACTTTATTAGACAGTTTTATAGAATTGGATCAAATTTTTAGTACCAAATTTAAAACTAGTGATATGTGAAATTACTGAGCAGTTACCGATATAAAGCAAGCTTTCCGCTTCTTGCTTTATTAATATTAGTTCATTTATATAAGAGCTTTTCGCATTAGTTCAAACTTAGCCATTCTCAGTGAACTAAAATTAGGGATTTTCAGGGCAAGAATAATTTCTATAAAGCGACAACATTGCAATAAGGATCAAAATTTCATAAAAAAGCCAGCATATGCTGGCTTTATTAATAGATTAGTTACGAGAACTTTAGAACTTCATAGAAAGACTTGCACTAAAGTATCGACCTGTTACATCATACGCTTCAGGAATTGTATTGATACCTGTAGAACCGTTAGCAGAACTTTGGTTCGCTACTGGTGGCTGCTTATCGAATAAATTACGAATTCCTATTCGACCAGAAACACTGTCAGTAAAATTATATGCCGCTGAAACATCATGATAGATATATGATGCAAAAGTTCCGTACTTATCTAATGGCTCAAAGTTAGGGAAGCTAAAGTTACTACCTTCAACTGCACTCTCAAGTGAGCGATCCCAATATCTTAAACCCCAAGTAAACGACATATCATCTAGTACGTAACTCAAATTTAGATTGGCACGATTATCTGGATTTAATACTTCACCAACGAAATCAGTCTCTTCACCACTTTCAATACTGGTTTCAACATACTCCATAGTGTGATTCCAAAGTAGATCTGCTCCGAAAGTACCTGGACCAATGTCTGCACGGTAACTGATTTCTATATCGATTCCAGATACATCTAAGTTGTTTTCGTTACTTGTACCTGAATGAACTTCGGTTAGTGCCCCAACAGAATTACGAGTAAATGCTCCATTACATGTAGCATCAAACTCACTAGGTGACACTTCGTAACATCTACGAATTACTGTGGTACGTAATGTAGATCTGATTGCATCTTCAATTGAAATATCATAGTAATCAAGCGTAATAGACAGCCCATCCATTGCTTGCCAAACAAATCCTGCACTAAAAGTATCTGCAGTTTCTTCTTTAACATTTGGATTACCGCCAGTTGTACCACCAGTACTTTGTGCTTCAACTTGAGTTAACTTAAATTCACCAGTTGAATTTACACGAGCATTAATTGCCGCATTAGAAAGACAATTTGCACGAACATCAGCAGCTAGCGTATCACTACCATCAAGTTGGAGGCCACCACATGGGTCTGAAACGTTTCTGAACGTTTCTCCACGCCCACCAAACAAATCAGCTATATTTGGTGTGCGTACCGCTGTTGCTGCTGAAACTCGTAACTTAAGTTCATCTACTGGCGAGTACTCCGCACCTAAATTCCATGTCGTTTGTCCACCAACAATTTCGTGATCTGAATACCTAGCGGCGGCATCTACAGACAAGTTGTCAAGTACTGGTAAATTAAACTCAACGAATACATCATTAGAGTAAAAACTTCCATCTGTTGGATCTGACTTATTTGTACTAGACGCACCAACTTGCGCTAAATCTCCAGGGTTGTATACACCTTTTTCCAAACGATGTTCAACACCAAAAGCCGTCGCAATATTACCACCTGAAAGCTCTATAGGTAATTCACCTGCTATTGATCCTGAAACTACAAACTGTTCAGTTACACCATTTGTTTTCGCAGGCGATTTAATATAATCGATTGCTTCTTGCGACGCACCTCTAAAGGTGAAAATATCGAAAGGTACACAACCATTTAAACGCGCAGCTTGAGACACACATTGCATATTACCGTCTGCATCTAACTCTACATCCAGTGCATTTGCAGTGCGTTCAACGTTAATTTGCCCACCATTCTCTTGCGTTTGATTTGTTCTACCCCAAGTCATATATACATTGGCAGCCCATTCATCATTTATATCCCAGTCTATCCCTTGCGCGATTCGAATTGTTGTTCTTTCAACATCTGTTGAACGTGGACCAAATTCAAGCATACGACGAACAAATGCGGTTTGGTTTAAGTCCGTAATACCATCAGCTAATAAGTTTGTTCGTAAAAGTTCAGGAACTAGCGGAGAGTACACTGACATTCCACCTTCACCGCCTCGATCTTTAAACCAAACATCATCAACTACATCAAAAGGAACAGGCTCAATAGTCGACCCTTTTGTTTGTGACATATTGAAATTCGCTTCTGCAAAATAACGTACAGAGTCGCTTAACTCTTGGTTAATTGAAAAGGCTGCATATTTACGCTCAATCGGTGTAGATAACTGACGAAAAGCAGCACGATTAAATTTATCACCTGTTTCATCATTAACATTGTTAAAACGCTCACCTGTGCCAATATAACCGCTACTTGCACTACCAATACGTGCATATGGGCTAAAAGAAGAAAACAGATTAGTTACCTGTTCTTCACCATCAATAACAGTGATAGCTTGGTCATACTTTGAAAATTCACGATCTGACGCTTGCAAGCCTTTATCTTCATCAAACCCCATAGCAAAAGTAGCACTACCTGTATTCCAACTGCCACCAGTAGTTATATTGAATGCAAATTTTTCCCGATCATTTTCTGAAGAACGTCCGGTTTGTACGTCGACTTCAACTCCTTCTATTTCCTTACGTGTTATTATGTTCACCACACCAGCTACAGCATCCGAACCATAAATTGCCGAAGATGCACTTTTTAAAATATCAATTCTTTCAATTAAAGCTGTAGGAATTGAGTTTAAATCAACAGCATACCCTACAGAAGGTGACATACCAGAAACAAACCGTCGACCATTGATTAGAACCAATGTGCGTGAAGATCCTAATCCACGTAATTGTGTTGTCTGCAAACCGATAGTTGAGCCTGCAAATGTATTATTAGATGTTCCTAAACCTTCAATAGAAACGGGTGATTGATTCAAAACATCAGCAACGTTAAGTGCACCTACTGCTTCAAAGTCACTGCGACTTATTGATGTAATAGGTACTGCCGACTCTAGATCTGTTCGTTTGATACGTGAACCTGTAACCTCAATTCGTTCAACATCATCAGCTTCTTCTGCCAAAGCCGAAAAACTTGGTATAGCTGTTAATACTGAACTAGCACTAAACACTAGCGCCAATGATATTGATTTTGAAACTCTACTTTTATTATACATGTTGTCTCCCTGCATCACATAAGTGATGTTCATGTTCTAAATTTCAGAGCTATTAAATTGCCCTGTTGACTTCATTGCTTTTAGCGAGCTGTTAAGTACAGCCCTCCGAAGCAAGATTTAGAGACATACTAGGTGGCCTAGAAAAAATTAAAAAACCTCATTTATTTCTATTTATTAACCGACGAAACACTTTGATTACAAATTAAATAACAAAAACAAAAAAAACAAAAAAAACCAATAAAAATCAAAGAATAAAGCACAATCATCAGAGTTACATTTTACGCAACACAAAGTTACAGACGATAAACACCGAAACATTTACAAACACTTTAAATCAATACAAAACAACCACTTAACAATAAAAAACAAAATTCACTATTAAACCAACAAGTTGTTGAAATATATGTATAGACAGAAAAGACCTTTAATATCAGCAAGTAAAGACGTGCTTAAAAAATACTGACAAATACCGAAACATTTTCACCCATGTAAATTATGTCTAATTATTTCCTTCCAAAAAAAATGCATAAAAAACACTCATAAAATCAATAATTCACTGTGATATAATCATCTTTTCACTTTTCACTTTTCGGTTTTTATGGTTGTTGACCCAGTCTTAGACTTGAGTTTATGGATAACTCTATGTAGCGTTGGCTTTATTGCAGGCCTTATCGACGCCATTGCGGGTGGTGGAGGTATGTTGACAGTTCCAACACTACTTACTTCAGGGTTACCCCCACATGTAGCATTAGGCACAAATAAATTGGCAGCCTCTTTTGGCTCGTGTACCGCATCATTTGCGTTCTATCGCAAGAAACTTTTCAATCCTAAATATTGGCTATGGGCAATTATTGCAACCGCTATAGGTGCAATTTCAGGTACGCTAATTGTAAACTTTCTGTCTGTTGAGTTTTTAGACAAATACATCCCTGTACTCATCATAATTACGGCTGTCTATACCTTACTTGCTAAGTCCACTAATCATGGCCAACATGGCCTACCAGAAAAAACAGTTAGCGTAAAAATCAAGCAAACTTTGCAAGGGCTTATTCTAGGCTTTTACGATGGTATTGCTGGCCCTGGTACTGGCGCATTTTGGGTTAGTTCTTCAAGTATCTTATATAAGATAGAAATTTTATTAAGCTGTGGCTTAGCAAGGTTTACTAACTTTGTTAGCAATTTTTGCAGTTTATTAACTTTTATTTATTTAGGTCATGTAAATTTTATTTTAGGGATCTCAATGGGGATCTTTATTATGATAGGTGCATGGGTTGGTGCCCATTGGGCAATAAAATTTGGTAGTAAGTTTATCCGACCTATTTTTATAACTGTCGTTATTGCTATGTCGATTAACCTTGGCTACCAAGCGTGGCTTACTTAAGAAGTATGATATGCAGCAGGCGATAAAAAAAATTCAAACTATCTTAGCGCAACTTGCTCAGCAAGCCTCAGATATAGATGAAATTAACAAACGCTCAAAGTCCCATAAGATAATACAAGACAATGATATTTTTGCTGAGGCGTTATTCTCTACTCATAGTGATTTATTTGCGCCCTATGTCAAAGAAGTGCAAAACAAAACTAATGAGCTTGCCAGGTTACTCGTGGCACAAAAAAATACCCTTGCTCACAATCGCATACAACAGATAGAACAACAAATTTCTGCTTTGCGTACTGCATTAAACTCGAATGCCACAATCCATAAAGATGCAGATCAACGCTTAATTGCATTAAAAGCCCGTCGATACAAAAAGGCGGCGCAAGCCGTTATGCAATCAAGCCATAATTTACATAAAAAACTCGAAGAAACATTTGAATTTGAACGCCGATTGTTAAATATGATAAAAGAAAGAGAGTTGCAACGTCAGCAAACAAGCGCGGCACTGAGTAATCGCCTCTCCGACGAAATACTAGCGCTACATCAACGTTTAGGGCGATGCCGGCAAGCAATATCAAAACTAGAAAGAGAAATAGCGCAAACAAAAAAGTTTTAAAGATAAATTCCAATAAACTTTTTCATTAAAATCGATATAACAGGTGAAAAGTAAAAACGAATTCAGTACTCTAAAGCAATAGTTAATTATATTTCTGCCACTTAAGAGACATTTCTATGAAAATTTCTGATGATATACATAATTATTATGAAAACTTGGTAAATCAACATTTCACAGCACTAAAACTCGAAGAAAAATACGACAGTGAGTTTATTGCTGATTTAGTTTGCGTTGTTTTAAACCAACTCCCAACACGCTATATTCGCCACGAAGTTGACATGGCATTTTACCTACCAGCATCTGAACGATTTGAAATGGAAAACAATGTTAAAGTCGCAGTGGCTAAAGCACTTGAGTTTATGAAAGAAAATAGCTAAAGCAAGCAATAGTTATATTGTTAGGGCATCTATAGTTAATATGGGCACAACTCCTGTGCCCTTAATTTAAACCACACGCACTGCTGCTAAATCACTCAACCACGACAGTAGAAACCTAAGTGAGCTATCAATACGCGTTTACTCTCTGAGACGCCATCTATCACATTTTATTTCAAGTAAACTTTTATCACGTCAGGTATTTTGGGGTGATTAAGACTGTTAACGGGCTGCTGGGATTGAACGCCCTGGTGTTTTGGTTTATCCGGCGCACCATAAAGAATGTGTCTAACCTTTCTCAAAGCCTCGTTCTTACAACGAGTTTTTAATGACTTACAGATGGATTGATTTCGATAGTAATAAATAGCATTTCGATAGTATAAATGAAGAATATTTGCTGACTTCATTGTAGTACCAATTGTAGCACTAGCTTATTAGCTTGGCTTTATCTGGTGTAAGTCATTGATTAATGTTTATAACATAAAATTGGGTGGCAACCCAATCAGCCACACTCCGGCACATGAGTCGTCTGCTGCGGTTGCTTCCTTCCGGACCTGGCCGAGTTCACAGAGTATCATTGCGAAGGGACCGAAAGGGTCACCATAGATGGCTTAGAGATTTAACTAAGCGCGCGAATTATCGCTAATAGCTTAGTCAGTTGCAAGCGCTAGTTTTGAAATTCAAACTGCTTGCGGATTTTTTGCACAAACATTGGCGAAGACTTGCTTAAACTCAATCAATTCCTGTGAAATGTCTCCAGAAATATCAATTGCAGGATGAAAAAATATTTCTTTTTTAGCAAAGTCGAAACTTGCTGGCACAACAGGTACACCCGCTTGTTTGGCAATATGTAAAAAACCTGTTTTCCACTCTTTAGTTTTACTACGAGTACCTTCTGGAGCAAGCCCTAATAAAAAGCTGTCATTGTGTTTAATTTCTTGAACTATTTGCCCGACAACACCGTGACTAGAGCTTCTATCGACAGGAATTCCTCCAATTGCGGTCAAAACAGACTTTACCGGCCAACGAAATATACTCGCCTTACCCAAAAAAGAAACTTTAAGCTGCAAGGTAAACATTGCAGCAATACCAACGAAAAAGTCCCAATTTGATGTATGAGGAGCCACTGCCAAAATAAATTTAGGTTGCTCAGGTAACTGCCCATTAATCGTCCAACCACACCAAGTAAGTATATTTTTGGCTAGGCTATGCAGAACACCGTAGTTTCGAGTTGGAATGCATGCTGGTACTTTAGGTATATTCATAGCAGCTATACACTTATCGAGTCCTAGCTAGTTTTTCATTAATTTCTAGCATAACAGACTTAATAACCAGTAAATTTTCTTTCCCTAAACGTAACATGAGCTTTTCAGCATCGTCTAATGACTCTAACGACTCATCCTTATATTTATACATAACACTTGGGCGCTCTAATTCAGGTAATGTTTTTGGTACTTCCATATCAAGCACTTTGCTAATTGCCGCTTGTAAAACGTCACTAAAATCTTCGTTAGGATAGCCGAGCTCTTCATATGCTTGGTCAATAAGAGGTTTTAATTCAACATACCATTGCACCAACATTTCGCTGTCCATTGAGCGAAGTAAATCAACGTATAAACTAAATCGACGAGTATTACTTTCATCCCACTGCCAACCGCTACCTTGTGAAGATTTTTGCTCAATCGCGGTAAATTTACTTGTTGGCTTAGTAACAGGAGCGTGTTCGTAAGCCAAGGTACCTTGACTAAAGTTATCAGTAAACACAACAAAACGGCGGATCATGTCCTCTGTCACCATTAACTTTAATAACTCTTTACGCCAAGTTAAATTAGCCAATTTATCACTAAACCATGAGTCACTTTCATCAAGCGATGGCAAAAGCACTTCAGGCTCCAACTCTACCACTTCTTCAACTACTGGGGTAATCTCAGGCTCAATTATTTCAGGTTCAACAACCTCAGGTTCAATCTCTATTTCAGGCGCTGGAGCGGCTTCAACAACAGTAGCGGTAGGAGCAATATCTTTAGGCTCTTCATCTGCAGCAATAACATAATAATAAATTACAAATGTAACAATTGCAGCGATAATAACCGCGATGATAGCCCATGGCGTTTGCTTTTGCTCAGTATTTTGTAATGACATAATAACCTTTATATTCAATAAAACTTAATAACCTAAATGGTAATTTACGGTTTTGATTTATTATTGTGCATCCGCCTGATTTTCCGGTAATGCAGCGATAAATGCAGGTAAACTATTACAGTTATTCACCACTCGATTGATATGTGGGAATGCGCTCATATCAAGATTAAACCGATTTGCATTATACACTTGCGGTACCAAACAAATATCGGCCATAGTCACTTCATTACCAAAGCAGTAGTCGCCGGCACTGACTTTCAATTGTTTTTCAATGGCAGCGAAACCAAGCTTCATCCAATGATGACTCCAAGCCAATTTATCCTGCTCAGTAACTGACAAAGATTTCACTAGATACTGTTGCACTCTTAAGTTATTCACCGGATGGATCTCACATGCAACGTCTAATGCTAATGCTTTAACTTTAGCCTTTAGGGCTAAATCTTTCGGATAAAGCGCTACCGATGGATACTTTTCATCTAAGTATTCAATAATCGCAAGTGATTGATTTAGCGTTACATCTTCATCAACATACGTTGGAACTAAATGTGTAGGGTTTAACTGCGTATAAGTATCTTGGTGCTGCTGTCCGCCATCTTTAACTAAATGCACAGGTACAGTCTCAAACGTTAAGCCTTTTAAATGCATAGCAATTCTAACGCGATAAGCAGCAGAAGATCGCCAATAACCATATAACTTCATGATAAATTCTCAAATAACTTTAATAACTGAAAAGGGTCAAAAGCAATGTTAAATTTTGACGGTTTTTTTATTAATATCATAATCACGCAATTTATTTGCTATTGCGGTGTGACTTAAGCCTAATTTTTTTGCCAATTGTCGGGTGCTTGGATAGGCGGGGTAAAGTTTGCGAAGTAAATCAGCCTCAAAGTTCTTCACGGCCGCGTCCAACGTTCCTTCAAAATCTTGCTCTAAGTAACCATGTTCTCTCGTATAAGCAGGCAATTGCAAATGAGAGGTCATAATAACATTGCCTTCAATCAAAGAAACCGCTCTAATTAATACGTTTTCTAATTGTCGAACATTACCTGGCCACGGATAATGTTCAATAAATTCAAGACACTCTTTATCAAACGAAATATGGGTCTTGCCAATACGTTGACCAAACTTAGCAACAAAAAGTTCCGCCAGTGGCACAATATCTGAACGCCTTTCTCTTAAAGACGGAATATTTAAACCTAAAACATTTAATCGGTAATATAAGTCTTCGCGAAACTCTCCTAATGACACCATATTTAATAAGTCACAATTTGTAGAGCTGATGATGCGCACATTCACTTTTATTTCTTTTTCATCATCGATACGCCTAAACGTGCCATCTTGTATTACTCGTAATACTTTTGTTTGTAATTTAGCTGACATTTCGCCAACTTCATCGAGAAATATCGTACCACCGTCTGCTGACTCAAAAATACCACGTTTACTATTTGCTTGCCCCGCTGTACCAGAGCCAAATAACTCGGTTTCTGCGACATCATCAGGTAATGCTGCACAACTTAAAGTCATAAACGGCTTATCTGCTCTATCACTAGCACTATGACAAGCTCGAGCCAACAACTCTTTACCTGTTCCAGTTTCACCAACAATTAACATAGATGAGTCCAACAATGCCATACGCTTTGCTTCACGTAGTAATTTTCTCATTGCACTACTGTTGGCTTGTATACCTGAAAAATTATTATCGTTTGCTTTTTTAAAAGCACTAATTTGCTGCCCTAACCTTGCTTCTGATTTCAGGATCAACACCGCACCTGCAAGAACCTGGGTTTCGCCGCTTTCTGCTACATGAATTGGAATAATGTCAGCAACAAAATCGTCATCTTGAAATTTAATTCGACGAGTTTGGGCAAGTACTTCATCGCCATCTAGCCAGCGCGTAAAGTTAAAGCCTTTTAGCCAATTACTAACATGTTCACCAATAATATTTTCCATTGTTTCACACATGATTTGCGCTGCAATATTATTTACCATGCGTATTTGCCCTTTGGTATCTACCGAGATAAAAGGGTCTGGAAAAGTTTTAACTAAGGTTTCAAATTCGTTTCTTTCTCGCTCAGACGGCATATATGGTGTTGTTTTTACATCAACAACACCATCAATTAAACGTAATTGTGGCATAAAGTCTTGCAGCTCTGAAAACTCTAAATCAGGTATATTAATAAAAATTTTACCTGGCTGCTTTAATTCAATACCCCGTAAATCAATGCCACGCTCAACGAATATTGCCAAGACATTTTGTGCAATACCAACTCGGTCTTGGCAACCAATTTCTAAACGCATTCTATAACCTCAAACACACAACTAGTTTCAATGTCTCTATTGTAAACTAATTTTTACAACAAAAAAAAGCCCCCTTTAATAGGAGGCTAGTATTTATTGTTGTAAGTAAACGTTACAGAAGCTGGTCTGTTTTTGCAGCACAAATAAAGTCATTCTTGTGAAGCCCTTTAATAGCGTGCGTCCACCAAGTAACTTTTACTTTACCCCATTCAAGTAAAATTGCCGGATGATGAAATTCTTCTTCCGCTAACTCAGAAACTTTATTGGCAAATGCCCATGCTAACTTATAATTTTTGAATTTATACTCTCGTTCTAACATCATAACACCATCATTCACTGCTGGTATCCAATCTGGAATTTGAGCTAGCAAAGCACCTAATTCGTCATCGCTTACTTTTGGTGCATCGACTTGACATGCTTCACACTGTTGATTTGATAATTCTGCACTCATAAAATTTCCTTTAACTCGCTTTTGATGTTGATTTTAATTCAAATTTTGGCGGATGCATGCCGATATCTCTCGCTTTTCGCACCAATGCCATTATCTCTTCTACTTCTAATTTACGAATATCATCTAAGTCGCTTACTTTCGATAACATAAAGTAAACAGGCTGCATAATATCAATACGATATTGTGTTCTAAGCACGTCTAAAACATCAAGCTGTTTACGCTCAACATTTTTATCATTTAATGCATATTCTGTTTCACTTGGCGACGACAATATACCACCACCATATACTCTTATGCCCTCTGGGGTATCTAGTAAGCCAAATTCGACAGTAAACCAATATAACCTTGCTAAAAATACACGATCTTCTTTCGATGCGTTCAAGCCCATTTTACCGTACGCTTGCGTATAGTCAGCAAATGAAGAATTCGTTAATAACGGACAGTGCCCGTAAATTTCATGAAAAATATCAGGTTCTTGTAGGTAATCAAACTCTTCACGCGAACGTATAAATGTTGCTACCGGAAATTTCTTTTCAGACAATAAGCGGAAAAACTCACCAAAACCAATTAATGCAGGTACCGGCTCACAACTCCAGCCCGTTTCAGCTCTTAAAACTTCACTGACTTCTTCAAGTTGTGGTACGCGATCTTTAGGTAAATTTAATTTTTCAAGACCTGTGATAAACTCATCACAAGCGGTATTTTTCACCGTTGATAACTGACGTGCCAGCAATTCTTGCCAAATTTTGTTTTCTTCCGCAGTCCAAGCAATAATACCTTGCTCATCTGCAACTTTGGAAACGTATTTAGTCGCCTTTGCCATTCTCTTAACCCTAATGTATTAATATCAATTTATTGCTTATGTTAGTTTGATATTGTTGTAATAATTTTGTTGCTTCAATACTAAGGCAACTGAGGTAGAAAAAGCACGACTTTCAAGTCGGCTATTTTTCAAACAGTCATTAAGAGTGTAAAATTTGTGTTACATAGGAATGTACAGCGAGATATTTTTATCCATTAATTCATAGCTCTAGCGTTTAGATACAATTAATGATTGCACCTGGCTGACGATTTTTTGTCGTACTTGGCCAAGTTTTGGCGCTTGTTCATCAAAAGGTATCGGACGACACATATGCATAGCCTTAATACCTAACCTTGCAGTTAGCATACCTGCCCCGAGCCCCTGCGCTGTACGTGCTGATAATTTACCCAGCAACTCTGCACCAAGTAAATCAGCACCTAGATCTGTAACAAGCTCACTGGCGCCAGCATACGCCATATTAATAATAACTTGCTTAATTAATTTAACCCGACTCCAATAGCCTAGCTTTAATCCGTATAAAGCGGCTATTTTGTTAACTAAACGTAGATTTCTCCACAGCATAATTAGCATATCAATAATGGCTATTGGACTTAACGCCACAAGTACCACCGCCTCAGTGGAAAATTTTGCTATTTCAGTGAGCGCTTTTTGATCAACTTGCGAGAGCACGTTACGTGAATAGAGCTTCATCACTTCAGCATCATTAAATGCAGAAAGATCTAATTCCTGCCACTTACCTTGCTCGTTTTCTGCAAGATCGCAAGGGAGTCGTGCCGATAGTTTTGCACAAAAATCTATGGCCGTTTCTTTGCTTTCACCTTCACTAATATCTCGAGCTTGCTGTTGTATGTATTGTTGTTTTTTAAACTGCCTAAGGCCTGATAATTCTCGCCAAACGCTACGGCCACACACCACAGATAAACCGGTAAGCAGTGCGGCATAAAGCGAGGCTATAATGGGCGATTGATTAAAACCATTAATAAAAAACTGCACAGTTTCAATAGCAATTAAGGTTGCAAATACTAAGGTAATACCGCGCCAAAGCCAACGAGGTTTATGTGAGTCGACAATTTCATTATCTCGACTATTTTCAAGCTGCTCATCGAGCAGCCAATCACGGTCATCTACAATAATTTGTGGGGTGTTCTCTCTTATTGCATCATCCGTAAGCTCAACTTCATCAAACAATATTTGTTGCTGATATTTTTCGTCTACTTCGCTCATTTTAATTTGTCTCCAAGTAAAAACTGTAACACTTGGTCCATACGTAAATGGTTCAAACATTCGTTGTGCTCAGCTGACTGCGCAGGAGCAAAATTTATATAGTTAAAGGCTTGTTGTTGCCAATATTCCTGACTTGGAATTGATGCTGGCACAGTTCCCGGAAATAAGGTAATTTTCTTGTCGTTACTTAATTGCCGTCCTTGTATCACAGGAATAGTTTTTCCTTGGTATTGGCTTTTACCTACCTTTGTCGCCTTAACTGATGCTAAAGCTAAGGTTTTCATTTTAATACTGTCAAAATTTAATGTTTGCTTAGTTTGATAAACTAACTTATTCAATAAAGAAACAAGGTTTGGATGCTGCTCGGGCGTAACATGATCAGCTTTAGTGGCAGCAAATAATAATCGATCAATTTTGGGTGATAATAACCGTGAAAGTATGCTTGATTGACCATATTGAAAGCTCTTCATTATCATAGTTATAGCATTTTGTAAGTCAGCAAAACTTTCAGGACCTTTATTTAATGGCGTCAAGCAGTCAGCTAGCACTATTTGACGGTCAAAATTAACAAAGTGCTCTTTATAGAAACGACGTATAACGCGTTCTTTATATTCAATATAACGAGCACGTAACATGCCGATATAACAATCATCTGTCGCGTTTTGATATTCATTACCGTCAATATTGTTAAAACCAACAAATGGGAAGAATTGCAAAATAGGTGCGTCTTCTAACTCGCCAGGCAAAATAAACCTTCCGGGCTGAATTACGGATAATCCTAATTGATGACGAAAATGCAGTAATAACTGGGTATACTCTTGTGATAATTGTGCAAGTACATTTTCGTCGACTGGAGCAAAGGGGTCAAAAGCCTGTAGCTTCTCTAGAAAATTATGGGCATGTTCTACTCGTGGAGACTGTGTTAAAAGCTCAGCCATTTGTACCGACCACTCTTCGTAGGTTTGCGACAACATTGGCAGATCGAGCAGCCACTCACCGGGGTAATCAGTAATATCAAGGTAAAGCGTTGCCGTTTGAGTTGCGTATTTCAACAACGAATCTTTTGGCTGATAACGAATCGCTAATCGTAGTTCACTAATACCATTAGTTGGCTCTGGCCATTTTGCTGGTGACTGGCATAACGCATTCATAGCACCGTCATACTCAAATCTAGGTATATGTAAATTCTTTTGTGGCACTCGTTTTGCCGCAATGTAGCGCCCTTGATGTATAACATCAAAAAAACTCAGTTGGGAATTACTGCCCTCATTTAACAATTGGTTAACCATTGATGTGATAAATGCCGTTTTACCACTACGACTAAGTCCAGTAACAGCCAAAGTCACATGCTGATCGATAGAACGATTGAGAATATCATTAGCTTTTTGCTTTATTTTATCTAACTGCGTTTTCTTAATAAGCGCCATATTCCACTACTACTTTGATGATTTAACTTGTATCGCTTTAACTATTTTTTTACCTAGATTACATGACATTGAAGCGGCACTATTTGCCTTGATGGTAGCGTTTTTTCTAATTTGATTACAGTACTTTATCTGTCAATATTTTCATTTCCAGCATTAATTTGATAAAGCCATTAACATCAAAATACGCTATTCAAACATAAAAAAAGCGGCTGAGCCGCTTTTTTCTTACAGTTTATTGATTTCTCTGGACACCGTAAACTCAGGTGATGTGACATAATGTTCTATCACTCTTAATTCACGTTCTAGGGTTTTAAACTTGCGCCTAATATCATGAAACGCTTGTTTTGGTGGCTCACCGGCTTGCCATATACGCGACTTAACTTTAATCGACTCATTAGCAAATGCTTCATTTTCGCTTTGCTGCTGCGACTGATGCTCTTGTGTCGTTGCATGATGGCTATGCTGGTTTCTATGTGCATTTCGTTTTGCATTAACTGCACTACCTGGCTTTTTATCCAATATAAACCAAGCGGCAATATAAATTACAATAAACCATCCCATGCCTAGCAATACACCTGAAACCACTAATATACGTACTAACCAAGTTTCCCAACCAAAGTAATCAGCAATACCTGCACAAACTCCGGCTAACTTTCCTTGGCTCGTATTTCGATATAACTCACCTCGGGGTTTATTGGTCATACTTTATTTCTCCATTCTGGGGTTTCAGCATCTAAAATAGCTTCTAGGGTTTTAATTCTATCGGCCATTTTGTCGGCTAATTCTGATAGCTCAGACAATTGAATATACTCTTCTTCACTGAAGCCCTGACTTATTTGGCGTTTGCTTCGATAATGTAATATCAACCAAATAGGTGCTACTACTATCATAAATATAATTACTGGAGCGATAATAATCTCTTCCACAATACTTCTCCTTAACTTGCACCTAATTCAGGTAATTGTTGTTCACGTATAATAATTTATTTTTTTGGCTCTGATTTCATTTTAGCCTTCAATTGCGCTAATTCATCATCAATTTTTTCATCTGATGCTAAATCTGCGATTTCATCCGCTAAAGATTTACTACCCATATCATACGATTCAACTTGCGCTTCAATATCGTCAATTTTTCGCTCGTAGCGGTCGAAGCGGCTTAAGGCATCATTAACACGGTCGCTATCAATATTCTTTTTCACTTTTAAACGTGAACTTGCCGTTTTCTCACGCATAATGATAGCTTTTTGACGTGCTTTAGCATCCGCTAATTTTTCTTGTAACTGCGTTATTTCATCTTGCAGTTTAGTAATATGCTCATCAACATGTTGTAGTTCATCGCGCAGCGACTCTGCACTTTCTACACACTTTTTCTTTTCCATTAGTGCGGCACGAGCTAAGTCATCACGACCTTTACTTAATGCTAGCTCAGCTTTGTCTTGCCATTGCGTTGCGTCAGCCTCAAAGCGGCTTGCTTGACGCGCCAACTCTTTTTTATCAGCTAGCGTTTTCGCCGATGAAGAACGAACTTCAACTAACGTGTCTTCCATTTCTTGTATGATCAAGCGCACCATTTTTGCAGGATCTTCTGCTTTATCTAATAAGTTGTTGATATTAGAATTAATGATATCTGTGAACCTTGAAAAAACACCCATAATTACTTCCTCGTTCAATAGTTTGCTTAAATTGTCTTACCATTTACTATTCATGTTCTGAGCCAAGTTTTAATAAAGTCATAACCACATGAAATATATAGAATTATTAATAATTAAAAAAAGACTTCTATCTAAGCTATTAATAAAATACACTATTTGTTAGTGAAATAAACCAATTATTAGGTCAGTAAATGGCAGGCTTTAACCAACAAGATAATCTCATTGGTCAATCTAACAGTTTTTTAGAAGTTCTTGAGCAAATTTCTCAAATTGCTCCGCTAAGTAAACCTGTGCTCATTATAGGTGAACGAGGTACGGGTAAAGAACTCGTAGCCGCTCGTTTGCATTATTTATCAAAGCGCTGGGACCAAAACTATTTAAAGCTCAATTGTGCCGCATTGAATGAAAACCTACTAGAAAGTGAATTATTTGGTTACGACAGTGGCGCATTTACCGGCGCAAGTAAACGTCACGAAGGCCGTTTTGAGCGTGCAGACAATGGTACTTTGTTTCTTGATGAAATTGCTAACACCTCAGGCTTAATTCAAGAAAAACTTTTAAGAGTTGTCGAATACGGCGAGTTTGAGCGCGTTGGCGGCTCTAGAACCATTAAAACCAATGCTAGGCTAATTGCAGCGACAAATGAAGATTTACCGTCAATGGCTGAATCTGGCGAGTTCCGTGCTGACTTACTCGACAGGCTCGCTTTTGATGTTATTACCTTACCACCATTACGTGAACGCCTAGATGATATTTTGGTACTTGCAGAACACTTCGCAATTAATATGGCACGAGAGTTAGAGTTTGAATTATTTAGTGGTTTTACTGAAAAGGCAAAAAGAGCGTTATTGGAATATCATTGGCCTGGCAATATTCGTGAGTTGAAAAATGTTGTAGAACGCAGTGTTTATCGCTGCAATAATCCCCACTTACCTGTACATGAATTGGTTGTAGACCCTTTTGAATCCCCTTATAGGCCTTCAAAAAGAGTCAAAACACAAGACCGTATTGTCAGTGCGCCTGAAACAGCTAGCGCAGACACAGAAAGCCCAGTACCAGCCCAAAGTAAAGTGGAGCAAACGCTTCAACCAGCAAGTGCCACTATTGAATTTCCAATTTCACTGAAAAACTTATCACAGAACTATGAGGTCGATTTGATCAAGTCTGCATTAGCAAATTGTCAATATAATCAAAAGAAAACCGCAGACGCGCTTGAATTAACCTATCATCAATTAAGGGGTTATTTAAAAAAGTATAATTTACTTGATTCTAGTGGTGCCGACGAAGAATAAAAATCAATTATGACTAATTCTAAATTCACCAGCATTATAATGTTTATAGCACTGACTTCGCTATTAGGTTGTGATTCAAATGAAGCACTTTTATTAAGTGAGAAAAGTATTATTTATTGCAGCGAAGGCACGCCTGAAAGCTTTAACCCTCAGCTTGTTACATCCGGGACCACAATTGATGCTACTTCCAACCAATTATATAACCGTTTAATTGAGTTCAACCCAACTGACAACTCAATCATCCCGGCAATCGCTAAGTCATGGCATGTTACGCGCGACGGAAAAATGGTGACCTTTTATCTTAGAAAAGACGTTCACTTTCATGAAACCGCCTACTTTATTCCTACCAGAGCACTTAATGCTGATGATGTGTTATTTAGCTTTCAACGTATGCTTGACCCAAACAATGAATATCATATGGTATCGGGTGGCAAATACCCCTTCTTTCAAAACGCACAACTTGCTAATTTAATTGATAGTATCGAAAAAATTAATGACCATACCATACGCTTTAGACTTTCACATCCTGATAGCTCTTTTCTTGCTAATATCGGTGGAAACTCGGCGGTAATTTTGTCAAATGAATATGCCCAGCAATTAATCGAACTTAATGCCATGCAAGAACTTGATACCTTACCTATCGGTACAGGGCCTTTTAAATTTAAGCAATATAGTTCAGGTGCCTTTATTCGCTATGAGCCACATTTGCAATTTTGGCGTCAGCCTTCAGAACTAAAGCAGCTAGTTTTCGATATTACACCACGCGATACCGGTCGTTTAACAAAATTACTTGCCGGTGAATGTGACGTTATTGCTTACCCTATTGCCCACGAAAAAATAACTCAGCATCCTGATCTTACACTAGAGTCTGTGACATCGTTCAATGTCGGCTATTTTGGTTTTAATACCAGAAAACCACCATTTGATGATCCGCTAGTTAGAAAGGCTCTCTCGTATGCAATAAATAAACAAGCAATTTTAGAGACAGTTTATACAGGGCAAGCAGATATCGCGAACGGATTGATCCCTAATTCTTCTTGGGCATATGATGAAAGTATTGATAGCCAAGAATATTCAATATCAAAAGCGCAAGAGCTATTAACTCAAGCAGGCTACGCCGATGGTTTTACTATGGACTTATGGGCAATGCCAGTGCAACGAGCATATAATCCTGATGCCATCACTATGGCTAAACTTATACAAGCTGATTTAAAGAAAGTTGGCGTCACGGTTGATATTGTTTCTGATTATGAATGGTCGACATTTTTAAGAAAAATATCTGAAGGCGAGCATCAAAGTGTCTTACTCGGTTGGTCTGCCGACCATCCCGATCCTGATAACTTTTTCTCTACTTTATTAAGTTGTACTTCAGCAATTACTGGCAGCAATAGAACCTTTTGGTGTAACCAAGAATTTGACCAGCTAATTCAAAGCGCCTTACAAACTGATAATATTAACAAGCGAAAACAGCTGTACTCAAAAGCCTTAAAACTTATTAACGAAGCGGTGCCATTAATACCTATTGCACATTCTAAAAGGTATCAAGCCCGAGCGAATACGGTAAATGGTAAACTGTTGCGCTCAATAGGCGGCATTGATTTTAACGGGGTAACAAAAAATTAATATGCTGATATTTACCCTACGCCGTTTTAATTTATTCTTTTTCACCATGTTGTTATTAACAATATTGTCTTTTAGTTTAAGTTTTTTGTTTCCTGGCGAACAACTCATTAATTTAACAGGTCAAATTAATGCTACCCCCGAACAACTAGCAATACTAGCCAATGAATACCAACAACAATCAAGCTTTGTTAGCCAATACTTTAGTTATGTAAGCCACCTATTTCATGGTGATATGGGTTACTCTATGACCAGCCACTTACCTATAGCCACTGAAATATTCAATCGCTTACCCGCAACAATTGAATTAACCTGTGTCGCGCTAATAGTCGCCATGTTTATCGGTATCCCTGTCGGATTTGTTGCCGCAATTTATCATCGAAAAGCAGCAGATAACACCATTCTTGCCATTGCTATGCTTGGCTATTCAATTCCCGTTTTTTGGCTAGGAATTTTAGCTATTCTAGTATTTTCCATACAGCTAGGTTGGCTGCCTTCTGCCGGGCAAATAAGTTTACTATTCGAAATTGAGCATGTAACAGGTATACAGCTTATTGATATATTAATTAGCGACAGCCCCTATAAATGGCAAGCATTTATTGATGCAACACGACATTTAATATTACCGGTAATTGTTGTGGCCTTGGCCCCTGCCACTATCTTTATGCGCTTAGCACGAACAGCCATGTTAGAAGTTTTAGAAACACATTATATCAAAGCAGCTAAAGCAAAAGGTTTAACGTTTTGGCAAATTATTTACCGTCATGCGATGCGCAATGCCGTCATTAAAGTTATTCGCGATGTAGGGTTACAATTTGCCAACTTAGTTACCATCGCCATGGTGACAGAAGTAATTTTTAGCTGGCCCGGTATCGGTCGCTGGTTAATAGAAAGCATATACCAACGAGATTACACCGCAATTCAAGGCGGGCTGATCGTGCTTTCAACCTTTATCTTTATTGTTCATATTATAATCGACTTTGTATATGCTGCACTTAATCCTTTAGCTCGGGAGCCTCAACATGGCGCGTGATAAAATCTATCAGGAAGAGGAATTCCCAACGCCATTAATGCAACTATGGCATAACTTTAAACAACCACCTGTGGTTATGATTGGCTTTGGCTGTTTTTTATTTTTAATTGTGCTGGCAATGCTATCCAATTTGATCACGCCTTACTCGCCAATCGAAAACCATTTAAACGATTTATTACTGCCGCCAGCATGGGATCCTCAAGGGAATGTCAGCTTTTTATTAGGTACAGACAACCTAGGTCGAGACATGCTCTCGCGCTTAATACATGGCACTACTTTAACATTTGGTTTGAGTATTATTGTGGTTATAGTTTCGCTAATTATTGGCGTTATTATCGGCTCTTTTTCAGCGCTCACCAAAGGTATAAAATCCAGTATTCTTAACCATTTTCTAGATGTTATTTTATCAATTCCATCACTTTTATTGGCCATCGTTATTGTGGCGATATTAGGGCCAGGATTAGAAAATACTTTATGGGCAATCATTATGGTATTGATCCCGCAATTTGTTCATATTACTCGAAACGCCGTAAAAGAAGAATTCACAAAAGATTATGTGCTTGCGTCTCGGCTCGACGGTGCCAGTTCTTTACGAATATTACGGTATTCTATTTTTCCAAATATTATCGAAAAGCTTATTAGCCAAGCGACACTGGCGCAATCTGCCGCAATTCTCGATATTGCAGCACTCGGCTTTTTGGGCTTAGGTGCCCCAATCCCAATGCCAGAATGGGGCGCTATGCTAGCCAATGGTATTGATTTATTTTATATCGCACCTTGGACGGTTTACTTGCCGGGACTCGCCATATTATTTTCAGTTATTGCCACCAATTTAGTTGGTGAAGGCATGCGTCACGCCCTGAAAGTGCGTAAGGAAAGCTAATGAATTTAATTGATATTCGTAATCTGTCCATCGAACTTCTTACCACTTCAAAACCAATACTTGCTGTCGACCGAGTCAACCTCACCATGAAAGAAGGTGAAGTTAGAGGCTTGGTAGGAGAATCTGGCTCAGGAAAGTCACTATTAGCGCAGGCTATCGTTGGTGTGCTCGACGACAAATGGAAAGTAGATGCTGACAGGTTCCACTGGCGTGGCCAAGACTTAATGCGTTTATCGCTTGATGAACGTAAAGCCATTATCTCAAAAGATGTTGCTATGATATTTCAAGAGCCTATGGCCTGTTTAGACCCATCAACAACCATAGGCGAACAATTAGAAGAAGCCGTTGATGAAGAGCAATTGTCTGGCTTTTTTTGGCAAAAGAAAAAGCAACGTCAACAAGCTGCAATTACCTTATTGCATAAAGTTGGAATAAAACAACATGAAGTCTGTGTCAAAAGTTTTCCACACCAATTAACGGAAGCTTTATGTCAACGGGTAATGATTGCGATGGCTTTAGCTAGAAGACCCATATTACTGATTGCTGATGAACCAACCGCAGCAATGGAAAGTACAAATCAGGGCCAGATATTTAGGTTATTGGCGAGCCTTAACCAATTAAAAAATATGTCGATATTACTTATTAGTCATGACCTAGAAAATGTCACCCACTGGACTAATGCCATTACGGTTATGTATAGTGGCCAATTCGTTGAAGCTGGCACGACAGAGCAAATATTTAACCAACCTTATCACCCTTATACGCGCGCACTTGTCGATAGTAGCCCGAAAGCGAATATACAAATTCCCAGTAAATCTCGCTTAATGACACTACCCGGTAGTATTCCTATTTTGCAACATTTACCCATAGGTTGCAGACTAGGGCCAAGATGCCCTAGAGCGCAGAAAATGTGTGTACAGGCCCCTAAAATCAAAAATTTTCATGGTCAACAAGTTAGTTGCCATTTTCCATTGAAGGATAGTTACTCGTGAGCAAAGTATTATTACAAGTAATCAACCTTAGTAAGAGTTACAAAGATAAAAACTATTGGTTAAATCGCAAATGTGTTGCGGCATTAGAGCCTGTTTCTTTTGATGTTATGGCACATAAAACATTGGCGGTTGTCGGAGAAACCGGCTCAGGTAAATCAACTTTAGCCAAGCTACTCGTTGGTGCTGAATTACCAACAACAGGGCATATTCGCCTTAATGGCCAAACACTAGAAGCAGGAAACTTTAAACAGCGCTGCCAGCACATTCGAATGATATTTCAAGACTCAGGTACAACACTGAACCCAAGTTTAACCATAGAACAGTTACTGGATGAGCCTTTACAGCTCAACACTAGTTTAAATGAAGCAGAGCGTCACCAGCTTATTAGAGAAACATTACAAAAGGTTGGCTTACTTGCTGATCATATGAGTTTCTATCCTCATATGTTTTCTGGTGGTCAAAAACAGCGTATTTCACTTGCCCGAGCTATTATTTTAAAACCACAGGTAATTATCTTAGATGAAGCTTTAGCGTCACTTGACCCTTCTCTACGCTCTCAAATGATTAATTTATTATTAGACTTGCAACAGCAAATGGGACTTGCCTTTATTTTGATTTCACACAATCTAGGTATTGTTAGGCACTTTAGTGATGACATGATTGTACTGTGTAAAGGCGAAGTTTTAGAAGCAGGGAAAACTCAAGAAATTTTACAGAAGCCGAAGCATAAATATACCAAGAAACTCATAATGAGCCAGCATTTTCAATTGTTACATCGATAATATAATAACTGTACTCTCCCCGTTTAAGTTGGTAACTAATATCCATTTCATTTACTAGCAAAGCTACTTATTTATCAACAAGCATAAAAAAACCAGCCTGATGCTGGTTTTTTTATAAATTGTCTTAACCTAGCTAAAATTCATATTTTAGTATTGTGTAGCAGGCGCTGTCACTTCACGACGAACAATTTCAGCATCCGCTTTTAGTGACTCTACATAACTTAAATAAGCAGCTTGTGCTAACTGTTGTGTTAGTTGCTGAGATAAGTTTGGTGATGCTTGTGCTTCGCCAATTTTAACGGCTTGTACTTCTAATACCGCCAAGTCGCCATTGCTTAAGCTTACAGTTGCAGCAGAAACACTACCTTCGCTTGGGTGAGGTAATCTAAATGCTTCTCTTGCTAAACTAGCGTCTAAACCACTACCAACACGAGTTACTGCAGCTTTAACTTCCATGGTAGAGCCCATAGCTGTTAATTGTTCAGTAATATCATCGCCAGATTTAAATGCAACTAATAACTCATCAGCAACAGTTTGCGCTTTTTCAGAGGCTTTTTGTGCAACTAAAATATCCTTAATTTGTGCCGTCACTTCCACAAGTGGTTTTACGTTAGCTTCTTGATATTCGTTTAAACGCAGAACTATGGCCAAATTATCACTCACTTCAATAATATCTGAGTTTAACTGATCATTCAGTACAAGATCAGAAAAGGCAGCGTCAATTGCTTTAATACCATTAAATGGTGCAGCATTAGCACCACGCGTTAGCCAATCTGATGTTTTAACGGTGGCATTGATCGCACCTGCCGCATCTTCTAAGCTGTCAGGAAACTCAAAACTTAAACGTGCTACTTCTTGCTGAAGTTCAAAAAACTTATCTTGTGCTTTTTCGTTCTTCGCTTGTGCAACAAGTTCTTCACGTACATCAGCTAAACTTTCAACTTTTTCTGCTTTGTAATCTGTTAACTTAATTAGATGATAACCAAACTCAGTTTTCACAATATCACTAACACTGCCAACTTCCGTTAATGCAAATGCGGCTTCATCAAATGCTTCATCCATTACACCCGGCTCAATCCAGTCTAGATCACCACCGTTTTCACCACTGAAAGTATCGGAGGAATTTTCTTGTGCAAGTGTTGCAAAATCTTCACCGGCATTAACTTTAGCAAGTAATGCTTCAGCAGTGGCCTTTGCTTGTGCTTCATCGTCACCAAACTCTATCAGGATATGAGCAACACGACGTTGTGCATCTTCACGGTAGCGGCTAATGTTTTCTTGATAATAAGCTTCTACATCGGCATCAGTTAATGAAACGGTAGCTGCAATATCATTTACATCAAGCGTAATGTAGTTAACTTTTACTTTTTCTTGATTTTCAAAACGAGATTGATTTGCCAAGTAATATTGATTTATTTCTTCATCAGTTAGCTCAACACCCGCTTTAAATTGCTCAGCATTAATCGTTGCAAAGCGAATATCACGTTGTTGATTTTGTAAGTCAGTATAAATGTTTTCTTGATAAGGTAAGCTAAACTCACTTGCCACCAAGGCTTGAGTTAGTTGACGGCGCGTCATTTCAACACGTAAATAATCACGAAAATCTGACGACTGATAAAAACCCGCTTGATTAATCATCGCTAAATAACGGTTGTTATCAAATACACCATCAACTTGAAATTCTGGCATATTACGAATGGTATCTTTAATACGCTCGTCGGCAACGCGAATAGCCAAGGTTTCTGAATTTTGATCAACTAACTTTTGGTTGATTAAATTGTCTAACACGCCTTGACGGAAATTACTCATGTAACCAGGATCTGCCGATAGTGTTTCAAACATATCACCAAATTGTTGAGCCATACGATTACGCTGAGCTTGGTATGCTTTATTAAATTCGTCTTGTGAAATTTTTTCACCATTAACATCAGCCACTGAGGTATCAACAGAGTTGGTATAGCTACCAATACCAGCTACGGCAAAAGTTAAAATAATAAAACCAAGAATAATCTTAGCGGTTAATCCTTGAGAGCTTTCTCGAATATTTTCTAACATCTTTATCTCTTTACACGAGGGAGTTGTACTTTCCGAGCGACTTTAGTTGCAACATTTTTATGCCGCTATTTAATTTTGTATCACGAAAATAATAAAGTAAAAATTCAAGCTACTGTGCCGCTTGTCGTAATTTACTTGCTTACTTTACTAAGATACAGGTTTTAAAATCGCAATTTGAACGGGCATGTTAGCCCAATAATAATCAAATTGAAACTCTTTTACGGCAACGAGGAAATAACGGTTAAATATGCAGCAAATCATTTACAGCAATATTGGGGAATGCATGACTATTTTGAGCTATTTAATAAAAAGAGTAAGCAACTAAAGTGCTGCTTACTCCGTTTTCTTTCTATTTCATTAAAATATAATGAGTAGGTAAACAAGGATTTAATTAAACTACTTTTTATTCAAAATATCATCTAAATTGGCTTGTTCTTCCGACGACAAATTCTCTTCATTAGTTTTACTTTTACTGCGTTTGCGCAACACAAAAACTAAACCAATAGCAAAACCTAATATTATCGCAACAGGACCAAACCATAAAATATAGGTTTGCTTTTTTAATTGTGGACGATATAAAACGAAATCACCGTAGCGGTAAACCATAAAATCAATAATTTCCTGATCAGTTTTACCTTCCTGCAATAAGTTATACAGGTTCTTTCTTAAATCAACGGCAATTTTTGAATTCGAATCAGCAAGATTTTGGTTTTGACATTTAGGACAGCGTAACTCTTTTGATAATATCTGAAAGCGTAATTTTGTGGCTTCATCTTTAAATTGAAAAGTTTCAACTGGGCCAGCACTTGCGCTACCTATCCACAAAGCACCCAACAAAATACCACTAATAACAAGCTGAAATAACCTAGAACAGCTATTCATTTGTTTATTAACGCTTAATTGCATATTAAGAGGCTCCTTGCGCTATTTCTGCTTCAATAGTTTCAATTAACGGCAGGAATTCTTTTTTCCATACCATATCATTAATTGGCCCGGCAAAGCGTTTGCGTATGATACCTGTGTGATCAATCACAAAAGTCTCTGGTGCGCCAAACACACCTATATCTAGACCTAAAGCACCTTGTTCATCAAAAATAGAGAATACATAAGGGTCTTCATATTCTTTTAACCACTTAATTGCCATGCGATGTTCGTCAGTAAAATTAAGCCCGTATAGTTTCACTCGAGGATTTTTCGAAATATTCAGCAAATACGGGTGTTCGTATTTACACTGAATACACCAAGTTGCCCAAACATTAAGTAAAACAATATCACCTTTTAAGTCATCACGGCTGACTTGCTTTTCTGTTGCCTTTAACATCGGCATTGAAAACTCAGGTAGTGGTTTGCCAATCATAGCTGAAGGCATTGCCTGAGGGTTTAAAAATAAACCGCGATATAACAATACACCCAGCAACACAAATAAAATTAATGGAATAAAACGAATAATACTTTTCACTAATTTATGCCTCTTGTAAAACCGAAGGATTAACCTGTTTACGTTTTTGCTCAGTCGCAAGCACGCGTTTTCGATAACGTTTACTTAATATTGCTAAAAATCCGCCCAGTGCCATAAAGAAGCCACCTAACCAAATCCAAACAATAAAAGGTTTATAGTACAAACGCATCGACCAAGAATTTTGTCCTAGAGGATCCCCCAAAGCAACATAAATGTCACGCATTAACGTGGTATGGATGCCGGCTTCAGTCATGCCCATAGTTTGTACTGTGTAAGTGCGTTGCTCAGGTTTTAACAAAGTAATGTACTCGCCATCAAGTGATACTTTTATCTGCCCTTGAATAGCACTGTAGTTAGGCCCTACAACATTTTTAGTTCCAGCAAATTCAATGGTATAACCTGACAAGTCAACCGTTTCACCCGGTGACATTTTAACGTTTATTTCTTTTTCATAGCTCGAAACCATAGTAACGCCAATAACTGTTACTGCGATACCCGCATGTGCTACGGCCATACCGATATGGTTTAGTGGCACTGCAGAAAACTTCCAACTGCCGTCAGCTTGTTTAGCATTATTAAAAACGTCTTTTAGAACAGCTAGTACGATCCAGCAACCTAAGGTCATGCCAATAAAGACCATAAAGTTAAACTCGCCGCCAAATAAGAATGGCCATGCTGCACCAAACAAAACACTAAAGATTGAAATTAAATTTAAATGTTTCGATAATTCACCTTTACGCGCTTTTTTCCAGCGAATAAGCGGCCCAATACCCATAAAGATAAACAGTGCTATCATCATAGGAATAAATACCGCATTAAAATACGGTGCGCCAACAGATATCTTACCCATGCCCATGGCATCAATAATAAGTGGGTATAAGGTCCCCAACAATATCGTCACAGTCGCTGTCACAAGAATAGACATCGCAATTAAAATAGTATTTTCACGAGAATACATAGTAAAACGACTTGGACTACTTACATTCGTTGCTCTAAGTGCATAAAGTGTTAGTGAACCACCAATACCAAGTGCTAACAAAATAAGTAAATAAATTCCGCGATCAGGGTCAACAGCAAATGAATGCACCGAGGTAATAACACCAGAGCGAACTAAAAACGCACCCAATAAGTTCAATGAAAAAGTAAATATTGCTAACAATAATGTCCAATGCTTAAAGGTATTACGTTGTTCAGTAACCGCTAACGCATGGATTAATGCCGTACCAGCAAGCCATGGCATAAAAGACACATTCTCTACTGGGTCCCAAAACCACCAGCCACCCCAGCCAAGCTCATAATATGCCCACCAGCTACCTAATGCGATACCAACGGATAAAAATGCCCAGGCGGCAACAGTCCAAGGACGTGACCAACGGGCCCATGCTGCATCCATTTTACCACTCATTAATGCCGCAATAGCAAAGGCAAAAGCAACTGAAAAACCAACATAGCCCATATAAAGCATTGGCGGATGAATAATAAGACCAATATCTTGCAATAATGGATTTAAGTCTCGCCCTTCCATTGGAAAGTTAGGTAATAATCGTTCAAAAGGGTTAGAGGTTAATAGGGTAAATAAAATAAAACCTACAGCAATCATGCCCATAACGGCTAATACACGCGCTACAAATTCACGTTCTAATTGTTTACTAAAGATGCCGACTGCGAATGTCCACCCTGTTAGGGCAAATATCCAAAATAACATTGAGCCTTCGTGGCCCCCCCATACTGCACTAATTTTATAGTAATACGGCAATAAGCTATTAGAATGATTAGCAATATATTTAACAGAGAAATCATCAACCGTGAAACTGTATGCTAATAAACAAATACTAATGGTTAAAAATAGAAATAAACCAAAACTTAATGGTTTGGCACTGTTTATTAGTTGTTGATTATTTTGCGTGACACCAATTAACGGCACGATGCTTAAACATAACGCAAAAGCTAATCCGATAATGAGGGCGAAATGACCGAGCTCTGGGATCATGATAATTCCTGTAAATCAATGTTAAAACATTATGGCGCTAAGTTTAGCTGATTTTGCTTAACGACAACTAGTTCCAAATCAAATATTCTATAAGTAAATACCATCGGCAAATGTTAGATAAATCAAATTTGCCGACTTAGGGTGTCAAACTATCCTTGAGGTACTATTTGCGAAATTTCCATTTTTACTGCTTCTTCTTGCGCTGTCGTTATATCAAGTAACTCGGCTTTGTAATCGCCTGGTTTAATGCCAACACTACCCTGCATAGAAACCACTGCATATACATTTACTCTTTCAACACTACTGAGCTTCATTTGTGGCGTCATCGCTTGTGCATCGTTTAATACAATAGTGGTTGGCAAGTCGCTGGTTTTTATTTTTACCGCCGCTAACGGCATGCGCGGGCCATTTGCTGCAATAGCATAAATGAAAACAGTTTTATCTTCACCGCTCATTAACTCGGCTTGAAGTTCATTTGATAAAGACACATCAACAAATAGTTGTGGGCCTGAAGCTAGCATATCACTTGAGTCATCACTACCAGCCATTTCACTACTCATTCTTAACTGATTTTTAGCTTCTTCAACTGCACTGCTAAGTGCTTGCACACTAATACCTGGACGACCGCTATTTAATACTTTTTCCCAATATTTAACGGCATTAGCAAAGTCTCGATTACTAAAACTATCCATACCTAATAAAATATTGGTTGATGCATCAAGTGAGTCAAGCGCTAACGCTTTATCAATAATCTGTTGAATATTCGCATCAATTCGTTGTTCGTTTTTATAGTACATTGCTTGAGCTTTAGGGCCGAGTAACTCAGCATGTTCACCAACTTGCTCCATTACGGTATCGAACGCAGCAATTGCTTTATCAAATTCACTCGCTGAAATATAAGCCTGGCCTAAACTAAACCATGCCTGTGAATTACTTGGGTCACTTTCAACTTCTTTCTTTAACTGCTTTAACTGCATTGCTAGCATTTGCTCAGGAGCTATTTCACCGTGAGGACTGTCCTGCGATACCATCGGGCTGCTTATCTCTTCGTAAGCCCCCAATGTCAAATAGGCGTAAAAACTAAAGCTGACAATCGCTAAGCCGATAGCCGCTGGCCAAACTAACGAGCTTTGTTGCTGTGTAGTGATTACTACTTCATTAGGGTTAACATCTTGTATCAGAGTTTTGTCTAACTCTGCCTTAAGTTGCGTGTAACTGTCTTGCTCTATACTGCCTTCCGCTAAATCATTATCTAACTGCGCTAAATGCTCATGATATAACGTAACATTAGTTTCCTGACGAATATTAGTGTTGTCGGCACCAATAGCATTTTTAGGGGTAGCAAATATTCGCCAAACAATAAGTAATGCAATTACTATTAAAAACAGTACTGCTAGCCAGAATATAGTCATATTAATTAATTTATACCTACAATTATCAAGTAAAACGTTGCAACAACGCGATGCGAAAGCAAGGTTAACAACTCTGTTATTCTTTTCCTAGTTATACATTGTAATAAAGTCTATTCAAACAAAATAGCTTATTAACAATAACTCTGCTTAAACTACGACTAAGTATTAAAAGCACATAAGAAAGAGCCGCTAATATAGCATTAAAATGCTCTCACCATAATGTAAGTTGCTCGGCTTCAACGCAAAGCTTGACTAAGGTCAAAAAGGAAATTTTGATGAAAGTCACAATTGAGCGACAAATGAAATCGTAATGACGGGAATAGTAAAGGTGTTCTAGGCTATAGGGTAAAGCTTAATAAACTAAATTTTTCTGTTTGTTAAAAACAATTAAGCCGCTAAACAGCGGCTTAATTCATAATCGTTAGCAATAAACTGCTAGTGATTAGTTACATGCATCTTTAAGTGCTTTACCAGCTTTGAAAGATGGGATTTTAGCTGCTGCGATTTCAATAGTTGCACCAGTTTGTGGGTTGCGACCTGTGCGTGCTGCACGGTCACGTACTGAGAAAGTACCAAAACCAACTAATGCAACTTGCTCGCCGCCTTTTAACTCTTCTGTAACTGCTTCGATAAATGAATCTAACGCACGACCAGCCGCAGCTTTAGAAATGTCAGCACCAGCAGCAATTTTCTCGATTAATTGAGATTTATTCACAGTGTATTCCCCTTCAATTGTTATTATTCAGCGCTATCTTTTGTTTTTAGCGTCCTGCAGAAACTCTTATATCAAGCTTCTTTTTGAACATCAAGCACTGAGTTAAAGAAAACTAAAAATATTGATAATTATTTTTATCTCTACTAGACCCCTTATGAATAGGGGCTCTAGCGTTATCAGCGTCATTAACTTACCATAGTTTCAGCGTTTGAAAAGCGTTAATTGCATTTTTTTTGCTTTTTTTGCTAATTTTTTCAATTTTCCAACAAAATTAGCCGCTTTCATGGGCATTTAGTCGTCTAACTGCCATTTTTCAACTGGATGTTCCAGTGCTATTTTCAACACATCATCAATCCATTTTACCGGGTGAATTGTTAAATCGGCTTTAACATTTTCTGGTATTTCCTTTAAATCACGTTCATTTTCATGCGGAATTACCACGGTTTTTATTCCACCACGATGTGCTGCTAGTAGTTTTTCTTTCAAACCACCGATAGCCAATACTTCACCACGTAAAGTAATTTCCCCTGTCATAGCAACATCTGCTTTAACGGGATTACCGGTCAAACTCGACACTAATGCTGTCGCCATGCCGATACCTGCACTTGGGCCATCTTTTGGCGTCGCCCCCTCAGGTACATGCACATGAATATCACGCTTTTCGTAAAAATCATCATTAATACGTAGCTTTTCAGTGCGACTACGTACTACCGTCATGGCCGCTTGAATAGACTCTTGCATAACATCACCAAGTGATCCGGTGTAACTTAACTTACCTTTTCCTGGCACAGATGCCGTTTCAATCGTAAGTAACTCACCGCCTACTTGTGTCCATGCTAACCCGGTAACTAAGCCAACGCGATTTTCTTCATCTGCCTTGCCATAATCAAAACGCTGCACACCGAGAAACTCCGACAAATTATCTTGATTGATAACAACTTTCTTCAAAGTCTTATCAAGCAAGATTGATTTAACCGCTTTACGACATAATTTGGAAATCTCACGCTCTAACGCACGTACACCCGCTTCACGCGTGTAATAACGAATAATGCCAATAATTGCACTATCTTCAATTTCAATTTCCTTAGACTTTAATCCATTGCGTTCAATTTGCTTCTCAACCAAATGACTTTTCGCAATATTAAGCTTTTCATCTTCGGTATAACCCGACAAGCGAATAACTTCCATGCGGTCGAGCAATGGCCCTGGAATATCCATGCTATTTGACGTTGCCACAAACATAACATCAGATAGGTCGTAATCTACCTCTAAATAATGGTCGTTAAAGCTGCTATTTTGCTCTGGATCTAACACTTCTAACAGTGCAGAAGCTGGATCGCCACGCATGTCAGAGGCCATTTTATCGATCTCATCAAGCAAGAATAATGGGTTCTTAACCCCCACTTTAGCGATTTTTTGAATTAACTTACCCGGTAATGAACCAATATAGGTTCTTCTATGACCACGAATTTCCGCTTCATCGCGCACACCACCTAAGGCCATACGCACATATTTTCGCCCTGTCGACTTAGCAATAGACTGGCCTAGCGAGGTTTTACCAACCCCTGGAGGCCCAACTAAACATAAAATAGGTCCTTTTAACTGGCTAACACGTTGCTGTACCGCTAAGTACTCTAAAATGCGCTCTTTAACCTTATCTAAGCCATAATGATCTTTATCAAGCACGTCTTGCGCTAAGCTTAAGTTACGCTTTAGCTTGCTGCGCTTTTTCCAAGGTACACTCAGCATCCAGTCAATATAGCTGCGTACTACCGTTGCTTCCGCCGACATTGGCGACATCATTTTTAATTTTTTTAGCTCGGTTAAGGTTTTTTCTTTTGCCTCAGCTGGCATCTGAGCTTCTTCAATCTGCTTTTCTATTTGCTCAGCTTCGTTGGCGCCTTCTTCATCATCACCTAACTCTTTTTGAATAGCTTTCATTTGCTCATTCAAATAGTATTCGCGTTGACTTTTTTCCATCTGTTTTTTAACACGAGTACGAATTTTTTTCTCAACTTGTAATAGGTCAATTTCGCCTTCCATCAATGCCATTAAATATTCAAGGCGTTCCGAGACGTTAGTAATTTCCAATACTTTTTGTTTGTCGACTAGCTTCAATGGCATATGTGCCGCCATGGTATCAGCCAATTGTTCAGCATCATCAATACCTGAAATTGATGTTAAAACTTCCGGTGGTATTTTTTTATTAAGTTTTACATAGCCTTCAAACTGAGAAATAGCAGAACGGATCAGTACTTCAGTGCTTTCATCTGGCTCGCCTTCTACACTTAAATAACTGGCATTAGCAGTGAAATATTCATCAGTTTCAACAAATTCGCTGATAGTGGCTCGTCGAGCGCCTTCTACAAGTACCTTTACTGTACCGTCAGGTAGTTTAAGCATTTGTAAAATAGTGGCAATAGTACCTGTTTGGTATAAATCGCTTTCTGATGGTTCGTCAATTGCGGCGTCTTTTTGCGCCACTAGAAAAATTTGTTTGTCATTCTCGTTAGCAATATCTAAACAGCGAATCGACTTTTCGCGACCAACAAATAATGGAATGACCATTTGCGGATAGACAACAACATCACGTAAGGCTAATACGGGAATTTCAACTACGCCAGATAACTCTTTAGTCATTGGTTACTCTCTCGGTGAATCGTATGATGTAATTTTAAATACCAATTGGTATTAGGACATGTATTTGTATATGGGGCGTTTGCCAATACTTTCAACAGGTGAATAAAAAAAAGTGACGTTAATCAATCAGACTAACGCCACTTTTATTTCATTGTTTTATATTTTTACTCTGAAGACGCTTTATCTTGCTGCGTTTCATAAATAATAATCGGCTTAGATTCACCTTTAATTACGGTCTCATCCACAACCACTTTCGCAGCATTTTCCATTGATGGCAGTTCATACATGGTATCAAGTAAAACACCTTCAACGATTGAACGTAAACCACGAGCACCTGTTTTTCGAACCATAGCTTTGTGAGCAATTGCCGTTAAGGCATCTTCTCTAAATTCAAGTTCAACTTTTTCCATATCAAAAAGCGCACTGAACTGTTTTGTTAACGCGTTCTTAGGCTCTTGAAGAATTTGAATAAGCGCTGCTTCATCCAATTCGGTCAACGTTGCCACAACAGGTAAACGACCAATAAACTCAGGGATCAAACCGTATTTAACTAAATCTTCCGGCTCTACGTCTTTAAAACGCTCAGTTAAGCTTTTCTCGTCTTCTTTACCACGAACCGTTGCGCCAAAACCTATACCCGTCCCGGTATGACATCGTTGCTCAACCACCTTATCTAACCCGGCGAATGCACCACCACAAATAAATAAGATTTTAGACGTGTCTACTTGCAAGAATTCTTGCTGCGGGTGCTTACGTCCACCTTGTGGTGGCACTGAAGCAATTGTACCTTCAATTAATTTCAATAACGCTTGCTGAACGCCCTCACCAGAAACATCTCGGGTAATTGATGGGTTATCAGACTTACGCGAAATTTTGTCAATTTCGTCAATGTACACAATACCACGTTGCGCTTTTTCAACGTCGTAGTCACATTTTTGCAGTAATTTTTGAATGATGTTTTCAACATCTTCACCAACATAACCAGCTTCAGTTAATGTTGTTGCATCAGCCATAGTAAACGGCACATCTAATAATCGTGCTAGCGTTTGTGCTAATAAGGTTTTACCACTACCCGTTGGCCCAATAAGTAAAATATTACTTTTACTTAACTCTACACCATTATGTGAATCGCCATTGCGCAAGCGTTTATAATGGTTGTAAACAGCAACAGCGAGCACTTTTTTAGCATGCTCTTGGCCAATAACGTAGTCGTCAAGGCTTTCGCGAATTTCAATTGGCGTTGGTAAGCTTTCTTTATCTTGCTTTGGCGCGATTTCTTTAATTTCTTCACGAATAATGTCATTACATAGTTCGACACATTCATCACAAACAAAAACCGAAGGGCCTGCAATTAACTTACGTACTTCATGCTGACTTTTTCCACAGAATGAACAATACAGTAACTTACCGTCATCACCGTCACCTGTTTTCATATCGGTCATACGGTACCTCTAATATTTAAAAATTTTTCTAAACTAATACTACTTAGTATTTCATAAATCGCGTAAATAACAACGCGAATAACAAAGTAGACCGTTATTTATCGATTCTTTGTTCTAATATGGCATCAACTAAGCCATATTCAACCGCACTTTCTGCACTTAAGAAGTTATCGCGGTCAGTATCTTCAGATACTTTCTCTAATGGCTGACCTGTATGCTCCGCCATTAAACGATTCAATTTCTCTTTAATGTACAAAATTTCTTTTGCGTGTATTTCAAAGTCAGACGCCTGACCTTGGAAACCACCTAGCGGTTGATGAATCATCACGCGAGCGTTAGGTAAACAATAGCGCTTACCTTTTTCACCACCTGATAGTAAAAATGCGCCCATGCTCGCCGCTTGGCCAATACAAACCGTACTAACGTTTGGCTTAATAAACTTCATCGTATCGTATATCGCCATCCCAGCAGTAACAGAGCCACCAGGCGAGTTAATGTAAAGGTAAATATCTTTATCTGGACTTTCTGACTCCAAAAACAACATTTGGGCCACAATTAAATTGGCCATATGGTCTTCAACTTGACCACATAGGAAAATAACGCGTTCTTTTAATAGTCGAGAATAAATATCGTAAGAGCGCTCGCCTTTTGCGGTTTGCTCTACAACCATTGGCACTAAGGCGCTTTCGGTAACACTGGTTAAATCGTGAGAATTATTGTGAGAAGTAAACAACTAACTTTCCTTTTTATAAAAAAATGGCTCATATGTCCCCATATAAGCCATTTAAGCGATTGCTCAACAGAATGTCAATCTAAAAGGTCTATTTACCTTCTGGATTCATAATATCTTTGAAACTTGCTTTTTTGTCTTTAACTTTTGCGCTTTCAAGTAACAACTCAACCGCTTGCTCTTCTAATGCAACATTTTGCATTTGTTGTGCAAGTTCTTTGTTTGTTTTGTAGTACTCGATAACTTCCGCAGGATCTTCGTAAGCTGAAGCTGCTGATTCAATTAACTCAGTTACTTTTGCTTCGTCAACTTTTAATTCGTTAACTTTGATCACTTCACCTAACAGTAAACCAGTTTTAACGCGACGGCTTGCTTGCTCTTCAAACATCTCAGCTGGTAATTCAGGTAAGTTGTTAGGATCCATTTGGCCAGCAAAACGTTGTAGTGCTTGCTTACGTAATACTTCAACTTCTTGAGCTACTAGCGCAGCTGGAATTTCAATTTCGTTTACCTCAAGTAAACCTTCGATTACTTGTTCTTTAACTTTAGCTTTTACGGCTTGGTTAAGTTCACGAGTCATGTTTTTGCCAACTTCTTCACGAAGTGCTTCAACACCACCTTCTTCTACACCAAATAACTTAGCGAATTCTTCATCAACTGCTGGTAATACTGGTCCTTCAGTTTTATGAACAACAATATCAAACTCAGCATTTTTACCTTTTAGGTTTTCTGCATGGTAATCTTCTGGGAAAGTCACTGTAATAGTTTTCTCTTCACCAACCTTCATACCTGTGATTTCTTTTTCGAAACCTGGGATCATGCGACCAGAACCAAGTTCAAGTTCAAAACCTTCAGCTTTACCGCCTTCAAATTCTTCACCATCAACACGACCGTTGAAGTCAATTGTTAGCTTATCGCCTTTCTTTGTTTTACGCTTGTTTTCTTTCCAAGTTTTGTGCTGGTTTTGTAAAGTTTCAAACATTTCATCTAAATCTTTATCAGTCACTTCAACTTCTGGACGTTCAACCGCAATTTTTTCTAAATCTTTTAGCTCAACTTCCGGGTAAACTTCAAATGTTGCTTCAAACTCAAGCGCTTTACCGTCTTCATTGCTTTTAGCAATAAATTCAGGACGACCAGCTGGGTTTAATTTTTCAGCAACAATTGCGTCAACAAAGTTACGTTGCATTAATTCTCCAGCTACTTCTTGACGAACTGACTTACCGTAACGTTTTTGGATTACTGACGGTGGTACTTTACCTGGACGGAAACCATTGATACGTTGGGTCTTGGCGATATGGCGAAGACGATTTTTAACTTCAACATCTACTGTTTCGGCAGGAACTGAAATCGAAATACGACGTCCCAAACCTTCTGTAGTCTCAACTGAAACTTGCATTTAATTACCTCAAAAACTTAGCGTATTTACGCTTTCTAGAACGCATCTAAATATAGTCACAAAACTTTGTCGTAAAGTTATGTATTCAGCTAGATAGCAATTGCTAACACAGCCCGGAAAATCCGAATAAAGATGTTCAGATTAAAATAATGACGCGAAATTATAGCGGCGCTTTCAGCAAGAGTCGAGTATAGAACGAAAATAAATTCAATAAATTGAATAAAAACTTGTTTTTACGATAATAAATGATTGAAATTTGGAGAGAAATAAGAAGAAAGTGGTCGGTGATGCAAGATTCGAACTTGCGACCCCTTGGACCCAAACCAAGTGCGCTACCAAGCTGCGCTAATCACCGATATACTTTTTTGTAACCCATACAAAGAATGGGGTGGCTAATGGGACTTGAACCCACGACAACCGGAATCACAATCCGGGGCTCTACCAACTGAGCTATAGCCACCACTGTATGGCACGCCCTGTAGGATTCGAACCTACGACCCACGCCTTAGAAGGGCGTTGCTCTATCCAGCTGAGCTAAGGGCGCACATTACCTACAGATGCTGAACAAACTTAACTATATAGAAAGTCTATTCCTTTTTCATTTAAAAAAATGAAAAAGTGGTTGTGATGCAAAATTCAAACTTTCGACTGAACTTAAAGACACCCAAACCGATACTTACCCTTTTAAACAACACTAAGTTATTAGAAAGAAAAAGTGGTCGGTGATGCAAGATTCGAACTTGCGACCCCTTGGACCCAAACCAAGTGCGCTACCAAGCTGCGCTAATCACCGACATTTGTTAAAAACGCTTGCGTTCTCAACGGGTGCGGATATTACCTAGTTGCCCGTTGCGCGTCAAACACTTTTTTTAAATAAATGTTTGTTCGCTCACTTTTACAGCAGCTTGGTTAAAATAACGCTTAATTGCGCAAACAAACACTAATTACAAATTTTACCGGCAATATATGTATAAAAGCTAATTTCTACACTCTTTCATGTTAGCTGCTATAAATAGCCACATTAATATGCGAAAATACGCGCGTTTTTTTAACCTTTTGTGAAGTATTATGACTGCAGCGCTTATTGACGGTAAGTTGATCGCCCAACAACTACGCCATTCTATTAAAGATAAAGTACAACAACGATTAGAAAAGGGCTTACGTGCACCTGGTTTAGCAGTAATTTTGGTCGGCTCAGATCCCGCCTCTCAGGTTTATGTTGGTAGTAAACGCAAAGCATGTGAAGAAGTTGGCTTTGTCTCTCGATCATATGACTTACCGCCAAGTACTTCTCAAAGTGATTTATTTCAGCTTATCGACGAATTAAATAAAGATGATGAAATTGACGGCATTCTTGTGCAATTACCATTACCTGAAGGATTAGATGCTAATTTAATTATCGAGCATATTAACCCAACGAAAGATGTTGACGGCTTTCATCCGAATAATGTGGGTAAACTTGCCTTAAGGCAACCAGGCCTTCGCCCATGCACACCTAAAGGCATCATGGAGTTAATTGAATCAACAGGTGTTTCACCGCATGGCTTAGAAGCGGTTGTCGTTGGTGCATCGAATATTGTTGGTCGCCCAATGACGCTAGAATTACTGTTAGCGGGATGTACAGTAACAACAACTCATAGATTCACAAAAGATTTAGAGCACAAAGTGCGAAATGCTGATTTACTTGTTGTTGCCGTTGGTAAGCCTGAATTTATTCCAGGAGAGTGGATTAAAGACGGTGCTATTGTAATTGATGTTGGCATTAATCGACTCGACAGTGGCAAACTTGTTGGCGATGTTGGCTTTGCTCAAGCAAAAAATAGTGCCAGCCATATTACTCCCGTCCCAGGTGGCGTTGGTCCTATGACGGTTGCTAGTCTAATGGAAAATACCCTAATAGCGTGCGAAGAGTTTCATAGCTAATAGCAAACGTTTCAACTGATATGAACGCATTAAAAAAGCCAGTATCCTCGATACTGGCTTTTCTTTTCAAACTAACAACCGAAAACTTATGCTTTGCGCCACGTTGTTTTGCCTGCACTGTCTTCTAGAATTACATTCATCGCGGCAAGTTTGTCACGAGCATCGTCAGCTTTGGCCCAATCTTTATTAGCACGCGCTTCATTACGTTGCACAATTAACGCTTCAATTTCAGCGGCTTCGTCGCTATCGCCACTACCACCTTGTAAAAAGTCTTCCGCTGAATTTTGTGCAATACCTAATACTTCACCCAAAGATATTAAGATAAAGGCTAATTTGCCTGCTTCTTCACTGCTTTCTGCTTTTACTCGGTTTATTTCTTTGGCCAATTCAAATAACACTGGCATAGCTTCTGGGCAGTTAAAATCATCATTCATGGCTTTTTCAAAACGCTGAACATATTCATTGCCTTGTAACTCACTCTTAATAGGAGTGACATCACGAAGTGCTGTGTAAATGCGCTCAAGACTAGCACGCGCCTGCGTTAAATTATCTTGCGAATAGTTTAACTGACTACGGTAATGGCTTGAAGTTAAGAAGAATCTTACAGTTTCAGCGTCGTATTCATCAAGCACACTACGTAGAGTGAAAAAGTTATTTAACGACTTTGACATTTTTTCTTTGTTAACTTGCACCATGCCACCGTGCATCCAGTAATTTACGTATGGTGTATCAAAAGCACAACATGATTGCGCAATTTCATTTTCATGATGTGGAAATTGTAAATCAGAGCCACCACCGTGAATATCAAAGTGCTCACCTAAATGTTTACTGTTCATTGCCGAACATTCAATATGCCAACCTGGGCGGCCTTTACCCCATGGTGAGTCCCAACTAGGCTCGTCTGGTTTAGCCATTTTCCACAGTACGAAATCCAGTGGACTACGTTTAGCATCGTCAACGTCAACACGAGCACCAGCTTGCAACATATCCAAATTTTGCAGGCTTAATTTTCCGTAATCATCATAGCTGCTCACGTCAAACATAACATCGCCATTACTAGCAACATACGCGTGCTTACGTTCGATAAGACGTTCTACCAAAGCAATAATTTCATCCATATGGCCAGTAACCGTCGGGGCAATATCGGGGCGCATAATGTTTAAGTCATCAAAGTCTTGATACATTTGCTCGGTCATACGTTTGGTTAAATCATCACAGCTTTCGCCATTTTCATTAGCGCGTTTGATAATTTTGTCATCAACATCGGTAATGTTTCTTACATGCGTTAAGTCATAGCCTAAGTATTTAAAGTATCGAGCGATAATATCGAAAGCGACATAGGTTCTCGCATGACCAATATGGCAGCGATCATAAATTGTAATTCCGCATACATACAAACCTACCTTGTTGGAAGTGATTGGTTTAAAAACTTCTTTTTTCCGGCTTAAGGTATTATAAATCTGTAACATAATGGTGCTTTTTTCCTATCTAATATGAATGCGTAATAAAATTTATACCTTGCGATCAGCAAAGTTCGGGCAATTGTACCGCAAGAATTGCAATGAATCATTAACTTGGCTCACATAACTGAATATTAAGCGATGAAATTTTGCCGAGAAATGTTGCTTTGATTACGTTACAATTTGCGCAATTACATTTCTTTTATATTTATGAGAGCGCAAATGATCACATTTAAAACAACATTAGGCGATATTAAAATTGAATTAGATTTTGAAAATGCCCCGATTACCGCAAAAAACTTCCAACAATACGCTGAAGATGGCTTCTACAATGGCACTATTTTTCATCGTGTTATTAAAGGCTTTATGGCACAAGGTGGTGGCTTTGCATCAGGTATGAGCGAAAAAGACACTCGCGCTAGTATTCAAAATGAAGCTAACAACGGCTTAAGCAACGCTCGTGGTACTTTAGCAATGGCTAGAACACAAGATCCACACTCAGCGTCAGCACAGTTTTTTATTAACTTAGTTGATAACGACTTCCTTAACTTTAAAAGTGAAGACATGCACGGCTGGGGCTACTGTGTGTTTGCTAAAGTTGTTGAAGGCATGGACATTGTTGACAAAATGACCTTAGTTGATACCGGTCGCATGGGCTTCCATGACGATGTACCTAAAGAAGAAATTTTAATTGAAGAAACAATTGTAGCTTAATGGTCACAGTTTAAAATTAATACA
The DNA here is from genome assembly GCF_057548755.1 of Colwellia aquaemaris. Taxonomy (NCBI): domain Bacteria; kingdom Pseudomonadati; phylum Pseudomonadota; class Gammaproteobacteria; order Alteromonadales; family Colwelliaceae; genus Colwellia; species Colwellia aquaemaris. The sequence continues at coordinate 1,170,418 of NZ_BAAJLV010000001.1, read as the reverse complement.
ATGAGTATTACTTCTCAAACAAGTGTAAATTCAGCATTAACCTATTTTATTGCTGATTTACACCTTGCTCAAAACAGGCCTGATATTACGGCCTGTTTTTTATCATTTTTAAAAAATGAAGCTCCTAACGCTCAAGCACTATATATTCTTGGTGACTTATTTGAATATTGGGTGGGCGACGATGACGACAGCCCTTTTATATTAGAAATTTCGCGAGCAATTAACACACTTGCAAAGCTTGGCTGCAAAATTTACTTTATACATGGCAATCGTGATTTTCTGCTCGGCAACCGGTTTGCGAAGCAAAGTGGTATGGTATTGCTACCCGAAGTAACGTTAATTGATTTGTATGGCAAACCAGTGGTGATCATGCACGGTGACACGTTATGTACCCGTGATGTGGGTTATCAAGCATTTCGAAAGAAATCACGCAGTTGGTGGTGGCAAACTATGATTAAAAGCCTACCATTGTTTGTGCGCCGCAAAATTGCCAACAATTACCGTGATAAAAGTGCTTTTGCAACCGCAATGAAGTCACAAGAGATCATGGATGTAACAGAAAGCGAAGTAGTTCGTTGTCTCGAGCAACAGCAAAGCCAATTACTTATCCATGGCCATACACATCGCCCTAATATACACCAACTCAAGGCCAACCAACAAAATGCCAAGCGCATTGTACTTGGCGACTGGTACGAACAAGGTGCATGGCTAAAAGTAACTCCTGATACTATGGAGCTGATGAATAATCCGTTTGAAAGTCCTAATCAATAATACTTTTCGCTTTTAGTTTTATCTGAAACTAAACAACGGGCTATTCATCGACAGACAAGCCTGAAAGTATGCCTCAAAGTACAGAACGCCTGAAAGAGGCCGAATATAAAAACGCCTAAGTAAATGCTTAGGCGTTTTATTTATGACATTACCTGTTTATGTGCTATTTAGGGGTATTGTTTGCTACCCAATCGTTTACGCGACGCTCTAGTATAGCTAACGGCATAGCACCGCCACCTAAAACTGTATCGTGGAAACCTCGAATATCAAAACGTTCTCCTAACGCTTTCTTGGCATTTTCGCGTAACTCAATAATTTTTAACATACCGATTTTATAAGCAGTCGCTTGTCCCGGTATTACTAAGTAACGACGGACTTCTGAAATAATCGCTTCTTCTGCAATTGGTGTTTTTTCTTTAAAGTAAGCAATGGCTTGCTGCTCAGTCCAGCCTTTAGCGTGCAGTCCGGTATCAACGACTAAACGCACGGCTCGCCACATTTCATTCACTAAGCGACCAAAGTCAGAAAAATCATTCTTATATGCGCCCATCTCTTTAGCCAATAGTTCAGCATATAAGCCCCAGCCTTCGCTGTAGGCAGTAAAGTTAGCTTGCGTTCTAAATTGTGGTATTGATGTTAGCTCTTGCGCTATCGAAATTTGCATATGATGGCCAGGATTACCTTCATGATAAGCTACACCTTCCATTTCATTCTTTGGCATTGATGCCATATCAGATAAATGCGCATAGTAGACACCAGGGCGACTACCATCAGGCGTACCCGGGTTATAATGCTGTGCCGCACCATCTTGCTCTCTAAAGGCTTCAACACGTTTAACCACTAAATCAGCTTTAGGTAAAATACCAAAGTAATCAGGTAACTGCTCATTGATAACCGCTAAGTATGCCTCAGTATCTGTGATATAACCTTGTCGCCCTTCATCGGTATTTGGGTAGAAAAATTGCTCATCGGTTTTAATGAAATTAAAAAACGCCTGTAAATCCCCTTCAAAGCCAACTCGCTCTTTAATCGCTATCATCTCTTTAGTAATACGAGCAACTTCCTTAACGCCAATATCATGAATTTCTGCCGAAGATAACTTTGTTGTCGTAGAAACGCCGATCATATGATCATAAAAAGCTTGACCATTTTTTTGGGTTGAAACTCCGGTCGCATTGCTAGCAGTATTTTCTATATCGCTTTCAAACCATGCAATTAAAGCTTGGTAGCTAGGCTTAAAGCTTTCCAATAATTGTGTTTTTGCATCATTTATTAATGTTTCAGCTTGCTCTGCTGTTATTTTTTCTGCATCAACTAAAGCTTTAATTTTGCGTTGTACGTCCATCCACAGCGGTGAGTCAGTTGCGCCCTCGGCATTTGAAAACGGAATACCTGTAATTAAATTGCCTGCTTGTTCAATAACACCTTCATAAGCAAATCTTGGTGGTCGTGTTCCCTCTGCCGCATTCTCTTTAGCGCGCACTAATAGCTGGTCGATTGCGGTACTAATACCTGCAATACGCTTAATATAAGCTTGCATGTCACTTAGTTCGTCAACACGATGGAAGTTAATTAAAAATTGTGCTGCAAACGCTTGAATGCCATTAAATTGGGTAAAAATATAACCATTTTTGTTAAACTGCTGCCCTGCTTTTGCTTGCTCATATTGATAAAGCCAAATGTCATATGAGATTTTGGCCTCGGCAGTTAACTTGTCATAATCAAAGTTAGCCTTTAAATCAGCTACGGTTTGTGCTTGCCATGCTAATTGCTCTTTCTCAAATGCTTCCGTCATATCATTTATTTGGTCATATTTTTCTTTGCGACCTAAAAATGTCAACATGATTGGACTAGTTTGTAATTGCTCTTCATATTTGGCAGCAAACCATTCGTTTAAGCGCTCGCTCTCGCTTAATATGCTTTTCTGTGCTGCTGAGCTCTCGACGTTTGCCGCCGTTGGTTTTGATGGCGTAGTTTCGGTGGTATTTTGCGGTTGGCAGGCTGTTAAACAAGCCACAGCCCCAACCAATGCAATCATAGTGCGCATTAATTACTTTCCTTATTATTATATTTTCGAGGGTAAAGACAAAGCGCTATTTTTGCGCATGGTGCCATACTATCGTGTTACACAATAGTTTAACAATGTATAAGTAAAATATTAATAATTTGTTACTTAATGCCTAACAAGTGGCAGTTAACGGAACACCACTATGGAATTTAAAATCTTGATCGCGGCTAGTAATTAACTCCGCTTCAACGTTACCAAAGTACTCAATACGACTGTCAACTTTATTACTATGCTCTGGACCAGCGATTTCTTTTGCTAACGTTAAGTAATCTTGATAATGACGGGCTTCAGAGCGCAATAATGAAATATAAAAATCTCCAAGGCGCTTATCAACATAAGGGGCCAGCTTGGCGAATCGTTCACATGAACGCGCCTCAATATAAGCGCCTATGATCAACTTATCAATTAGTGCATCAGGTTCAAATGTTTTCACATGTCGTAACATGCCTTTAGCATATCGACATGGCGTAATACTTCGATACTCAATACCATATTCATCCATAATTTCTAACACTTGATAAAAGTGGTGCAATTCTTCTTTAATCAATAACACCATTTTGTCAATCAAGCTCTGTCCATAAGGAGAGTCTGCTTTTGGAATAACAGATTTAGTGAGTTTATTTTTAGCCGCTAACGTACGCCAGTCACCTTGCCTTTTATAAATTAATGCTTCAAAAGGTTGTAACCAAGCCAAAAGCGCATCACCACTTTCCTTATCGACAGCATATTTTCGAATCAGGAACATAGCTGATTGCGCGGCTTTTAGTTCACAAATTAAGTGATCAATAAGAATAATATCTAAATTTTCTTTAGCTTGTGCTTGCGACACCCAAGCATCTGGCGTAGTAACTTTTAAAAAACGATTTATTGGGTCAAGTAATTCGGAATACGGCATAACATCAGCTTTAAGAGATTTTGGCATTATTTTAAAAGCGTTACTTCCTAGTTGCTAGCAAAATTGCGAGATATCACGCAAATTAGCAAGAGTGAATGATGCCTCAAGCTAGTTTTGTTATGATAGACGGTAAATAGTTAATCCCCTGGTTAACAAATAGCAGTTTCACTAACAATTTAATATTGAGCGGAAAAATGAAAAGAACTGATGCAAAATCATTAACAAAAAAACACCAAGCGCTCACTCATAGTGAACAACAAACTGTTGTATCTCACGTTCAACGAGAAGACGATGAATGGTATCTCAATACGATTATGATAAAAGGCATTGATGTTCCATTTAAATACCGTCGTAAAAAGTTGTATAAGTCGTTGCAAAAGCAGCAAGTTAATATTACTTATTATCCGGCTATCGAAACGGTTGCAGGTTTTGAAATGGAAGTGATGAAAATTGTCCGTATTAAGGTATGTTGATCACATTCTTAGTAAAACTCTCCGCTATCAGACTGATAGATGGCTAAAAAAAAACTATTTTAGCCTAAATATCAAACAACTCTTGACGAATCCCTCGCCATCTTACATAAATATAATATCAACAATAAAAATAAGAACTGTTGATCACAACGCAAGGTAGCAGAAGTTTACTTATATCTGCATTATTTTTGGGGACAGAGAGAGGTATATAACATGATCTTAAATCATATCTGGGGGCTTTATACTGCACCTAAAAAAGAATGGCAAACTATTGAGAAACGTCACGAAAGCTTAATGTATTCTATGGTGCATATTCTTACCATTGCACTTATTCCCGCAATTTGTGGCTACTATGCAGCCGCTCATATTGGGTGGACCATAGGTGCTGGCGATCCAATTAAATTAACAGAATCAAACGCACTATTTATGTCTATTGCTATGTATTTTGGATTAATTGGAGGCGTGTTTGCATTGGCAGCACTTATACAATGGATGGCAAAAACGTTTGATTCAACACCTGATTTTACACAATCACTCGAATTAGCGGCCTATGCGGCAACCCCATTATTAATGGTTGGGCTTACGGCATTATTTCCAGTATTGTGGTTTGTAGTTTTAGCTGGCTTAGCAGCTTTAAGCTACTCAGTATATCTACTTTATTCTGGTGTGCCGATAATGATGAACATTCCTGAAGAAAAAGGCTTTATTTACTCAAGTTCAGTTGTAACTTGTGGTTTAGTTCTCATTGTCGCCTTAATGGCAGCAAGCGCTATAGTGTTTAACTTAGGCCTTGGCGTGGAGTATGTAAGCTAAGTAAAAGCTTCAATAACATAGTTGCACTTTTGTGACTCTATGTAATACCCTTCATCTAGAATATAAAAAGCCCGCTATTTGCGGGCTCTTATATTAAAGCAAGCTGAGTAAATTACTCGTTTACTAAATGGCTTATTCAGCCCCTTCATTATGCATATCAATAATTGAGTCTGCGTTCTTATCAGAAGTCTCTTTAGTCTCGTTATTGCGCAACGCGTCCAGTCTTTCCAGGTAACCTTGATTAATATCTTGGGTTACATATTGACCGTCAAATACTGAGGTTTCAAATTCTTCAATGTCTGGATTAGCTGTTGATACTGCCGACACCAAATCTTCCAAAGTTTGGTAAATTAATTTATCAGCACCAATTAATTGACAAATATCGTCAAGTTCACGGCCATGAGCAATCAATTCATTGGCACTTGGCATATCAATACCATAAACATTTGGAAAGCGTATTTCCGGTGCAGCAGAAGCAAAATAAACTTTCTTAGCACCAGCTGCTCTGGCCATTTCTATGATTTGCCCTGAGGTTGTGCCACGCACAATTGAGTCATCAACCAATAGCACGTTCTTGCCAACAAACTCAGCGCCAATCGCGTTTAGTTTGCGACGAACTGATTTTTTACGTTGTTCTTGACCAGGCATAATAAATGTACGGCCAATATAACGGTTTTTCACAAACCCTTGACGGTATGGAATATCTAAATGACGAGCAATTTCTAAGGCGGTGTCACAAGAAGTTTCTGGGATTGGAATTACTACATCGATATCAATATCGTCCCACTCTTTGGCAATTTTATCACCAAGCTTTTTACCCATTTCAACACGTGAACCGTACACTGAAATTTTATCAATGGCCGAATCTGGGCGAGCAAAATAAACATACTCAAAAATACACGGATGAAAACTTGGGTTTTCTGCACATTGTTGACTATGAATTTGGCCAGACTCAGAAAAGAAAATAGCTTCACCTGGTGCAACATCTCGTACAAATTCAAACTCATTTGCATCAAGTGCTACAGACTCTGACGCTATCATGTATTCAACGCCAGCTTCAGTTTCACGTTTACCGAATACTAATGGACGAATGCCATTAGGATCACGAAATGCCACCATGCCGTAACCAATAATTAAAGCAACAGTTGCATAGGCACCGCGTACACGTTTGTGAACGTTACTTATAGCACTAAAAATATCACTTGGATCCAGTTCATGTCGGTCAGTGTTTTGCAGCTCATGGCCTAAAATATTTAACAATAACTCTGAATCAGAGGTAGTGTTAACATGACGACGCGCTTTAGTATTTAACCACTGCTTTAATTCTTCAGCGTTAGTAAGATTACCATTATGAGCCAATGCAATACCAAAAGGTGAATTGGCATAGAATGGCTGAGCTTCAGATGAGCTTGAAGTGCCTGCCGTAGGGTAGCGAATATGGCCGATGCCAATATTGCCTTGTAAACGCAACATATGACGAGTGTGAAAAACATCTTTCACTAAGCCATTGCCTTTACGCAATCTAAATGTATTATCGTGAATAGTCACGATCCCAGCCGCATCTTGACCACGATGTTGTAACACCGTTAAACCATCATATAGCGCTTGACCAACTGGAGTTTTACCAACAATACCAACAATACCACACATGAACTTATTCTCCGACGAACTAAGTTTAAGTTAAAAAACTTGATGATTGTTTGAGATATTCAAAAAACCATTCAACTATTAATGTAAATTCTGGGATCAACTGAGAACTTTGCCACCAGGCGCTAGACGATGCAGGGGTAAAAGCGTCCATAAAAAATAAAACCGCTGCCGAAACTAACACACCGCGCAATGCACCAAAAACTATACCTAACACCCTATCAGTACCAGACAAGCCAGTACGACTAACCAATTGACCAATAATATAATTGACTAAGGCACCTAAAATTAAAGTGGTTATAAAAAGAATAGCAATAGAAGCGGCATTGCGTAGTAGCTGATCAGAAATATTAGTAAGGAAGGTCGACAAATTAACATAAAAGCTACTAGCAACGAAGAAGGCACTGATCCAAACAATTAAGGACACAGCTTCCTTAACAAATCCTCGTACTAAACTTATTAATGCTGAAATGCCAATAACAGCCAAAATGGCATAATCTATCCAAACCATAAATCAAAAGTTCTCATTGATTAGAGGCGCGCATTCTACCAGAACGGCACTAGAATTTACTAATATTTTTGCTATTTAGTCGGATTAAAACGGGCAACTTTTCCTTGCACATTAGTTAATTTTTTCAAAGCTGGTAGCTTCTTTTCTAACGACGATTTAATTAATTCTGGACCAACAAACACCTTGGTCAACTTGCCATTTTTAGTTTTAATCGGTTTAGTAAAAGCTGTATAACCGTTAGACTTTAACTTATTGACCAACTCGTCAACATTATTTTGATGACGAAAACTACCTAGTTGAATAACCCAAGCCTGCTTCTTTACGGCTTTACTAGGTAAATTATTAATTTTTTCACTGCCTGTTTTTTCAACAGTTTTTTTGCTATTAGGCGCGGAAAAATCTGTCTCCTTAGCTAACGTTGAAACAGAAACATCATTTTCTGACAAGAGTTTTGATGTATCAATGCTACCCGTTTCGTCAATTGCCCTTTCATCTGAAACTTTCTCTTGTGGTAATTTTGTTAAGTTTTCTTTGGGGAAAGTCTTGTCTGCTTTTGGAAAGTCAATCTGTGGGGCTTCAGGAATAGTTTCAAAATTGTCTTGATAAGTTTTTTTATCGCCATCAAGCACATCTGGCAAAAAAATGATGGCAACAGCAGCAACAATAATAGTACCCACTAAACGATTTTGAAACGGTGTAGACAAACGAGACTCCCAGCTTTACTAAACTAACATGCGCCTAACTTCAGCAACCGTATAAAAGGACCCAAAAACCAGAATAAGATCAGTTGCTTTAGCTTTCTGTTTTGCCATTTTAAATGCCTGAGAGACATTGTCAAAGCAATTCATCTTTGCCGTATCAATTTGCACATATTTAGCTAATGCTGTCGCTTCACAACCTCGAGGAACATCAAGCGTTCCAACATACCAGTCATCTACTTCAGAAATTAATGGTGTTAGGGTGTTAGTAATATCTTTATCTGACAGCATTCCAATAACAGCGTAAATATTGTCATAGGCCATACTTTTTATTTGCTGTGCTAAATATCTTGCTGCTTGCGGATTATGACCAACATCTAAAATAACATCGCAATCGCGAGTAAATTTCTCGAGACGCCCAGGCACCTTGGTTTGCGCAATAACTTTATTAATAAATTCTTGCTCAATATCTAAGGGTAAACTTTTGCTTAACAGAGTTAATACCATCAATGCTGTTGCAACATTATCTTGGGGTATATAAGTGCGATTAAGCGTAGAAATGTCACTTTGCTCAAAATGCCAATGCCACGCCTGAGCTTTGTTTTCTTTGACACTAAAATGCTGTTCACGCACATACGCTAGTGCGCCGATGCGATTTGCATGCACTGCAAGTGATTGCGGAGGGTTTGTATCACCAATAACCACCGGCTTATTTGCTCTCATGATACCTGCTTTTTCAAAGCCAATCGCTTCACGCGTATCACCTAAAAAAGCTTGATGGTCGAGGTCAATTGTTGTGATCACGCTTATATCAGCATCTATAATGTTAGTTGCATCTAAACGGCCACCTAAACCCACTTCAAGAATAATCACATCAGGCTGTTTTGCCATTAAAATAATAAAAGCTGCTAATGTCGTATACTCATAATAGGTTAAAGTAATATCACCACGAGCTAATTCAATGGCCTCAAAAGCACTAACTAACGATTGATCATCAATATCGTGTCGATTTATGCGTAGCCGCTCATTAAAACGTTCAATATGAGGGGACGAATATACCGCACAAGAAATATTTTTTGCTAACAAGGCGTTTTCTAAAAATGCACAAGTTGTGCCCTTACCATTAGTACCAGCAACAGTTACTACTTGCGAGTGAGGAAATGAAATGTTCAATAACGCTGCCACTTTAGCAATTCGCTGCAAACCTAAATCGATTTCAACGCTATGAATACTTTCCAAATAAGAAAGCCATTCAGTAAGACTTTTTGTCTCTGAATGGCTTTGAATAGATTTTGACATAAATTTACCGTTATGCAGCTGGGCTATCTTGCCCCATAAATTTAGCAAGCATACGTGCTAAGGTACTGCGCATTTCACGACGATCAACAATCAAGTCAATAGCACCTTTTTCTTTTAAGAATTCACTACGTTGGAAACCTTCAGGCAATTTTTCACGAACTGTTTGCTCGATTACACGAGGACCTGCAAAACCAATTAACGCTTTCGGCTCTGCAACGTTTATATCACCTAGCATAGCTAAACTAGCAGAGACACCACCCATTGTAGGGTCTGTTAATACGGAAACATAAGGTAAGCCTTTTTCACTCATTTTAGCCAGTGCAGCACTGGTTTTCGCCATTTGCATTAATGAAAATAAGGCTTCTTGCATGCGCGCACCGCCACTTGCTGAGAAACACACAAATGGTAAGTTGTGCTCAAGACAGTACTCAACACCTTTAACAAAGCGAGCACCAACAACAGAAGCCATTGAACCACCTAGGAAAGAAAACTCAAATGCTGCGGCTACAACAGGCATACCGTGTAATTCACCTTTCATCACAACTAAGGCGTCTTTTTCTCCGGTATTTTTTTGTGCTGCTGAAATTCTGTCTTTATAACGCTTAGAATCTTTAAACTTAAGAATATCTTGCGCTTCAAACTCTTCACCAAGTTCAAGACGTTCGCCTTGGTCAAGGAAGCCATCAATACGTTTACGCGCAGAAATACGCATATGATGATCACATTTAGGACAAACCGACATTTGTCGATCTAACTCAACTTTATAGAGAACCGCGTTACAGCTAGTACACTTACTCCAAACACCTTCAGGAATGTTCTTTTTCTGTGTCGACTTTGCTTTTGGGAGAATTTTTTCTATCCAGCTCATAATATTTCTTTTGCCTATGCACGAAAAATTTAATAATTGTTTAAAATACAACCACTAAATATAAAAATTTTGCGAATTAAAAATATAACGATGAATTAAACCATAGTTTACCTACACAATTATAGGAAAAACTGGTCTGTTTTCTTAATTTTACATCATTATAATAAAAACAAAGGCCCTGGGCTACGCTTTGGAATAGCGAATTGCTCTGGGTAATCGACGTCAACGAAATATAAACCTGCTGAAGGTGCCGTCATACCTGCTACACATCGGTTCTTAGCGTCTAATACTTCTTTAAGCCAGCTCACTGGCTCAAGTTCTTGACCAATCCGCATTAAACTGCCGGCAATATTTCGAACCATGTGATGCAGAAAAGCATTACCTCTAACATCAATGATAATAAATTCGCCTTGGCGAGAAACATTGCAGTGATAGAGTGTTCTAATAGGAGAATGGGACTGGCAGTGTACGGTTCTAAACGAGGTAAAGTCGTGACGACCAACCAAATACTGAGCAGCTTGATGCATTAAGTTTTCATTCAAAGGATAATGACAAAAACTAATTCCCGAGCTTAAAATAGCTGAACGTAAGCGGTTGTTATTAATAATATAGCGGTAGCGTCTAGCAGTGGCACTAAATCGTGCGTGAAAATCTTCATTAACTTCTTTCACCCAAGCAACGGCTATATCTTGGGGTAAGTTAGTATTTACACCTAGAGTCCAAGCGACATCTTTTCGTATTTTATCTGTATCAAAGTGAATTACTTGGTTCGTGGCATTAACACCGGTATCAGTTCGCCCTGCACAAATAACTTCAATTGGCTCATTCGCTATCTTCGATAACGCTTTTTCTAGCTTTTCTTGTACACTGACGGCATTTTTCTGTTTTTGCCAACCATGGTATTTACTACCGTCGTATTCCACACCTAAAGCGTAACGCATTTTCATCTCCACAACTAAGGCTGCGCATTATCCATGATTTTATAGTTTTTTTCCAAGTGACTTTACACAGAACATCAAAATAAAACATTTATCATTATTTTGCCGATCAAAATTAGTGACAGTCGCTTTGCCTTGGCAATTTAGTATGGGCTTATGCAATATTACTACTTATTTTCTTAATGGGGCGTGAATTTTGATTATAAAAAAGGCTGCAAATGCAGCCTTAATGCTTAAAGTATTGCCTAATTATTCATGTAAACCATCTAACAATTGTTGAGCATCAAACTGTTGCTGTGCGTCCCCTTGCTTAACAACGTCTTGCAATATTACTTCTGCATTTTCAGTATCACCAATTTCAATATAAACTTTCGCTAAGTCTAATTTTGCCAGCATACCATTATCGTCATCGTCCATATCATCTTCACTAATATCTCCTGCAAACTCTGGAAACTCACCTAAGCCTACATCAATATTCATTTTCTCATAAGGTTCAGTTGGCGTGCCATCAAGAAGACTATCTGAGAGTAATGAATCAACAGAAATAAAGTCTTCACTGCTCCTTTCTTGCTGTTCAATTTCTTCGACGTCATTTGATGTTTCAACGTCAAAGTCATCACCAATATCAAAATTGTCGCTTAACTCAAATTCATCTGCGGTAGATGTACTTGTTTCCTCTTCAATATTTGCTAATAAGTCATCAAAGTCTAAGTTATCTAGCTCTTTAATATTTTCAACTTCTGCCTCATTATTGGCGTCAACATACTCTGAACTCGTACTTACATCATTATCATCAGCTAATAAGTCAGCCAAAACATTACTATCGGTAAAGTCTGGTGATAACTCGACTACAGCGTCGCTATCTTTTTCATCATTTAAAAGTTGTGTAAGCGTAGACTCGTCAAAATCAGCAGACAATTCTTGCAATGTTTCATCGTCTATAAATTGTGACGTTTCATCTCGGGTAGTTTCTTTTGATAAATCCTCGTCAAGTAGCTCAGTATCAAGTAATTCATCGCCAATATCTAATGGTATATCTTGCTCTTCTGTATCTGGTTGATTAATTTCATCAATTAACGCATCAATATCAAAGTCATCAGACATATCATCCACATTAGCGTCACTTTCGATTTCACTAATATAATCACCACTTGCATCTGGCGCGGCAACATCTATATCAGCAGTTTTCGGCTCTATTTCTGGCTGATTAACTTCATCAATTAAAGCATCAATATCAAAATCGTCAGTTGCTTCTTCTGTGTCTATTTCACTAGGCGCCTCGTCATTATCGACACCCAACTCTTCCTCAGGTTCTTCAACAAACTCATCAAGTAAATCACTAAAATCTACATCAATAAATGATTGCACATATTCATCGGAGAAATTATTAATAAGCTCTATATTTTCGTTGGTTTGCGCTAAATCTGTCTCAGTTACTTCCGTAGTTGAGTCAACCAGTTGATCTTCAACCTCTGCCTCATTAGCAGACTGCTCAACATTCATTTCATTTAATAGTGCATCAATATCATCTGGATCAGAGACTTCTTGGGTCATATCTTCTGCTGGCTCTTCAGCGTCAGCATCAGTGCCAATTGCATCCAACAACGCATCAATATCATCTGGATTAGAGACCTCTTGTGCCATATCTTCTGCTGGCTTATCTGCATCAGAATCAGTGCCAATTGCATCTAAAAGTGCATCAATATCATCTGGTTCAGAGACTTCTTGTGTCATATCTTCGACTGGCTCTACGACAGCAGAATCAGTGTCAATTGCATCTAAAAGTGCATCAATATCATCTGGATCAGAGACTTCTTGTGTCATATCTTCTGCTGGCTTATCTGCATCAGAATCAGTGCCAATTGCATCTAAAAGTGCATCAATATCATCTGGATCAGAGACTTCTTGTGCCATATCTTCGACTGGCTCTACGACAGCAGAATCAGTGTCAATTGCATCTAAAAGTGCATCAATATCATCTGGATCAGAGACTTCTTGTGCCATATCTTCTGCTGGCTCTACGACAGCAGAATCAGTGTCAATTGCATCTAAAAGTGCATCAATGTCATCTGGATCAGAGACTTCTTGTGCCATATCTTCGACTGGCTCTACGACAGCAGAATCAGAGTCAATTGCATCTAAAAGTGCATCAATATCATCTGGATCAGAAACTTCTTGCGCCATATCTTCTGCAGCCACAGACTCAGTCGTTTCTGCAACTTCTGTATCAATCGCATCTAACAAAGCGTCAATATCGTCAGGGTCTGAAATTTCCTGCGCATTGTCAGCAACATCGCTGGATGCGTTAACGGCATCAATCTCTTCTAACGCGGGCGCATCAGACTCTATGGCATCAAGTAAGGCATCAATATCATCTGGGTCGGAAACATCAACATTATCATTGTCTTTGCTTGAACTGTCAGCTGCCGACTCGAGTAAGGCATCAATATCATCAGGATCGGAAACGTCAACATTATCATCAGTATTTTCATTGGCCGCGTCCAACAAGGCGTCAATATCTTCTGGGTCATTAATAACAGCATTATTGTCATCTGCAATGTCATTTGTTGTATCAACTACTTGCTCAAGTTCATCTTCAGCTAATAGGTCATCAAGAGCACTCTGGTCAACAACGCCACCTGCTAATGCCTCGTTACTATCTTCACTTGCCACTTCTTCAGTGTCTAAGCCTTCTAGTAATGAATCTAAGTCTCCTTGATCTAACTGCCCACCTTCTAATGGTTCATCCTCAACAATTTCTTCAATGTCATCATCATCCAATGAAATGGTTTCAATATCATCGTCTAATGAGATGTCTTCCAAATCATCAAGCTCGTCTAAATCATCGTCTAATTGAATGACATCATCATCAAGTAACTCATCATCTAACGAGTCTAAATTGTCCGAGAAAAGATCATCTTGCTCGTCGTCGGTTTCAGCTAAATCAATTGATAATTCATCATCAAGGGAAAGTTCGTCATCTAGCGATAACTCGTCATCGAGTGAAAGCTCACTATCTAAAGAATCAACTTCTGCTGCAGGCTCTGGTGTTGGAGTCTCCTCTGGGGTAGGCTCTTTTTTCTTTGCAACAGGTGTTTCTTTAACCGACTCTTCTTGAGTTCCACGACGTCTCAAAATTATAGCAAGAATCGACAACACCAAAATTGCCGGTAAAGTTGCCATTAACACGATAAACCATGTGCTCGACATAAAGTCGTTTTGAGCAAGTTCTGCTTTTTGTTTCTCTAATAACAGCGCTTGTTCTCTTGCTTCTGCTTTGGCAAGTAATTCTTGCTGCAGCGCGATCATATCGTCCATCTGCATTTTAATTTCTTTGCCTTTGGCGACTTCACTTTGCATCACACCTAGCTGGTCATTAAAACTAGATAAACGCTGACGTAGCGCTTCATTCTCTTTTAATAAACTCTGCAAACCATCAATGGAGTCCAAAACATCGTTTTGAATGGTTGCTAATCTTTGCTGCTGGGTATTATCAATTTCTTTCAACTGCACGTTAATTTCAGATTTCGCTGCTTCCAAGTCTTTTTTCTTCACCGACATTTCTTCTGGCGGTTTAGCTTTCTTAGCGACAACTTTGACAACTTTCTTCTGCCAAGCCTTATCATCATTACGTGATTTTTGCTGCGCATTTTCAGTATTAATGGCGCGCATAACATCAATAGATGGAATTTTTAAGTATTGCCCATTAATCATGTGATTAAGATTATTATCTTTAAATGAGCCAGGATTATTTTCATATAGCGCTTGCATGACTTGGTAAACAGACAACCTAGGGTCTGGGCGCACTTTTAAAGCAATATTCCACAAGGTATCTTTTGCCGTAACGGGGCCGTAACGGTCATAAGGAAATGCATCGGTTGATTTGGGGCCACGAATACGAATGCCACCATCTTCGGCAAAAGTCGGCAAACTAAAACAGCTAATGCTTATAATAAATACCTGCCATAGGCACAGGCGTAACAATCTTTGCATCAAGATTTCCTAATTATAATAATTATTCGCCAATAGATTGGCGGCTCCAAGTCAGGAGAATGTAAAGCAATGTTTATTCCAACTGTAAAAACAATCGCTTAATACCCGGAGTTAATGTTTATACAATTTCAATTCACTAAACGAGTTCTTCATCTGAGGCTATATTATCGCTTATTGAACGAAAGATACATATTACATAGTAACTAACAAAAAACCCGTCGTTTATTATAACGACGGGTTTTCATTTTTCTTTAGTAAATCTGTGGTTTAACTGAATTTATTTTAATACTCAGAAAGGTGTTCTTTAATTAATAGCTCAGCTATTTGAATACTATTCGTTGCAGCGCCTTTACGAACGTTATCAGCGACAATCCACATATTAATACCGCTATTATGACTTATATCTTCACGAATTCGACCAACAAAGGTATCGTCTTTACCGCTCGCTTCGCCTATTTGTGTAGGAAAATCTTCATCGTTATGGCAAACCACTAAACCTGGCGCTTGGCTAAGTAAGTCTTTTACTTCTTCTGCCGAAATAGGAGAATTAGTTTCAATATGTAAAGACTCACCATGGCCAAAAAATACCGGTACACGTACTGCTGTCGGGTTAACAAGTACGTTTTCATCACCCAATATTTTCTTTGTTTCCCACACCATTTTCATTTCTTCTTTGGTATAGCCATTTTCAAGAAAAACATCAATTTGCGGAATAACGTTAAAAGCAATTTGACGCGGGAAGTTTTTCGACTCAACCGGCTTACCGCACAACAAGTCTGCAGTTTGTTTTGCTAACTCATCCATAGCAGCTTTACCACCACCAGAAACCGACTGATAAGTGCTCACATTAACGCGTGAAATACCTACTGCATCATAAATTGGCTTTAACGCCATCATCATTTGAATAGTTGAACAATTCGGGTTAGCAATAATATTACGATTACGATACTCGGCAAGTGCGTGCGGGTTAACTTCAGGCACAACTAACGGAATATCTGCTTCATAGCGAAACTCTGAGGTATTATCGATAACAATACAGCCAGCATCACCGGCAATTGGCGCATACTTAGCTGAAATTGCGCCGCCTGCGGAAAAGAAACCAATTTGTGCTAGGCTCCAATCAAAATTATCAGCATCTAAAACTTCAACATTTTCGCCATTAAACTCGATAAACTCACCTGCTGAGCGAGCACTGGCAAGTGGGTAGAGCTTATTAATCGGAAAATCACGTTCTTCAAGTATTTCAATAATGGTTTTGCCAACTAACCCAGTTGCACCTAGTACGCAAACATCAAATTTCTGTGCCATGATCCTCTCTCTTTTATGCAAGTTTTTTACTGAAGCCAAGCTGATGT
This sequence comes from Colwellia aquaemaris, assembly GCF_057548755.1. Lineage (NCBI taxonomy): Bacteria > Pseudomonadati > Pseudomonadota > Gammaproteobacteria > Alteromonadales > Colwelliaceae > Colwellia > Colwellia aquaemaris. The sequence goes on along the minus strand of NZ_BAAJLV010000001.1, from coordinate 1,154,089 downwards.
GGCGCATCTGAGCTTAGCAGGTTATTCAAGCCAACCATGACCGATGAAAACTCCCGGCGAGTCGGGTAAGTTTTGCGGATATGATCAAATCCTTGAGTTTTAATTTGTTGACGAAAAATAGCGTCGTCACGCCTAACATCGTATACCATTTTCACCAGTTGGTTTAGCAGTATTTCATTAAACTCCTGCTTAATTTCAAGATAGTCAACTGAAGGAGTCGGTAAAAAATCTTGTAACTGTTTCGTTGGCGTAATTTTTAACTGTTGACATAATGCCCGATACAGAATTTCTGTGCCACGAGCTTTTCCTTCTAAGCTATAACCAGCAATATGGGCCGTGGCTATTTCGCAATACTCTATTAATGCCATTAAAATATTAGGCTCGGCTTCCCAAACATCTAATACCAATTTTAGTTGATGTCCTGATTGTTTCATTGCTAGTAGAGCCTGATTGTCAATAACTTCCCCGCGACAGGCATTTATAAGTATTTGATTTTCATTTAATTGGGCTAAACGCTTTGCATCAAGTAAGTGATAAGTTGAATGTTGACCTTCACGAGTTAACGGCACATGCAGCGAAACAATATCGCAGCTAAGCGCTTGCTCAAGCGGCACAAATTCTCGCTTATCATTATCATCTTCAGCCAATAATGGGTCACACAATACGTGCTTAATATTTAGTGCGGTTAATTTCTCGCTTAAGCGTGAGCCGGTATTGCCCGCACCGACAATGCCTACTGTCATGCTTGTTAAATTAAGTAAATAACGTTCAGCTAAAATCACCATTGAACTTACCACATACTCAGCAACTGAGACCGCATTACAACCAGGTGCTGAATGAAAACTAACCTGTCGCTGTTTTAAGTAATTTTGATCAATATGATCAACACCTATAGTGGCAGTGCCGACAAAACTAAGTTGCTTATTATCATTAAGTAATGCCTGATTTACTTTAGTGATAGAGCGAACCAATAACGCATCAGCATTAGCAACGTCGTTTGCGGTCAGTGTTCTGCCTGAAAATGCCGTCAGCTCACCAATATCCTGAAAAAACTCTGCCGCAAATGGCATATTTTCATCATAAAAAATATTCAAAATTTTCTTCCAAAATTTATTAAAATAATGCGGCTACTCAATCCCTAAGACGTTAAGGTTAATTTCTTCGCGTAGCTTTCTTTCTCAATATTAGTCACTTCAACAGTAATCGCTGCATCTTCAATACCTAAGCGTTCAAGTTGGTTACTAACACTTGCACTAAGGCTTTTACGTTGCGACAAATCTCGCCCCGAAAGGATTTTCAAATTTACATGAACAAATACTTGTTCTGAGCCAGGAAGATAAAAGTCATCAAATGCACATGCTCTTACTTTGATATCACTCGCGGCAAACAATTCACTTTGATTCGCACCTTTATAAACAGCGTGCATTAGCTGCTCTACCGGTAAATTCGCGGTAATTTTTTTTGAATACTCAATAATACAATGTGGCAAAGGAAGCTCGTAGATAAAATCAATAACTAGATATGGCATTGTAGCGAACATCACTAATAAAAAGAATATAGCTAAAACGGTTATTTAGGCTATTTTCTAATACTTTAGGCATAAAATAATCTTTCACTAAATGAATAAAGTAATAGCCATAAAAAAGCCGCTAAATTAGCGGCTTGTTCTTAAATAATAACAACTTAAATATTATTTATATTTTTGCATAAGCAAAGTTGCGTTAGTGCCGCCAAAACCAAAGCTATTTGACATTACTAAATTAAGTTCAGCATCACGTTTTTCAGTAACTATGTCTAAACCTTCAGCTTGCTCATCTAAAGTATTAATATTAATTGAAGGAGCAACAAAGTTATGCTCCATCATTAGCAATGAGTAAATTGCTTCATGCACACCAGCTGCGCCTAAGGCGTGACCTGTCATGGCTTTTGTTGCACTAATTGCTGGAGAATCATCACCAAATACCGCTTGAATAGCGCCAAGCTCTTTAACATCACCTACTGGAGTCGATGTACCGTGCGTGTTCAAGTAATCAACTTTACCTTCAACACCGTGCATGGCTTGTTGCATACAACGAATAGCGCCTTCACCACTTGGAGCAACCATGTCGTAACCGTCAGATGTTGCGCCATAGCCAACAATTTCAGCGTAAATATGTGCGCCACGTGCTAAGGCATGTTCTAGTTCTTCAACAACAACCATACCGCCGCCGCCAGAAATAACGAAACCATCACGGTCAGCATCGTAAGTACGTGATGCTTGTTCAGGTGTTTCATTGTATTTAGACGATAACGCGCCCATGCCATCAAACATCATAGCTAATGACCAGTGAACTTCTTCACCACCACCAGCAAATACCACGTCTTGCTTACCTAACTGAATTAACTCAGCCGCATGACCAATACAATGGGCACTGGTTGCACAAGCCGAACTAATTGAATAGTTAACACCTAAAATTTTAAATGGTGTTGCTAAACAAGCCGAGATAGTGCTCGACATCGTTTTTGGTACTGCGTAAGGACCAACACGCTTAACGCCCTTCTCACGTAGCGTATCAGCAGAATTTACTACGTTTTCTGATGATGCACCACCAGAGCCAGCAACAATACCTGTACGGAAATTTGAAACTTGCTCAGGCGTTAGTTTTGAATCTTTAATTGCTTGATCCATGGCTATGTATGCGTAAGCCGAAGCTTCACCCATAAAGCGTAACGCTTTACGGTCAATATGCTCTTTCACTTCAATCTCAGGCTTGCCCCAAACTTGGCTGCGTAAACCTTTTTCCGCAAAGCTTTCTGCGTTGGTAATACCTGAACGTCCTGTTTGTAATGACGCTAAAACTTCTTCTGCATCATTACCAATACTTGATACAATACCTAATCCGGTGATAACTACACGTTTCATTTAAATAACCATACTCAATTAAAAAATCTGGGCGTATCATACAGACTTTTGCCCCCTATACTGGTCTGTCCAGCGTACACTTGTACACTGAATTTATACGTTTTTATGACAGAGCTCAATAATACGCGGTAAAATAACCTTTTTTTGTGCCTAACAACAAGTAAGAAGATTGTAAAAAAGTGACTGAAAAAACAAAAATTAGCTTCCAAAAAGATGGTTCTCCGTATTCAACGCAGTTTGACGACATTTATTTTGATACCGCTCAAGGCACTAAGCAAAGTGAATGCGTTTTTATTAATGGCAATAATATAAAAGCCCGACTAGCTAATAACGCCGGCAAATTTGTTATCGCCGAAACCGGTTTTGGTACCGGTTTAAATTTTTTACTGACACTAGCCATTTTTCAACAATTACAGCAAAAAAATAAAAAATATGCTCATGAATGCAGCCTGCACTTCATCAGCGTTGAAAAATACCCATTGTCTAAAGCACAGCTAACTCAATCACTCAGCATTCTTCCAGAGCTTAATGAATTAAGCCAACAACTTATTGAGCAATATCCAGAAAAACCAAGCGGTGAAGCAACGCTTTCGTTTCTCGATGGTGCCGTATCATTACAGTTAATATTTGACGATGCCACGCTAGGGTTATCAACTCTCGCAAAGCAGACACATCATCGGCATATGGCAATGGTTGATGCTTGGTTTCTTGATGGTTTTTCACCGGCGAAAAACCCAGAGATCTGGCAACCCGCGCTATTTGAGCAAATAACAAGGCTGTCTAAAGAGCAAGCGACAATCGCAACGTTCACTGTTTCAGGGAAAGTTAAGCGACAGCTCATTTCAGCAGGTTTTCGGGTCGAAAAACGTCTTGCCGAGGGCAAAAAAAGTGAAATGTTAGCGGGTGTTTTTCAACAAAATCCGCAATCAGGAAAAGGCTATCAACAACGGCCTTTAATTGCCAAACCACAGCATGTCAGTATTATTGGTGGTGGTATTGCTTCGGCCTGTGCGGCCTATGCGCTAACAAAAAGTGGCGTTAAGGTAACGGTTTATTGCCAAGACTTCAGTGTTGCTCAAGGGGCATCAAGCAATAATATTGGCGCCTTGTATCCGCTTATTCATCAACAGGCCGACGACATTAGTTTATTTTATCAACACGCCTTTGAGCATGCGGTCAGTCATTATCAAAGTATTTTCGAACAAGGTTTTAGCTTTGATCATGACTGGTGTGGTTTATTAGAAATCTCATACAAGCCGGTGCTAGAACTGCGTCAACAATATATTGCCAATTCAAAGGTTTGGCCTGAAAGTTTAATTCATAGTGTTGATAAAGAACAAGCCAGTAATTTGGCAGGAATTTCATTAGCGCACGGCGGACTATTCTTTCCAAAAGCGGGCTGGATAGCACCTGCCCAACTCGTTAAAGCGATATTTAAGGCGGCAGAGTCGACCAATAGATTACGCATTGAAACCGGTTGTAAAATTGACAAAATTAGCCAGCAGCCAGATGGCAAATGGTTGTTACATAGCACAACGGAAAACTTTAAAGCCAGCGTATTAGTTTACTGTGGTGGCGCGCAAGGTATCCCACTAAATACCATCAAGCAACTGCCACTAACTTCAGTGCGCGGACAAGTGACCAGCATGGCAAGCAATAATGAAGTCAAAAACTTATCAACGGTGATTTGCCATAAAGGCTATTTAACCCCCGCTAATAACAACTTACATTGCATCGGTGCGACTTTTCAGAAAAACAATTTTGATACCGAAGCTAAGTCGGAAGAAGATAAGTTCAATCTTGATATGCTGGAGAAATGCTTGCCCGGGTTAAGTCAATGGCAAGCTAGTGACATTGTCAGTAGTAAAGCACGCTTACGTTGCATGACACCTGACCACTTGCCGATGGTAGGTGCTATGCCAGACCTTGATGCTCACAAAACAGCATATGGACATTTAAGCAAAGACAAACGCTGGCGCTATCATCAACAAGCGCCAGTTATCGATAACCTTTATATGATGACAGGTTTAGGTGCGCGTGGTTTATGCACCGCGCCATTATTAGCAGATATTTTAGTAGCCGATATTTGCGGCACGCCCTATCCACTTGATAATGAAAAGCTATTTAATCTTGCGCCAAATCGTTTTGTTATTCGTGACATTATTCGCAGAAAATTCGACTAAAGCTATTAGACGATTTTATGCGGTAAATGCGCTATTTAAATGCTGCCAATAGTCTTGCACTATTTGTCGGTCTTGTGGACTAAGTTCTGAGCGGGCAGCCAGTAGTTTTTCACTAATATTATCAGCCAAGGCTTGCGTCAACGCTTGTGATTCATCACCAAACTCACTGCCGGCTAAACTAATAAAGCCACGCAAGTAACTGCCAGCAAAAAGTTCATCTGCACTAACGTCTTGTGATACTTGTTCATCTAAATAGTGATATAAGGCGGTAAGGTTTTCAAATTGCATTTTTAATTCCAAAATCATTTCGGCTCAACCAGTCAATGTTTGAGCCTGTTCTCAATATCTTTTAATCTTAAAAGGGTTAAATATTTTATCAGGCACTACTGCGGGCTAGCCACTGGGTAAAGTACTTGGTCATTGTAACCGGTAATAACCGGTAAATAGCCCGACAATTCAATATCAAGTGCACTATCGCCAGTATCCGCAATTAATGGTCTTGCGTCTAAAGCGTTTAACTTAGTTTTAGTGGCAATAATATAAATATTTTCTTTGCCAATAGCGCGAATAACCCTTGGGCTTAGCTGTTGATTACCACGACCAAAAATATGCCCTTGGCCGCCAATTAAGGTGATAACAAGTTTAACGCAACCTTGTCCACGGTCTTGAATTAATTGCCATAATTTTGGCTCAGTTAAATCACTGGCAAGTAATTCTTGCTCTTGTACCGCATCAACACCTAGTAAGGTATTGTCTAATGCAAGTTCTTCCATCACAAACGCTGTCGTAGAGCCCGAGCCAATAATAAATAGCTCATCATCCATCTTGGAAATAATATCAGCGGCGATATCTTGCAGAACTAGTTCATCAGATTCTTTACCACCTGACTTTACTGCTTGAATATAGCGCAGCTCTGATGGTACTTGCATTTCACCATAACGTTTCGCTTTAACAATGCCTTGTCGAAATAAGCTCTCATCAATGTCCATTACATCGGCATCGGTTAAACTAACTAGCTGATTAGTGATCATTAGCTCAACAACTCGTCCAGCCGCTTTTGGCGTTACAGCATATACACCTGAATGAATTTTACAGCCGGCAGGAATACCTAATACCGGAAATTTATCACCAACAATATGACAAACATTTCGCGCGGTACCATCACCACCAGCAAACAATAATAAATCAATATCCAGTGTCATCAACTTAGCAACTGCTTTTTCCGTATCACCTTCGCTAGTAACTTCATTAGCGGGTTGATATATCACTCGGGTTTCAAAGCCTAACGCTTGCGCGGCACTTTCTCCCATCTCACCAGAGACAGTATGAATAACAACACTTTCTTGATAGGGTTTAAGGATTTCTAGTGCTAAGGCTGCCCTAGCGTTAGATTTAGCGGTAGCGCCAAGTGCTAAAGCCTGCTCTGCAACACCTTCACCATCACTGCCTTTTAGTGCAACACTACCACCAATTCCAGCAATTGGGTTTATCACTAAGCCTAAGTTAAACTTTTGCATTGATTTTTCTCATATTATTCTTGTTAACATATTTCAACAGCGTCTGCTGAGTAGTGAAAATGTTCTGATGTTAAAGGCCAAGGGCGCTGGTAATGTTTTGCTAGCACCTGAATTAAAGTTTCGGCATCTTTTGGAAAACCAACATTTAAATAACGGCATACCTGCTGATATACCTTAGTTTTAAAAGCATGTCGGTCTGTTTGACCTGAGCCAGATAAGTTATCTGTCGAAACATCAAAAGCTTTACCCGCAGCAACACAAAGTGCCCACTCAATAGCTTGTGGCTTTATTTCTACTTTCTCAAAATCTAATTGTTGTTGCTGATCTCGACCATCTGGCACATACCAGTAACCAAAGTCTTCTCGAAGTCGTCGTTCAGCGCCAGCTAAACACCAATGAGCTATTTCATGCATAGCACTGGCATAATAACCATGGGCAAAAACAATCTGGTTAAAATTACACTCACTAGAAGCTGGCAAGTATATTGGCTCATCACCGCCTTTAACCAAGCGTGTGTTGTACTGCTGAAAAAATGTTGCCTCAAATAATCTGATAAGATCTTGATAGCGATGTTCAATGGTTAAGGCTTTTGCTACTTCTAACGACATTATTACCCCAATAACTTGCTCACTAACGAGTGCAAGTTAAACGTCAATTAATTCGCCGCTATTCTATCATCGTCGTTCCTTCACATCCATGTAATCAAGACATACTGCTTACCTTGAACATACTAGCTTTTTCGCATCCTTGCACGCGCGTTATACCCTACTTCCTGTACATATACGCTCCTGTGCATCCTTGCACACGCGTTATACCTTACTTCCTGTACATATACGCTCCTGTGCATCCTTGCACACGCGTTATACCTTACTTCCTGTATATAAAACGGCGATGATAGCATCGCCGTTTCGTCAACATCAGTTATTAAATACAAAAATTTATTTTTTATCCTCTCTCGTATCTAATATCGACATACTACATAGCTTTCAGTAATAGGAATCTATACTTTCGATGTGTCATTATCTGGAGAGTCGGTAGCGGTTTCTAATTTGTCAACGCCTCCTTTAATAACAAAATAACCTAAAACACCTGAAATTAATGAGCCAATCACGATACCTAATCGGTCTTGAAACACTATATTGCTGCTATCTCCTTGATTAAACGCCAAAGAACCAATAAATAAACTCATGGTGAAACCTACACCACATAAAATGGCAACGCCGTATAGCAAGCGCCAACTAACATTCGTAGGCAATTGTGCAAAACCTAGCTTTATTGCAATAAAACAAAAGCCAAATACGCCAAGTTGCTTACCGACAATTAAACCAACAATAATACCTAGTGGTACTGGCGCCATAACTTCTTCAACACCAATACCAGCAAAACTTATTCCGGCGTTGGCAAAGGCAAATACCGGCAAAATAATAAAAGCAACAAGTGAATGTAAGTTGTGCTCAAGCGACTTCAGTGGTGAAGGTTCGTCACTTTTACCTTTAATTGGAATAAAGAGTGCTAAAACAACACCCGCTAATGTTGCATGTACGCCTGACTTTAATACGGCAACCCACAAAACAATACCCAAGAAAATATAAGGTGCTGTGCTCGTTACATTGCGATTATTCATGATAAATAAAATGGTCAGAACAACGGCTGAGAATATTAACGACAGCATAGAAAGTTGGTCGGTATAAAACAAGGCAATAACGATAATGGCGCCTAAGTCATCAAATATAGCTAACGAAGTTAAGAATACTTTCAGCTGCAATGGCACCCTGCTACCTATAACTGACAAAATACCTAAGGCAAAGGCAATATCAGTTGCTGTTGGTATTGCCCAACCATTAATGGCTTCTGGGTCGTTGTAGTTAAAAGCGACATAACATAGTGCCGGAATCACCATTCCGCCTAATGCGCCAATCGCTGGCAAGGTTATTTGCCCAGGCTGTGATAAATCGCCTTCTAAAAATTCTCGCTTTAGTTCTAAACCAACGAGAAAGAAAAACAGAGCCATTAAACCATCGTTAATCCAAAGCAATAATGGTTTTGCAATTTCAAAGCTCCCTATTGCCACCATTACACGAACGTCTAACAGCATATCGTAATAAGGTACCAATGGAGAATTGGCAATTATCATTGCCGCCAATGCAGCAAACATTAAAACAATGCCACTCGCCGCTTCTAGTTTCAGGAAGTCGTTAATACTTTTAATAATCATATATTCTTATTTTTCAAATCAGCATCGCGACATAATATGTCACCTTAAGAAATTATACAAACTTGTTAGCATTTAAAAATGCAATTTAGCATTTAAATGATGATAATTCGGAAATAGGTACTATTATCGAAAAATATTCACATATAAAGTAAATAAACTAGCTATATAGGATTTAATAAGTGTAGTATTTAGCAAAAGGGAAAAATTAAGCTGACATGTTAAAAAGGCACGCCTATTAATGAAAAAATTAGATGATATCGACTTACGAATATTAACCCTACTCTATAAAGATGCCGACATAACTAACAAAGAGCTAGCATCAAAAATAGGTATCGCACCTTCAACCTGTTTAGAGCGTGTAAAACGCATGAAAAGTAATGGTGTTATTAATAATGCCTTTATCGATATTAATTTCAAAAGCATTGGGGGCAATATAGAAGCAATAGCCGCTATTAAGTTACAACCTTATTCAGAGCTTATTGTTAACCAGCTACGTGATGACTTATTAAAACTTCCTGAAATTATCAGTTTGTACCATATGGGCGGTAGTTACGATTACTTTATTCATATGTCGGTTAAAGATAGTGAACACTTACGTCAGTTTGTTTTCAACGCCATTACTTCTCGTGAAGAAGTCACCACAGTAGAAACTTCACTTATTTTTGAACATAGCCGCAGTGGCGTATTACCCAATTTTGATGATGAGCAATAAATTTATGCTATCAACTTTATAAATTACAAATAATAAAAAAGAGCGCTTAGGCGCTCTTTTTTATTTGTCAGCTAATTAATGGTTTTACTAATGTTTTTTAAAGTCTTCTGTTTCGAAATAGAATGGCTTCATAGTGCCGCAATTTAGAAATTTATATTGCAGCTCTGTGCGTTTAGGCACGGGAGATGAAGTATTAAACTTGGTTAAGCAACCCGCGGTAACATCAATATGAATTAAATGATCAAAGCTCGGCGCTTGCTGTAAACGGTGAATATAAATTTTGTAATTTTTACGGTATGACACCACATCATACTCTTGGCGTGTACTCGATGGTTTAATATCATCAAGTTTTCTAACGTAAAGCTGCTCAGCAAAATTCAAACTCATATTTTTATAAACTAGCATACCATCACGTTCAAAATGCCCGGTATAAACGTCAGCCTCCAGTACAACCTTTTCACCTCGCATTAGGCGCTGTAAATTAAAAGGCTTAGGCTTGATGGTAACCATGTCGTTGTCGCGAACGAGTTGCATCAAGGCAACATCTTTCACATCGAGTTTATAAAGTAATTGAACATCGTGAGGCTTATGGTAAAGCGGTAAATGGTACGCAAAAATAGTCGACGATTTATTCATTAACACCATACCATGAACACCAACATAAGCTGGGTCAAGTGGTGGCAATTCTTCTGGTACAGATTCTGCGAAACCGGGAAGACATGTGAAGGCAATTAACCAAGATGCAAGCAAAGCTCTCATTCAATATCACTCTTTTGATAAATTTAGTTAGCTAAGAATTGTATCAGAAATATCGTGATATGCCTGCTATCTGCTAGCTAAATATTTATCACTAAAGACATTTAACAATCAAAACTTCAAAATAAAAATCCCGCCATAAGCGGGATTTTTATATAGAACTTTTTACGCATGTGCCTTAGTTTTTAAGGTCATCAAAAAACTTTTTCACGCCATCAAAGAAGCCTGTTTCTTTCGGGCTATGTTTACTGTTACTTTTGCCCATTTTTTCTTCTAATTGGCGTAACAAGTCAGCTTGGTCGCCTGATAAGCTTACTGGCGTTTCAATCACGACTTTACACATTAAGTCACCTGTTGAGTGGCTACGTACCGATTTAACACCTTTGCCACGTAAACGGAACATTTTCCCTGTTTGCGTTTCTTTAGGTATTTTTAACTTAACCTTACCTTCAAGTGTTGGCACTTCAATTTCACCGCCTAACGCAGCCGTCGTAAAGCTAATTGGCACTTCACAGTACAAGTTGTTTTCATCACGAACAAAAATCTTATGCTCTTTCACATTCGCTTGAACGTATAAGTCGCCTGCTGGTGCACCATGTTCACCCGCTTCACCTTCGCCAGATAAACGAATTCTATCACCGGTATCAACACCTGGTGGAATTTTAACAGATAAGGTTTTAGTTTTTTCAACACGGCCTTGACCGCGACATGAAGTACAAGGGTCAGAAATAACTTTACCTTTACCTGAACATGTTGGACACGTTTGTTGCACGGCAAATAAACCTTGGCGCATTTGCACTTGGCCATGACCATGACACGTAGAACATGTTTTCGCACTTGTACCTTTCTTAGCACCGCTGCCGTCACACGGTTCACAGCTTACATATGTTGGTACTTTAATTTCTAAGGTTTTACCTTTGACGGCATCTTCTAAGGTTAAGTCAAGATTGTAACGTAAGTCGCTACCACGACGCTGACGAGATTGGCCACCACCTCGACGGCCACCGCCACCGAAAATATCACCAAAAATATCACCAAAAGCATCACCAAAATCTTGGCCACCGCCAAAACCGCCGCCACCGTGTCCGCCTTGCTCAAAAGCAGCATGACCGTATTGGTCGTAAGCAGCACGTTTTTGATCATCATTTAAGATTTCATAAGCTTCTTTAATTTCTTTAAACGTTTCTTCTTTCGCTTTATCACCTTGAGTTCTATCTGGGTGATACTTCATTGCTAAACGTTTGTAAGCTTTCTTTATTTCTCGTTCACCTGCATCTTTCGATACACCAAGAGTTTCATAATAATCGCGTTTTGACATAGGTTTAATTTCTTTACTTCAATGTTTGGATACTAATTTGTTTAACTTCTTATGCCATATTTTTACCGTTGCTAATGGCAAAGAATCTAAGCAAATTAATATCAATTTATGACTAATTTTTAATTCCGCTTTACGCTATCACTTGATAAAGCAAAGCGCCGATAATTATCGACGCTCTATAAAAAGTTAAATTGAGAGATAGTTCGTTCTAGTTCAAGAAGAAGGCGCGGAGCGTAGTTGACTACGTGAACACCTTCGCCGAAGAAATCGAGCGAACTAACCGCAACGACTACTTGTCGTCTTTAACTTCTTCAAACTCAGCGTCTACAACATCATCACCTGCAGGACCTGATGCATTGTCAGCTTCTGGTGCAGCACCTTCTGGCGCGCCACCTTGTGCTTGAGCTTTCGCTTGAGCAATTTCCATTAACTTAGCAGATGCTTCGATAACAGCTTGTGATTTTGCATCAATCGCTTCTTTATCATCGCCTTTAACTGCTTCTTCAAGTTCAGTTAATGCTGCTTCAATTTTTTCTTTGTCTTCGCTTGGTAAATCATCGCCCGCTTCCTCAATTTGCTTGCGAGTTGCGTGAACCATGCCATCAGCTTGGTTACGTGCTTGAACTAGTTCTTCAAACTTCACATCTTCATCAGCATTTGCTTCAGCATCACGTACCATTTGTTCTACTTCTTCATCTGATAAACCAGAAGAGGCTTTAATGGTAATTTTTTGCTCTTTACCTGTGTTCTTATCTTTAGCTGTTACGTGCAAGATACCATCAGCATCAATATCGAAAGTTACTTCGATTTGTGGCGTACCACGTGGAGCTGGGTCGATACCTTCAAGGTTAAATTGACCTAAAGACTTGTTCGCAGAAGCTTGCTTACGCTCACCTTGTACAACATGAACCGTTACCGCAGCTTGGTTATCATCAGCCGTTGAGAACGTTTGAGATTGCTTAGTTGGGATAGTGGTGTTTTTATCGATAACTTTCGTCATCACGCCGCCCATCGTCTCAATACCTAGTGATAATGGTGTAACGTCTAATAAAAGAACGTCAGTAACATCACCAGAAAGTACACCAGCTTGTACTGCTGCACCAGAAGCTACAGCTTCATCAGGGTTAACATCTTTACGTGGCTCTTTGCCGAAGAAATCAGTTACCGCTTTTTGAACCATTGGCATACGTGTTTGACCACCAACCAAGATTACATCGTTTACGTCGCTTACAGAAAGGTCAGCATCTTTAAGAGCAGTTTTTAACGGCTCTAATGTTGCTTTAACCATATCTTCAACTAAAGACTCTAACTTAGCACGCGTCACTTTGATGTTCATGTGCTTAGGACCAGATGCATCAGCCGTGATGTAAGGTAAGTTAACATCAGTTTGTTGTGCAGAAGAAAGTTCACATTTCGCTTTCTCAGCAGCTTCTTTCAAACGTTGCATCGCTAATGGATCCGTTGTTAAATCCATGCCTTGGTCTTTCTTGAATTCGTCTACTAGGTAGTTAATTAAACGGTTATCGAAATCTTCACCACCTAAGTGCGTGTCACCGTTTGTTGCTAGTACTTCAAATGTGTGCTCGCCTTCAACTTCATCAATTTCGATGATAGAGATATCAAATGTACCACCACCTAAATCGTATACAGCAACAACTTTGTCGCCTTGTTGCTTGTCCATGCCGTAAGCAAGTGCAGCAGCAGTTGGCTCGTTGATAATACGCTTAACATCAAGACCGGCAATACGACCAGCATCTTTAGTAGCTTGACGTTGTGAATCGTTGAAGTATGCAGGAACCGTAATTACGGCTTCAGAAACACTTTCACCTAAAAAGTCTTCTGCTGTTTTCTTCATTTTCGCAAGAACTTCAGCTGAAACTTGTGGTGGAGCAACGTTTTTATCACGTGCTGTAACCCAAGCATCACCGTTATCTGCTTTTGTAATACCAAATGGCATTATTTTAATATCGCGTTGTACTTCTTTATCTTCGAAGCGACGACCAATTAAACGTTTAATAGCAAATAAAGTGTTTTTAGGGTTAGTTACTGATTGGCGCTTAGCTGGTTGACCAACTAAAGTTTCACCTTCTTCGGTGTAAGCGATAATTGAAGGAGTTGTACGATCGCCTTCTGCGTTTTCAATTACACGAACATTGTCGCCGTCTAGTACAGCAACACAAGAGTTTGTTGTCCCTAGGTCAATACCAATAATTTTGCCCATCTTGAGGATCTCCGAATACTTATATGTTAAAAATAAAGATTAAATCTATCGATGAACAGTTAGTGGGGGCAGGAAAAACTCTTTTCAACTATTTTTCTCGAAAAAAATCAAAAAATGTTAAATTTTATTTCTACCACTCTTTATAACGTTTTAACTATTTTCATCAAGCGCAAATAAAAGGCATAAAAAAACCAGACACTTGTCTGGTTTTTGTACAATAAAAGCTAAATTTAAGCTGATGTATCTACACTTGGCTTAGCTTTTGACACCATCACCATAGCAGGACGAATTAAACGACCATTTAATTCGTAACCTTTTTGCATAACGGCAATAACGGTATTCGGCGCAACACCTTCAACTTCTTGCATCGACATTGCTTGGTGCAATTCAGGGTTAAACGGCTGGTCTTGTGGGTCTACCGCTTTAATTGCAAACTTCTCTAATGAAGCCAATAAGCCTTGGTATGTTAATTCAATGCCTTCAACAATACCTTTGTTGTTTTCATCTTCTTTATCAATGTTTTGTAAAGCACGTTCAAGGTTATCAACGGTTGTTAACATTTCACCAGCAAATTTTTCCAAAGCAAACTTACGGGCTTTTTCAACATCTTGTGCAGCACGACGACGCACATTGTCAACCTCAGCTTTCGCACGAATTACAGAATCTTTTTGATCTGCTACTGTTGCTTTGGCTGCAGCTAAAGCGAGTTCCAGCTCATTAATTTTCTCTTGCTCTTCACTGATGTTTTCAGCAGCGGCATCAAGCTGAACTTCAACTTGCTCTTCTGCTTGGTCAATAATCTCTGCTGCTAGTTCGTCTGCTGCAATTTCTTCAGCACTTTTATTTTCTGTTGACTCGTTGGCCATGAAAAACTCCAAAGTATCTTTAATTTTCAAATTTGGTAAAACACAATACCGCTAATTATGGGGGCTTGTTTTTATGATTCAAGCACAAAAGTAAATCATTTAGTAAAAAGTCAACTTTACAACGGGAGCAAATAGCGCGAAACTGCCGTTAGTCGCCTATTTTATTACGGTTTTATCGCAGCAATGAGTCAAATATATAAAACGGTGGGCTTAATTGGTAAACCTCATCACGACGGTGCCAGTTCAACCATCGAAACCTTACATCAATATTTATCAGAAAATGACTACCATGTCGTAGTTGAAAGCTCAGTAGCACCTTCAATAAATATTGAAAACCTTGCAATTGCCTCGCTAACCGAAATTGGTGAGCAGGCCGACCTAGCTATTGTGGTTGGTGGTGACGGTTACATGCTTGGCGCAGCACGAGTTTTATCATGCTACAACATTGGTGTACTTGGCGTAAACCGTGGCAATTTAGGTTTTTTAACTGACTTATCGCCAGACGATTTAATTACGCCACTTGAAGCCATTTTAAAAGGCAAATCACGAAGCGAACAACGCTTTATTATTGAAGCAGAAGTTTACCGCCACGGTAAGTTAAAAAGTTCAAACAGCGCGGTAAACGAAGCGGTACTTCATGCGGGTAAAGTTGCCAACATGATCGAGTTCGAAGTTTATATTGATGGCAGCTTTATGTTTAGCCAGCGTTCAGACGGCTTAATTGTATCCACACCAACTGGCTCGACGGCTTATTCCATGTCAGCTGGTGGCCCAATATTAACGCCTAATTTAAATGCGCTGTCGTTGGTGCCCATGTTTCCACATACCTTAACCAGTAGACCCATTGTGGTTGACGGCAACAGTGAAATAAAATTAAAACTGGCCAACGAAAACTACGAAAACTTGCAAGTTAGTTGCGACGGCCACGTTATTTTAGCCGTTATGCCCGGTGATGAAGTTATCATTAAAAAAAGCGAATTTACCTTACGATTAATTCACCCGCTTGATCATGACTATTTTAATGTACTGCGCAGCAAACTAAGCTGGGGTAATAAGCTTTATTAATTAACTTTAACTGTAGCCCTTTAAAATTAAGCTTTACAAATAAAATTGCAAACATAGCTTGAAAAAAAACCAGATACTGTATAAATTAACAGTATCTGGTTTTTTGGTTATTAATACGACATTTTAGCTTTGCCATAAATACACTGGCAAACCATAAAGTAAAATGAGGCGACTATGTTACTGCAACTTAACATTCAAAACTTTGCCATTGTGCGCTCACTCGATATTGACTGGCAACAAGGCATGACCACCATCACAGGCGAAACTGGTGCAGGTAAATCCATTGCCATTGATGCCCTTGGCCTTTGTTTAGGTGACCGAGCCATAACCAATGTTGTTCGCCCTAATTGCAAAAAAGCTGAATTAGCTGCAACCTTTGATACCAGCAACAATAAAAAAGCACAAAAATGGTTAAAAAAGCATGACATGTTGCTTGATAATGAATGTATTCTTCGCCGTGTAATTTCGGCTGAAGGCCGCTCTAAAGCTTATATTAATGGTAGCCAAGTGCCTTTGGCGCAATTAAAAGAAGTTGGTCAATTACTCATTAATATTCATGGCCAGCACGACCACCAATTAATTGTAAAAGCCAGTGAACAACGTAACATGCTTGACGCCTACGCTAGCCATCAGCACCTTTTAGACGATGTTAAATATTATTACCATCAATGGCGAGAGCTTAGCCAAGAAGCCAAACAGCTACAAGAAAGCAAATTACAGCGCGAAGCTAAGCAACAGCTATTACAGTATCAAGTGAATGAATTAAATGAATTCTCACTACAAATTGACGAATTTGAAAGTTTAGAAACCGACTATAAGCGCCAAAGTAATGGCCAGCACATTCTTAATGAAACCTTAATGGCCGTTCAACAATTATCTGAAAACGAACAATTCAACGTAGTTGACAGCTTACGCCAAAGTACTGAGCAAATAGCTTCTTTAGGCAACTTAGACCCTACATTAAAGGCGCTGGCTGAACAACTTAATGAGTCACTAATTCAAGTAGAAGATGCCAGCCAAGAAATTAAACATTATTACGAAAGCCTAGAGTTAGACCCACAAGCATACACGTTAATTGAAGAGCGCTACTCAACGGCTGTTCAGTTAGCGAAAAAGCATCAAGTTGCCCCTGAGGCACTTGCCCTGTTTCATCAGCAGCTACTGCAAGAGCTGCAAACTTTTAGCTCAGACGAAACTCGCTTAAAGCAAATTAATGACGATATTGAAGCAACCAAGCAAAAATATCACGATGCCGCACAGGCTTTATCACAATCAAGACAAAAATCAGCCGTAAAGCTGAGTAAAATGATCACCAAAAGTATGGCTGAACTTAATATGCCACACGGGCAGTTTTTTATCGATATTTGCCAAGAGCAAGACGCTAGCTTATCAATTAACGGCAATGATAAAGTCAGTTACTTGGCCAGCTTAAACCCAGGACAAGCACTAGAGGCCATGAATAAAGTTGCCTCTGGTGGTGAATTGTCTCGTATTAGCTTAGCCATGCAAGTAATATTGGCCGACAAAGTTATTACCCCAAGCTTAATATTTGACGAAGTTGACGTTGGTATTAGTGGCCCAACCGCAGCTATGGTTGGCGCTAAATTGCAACAGTTAGCCAAAAACACCCAAGTGATATGTGTTACGCATTTACCGCAAGTGGCCAGTAAAGGGCATCAACAATTATTTGTAGCTAAGCTAACTGATGGCGAGCATACCGAAACAACAGTTACGGAACTTTCTAGCGATGGTCGCGTCCAAGAAATTGCCCGTTTACTCGCCGGTGATAAAATTACCGAGAATAGTCTGGCTAACGCGCAAGAATTACTTGCCGGATAAAGCAAATATTTTTAAGCGGGCAAAATAAACGAAAAATTATTTTGTATCTGTTAGCCCGCTTCGCTATTATCCCCGTTCAAACTAAAAAGGATAAATATAATTACCATGTTGTTTCGAGTATTAGCTATTGTTATCGCCCTATCTGTTTCTGCCTGTTCAAGCTGGGTTTATCGTATTGATATCCCACAAGGTAACTACTTGGAACAAAAAGACATCGACAAACTGCAAATTGGTATGACTAAAGAACAAGTTAAGTTTGTATTAGGTAGTCCAGTTGTAGAAGACACCTTTAATAAAAACATTTGGCATTATGTTTATAGCTTTAAGTCAGGTAGAAGCGACGAATATAACACTGAAAAGAAATTTACCATTACCTTTGAAGATAACAAGGTAGTAAAAGCTGAAGGTGATTTTGAATTACCAGAAAGTTACTACGTACCTATGGTTAACTAGTCGTTATTAGAAGCTTACCTACGGGTATTTTAATGTGAAATAAGCCAGCTATATTATCGCTGGCTTTTTTGTCGCTGAAATAAAAATATCAGCTCGATTTTGCTCTTCTAGGGTCTACTCTACCGCCGGTAATTTTATCGGCACGGCCTTCTTCTTTGGCTTTTTCCGCACGACGTTTTCGCACTTCTTTCGGGTCAGCAATTAATGGCCGATAAATTTCAATGCGATCTAAGTCTTTAACAATATCTTTTAACTTGGCGGCACGGTTCCATATACCAACATTGTTAACGTTTAAGTCAATTTC
The DNA here is from genome assembly GCF_057548755.1 of Colwellia aquaemaris. Taxonomy (NCBI): domain Bacteria; kingdom Pseudomonadati; phylum Pseudomonadota; class Gammaproteobacteria; order Alteromonadales; family Colwelliaceae; genus Colwellia; species Colwellia aquaemaris. The sequence continues at coordinate 1,135,738 of NZ_BAAJLV010000001.1, read as the reverse complement.
AGGAAAGTCGTCAATAATGCCTGACACGGCAATAGCTTGCTCTACTGTGGTATTCGGCTCAATATTGCAGGCAATTAATTCCTGGCGTGTTGGCGTACCATAAACCACTTCAATGCTCAGTTGCTGCACGGCAACGCTTTCTTCACTCATACTATCTTCGTTCATATTAAACTCAATACACCTACCATTTGTTGAAGGCCATTTTCAATCACAATGTTAACTTGTTAGCCGTACACTTCTTTGGCTCGCTGAGTAAACGCCAGCACCATATTATTGGCCAAATTGTTAAAAACACGACCAAAGGCTAAATCGAACATTTTATTAGAAAATTCGTAATCTAAATTCAACTCAATTTTACAGGCTTCATCTGACAATGCTTTTAAATGCCAGCCGCCAACCAGTTGTTTAAACGGCCCGTCAACCAAATTCATTTTCACTTCTTGGTTACTAACTAAAGTGTTTTCAGTGGTAAACCATTTCTTTAAACCGCCCTTCGACACTAACAGTGCCGCAGTCATTGAGTTGTCATCTTGGGCAATTATTTTACTATCGCTGCAATCTGGTAAAAACTTTGGATAAGAAAGCACATCATTAATTAAATGATACATATCTTCTACACTGTGCATCACTAATGCACTACGACTAATGTTTGGCATTCACCCTCCAATTCACAAGGGCGCTATCATATCAAATGTCTTTAAAAAACGCATTAATGTCAAAAATGATAAATAAGCCGTTTAAATAGCACCAATTCTCCGTATAATAACGCGCTTGCTATCTATTTTGGCAAACATGAATGGAATTAAAATGGCAAAGAAGAAGAAATCAAAATCATCAAATAGCAATACCATTGCATTGAACAAAAAAGCTCGTCACAACTATAACTTAACCGACAAATTTGAAGCGGGTATGAGTTTACAAGGTTGGGAAATTAAGAGTATACGCAGTGGTAAAGTCAACATATCTGACTGCTATGTTTTTATTAAAGATCGCGAAGCCTATTTAGTGGGCGCTGAAATAATGCCGCTTAATGCGGCATCAAGCCACGTGGTGTGTGATCCAAATCGTTCTCGCAAGTTGCTATTAAATCGTCGTGAATTAGACCGTTTAAGTGGCGCAGTAGAACGCGATGGCTATTCATTAATTGCTACTGCCATGTATTGGAAAGCCTGCTGGGTAAAACTTGAATTTTATCTCGGTAAAGGTAAGAAAGATCACGACAAGCGTGCTGATATTAAAGACCGCGAATGGGCGGTTGATAAAGGTCGCTTAATGAAAAATAAAAATTTAGAACGCTAATTTATTCAATAACTGGTTAAAAAATACCACGTTGTCTATTTAAGCCAAGCGCTGTACAATGCGCTATATAAGCTATTTTAGCTTATAATGAAAATGTAAGAACTTTGGGGCGGATCTAGGATTCGACAAGATTCACGAAACCCAAGGTGCATGCCCAGGGGCGGTTGGCCTGGTAAAAAGCCGCAAAACTATAATTGCAAACGACGAAACGTTCGCACTAGCAGCTTAATGCTAGCCATCGCCTTAAAGACTCGCCTATTGTCTTGAGAATCGATGGTCACCCTAAGTAGGCTAGCGAGGGAAGCACGCTTGAGGCTGAACCGCGAAATAGTATCAAGCTCACCATGATGAAGCCTGTCGATTGGCGTCTAATTGGCTAAATAAAAAATCGACTAAGCATGTAGTACCGAGGATGTAGGTTTTTTGGACGGGGGTTCGATTCCCCCCCGCTCCACCACACAATAGCCTTTACAATCAATTGGTTGTAGAGGCTTTTTTTATTTCAGTACCCAATAAATACCATGTAAATAATTTTCTTAGTTATTTCTTATTTAATTTAAATACATTATAAAAGTGATACTCAAGAGCATCTTGGCTTGCAACTAAATTATTCAAAGCACTATTACTGTATTGAAAATATTCACTCTTTTTAAGACTGTTATCCAAAACAACCCGCTTAGAAACGGGATCAATTGAAATTAAACCTAAATCAAAAAGAGTATGAATATCAGAGCGAAGTAAAAGCCCATTTTTGATATGGTTAGTAGCATCTCCTTTATAAGGAACTATATGTGCAGCCTCTAATGCCTCAAACACATCACTACCACTAATATTACATTTACCATACTCTGCCAAAAGGGATTGGCGAAAAGCTTTTTGCCCTCTTCTTTTGGTTATCGCTCGTAAAGTTTTCTCTCTGCCATCAGAGATATTAGATAAATCAAAGTCATCTTCATTAAGTACATCCGCCGTATTATTTTCGGTAAGATCTCCTTTGCCAATAAGACCCAACGCAAACAAGGCTTTGTTTAAAGATTCTTCTATATGGGATATTAGATTATCTTTATTAGATATTCCGCGGTAAAACTCCTTTGGGTTCTCATAAACGTCATTATATTGAGTATTTGGTTTTGGTCCGTTTACATCTATCCTAAGCTTTTTCCCTTTAGAAGTACGCTTAACCGTTTTCAAACCTTGTGCTGAAGTCTTTGACTCACTACACCCAATCAAAGCACCTTCGCCAAATTTATCAAAGCAAATAACTACATAAATCCCAGCAGATACTTTTTGCTCAGGAGGAAGAATCACAACATAAGGTACAAAAGGAAATATTGACGCCCCCTTTGAAGCCACGAATTTAAAATCTACACCTTTATAACCTGTAAATTTTTTCGATAGGTAATCCCTTATATTTTCAAGACTTTTAATTACACCTTTTACACTATCATCGTCTGAAGAAACTGAATTGCCCGAAATACCAGGAACCAACTTTCTGTACTCACAAACAACATTGAAATCTTTACATAAATCCATTGTCAAACCTCAAAACCTGTAAGTTAGTGACTATACTGGATTTTTATCAATTAATCAGTGGATAGTTCAATATGGTTTTAAAATACTTTACCCCCGTATTACTAGAACGGGGGTCGCTTCGCTCTAAAACCAAAACAATGAATACTGTCGCTATGCTCCGCTTTAAAACAATCAATTCCTAAAGCCATTCAATCGATAATTCGTCAATAAAAATTGCTTCGCAAGTCTATGACTAACGGTTTCCACTACGTGGAGCCTCCGTGATTTTTCTTTGACTAATTCTCTCAATCAGGCTGGTTGATTGGCATCAAATTAAGCGCGCCCCCCTATGTTGCTACGCAACGGGTACACATTAAATTGATAACCAAAAAAGGAATTAACCATGTGGACACTATCTGATGAAGCCATAGAAATGATAAAGAAAGATGCAAACCTTAATCATGTTGCAGGAATTAAGAACTTTAATAGATATAAAGACATTCTACGCTCATGTGAGTTTAAGGAACGAACAACCTTAATGAAAGAAGCTATTGTGTTAGCAAAAAGTGATTTTGAAAACGCAATGAATCTCTATGCAACAGCTTCACTGTATCGCGAAGAATATACTGGACCTATTGCAAGTAAATTAATGTACCAAAAATCAGGCGTTATATTTAAACAATTATTGGAGCTTGAAGGCAGTGTCACCAGTGACGGAGGCTCTAATGGTATCTAGAAATGCAATGTATGAACAAAATATGCGCGATAAAGGGTTAAAAAAAATAACCCTTTGGATACCTGAAAGTTGTAGTGATGATATTAAATTAATGGCTGCAATTTGTTGTGAAAACCGCGATTTAATACCATCAACCGTTAGAAGTTTAACCACAGGTCGAATTAAAGGAATAAACCAATAATGTTAATTAAAATTAATGAGTCAACCCCTGAGTTCATTCAGTTTGTTGACGACCTAAAGGCTTTTACTAATGAAGCAACCGCAGCTGGAGCAACAAAACAAGCCATTGCAAAATATGTAATGTATCGAAAACTTTGGGAAAGAGAACGTAAAAAGCGTGAACGCTTAGAGAATATACTTGCAGACCTCAAAGAAATGGTTCACCAGCGAGACCAATTAAATGCTTCAATCAAGATAATTACGGGCTGATACGCAAGCGACATTAAAATCTGAAAGTAAAATGAGCATGGTACGGTACGTAATAATTTTTACGTACAAATGCCCCTTTAGTACCAAATGATTAAGCCAGGATAAACTCGAGTAGAACAAAACAGTACCAAAATGCACTTGCCGGCTTTTATCCTGGAAAGGTTTTTGGTACTAAGAACATTTCACATTACCGTTTTTCATACTGGTGCACTCTAGCTATCTTGCGCAAATGCACTCGATTAATAACACTGCTTTCAACTGACTGATTCCAGCCTTTTAGAAACTCGTTGAGCTCTTCTATTTCCAACGTACTAGCTGTTTGCTGCATGACTTTTTCTGACAGGAGATTAAAGCGTCTAAATTGCTCTCTATTCATAATGAATACTCCTTTTCTGTTTACGATTATTCCTTATTTATCTGTTGAACTGTCTTGCTTAGCGCGAAGAAAGAAATCATCAAAGACATTGTAGTCACGGGACTGCCCCCACTCATCTAGAAGCAAGTGATATTCTGCCATCTCGTGTGGGGTAGCGGTTTGTTTAGCGGCTTTGTCTGATAAATAACTAAAGCGCTCTCGTTTGGCATTTTGCATGTTAAGCACTCCTTGCTTAGGGTTACTTAACTATTAACCAAGAATGTAAATAAATCTAGTATAACGGTAGGATTGCCTATGTCGCTCGTCTTTGCTTCAGGGCATAAAGCCCATCGCAAATGCCAAGCAACACAGTGCTAATTTTCATTATTGACATAGGTTGGTTTAAAGTCTTGGCGCAAATCATCATGACAATAAATCTCGGTAGCTTCTCCTTTTTTCATAAGAATAGCTTTACAAGCAGATATCCAACGTACCTTGTAACCAAGCTCCCGAGCATAAAAAGCACGACCATCATTGTTAAATATATAATCAAATCCCTCAGTGCTTTTAACGCTTCCTGTAATATAAACCTTATCAAGCTCACTTGGTTTATCCCCTGATAGTGCTTCATCTTGCTCAGATGCTTGAACATCTGCTGGATTAGGCGCTTTACCTGATTTGATATCTCGAATTTGTTTCACTAGCTCTTTTTCTTTGAGCAATACAGGCTTTGCAGCACAGCTGCCATAAAGCTCTTTGTATGCATCATTACAACTGAACAACCCTTTTTTAGGGGCTTCTGGTAATTGCGTAACTAGGGCATTAACGGTAAAAGCACTCGCTAATGCCCCAAGTAAAAAAAAGTGAAAGCCTTTTGTTTTGTAATGGCTAATTGCATGTTTGAAATCCTTGAATAAAGTCGTGTAACGACCTGTGGTGTAATAAGGCGGAACGTAGGAGAAAAGTTCATCTGATTTTTCAGTGAAGATTTGCGCGGTATCGTAAGCGTTATATAAATTTGTACCTCGATAAATCCATTTATCAACGATTTTGCTATTGGCCGTATCACCATAACGCACAAAACCAATATGTACTTTAGGTAATGGCAAGCCTTTATCTGTGAATAGTTTCCAAATAAACGAGACAAACGGAATGTTAAACCTGTCCGAACGTCGACAATACACCACATGTTCAGCAAACATCACACGTGCTTGTTTATCTAACACCGACAAATCTTGCACAATAAAAAACACATCCCAACGCCTTTTCCTTGCATGAATAACCCAATCGAGTAATTCCTGACGACCTTCAGCATTCCATTCACGTGCGTTAAACCATGTTCCACATTCATCAAGTACAAGAGCGCCGTTGCGCTCTTCACCTATAAAGTCACCATCATAGCCTAAGCCAATATTGTCTAAGTCTTCGGCTTTTGGCCTATCTGGTACACGATAAACAACCGTGTTCTTTTTGTAGTTACCGACTAATTTTTCTAAATTAAGATTTAAATTAGTCGCCACTTTTCGACCTTCAAGTAAGTAATCACGAATACGGCCAACACTGGCGAGTGTTTTACCTGAGCCAAGTTTGCCAGTAACAATATAAACAGGCATTAGGACGTCATTATCTCAGTTTTCCAGCGAATAAATTTCACGGCCATTTTATAGCTGGTACATGCGATATGTGCCGCCATTATAGCGGCAATACACGTTTTAAAATTAGTCGGTATAAACATCGTAATTATAGCGACATTGGGTAAAACAGCCCCAATAGCTGAATCAATTTCAGCAATCAAAGCCTTAATAGCAGTACCAACTATCGTGACAACCGTCACCATAGTAGAAAATAAAATCCCCTTTCTCGTTACAAAAAAAGTAATGATTGATACAAAAGTAGTCGTTAACCAAGTCACTAACGGCGCTAAAAATAAAGGCATTTAAACACCCTCCCTTAACGTTTTATTGATTAAAAAGAAAATATGCCAAGCGGTTAATATGCCAATAAGCCAAGTTAAGATTGGTCTGATCTTATCCGCTACAACACAGGTATCTAACGTGACAGCATGACCAGCTGGATGAAAAGCAAAATTACGACAAGTATTTTCTGGAACGGTTGCGTTAACTAAACTAGAACTAGTATCTAATTCTAAAACATCAACATAGCCCATTTCTTCAGCGCCTTTATCACGCAGCTCTTCTAACTTAGTTTTATAGTCATCATTTTTCTTTTTTAACTTGTCGTCTTTGTCTATATCGTCGGGCTTACCTTGCGATTCAAACTGTTTATTAAGCTTTTTAAGCTCATTAACCACTGGCCCCAAATCTATTGAGCTTCCCCCACCTCCATTTCCATTTCCACCATTAATAGGGTCGTCTTTTCCATCACCATCACTGTCTAAGTCATCATCATTTGGTATGCCATCACCATCAATATCAGGGTCATTGTAATCTGGTAGGCCATCACCATCCGTATCGTTATCAATACACAAAAATTGGTCATTAACCATACCGCAACCTGTTTGACAATTATTAATAGAGCCACCTGCAAAGCTACTGCCACTACTTGAACAAACATTGCTCGGGTCTTCAGGACAACCTAGAACACCACCACCATAATCAACGCAATTATCACCCACAGGATTATCTTTTGGTGTTCCGTTTAAATCAGGCAGGCCATCAGGATTAGAATAACAATCGCCCTCTAAATCCAATGCGTAATACTGATTGCCACCACCAACATCAACACCGTCATATTTACAAATAGAGCCATCAGCTTGAGGAAAACAGCCACTAGGAGCACTAACATCAATCGTTAAATATTCATTGCCAGAAGTGGCATTACAAGAATCTACTTGATTAATCTGAACAGGGTCTGAACAATTTTCTAACTTACCATCTTTGTAATATGAATAAGTAAAAGTATTTTTACCCTCTGGAGGGCAAGCATCTAAAAGCTCCTCGCCTATTTGTCTAACAAAATAAACTTGATGACTTTCATAATCAGTGCATTGATTATTTTTAAATTTAGATCTAGTAACAGTAAACCTAAGTAAAGCATCTTCAAATACATGAGTAATTTCTTTTTTAGTACATATAGAATCTGGCTCTAATGATTCAGCACGAGATTGGCCAATAGAAAGACAAGACTTGATCCATCTAGTATTGTCTTGGAAGTTAGCTTGAAAATCACCATCTACACGAACACCAGCGTTAGTTGTACATTCAAAAGTATAAGTTATCTCTTTCTTTGGTAAATCAGTAATTACCGTTCCATCTTCAAATATGTTTGCCTTAACAGACAAAAAAGGCACTAAATATAGTGCCACTATAAATAATGCCTTTTTCATCTCTACATCACCAATTACGTTGACGCAGAAATAACACGCTTAAATACTTTAAACAGTACAAAAGCCGTTACAATACCTGCAATCACAGGCCAGCCTTCACTAATAAGCGCTAAGCCATCAGTTAAAACACCTGTTAAAGCAGTTGATGCTTCAGCTGGAACAGCTGCATTTGCAGCACCCGTACCCGCCACCATTGCAATTAGGCCTAAGCCTATTTTTTTCATTTTACTTAACATATTAAACTCTCCTCAGAGTTGGAATTAAGGTCTCGACATTGAGATACCTTTACTAAATAAATCCCATTGTTTTACGAAATACGTACCACAAAAAGGACATGGAATAGCCAATGAAGTAAGCGCCAAGAATGTAACCAGAAAAATAAACAACATCTCCGATAATCATTACTTAGCACTCGATTCATTAGCCGAAAAACCTAGGCAAAACGCCACACACATGGTCATCACCAGCATTGACGTTAAAATAAAATCTATTTGCTCCTGAGACATAACAAAGTACTCCTCAAAACTGATAAAGCTTGGGTGTTCAACATAACCTGGCTTTACTTGAAAAAATTCAAAGTACTCAACAGGTGATAATGTCAATGCTCCGCTTGTACAAGGAAACGCTTCACCATTAACGGGATACATGCGATTGCCTGAAATGTAGCCGCACTCTACGTCACCAGAGTAATTTTCATTATTTGAAAGCAGTACAAATTCATCTTGGGTAAAAATAATGCGCTTATCTGGCGGACAGTAATTAATATCCACTTGTGTGTTGATGTACCTTGGCGAATACGGATCTAAATAACCACAATAAGCCATTAGTGTTTGCCCTCTAAAAACTTAATGAGCAAAAAGCAAAGCAATAAGGCCGCTGCTAACAGTGCTAATTGCTCCCACACACTAAAGCCTGTCCAGTAAAATGGATTGCGATTAATCATCACTACTCAACCTCATTAAGCACACGCACATCATCGTTGTGACAGATAGGGCAACAAACCATGTTAATTTTGGTCATAACATCAAGTTCCATTTCGCTACCTACCCAGCCGCATGTGCAGTGAAACATCACGTTTTTAATATCGCGCTCGGCGAGTAATAAAGTGTGTGAGTTCATACCCAAACGAGTAAAAGGAGCGTCCTTGCTATAAGCTTGTATGTTTGTCATTTGAATGATGTGCATCAGCTAACTACTTACTTAACTGACTCAAAACCTGACACAATATTTCGTGCTGGGTTTTCAGGGTCAGCGTCAAGAATTAAGTTAACCGGCTGCAAGAACGGGCAGTTTTCTTTAAACTGTTTAAACAGGCCAACATCAAAAGCCATGTTCACTTCTTGGGTGTCAAAGCCTGCTTGCTGAATGTTGTGTTGCTCGTTTTGAAAGTCTTGCGCTGGTTTTGCGTAAGTCACATTAGCGAATTGATATGGCTTAGGTGCACCTGACTTGTTTGATGTGCCTGAGCCAAGTTTTACAGATAGAACAACAATGTTTTTTAGTACTGACATAATAATTTCCTATTTTCGTTTAGGTGGTTTGAATTTGGTTTAAGTATTCCTGTTCAGATATCGGTATCGATAACCTGTCAGGTAGCCATGCCCTGCTGTAAGGCTCGGTAATGCCTTGCAAGAATTTTCCAATTATGTCGCTGTCTGACATATCGCAAAGTACACGCATCATGTTGATGGCTTTACGGGTTGAAATAACTTGGTTTTCAATAATGCGGTCAACCGTCATTTTGGCTTTTTTAATGGTGGTTTTAATAACGCTTTGCTCTGCATTTAAAAACGCTAATGCCGGATATGCCCCTGCAAGGTATTCACTGGGTTTAATCATGGTTTCAAGAGGAATAACGCGTTGGCTTGAATGAAGCTCTAATTCCCAACGTACCCATTTATCATTTGGGTCACCCATTTGAATGCCTTTCTCATAAACTCGTAATAACTTGCCTGACTCGCGTGAGCCAACATACAGCGAGCGACCTTTATCAGGTATAAAGCGAAAGTCTTTGCAGAGCTCTTTTTTAACTTTTTTGGTTAAGTGGCCTGATTCGATATACATGTAAACGGCTGGTCTGCCGCCAGAGCAGAAGCCGCCCTTTTTGGCATATTTACGGGCAACATTAACTGAGCGCGAGCCACTAAAATCATCATGCGCTAAATCAATACGGGTAATTTTAATTTCAGGAATGTGTTTAACTTCGTCATAAAGGCGCGAAAGGTCTAAGGCATCACAGCCTAGTCCCATGAAGGAAACATAACAGCCAAGGTTTTTACCACCCCAACAAATAATGCCAGCGTGTTCGCCGTCAGCATAAAGGTTGGCTGAATAGGTGTAATTAAAACGGCCTGCTGCATTGTTTTGTACTGTCCACATGTAGGTTTCACTTGTGAACACATGGTTAAGGCGGCAAACAAAACGTTCGGCTTCACCACAGCACAAGGTATCAAGCATGTTAATGCCGATGTTATCGAGCAAGTTATCTAAACGGTCACCGTATTTGGTTGCGGTATCAACTTCTAGTTCGCCCTTAAGCATGTGGTTAAGTTCATGGCGAGCAGCCACTTCACTTTCGGCCAGCGTTAGGCTGGAAAGGTCTAAGTTTTTGTAACTGCGCTCGTTATATTCACGGGTGATTTTTTTACAAGCATCATCATAAATATCGAGTATGTTTTGATAAGCCGATGTATCAAAAGCGTTAGCGCTAATCAGTTGTTCGTTCTTAGTGCGTTCAAGTAAATTTAAACGGCGAGTAAGCGAGTTTTCTTTGGCCTCGGTGATAATACCTGTTTTGACACAAGCGCCAATTTTGGCGAGATGTTTAACACGCAGTAGCCCTTCAGGTGACCACGTTAAGGAAAGCGCATCCACTTTACACGGTATGTTGGTAACAGGTTTGTTGTTTGTTGCACGTGTGCGTGACTTGAAATTACTGGTCATCAAACGCTCCTGAGTCATGAAGCTCTTGCCAGTTATCGTCGGTTACTTCAATTAAGTTGAAGTCTTGACCGTAGATGGGTTGTAAGAATGCGATTAACGATATTAAGTTCGAAAAGTGATGCACGTCGCCTTGGTGCTGAATAGCCACATCGCCCCATGCTTCTTTTTGAAAGTAGATATCTTTAATTTCAGAGTAAGGCATGGTTATGCGGCCTTCTCTGCTTCGGCACGAATTGCAGCCATGTTGATAAAGGTTTTTTCGCGTGCTTTTTGTTTGGCTTTTATGGGTAAACGACCTTGGTGAATTTGTTGGCGTACGTTGCCTACAGTGTCGTTTGTTATACGGGCGTAATCTTCTACGCTGAGGAATGGGAGCGATGAACACACAATATCGCGCTTTAGAGATTCAAATTGTGAGTCTGTAAGTGTAATATTGCCTGTTAACATCATTATTCCCTCAGTGTGTTACATTACATCAATCTGCATTGACGAGGAGAATATTAAACTTACATTTTGTCAATTACAAGACACAAAATATAATATTTTGTAAGGTTTCCTGTATGCATTTGAATTCAAAAGAAATATTTTCTCGATTAATGGATTTGTATAAAATAACTAAAATGAACGAATTTTCAGTTCATATTGGTTATAAAGAAAGCTGGGGAGCCGCGACAAGAAAACGTGAAGGAATCCCATATGACGCATGCGTAAAAGCGTCAATTGAACACGGTGTTTCAATGGATTACCTACTATTTGGAACGAAATCCGAAGATAAAAATGTAGATGCTAACGACTTAAAAGTAGCCGTAGCTGAAGGCTTATTTACGTTAATTCAAATGAAAATGATGGAACCAGCTGAAGGTGTGAAGATCTCAACAATGGCAACGGCAATAACCGATGAAATTATTACCAGTTGCGATATTGAAAAAAAAATAGAGCCTAAAAAGGCTATTTAAAGCTCTTAAATAGCAACATAGAATCACCATTAATGGCTAGAAATAGCAATTAAGAAACGAAGCGTAGTTGTTTCTTTTGATGTTCCCACTATAAAGTGGGCTCCATAAGCTTTGTCAATCAGTTGAAGTTTCGCCTAATGCTATTAATGTAACTCAAATTAGTCGGACACTGATTAGAGGGCATTATCAAACTTTTTACACCAAATACTATACCAGCACCAGCTACTCCAGCAATTAATGGCGTCATTCCTATAAAGCTAGAGATTCCAGCACTTCCTAGCCCCGCCCCCACAATACCTGAAAAATCGGTGTTAATCACATTCTTTAGGTGAGAAGTAACCCTCCTTATTCCTGACTCCTTTAAGGTTTTATCAATGTCTTTAACTGCCATCTCTATACGAGCCATTTGCATATTTTTTGCGCGAGGAATATTTTTAGAATTAAGTATTTTTTCGTTTACCTCATCCATATAATATCTAAAAGTGGTAAGTTCGTCTTTTCGTTTTTCCTTAAACTCTAAAATGTCAGCCAAAGGGGTGTCGAAACTCGGGACTGGTAACATATCATACAATTCAACTTCTACACCGACGCTTAAATTATGCTGAGTATAAAATGGAATATCCGCTAATTGAGCAATAGTCCAACAACCTGGCTCCTCTTGTTGGTTTTTTCTAAATGCAGCTTCTTGAGCAGCAATAAAAAATTCGCCTCTCCCAGAGTTTACAGTTCCTTGAAAAGTGACATAAGTTCTCTTTAAACTACCAACCTCTTCTAAGTAGTCGATATCCGGAGAGGAAATATGAATAAACATATTTGAAGGATAATCAATTTCATCCCAGTACATCAGATATTTTCTTAGTTCTAAAGGATCAGGTGATCCTCCACATCTTATTCCACCTGTATAAATAGGTGTAAATGGTGGGGAAACCACAATTCCTTTTTTAATCATACAAACCTCGATATACATTACTAACACCTCATGTAGAGGCAAAAAATTATTGTCTAAAATTAGCGGCGAAGGAGCAAAAGCCAACTGTTTTTTTGTCCTTGTTTAATTACTTATTAACTTCCTTTATCGCCTGACTAATAGGTTTAGATAAAATTTCAACAACAGACTTTTGGCTACCTAAATCATTTTCGTTACTTTGTGAGTAGCCAGTTGATTGTGGCGAAAATATACAACTTGATGCTTGTAATAGTACAGCATCTCTTACACCTTCATCACCTGAAGCTTCGACTAGGGCTCTATGTGTCATTAAAGCATTTTGTCGATGTTTATTAACTATTGCATTATGTTTGTGGTTAAGGAAATTCTTAGCTGAAAGAAATAACATGTAAGCCATGACAAAGAATATTAGTATTTTACTGAGTGATAATTGAATGGCGTCATATGTAGTCTCTGGTTTAAGGAATGGAACTTTATGGATAAACAAACTTAAAACAGCAAACGAACCTAAAGCTATTGCCAGTTTTACAGCATATCCTTGCCACCTATTAGCTTCGTCAACGTGGAGTTGCGATTCAGCACTGAAATGAGCTGCTTGTTGAGTTACACCTTCTTCAGCTGCTACTTGTCGAATCTCTGCTAATACACCCTTTGCATCTTTCTCATAAGCTGAGAGGCTTTCAGTTATTTTTGATGATCTATCTTGAATAGACTGTAAAGTTGACCTAGCATCAGAGTCTAACCGTTGAAAGTCAGCCGAACGGTGTAAAGAGTAAGCGATGTATTGATGTAACGCCTGAAATGTCGGTTGATATGCCTGTGTTATTTTTGTTATCAAGCTAGTTCTAACGCCACCAGGATTTTGTTGCTCTAAGTCAAAATCCAAAGCCTGTTTAAATAGTTGATAATTATTATTGGCATTGTCTCGAACGATAGTAAGTATATTATCAGGGAAATCCTGAAGGGCAGTAACTGACAACCTATTAAAAAGATCAATTAATATTTGGGCTGGTTGGACAGCATGATGAAAGTTGAGTTTACCTCCGAGCTCTGATTCACGAGGCAAATCATCAACATTAAAATTTTGAATCCTTTCTAAAGATTCTTTTGTTTCGTTGTATAAATCTTCTGTACCTACAATCATTCTAAATCCTTTTTAAAGTGTGCCTAATTTGAGAGGAAGTTAACGCCTCATTAAGAGGAAATTTATAGTTGGCTAAATTTAGCGACGAAGGAGCAAAAGCCAACTGTCTTTTGTCCTGCATAAACGACTTGTTATATGCCTGATATCGGTTCTATGCTTTTAATAACAAACCTATTGTCCAATACGCCAACAGAGAGGCATTAAGGACTAGAGGTATTAATAAATCAAATGCGTCTTTGCTACTAGCCAATACTTTGATGTAGCAACGTAGAACAGAGAACCTTAACTGGTTCCTAAGCCAAAAACTTTTAATTTTTGGAGCTGAAAATAAAGATGTTTGATCGTCATAAATAAATTCTTTTAATCCCCATTTCTCGCGCATAGCTGAACTTTTTAGAGCCATTTCTTCAAAACCATAGGATGGATTCTCAGAAAAAGTTATTCGTTCTAACGTAAACTCTTGATTAAAAATGAATTCAACATTTGCAGCTACTTCCCACCCTTTATCCTCATGTGTTGGAACTTCAGGATCTCCATCATATGTATAATGTTCTATTTTAATCTTTGGAGGATTTTCAGGCTCATGTTCAAATTTAACTTGATGATTTATTTTGTCTGAGAATATTTTTGTATCAATGAATTTCTTTCCTGATGTTCCAGATTTTAAAAATATGACTAGCGCATTACAATAACCCTTTTTAATTATATGAAGGTGATGCAGTGTATAACGATACATTGCAAAACTAACTAATCCCCAATAGAGGAAGAAAATACGCTCAGGGTTTGGAAAATTAATAGAAGGTAACCAAGGTATAGCTATTTCTGTGCTAGTTAAATCAACACCAATAACTGTATGAGCTATTCCAATACAAAATAGGGTAAGAAGCCCTTTAGAGGTATTCGTAAAACTCGGATCTGTAATTTTATCAATAGGATTCATGTAAACTCTAATTTGTGATTAACGAAGGCATATAACGCCGCCTTAAGCGGTGAGTAATAGTTGGCTAAAATTGCGTAGCGAAGCGAAACCGAGCCAACTGTTACGAGTCCCGCTTAATTTTCTTGTTATGCACCGTCACTTACTGATTTGACTTCACCTTCTAATGTCACTATTTCATTACTTCGGAAGTACCTACCGCGCTTAAATTCACCTTTTCTTTTTAAATAATTAATAAAATCAGTTAGTACAGACAATCTCTGTTCATCTACTGAAATCGAATTATTTTCAACTTGAATAAGCCCCTCACTTCTTAATTCTTTGAATAAATGTTGGGGCTTATATATATCGTACTTTTCATCGATATCAATATCTTTACTTTCTACGAGGTCTTTGATTAAGTCTTTCGTATTCATGATGAAATGAATATCTTTCAATTGATGAGTATTTTTTAATATATAGTAATCAAAGAAAAAGTTATCTTTTTCAGTGACTTTATCACTATCGTAATCTTTGAAGGTTTGAACTAGTTTTTCTTTACGACCTTTTTCGCGCCAATCACTAAATCTATCTATAACGGAAACAATACCAATAATCCCAAAAATGAACATAAAGCCATAAGTGAATAACCGAACAACGTTTGAATAAATTCCGCCCCCAAATGTTTTTTCAAGAAACGTCTGTTCATTTACAGGTGAAAAATCACGAAGTACTTTAATTTTATTAATTGTAGCTATTTTTCCAAAAGCTTCGATCGACGGTTCTTTTCCTACTTCATGTAATACAAGAATTTTTATTTCAAAAAACTCTGTAGGTTCAAGTATTACATTTGAAAATGAAACACTAGTATTATTTGTTTTAGTGGTAATGAGCTTTTCTTTTAAATAAGTATTACTCGCGCTGAGTAATTTAGGATCGTCAGCAAGCTCACCATTTACTACATTAAACCCTACTGGATAATTAACATCGTATAAGCTCGATAAAATAGAAGAATCACCTCGGTTAATAACTTTAAAAGTAATAAATCTTAAATCTTGTTTCCTCTTACTTAAGCTCTCACCTTCATACAAAACATCTAAACTTCCCAACTTCTCCTTAATATCTAGCACGCTCGAGTCTGCGGTAACAACAAAATTTAGGTCTGGTTTAGTCTCTTTCACGAAACCTAAATAAAGAGAAATCCCCCCAAAAATTAAAGCCATTAAAAAACCTAAGAAGGACCATGCAAACTTATTATCCATGTTCTTAAAATTACTTATAAACGACATTGAATTCCTCAGAGCTAAAATTTAAAGGTGCATAACAGCTTATTATGAGAAAGCAATCCTTGTTTAAAGCAGGATAATTTCCTCTTCTTAAATTTATTTTCACATAGCAATACTGAAATACATTGTATACTTCAAATAATTGCTATATGTATTTGGAAAACAGAATACTTAGCACTAAAAAAAAGTCCATTACACGACATTACAAGGTGTTCATTTTGAGGCTAACTTCCTTTAACGAGTACGAGAAAAGTTATCTAACTTCACTATTTTTAATACGCGTTTTTTGTTTTTATTCTCTAGTGCTTCTTTTACTGATGTTTCCCATTCTTTTAAATATTTAACTCGTACGTTTGGGTTAATTTTCTTTATTTCTAAATAGCGTTTTAATAGCTGTTTTTCGTAATAAACAGGGTCTGTTTTTTCAAGCCTTAATGCTTTGAACAGAATTATTAACACTATGACGATAAACGCCCAAACCACACCTTCCATTTAATGTTACATCCATAAATAAAAATACAAATGCTCAAAATATATAGTGATAAAGTAAAAGCCGAGTGAGCATTGATAAACCACAATATCGGCTCGTCACTTTCATAAATTATTACCCTAACTCTATGAATAATCATATAGCTAATGGCTATCAGGAAATATATTAAATATATCCATAATGTTGATCTAGAATGCTTTACTCTAAAAAACATGTGTAAAGCAACTGCTGTTAATATCACGTTCATTGCGGCCGTTGCCGCGAGTAAGTAAAACGTGTAAAAGTCGCCTTCTTCTTTTAAGTACTGGTTAAATACAAATGAAGCGATAGCAACAGTGATTATAATGAAATTAGACTTATTAACTTGTACATTTTTGTAACTTAGTACAAAACAAATTACATATGCTACGAGGTAGAACTTAGCAATGGTATGTGCAAGCTCAAGTGTTATCACTTTTTCACGGGTCTGGTCGGGTGGCCTCCACCTTCATTGAATAAAGCGCGTGCTTCATCGGAAATACTTATCGTGTCTTTTGACTGATTTGTTGATTTTTCAACATCTTGACTTGGTAACTCGGTAGGCTTTACCGTGTTATTTTGCGTGTTTTGTAGGCTAATGCTAGCGTTAGATTTGATTTCCATATCAGTTCCTTATTCCCTATCAGGCTGATTACGTTAATGTAATACTTTAAAAATCACAATGACCTGACTAAATAAATGTGTATTATATGTTACATAATCTCTATAAGGATATAAAGATACATATGTACAAATTTACGCTTCTTCTTTTTGTTGTTTTCAGTTTCCCAACGTTTGCCGGTTCTAAGTGTCAAGAAGAGTGGGACTCATATAAAGCAGTTCAAGACCAATTAAGACATCAAAGCTATGAATGGTTAAGAGACAAAGAGCGCCGAAAGCATGCGGAATACCAAGACTGTCGAAAAGGTAAAACTAAGAAGAAAAAACAAAAAAGTGCGTATAAGAATTACAGTAGTCAAACAAATAAAAAAACAACTACTAGCAAGACAAGTAGAAACCATATATTAAACTACAAAGCGCCCCGCACCAGACATAACTCTGTTATTGATATTAAGGGTTATTTCACAGGTGAAAAGCAAAACGATTGGCTAGAATATTATAGAAAAGTAAAACCTGAATTTTGTAAATCACCAAAATCGACAAGCCAATTTGCTAAGTGCTTAAATAACGAGAAAGAAGAAGTAGAAAAGTTTAAAATTCTTTGGAGAGTACGCAACCCCGGTAAAGAGACACCTAGTTCGATAGTTCTTGGTCATGGATAATGAAAAAAGTTAAAAAGGTAGAAGACGGTATATGGAAAACTGACTCGGAAAAGTCACCATATCAACTCGACTTTAGGCCTAATGGCCATAACGGTAAACGTTATAGAAAAGGTTTTCTTACCTTAGGTGAAGCACGCCGTTTTAAAAATCATCAAATAGCTATAGCTAATAGCGCAAAAGATTGGGAGCCTGACCCTGATGATAATAGAAGACTCGGAGAGCTTATTGACCTTTGGCATAACTTACATGGTAAAAGCTTAACCGATATTAAAAAACGTTTAGCTAAGATGAAAGCTATGTGTGAAACAATGGGTAACCCTATTGCACGAAAAATTACGAGTAGCGATTGGACTGAATATAGAGCTGAACGCCTCAATAGTGTGTCCATTAAAACGGTTAACAATGAGCAAACGTACCTCAATGCTTTATTTAATGAGTTAATACGGTTAAACGAGATTGCTGTTAATCCGATTAGAAATGTTAGAGCGCTTAAATATAAGCAGCCAGAAATGGGCTTTTTGTCACCTGAAGAAATAACCGTTTTATTGGAAGAGTTGAAAAAATCTCGAAATAAAGATGCTTATATAGTTACTAAAATTGCATTGTCTACTGGTGCCAGATGGGGCGAAGCTGAAAGCCTTACTGACAGGCAAATTAATAATAATCGAATTATTTATACTAATACCAAAGGTAAGAAGAACCGTATTATTCCTATTGATGATGAATTAGCAAAAGAGATCCCAATTAAGAAAGGCCGATTATTTAGTAGTTGTATTGGCGCATTTAGAAAAGCATTAGAACGAACGGCGGTTCGACTTCCTAAAGGACAAGCAAGTCACGTTTTAAGGCATACGTTTGCGAGTCATTTCATGATGAGTGGTGGCAACATTCTTGTATTACAACAGGTATTAGGCCACGCTAGTATTAATGATACGATGAAGTATGCTCATTTCAGTAAAGCGCATTTGGAAGATGTTGTTCGATTTAATCCGTTGAGTCAGTTGTCGTGAACTCTCAATTTATTCTGATTTGCATATAAATAAATTTTTCATCGGATACAAAAAAACACCAACCATGATGATTGATGTTTTTAGAATTTACTATTTAAGCTATATAAATACTATTTTTTAGTACGACGTAATACCAAACCAACCATTCCTAATGCGAAAATAGCAAGTGTTGAAGGCTCAGGTACCGATTGTACGTTTGCATTCGCAGTAAAAACAACTCGGTCCCAAGCTGTAGAGCTATTTAAACCCGTTGCTGTTCCAGCTCGCCATCCACCAAAAACCTCTGTAGCAACTGACGAAGAGGTACTTGAGCGATTTGTATGCCATGATAGTCTTTTACTGGCGTTTACGTTATTAGTATCAGCTGAATTCTGGGTAATTGTATCGCCTAAGCCAGCAAAACCTAATGAATCACCATTGATGTACCATTCCGCGCCATTCAGTGACTTTGTTACATTATCAGCTGTATATGTAATAAAGTCAGTCCATTTCACAGCCGCTAACAATGTTATTGTATCACTATTGCCATTAATCGCGCCTAACATAATGTAATCTTGGTGGCCTGAAAACATATCATCAATGCTAATGCTTGCAGCGTAATCTCCACGATATAACAAGTCCCATCCCCAAGTACTTGTGACGTCGTTATATGCAACGTTCTCTTGAACACCGTGTGGAATTATACCAGCGTTAGATACATTACAAACCAATAGAAACACAGCAGTGAAAGCAGCTTTTAAAAACTTAAATTTCATACTTTTACATCCTTTCAAAATAATTAAACAGCGATTTTCAACAGATAAAGCAAATTTCACACCACTCAATAAATAACATTTAATTTCAAACATTTAAAAATTTTTCATTGTAATTTATAATAGTTATGAAAAATAACCTGACACTTAAAACTCATCAACCAGATGTCAAAATATTTGCTTATATAAATTAAATTAATTCAGTAAAGTAAAACTGTAATTGGAAAAATAAGTATATTAATTTGACGATAATTACCAGCAACACTTAAATTCAAATCATTACGTTGGCTATCAATCAGAAAATCCATCAATTAAAAACTTTATATGTTAGATAGCCCTATTGTTTTCAACAACCTATTGCAATTATACTGGCGTTAAATGACTTTAAATTAACATATAATTACTTATGCATTTATTATCGAGAACTCGAGGTTTTACCCTAATTGAATTGGTTGTTGTTATTGTTATTCTTGGCATTTTAGCCTCGGTAGCAGCACCTAAATTTATCAATTTAAGTAGTGATGCAAAAATTGCTACTCTTAACGCAGTTAAAGGTTCTATGGAATCTACTATTGATTTGGTTAAAGCTAAAGCACGAGTAAAAGGTTTAAGTCCTGTATCATCTAATCCAGGTTCGGGTCAGTCAAACTATGTTGTAAATTTTGGCTTTGGTTCAGCAGAAGTGGATTTTAGAAATTTATGTCCTGAAAGTAGTGCAGAACTTGGAACGCAACTTGATATGAAAGACTTTTTAGAAATTAATTCTGAAGAGTTTGAGGCTACAGCTACAACCAATCAATATACATTTATTGGCTATGATATTCCTAATAGAAACTCTCCTGTAACAGGACAAGGTTGTTATATCATCTATGATTCATTTGGCGATCCTGATTGTACAGTAACAGTTGTCACGAATGATTGTTAAAAGAACTAATCAATAGAGAAATATTAATAACAAAAAAAGTACCCAATTAATACCCAACAGCATTTAAATATTGTGACAAACACTAACGACGAATAACGCCAAGCTATTGATTAATATGTAAGTTATTGTTTTTCAATTACATTATATAGGGTCGATTCCCCCCCGCTCCACCAAAATAAAGACCGTTTTTAGTCTAACTGTTATACCTAGTAACTTTTAGATTTGGCGATAAACAAATAATCGTTTATGACAAGAAACCGCTTAATAGCGGTTTTTTTGTGTCTGTTGGTTAGTTAAAAAGAAAGGAATTAAATGTAAACAATTTATAAGTGTCAGTAACTGAAGGACTATTTACGTTAATTTAAATGAAATTAATGGAACCAGCCGAAGGTGTGAAAATTTCAACAATGGCAACGGCAATAACCGATGAGATTATTACCAGTTGCGATATTGAAAATAAATCAGAGCCTAAAAAGGCCATTTAAGCTTTATAAAAAATAACGGCCTGCTAAGTGGCAATATAATTGTTGGCTAAAATTAGCGACAAAGAAGCAAAACCAACTGTTTTTATCCTGCTTTTATAACTTGCTATATTTTATTTATAAACTCTAGAGTGCCTTTCTTACTCGCATAAATTTGCTCAAATGATTGATGCCTCATAGCTTCGTTATGCGACAAAACCTCTTTATTACCAAACTCTAAATATGTGCTACCCAAAAAGTATTTTTTTTCAATTATTATCAACGATAAGAGTGGTGATATTGGATAATAAAAAGCTAAACGGTCAGGTCCTTGCCCTTCAGGTGTACTGCAAGAAAAAATATTTATAACGGGTTGATCACCTGTGATAAATTCATGATCGGAAATGTTTTTAATTAAAACCAATTTAAAATCTTTACGCTGGTAATAAAGGTTCCTGCCCATATTTGCTGCTAATATATGACTAAGTATATTCCAAGTGTTTTCAACAGTTTTTGGGTGGCCTTTTTGAGTAAAGATTAATTTAATACTTTCTCGTATTTTTTTAGTTCTCATATATTGAACGGATAAATAATAAATAAAATCCATAAAGCCTTCATCAGTTTCAAAAAAGGAGGTCTCTTCTTTTAACAATAAATCCAAATATTTATGACCTGTATTTTCAATGCTTGAATGAAGCTCTTCTTCAAGATTATGAAGAAGAGCTTCATAATAATTAACAAGCTCTGGATCTTGAATTTTTGATAGTTGAAGATTTTTCTCATAGTGCCAATGAGGAAAAGTAAAGTTTCTTAATAGCCGTTCATGATTCGC
This sequence comes from Colwellia aquaemaris, assembly GCF_057548755.1. NCBI lineage: Bacteria > Pseudomonadati > Pseudomonadota > Gammaproteobacteria > Alteromonadales > Colwelliaceae > Colwellia > Colwellia aquaemaris. Next base: position 1,114,099 of record NZ_BAAJLV010000001.1, on the reverse strand, counting down.
AATTGATTCCTTTGGAGAATTATCAATTGCTAATTTCCTTATAAAATGAACATCGTCACTGGATAAATTTTTAAGTTTATAAAAATCTCTTTCTTGAGCTACGCCCATTAAATTAGGATTAATAATTTTGTTTTCTCTCAAACAAAATATCTTTTCATCCTGAGACCATGCCCTTAAGTACTTTCTCCAAACATAATGATGTCTTCTTTTTTTAATGATATTCATATGGTCAGGTTAACACTCAGAATTGCATTGAAACATAACGTCCCGTATTAATTGGCTTGTTAGGTATTTCTTCCTACAGCTTTATCACATTCATTAAGTAGCTCTTTATATCTATGTTCTATTTGATTTTTTAATTCAGGAAGCTTTTCTACATCTAGTTGATCGGCTATGGTATTTGAGCAAATTAAATTGAACTCTCTAATTGCTTGAGCTACTTTAGGGTATCGTGAGAACTTTCCGGCTGAAAATATTAATTCTTGTGAAGTAGGTGAATACAAATCAGAAATTTCATGGGGTTTGATGCAGCTAAAAACTACTTCTTTAAGTAATCCGGCATCTTCTTCCAGTTTAAAAAAGCGTTCTAGCTCTTTATTCCATAATTCCATTCTTTTTTCTTTCTTCATTAAGAGCTTTGTATTAACTAACAAAGTAATTATTGATGTTAAAGCTGCGATCATTGCAGCGATTAATATTACAGTTTCTCTATCCATACTGAACTCTATGAAATACCTAACGCCTCGTTGAGAGGCAAATAATTGTTGGCTAAAATTAGCGACGAAGGAGCAAAGCCAGCGTTTTGCGTCCGTTTAAATGACTTGTTATGCCTCTCCCTGTCGCCATATTTCATCCGAAATTTGTCGCAAAGTTATATCATTTAATGCAGTACTCTCTACGCATAGGTCTATATTACCCCCTAAATGACCCTGCAATTTATTTTTGATTGCTTTCTCTACAATTTTACCATGAAGAGATGCAAGGGGAGCTTGATCAAATTCACTATTACACATTGTACTAATTGCGCCAGCATTAGGCTTATTTCCACCACTATAAGAAGCCTGTAGCTGCCTCATATGCCTCGTATTAATCATTTTCTCTACTATTTTATCTCTACACTCATTTACGCTTTCTTCTAAAAAAGCGGATGCTTGTTCCAAGGTAACTTCAGGGTAAACAGAATTAACGTGCTCTTTTGACACAAAATAACTCTCAGCGTCATTACCTTTGGTAATAAATACCTTAATTCCTATGTCTTCTAATGATTCTTTATATGTAGTAATTTCACTGAGATCCATATAGTCTTTATCACGGTGAACAACGACCTTTGCAGCTGGAGCATGGTCAGTAATAAACGAATTTAACGCTTTTATTATTTGTATATTTGTGCAGCATTTATACGACCAAATTTGAAACTCATCCTCTATAAATCCAGAAGATAATGCTAACTTATTAATATAGGAAATATCTGTGTCCTCAGTTAAAAGAATACATGGGATGTCTCCCCCTCTTAACATATCACCTTTATCTAAGGCTCCGATATCTAACAATATTTTCCTTTCTGAATCATCGGCGTCTTCAATTATTTTACCAGAGCTAATCCAATGAATAAGTGCATGACCAGTTAACTCTTCCAATAAATGCCTAGAATGTGTAGATATTATAATTTGACAGCCTGTTTCTTCATTAAGCTTACGCAGAAGTGTTGCTAAGACACGTTGATTGTTTGGGTGTAGATGAGAATCTGGCTCATCTAGAATTAAAATCTTAGGTTTGTACAAATAATAGTAAGCAAGTATCTGTATCGATTGCAGAATTCCTGTGCCACAGGCATCTATTGGTAAACTTACACCATCTTTTATTATACGAGCATGTATTTGTTCATCGTAATTTTCATTAAAAGCTACAGATATCTCGTAACCAGGGAATAATCCATTAAACTTTCCAATAAATTTATCCCAATCGGAAGAGCTTTTAGATAATAGAAATAATATGTTTCTAAATACACTATTTGCATCACCTTTTGCAGCAGCCTTTCTTACAATTGAAGGCGGCTTATATTCTTCATAAGCTGGAATACCAGCCAATCCAGGAACTATAATTGAATATGGATTCTCTATATCTTGAAGTTTTTCACCTAAAACTTTACCGTTAATAGCTGTTGAAATGTTTTTATTTTTACCTTTTCTTATGGTCACGTACGAGCTATTTGCGCCTTCATTGAAAGTTACTTTAATAGCAGTATTTAGTTCCACTCTAAGACGCCCATTAGGGGCTAAAGCCTCGATATCTCTTAACGGTGAATAGAGTAAATCTTCACTAGAAATAGATGTTGGACATCTGCCTTCGTTTGTCCACCTTGCATTTTGGTATTTAGTCGTTTGCGCAACTGACACTGAAAACTGAATGCCTTGTTGAATAGTACTTTTTCCAGCATTATTTGAACCAATTAATACTGTTAGCCCTTCTAAGGGAACTTCAAGTTCATCAATATTTTTAAATCTTTCTAACTTAATACTAGTAATCATTTTTATCCTAAAAACATACAGGTAATACAAAGAGGCATAACGCCCAATTAACAGGCAAAAAACTGTTGGCTAAAATAAGTGAACGGAGTAAACAAAAAGCCAACTGCTTTTTGTCCTTGTTTAATTTCTTGTTAGTTTTATATTTCCACTTCGTCTCGAACAAAAAGATAAACGGTAGTAAGCTTTTTGTCATCATTTCGTAAATGTTCAAGTATATTTTTGGGTTGATTTCCGATTGAGACTTTGTAGCTTTTAGATAAAAATTTATTCCCTTTTCTATCAGTAGTCGAGAGCTCTAGCGTATATTCACCTGCAACCAATATTACATCTGATTTTTGATCACCCGATAAGTCGTAATTAGCAAACCTTAATAAATGCTGATTACCCGATTTCCCATGAACTAGCATTGGGTGAGCATCTTTTCCTTTACCCCAGCCTGTATCATCACTATCAGTATTATCAATCGCATAATCTTCAAACTTCAACTTCCAGCTTTGCTTCGTTGGTGATACAAGGTTTAACTCAAAATCTTTAATTGTACTAGAGGAGTTTCCTTCATTTATAACAGTGATAGGAACATACATTGCAAATCCTTTGGATGGGTAATACATCCAAATTTTATTATCAATGTAAATGTCGATATCAGCCTTTCTATGGCTTAATTTATACCCCACTATAGTTCCGCCTAAAGCACCGACTATGGATCCTCCAGCGCCAATGAGTCCTGCTAACATTGTTGCATCAACTTCCACTAAACTCTCCTTTAAAACTAACGCTTTGCTAAGCGTCAATAAAATAGTTGGCTAAAAATTAGCGAGGAACGAGCAAAAGCCAACTGTTTTTTGTCCGTTTAAGCAACTTGTTAGAAATTCTATAATTCAGCCGTATGATACTTATACGGACTATGCGATTTATCTATAATAATTTCACCTTTTTTACCTAAAACTTTGCCTGCCCATGCTGATACTTTTTGAATGGTACAACCAACGGAATCTGCAACTTCTCTTGCGGTTAAAGCTTCATCGGGTAAGAGCTGTGATATTAAACCTAAAATTCTTATTTCAACTTCGGCAAAATTACCATTTGTCACAGGAGCCTCTTGATGGATAATTTCTATTAGCTTTTCATCATCCTCAAAGCAGCGCTTAACTTTTGATTTTTGAACGTCTTCTTCAGCGTAAATCTTGTCACATTCAGGACACTTATAACTCTTTTGCTTTGACTCTAAAAAATAAGGGTCAAATGTTGAAAGAACTGAATCATAAATAAACCTAATTGGTGTATATTCATCTTTTTTATCAGCATATTTAATTTTGTATTCACGACAAACATCATAATCTATTGAATAGAGATTATAATTTCCGCCATGTTTAGATGTGACATTTTCTGACATAAAGTGAATTAGAAAATTCTCACAGAGTACATTTAAATATTCATTTCTGATTGGATCTGCCATGAAGTGACTTGCTGGTCTATCAGGGTATTTATTTTTCTCTTCTATTGCCTTAGCTAATATTGCATTCCACATATCTAAATTAAAGCCTGGAACTAGCCTTTTTTTCACACTTCCTAAAAATTGTTTTTGATATGTTTTTCTTGCACTACTAATTCCATAGTTAATTTCAGCTAAACCAATTTTAGCATCAGAATTAGAGCCTGCTTGGACAAATGCGTTTTGTAAAATAATACCAATGGTTCTTGATACGCCTAATGTCTCTCTGGTTATTCGATAAACGATCTCGGTAAAGTTAGACTTAAATACATCAGTTAATTCTAAATTTGGACAAAATTTTTCTATTCGTTTAGTTATTAAATTTTCTACAAATGTCTGAGTTTTATTTATTGCTGCAATTGTTCCGTCGTACCTATCCGCGTATTCATTAAAGTCTAGAGGTATAGGGAATATATCTCTACCAACTATGATTTTCTCACCAAAATCATAACGGTCGGTAATAACACCTATTTTGAAGAACATACCGATTCTAGAGCCTAAAAATGACTTTAAAAGAGCACTAAAAGTTGCTTGTGCTTTAGGGCTTAAATCTGAATATTCATCAACGAACACATAAATAAAGTCTATGCCTGCTTTTTTCTTTATATCACTTATTTTATTTAGAAACTCTTGAACATTGAGCCCTTTAATTTGCTCTACGGTTTTACTTTGAGCAAGTTCGTAGGATTCATTTTGTTTACCAGAAACTTTTGCCTTAGTGTTTGATATTTCAGCTGATACTTCAGAATTTTCACCAACTTTTTTTGCACTGGTTAAACTAACCTGCTTTGAGGTAGAAAGTGTAATCCCTTCAACTAAAACTTTTTCAATGAAGTCCAAGTCATCCAAAGCTGGATTTTCTTTAGAAAATACAGCTAAAAATTTCTCTTCAAACATGAGGTTAAGCTGCTTTTTTAGAGAATCTATAATTTGGCGAATGAAATGAATCTCAGTTAAATTGAGGTCATCATTTGAATCGAAAAGGTCATTACAAGTACTTAAATCAATATAAATAGGAAGTACTTTATCTTGCGTTATTAAACGCGCTTTATCCTTTAGCTTTGGTGCTATTGATTTTAGGCATTCGTAATAGCCTCTTAAAAGGTTGGTTGTTTTTCCTGTCCCCCTTCTACCACTAACAAAGTTATCTTGCTTTTGAAGTAAGCTCTGTAGCATTCCGAAGAAATCAATAAAGTATTCTTCTAAATCTCCAAGTTCATTTAAATTGTCTAAAGTAATATAATCCGCTCTCAATATTGAGTCGAAAGCACTTCTTAATTTTTGTTTTTCTTGTCCATTCATTTTTTATTCCTAAAACTTTAACGACAACCACAAGTTTGATGAATTTCTAACAGCTTATTATGAGGAAATAATCCTTGTTTACAGCAGGATAATTTTCTCTTATTAAATTTAATTTTACATAGCAATACTGAAATACATTTATACTTCAAATAATTGCTATATGTATTTGGAAAACAGGATACTTAGCACTGAAAAAAAGTCCATTACACGACATTACACGACATTACACAGTGATTATAATGAAATAAGACTTATTAACTTGTACATTTTTGTAACTTAGTACAAAACAAATTACATATGCTACGAGTTTAAAGGCATATCATTTCGAACGAATATCGAATAGCAAGAGTTGTAGGAATTATTTGTAATTAGTAATGTTCGTCAAGCTCAATAAACCATGCTTTTCCTAGCTAAATTTTAATAAACCAATGCCGCGTTAAGTGGTGAGCATCGCTGCTACTGCGCTTAAAAGCTATGCCATAAACACCCATTCATATTTTTGTGATGAAACTGCTAATCGTAGGGAGGATCACGGTCCATGTTAAACGCTTTGTTATTTAATTTTTCACCACATACGGAAACGCCCAAAGTTATTAGCTTTGGGCGTTTCTTCTAGCAAACTGGTTTCGACAAACCGAGCTTTAAAGTGTCATATGCAGAATTGGAAAGGGTTTTCCCATATCATCAAGTGGTGAGCGTGAAACGATTTTGAATCCCATATGCTCATAAAAACCTACGGCCAACGGGTTTTGTTCATTTACGTCGACTTTGGTGGCATTTAACTGCTTTATTGCGTAATGCAGTAGTACCTTACCAACACCTTGCCTTCTTGCCTCATTTAAAATGAACAGCATTTCAATCTTTGAGGCGTGAACTCCCACGAACCCAAGAATTGAACCACTTTCATCCTTCACACATTTTAATGTGACGGCAGGAAAAGCTTGCTCAATGATAATTGGTTTAAAAAACTCAATATCCTCTTCTGTTATGAAGTTATGAGTTGCTCGGACTGAATTTTCCCAAACATTAAGCATTTCTACGTAATTTTCAGGAAGCACATTTTCTACAATCATTCGATTTTCTCTTAAGTTGACTGAAATTCATGTGCAGCCGCGAGCGCTCATTCTAGCCCTAAGAAATATGAAATGTCTACAAATCACATAACGCCCATATTACAGTGGCTGAGCAATGTTTAACTAAAATGCGGGGCGAAGCGAACCTGAGCCAAACTTTAACAGCTTCTCTTGACGAGCTTGTATTGTGATTGTATTACTCATCTACAATTGTGTTAAAGCCACCATAAATTAACCGCTTACCATCGAAAGGCATTGGGTTATTATCTGGATTCATTCTTGGATCTTCCATCAACGCTTTCCAACCTGCGTCACGAGCTGTTTTGGAAGGCCATGTAACCCAAGAAAAAACTACTGATTCATTTGCTTCTCGTTTTACAGACATTGGAAATGACGTTATTTCCCCTTCGGGAACATCATCTTCCCATGTTTCGACAATTTTTAATGCTCCATGTTCTTTAAATACAACAGCAGTAAGTCGTGCATGTTCAATGTACTTTTCTTTATTCGTGGTGGGTACAGCTGCAACAAATCCGTCTACATAGTTCATTTTAATATCCTTAAATAGTTATAACTTTTAATCACCATATTTGCATATAAAGCAGAAAATGCCTAACGAAGAGGCGAATATGTGTTGGCTAACATATGTCAGCGAAGTGTAAACAGCCAATTATTAAGTTCGCCAATTGTTTATAACACCTTAAAAAATGAAAAATAAGAAAATATTTTCCCGACTACGACTAGAAAGAGAAGCCCTTAAAGCTTATCGATTAGCTACTGAATACGCTATCAAATCAACTTCATGAGCATCATTTTTAAATTTCATGCCGAGTTCCTTTCTAATTTCCCTTCTAAGTTGGCCTAACAAAGTTAACTTAGACTTATTACAATTGTCATCGAGCTCACTTATTAGTTGATTTAACTTTCTAATTTGTTTTCCACTGCCAAACAAATATATGTCTGAAACCGCAGAAGAGAATTCTGTTTGATATGAATTATCTGGCGACAAAATTGAGTCTTCTATCGCTTTATAGGCACTAATTAATGGCTCTATCCTTACATCTAGCTTTCTTTTTACTAGCTCCTGCTTTTTAGCTATTTTATACGAAACTATCCAGCCCAAAATAGCAATAATCGATACAACATAAGGGGCAAAATATTTAACGTCTTCTATATTCATCTCCACATATACCTCCATAAGTTAACAGCATTATCTCTATACAGAGCTTACTTTAACGTTTCAATAGGCACAAAAAAACACCAACCATTACGATTGATGTTTTTAGAACTAAATATTTAAACTATATTAAGTATTACTTCTTAGCTCGGCGTAACACTAAACCAACCATTCCTAATGCGAAAATAGCAAGTGTTGAAGGCTCTGGCACCGATTGTACATTGCTATTAGTAGTAAAAACTACTCGGTCCCAAACTGTAGAAGAATTTAAACCAGTTGCCGCTCCTGCTCGCCATCCACCAAAAATATCTGTTGCAACTGAAGATGAATCACTTGAGCGATTTGTATGCCATGATAGCCTTTTACTCGCATTTGCACTATTGGTATCAGCTGAGTTTTGGCTAATTGTATCGCCTAAATGTGCAAAACCTAGAGAATCGCCATTAATATACCATTCTGCGCCATTTAGTGATTTTGTAACATTATCAGCTGTATATGTAATGAAATCACTCCATTTTACAGCGGCTAATAATGTAATTGTATCACTATCACCATTTATTGCGCCTAGCATAATATACTCTTGATGCCCTGAAAACATAGCATCTAAACTAAGTGAAGCTGAGTAATCACCACGGTATAACAAATCCCATCCCCAAGTATTAGTAACGTCACTATATGCAACGTTTTCTTGAACGCCGTAAGGAATTATTCCAGCATTAGATACATTACACATCAATAAAAATACAGCAGCGAATGTCGCTTTTATAAACTTCAATTTCATTTAATACCTCTTAGCTCTCTTTAATATAATTTTACAGACAATTATTAAACAATGATTTACAAAGGAATAGCAAAGTTCAGACCAAAGAATAAACAACAATAAATTTCAACAAGTTAACGGGTTTTCTTTGTCTTATTTCAACCGCAGTGATAAATAACCTGACACAGCTAAATTCATCTATTAATATTGATTCTGCTCACCTGAAATAATTAGCCTCTGAAGCTGAAATTAGGATGAAATATATTACTAAGGAATTTTTTAGCGATTTACAGGTAACTACACCTTTTGAGTTTGGCGCTATTAAAAGAGAAATTGTTTCAGCAGAATTTGATATTGTTTTTCAGCACCACCGAATAAAAACCCACTAACTGTGTGAAATAAATATTTTATTACGATGTTTTTCTTACCTTAGAAACAAGCCCAAGCTACAATCGACTATCGCATTTATTTATAGCTTTTTAAGGCCATTCAAGGCTAAAGAGAATGTCGAGTATATGGAACATAATAGAGTCATCAAGGATGATAATAAAATGAAAATAAAGGCTTTTGCAGCAACCCTTGCAGTAGTTTTAACTGTTAATGTAAAGGCAGACTCTGTAGGTTTATATCTGGGCGGCCAAGTTTGGCAAAGTGACGCAAGTGGAACTTTTGGCGAGAAAAACTCACCAGTTGATTTTAATTTAGAAAAAGAGCAACAAATTAACTACTTTATTGCCGTTGAACACCCAGTTCCTTTACTTCCAAATTTACGTATTTCCAGCGCCACGTTTGATACTACAGGCAATAATACTTTAACCCAGCCATTTCAATTCAATGATGAAGCCTTCGCGGCTGGTGATGATATTAGCGCCAGTTATAATGTTAGTTATATTGATTACAGCTTGTATTATGAACTATTTGATAATGACAAATTTTCATTTGATTTGGGGCTAAGTGCTAGAGATTTTAATGGCGATGTTACCGTTACTGGGCCAACCGTAACACTTGGCGATTGTGATCCTTCAGTACCCGACAACCCTTGTACACTGCCAACAAGCTCATACACACCAGTGGAAAAAATAAAAACCGACGATATAGTCGCTATGCTGTATGTTGCCACTAACATTGGCTTACCATTTACTGGGCTAAGCGTATTTGGTCAAGGTGACTTTTCATTAGTTGGCGATCATTCACTTTATGATTACCAAGTTGGTTTGAATTACGAGCTTATTAAAAGCATTAAAGGCGACATCAACCTAAGTGTAGGGTACCAAGTTGTAGAAATGGAACTCAAAGACTTAAATAGTTTATTTACTGACATTAAATTTAAGGGCGCATTTGTTGGTGTTTCGGCACACTTTTAACACTTAATATTAAGGGTTTGAATAACGAATGCCACAGGTTATAGGTATAAAAACCACTTAGTCGCGATTTTTATACCTATTATACGCCTTAAAAGTTTAACTAAATGGCGATAAATTAAACGTTTGCTAATTTATCTAACAACTTCAATAACAACTTTAGCAACAGCTCCATCCCAGTTGTAGGCTTCACGAGTTAAATCTGCTTCACCATGGATAGCAGGGCTCGGGTAAATATATCCTTCACCGGCATCTTCAGGAGAAAATGGCACGCCACCACAATGTGGCCCTGGAATATTGCCACAGTATTCATCATTAGTTTCAGTTCCACCGTCGTATGCCTTTAAAAAGTAAGTCACCTTGCCTCGTTTTGGTAACTTCTTACCTAATAATGCGACCATGGCATCATTTGTTGGTAGTAACATAGCTGCAATACTAATTTTTCCATAGCGGCGATGCCCATCAAGCATTAATTCAACACTGGCACCCGGTGCCAATAAGCCCTCTGAGTTGGTTGTTGAAAAGACATCACTTGAATCGTCGAGCATTGTTTTAAGCACCGAAATGTCACCACCTTCAGCTATACGAGATACAGCTTCAGATGCCGGCTCACCAACAGTGAAAAAACTTGCATTGCGATTATGTGTGGCGGTTAACAGCGGTGTAAACGATACACCTTTGGTAATATTGGTAATAGTAACTTTATATTGCTTATTACTATGATGATAACCATAATAATTTGCACTTACGCTGGTGGTAATAAATGCGCTTAGTAGCAAAATGAATGTCGATAGTTTTAGTTTCATTACATAGCTCCTTTCAGGCTAATAAGAAGGTTTTTAGTGTTAAGCTAATTTCGTTTTAGTTTTCGTTATTACTTTGCATTTACGTTTACTTAACTGAGTGTATCGACAACTTCTCACGGCAAATTCACATAAAGTTCACAAAAACCTCACAGTTTTATAAAAGAATTTAATCGAAAAGATGGAATGCTCTTAGTCCTTGCAATAAGTAACAAAAACATTTTTTGATTAGTCGAACGCTAAATAGATTGCACTGAAGCTGCCAGTCGAGCAGCTATTAATAAGAGTCCTGTGCCTAGGGTATTGATATATAAAGTTATTACCAATAAAGCTATATTCCTGCTTCAAAATACTTTGCAATGGCTTTTTCTGATTTACCAACAGCCATAACAGCGATGCGCAAATCGTCTTCGTTGCAACCGAAAAGGTTACACCAGTTTCTGATTGCTTTTGGGTCATCAATATCAACTTGTGTGTTGTCTTTAGGAACTCTGCGTGTATTAGAATCAGACATGCTTATACTCCCGTTGCGCTAACATACTTGGCGGTAATTATTACAAGCTATTATCTAAGCCCATTAATTCTAATATGAATACGTAGTGGCCTAGAAACGTTAAAATGACTATCTCACCAAGTTTTACTTTTTCCGCTATGTTCGAGCTACTAGTGCCATCTGTCATGGTTATGATTAACAGCGCAAATTGCTATTGGGTAGCCCCAAAAAAACTATAGCTAGCTTTGCCAAAAAAACCATTACATGACATTACACGAACATTACTCATTGAAAATACTAACAAAAATAGTCAACACAAAGCGTAAGTTCGTTCTGACTTAACATTACAAATTCTAGAAAAAATAAAATTGTTTATTAACATGGAAAATTCAATTGCTGATTAAAAATAAGCATTTGTTAATTGATAACTTTATCTGACAGAAAATAATATCGGGGTAATGATAATCTACTCGGTGTAATTGCCTGTCATGGTGCTAATTTCCAGCGCACTCTAATTTTCTATTCGTTTCAAGTGTACTCATTTCGAGTGTCACAACAAGTGAATAGGAAATCCCCCATGAAAAAGCATTTAAAAACACTTTCTTTGTTATTGGTTTTATCTGGCAGCGTTTATTTACCTACAGCAAATGCTGAAAACTCTACTCCCATGTTAATTACTCTTGCTGAAAGCTCGCCCGCGGTAGTGGAGCAACTAAATACTATTGCGGTGACAAATCCAAGCTTACTTAATAATTTATTAACAATGGCTGATGGTGATCCAGCGCAGCTTGAACGATTACTCGACTTACTAACCTCAGACCCGAGCACTTTTGAGCAACTATCAGCAATTGTTGCAGCTGAAAACAGTGACAGTGACAGTGGCAATGCATCACTCCAAGGGACGATTAGTGATGGTGGAATAATTAGGAATTAGTTTTTAATTTAAAACTACAACGAGTATCGTTATTGTATTGCTGCATTAGCTGGCGAAATAACGTTTCCTCGCATAAGGAATCAAACCAAGGAAGGTTAAAAAACACTGCGCCAATATTATTTTCCAATGCTACTTTTGCGTAGTGAATTGCCGAAGTTTTTTCATTAAGCAAGCTATAAACTATGGTAGAAGCATACGAAACCTCACCATTTTTTGGTGCCAAAAGCTGTGCTTTGTTAAGTGTTTCAATTGCAAGATTTTGTTGATTTAATTGTCCGTACGCTTGCGCTAAATTAGTGAGGTATTTCACTTCATTTTTTCCGACTAATATGTCGATCACTTCTTGGTAATGAGATTTAGCTAACTCTTTATTGCCTGTTATCATTTCGATATCTGCCAAATTTAATAAATTAAATGGCTGCTTAGGGTTTATCGCTACCGCTTTTTTCGCAAATTCCAAAGATTTACCGTATTGTTTGTTAAATGCATAGGCCAAACTTAGGTTAGTCAAATCTCTGCTGGAGCTTCTGTTTTGTATGAGCTTACTATATTTTTCTATGGCTAAGTTTAACCGACCTTGCAACAACCAAATATTTGCTTGTAGTTGATTAGCTCTTTGATGATCAGGAACGTTTTTTAACAATTTACTCAACGCCATTTCTGATTGCTCTAAACTACCAAATCGCCAATAACTAAATGCTGAGTTGTAGAGTAAATTAGCACTAGGTCGCAGATTAAAAGCACTTTCATAAGACAACGCCGCTTGTTCATATTGCCCAGTACTAAAAAACATATAGGCTTGAAGTTCTAAAAGCGTTAACTCATCTGCACCGCGATCTTTCGCGGCAATAATTTGCATTTTGGCTAATTCAACCTTGTTCATATCAGAGGCTAACCAGAAACGGTCAACCGCTTCATAAACACTGTATTTATATTCTGGAGGGGCGTTGTTAAGTACTGCATCTAAGCGTTTAAAATAACTTGCTTCTTTTGATTCTAAATATAAATTTAGCGCCGTGTCCCGATATAAACTATAAGCGGCATACAAGTATGGTGAGCGGGTTATTATCGCTTCAAGTTTCGACAGGCTTGCATTGTTGTATTCTCCACGATGCTGTATCTCATCATAGAGCGCAATATATTGTTTATAATCATCTTTATTGATTGGCCGTTGCACTAACCCGGCTTGGTTTACTTCCGAATACTCTGAATACAAATCGGCAAATTGCGTTTGGCTAGCACTATAAATACTATTAAAGTTTTCGACAGAGGTTAACCAAGCTTTTTCCGCTTTTACCACCAACTTTTCATTGCCTTCAGGGCTCGCCACTAAACGAGAAAAGTTAACTTTACAACGGGTATTGTCGCAGCTAAGTGTCGTTGAAAAAATATCGTTAGCACCAACCGCTTGTCGCAATTTATTCAGATCATTTGGATACGCCTTAACAACACTATTTACTTCTCGCTGAGAAATTAAGTACATACCTTTGGTATTAATTACCGCCTGCCGTATGGCATCCTCAACTGCTGATAACACTAAATTTTGTTGCATTGGCGCCATGAGCGAGCTGTCAGTAATTGCAGGTCTTAATACAACAACTTTTTTAGTTTCTACGGTTTGCGGCTGCGAAAACCAAGCAACGGTTAATATCAGCATTAGCAAAACGACAATGCTAGTTAGGTATTTAAAAAATGTTGTTTTAGGTTTTATTTCTACAGCTGTATTTTCAGCTGTGTTGGTATTTATGGAAGATAATTGCGAAATTGGCACTGTGTGCTCTTTAGCAATTTGTGCTTGCTGCAATGCCTGTTGAATATGTTTTAACCTTTGTTCAATTTCACTTGCGGTTAAGGTGCGCTCTGCAAGTGGTTTTATTAACATTGCCATTAATAAGTCAGTTAAGGCACTTGGCGTATCAAGCAACAGGTTACTGGCATGCTCAGGCGTTTTTTTACATATATTTTCCGCCACTTGTATGGCAGTACCATCACCAAAAGGATGGCTACCAACAATCAGCTGATAGGCAATGATACCTAACGAAAAAACATCGCTTCTATCATCAAGTTGCTGCTGGTTAATTTGCTCAGGTGACATAAATTGCAAGCAGCCGTATTCGCTCTGTAGACTCTGTTCAGCTCCCTTTTTATGGTAATCTTCCTGCGTTGTTAAACAAGCTATACCAAAATCGGTTATTTTTAACTGGCCTTGCTCATTCACTAAAATATTGCTCGGCTTTAAATCACAATGTACAACGTTATTTTTATGTGCATGTGCCAGCCCTGCCGCTAACTGTTGTAGCAAGGCGAGTTTCTGTATTAATGTTAAATGATTTTCTTGCTGAAATTGGCTGAGCGTTTTACTTGCAAAGTATTCCATAACCAAAGAAATTTGGTTATTTTCATCAATAATATTATAGATTTGAATAATATTACTATGATTAACACGCGCTAATAAACGCGCTTCATTTAGCGCATGATTAACGTTTTCATTTTGTGGCTGATTAATAAGATCTTTAATCGCAACTTTACGCTGCAATTGAATGTCGTGCGCTAGGTAAACCTTACCCATACCACCTTCACCCAACAATCTTTCGCGCCTATATTGAGGAGGCTGTTTATCCATGCATTACCGTCAGTGAAACTTTATCTTGTCCTTGGTTAACGATTAACTCATTACCTTTATAAATTCGATATGAACTGCCCGCGAAACGAATTCTTTTGCCTTTTCGCTCAATTAATTCATCACCATCACAAGCACCGTTGAATACTTCTCTAAATTGCTTTTTAGCCCGGCAAACTTGGGTATTAAACAGCGTAATATCATAGCCGAGTTCTTTGGCGATAACTTCTGGTAAAATCCAACCTTGGCTTTCTTCTTCAATACCTTTTCGAGCATCTGCGTCTCTATGTCGAGCGAGACTAAGCGTTAAGTAATGATGTGCTTTGTCTGCTAAAGATAATTTTTCGATGTCAGTGATCAAGGTTAGCTCTGTTGTTTCTTCATCTCGACTCAAGTTAAAACGATATTTTATTTGGCTAGCAAGTAACTTAGGTGTCGCAAGGGCTAAGGTATTTTCACTTTCATTATTTAATTTCAGCTGCCAACTTTTGTTATCAAAAAACAACTGTTCAGAATCTGCAATCGGATAAGCACCACCGTCGGTGTCTGTTAAATACTCTTTGTACCACTGTTTTTTGCTGTGAACATAAAACAAGGCTAATTCTGGCTTTTTTTCCGATGGCAAAATATTGAAGTCGGTAAGAATAATTGCACGGTCGGTTAGCAAGTCATCTAGTGGCTCTGTCGACAGTAACATATTTTCTGGCCGAGCTAGATCTTTTACTAAAATACCATGTGAGTCGGCTTTGCCGAAGAAGACATTATCATCAACTCGAAGTTTATGAGGCTGATTTTTTGACAATTTATAGCTATTAACCCAAGTACCATTGGTGCTTAAATCACGAATAAACCATTGTTGATCTTTCCATTCAATAATCGCGTGTGTTCTTGATATTTCAGGGGAGTTAATCACCAAGTCAACATTAGTACTCGAACGGCCAATACAATGATATGCATTTAAATAGCTTAATTCTTGCTGTTGATTTTCAAGGTTTAAAATAGCTGCCATAGTATTATTCTTGGTTTGCATTCACTTCTTTCTATTCATAATAATGTATTAGAAAGTTATTTGCATATAAATGCAAATAACTAACGTTTGATTAAGGCAGTAAAAAAAGCATTTTGGCTTATTTTACAACGTATTGCTCAAAATACCCGCAACTTACGGTACTGATTTGAATATTCTTATTCACTAACATTAATTTATTTACTAAAAAAGGCGCTAAATAGCGCCTTTATTCTTATCACTATAATAAAAATTAACTTGCCGTATTCACTTTAAAATAAGCAATTTGCTCTTTTAAATTTGCCGCTAGTTGCTCTAGGCTAATTGCAACGTCATTATTTTTTTCCAATGACGCTGTAGACGAGTCGGCCATGTCAGCAACACTTTTCATACCTTCATATAGCTCATCAATGGCAACAATTTGTTCTTTCGAGGCATCAACAACTTGGCGAACATTTAATAGTGAGTCATTGGCCTGATTTTCAATTTCTTTAAGCAGTTCTGCTGAGTCAACACCTAATGCTAGACCTTTCTCAATTTTTGGTAATGTTGATTCCATAGCCACCACGGAATCAGCGGTTTCTTTGGTAATTTCTGTTAACATTGCCTCAATTTCTGCGGTGGCTGAGCCTGTACTTTGCGCTAAGGTTCTAACTTCATCGGCAACAACAGCAAAACCTCGGCCTGACTCGCCAGCTCTTGCTGCCTCGATAGCTGCATTTAACGCTAATAAATTGGTTTGGTCGGAAATTCCACTGATAACAGAAATAATGCCGCTAATATCTTTAGTGCGCTGTTCAAGCTTTTGTAGTTTTTCTAATGCACTACTCACAGTTGTTAACACTTTTTCAATTTCGGCAGCAGTAGCATTTACGGATTGACTGCCTGAGGTACATGAGCTTAATGTTTGTGAAGAGTTTTGCTCAGTTTGCACTAGCAATTCTGACACTGTGTAAGTTTTATCGCGCATATCATTTAAATTATCATTTGCAAGCGCAGTGTACTCACGTTGTTGTTGTACTAAATCAAGTACGTCTGCAGAGCCTGAAGAAACAATATCTATTTGGCCATTAATTTCTTTTGACGCGCCAGCAATATTGGCAACTGTTGAGCTTAATTTTTTTTGGGTTTTCTTTAATGAAAACAAAACACTGTTTTCATAACGTACGTCAATATTTTGCGTTAAGTCCCCTTCGGCAACTTTAGATAATAAATTGGCGACTTCACTTGGTTCACCATCAAGTGAAATTCTTAAACCTTTAGCAATACGATAGACAATAAAGCCGCTGATCAAAAATGCGATGCCTGTTAACGCTAGCATCACACCTTCAAAGCTTGCCGCTGTTTCTCTTACCATTTTTGTGGCTTGTTGGTTTTCAACTTCTTGGTAATCAATAAACTGATTAATTGCCGCTAACCACTCAACAAAAGCTGGACGAACCTCTGTCAACAAAACCTGTTCAGCCTGTTGTTTATTGCCTTGTTGTACTTGATTGATTACTAGCTTAACCAAAGGCATAGTTTTACTTTCAACGCCTTTTATTAAGGCAAGAATTTCTTCTTCATGTGGTGTAGAGCCTTTAATCATTAATTGGTCGAGCGGCACACGTGACTCGTTATAAAACGTTTCTAAGCGAGAAATATCTTTTAAAGCGCTTTGTAATTCGAGATTTTCATGCACTAGAACAACATCACGAATGGCAATGGCTCTGTCGTGCACACTACCACGAAAATTTATCGCGTAGCGCTGTTTTACTGAATTGATATCAGTGATAACCGTCATCGACTTATCAATAGCCTTAACGCTATTAATCCCGACAATAGTAAGTACTAACATCATGATAAGAACAGCGCCAAAACCGATGAGTAGTCGAGTTTGTACGGTCGCACGAGTAAATAAATTTAACATAGAAAAGTCGCCTTTAAAGATAATGCAAATACAACATTGTCAGTAATAGACCGAACAGAAAGACATTGAATTTCAATTGATTGGGTAAAACTGAAAATTGCTTAAAAGACGTTTGTATTGTATGAGCGAGATGAATAAGACTTAATGGCAAAAAGCCTTATTCATAAAAGTAGAAGTTAAGCAATGCGGTGCAATGCGCAAACCTTGTTTCCTGACGGATCACGAAGATAGGCTAGATAAAGCTGACCAATAGTGCCTTCACGAACACCTGGCGCGTCTTCACACGCAACACCACCATTTGCAGTGCCTGCAGCATGCCAAGCATCAGCTTGTTCAGGTGAGCTGGCGGCAAAACCAATAGTACTGCCATTGCCATTACAAGCTTCTTCACCGTTAATTGGCTTAGTGATAGCAAAAACACCGGTATCGGTGAAATAAAAACAACGACCTTTTTCATCCATTACACCGGGCTTATGACCTAATTCGCCTAAAATAGCATCGTAAAATACTTTTGAAGCTTGAACATCGTTTGCACCTATCATGATATGACTAAACATTGGATTTCCCTTTTGTTGGTTGTTTAAGAAAAAGAGCTAATTACTTAGCAAATATTAAGACCTGTTACATATTTAATAATCAGTAAAAGCAATACTGAGTAGCATGCACGATAAATTTATCTAAGCACAATAGTAATTTCGCATAACTTAGGAGTTTAAAATTCAACGATACACTGCAATAGCCAGCTTCTATCTGTTTACGACTCTCTATTGATCTAAATCTAGTTTTATTTAAAAAATAATGAAACTTTATCTTGCAAATGATAATCACTCTCATTAACATTCGCCACACTATTTAATGCTAGCTGCATTCTCTTACGACACTAGTTAATAATTTGGAGATTAACATGAAGTACTCACCGCTGTTTTTGGCAATGTCCTTAGCTACACCACTTGCTTTTGCTGACAGCAATTCAATAGAAGTGATTGAAGTTACCGGAAGTTATTTTAATGATTATAAAGTAGACGAAGCCAAAGGTGCCATGCGTACTGATGTTTCATTACTTGAAACGGCTCAATCGGTAACTGTTATTCCAAGAACTATTGTTGAAGAGCAATTAGCAACGACTTTAGGTGAAGTACTAACTAATGACGCTAGCCTTTCCGCCGGCTCAAAACAACGTAACCGAGAAGTATTTAACTTACGAGGCTTTGAATTAAGTTCATCAAACGGTTACCTGCGTGACGGTCATCAGCATTGGTCTCATTACCAACAACCAATTGAAACACTTGAAAGTATTGAAGTTATCAAAGGGCCTTCAAGTATTTTGTATGGTCAATCTGGCCCTGGCGGTTTAGTGAATATGGTCACCAAAAAGCCGACGGCAAAAACATTATTTAATATAGGTGCAGACACCGACCAAGAAGGCTCTACTCGTTTCACTTTAGATGCTGGTGGTGCACTAAACGACGAAGAAACCTTAAGATATCGCAGTAATTTAGTGAAGCAAGATGTTAAATACCAAAGAGAATACCAAAACGGTAAACAACGTGAACGTGATCGTTTTTTAGGTGCTTTAGTTATTGATTATGACGTTTCAGCTGATTTAGCACTACGAGTTCATTATGACTACACCAATGACAAAGCAGGCTTAGATACCGGCGCTTGGTTAGATGACAACGGTGATATTATTGGCGATCGTAAAACTATTCGCGATATGTCTTGGGCGTTTACCGATATTGACGTAGAAAACTATGGCGCTGATGTAAATTACAATATTAACGATTATTGGCGTGTAACTCTTGGTTACAACAAACAGACGTTTGAACGCCAACGTTTTGAATCGGCGCCGAAGAAGCCTTCAGACTTTATTGAAGGTAATGAATATACTTCTAAGCCTTACGATCGCTTTGATGACTGGCAATTTACCACTAAGTTTATCGACTTTGTAGGCGAGTTCAAACTGGCTGGCTTTGAACACCAGCTATTAATTGGTGCTAACTCGTTAGATTACTACTATGGACAATTAAGAGTTAAAAGCTCTGCAATTACCTACGCCGCTGGTCAAGACGAGCCTGCCAAGCCAGATGTAAATTACAAAGACGACGATAGCCTATACACCAGTGAATATGATTACTACGGTATCTATCTACAAGATTTAGTGACTTTAAATGATAACTGGCAAGTATCTTTTGGTGGTCGATACGACAAGCAGAATAAAAAAGGTGCAGACAATGAATCTTTCTTACCTAAGTTTGGTGTACTTTACCACCCCACAGAACAAGCAACAGTGTACTACAGCTACACTGAAGGTTTCGAGCCGCAATCAAGTGATACCTTGAACGAAGAAACCGATATTAACCATGGTATGAAGTTAGATGCCATGGAATCAAAACAAAGTGAAATAGGTGTTAAATGGCAGCTTGTTGATGACAGGCTACTACTAAGCGGTGCAATTTTTGACATCAGCAAAACGGGTAAATTGATCACAGAAGATATTGTTCACCCTGATTATGATACGCGTACTACACAAGCGGGTGAACAGCGTCATAAAGGTTTTGAGCTTGGTGCACAAGGGGCAATAAACGATAAATTATTTGTAATGACATCGTTAATTAATATCGATGCGACATACGAAAAAGATGAAAACTATCAAGGTAAAACGCCAATTGACGTACCTGAATGGTCAGCAGCGTTATGGTCACGTTATGAAGTAACAGAACAGCTTGCCTTTAATGCCGGTGCATTTTATGAAAGCTCTCGCTTTGCAGATAGTGACAACACTATTAAAAAAGATGCCTACACACGTATCGATGTTGGTGCAACTTACCAAATGGACTTGAGTGACCACGAACTAAACCTACGCTTTAATATTAACAACTTGTTAGACAAGCGCTACATAATCGGTGGCGGTACCAGCAATGTTACTGCTGCTGATGGCATTAGCTTTCGTGTTGCCGCACAGCTAGCATTTTAATTTAAAAGCATAAGTAACGACGTACTAAAATTGTGTACGTCGTTATTTTATTCCGTTAGCAACAATTAAAATTTATAACCAAATTAAGCGTAAATGGTTGCCATGAAACCCTCAAAGAAAACCTTGAACTTAGCACGTGTTGTACATGTTTATGTGTCGATGGCGTTGCTCACGTTATTACTTTTTTTCTCTGTCACCGGCATCACACTGAATCACCCAGAATGGTTTAGCGACCATCAAGCAAGTGTTATTGAAAAGGAACAGACAATTAAAGGTATTGCTGAGCAACTTATCGCCCAAAGCGAATTAACTAAAGCACAACAACAAAAGATTACCGAGCTAGTTGAGCAAGCATTTTCTATATCGTTACAAAGCATTACACCAGAGCTAATGTCAGGTGAGTTATTTTATAGCATCAAACAAGCAGGACTGAGCACTAGCATTGCTGTTGACCTAGAAACTGGCGAAGCATTTTATGAACAAACCCAATACGGCTGGTGGGCAGTTTTAAACGATTTGCATAAAGGCCGAAACACCAGCAATTTTTGGGGTTGGATTATAGATCTGTCCAGCATACTTTTTATTATTTTTGCCATCACAGGCTTTATTTTAGCCATGCCACAAAAGCGCTTTCGTCGCACATTACTACTAAGCGTTGGCAGCACAATATTTGCCATTACTAGTTTTATTTACTTAGCCTAGAGGAACATAGCAAACCGATGAATACTCTATTTTCATATCGCGCAATTAAAATAATTTTATTGATTGTAATTCTGTTATTAGTCGCAATTTCACAATCTTCACAAGCGCACGCCAATAGCGCCGGCACATTGGCAATAACGCTAAAGCTTAAACAACAGCAAGGTGAATATCATCCGCCTTACGTTGCGGCTTGGATAGAAAACAATAAAAAGAAATCCGTTAGAACACTATTACTTTGGCGCAAAGAGCCCAAGTGGCTAAAGGATATTCGACGCTGGTGGCGCAACGTAGGACGAAAAGATGCTGAGCTTGTAGATGCCATAACCTCAGCAACCCACGCGGCTGGTAGCTTTCCGTTATCGTTTAAGCTAAACGATGATGATCAGCACGCTCTTAGTAAAGGTACTTACACTTTATTTATTGAAGTCGTACGAGAAAAAGGTGGTAGAGCCTTACTCAAGCAACAATTCGAATTAAATCAATCTTCACAAAAGTTCACCCTTAAAGAAACCGCTGAAACTGGCGAAATTACCTTTAGTATTAATCCTTAGGAGCACAAATGAATATTAAAAAATCACTATTATTTTGCCTTGCCGTTGCAATTAGTAGCCAAGCGGGCGCGCATTCACGCTGGTTATTACCTAGTCATTACACACTTTCATCTGAGCAAGGTGAATGGATAGCATTAGATGCTACCGCATCAAATGAAGTATTTAATGTCGATAAAGCGCTTAGTATTGACCCGTTAAGTATATTAACGCCTTCAGGTAAAAGAACTCGCCCATCTTCAACTTACAAAGCGCATAGAAAATCAGTTGCTGACTATTTTATTAAGGAAAGTGGCACATACAAAGTCACCAACAATGCGAGTGCGAGTTATTTTTCAAGTTATAAAGTAGGTGATAAACACCAGCGTGCTCGTGCCAATAAGCTAGAGTTAAAAGCGCTAGTGCCAAGTAATGCGACTAATTTACAAACCACTTTTGGTTTAACTCGCATAGAAACCTACATTACCATGAATAACCCAACCGAAAATTATGGCATTGATGGCAAGTTCCTAGAGTTAAGACCTGTGACTCACCCGTCAGAAATTGTTGAACAAGAAACGGCTACGTTCGCATTTACTTATCACGGTAAGGCACAAGCTGGCGTTGAAGTTGAAGTGCAACGTGATGGTGCCCGTTACCGTAATAACCCTGAAGTAATTAAACTTGTTAGCAATGCAAAAGGAGAAATAAGCTTTACACCAACACAAGCAGGTCGTTACTTGCTAATTGCTGAATATCAACAAGACGCTAAAAACAAAACCTTAGCGGACAAAGAACATGGCGGCGTATTTTTAACTTTTGAAGCTCAATTGCAATAGTAACGCTTAACATCCTGTCACTAAAGGCTACCTGATTTGGTAGCCTTTTTTGTTATACTAGCTAACCTAAACCAATATTGAGGTTAAGCAAGTATGCCTAAAAAGCCAAAACAAGAACTTTCCATTGGTGAAGTTTCTAAGCGTAGCGGTGTCTCTATTTCTTCCATTCATTTTTATGAAAATAAAGGCTTAATTTGCTCGCATCGAAATAGCAGCAACCATCGTCGTTTCACACGCGATGTTTTACGAAAAATATCTATCATTAAAATCGCACAAAAATCTGGCGTGCAGCTAAAGGAAATTAAAGCGGCATTAGCGACCATTCCTGATAATAAGACTGTAACCTTAGATGATTGGAGTCGACTATCTAAACAATGGCACAGTGAGCTACACGAACGCATAAATCAGCTTATCGCCTTACGTGACAATCTCGATGCATGTATTGGCTGTGGTTGCTTATCTATTGAACGTTGCCGTTTAGCAAACCCTTATGACACCTTAGCTCAATTGGGCCCAGGACCTCATTTAAAGCCAGACGATGTCGAGTATGATGAAGCCTAATAAATATTTAACGGCAATAATAAAAAACCGAAAAGCTTGACAACTTTTCGGTTTTATTTTTTCAAACAACAGAGTATCAGCAATTTAAATAATTAAGCACTCTTTAAAGGCTGCTTTATATTAGTTTCGCTTTGCTGCTCATCTTCTTTATTATCAATAGGCTCTTTCGCTAATTTATGAGTTGTACAAGCGCTACGATTCTCTGCTAACCATAAATAAAATACCGGTAACACAAACAAGGTAAAGAAGGTACCAATGGCCATACCTGCAACTAATATAATACCGATACTGTTTCGCGCTTCAGCGCCAGCACCTGTTACTAACACTAAAGGAAAATGCCCCAAAATAGTTGCTGCTGTTGTCATCAATATAGGTCGTAAACGAGTAGTAGCTGATTCAATCACTGCATCAAACTTACATTTACCTTCTTCTTGCAAGTGATTGGCAAATTCAACAATTAAAATACCATTTTTTGCAATCAATCCAACTAAGGTTACTAAACCAATTTGTGAATAAATATTAATTGTTGTTAGTTCTAAAAATGGCAGCAATAATGCGCCTGACAAGGCCAATGGCACACAACCTAGTAATATCACCAATGGGTCACGATAACTATTAAACTGAATCGCTAACACTAAAAATACTATCATCAGAGAAATAGCCATCACGGTAATTAAACTATTACCTTCCGTGCGAATTTGACGAGATTCACCTGCATAATCAAGATTATAGTTATGCGGTAAAATATTCGCCGCTGCCGCTTCTAAGGTTTGCAGTGCTTGCTCTTTAGTAACACCAGGCAAAATACCACCATAAATTCTAAAAGAATTTTGCTGGCCGAATGAGCCTAAAGTTCTAGGCACGGTGCGATATTTAATTTCAGTAAATGCTGACACTGGAATTAAGTCACCCGATGGTGCTTTTACCGTTAAATCTAATATTTTTTCCGGTTGGGTAGAAATATTATCTGCCACCATAGGAATAACTCGGTATGCCTTACCATTGGCATCAAAACGATTAACATAATTGCTTGATAAATATGTTGATAATTGACTGCTAATTAAAGATACATTCATACCTAAGTCAGCAATTTTTTCCCTATCTAGCTTTAACTCAACTTGTGGTAAATCTATTTTCAAGTCAGTGTCTGCATAAAGAAACTGGCCACTTTGAAACGCCGCGCCAACTAATTGGTCAGCGTATGACTTCATATCACTATAAGGAGCGGACGATTTTACTACAAGTTCAACATCAAATTGCCCTGCCGTCGGCAAAGGTGACGGTAAGATAGGTAATAAATCTAAGCCTTCAGAATTTGTTAAGCGGCCATAAACCTCAGGTATCATGGCTTGTATACTTTTTTCACGTTTGTCATTGCCTTCAAACTCAAGGCCACCAAAACCACCGCTACTTAATACTATTTGCCATAACTCTTTACTTCCTGGCGTTTCAAGCAATGCAGTAGCAACACTTTCGACATTTTTTTCATTGTATGCCAATGAAGCATCAGGTGGAGATTGCACAACAATAAAGACACTACTTTGATCTTCTGTCGGCGCCAGTTCTTTTGCTGACATCAAATAAAAAGGAATAACAAGCAATGCCACCACAATTGCGATGAAAAATAACTGCCCTTGCCAATGGAAAGTTCTCTTTAATAACCGGCCATAAAAGTTTTGTAAGTGCTCAAAAGCATGGTTCACTTTTACTGTTAATTTACCTTCTTTGCCACCTTCACTTGACACATATGCACTCATAATCGGCGATAGTGTTATTGCAACAACACCTGAAATAATAACAGCGATAGCTAAGGTAAAAGCAAACTCTTTAAACAAAACCCCAGTTAAACCCGACAAAAAACCAATAGGCGCGTAAACCACCGCTAGTGTTAAAGTCATAGAAATAATTGGCACCAGTAATTGTCGAGAACTCATTAACGCCGCTTGCACGCGAGGAACACCTGCCCGCATATGTCGCGCAACATTCTCTACCACAACAATAGCGTCATCAACCACTAAGCCCACCGACAATACTACGGCTAATACGGTTAATAAATTTAAGCTAAAACCAATTAGCCATATACTAGCAATTGCCCCTAAAATAGAAATTGGTATAGTAATTAATGGCACTAATGCTGCTCTAAACGAGCCCATTAACAGTACGACGACAATACCAACAAGCACTATGGTTTCCATTAACGTCGTTACGATTTCTTGTAGTGCATCACGCATATACAAGGTGCCATCATAAGCAATATCAATTTTAAGCTCAGGCGAGTCTGCATTAATTTCGTCAAGTACTTTATAAAGCTTATCACCTATCGAAATTTCATTAGCACCAGGTAGTGGCCACACAGAAATATAAACAGTGTCTTTACCGTTAAAGCGCGCGGTAGCACTAGCTTCTTCCGCGCTATATTCAACGCGTGCAACATCGTTTAAGTAAACTAAAGTATCATCACTTTGCTTTATAATTAGTTGTTCAAATTCAGCCACAGACGACATTTGTGTATTTGCAACAATATCAATTTTCTGGCGTTCATTTTCCGCATAACCTAAGGTAGAAATACGGTTATTGTTAGCTAATGCTTGATAAACTTCATCAGCACTGACATTGAAAATATTTAATCGGTCAGCGTCTAGCCACACACGCATTGCCGGTGTTCGTGCCCCTTCAATACCAACTTTTTGCACACCTTCAATATTATTAATAATCGGATTAATTTCACGCGTAAGATAGTCTGTTATTTGCGCTAATGTTGAACCTTCAGAGACGACATTAAGATAAAATACAGCAAATGGCCTATCTGTTCGTCTTACCGTCACGAACGGGTCTTCCGCCCCAGCAGGCAATTCAAACTTAATTTGATTAAGGCGCGTATTAAGCTCGGCTAATGCATTGGTACTGTTTTGGTTCAACTTCAGCCAAGCGGTAACTTTACTCAAACCTGAACTTGTACTCGACTCAACAAAATCTACACCAGGCACAGTGGATGCAACACGTTCAATAGGATCGGTAACAAAACCTTTCACAACATCAGCCGAAGCTCCTGTATAACTGGTGGTAATTTCCAGTGATGCGCCTTCAATTTTAGGAAATTGTAATACCGAAATGGCATTTACCGCCCAGAAGCCCACTAAACATATAAATACCGACAGCACCGTTGAAACGACGGGCTTGCGAACAAAAATGTCCATCAGTCTACTAGGAGAAGATAATTCTTTGATCATAATCTTTCCTAGCCTCCCATATTGTCGGCATCAAATTGTGTTTTTAATCCGGGACGAAGCTTAAACGCTCCTTTAGCAGCAACTAATTCACCAGAGGTAAGTCCCTTACTAACGATAACCTTTTCATTTAATCGATCGCCCAATACCACTTTTTCACGGCTAGCACGATAATCACCGTTATCATCTTTGATTAGTTTAAAAACATACTCACCAAGCTGGTCACGTACAATAGCTAAACTAGGAACAACAAGAACTGACTGCTGCGCCGTAATAGGTACAGCAACCTTTACTAATTGATTCGGCTTAATATTTAATTCTGATGTTAAAACCTTAGCACGATATTTTAACTGGCGTGAGTCTTGTGTTAATAAAGGCTCCATTGACATAATTGTTGCTTGGCTACTAACCCCAACTAGCGATGAAGCGCCTGAAATAGTCACTTCAACTTGACTATTTAAGGCCAATTGCGGATAAGTTTGCGGTACTTTAAAATCAACCCAAATATAATCTTCAATACCAATTAAATCAGTTATTTCAGTATTACTATCAAGAAACTGTCCGACACTAATATTATGAATACCAATACTTGCGTCAAACGGCGCTGAGATAACTTTTTTCGCGATAATCGCTTCTAGGCGCGCAATATCAGCAATTGCAATGCGATACTCAGCTTGTGCAACATCCACATTTTCTTTACTGATACGATTTTCTTTCGCTAATTCCTGATAGCGGGTTAATGTTTGCTTTTTCAAGGTTTTCGTTGCTCTAGCCGAAGCCAAAGAGGCAAGCTCTTCAGTATGTTCTAACTCAAGTAAAACTTGCCCCTTTTTCACAATATCACCTGAGGCAATATTTAGCTTAGTAACTTTACCGGCAAGCTCATTTTTCAGAGCAATATATTTCACGGCATGCCCTTCACCAATCACTGATAATTGCTTTTGGTAATCGCTACTTTGCACACGATAAGCCTGTACTTTTGCACTTGGCTCTGGACCTGACTGCATTTGTTGGTCGCTTGACAATGACTCTTTGTAATAAAACAGCCCACTTACAGAAGCAGAGACAATTACAACAACACTAAGCCAAGGGATTAATTTCATAATGGATTCCTAATTTAAAATATCGTCGCGATTCCATGCCCACGACATTCCTGCGTTAAATTTCGGCACAGGATATGACCTCAACCATAGTTGAGGTCAAGAGTTGATTTATCATTTTCGAATAAAAATTTATTTATATTGCAGCTAAGTATAGTTCAAGGTGCTTTTATATAATAAACACCCGCGTCAGCGAATAAAAAACAGCTGCAACAACTTCAAATATTTCAATGGCATATTCTACCACTGACCTAAGTAATAATTTAATGGTTATTTTAAATTATTACTTAGGAGCTGTTAAACTTTGTTAATATTCTCAGCAAAATATTATTTCATCTCGGTAAACTAATCACCTTTCTATTGGTCTTAGCACTACCAAGCACTCACCATCTGTATAAGACGAAAAGTCGCATATTTGTATCTGTTGCAGTGACTTAACTTACGTTAGTATGATTGGCAAAACGCAAAAGCAAAAATTATAGGAGCACCCTTTGTTTAAAAAACTAATGCACCAACCTACTTCATTAATTGCTATCTCACTCCTGTCATTAACAATATCTCAGGCAACAAATGCCGAAAGTAAGCAGGTTAGCCCCCTAGCTACTTCAACCGCTGAATACGCTGTTGAATCATATCAAAGCAAAATGGTTGAAAGTTTGCGTGCCTTAGTTAAACACAATACCGTTGCTAAAGAAGGTGTTTCAGCAAATGATAATCCTGCTCACATTGCTTTTAAAGCTGAACTTAAGAAACAAGCGCTTGCGCTAGGTTTAGATTATACCGACGATGGCTATGTCGTGATCATAGGTTTAGGTGCTCAAAAAGAACGTGTTGGTATTATTACCCATGGCGATGTGCAGCCCGTTAATCCGGAGAAATGGCAAAAGTCACCATTTGAATTAGACACAACATCAGAGCCTGGACGTATTATTGGTCGTGGCACCGAAGACGATAAAGGGCCAATTTCAACAGCGCTTTATGCAATGAAAGCTATTAAAGATAAAAATATAGCTTTAAATAAACGTATCGAGTTATACGTTTATATGGCAGAAGAGTCCGACTGGGAGCCATTAAAAGCTTATATAAAAAACCATGAGTTGCCGCAAACCAACATCACCATCGACGCTGAATACCCAGTTGTAACCGCTGAAAAAGGTTACGGCACAATAAAGTTGGTTTTTGATAAAAAAGAAATGCCCACTATTTCACCATATATTAGTGAATTTAGTGGCGGTTTTTTTGGCAGTCAAATCCCTGAGGATGCCAGTGTAACCATTGAAAATGCCAATATTGTGCTATTACAAAGACTAATGCGTAAAGCCCGAGATTATCAAGGGGTAAACTTTGATCTTGAATTAAAAGATACAACACTAACCATCAATGCGCTTGGCAAGTCAGCCCACTCTTCAAAACCCGCTGATGGTGTTAATGCCATTCCTTATTTAGCTGATCTACTATCAAGAACACGTTGGGTAAACAATGGCCCTGGCACCTTAGTTAACTTTATTAATGACAATATAGGTTTAGGGCTAGAAGGTAAGAAATTTGGTGACATTGCCTATCAAGATGACTTTATGGGCCCAATGACAGTTGCACCAACAGTGATAAAACAACATGATGACAGCATAGAGCTCAATATTAATCTGCGCCGTCCGCAAGGAAAAAGTAAGCAACAACTTAGCGAAGAAATACATCAGGCGGTTAGTGACTGGAACAATAAATTCGACACTAATGTAACCGAATTAGAACATTATATAGGTGACCCTTTTGTACAAAAAGATGCACCACATATTGAAACCTTACTCAATGTTTTTAGCCACTTCACCGGTATTAAAAATGCTAAACCAATCGCTATTGGCGGCGGAACAAACTCTCGCTTATTTCCTAATGCGGTAAGTTTTGGCCCATCAATGCCAAATACTGAATATACCGGCCATTCTGAGCACGAATTTATTACTATCGAGCAGTTTGTATTAAATTTAAGAATGTATACTGCCGTTTTAGTTGAGTTAGCTAAATAAGCCAGAATATAAGCCAGTAGTTAAGTATGGCCTTGCATTACAACGCTTGGCCAGACTTAACGGTGATTCATGTTTGCTACAAAACACTTCTGTGCAACAATTAATGACAATCACATGAATTACTATCATGTTGACATAATCGATAATTCCAAAAATGAGCTAAAGCGATAAGTGAAGCGCCTAATAACGTTAACGTTTTTTCCACCACCTCACCAAAACCTAATATTTCACCTAAGATTGCAAAAACCATTGTAAACAAACCAACCGAGCCAATGTAAGCCACTTGATATTTTCGATGTTTTTTACAGCCAAGTGTTAAAGAGAATAAACTTATTGGCAACACAGCAACCACTAGCCATAAATGCTACGATTCAGACTCCAAAGGCAAGCTAGCCACCGCAGGTAACAAAACTACCAATAACGGCATAGCTAAACAATGAATAGCACATAAAAGTGATAAACTAATGGCTATTTTGTCGGCAGGTTTTTGCAGTTGATTCATTGAAATTATCCTTATGTATGGGCGCTAGTTAATAAAGCGGCCAAGATTATTGGTGAAATATGACAGCATAAAGATATGATACAACGTAACATAAATTAAATAAACATGCTTTAGCCATAACACATTAAATTTGCCAAGCTCGAATGCCCAACTAAATAGTGATATAGATGTAGCATAAACCAATGTGCTAACATGGCTAAATAGAGTATCTATGCTAATTCTAAGAAATGGCTAATTCTAAGAAATGGAAAGGGAAGTAATGTTAGTTGAAAATTTGTTACTGCGCGCACAACAAAAATGTCAGGAAGCTGGTGGCCGATTCACAGATAAGCGTCGTGATATACTTAAAAACTTAATTGAGGCAAAACAGCCGCTCTCAGCCTACGACTTAGTTGAATTGTATAACCAAAATAGCGCTAAGAAAGTTCAACCTATGTCAGTTTACCGTATTCTTGATTTTTTTATCGAAATGAAGCTAATTCACAAATTACCTACGTTAAACAAATTCGTAGTGTGCTCACACCTTGCATGTCAGCACAGTCATAAAGATCAATATTTTGTCGTTTGTAAAAACTGTGGCACTGCAGAAGAAATAAGTATGAATGCTCAGTTAACACAAGAACTCAACAATTCAGTTTCCTCCGTTGGCTTTCAATTAATTGATGCCCAATTTGAGCTATTTGGACTATGCAAAGATTGTCGCGCGAGTTCTTAATAATTAATTTTTCAATTAAACAGTTAACTCATTTCCTTTAATACCATTTTAATTGCCATACGCGTATCGTCAATTTTAGCAACCAGCTCGGTAACCACCTCCTCCTCGCTCACCATTAAATGCCAAGAGTCTGCCCAAATAGTTTTTAACATTACGGCTTTATCTGCAACATCTGGGGCAATCAGTGCACTTAAGTCCACCACTAACCCCACTTCAACCCAACCTTTCCTTGGGTTGCCCGAGACTTCATCGCCATCATAATGCGCCGTTAAAATAATGTGTTCTAACTCGCCTAAATGTTCCAATACCTCAAATGCCGCTGTTCGAACATTGTTATTTTCTTCACTTACTTCCATTCGCCAAGCATTGTAACTAAAGCCAAGTAGTGCAAACAGCACGCTAAACAGGCTCATAACGTAATAAACTTTTAGCTTTTCTTTCAAATTTTTCAATCTGAATACCTCTTAAATACAATGGACATAAAAACTTTGTGGTAAATTGTTGTATTACCTGCTCAAAATAGACCGAGTAAGGCTCGCAACTTATTCATTGAATTTAAGTCAATTGCTTATATTTAGCCAATAATTCCTGCTATTTACCATGTAATTGCTATAGCCGTAACTATCAGTAAACGATATTATTTACCAAAATCATTAAATTGTTTCTGTTATGAAAAAAATTTGCATAGTCACCGGTGGAAGCTCAGGTATAGGTTTAAGTATTGTTAAACACTTTATCGCTAATAATTATCACGTGTTTAATTTAGATATTGCACCATCAAACCACGGCGAGTTTTGCCAGTGCGACATCACAAATGTTGAACAAGTAGCGCAAATCATTACCCACATAGCACAAAAAAATACGATTGATGCTTTAGTATCAAATGCGGGGATTCACTTTTCAGGCTCAATTGAAAATACCAGTGAAGAGCAGTTAGAGCGGGTGTTCAATATAAATGTTAAAGGGGCTTACGCGGCAGTAAAAGCAGTGCTACCGTCAATGAAGGCTCAGCAAAATGGCGCGATTATTTTAATGGCGTCTGACCAAGCCTTAGTGGCAAAGCGAAATTCATTTGCCTATAACCTAAGTAAAGCAGCTTTGGCATCAATGGCAAAAACAACCGCACTTGACTACGCCCAGTTTAATATTCGCGCTAACGCCGTTTGCCCAGGTACCATTGAAACTCCTCTATATCATCGAGCTATTAATAATTACTGTGAAAAATCGGGCGCAGATAAAAGCCAAGTGCATGCAGAAGAAGCCGCATTGCAGCCTTTGGGCAGATTAGGTCAAGCAGATGAAGTTGCTGAATTGGTATATTTCTTAGCATCAGACAAAGCAAAATTTATTACCGGCAGTTTGCAAGTCATCGATGGCGGCTACACCGCGCAATAATCATGATAAAAATCATTGATCCTCATGTACATTTATTCGATCTAAGTAAAGGCCAATATCAGTGGCTAAAAGCTGAAAATCCACCCTTTTGGCCTGATAAGTCTGTTATTGCTAATAATTTTAGTGAACAAGATCTTTATCTATCTTCACCGCTAGAGTTGGCAGGCTTTGTTCATATTGAAGCAGGCTTTGATAATGAAAACCCTTGGCGTGAAATTGAATGGCTAGAGCAAAGTTGCCAAACGGATTTTCGCAGTGTCGCTATGCTAGATATAACGCTAATGCCAGAGCTTTTCTCTTTGCAACTGACCAAATTATTAAGTTATAAAAGCCTTGTCGGCATTCGTTATATTTTGGATGACGATGCATTAACCATACTTAGCGATAAAAATTGTCAACTTAACTTACAGCAACTTGCCAAGCACCAACTTAGCTTTGAATTACAACTACCCGTTAGCGATAACAAAGTTACGCAACAGCTAATGAAACTGCTAACAGCGACTCCTGAATTACTTTACTGTATAAATCATGCAGGTTGGCCGCCAACAACACATGAAAAAGCAAATATCGATTCACTAAACTGGCAAAACAACATTGAAAAGCTAAGCCAATTTAATAATGTTTATATTAAATGCTCTGGTTATGAAATGCTGAATAGACAATATGCTAAGTTATGGCAAGAAGATATTATTGCTACTTGCCTTGCTAATTTTGGCCTTTCAAAAGTTATGCTCGCCAGCAATTTCCCGTTAAGTTTATGGCATAGTCACTACCAACAAAGTTGGTTGCAGTGCCTAAATTTGCACTATAGTAAAAGTGAGTTAAATAAGCTTTGTTATCAAAATGCTTATAATTTTTATAAATTTAATAACTTAGTTAAATAAGTTGCGTGAATATGATCAACACTGATAACTGTATAATTGCACACCCTATTGAAGAGTTAGACATTGGTAAATGGCAGCAACTTGTTAACATGATGGCTGAGCTTTTCGATGCCGCAAGCGGTGTTATTGTTCAATATCGCCAAGAAACCTTTAATGTAGTTGCCACCAGCGAGAATGACGATAACTTTCTACGCGTCAATGCCAGTTGGCCGTGGGATATAAAAAGTTTTTGTCGTCGAATTGTTGAAACCAACGACAAACTCTATGTTAACAATGCTCAAACCGATGAAGAGTGGGCCTGTGCGCCACCGGTTGCAGACGGGCCAGTAAGATCTTACTTAGGTTACCCTTTATATTGGCCAAATGGTTCGCTATTCGGTTCATTTTGTGTGATTGATACCAAAGCAACAAACTACTCTGATTCATTAAACAAAATGTTAGGGCAATTGAAGTTAATTGTTGAAGGCGAATTGCGCCATGTCTTTGATATTCGAAAAACCAAAGCACTATTAGCAGAAAAAATAGCCCAAGAGCAACAACTAAAAAAGCTTGCCTTGTATGATCAACTCACTAACTGCGCCAATAGAAACTTATTAACAGAGCGTATTAATTACCAAATTGCGCAAGCGAAAAGAAATAAATCAAAATTTAGTGTTATCTATTTTGATTTAGATAAGTTTAAACCCATAAATGACACCTACGGCCACCAATGTGGCGATACTGTTTTAGCAACTATTGCCAAAGACGTAAAATCAGTAGTGCGTGACACAGATACCGTGGCAAGAATTGGCGGTGATGAGTTTGTCATTGTTATGAACAAGAAAATTAATGACGATAAAATTACGCAAAAGTTACTCGATGTTGTTGAAGGCCCGATTCAATATGGCGATATTAGTGTTTCAGTTTCTGCAAGCATTGGTATTGCGACATATCCCGATGATGGTAAAACCATAGAAACCCTACTTGCATCAGCAGATGCCAATATGTATGAAAATAAAGCTAGAAAGCTCACTTCCAACTAAAATAGTTCTCGCTTAAAAAGCTAAATTATCGCAAAATATTTTTCTATAATTGGTGATGAAAAGTAAAATATTTCGCTATGGATGCATTTGATAAAAAAATACTAAAAATATTACAAAATGACTGTACCGCTTCGGTCAGCGATGTTGCTGATCAGGTTGGCTTATCAACCACTCCTTGCTGGCGTCGCATTCAAGCAATGGAAAAAAATGGCGTTATTAAAGGCCGTGTGGCGCTGGCCGATCCTGAAAAACTCAATGTTGGTTTAACGGTATTTGTCACCATAAAAACCAATCAACATAACCCTAAATGGCTAAGCGAATTTAGAAAGGTCGCCGAAGACTTCCCTGAAATAATTGAATTTTATCGTATGAGCGGTGAAGTTGATTATTTATTACGAGTTGCAGTACCGGATATGAAAGCCTACGACGGCTTTTATAAGCGCTTAATCACCCGCGCCAGTTTTGCGGATATAAGTTCCAGTTTTGCCATGGAAGAAATTAAATACACCACGGCACTACCAATCGACTATATTTAAGCGCCAAACGCGATAAAAATTATTAAACCAAAAAAGGAAGCACTCGCTTCCTTTTTTATTACACATACTAGCGTATTATTTCAGTGCATTTACCGTTACATTAGGCGAACGTTTTACCACATCATCGTTAAGTTCTATGCCAATGCCTGGCGTGTCTGGCGCTTGAAAAAAACCATTTTTCGGCTGTGGATCTTGCACACATAACTCACGGTTCCAATCTTTAATTGCATAGGTATGATGCTCATGAATTAAAAAATTAGGAATTGCAGTTTCAAGGTGCAATGACGCCGCAGTCGCCACAGGGCCGCCACAAACGTGAGCTTGAATACGAATATCGTAAACATCGGCATAATCACAAACTTTTTTCGCTTCGGTAAAACCACCACATAGGCCAATATCAGGCTGAAGAACATCAATACTTTGGTCTTCAAAATATGGCCTAACATCCCAACGGTGATACAAACGTTCACCGCCAGCAATTGGCACATTAACATTATCAGAAACTTTCTTATGTACTGCGGAGTTTAAGTAATTCACGGGCTCTTCATAAAACATGCAAGCAACTTCTTCAATCACCTTACCCATTTGAATGGCTGATGCCGCGCCCATTAATGAATGCGATTCAAAGATAATATCCACGTCTTCACCAACAGCATCACGAATCGCACGTAAGCGATTACCAAATAAACGCATTTGTTTTGGGGTGAATAATTTAGTGCGATCAAACGACGAACTGCCGTCTTGGTTATAAACAATAGGGTCAACTTTTACTGCATCATACCCCTGCGCAACAGCCTTTAAGGCCGCTTCAGCATATTGTTCGGGCTCAATCAATTTATTAACTTGTTCATCCCAATCAAACTGTAATTGGCTAGCGTAAGTGCGCAATTTATCATTAGTTTTACCGCCAAGTAACTGATAAACCGGCAAGCCAAGTGCTTTGCCTTTAATATCCCACAACGCTGTATCGATAGCACTCATTGCTGAATAAAGGACAGGCCCACCGCCTAAGCCCCAAAAGCTTTCTCGTAACATACGTGACCAAAGTAATTCTGTATTAAATGGATTAAAACCAATCAATACCGCCTCACTAATCTCTTTAAGCATTGCCGCTGCGGCACTATGTCCCCAGTCATAAGCAAGGCCTGCCTCTCCAACACCGTTGATACCTTCGTCAGTATGAACACGAATAAATACCGGATTCCACCCAGGACGTTTTGGGCACTCAATATCAAAAATTTCTACATGCGTGACTTTCATTACATTCTCTTTAATTTACCAAATTGCATAAACTTTTTATGTTTACAATGCGAAGCTAGGGTCTTCTTTATATACTCTACGTAGCATTGCTGGCCACGCTTTTTGACCACCCGTTAAGCCTGAATGAACAATATTTGCTTGTGCCTTAATACCATCAACAATACTTTGCTCAACCAGTATTGGTTCCATGCCTGTCGACATGACTTGCAGCTGAATTTGACAAGCACGTATTAAATCGTACATATGCATAAAGGCATCACCAACAGTTTTCCCCATAGTTAACGCGCCATGATTACGCAACAACATAAAATTTTTATTACCTAAATCGTTTTGTAAACGCTGCTTTTCCTCATCATTTACCGCTAGGCCTTCATAATCGTGATAGCTTATTGACGCCAATGCAAACATGGAATATTGACTAATCGGCAGTAAGCCCTCTTTTAAACTAGCCACTGCTATCGCTTCATTACAGTGCACATGCAAAGCGCAAATATCGTCATGGCGAACTTCATGAATAGCACTATGAATGGTGAAACCGGCCGGATTAAATTCAAACGGGCTATCAGCATCAACAATATTGCCTGCCATATCAATTTTGACTAAGTTTGAGGCAGTAATTTCATCGAACCTTAAACCAAAGGCATTAATAAGAACATGCTCAGTACCCGGAATTCGCACCGACACATGGGTGTAAATTAAATCATCCCAGCCGTGTAAGGCGATTAGCCGGTAACAGGCAGCTAGATCCACTCTAAGTTGCCATTCTTGCGCTGAGACTTTAGTTTTTAAATCAATAACGGGTAATGCTAACATCGGTTTTAACTGCCTATTCCTTTTGCTGTTGAACCATACGATTCAAAAGAGTTGATAAGATGAATAATTTTTATGCTACAAACCATATCCTATGATAGTGTTGAGTTAAAGCACCAGTTATTCTTACATAGATCAAAAAAACAGTTATGTGCATATTGTTTATCGCCATAGAGCAACACCCTGACTACCCTGTCATTATTTGCGCGAATAGGGACGAGTTTCATCAACGCCCTACAAAGAGTATGCACTGGTGGCAACACGAACATATACTCGCTGGTAAAGATTTACAAGCAGGCGGCACTTGGCTTGGGTTAGATACTAGTGGGCGATTTTCTGCTTTAACTAATTTTCGTCGTCCTAGTCAGTATGACGCCAATAAACCTTCACGCGGCGACTTAGTTGTACAAGCGTTAACTTTACCGACTAACATGACTCGGCAAAACCTTAATAAGCAATCAGAGCAGTATAATGATTTCAACTTGGTTTTTGGCCCCCTTGATAATTTGCACGCATTCGACAGTGTTCAAAAAGAATTTACAAAATTAACACCCGGCTTTCACAGCATCAGCAATGGTGCTCTTGATGATACTTGGCCGAAAATGGCTTTAGGTATTAAAGAGTTGGAAAGTAGTATCATTAACAAGCCGTTTAATATTGAGCAACTTTTTAGGTTAATGACCAATCAAACGACTGCCGACAAACAACACTTACCCCATACCGGGTTAAGCGAAGAGCTCGAATCATTACTAAGCAGTATTTTTATTGTTTCAGCAGAATATGGAACTCGTTCAACGGCCATCATAGTACAAAACAAGTTAGCCGAAATTGAAGTTTACGAGCGCAGCTACAACCCACAAGGTAAAGCGGGCAAGCAAAATCAATTTCGCTTTAGCCCAACAGAACTAAATAACAGCTAAAATCCGCTAAATCATTTCACGAATAATGGCACCAACAATAGCGATAAAAACCACTATCCACAGTATTTTAGAATACTTTTGCTGTTGCTCAACATCCATAGGCTTACCAAAGCGCTCCCCTAAAATCACCATTAAAGCAACCGCACCAAATACACAAAGTAAAATAATTAATAGAGTCATAAATGTTGTCCGCTGATACAGCCTAGATAGAAACGAAGTTAACGGCATCATACCGAGAATAAAGGCATTCGTAAATTACCCAATAAACGAATATATTCTCGGCATTTAATAGAAATTTTATTAAGATTTTACTTCTGTGCTTTCATTTTAAAATTAATCATTTACCATAGAAAAATTCTTTCTATTCTGAACTTTGTAGCCATGACAAGTACTGACAATTTTAACGATAAACGTCGTTTTATAATTCGTTTAGGCAAAGCCTTGCATAAATTTGGTACACCCGCTTACCGACTTGAAGCACATTTAACTAACGTTTCTGAAAGTTTAGGCGTGTTTGGCTCTTTTGTGATCACGCCAACTTCGTTAACATTTGTGCTATCACAAGATCATGAAAATCAAGACTACAACCATATTCTTCGCGTGGCACCAGGCGACCTAGATTTAGGCTCTCTAGCACGCGCCGATGAACTGGTTGATGAATTAACGTCAGGGCAACGAACTTTAGCAGAATCAATAGAACGTTTAGATGAAATAGCCAATAAACCTAACCCTTACGGACGCATTTTAACTTTCCTTGCCTTTGGCGCCTCAAGCGGTGCTTTTGCCATGTTAATGCAAACCAGCTGGAACGATGTATTTTGGTCAACCATTTTAGGAATGGTGGTTTGTTTATTTACCTTTTGGGCTGAACGCTCAAAGCGAGTAACAGATATGTTAGAGCCTATTTCGGCACTTACATGCGCTTTTCTAGCCTCAGCTATCGCTTTAATTGACCCCAGCATCAACATACCGCTGGTTATATTATCGAGTATCATTGCTTTTATACCGGGCTTAGCATTAACACTGGCACTTTCAGAACTTGCCGCACGAAATTTAATGTCAGGCACAGCGCGGATCATGGATGCCGTCATGATCCTATTTAAAATCTACTTTGGCGGTGTACTAGGTGTCGCGCTGGGTAAAATGCTTTGGGGAGAAGTTGCTTTTGTTGAACCCCCTCATACACCAAATTGGACAGTTTGGGCTGCCGTAACCACGTTATCAATTAGCTTAGTTATTTTATTTAGGTGCCGAAAAAAAGATGCTCCTTGGGGTATAATTTCAGGTTATGTGGCATTTGGTGCCAGCATTATTGGCGCAGAATATTTAGGCATTGCACTCGGCGCATTTGTTGGGGCTTTTGCTTTAGGTATCTACAGTAATGTTTTTTCACGCATCATGAATTTACCATCAAGTGTGGTTAAGCTTTTGGGGCTTGTTGTACTTGTACCTGGTAGTAAAGTTTATATTGGTTTAAACCATGCGGTATCCGGCCAAACTATGCTAAATGCCACCGATATTGGCTCGCAAGCCTTCTTAATCTTTATGTCTTTAGTGGCAGGGTTAATTTTTGCCAATGTCGCACTGCCGTCGCGAAAAACACTATAATGGTCAGCAAAACTAAATACCATCACGGCGATTTACGTAAATCACTCATTATTACTGCCAGCGACATGGTTACCGAAGCTGGCATTGAAAACTTGTCATTACGCAAACTTGCTGAACGTATTGGCGTATCACGCACAGCGGCATATCATCATTTCACCGATAAAAATGATTTATTATGCGCCATCGCACAACAAGGTTTTGAGCGCTGGCACCTGTTGTCTAGTGAAATATTCTCAACAAAAAATGTGTCTAATGAAGACAAGTACCGAAATTTTGTTCATGCTTATATTGGCTTTGCCACAGAAAACCCATCGCTTTACGAGCTAATGTTTGGTCGGGTTATTTGGAAAGAAAACAATAGTACTGAAGCGTTAAAAAACATTGCTTACACTAGCTTCAACTATCAAGTAGAAATGACTAAACTTTGGCAAGAGCAAGGCATAATAAATAGCGACGAAAACACGTTACGGTTAGCGCAAGTTTCTTGGGCAACATTGCATGGTATAGCACGTTTAGTAATTGACGGTATTTACGCGCAAGCTAGTCAAATAGAAGAAATGTGTGAATGTGCAGTGAATGTTTTTCTTGCCAATAACCGTGCAAATCAGTAATCACAAATTCAATTAAGGTAAGTAATTATGGCGACATCTGAAGATAAAGCAAAATTGGCACAATTTGATGAATTCTTCTCAATTGATTATTGCTTTAATATTAATGCCCTAGTCTTAAATTCAGCGCAGTTGCCAAGTTACGAGCAATTTCTAAGTAATATGCCAACACCATTTAAAATAGCATCTGAAATTAACACCTTAGACCAAAGTGCTTTGCGCCCTCTGCAAGCTGTCGCTGGTGTTGCTAACCAATTAATGGAGTATTTAAATCATCAAGCGCAAAAAATGGATTTACTGGTCGGTTATATTCTAGGCCAGCAAGATATTGCCAGTGAGCGCTTTCAAGCGACAAAATTTGGTGGCGGTGGCGTTATATTCCAATCAACAACTGAATCACCATTTAAGCTGGGTGATTACCTAAATTTAAAACTCTTTTTTACTGAAGAAAACAGTGCAGTATATTGCGTGGGAGAAATTGTTAGTGTTG
This sequence comes from Colwellia aquaemaris, assembly GCF_057548755.1. NCBI lineage: Bacteria > Pseudomonadati > Pseudomonadota > Gammaproteobacteria > Alteromonadales > Colwelliaceae > Colwellia > Colwellia aquaemaris. The sequence goes on along the minus strand of NZ_BAAJLV010000001.1, from coordinate 1,073,940 downwards.
AGACAAATCCCCAAGGCACAGCACACAAGGTGATTTTTCACCATATTCGTGAAGAAGATCGTGAAGCCCTAGTTCGTTTAAGTTTGCACCAACAGTCAAAGCAATTACAGGCACTTGCCCAACAACGAAACCAAGAAAAAAATCAATAATAAATAAACTTAGCTAATAGCATTTTATTCGTCTTTAAAAAATTCAAAACACCAGCCAGTAAATTCAACTCTTAGTTAATTAGCTGTCGCTGTTAATATTTTTCAGCCAAGTAAACGCATAACCTTATTTTGCATACGTATGATATGAATACGTATGCAGCTATCTAGTTAAATTTTTGTGCTTAATTTATGCTCAATCCATGTTCAGTTCTGTTAACAAACCAGAAACATTCTTATAAAAATAAGCAGCAACATAAAAACTAAACTAGCCGCAAACGAGGAAAGCATGAAAATAAAAACAACGATAAAGAAGCTAACACAAGCTACAGCCATAGCTGGCGGTATGCTATTTAGCCAAGTAACCGCAGCAGATACCATATTGCACGCTTTTAACTGGACATACGACGACGTTGCCGCCAAAGCACAAGAAATTGCTGATTTAGGTTACAAAAAAGTGCTGGTTTCTCCTGCTTATAAATCATCTGGGAATGAATGGTGGGCTCGCTACCAACCACAAGATATTCGACTGATTCACAGCCCATTAGGCGATACCAATGACTTTAAAGATATGGTTAATGCCCTTAAAGCCAAAGGCGTTGAAACCTATGCTGATATCGTATTTAATCATATGGCCAACGAGTCTTACAAACGTTCCGATTTAAACTATCCTGGCACTGAAGTATTGGCTGAATACGCAGCAAACAGCACTTACTATGATTCAATTAAACTATTTGGTGACTTACAACAGGGCAATTTAGGTGCGGGAGATTTTCACCCTGCCGGCTGCATTACCGACTGGGGTAATCCCGGTCACGTACAATATTGGCGATTATGTGGTGGTAATGGCGATGTTGGCTTACCCGACTTAGATCCTAACAACTGGGTGGTTTCACAGCAGCAAGCCTATTTACAAGCATTGAAAAGCATTGGTGTTACGGGTTTTCGTGTTGATGCCGCCAAACATATGAGTAATTACCATATTAATGCCGTATTTAATAACGACATTAAAAATGGCGTACATGTTTTTGGCGAAATCATTACCTCAGGCGGTGCTGGCGACAATAGCTACGACAGTTTTCTTGCTCCTTATTTAAATGATACAGGGCACGATGCATACGACTTCCCACTATTTGCATCACTGCGTAGTGCATTTAGTTTTGGTGGTTCAATGAATCAACTTGTTGACCCAGGTGCATACGGACAAGCATTAGCCGGAGACAAAGCGGTTACCTTCTCTATCACCCATGATATTCCAAGTAACGACGGCTTTAGATATCAAATTCTTAATGCCACTGACGAAACCTTAGCCAATGCTTACATTATGGGTCGCGATGGCGGTACACCTATGATTTATTCTGATCACAATGAAAGTAATGACGGTAGCCGCTGGGTTGATTTATATAAACGCTCTGACATCGCTGGCATGATCAAATTCCATAATGCTGCCCAAGGTCGAGGCATGCAGGTAATGAACTTTAACGACTGCATTATTTTGTTTAAACGAGATCATATTGGCGTTGTCGGTATTAACAAGTGTGATAATGGTCAAGACGTTTGGGTGAACACCGCCGAGCATAACTTGTGGTGGTATAAAAACTACCGTGATGTTGTTGAAGGCATTGATGTACAAAACATTAATAGCCAATGGCATAAATTCTACTTACCTGGACGTAAAGCAAGAATGTGGTTAATGGAATAATAGAGTTCTCATAAGCCAAACATAACAATTAAAGCGCTACTTCAAGATAGCGCTTTTTTTATCACTACAGCAACAGGTTACACTGGTAATTAGTCGGCATTTGGCGTAACGTGATGATATAAAAAGGAATGACGCGCGAGTAAAGGACTATCAATGCTTTTAATCAATAGCATATACTTAACCGCAGTAAGATACGTAGCAAAAGCCAGCCGCGCTGGTATGAAGCTTAGCAATAACAAGGACGAATTATCCATGCATTTAAATACTTCAAACGTTAATACACCAACTTCAGCATACATTTTTGCCACTTGGGGTGTTCTTGCAATAGGTGTTTTAGGTTACTTAATTGGCCTATGGAATGCTGAATTGCTGTTAAATGAAAAAGGCTATTACTTTGCTGTTTTTTTACTAGCAATGTTCTCTGCTGTTACCCTACAAAAAACCATTCGAGATAAATCAGAAGGTCTTCCAGTTACCAATGTATTTATGGGCATGTGCTGGGTCGCTTTCTTTTCAGCCATCGCCTTACTAGTTATCGGTCTTATTAATGCCACTATGTTATTAAGCGAAAAAGGCTTTTATGGCATGTCATTTGTGCTATCACTATTTGCCATTATCACGGTGCAAAAAAATATACGCGACTTAACCAATGAACAAGGTATCACTGACCCTTCAGCTTTTCCAAAAGCTTCTCAAGGGGTAAATGTAGCGCTAGATGCCGCGGATATAATTGACTAGCAAACAGTAAAATAAGTAATAACTGAACAAGGAACATACCTTCTTGTTATAAAAACGCGACTTAACCGTCGCGTTTTTATTTTCAATAAACTCATTACGTTAACGTTATCTTGTGCGCCACTTGGCTAGTTAAACGACTACGCGAGACTACTTTCGATTTAATTTTACCAACATAGCTTTACCGCCATAGCCATGCTGATTGCATTTGGCTCGAACTACCACCTGAGAAATATCGGTTGGTATGTCTATATTACATTGGCTACGGGTAAACGGCTGTTCATGATCATGTGGGTGATGCAGTTGCCGATAACCAAGTTTATTGCCATCTAAATCGATAACTTCCCAAGCATCAGCGTAATGATCCCAGCCTTGATCATTGTGTTTAACAGAAGTGCCAAAACACCAAGTACCGTTAGACTTTTGCGTCGCGAGTACTTTAGTGACTTGCGCGTAATCTAAAGACTCGGAAAAGGTATTTAAGTCAGGCTTAGCTGCAAATACCGATGATGACAATAGTGATAATATTAGTAATAATAATTTCATGTTTTCCTTTATTTATAGGGCACCTTATAAATAGAACAAACGGTTCGTCGACTGGCTTTAAAATATTAAAATAAATTTTTTAAAGTTTAGAATACATATTTTCACCACCTGAACGATTCAATTGTTCAAGTTCGACCATGCCTACACCATACTTAAATACTTTATGCTTTAAAATATATAACTTATCATAGTCACCAGAAAATATAGAGCCTATTGTTCTATCGCTATTCACTCCTGCCTTTAACTCACAGAGTTTCATTACCGAAAATAAAAAATGCGTTAACAACGCCTCTTCCTTTTCCTCGACACCATCATTACATACTGTACGACACGCCCCACCTGGTTGGATCATTGGTTCAGGGTACGATTCTATTATGCAGTCATCCAATATCGTTATGCTTTTAGGGTAATTAAGCCACGTATCGATAACATTTATACTTTCAAACCAAAGTCCTATAGTTTCAAGTTGAACTATTTTATTTTTAAAACAGAGCGCTAAAATATTATGCCCATTTGGGTTTGCTTTTCGATACTGTTCTGATTTTTTTGCTATATCAAAAAAAGCATCTTTGTCAAAATTTGTTTTCACTTCTATAGCGCAAACAACAGCATCAGGAACTGCAACAACGAAATCATCATCTTGAAATAGATAAGCAGATGGCACATTCTCATCAATTATTATTATATCCATTTGAGAGCTTACTTCATTAGTCACTGAATTATAAACAAATCCTGTTTTTATGGAGAACCGTCGAGATATGAATTTTCTTAAATAGCTGCTTACAATACTTTCATGATAAGTCCCTATGGACGGAGCATGCTTAACTAAAGCATTTAACCGTCCTAATTTACTCATCAGTTCTTTTGCATAACTTTGATATAACGCCATTTAATTCAAACCTTTAAGTGTTTTTAATAGTTTACGATGGAGAAAATTACATTATTTCATCCTAAAAGCGTTTATCCAATGAAAATAATATCTAATAAGCTCAAACATTTAAAAGCTATAAAATTCAATTTATTAACAAATGACATTAATAATTAAGTAAAAGAGCAGTAACGATTGTATTTATCGTTTTTGGTTACTTAAACCAAACCTTACCACCAATAAATTTATAAGCAGGTAAACCACGAATCAGGGTCTCACGGGCAAATGGTTTTTGGCATTTAGGGCAAATACATGGCTCGAAAGTGTAGTCTTGGCTAATACGTTCTTTAAAGCTTTTTACTAATGCGCCTTTACCACCTTTGCGATACTTAAATAATATCGTATTGCAGCCGTTGCAAAATATATCAACGGTTTTAGTTGGGCCTTTTTTATTGGGTTTTGCCATCAGCGATTTTCTTACTTCCAGTATTTGAATTTCTGTTTCTTACAGATATAAAAAAGCCAACTGACTTAGTAAATCAGTTGGCAACAGCATAACAAATATTGTAAATAATCAGCAGTAGTTAACGTTAAAATTCTTGCTTAATATCCAGCGGCTTGTCCGTCTTTTCTTGATTCAGACGCGCCATAATACACTTTTTCTTTATCATCCCACATAATCGCTTGATAGCCACCATAGCCGCCCATATCAAAACCAACTTTATGGCCACGTTGCATTAAGCCGCGCACCGTTTGGTAAGGAATGTCAGATTCAATCACCAACCGCCCACCATCAACTAAAGTTTTGCCATTCGCTTCGGTCGGCTCTGTTGAACCATAATGCTGCCAGCGTGTGGCATCGCCCGCTTCTTGCAGGTTCATACCAAAATCAATAATGTTAGTGACAATTTGTACATGCCCTTGCGGTTGCATAGCGCCGCCCATTAAACCAAAGCTAATAAAGGGTTTACCGCCTTTCATCACAAACGCTGGGATAATAGTATGAAACGGACGTTTATTCGGTTGATAAGCATTAGCATGTGTTGCATCCATAGAGAACAATTGACCACGGTCTTGAAAAACAAAACCTAACCCCGGCACTACCACTCCTGAGCCCATACCACGATAATTACTTTGAATAAGTGAGACCATATTGCCGTCTTTATCCGCCGTAGTTAAGTATATGGTGTCGCCTTGATACATAGCCGGATTACCCGCATCAACACGCTTAGCTGCGCGTTCACCAATCAACTTTCTCCGCTCCATGGCATATTTTTTATCAATTAACCCGATAAGCGGTACATCATAAAATTCAGTATCGGCATAGAACTTAGCGCGGTCTTCAAAGGCTAACTTTTTAGCTTCAGTCATCACATGCAGCGTTTGCTCTGATAAAAAGCCCATCTCGGCTAAGTTGTATGGCTCTAACATATTGAGTATTTGCAATGCGGCAATACCTTGGCCATTTGGCGGTAGTTCAAAAACATCATAACCACGATAGTTGGTTGAAACAGGTTCAACCCATGTAGAAGTATGGCTAGCGAGATCTTCACGAGTAATATAACCGCCATTGGCTTTCATAAAGCTATCAATTTTGTTGGCTATTTCACCTTGATAAAACACTTCTCGGCCTTGCTGTGCAATTAACGACAAGGTATTGCCCAATTCAGGGTTTTTAAAAATTTGACCTTTACGCGGCGCTTTGCCATTAATGGTAAAAGTTTCTTTAAAACTACCCGGCTGTGGCGACAACCTTGGAACGCTTCTATCCCAATAATATGCAATAAGTTCGCTAACAGGAAAACCGTTATTGGCATAATCAATAGCAGGTGCTAGCACCTTTTTCATTGGCATTTTGCCAAATTTATCGTGCATTTCAAACCAGCCATCAACCGTGCCCGGCACAGAAATTGGTAACATGCCGTAAGGGGGAATGTTCTTGCGACCTAATGCTTCAAGTTCAGTTTTAAGTTTTTCAAAGGTGAGTGATTGAGGCGAGCGACCACTACCATTAAGGCCATAAAGCTTTTGAGTTTTTGCATGCCAAATAATCGCGTATAAGTCACCGCCAATACCGTTGCCAGTTGGTTCCATTAAGCCAAGCGCTGCATTAGCAGCAATAGCAGCATCAATGGCATTGCCGCCATCTTTCAGTACTTGCAAACCAATTTGTGTGGCTAACGGTTGGCTAGTTGCCACCATACCATTGGCAGCAATAACTTCTGAACGGGTAGCATGGGTTTTGCCGGTCACTCGGTCGGCATTGGCGTGAACTTGCAACATAACCACCGAAGTAACAAGGATACTATATTTGAAAACAGCGCGACTGATTCGCGAAAACGTGCAGTGCTTAATCATATTTTATTATTCTCAATTGACGCCTAAAATTAGTGCTGAACATTATTGATAACACGACGCTTAACGATGTACAAAAAATACTCGCTGATACGCCCAGTTTTTAGGTTAAGTCGCGCCATATTATTTAAACCTAATTTCAATTTTTATCTTTTCACCGTAATTAGCCAACAATTTATCGGTAATGGCTTGCTCGACTAATAAAAAACCGCTAGCGTGAAGCCATTAGAATTTAACTCGTTCAAGCTATTGCCAAATTTATTTTGATAGCTAAAGCAGGATGACAAATGAATATAACAAAAAGAGCCTTTTTAAAAGCCAGTGGCGCAAGCTTAGCTTCACTTAGCCTTGCCGGAACAGCGATTGCTGGCAGCAACCACACAGCCAATGAAACCAAAAGTACGGAAAAAAATTTAACGCCTATTACCGTCTCAGTAACACCTATTAGCAAAGCAGAAAGACTGCAACGTATCGCCAAAGCGCAAAAATTAATGCAGCAGCTCGATATTGCGGCACTAGTGCTTGAACCGGGCGCAGCAATGGATTATTTCTCCGGCATTCAATGGTGGCGTAGCGAGCGCTTAACAGCCGTGGTTATTCCTAGAGAAGGCAACGTTGCCGTAGTTTGCCCATTTTTTGAAGAGCCAAGTGTGCGTGAAAGTTTGGCGGTAAGTGACGACATTCGGGTATGGCAAGAGCATGAAAGCCCATTTGCACTGTTCAAACAAATATTAGCTGACGCCGGTATTAAACAAGGTAAAGTTGCCTTTGAAAATTCAGTGCGCTACTTTGTTTTAAGCGGCTTAATGGCTGAGCTTTCTAACATGCAACACGTAAGTGCAGAACCTGTAACTCGTGGCTGTCGTATGTATAAAAGCCAGCACGAACTTGAATTAATGCATAAAGCTAATGAAGTCACATTACTCGCTTACGCCGATGTTTGGTCAAAATTAGAGTTAGGCATGAGCCAAGGCGATGTGAAGTCATTAATGAAAAACGCACAAACGCAGCTTGGCGGCAAAGGCGCATGGAATATGGCGTTATTTAACCAAGCCAGTGCTTACCCACATGGCACTAAACAAAAACAAACCTTAACCGAAGGTTCCATCGTACTAATGGATTGTGGTTGTAATGTGCACGGCTACCAATCAGATATCAGCCGAACCTTTGTTTTCGGTGAGCCAAATAAAAGGCAACGTGAGGTTTGGCAAACGGTAAGACAAGGACAACAAGTTGCCTTTGAACAAGCAAAAATTGGCAACCAAGCTGGTTCAGTGGATGATGCTGTGCGCAAATTATATCAAACAAAAGGCTTTGGCCCAGGTTATAAATTACCAGGACTTTCCCACAGAACAGGCCATGGTATTGGTATGGAAGGCCATGAAAGTGTTAACTTTGTTCACGGTGAAACTGAAATATTAAAACCAGGTATGTGTTTCTCTAATGAGCCGGGAATTTATATTCAAGGTGAGTTTGGTGTGCGCCTAGAAGACTGTATTTACATGACGAAAAATGGCCCGCAATGGTTTACTATGCCACCTAGCTCATTAGACGAGCCAATTGGCAAGTTAGTAAAATTAGATACGGTATAAGCCATGCTTAAACTCAACCCGCAGTAAACGCTTAGTAAACTTAAAAGTACAAGGTTATTGCGCTGAATATTATGCTATTGCTGAAAGAAGCTATCAACTTCAATAGCTTCTTTGCTTTGTGCGCTTAAACGCTGAAAAATACCTTGTTCGCGTAAGCCTTTAAATAAGGGCGCTTGATATACACGATAATCAAGCTGGTAGCCCTGTTCAATGGCTTGCGTTAAATAACGCATCGCTAAATTATAGTCGGCTTTAGCACTGTAAATTTCCGCCAACAACAAGCTTAGCTCGGCTTGTTCACTGCCCTGCTGCTGTTTTGCTTTTAGTTCGGCAATACTTGACTCATCAAGTACGAAAATAGCCGTTAGCTCATTTTTAGTTTCTACCTTTTTAACCAATAAGTTGGCCAGCAGTTTGGCTCTTGAATAGAGCATTTCTGGCGTTAATTCAGCCGCTTGTTGAAATAAGCGCTGAGCAACTTCAATATTTCCCTGAAAGTAAGCGATATCAGCTTGCGTTTGCAGAAAAAGTGCTTGTTGTGTGTTGTTACCTTGCTCTGTTTTAGCCAGTGTTGATGCTTTACGATAATCTTTTTGCGCAATAGCCAACTGCGCTAAATGGTAGGTTGTTAATAAATAGTCGGGTTGTAAACTTAACGCCTTTTGATACCAAGCTTCCGCTAGTTCATAATGTTTAGCGCGCGCTAATGTTAAACCTGTATGCATCATGGCAAGTGCATGTTCAGGCGCTTGCTGCAATATTTTTTTATGCCATTGCAGTGCCGTCGCTAATTCGCCTTGCTCTGAATAAGTAAAGGCAAGATTAATCATAATTTCAATTTCATTAGCTTCTATGGCCAGGCCTCTATGCAAGGTTTTTATGCTCTTGGACAACCAACCAGCAACATAATATGCGGTCCCTAAGGCCTTGTATGCGGCGGCAGAGTTATTGTTATAACTCAGTGCTTGGTAAGCGTTGTCAATTGCTAGTTGCTTGTCATGCTCTTGGCCTGAAAACTGAAAATATTTTTGACTATAAGCCTGACTAAGTGCCGCATACGCAAGAGAAAATCGACTATCTTCATTAATTGCTTTTTGAAAAAATTCTATGGCAATTTCATTATCTTGCTTGCGATATCTATGGTAATAATCTCTGCCGCGAGTGTAAAAGCGCATCGCTTTATTGGCCGAAGTATCAATATTGTCATGAACCTTATTATTAGCAGTAGCCTGCGACGCTTCAGATGTTTTATCAACCAGTAGTAGTTCATCATTGTCATTAACGGCATTCATCAATATTGAGGTTGAAACAATACTAATCAGTGCCACGATAAATACAATTAATCCTAGCAATGAAATGCGTCGCCACAAAGTGCCAAACTGGTTTTCACTAAGACTTGGAAATCTGTCGTTGGCGCTTAAATCTAGCATTACTGAAGGTGGCTTACGAACAACGCATTCGCACTTGACCGCAGGAATCAGCCGGTAACCTCGGCCACGCACTGCTTCAATATAAGTTGGTGCTGAAGCATCATCTCCTAACGATTTTCTTAATAGCTTAACCCGCTGTTTTAAGGTTTCATCACCAATAACTCTATCTGGCCAAACAGCTACCATTAACTCTTCTTGGCTTAATAGTGCCGGAGCCGCTTGTGCTAATGCCACCAATAAGTCGTAACTTAATTTAGGTAAAGTGATCACTTCACCTTGGCGAGTTAATTCACCACGAAGAACATCTAAGTTCAGGTCGTCAATTATGTAACGAGTTGTATTGTTATAATTATCAGGCACTAAGCAAGTATTCAGCATGAAATAGTATCCGTTAATTTATCGGCTTTTCACCAAAGTGCAATGATTCTCTGCATTTATTCACCGCTTTTCACTAAATTAAAGCCTTCTTCACCAAAGCTTCACCAAATCTTTTTGCCTGCTTCACCTTAGCTTCAAGTAGCAAAAAACCAAAAGCGTAAGCTGATATGACAACAAATAAAATTAATACCAATCAAATTAACTAAGGGAGCAGTTTTTAATGAGAATAAATATTTAATAGCAAGGCGCTTGATTGAGCAATAGCAGGCTATTGGGATTGAACGCAACGATGTTATTAGAAATTTAGGCCATTTAAAAAGTTCATTTAGCTAGTTTGGTTGGTATATCAATTAAGGAAGGAATTATGGCTTCAACACAAGCACTACCGGAGTTTGAAAACTTATGGGGGCACCCTAAACCGTTATGGATGTTATTCATGGCAGAATTTTGGGAGCGCTTTGCTTTTTACGGCATTCGCTGGGCCTTAACACTGTACATAGTTGCACAGTTTTTTAATGGTGACGCATCAGGTCAGTCTTTTGCATCAAACACTTATGGTGCATATTTAGCTCTTGTTTATGCCAGCGCTATTTTCGGTGGTTATATTGCTGACAAAGTTATTGGCTCACAACATTCTATATTAGTGGGTGCGGTGATCATGGGCGCAGGTTTATTCTTAATTATGCTGCCCAATGAAACCTTTTTTATGATTGGCTTAGCCACAGTTATTGTTGGTAACGGTTTATTCAAACCTAATATTTCAAACTTAGTCGGTAAAATCTATGCAGTAGATGATCATCGCAGAGACAGTGGCTTTAGTATTTTTTATATGGGCATTAATGCTGGCGCTATGGTTTCGCCAATTATAACCCAATGGCTTGCCAGTACGCTAACCGACACTCCTATGATGGACAACTATAAAGCCGTATTTGGTGCGGCTGGCGTTGGCATGTTGATCAGTTATGTTTGGTTTTATATTGGCCGCCGTCAACTAAAGGGGATTGGCTCAATTGAAAAAACACCGTTAAGGACGAAGAATTTAATTACGGTTATTTTCGGTGCCCTCGCATCAATTATTCCTGTTTATATTTTAATGACTTATGCGGGTGCACAAGTGCTGGCATGGATTCTATTTGTACTCTTTGTTGGTTTAGCCATATTGTTATTAAAACAGGCTAAAGGTGACGGAAAAGTCGCTTTTGAACGCGTTATTGCTTGCTTGATTATGTTTTTGTTCAACGTGATATTTTTTATGTTTTTTGAACAAGCGGGTAGCTCATTTACTTTTTTGGCGCAAAATATTGTTGATAGAAGTATCACTGAAGCCGTTGAATTTAAAATTGCATGGTTTCAGTCAGTTAACTCAGTCGCCATTTTAATATTTGCGCCACTTGTGTCTGCACTTTGGCTGTTTATGCATAAGAGAAAAGTCGAACCGAGTATTCCGCGTAAATTTGCTTTAGGCTTACTCGGCACAGGCTTAGGTTTTTTAGTCTTGATATACGCGCTAGAAAACCTATTGGATGCCAACAATATGATTCCAATTTGGCCATTAGCCGCTTGCTACGTACTACATACTATTGGTGAGTTATGCTTATCACCTATTGGTTTGTCTATGGTTAGTAAGTTAGTACCCGCTTCTCTGGCTGGTTTTGCTTTTGGTGGTTGGTTTTTAAGTACTGCCATTGGCAATAACTTTTCAGGGATATTGGCAGGTTCAATGAGTGGCGAAACCGGTATGACGGTCGCCTCAGCCCTCTCCGGCTTTTCATTTAGCTTTTGGTTACTCACCTTAGGCGGCGCATTTTTATTTATTATTGGACCACAAATAAATAAGTTAATGCACGGTATAAAATAACCGTAAAAGTATCATCGACAAAATGCCATTGTTACTTCTAACAATGGCATTTCAATTTACAACTAGCTTACATAACCTTACGACCACTAAACCTTATCAATACCTAAATCTTATCGATACCTAAATCTTATCGATACCTAAATCTTATCGATACCTAAATCTTATCGATACCTAAATCTTATCGATACCTAAATCTTATCGAGATCGAGAACTTAGCTAACACTTTTGCTGACACAGCAAACATCTTGCCTAAGGTTCTTCCGCCATGTTTTTACTATCAATTAATTCTCGGCTAATTTTCTGTACATGCGTTTCTGAACGACCCTTTGTGCGGGGTTGTTGTGGTTGCTGAACAGCAGCCAAGTTTAAACCTTGCAGTGTTTCTAACATTTTCGCGTCTAACGCCTTATTACTTTGCAATGTTTCAATTAATGGCAAGATAAACGATTCTATATTTTGCGCAAACGTTGCTAGCGTATTGTCGATTAGCGTTGCCTCAAGCGGCGAGTTTTCAACACGCGTATCAAGCTTTTCTGGTTGTTCAATATTGACACTTAATTCAAGATTAGCAACCGTTTCATTTAAACGATTCAGCGCTTCCGATTGTGGCTCTTGCAGCACTTTACCGATTTGATTTAAGCTTTTTTGCAACAACGATACCTGACTAGCAATAGCCGCAACAGGATTGTCGCTATCACCTAAACTTTGATGGCGAACAAAGTCATCTTTTATTTGTTGCCAACGTTCATGTTGTTCACTGGTTTGAGTACCTCTAAGTTCGGCTAATTTTAGTAAATTTTCTTCTGCCCCAACCGTTAACGTTTGCGCTTCACCACGGTAATGATCAGCAATAAGTTGCTCTACTTCTTCTTCGGTCATTACAGGAACAACCTTTTCCGCCATTTTATTCATATTACGATAACTACCTTGGAGCTTAAATGGTGGCTCAGTGCGGTATTTATCGTCTTGTGCAGCAGAAGCGATGTATTGTTCGTTCGCTTTCAATACGGTTTGTTGAATGGCTCGAATACGTTGAATAACCGCCACTATTTCGTTTACTTCAGCTTGAGAGTACCCATGTTTAAGTTCAGTGGTAGCAACTGACTCACCATCGGCAATTTTAACGAGGTTGTACAAGTCGTCCATATCGCGTGTGGCAAGCGGTGCAATATACGAGTTACTGGTTAAACTGTTTTCAATAAAGCTTAAAGAAAACTCATGTTCACGACCACTTAAGGTGTCACCTAAGTTATAAATATCAGCGCGGTTCGCTAGCATATCTGGAATAGTAAATGCTTCACCTGATTCGGTATACGGGTTACCCGCCATAACAACAGCAAACTTTTTACCGCGCATATCATAGGTTTTGCTTTGCCCTTGCCAAACACCGTCAACTTTACGAGAGCCATCACATAGTGAAATAAATTTCTGTAAAAACTCAGGATTAGTATGCTGAATATCATCAAGGTAGAGCATAACGTTATTGCCCATTTCAAAGGCTAAGTTAATTTTTTCCACTTCATTTTTAGCCGTGGAATTGTTGGCTTGCGCAGGATCTAGTGATAACTGATCGTGACCAATTGATGGACAATTAATTTTCACAAAGGTCATGCCCAACTTACTGGCAACATATTCAATTAAGGTTGTTTTACCGTAACCAGGTGGAGAAATAAGTAATAGTAAGCCCATTAAATCTGAACGTTTATTATTGCCCGCTGCACCAATTTGTTTGGCTAAGTTAGTACCAATAATTGGGAAATACACATCGTTAATCAATTTATTACGAACAAAAGATGATAGCGCTTTAGGCTTGAACTCTTCCAGTTTTAAGCGTTTACGTTGCTCTGCTAGCACTTGTTGTTTTTTCTGGTGATATTGATTAAACGCCGGCACATGTTCATTGCTAAAATAGCGAAGCTTGGTAATAAATGCCTGATAATTAATGGCGAGTTTTCTATCGTCAATATTACTGTGTTGGCCGAGTAAGCCTTCAACAATACAGTCGGTATTCGCTGATGAAGTATAAAACTGACATTGTGCTTGAAGTGTCATCATCATTGCAGCTTCAATAATTATATCTTGTTGGCTATCAAGCTGCTGATGGTTTACATACGACTGTAACCAAGCGAGATGTAATTGGTATTTTTGCTCAAGTGTCGCGCAGCCAGTAAGCGCACCAGAAATTTGCTTTTCTAAACTTTTATGTTTCAGCTGGCTTTGTAATTGATAAACTAATTCGGTACTGCTTTCTTTAACAATAAACTTGTCATCTGCTTGTGCCATTTCTTCAAGAAAATAGGACGCTGACAACGTGGTATCGCACGCTAACCATGGTTGAGTTTGTACATATTTTTCTAATGTGCTTGCAAGCTCGGTAACTAACTGAATGCGCAATTCGCTAGCACCAAAGGTTTGCTCCATTAAATATAAATTATGGCAACGATTAATTAAGTCTTGGCGCGCCTCATCAGTTAACTCTGTTGCGAAAAATAATGTCGCTAGCCTTCTTTCTGCTGCTGGATATGCCAGTAAGCCAATTGATTCTCTTAGTGACAATAATTGCGTTAAAATTAACGTTGCATCAGCGTCATGTACACCTTTGTCGTAACCTTCTTGATATCGAGGCTCAGCGGCTTTTTTAACAATATTTTGTAGGTTATTTTCCTTTACTGCTTCGTACAGCGCACTGAGAGCTGTTGGCCCTGCATTTTCGGCCTCGAATAACAGCGAAGCGGCTAAATATTCACCGCGATAAACCGTATCGCTTTCTGACACTAGCTCTTGCTGCCACAAGTATTCCGTATTCGCGAATATTTCAGGGGCTAAGGTTTCAAAGTATTCACTGCCACTTATGTGTACCAACATATTCTCATCACGCGGTAACAACGTAAGTTCTAGTTTTTGACGGTTAACCGAGAATTGATGGTCGCCAATTTTAACCAAACTGCCATCAGCTGAATAAATATCGGTTTTATCGCGTAATGCTCGAACGCCTTGTTCTTTTGCGTTTTTCAGCTGTGCATCAATATCGTCAGCTCTAACATTATCATCAAGTTCACGCAGTTGTTCGATAACCTTTCTAAGCTTTGCCACCATAGGGTCGCCAGCAAAATAGCTATTAAGTTTATCTTGCTCATTAAAGCTTTGGCTACGGCGAATAACGCCTTCAATAATGCGCTCAGCAGCGGTTTTTAAATTCAAGCAGCGGCGTTGTTGTGCATCCATAAGCTGCTGCTTATGTTGTTCAAAGTTGTCGTATACTTCATCTCTTTTAGCGAGAATTTCATTATAAAATTCATCATAATCGCTAAACTGGCTTTCTAAGTCTTCTAATTGGATCAGAATTTGTGAAAGTTGCTGATCACACGATTGCGGCGTATCACTGGCATTTAGGCCACTAGTAACACTTTGCCCGAGTAATTTAAAACGCGCGCCAAATTCAGCTCTCGCTTCATCACTGCCGACATTTTTTGCGGCAAGTTCTGCCCCCGCTTTTACGCGGTTTATTTGGCTAAATACTGCGGAAATATCTTCTAAAATTCGGGTTCTTTGTCGGCTATCTTCTATTTCTAGCGAAAGCATGGTGCGATTAAGTAATTCCAGCCCTTGCACAAGCTCTTCAATTGCTAGTCTAATAGGTTTTAACGCACTAATTGACTCACTTGCTGCAACCGATGCTTCTATTTCAGCAATGGTATTTTGATAGGGTGTTAAAGCGTCATCTTGTTGTAAAAAGTCAGCGGTTGCTTGGCTTAACGCTTGAGTTAGCTCAGTTAAGCTAGCATCCATGGCGTCAATTTCTTCAACATCAATATAACGTAATTCTTTATGGGAAATTAGCTCACCTTTAAATTGTGCGAGCTCTGTTAGGTTGTCAATGTACTGCTTTGCTGTGTCGAAATTTGGATTTTGTAATTGCTGAGTAAATGCTTCTAATTTGTTGTTGGCTGATAACATAACAGCGTCAGAATTAGCTTTTATGCTAGTCACTTTTTCAAATTCATCTAACACTAATTCAGATGTTGTTACTACTTGCTGTAACAATTCATTCAAGGCCGTTAGCTGACTGTCAGCAAGCCAGTGATACTTATCAAAAAGCTGTTTTGATTCTTTCACTAAGTCATTAAAGTGCTGTGCGCTTGGCTGTTTGACGGTAATTAATTTAATAACGCCGTATAAATCAGACACACCGCGAACCAATTCTGGGTTGCCTATTTTACCAAAAAAGCTGTTATCGCTTGGTCGGTTGCTGGCAAATTCTTCACTGCAAAATGGCGTTTGCCACACTTGCATGGCATGCACTCTTGACGGTTCACTTTCCGCGCTAAACACAACCACACGACCGTCGTTATATAAACTTTGCCCGTGGCCATAAATTGGGTTTTGCAAGGTTCTGGTGATCAGATTGTAGCCAAACAAGGCGTATTGCCCTTCATTTGGCTCGTAAAATATATAAAGGAAATCTTCACCATTAGGTGATTTAACCACGCGATGTAACTGTAAGTTTTGTGCATCGTCGTCAAAACTTTTATGTTCGCCATTTTGCAGGTAATAACCGCCTGGGAAAATAATGCCGTGATCTTCGGGCAATTGCACACAAGTATGAGCGATGGCATCTTGTCGTAAGACTTGCTGCGTTTTGCAGTTGAAAATTAAATGACGTGTTTGCTCTTCACGGTAGGGTTTTATTTTAAGTAAAATTAACTCACCTACTTTCGCGTATTGAATATCAGCATCATCCAGTGATTGATGCTCGTCATCAACCGGCTCAGAATAAATGCCTTGCCCTTCTTCGGTATTGTTTTCTACTTTTAGCGTTAAAGAACCGCCTGTGGCTTCAACAAAAAGTGTATCGAATAAATTAAAGTGTGGGTGCTTGCCTTGCTCTTGCTGCTCGCGCGATACTTTTTGCCATTCAAAATCAAAATTGTCAGGTTGCTTAATATCTCGTTCACCGCGATTATCGATATAGGTGACTTGTTGGTTTGCATCAATTCCCCAACGAAACACACGAATATCATCTAAGCGTTCACCAATTTGAAATATCGCAAAAACTTTACTGCCTTGGCGATAGACATGCGCTAAAAACGTTTTTTTGTAGTAGGTATATAGTTCGTCAAAGTCTCTAACAAAGTCAGGACTTTCGAGAAAGCTGCCAGTAATAGGTATATCAACAATTTCAACTTCACCGTTGTTGTCTTTAAGTTGATGCAAACTAAAAACATCAGCAACCGTGATATTCCGTTTCAGGCCAAGAAATACGTTGTAACCAAAAAGCAACGTGTCGCCAATAGCGGCAATGTCGCGAGCGACGCAATTGTGCTCTGTACGTACACGAACACGAGCGTCAACTTTCATTTCAGTAGAGCCAAAGGTTGCGATACGTTCGTCGTTTAGTTGTTTGATTTGGGTACTTAAATCACTACCTAATGCTGATAGTCGACGCTGAATAAGTTCGTATGAACCGCCTTCAGCAACCGCTTGATTAGTACTACTTTCCTTATCTGCCATGCAAAACTCCATGAAACTGGCACGCAGCCCATTCAAGTGAATGGCTGCGTATTAACTACTACTTATTTTACTTTTCAAGATAACTAACTGGCGTTATTTTGCCGTCGACGAACTTTGGCTGCCTAAGTTTAATAAACTTGCCAAAGCCCCTTTTTGGCTTTCGTCAGCATTGTTTAAAGTTGAAAGAAGTTTCGCCATATTAAAGTTTTTCATGGTTTCACTGGTTTGCGAAGCGCCAGCAAGCACACCGCCTAAATCGTCCATAATATTCCGATCACCCGCTAAATGATCTTTAAATAGCTTTTGTACCGTGTCACTTTCATTAACTAAACCATCAATAGATTTACCGACAGTGATAGACTTCATAAATTGATTTAGGAACTCACCGTCACCACCCATAATATTAATGTTGGCTTCACTAAGGGCTGTTGCTAGTACATCTGCTTGTTTTTCAGCTAAATCAACACTGTTATCTAACTTAGCTAAAGTTAATTCACGTTCTTGATTCAAACGTAAACCAAAAGTTTCAAACTCACGAGCTTGCTCAGACATTGCATTCAGTACATCTTGTTTTTCACGTAAGCCGGTTGCTTCTGCTAAGGCTTTTTCTTCTATACCTTTTGCTTCAGCCGTGAGTTTAAGCTCTAGGGCTTTCGCTTCAGCTTCGCCTTGCCTTTCATGAGCTTCAGCTTGAGCAAGCGTTACTTGTGCTTCGGCTAAGCCTTTTGAAGCAACTTCGGCTTGTTCACCTTCTGCCAAAATTTTCTTAGACTCAGCTTGTTTACTGGCCGCTTTTAATTCAGCGTCAGCAATGGTTTGCATTTTTCTTGCGATATGTTCTGCGGCTTGCTCTTGCGCTTTTGCTGATTCGATATCTTTAACCAGTGCTTCTTCAGCTTCACCTTTCGCCTTGATTACTAGCTCATCTTTTTGACGGTTCGCTTCTGAAACGACACGTAAATCTTTAATGCGCTCTTCTTCTTCAGCGACATTTTTCTCTACAGCAATGCGCTCACGCTGCACTTCTGCAATATTCTTACGTTCAACTTCTAGTGCTTTTTCTTTGTCGATACGAAGTGTTTCCACTTCCTTTTGACGATCTATTTCTTCAATTTGTCGGGCGCGAGTGACTTTTTCTTCTTCAATCGCTACTGCTCTAAAACGGTTTTGTTGAGCAATTTCCGCTTCGCGCTGTTTGTTTTCTTCGGCAACGGCAACAACTTGCTCAGTTTCAATTCGCGCTTGTTCTGATTTGCAACGTTCTTCTTCTACAATTTTTGCTGTTTCTGCTTCTTCACGCGCTTTAACTGACGATATTTCACGTTCTTGTTTTGCTTTCGAGTCTGCTAATTGTCGCTCAAGTTCTAAGCGCTTTTCTTCTGCTTCAATATCTTGACGTTTAATACGAATTTCTTCTTGACGTTTTAGGTCGTTTGTTTCAACACTTTGCTTTGCTGTTAATTCTGTAATACGACGAATACCTTCTGCATCCATAATGTTATTTGGATCTAAATCATTGATAGAAGTCTGCTCTAGAAAATCAATCGCCACATCTTCTAACACATAACCCGATAAGTCTTGACCTATAACTTCTTTAATTTTATCTCTAAAAATATCTCTTTGGGTAAACAACTCAGTGAAATTTAACTGCTTACCAACAGTTTTCAATGCTTCTGAAAATTTAGCTTCAAACAACTCTTGCAGTGTTTCAGGATAAGAAGAACGATCACACCCCACTTGTTTAGCAACGCGCAGAATATCCTCTTTAGTTTCATTAACGCGAATATAAAAGGTAATAATGATGTCGGCGCGAATGTTATCTTGACAGATAAGTCCTGAACGACCTTTACGCTCAAGCATCATACGTTTTGTGGAAATATCCATAATTTCTTTTTTATGAATTACAGGAATAACCATGCCGCCCGTTGTGCTAATTTCAGGCTCCGCACGCAATTTATTTATAATTAATGCTTGGCCTTGTTCAACTTTGTTGTAGAACTTGGCAATCATAATTAATAGTGAAAAGACGAAAAGTACGCCAATTCCAATAGCTAGATAAAGTGGTTCCATTACCATGTGTTTTTCCTCTTTTTAAAACAACAGCCACGTTGGCGTGGCCAAATAAAATGTGAATAATTATTGTGAATTAAGCTGTGTATGGCGCAACAATGTATGCGTGATTTTCTTGAACATATTCAATAATCAAAACCTTATCACCCATTTTTAATGAGTGCTCTGCCGAGCAGCGAACATCAAGTAATATTTCAGCGCCGTCGTTAAAAATACGAGCTTGCCCGAAGGTTTCGCTGACAGTTCCGGTTGCAATAGCAGCTTCTTTACCAACAAATTGCTCACTAGTTGCTGTTTCAACGCTATTAAACATGCCTTTTAGTGGGCGAATAATTATGGCTGTGATCGGCAGTGAAATTAAAAAGATAACAAAGCTGCTTAAAGCTCCCATAAGATAATAAAGCCAACCGTCTGGTAACCATGTCAGTAGATAAAACTGAGCATAAAAACTGATTAACCAACACACTAATGTAATGATGCTGATAACAAGGGTAAATGGCACCCCCGTTAAACCAAAAGTAAGCATTAAGCCCGTAAGCCCGCCCACTGAAATATCGACATCGCTGTCAACGTCAAGATCAGTATCACCTGAAAAGTCCAAGTCAATTAGCCCTAACATTCCAACAAGCCAATAGACCACTACGACACCAAGCAATGTAGAATAAATTGCGGTAGGAAATTGCGATGCAACTGAGAGTAGTTGTTCCATGTTCATCCTTAAACAAATAACCCGTAAAGGCTATTTCGATATTTATTATTTTTCTATAATCACTATACGCCTTTGACATAATATGTCAAAGGCGTATAGTGATTAACAACTTTATAACAGTGAAATTATCACGAATACTACTAAAAATCATTAAATTATACTGAGACATTTAACTGATTTTATTAAGCAGTCGTAGTGTGATACTTTTAGAAAATAACAACGATTATAATTGATAACATAAGGACATATGCTGATGCGCTGTACTAGCTGTAAACAAGGAGAGTTAACTCCTACATTTATCGAAGGGCAATTTAGAGCTCATGTTTGTTCGCACTGCCAAGGCAATTGGATATTGATAGAAGACTACGTTGCTTGGAAGGAAAGAAACCCTCAATTTACCTTCTCTGAGGATCTATATTGTGAAGTGGATGACACAAAACAAGCCATTTTATGCCCCGTTACTGGTGCTATTATGCGTAAATTACGCTTATCGACTTCAACTGAACATCGAGTAGATTATAGTGCGAGTGTTGGCGGTGTTTGGTTAGATAAAGGAGAATGGGAATTATTGAAAAGTGAAGGCTTAGCAGGTTCTTTAAATGCGGTTCTAACGGCTCATTGGCAGCGAAATATTCGTATTAGTAACACCAAAGATAACTTTTCTGAAATATATCAAGATAAGTTTGGTGAAGACACCTATGAAAAAGTGAAAGAGCTGCGCAGCTGGTTATATCAACAACCAAACAAAGCGGATTTACGAGCGTATATCTTAGCCGAAGATCCATACTCTGCTGAAAAATAATAATAAAAAAGGACAGAAAAAATGAAAGGTGCTGGTGGAACTTCAGGTGGATTTGGTCAATTCTTTATCGGCTTAATCATGATGTGTGGCGGCTTTTATATGCTGCTAAATGCGATTACTGTCACGTCTAGTTTTGGCATGGGAATGCGCATGTATGGTTTTTCTGCAATGGGCAATAATTTTAATATTACCAGCGGCATGATAATGATCCCATTCATGTTCGGTGTTGGGCTCATTTTTTACAACAGTATAAATATCTTGGGTTGGATATTGTCGATTGGCTCAATTGCTGGCTTAATATTTGGCGTGATCTCCTCCATTCAGTTTTCGTTTAGAACCATGACGTCATTTGATCTTATTGTAATATTGGTGCTAGCAATAGGTGGACTTGGCTTATTTTTACGCTCACTAAAAGCATTAGACGAAAAATTGCCAGACGCTTAATACAATGAATATCTAGCGATTGAAATTGCTTAATCGCTAGATGAACATGCAAAAGTTAATGTAAAACATCTTCTCTCCTTCTAGAATTAGTAAATACTACCCAAGACTATTATTTCATCACCTGCATTAGCGTCAACAGCTCAATGAGCAATATTAAACTAGGGATAATAAATAGCAAAAAACGCCAAATTCGAGTGTAATTAGCGAGTAATACCATAGTTAATAAAAATGTCGGTATTGGCATAAAGGCCACAATACCTGCTTGCCAAAAGCCAAAGAGAAAATTACTTATAACGGGAAAGGCAATGACCAGTAGCAAAGCAACTAAATGTAGCGAATGCTGATGAGTGTTGTTAGAAAAACTATACTTTTTAGAGCCGCAAATATTAAGCAAAAGCATCACCACTTGCAGTAAACAAGCATACCCAATGAATACCGAAAAGGTATTGATTTCAGCATATTTTTCTAGATAAAAAAAACAAGCCAATATAAGCCATATTAGAATTAAAAATAATGACAAAAACACTTGCTTGCGATACTTCATTGATATTGCTAGAAACAATAAGCTAGAAATTTCTATAGCTAACGGCCACCATGCTAGGCTATTAAGGTGTGATTGAATTAATCGCCAATAAACTTCTGATGAAAAAAGTAAAAAATCGTCCAATGAATAGCTGAATACTTCCGCCATTATAAACTCTGGAAATATTCAATCATTTGATTGCGGTTTGTTGTCGACGGTAGTGCTACGTTATTAATAGCCCCCATGTTCTCGATCATATGAGGGACTTGGCTTGTTGCTGGTATTGCACAAGTTATCGCGGAATGCGACACAATGAACCTAAGAAAATACTGCGGCCAATTATATATTCCCATGCTGCTTGCCCAAGGTGGCAGTGGATGTTGCTTAACGTGCGATATCAAGTTTCCTCTCTGAAAAGGTCGATTAGCAATAACACCAACCCCCTGTTCTTGGGCTAAGGGTAACAACCTGTTTTCTGCACTTCGATCGACAATATTATAAGTAAGTTGAACAAAGTCGATTTTTTGGCTTTTCAGTATCTTTTCCAGCTCAGCATGTCGTCTGCCATGAGAGGTAGTTACCCCTATGTAGCGAATAAGCTTTTCTTGTTTTAATTCTTGCAAATATGCTAAATGATTTTGCCAAGACACTAAATTATGCACTTGTAGTAAATCAATTTGTTTTTGCTGCCAAAGTTTTAACGAGTCGCTAAATTGATGCTTTGCCGTTGTCGAAGAACTGGTCCAGGTTTTTGTGGCAGAAAATAATTTTTGATCATTGTTTATATTTTCTAGACAGTGACCAAGCACCTGCTCAGAAGAGGCATACATAGGTGAAGAGTCTATCATTTGGCCGCCAAGCTCAAAAAAAGTTTTTAATACTTTACTACGCTGTTCTCGTAAAAAATGGTCATTGCCGACATTAAATGTGATCCAAGTTCCCATGCCAATAGGAAAAATCTTCTCTTGTGAGCTAGGAATTGTTGCAAGAGGTAGATTTTCTTTACTCGCTGCCCATAAGGCATCTGTTTTTAAGCCTAAGCTAAGCCCAGCAAGGGGAATAAACTTTATTAAATTTCGCTTTGCTTTATCCATATTTATCATAACACTCATTGACCGTACACAATTGAATGTATGTAAGCTTTTTAATTCTCGCCAATTTAATACGCTACTTTGCGTTAATCAGTCAGCATTCTGCGATAGATTTATTGAGGTATGTTTAAATGTTTCTTACCAGCATCTTATTTGTACAGTTAAAGTAACGCACTTAATTACTGTACATCCTCAACCTCAATTATTTTCAATAAATTAACTAGCAACAAAAAATTACTAAAAAGTTACCTATATCATCTTTGCAACCGACCTAACGGTCGGTTAAACTTAAATCAATAGTTGTACTAGTTATTGAGATTGCAATATGAGAGATGCGGAGCAAACCCGGCAAAAAATACTAGAAATTAGCGCTGACGAGATTCATAAAAATGGCTTCACGGCGACAAGCTTATCTTGTATTTTAAAACGGTGCGAAATCTCAAAAGGTGCTCTATATCACCACTTTTCAAATAAAATGGAATTAGGCTATGCCGTGTTTGAAGAAGTTTACGCACCAGCCTTTATTGCCCTATGGCAGCCTCCTGTTGAGTCGGTAGATCCAATACAAGGGTTATGTGATTTCTTCAGTTCTATGTCAAAAGAAATGAGTTGTGATGAAGTGGTATGCGGCTGCCCATTAAATAACCTTTGCCAAGAAATGTCAGGAGTTGATGAAGGCTTTCGTATTCGTATACTGGCAATGCAGCAACAGTTAAATTTGCTGATATCAACCAATTTATTACGTGTTAGCGATAAACTAAAACCAGAACTCGATTTTAGCCAAATAGCATATTTTATCGTTTCAACATTTCATGGCTCATCGAGCTTAAGTAAAAGTTCTTTGAACAAAGAGCTTTTTGATAAAGTAATAAAGGAACTTTGCCGTTATCTCCATGGTTTAAAAAAGTAGTCACAAATAAACTCTGTTTTGATATCGGGTAACAATTCTTAACACTTTATCATCTATTATAGCGCTAAAAGCGATTTACAAACCGAGCGGTCGGTATGTATAATTCTGTTATTCTAATTATTGACTATAATTTATATTTTCATTAGACAAGGGTCACTATGAAAAAGCTCCTATTACTTATTGTATTGCTCTTCACTTTAATACAAAACAGCTTTGCAGCAGATGCTGCACCTATAGCTTCACCTTATGAAGTTATTAAAGTAACGGGTAATAGCCTTTTTACAAAAATTTCTGATAACCAAGACGCTTTAAAAAAATTTCCTGAATTAATGCGTGAAATTGTTGAAGAAGAGCTAATGCCGTCTGTTGATTATAAATACGCAGCATTTAAGATTTTAGGTAAGCACTTAAGAAAATCAACAAAAGAGCAAAGAGCAAAATTTGTTACGGCAATGCGCTCATACTTAGTTCGCACCTACGCTGGTGCCTTAACTCAGTATAATAATCAAAAGGTGATATTTGAACCTGGCACTAAGCTAAAAGCAAATGTAAAGTCCGCGTCTGTTGATGTAAAAATTATTGATTCGGGTAAGCCGGATATAAAAATAACCTTTCAAATGCGTAAAGATAAAAAATCGAAACAATGGAAAGCATACGATATGGTTGTAGAAGGTATTTCTCTTGTTAGCAGCAAACAAGCTGAATTTAACCGAAAAATATCAGACTTAGGTTTAGACCAAGTAACGCTAGAACTGGCTTCTATTGCCAAGTAGTGCTTCATAAGTTACATACACACTCCTGTGCATCCATGCACTCGCGACATACCGTACATCCTGTACATAAAAAGCCAGTAAACGCTGGCTTTTTTATTTGCCGCTCAATTTTCCTAAATAAAAGTTAATATGCTGTATAACTAACAGTATTTTACTGACACTTTTTAAGTTGCCCTAAAATAAATCGCTCTTCTGCTAAGTTTTGTGTGAACGTGAGAGCAGTAGTATAGTAGCTACTTGCACGTGTTAGTTTTTTTTCTTGTAAATACAGTGCAGCTAACGCAGTGTGATAATGGCGATAGCCTTCAAGTTCACCAGCTAGGTTTTCTATTCTTAAAATTGCTTCAGCGCTACTGGTAAAATTAGCCCGTGCGACTTCGGCATTAAGCTCAATTATCGGATTATTTTGTATGGTCAATAATTTTAGATATAAAGCATATATTTGACGCCAATCTGTTTCAGCAAAATGTTTCGCATTGTTATGAAGGGCGGCAATTGCCGCTTGAATTGCATAAGGCGTTCCACCACCGAGTAACAAGGACTTTTCCACTAAAATATTAGCTTCATAAATATCCGATTTCTGCCATAAATTACGATTTTGATCTTCTAGAAGCACTAATTTTTGGTTTTCATCAACTCTCGCGGGTAAGCGCGCATTTTGGTGTAGTAATAATGCCAGCAAACCTATAACCTCAGCATTTTCACGCACACATGAATGTAAAATTCGGGCCAAATGTATGGCACTTTTACAAACTCGCTCATCAACGAGCTTATTATTGCTACTGGTAAAATAGCCTTCATTAAAATACAAATAAATAACTTTTAATACCGCGTCAATTCTTGCGGGCCATTCTTGAACATCAGGAATTTTATAGGGAATATGCGCTGTTGAAATTTTCACTTTTGCTCGTGTTAAGCGCTGCTCTATCGTTTTCTCTTTCTTAATTAATGCACTTGCTATGTCAATTACTGACAAGCCTAAAACATGCTTTAATGTTAATATCAGTTGAGTTTGTATATTTAATGAAGGGTGACAGCACGTAAATATAAGCCTGAGTAAGTCATCCTGATAACTATCAAGAAGCGCTTGCTCTGTTAAATCAACCTCATAGCTTTGTTCATTGTCATTATAACTATCGATAAAACGGCCATCTCGACGTACTTGGTCGATAAATTGATTCGAAGCGACTTTTACTAACCACGCTACACCGTTATCAGGCATATTTACTTGCCATTGCTTTAATGCCTTTACAACGGCTTCATGCAGTAAGTCTTCCGCGATCATGACGTTACTAAACTGGTAAATGAGTTTAGTAAGTGCCTGCGGATAACAATTTTGAATTTTCTTTTTTATTGTTTTGCTGGTCATGCTAATGGGTCAAATTTTTCAGCCACAAATTAAAGTAATTTAATCACGTGAGTGCTTCCACACTCGCGTGTTTTTTACTTGCTGATTATTCAAAAACCATAATTGGCCGTACTTCAATACTGCCATATTTAGCGGAAGGTATTTTTTTCGCTAACGCCAATGCGTCATCTAAAGAATCACATTCTAATAAATAGTAGCCACCCAATTGCTCTTTAGTTTCAGCAAATGGCCCGTCAGTTAATAAGGCTTCATGATTTCTAATACGAACGGTTGTCGCGGTATCAGTTGACAATAAAGCATCACCAGCAACAAAATGACCACTGTTTTTTATCTGCTCCGTAAAGGTCATATACTCCTGAAATATTTCATTATTTTCACTTTCGTCTCGACTTGCTTGTAGCTTTTCATCTTCGTAAATTAAACAGAGAAATTGCATTTGTGTTACTCCTTAATAGATTAATTTGATTATTCGATTAGCTAATTAATTTTATTAATCGCTACCCTTTAGACGAATGACACAGAATAAATCCTACACAGTTTATTATTAATAATAAAAATCACTGGTATTTACCTTTCTATTGAATTTAGCACTATACTGATAAAATAACTCAAAATTGCACTATTAATGATGCTTGCTCCTGAACCTACAAAAAATGAAGAATGTCGATTAGCATCTTTAAAATCTCTTAGAATCCTTGATACAGATCCTGAGGAAAGGTTTGATCGTGTCACTCGCCTCGCCAAAAAACTCTTTAATGTACCTATTGCCTTAGTTAGTTTAGTGGATGAAAAACGGCAGTGGTTTAAATCTTCTATTGGTTTAACGGCCACAGAAACTCCACGAGATATTTCATTTTGTGGGCATACCATTCACGACAACTATACTTTTGTTGTTGAAAATACCGCTCTCGACACGCGCTTTTCTGATAACCCACTTGTTGTTAATGAACCATATATTCGATTCTATGCGGGGCACCCAATATCATCGCCCTCAGGTGAAAACATTGGAACATTATGTATTATTGATACAAAACCTAGAGCTTTGAGCAATGACGACTTAGCTGCGTTAACCGACCTTGCTGCTCTTGTTACAAGTGAATTTTTGTCTATTCAACATGCAACTATGGATGAACTAACCAATATAACAAATAGAAGAGGGTTCAAGCGTTTAGGACAACATTGTTTAGATATGGCAAACAGACAAAACAGGCCCTGCCATCTTGTATATTTTGACCTCAACAAATTTAAGTTATTTAATGATAATCATGGTCATTCAACCGGCGATAAAGTACTAAAAATATTTGCGGAACAAATGAAGAACACTTTTCGAACATCTGATATTTGTGCTCGTTTTGGAGGCGATGAGTTTACGGTACTGTTAAATGACGTAGAGCCACACGCTGCCCAACAAGCAGTTAAGCGTTTTGCAAATAACTTAATATCAGTTAGCAAACACTTAGACTTACCTTATCAAATTACATTTTCACACGGTATCGTTAAATATGATCGCCATAAACATATTGATATTGAGCAACTGATTAATGAATCTGACCACGCAATGTATCAAAATAAAAAAAACGCTAACCATTAAATACAGCTGTTTCAGCGATAAATAAGCCCTGATTTCTCCTCGCACAAGGTTATATATTTTAATTTTCAATACAGAAATTCAATTAACGACTAATATTAACCTTATGATATTAAATAAGTCTGCACCACCTTACTAAGTGGTTACATTGAAATAAACCTTTATATGTTAACAACGCCACACGGTTAAAAGAGTGGCAGTCAAACCCTCAAGTTTCAGATGATAAATTTAACAGCTATTTAGGTTTTCCACTATATTGGCCGAATGGCAAAATTCTCGGCACTATTTGTGTAATGGATTTTGAAATTACCCACTATGACAATAGATACCATAGATTACTTAAACACTTTAAAGACATGGTAGAACGTGAACTGACATTACTCGGGGAAAACTTACACATAGAACAATTATCATATAAAGACGATTTAACCGGCTTACTTAATCGCTGCGGCTTTAAGGACAAAGTAAACAAACGACTAAAGCTTGCTCATCGGCACAAAGAAGATGTTCTATATGCTATTACGATCTTGATGAGTTAAAAGTGATCAATGATAGTTATAACTTAAGGTACATAGCGATTGAATTAACTAATCTTTATGGTCCAATATAAATTGAACAAATGCCTTAAGAGTTCTGTTCATCATTAAATTTGCCGGATAGACTAAAGATGCAGGTAGCGATTCAAATTCATATGCTTGCAAGACAGGTACAAGCTCCCCGGTTAGCAAATACTTTTGCGTAAGAAATGACGGTAAATACGCAATACCATTACCTTTCGCGGCTATTCTTGCAGCGGTTTCGCCATTGTTAGTGTCAGTATAACTTGTCAATTTTACATATTGCTCTTTATGATTTTCATAGTATCGCCATTTATTT
Source organism: Colwellia aquaemaris (assembly GCF_057548755.1). Taxonomy (NCBI): domain Bacteria; kingdom Pseudomonadati; phylum Pseudomonadota; class Gammaproteobacteria; order Alteromonadales; family Colwelliaceae; genus Colwellia; species Colwellia aquaemaris. The sequence continues at coordinate 1,045,664 of NZ_BAAJLV010000001.1, read as the reverse complement.
GGTTGCCGATTTGAACTATCAGTTATGCATAAATGCTTAACCAAATCGCTAGGGTGCTCAGGCTTACCATGCGTTTCAATGTAGTGAGGGCTAGCTACAAAATTAATATCAACGGCTTTATAACGCCTAGCAATATAGCTCGAATCTTCTAACTCCCCCATTCGAATGCTTAAATCAATACCTTCTTCAACCATGTTCACGTAACGATTAACAAACATCCACGACACTTTTACTTGTGGGTTTTGCTTTAAAAACTCACATGCAGCGTCTAAAAAACCTAAAGCTTCAGAGCCTTGTGGCGCTGACACTTTAACCTGCCCTTTTAATGTGCCATCAAGCGCTTCATCTTTACTTTCAAGTAATTCAATTTTTTCGGTTATCTCTCTAAATTCTTTATAGTATTGCTCTCCTTCAGCTGTAAGGTGCATCGCTCTAGTTGTTCTATACAAGAGCTGACAACCAAAGTGAGACTCTAAATCAGCAACCTGCCGGCTGATTGCTGATGTTACAATATTCAATTCTCTTGCTACGGCAGTAAAACTATTTTTATCAGCCACTTTAATAAAAGTGTTAATTGCTTTTAATAAATCCATTTTTCTTTTCATAAGAACAATCATTTCTTTTTGACGTTATTTATCTAATTTAAATCACTAAATATAATAATTTCAAGTTAAATAAATACTGATTTAAACATATGGAGAAAATTATGAAAATTTTACTAGTTGGTGCATCTGGCACAATTGGTCAAGCAGTAGCAAAAGCATTATCGAACAATCATGAAGTAATCGCAGCTAATTATTCAGGTGGTGATATTAATGTTGACCTTGGAGATCAAAACTCTATAGCAGCAATGTTTGAAAAAGTAGGGAAAGTTGATGCCATCATTTCAACAGCCGGTGTAGCAAATTTTGCTCCATTAGCTGAATTAACAGATGCCGATTATGTATTAGCACTAGCCAACAAATTAATGGGGCAAATTAACTTACTACGCTTAGGCAAAAGTTACCTAAACGAAAATGGCTCAGTTACCCTCACTTCTGGCATTTTATCTCGCCAGCCTATGCAAGGAAGCGCGGTTATATCTATGGTGAATGGCGCTTTAGAAAGCTATGTTAAAGCTGCATCTTTAGAGTTGGAGAACATACGTATTAATGCTGTCGCTCCAATATTTGTTAAAGAAACCATGGCTATGATGGGGATGGATACTGAAGATGGCTTATCTGCAAAAGAAACTGCCAATGCTTATCTTGCTTCTGTTACCGGAACAATGTCAGGCCAAACTTTAGATGCACCCGACTACGTATAGCCGAACTCACATAAACTTGTTTATTAATATCGCAATGGTTCAATAGATGAACAAGTTTATGTTTTACGCAACTCAAAACCCTTTTTTGAATATATATTTGGAGAATCCAATAAGTGAGTTAGCTCTCAAAAAACAAAAACTTATCCTATACACACATTTTGCATGCTACAGCTAAATTACCTATTTTAACTGCGCGAAAAAACTTCTAGTGCTTGCAATAAGCCTTTAGTCAATTAAAAACCTAGAAGTTTTATCGTTTAAGTTAAAGACTAGCTACTTAAGTTCAAACCTAATAGCATTAGTCATTATTAATAAGCCCTTTCAAGCCATCTAACGCAAAACTGGGTAATGCAAAGGCAGCACGATGTAAATTTGCATTGTAATACTCAAAGCTTAATTCGCTGTCACTGACGCGTTGGGGATCAAAATCAGCACATGGATGATATTTTTTCGAAGCAAACGTAAAGCTCCATAGCCCTCCTGGGTATGTTAAATTGCTAAAGCTATACAAGTAACATTTTGGAAATACAGCATTTAAAACTTTAAGTAAAGATTGCTGAATGTCTAGTGCATACCAAGAAGACTCCCCTTGAGAAACAACAATGCCATCATCAGTTAAGCAGTTATATACATCTTGATAAAACTCTTCACCAAATAAAGGTTGAGCAGGACCAATAGGATCTGTGCTGTCGACAATGATAACATCAAACTTTTCATCAGTTTCTTTAACAAATTTAACACCATCACCAATGATCAAATTCATTTTGGGATGATCTAGCTGTTTTGAAGTTTGCGGGATGTGTTCTCTACAGGCGTCAACCACCATAGCGTCAATTTCAACCATAGTACACTTATCAACATTAAGATGACGCAATACTTCACGCGCTGTACCACCATCGCCGCCGCCAATCACCAATACATTTTTTGGCTTTGGATGGACAAATAACGGAACGTGGCTGATCATATCGTGATAAGCAAACTCATCCCGTTCAGTTACCATAATTAGACCATCATTAAGTAACATTTTGCCATGGCCTTTGGTTTCCACCACATCCACAGTTTGAAACTCACTTTTTCCAGAAAATAACACTTTTTCAACTTTAATTCGCAAACCTAAGAAGTCTGAGAATTTCTCTTCTATCCAGAGATCAGAGTGCATGACTTACTCCGTTTATATCAATTATTTTTGCTTGGCTAAAGCAAGTTTGTGGTTTAATAAAATTAGCAAAAGCGACTTGATAACCGTTAGTTAAATCACTTTGCACCAAGGACTGACTCACATACTCACTTGGAATATGTGCTTTAGTTAACACATAAAAATCAGCTTCATTAAAGGTTAATACATCAAATGATGCAGGCGATAAAATGCCTAAAATTTTTGGTGCCATTACCAACAAATTAATATTAGATTCAAAGCTAACGTAACTACTGCCTTCTTGCGGCGTTACATGTATGGTTAAATACTCGTTGCCTTTAATGGCATTGAGTGAGTAGCCAAAGGGCTGAAAAACAAAGTCATCGATAATAAAGCCGTCTAATAACTCATCAATCGCCAAAAATTCTCTGATCTCCTGGGCAGATAAATTAGGCGTTGTTAACGCTTTTGATGCTTGCGCACTTATTTGATAAGCCAATAATTCATAGGTTTTATCGTATTGATTCGCAATAAAGCCATTTTCTTGATGAAACACATAAGTATGATGGCTATCTAGCTCGCCAAAACGCAGCGCTTTACCATCAATGTACTTACCCAATAATTTAATATCATCACCAAAACAGCTTAACTGCTCGTGAGAAAAATACTCATTTTTACGTTGATAAATTACCTGTTTAATTTTCTCCTGACCTACTTGCTTAAGAAAGTACTCAACTGAGTTAACTAGCTTAGTTACACCGCAGGTTAATATAAGAATACGATCTGCCCAGACAAACAAGCTGGATTCAGATAACAAAAAGGCTTTACATGTTTGATTACTAATAGTTGAAAGAATTTTTGCGTGGCATTGCTCCACAAGCGTGACCCAAAAACTATCGTCTATATCGTTAAGCAAAGAAATCTGCTCACTATCTATAATAATCTCTGCCTTTTTTTCAGAGCCTTCAAAGTACACCCTAAGTACCCCATAAAAAACAAAAGTAGGCAATTTTACAAAGGTTTTGACTTTTTGGGAATAAAAATTGCTATTACCTAAGATTTATTTACTGATATTATGCCGCCAGTTTTAACTTGAGTAAGGTTGCGAGATGTTGAGCAAGGTTAAAAAAATAAATGTCTCTCTTGAAGAACCCACCATTCCCTATGAGTGGAGCAAAAACACACTAGATATTCATACAAATTCAGTTCACCTAATAGGCTTTGGTTTTGATGGCACAGCTTGCTTTCGCAAGGGCACTAGAGCGGGGCCCGATGCATTACGTGCAGTATCCGATGGTATTGAATCATATTCCCCCTATCTAGACTTGGATTTAGAGGATGTCAGTTTTTATGATCTAGGTAACTTATCAACTCAGGTTGATGAACAAGAGAGTGAACACGCAACCATTGAAGCCCAATGGCAAACAGCTACTGATGACTTTTTTCAGTTATTTTCAGATGCAAAACTCAAAAACAATAACATTAAAGTGCTTACCTTAGGTGGTGAACATTCTATTTCCTATGCACCACTTAAAACCTATTTAGCCCAATACCCTGATTTAGTGGTTATTCATCTCGATGCTCACGCCGATTTACGTGATGGCTATTTAGGCTTTCACTACTCTCATGCTGCCATTATTCGCCGCGCCTTTGAGCATTTTGGTGAGCAACACCAGTTAATTCAATATGGTATTCGCTCAGGCACAAAGGAAGAATATCAGTGGATGTCACAGCACAATAGCTTAAAACAAAGCAGACAGGCATTTTTAGCAAGCATTGAAAATATAGACAACACTAGGCCAATTTACCTGACTTTTGATTTAGATTATTTTGATCCTAGCTTTTTCCCAGGTACAGGTACGCCAGAGCCCGGCGGTGAAGATTTTCACTCATTTATTAGCTTATGCAAAATTTTACGAGGCAAAAACTTTGTGGGCTGCGATGTCGTTGAGCTGTCACCTGAAATTGATAGCACAGGTAATAGCGACGTGTTCGCCGCCAAAGTCGTACGCGAACTTATTCTTTGCTTAAATGAAAACCACAATTGAGAATCCCATCATGAGCAAACAAACAAATCAAGCTAACCAAACAAAAGCATGGAGCATTGCTGATGCGGAGCATCTTTATCGAGTAAAGCGCTGGAGTAACGGCTATTTCGACATAGGCGAATGTGGCAATTTGATGGTTATTCCTCGCTATAACGAACCGAATTTAAAAATCAACATGCGTGAAGTGATTGATGAGATGCAAGCTAAAAACATCACCTTCCCTGCAGTGATCCGTTTTCATGACATCTTGCGATCACAAGTTGAACTAATCAATAAAACCTTTCGTAATGCAATAGAAGACAGCGACTATGAAGGAAAGTACTTTGGCGTTTTTCCGGTTAAAGTAAACCAAATGCGTGAGGTTATCGAGGAAATTGTTGATGTAGGCAATCGCTTTAACTATGGCCTTGAAGCTGGCTCAAAACCAGAGCTAGTGGCAGCCCTAGCCTACAACACTAACAATGAATCGCTGACCATATTAAATGGCTATAAAGACGAAGAATACCTGCGCTTAGCCTTACTGGGCAGAAAAATTGGTCGCAAAGTCGTCATTGTAATTGAAAAGTTCAGTGAACTTAACATGCTGATCAAACTTTCCAAATCATTGGACGTTCGACCAATTATAGGCTTACGAATAAAGATGATGGTAAAAGGTCGTGGCAAGTGGGAAAGCTCAAGTGGTGAACGTGCTAAATTTGGTTTAAGTATTGGTGAGATATTAAATGCCATTAGCTTATGCGAAAAAGAAAACCTACTTGATTGCGTGCAATTGCTCCATTTTCACATAGGTAGTCAATTAACAGATATTCGTGCCATTAAAGAAGCGGTGCAAGAAGCTGCCACGGTATACACCCAATTAATAAAGCGTGGCGTACCAATACAGTACGTTGATGTTGGCGGCGGCTTAGCCGTAGATTACGATGGTTCGCAATCCACAAACGATTCCTCTTGTAATTACGATTTAAACCAATACGTTGCTGATATTGTCACGGGTTTTAAACAAAATTGTGATTTACAGTCAGTACCACATCCGCATTTAGTCAGTGAAAGTGGCCGAGCTATGACTGCACATCACTCCTGTGTTGTCACGAAAGTCATTGGTGAAATTAATCCTGGCGGAACGCAATTTTCTACCAAGAAAGCCACTGGCGAACATATTATTGTCAGTAATATGCGAGATATCTTTCAAGGACTCAATAATGAAAATTACCAAGAAGCCTACAATCATATTGTGCCGTTGAAAGAGCAAGCAATACAGGCATTTAAACTAGGTGTATTGTCGCTTGAAGAGGTGGCTAAAACGGAAAGCCTTTATTGGGGGACGCTCAATGCAATAGAGAGCATTATTGAACACCTCAATTTTATTCCTGAAGAGCTAAAAGAAATTCCTGAATTGCTGTCTTCGCAATATTTAGCTAATTTCTCTGTATTTCAATCAGCGGCTGATTCATGGGCGATTGAACAAGTACTTCCCGTTGTTCCTATTTCAAGGTTAAATGAAAAACCCAACAAACTGTGTAGCTTGGTGGATATCACCTGTGATAGCGATGGCAAAATAGATAAGTTTATCGGTGAAGAAACTGTCGCTAATAACGTGCCTTTACATAAACTAAATAAGGATGAAGATTATTTTATTGGCTTGTTTTTAACTGGCGCTTATCAAGATGTTATGGGGGATATGCATAACTTATTCGGCCGTTTAAACGAGGTGCATATAGTTAGTTATGATGATGATCCGAAAGACTTTTACATTGAAGAAGTAGTACAAGGATCTTCGATGGAAAATGTTTTATCTACTATGCAATATACGCCAGAAATCATGGCACAATCGGTAAAACGTGCTATTGACAGAAAAATTCAGCAAGGACAAATTAAACCTCGTGAGGGTGTGGACTTAATCGACTTTTATGAAGATTGTTTACGCGGCTATACTTACTTAAAGTATTGATTTTTATTATCCTTAAAAATTAAACTTAAAATATTATCTGAGCGATATCAGACAATATTTAAATTCAATTAAGTTAACGCGTATAAGCAAAGGGTAATATCAAATGTTATTACCCTTTTCAATAATCTACTTCTTGTGATTCTGGGTGATTGCCAGAGAAAATACTGGTGGAGTATTCACTTTACAAAGCAATAAGATCTTTATATATACTATAGGTCAAGTCGTCCAATACTGGGTATATTCTGGCGGAGGACTGATTAGTGATTACGCTAATACCAATCGATTTTTCTGGATATATAACAAGAATATTTTTTGCTTTTGTGATCCCTCCATCATGTCGATAATGTAAATCATGATTCTGATTTGAAATAATCCACCAAAAATAGCTAATCCAATAATTTTTATCTATTTCGTATAGTTTTCTATGTGATTCTTTGACAACATCATCATTGCTAAGCTGATAACTAATATATTTTAATAAGTCCGCAGTGGTTGACTTTAAAGCCCCTTCCGCTCCCCACAGACCGTTGGCCAAGTTAGTTTCAGGTGCAGGTGTGTTTAATAAATACCCATTTGCTAGCCTGTGTTGTTTATCACTAGGTGTGTGAAAATGTGTGTCTTCCATCTTTATCTTAGTTATCACTTCATCAATTATCAGCTTTTGAAAAGATTGGTTAAACACTCGTTCTAAAATATAACCCATTAAGTTGCTACCTGGATTAGAATAATTGAAACTACTGCCAGGTTCATCAGCAAGACACAACTTTTCAAGTTCTGCAAAGAAGTTCACTTTAGTTTGTTTATCTTCAAAGCCAAGATATTGCTTGCTAAATTCAATTTCATTAAGATCTGTTCGAGTTTCATTGAAGCCTAAAAGGCCGCTAGGCAGGCCACTAGTATGCGTTAATAAGTGCTTTATTTTAATAGCATTTCCTTGGTACTCTAAGTTGGAGTATGATTTAGGTAAGAACTTCCTTATATCATCTTCTAGGTTTAGCTTTTTTTCTAAAATAGCTTTAGCTGCTAATGTACCCGTAAAGGTTTTTGTCACTGATGCAATTTCATAGATAGTCTCATCTGTTGGTTTATCCCCTTTGTTTTTTGTCAACTCACCATAATGGTATGTGTATGGTGCACCATTAATATATATACCAATAGATAAGGCATTAATTAGCTCATTTTTTAATGCCTTACTAGCATTTATATCGATGGATTTTCTTACTCTCTGTTCAAGTAATTTTTTTGTAATTTGATGGTTATTAGCTGAATTTAATTGCTGGTTCTGACCATAACAATTTAAACAAACTGCAAATAATACAAATGATTTTAGGTATATTTTTATCATTTCATGCTCTATTAATTAACTGGAATAATTAAGTTAGCACTAAAGTCAGAAAAAAAAGTCCGACTATGTAAAGTCGAACCTTTTATAATAATTTACACATAATAAATTTTATTGGTTGCTTTTTGTTGTTTACGATATTCAGAAGGCGTTATACCCACTTGCTTTTTAAAAGCAGTATAAAAAGATGATTTTGAATTAAAGCCAACATCGAACATGATTCGTTGAATAGTTAACTTAGTTTTTTTGTTTTCCAATAATAACTTTTTAGATTTATTGATTCTAAAGTCATTAATAAAATCAAAAAAATGCTGGTCCAAGTGGTGATTTATCAGCAAGGATAAATCACGGCTTGAAACGCCGTACATATCTGCTAATTTCAAAATGGTCAAATCAGGATCTAGGTAGGGCTCTTGCTTTTGCATAAAACTTATTAACTTAGCAATTTCTTTATCTGGTTGACTGTTTTCACAGCCGTGTGTCTCATTATCTAGGATATCCTTAACTAACAAGTCTTTAGTATTAATACTCCTAAATAAGCTTAGGTGGTTCATACTTTTCAAAACAATCCAACTTAAAAAACAAATCAGCGCCATGGTTAACAATATTCTTAAAAAATTTAAAACAGCAATATCAACCCCAAAGAATATATAAACTTGCTTAATCACTGATAAGCAAAAAATCGCACTTAACAATACAAATAACTGATAAAGCCAATCATAATTAAATATCGATCTATTAGCATAATTTTCCAGTAGCAATCGCTGATATTTTTTCAATTCAAGAAAGATCGCAACTAAATAAAAAAACGCTACCAATAACCCAAAAACTATAGAGGCTTTCCCTTCAAAAGTACTATTCAAATTAAGCAATAACAATTCACTACTTTCAGTATTCGCAAAATAAAATCGTGGTGAAAATAATAAAACTTGTAATACGAATGGTATCAAATGCATTACATGACGGGGCCTTAATTCAAAATCTGAATAAATAGAAGATACAAAATATAGAAATATTAATGGGCTACTTAAAAAAGCAATATGGTCACGAAACAGCTCAACATTGACAGGTAAAACAATATGCTTAGCGTAAAAGAATGCACTTATATGAATAGCAAAAACGATAAAATATGCACCTAAGAAATTATTAGCAAATTTATTGTTAGTTTTAACCGTTAGTAAAAATATAGCCAATAAAATACAAGCAAACAGAATAGTAGCGGTCGTCGTTTCTAATATTAAGCTATTCATGCTGACGTTAAATACCTAGTATGAAATGATGAATGTCTATACTCATTTAGCTTATTAAACTTACACACTAAGAGCTACACCTTAATTAATAGTTTTTCGTATATTCGCCAACATTTATAATAAAGTGATTATTTAATGAGCTTTTCCATAACTTAATTTTAAGGTTTAAAAAAGCTTAATTTAATTGTCTTTCCTCTCCACTCAATTTTTAAGTTTATGAGGGCAAGAGTTAGTACAACTTCATTCATACCTTTAATTTGGGCACTATGCCTATTTGAAAAGTTTTGTCTAAAAATAAATATACGAATCGGGATTTAAAACAAAATCAATTAAAGAAAAAAAGCACCCGAAGGTGCTAGAAAGGAAAACGATTAAAGCATCTTTAATATTGTAAATACTGTCATTCCTAAAGTGACAACAGCTAATGTGTGTTTTATTTTTAAACTCAGCAAAATAGTCGTCAAACCTGCAATCAAGAATGGGCTTTCAAAAATTTCATAGTTAGTATTTTGATGCCCCATAAAAACAATAGGTACCCACATGGCAGTTAACACTGAAGGAGCAGTAAAGCTAAGTAATTTTTTCACTTTGTTATTAAGTTCGATATAAATTGTTTTTGAAAAGAAAAGGTACCTACATGAAAATGTTATCATCGTCATTCCCGCTAAAGCTAGCCAAAAGTTATCCATGGTCTGTCACCTTGTTTTGACTTAAGTACCCTAATGACATACCTATAAGAGTTGAAGCAACTAAGGCGTATTCATTAGCAAACTTAGATAAAACAATTGCACTTCCTCCACTGCACAGCACAGCGATTAAAGTAGCTTTAGATTTAACGGAAGGAATAACTATCGCAATAAATGTAGCCGCGATTGCAAACTCAAGTCCTAAATGTTCTAAATTAGGAATATATTGGTCGGCAACAATTCCTAAAAAAGTTGAAAAGTTCCAAATTAAATAGAATGTAACTCCTGAAGCAAGCGCATAAACATGGCTAAATAACTTATACTTTTCCATATGACGGCAAGTTACTGCAAACATTTCATCAGTTAGAAAAAAAGCAATGCTGAAACGAAGGCATCTAGAACTATTCCTTACGTATTCCCTAAAAACAGCAGAATAAAGCAAATGTCGCGAGCCGATCACAAATGTAGATGAAAACATTGTGATTATTGTTCCGCCAGTACCGATAATTGCTACAGCAGCTAATTGAGCAGCTCCTGCAAAAACTAGTAATGACATAAATTGAGCTTGTATAGCAGTTAATCCAACATTGACTGCCATTGAACCACATAATACTCCCCACGGCACAGTAGCAATAGCAAGAGGTAATATATCAACTATAGCCTCTTTAATTGTTCGAAGATCATATGAGGTTAAACTGCATTTTTTTGTAAACAAAGCTTTATCTCCTTCAAGATTTAAAAGGAGATTAAAGGTTAATTCTCGTTAACTCTTGTACAAAACTGCTTGTTTTTGGAACTTACTAGGCGTTGTGCCTAACGCTTTTTTAAAGTGCCTATTAAAGTGGCTTTGATCATGGAATCCACAATCTGTGGCAACCATAGCAGGCTTAACCCCTATTTTTAGTAAAGTTTTTGCTTTTTTTAATTTCACTTGTATTTGATAACTATGTGGAGCAAGGCCAAACGCTTTTTTAAACTGCCGAATAAAATGGTACTGACTTAACCCTGCAATTGATGCCAGTTGAGTTAATGAAACGTCGTCTTCGGGGTAACTATCTAGGTACTCTTTAGCTAACATAAGTTTACGCTTACTACCGCAAAGGTCATTAGGAGGGTTGCGTAACGTCGAGTGCCCTAGTACCAATCTCATCATGACACTATAGATAATAGTTTCGGTTAGTAATTTAGAAGCATTAGTGTCAACTTGATAAAATAGCAGTCTTAATTGTGCAGCTAACTTAGGGTCATTAATAACCGCAGAATCAAAATATGGGGCAAAACATTTACTGTCATAAAGATCATAACTAATCTTCTCAAAATGCTCTACTAAAGGGTACATAGCACGGTACTTCCAACCACCTGGCGTAGCAGACTCTCCAGTATGCACATCATCAGCATTCACTAGTATGATGGTGTTAGTATTCGCTACATGGGTATTGCCGCTGCGATAAAAGCGTTGTGCTCCATATTCAATAACACCAATAGTGTAGCTTTCATGAACATGTTTAGAAAATGTTTGCTCTTTAAAATCAGCATTAACAATTTCAACGCCATTAAAGGCATTTGCAATAGAAAAACTGGCTTCTTCTTTGGCATTAATAGTCATATCTAAAAACTTATACCTCTTATCGTTATGCTAGTCTTGTACAAAACTGCTGTTATTCTAAAACAATTAATAACTTTCGATGAGTATACCTATAAAATTCCGCAATTTAAAAAGTACGATTTAGCCTATCTTGATATAAATATTGGCTATGATATGACAACACAAAGTCATAGAAATAGACATTGCTTTCGTTGGAAAATAATCCTGATGAATTCCCCATCTCAACCATTATGAGCATTACCAAGTACATGCATACTTTCAATAAAAACAAAGGGGAATAACACACTTGTGTCATTACCCTTTTTTAATATAAAAACTAACTAGTGATTGTCCGAAACGATATTGATGAACTGCTCACTTTAGGACAAATACTGTAGTCCGATTTGCGCCCATAGCGGACATAATTGCAAGGCTTTTGAGGACACGATTTATTGAGTATTTCCTTTTAACTATAATCAATTCAATTAAGATACGTACAATAGTGATAGCTTATTATTTGGCGAGATGTAATATGCTCTTGAGTACTATTTCTGGGTTTTCTTGGTGAATATAATGCCCACAGGATCGACATATTATTAAATCAGACAAAGTTGAAAGGCTCGCCAAATGATGGTGATTATCTAGTGTTATTTTCCATTGTTTTTTTTGCCAAATATTGAGTGTTTTTTCATCCCCCCATGGTGGTTGACCGGCATAAATTACTGTTAAAGGTGTGTTGTGTAATGCCTCGTTTTTTTGCGCTTGCTCTAACGAATGTCTCCACGCTTTTAGCTCTCCAAACACTGCACTAGGATAAAACAGTCTCGCCCATGCTGGTATTGTCGCACCTGGCTCACAATACTGCCCTCCCGCCGACTTACATCTATTTAAGTTGTCAGGGTGAATGGAATCAATAAGCAATAAAGCCTGAACACTTTCGGGGTTTCTTTTCAAAAAAGTTTGGGCATATATTCCACCAAGAGAGTGGCCTACTAATATGTAGGGCGGTTTAATATTTAAGTTTGTTAGTACAGATTCTAGCTCAAGAGAGATAGTGTTACTGTCTCTAGTTTTGTTAATGCTTTGGCTTCCTGTAAAGCCGGCTCTATTGTATGCAAAAACAGAAAAGTGGCGTTCAGCTAATGGTATTAACTTTTGCCAGCTAGTCATAGTGTCACCTAAGCCAGATTCAAAAATAATAGTTGGATAATCTACTTTTTCACTATGGTAATAGGTAAACGAACCATATTTGGTATCAACTTTTTTGCTGTTAGGCATTGTACTGCAAGCGGTCAATATCAATACAAAAAATATAAGAAGCTTTTTGTCCATTTCAGGCCTTAAAAAATTGTTCACAAGTTTAGCCAACCAATCTGTGGGTCGAATGAAGAATAATGAAATATAAACCCAGTATTAATAACACAGTCACCTCCTTGTGTTTATAGTTATCTAATATGACACTAACAATTAAGGTAACTACAGCAAAAATTAGTGCTGTAGTTACGTGCAATAAGGGAGTACTTTTAAAAAAGGATGGCATTTTCATTGCCCCCGTATTTTGAATAAGTTTTAAAAGATTTAACACTAAATAGTCTAAATAAAAGTTACGGTACAAATGAGAATTGACTTAACTGTTGGTTCACTTGCTTATCAATTTCAATAAAAAAACCATAATTGCCTTTTAATTTCCTAACAGAGCTAACAGCTACCCATGGACCTGACTCCCAAGCAGCTGCGTAATCGACTACGACAGAAAAAAGTTCTATCTTCGCTAATGTCGAAGGCTTAAATGGTTTGGCGTTTGCTATTTCTAAACGTGTGAACTGCTGACTGTGTTTATCGACATAAATATAAGTGTTCAGGTTAGTCTGCAAAGTGCTAGCGGCTTTGTTTAACTCTTCTGTATGTCCGCTTTCATTCTCTGCATTAAGAGTGGTTTCAATAGTAAATACCCAATATTGCTCGTCTTCATGATGAAAGCTAAATTGCTGTAGGTTAATAAAAGATGGCGACATTAAAATAGGGATGTCTATCTGTAGTTCACTTTGGTTAATATCTTCACCCATTAGTTCTAGCTGCTGCCACCTGTCTCCTAGTGGTAAGTTTGCATTGTAATAGCGAGTGAGGGAATTGCCTTTGTTATCAGACAATTGTTCTAAATATGACAATTGATCTGTATGTGTAACCGCTTTTGAGCGCACTACCAAGTCTAACATAGCATGCTTTAGGCCTGCTTGATCAGGCGTAAGTGTTGATTCGGTATCTAGCGTTTGTTTAGTAACAGCTTTAGAGCCTATAGAAAACAAAGATAACATTAATAAAAAAAAGAAGTTGAGATGTTTTTTCATCGTGTTTTTACTCATTGTTATTCAACTAAGCTAAGGCTTAGCGGTAGCTACGCTGCGCAGCATAAAGTAGCTAGGTAAAGCGGTTACCAACACGATAATGGATATGAATACTACATACATTTGAACAGGTGTTGGTGACTCAACATAGTTAATGGAAAATGTTGGGTTAATATTGGCCATTGCGTTGATAAAAGCATGACTGATAACTGCCGGCCAAACACTATGTGTATAAGCGACAATACCTGCAAAAGCGAAACCCAATATAGATGCGTAAATCACTTGCGCAACTACATCAATGGTAAAGTCGTTGCGCAAATTAACTAAATGTAGCAAGCCAAAAATTAATGCTTGTGCAATGGCTGCTTTGTATATTCCATAGCGTTCATCTTTCCACACTCGATACAACAAATAAAATGCCATGGCCCTCATCATTACTTCTTCGAATAAACCTGTGGCGAAATTGTCAAATAACCAACCCGTTAGTTTGACGGCGGTAAACTCAATACTTGCCCATTCGATACTCGCAATGTTTATTCCTCCAACTAACAACATAGGTATGATCGCTATTGGCCATTTGGTGTGCCATTGACTAATCGATAGAGAAACCCCACTTTCTTTAAGAGATTGTAATTTCCATAACAGAAAGAAAATCAGCGCAGATGTCGCATATCTGATATATGGGCCAGATACGTCTTTAGTTAAATCGGGAAAGGCTGCACTGACTAATGCAGAGGTAATTTGCTGTAATAACACGACAAATACAACTAGGCCAGTGGTAGCTGCCAGTGGATGGTTAAGTGTTAGCTCATTTATATTATTCGTAATGTTCATTGCTACAATTTTTTACTCGTTCATGTTGTTTGGAGGTGAAACTTCACATCATTGTCAATTTATCGCTCTTTAACAAAGGGAATCTATTAAATAGAGGCCAGAAGACCTCTTTTTGTGCCGTATTACTGTTCTTTTTTTTCAAGCATAGGAAGTCCTTGCTTGTAAACCTGAACAGGCTGCTGCAAAGTTAATAAGTTTTTGTACGGATTATCATCAAGTACGATAAAGTTTGCCTTGTTGCCTGATGACAACGAACCTATTGAGTGCTCTAACTTAAGTGCTAACGCATTGCCTAATGTCGTTGCTTTAATGATCTCCTTATTGGAAATACCTGCCGCTTGCCATGCCTGCATTTCTCCTAACAAAGAAGTACCGTGTAGTGTACCTATATTTCCAGCGTCAGAGCCAATAGATACATTTACGCCAGCTGAGATCACTTTTTTTAAATTACTTTTTTGGACAGTTAGAAAATCTTCAGAAAAGCTTGTCTTTAACTGCATCACAAGTCCTCGCTCTTGAGGAGATAGAGTTGCCAACTCTTCTTCACTTTTATCAACTATAGGCAAATATTTATTAAGCATGTGAAACATCTTATCTGCCTTGGCTGATTCTCTTTTAAACAAGGCAAAGCTCTCAAGAGTTTCCTCTAACGCGTTTTCTACTTGATAGTGATTAAAAGAAAGCTCTCCTTTAAAAAGCTGAAAATAGTGTTCATAGGCGGTAAGCGTAGGTGAATAAGTCACACCATTAGAAAGCATCATGGCAATTAATTCATCGTCTATAGATTCTCTCATCACGCCATGCACGATAACGTCAGCACCGACTTTTACCGCCCATTTTGCTCCGTCTAACTCTTCTACATGAATGGCAACAACTATCCCTTTACTTTTGGCAAATGAAATTGCCGGTTGGAATAATTCAAAAAGCTGCTCAGAATTTTGGCCTTTTTGATGGTCCCATACTATTTTAAGAATATGACTTCCTTTGGCTATTTGTTGTTCAGCTAACTCCAACGCTTCAGACGGCGTAGTGACGTGCGCATAAGTTGCGCCATGTGCTTTCAAGGTGTGACTATTTATTGGGGAGAGTAGTGCACCAGCAAAGTATATTTCTGGTGCATGTTGACGTTTAGAAAGTGTTGAGTATTTAGGTAAATATTCTGTAGGTCCGCCTAAATCATAAATAGAAGTTATGCCAAGGCGCACATACTTTTTAAGAATTTTTTGATGGTTACTCAACAGTTTATTTTGCTCATTTTCATAGGCGACTATTTTTCGGGCATCCAAAATATCTGGGCGAGAAAAGGCGCCACCCGATTGAGCCAAATGTACATGACTATCGATTAAGCCTGGAATTACCCACCTTCCTTCAAGGTCAATTTTCTTAACGTTTGACGGTATTGGAGTTGAATTCGGTTGAATGTTGATTATCTTGCCACTAGAGACGACAATAGTAGAATCCACTATAGGTAAATCAATGCTAGGATCGAGAATATTGGCATTGGTGTATGCTATCGCTATTTCTTTATTGAGATGAGATACTTCGCCATAAGCCGTTAACGAACATCCTGAAACAAAGCCTACTACTAACACTGCAAACCTAAATTTAATACCTCGATTATTTTTAAAAGTCATAATTTTCCTTTTCATTACCCCGCCATAACACTGACAGTAAACACGTAAATTTCATGACGACATACTGATAACTTTTACACTATAAAAACATATTAGGCGGTTATAATTTCTCTATAACTTCCCTATAAGCCTGTAAGTTACAGATTTATATCAATTAAAGAAAAAGAAATTTGTACAACATTAATAAAGTAGTAAGAGGAAAATTACGGTGACCTATAGCAAGGTATAAACAAAAAAACTCAATTGAAATCAATCAAAGGGTAAGAAGTGTTATCGAATATTAATCTTTAAGCTGAGCCTGAATAGGTTTAGATTTTGGATGAAAGGTATTGCCAGTATGCCGAGTAGTTTGTCTTTCAATTAACATTACTAAGCATTCCTCTTTCGCTATTGGGTTATGTTCAATACCCGCAGGGATTACTGTAACATCACCAGTAGTTAAACAAATAACCTCGTTTCGAAGTTGCATTTCTAACTCTCCTTTTAAAATAATGAAAACTTCATCCTCAAACTCATGGCTATGCCATATAAAGCTTCCTTTGAGTTTAGCTACTTTAATATAATGTTCATCAAACTCACCTATTACTTTAGGTGACCAGCAGTCATCTAATGACTCTGCAATACTCAGTGGTGACTTTGTCAGTGATTTATTCATGTTCATAGATAGTTCTCGTTAAAAACATTAATTGTCCGTCATCATGCACCGATAAGGACATTAAGCTATTCTATAATTTTGCTAAAAGAATTCTAAAACAGCGTACATCATTGTTATTTAAGAGATATTAGTTCATTCTGTTTTTTAAACTTTGTTTAAACTACGAGTTTAATCATATAAAATAACTCATGTGCTATTAACGTTTTGAGAGTAAAGGTGAAGCTTTGAATAAGCTTGAAGAAAAATGTGTTATACATTCAGATAGTGGTGAAATTGAATTCAATGGTTCGGTGATCACTTTAAGGCCCAAAACATTTGAATTGCTCTTATTATTATCAAGTAGGCCTGGAAACGTTATTTCAAAAGCAACAATTTTGGAAAATGTTTGGTCAGATACTGTTGTTGAAGATCAAGTTGTCTTTCAATCTATCAATGAGATAAGAAAAGAATGTGGCTCTACTGATGTCATTAAAACCTACCCTCGTCGCGGATACACTTGGAACTTTCCTAACACCGTTATTAAGCATCAAAATTCAAGAAATATAGCGCATAAAAAGCCTGCATTCCTTAAACATAAAGCAAGTGTTTATTCTTTTTCTGTAGCAAGTATTGTGTTAATTGCGCTTATTACATTTTTTGTTACGCAGACACCGCCGACAGCTAACATTGGGCAAACCAAGCAGGAAACCTCTGTGACGGCACATAATGGAATTTTAGTATTACCGTTTAATGTTGACGCTCTTCAAGAGTCAGAGAGGTGGATTCGCTTTGGTGCATTACAGGGCTTAATAAGTAAATTTTCCCCTAATGATAAAGTTACTGTTTTTCAACTTGAAGATACCATTGAGATACTTAACAGACTGTCTATTCAAGAAAAAAGCGACCTATCAAATGTGTTTAAAAAATCAGGTGCATCATTAATTTTAAAAACCTCTATTAGCGGGGTGCCAGGTGACTATAATTTTGTTTATTCCGTGTTTACGCCCAATTCAGTCGATACAAAATCAATTAATGTAAAAACAATAAATGATGGTATTAATACACTTGCCAGCGCATTTAATGGAGTTTTGACTCCGGATACAAGTATTGATTCGGCGTTTGTTAATAGCCAACTTCAAGATAATCTAATTGCTAAAGCTATTCAGTTTTTAGAAATTAATGACAGCGAATCGGCATTAGCATTTCTAAAAAGCGCTCTTATTGCAGATAAAACCAATATATATGTCCATTATTTAGTGGCAAAAGTCGCCAGTGGTTTGGGCCAATACGAACAAGCGTTAGATTCGACACAAACAGCGCTCAAACTCATTAACAACGGAACAAATCGGCAGTATTGGAACCGGCTACTGTACACCCATGGCACTTTGTTGCTAGCTAAGGGAAATGTTAGTTTGGCCGAACAAATACTTGTGAAAGCAGAAGCATCTTCGAAAGAAAGTAAAGATTGGCTTTATTACTCCTATTCACAGTCTGTTTTAGGTAAGTTGCATCAAATTAAAGGCGATTTAGGTATAGCTGAGACATATTATACTTCAGCGCTTGAATACCAAGAATTATTGCAATGCCCTATGGGGATCGCCCAAAGCCATCTAAACTTAGTTGAATATTACTTAGCACTACATAAGACAGAAATGGCAATGACAAGCTTTCAATTTGCTGAATCCTTGATAAACGATCAAAAGCTAACACAAGCAGAGCCAGTTTTAGCGTATGTAAAAGAGAAAATTATTCAGTATCAGAATAAAGCTAACTAGTTAAAAATATTAAATGCAACTCCCAACTATTCATTACGGATGGGAGTTTGACCTTAAAAAAGTCTCTAAAATGTAGCAAAGCCACATAGAAAATAAGCTGGATAGGAAGTCTTTCAAAGACTAGTCGCTTTACACATTTAGCAATGTTTAAGATAAATTGTAGCAATATTTTATGTACTTATAACTCCTAACTTATAAGTATGTTGTGACAATTCCATCACACAAATAAAGTATTGCAATGTATAAGCTACAGCAAAGCAACACGATTAAAAACTCAGCTAAATACATACTGTGTCACATCATTATGTTCGTAATTGCATCCATTATTGCCAGTTATTTATCAAATCAAATATTCGACTTGATTGTATTGACGTCATATAACATTTCCATGACATTAAAAGGTGTCATTAACACAACTGTAATTATTTGCGCCTTTTATATAGTCAATAGAATACTTCAAGAGATTAACCGAAATGCACCGCCTTTATTGGTTAAAAGCACATACCTCGTCATCTTAATTGCCGTTATTTCAATTCTAATAATTATCACATTATTGTTTAGCTATGAGTTTTATCACATCCAAAAAATTCAAGAGGCAAATGAACTGCGGTTTATATTGTTCGCATTATTTGCACAATCTTTAAGCCAGGAAGTTTTATTTAGAGGAATATTATTCAAAGGTATTACAAAATGCAGTTCAGCATTAACCGCAGCTTTATGTTTATCTGGTGTTTTTGCTGTACTGAATATTCTGATAGATGGAGCTAACCTATTGCCATTTATTTCTGCCACCTGTTCATGCTTTATACTTTGTATGTTATATCACTGGAAACAAAGTTTAATTCTTAACGCCATAGTAAACACCTCTTGGCTATATGTTACTTTTCTCACTGGTGTGCTCGATGAACATTGGCGCTCTAGTGCCCCTGTCATTTCCATAGCTCAAGGTGAAGTCTACCTAAGTGGAGGGGCTTTTGGCCCAGATGCATCAATTTTAGGTATAACGACATTAGCAACTTTTTCAATGTGGTTTTACGTAAAATACAAAACTAATAAGTTAGTGTAACAAGCAATTGCTTAGGCATGTACTTAATATTACCAACCCAATAAAATGAGCTGAAACAATAAATTAATGGAAAGAGTCAATACAATAAAAATGGTTAGCGGGCGTATCAATAGGAATCTTACTGTCCGTTATTTTGAGCATGGATACGATTATTGACAGCGGTGATTATAAAACTATAGAGCCACACTTTTCAGGCTCCTGCATGAAGGTAAAAGGTGTCATTGGTACCGAGGACATCACATTTAGTGGTCAAGTAAAAATAATTTAAGTACATAGGCATCAGTAAATTTATACTGGTTACTCACAAGAGAAACTGACCCTAGACTTTGATTTAGATTGAACCTATATACCCATGTTAGAAAGAGGAAACAGACAACCTCCCCTGAAAACGATATTTATTCTGTGTGATAAGTTAAACTGTTCACCTTCAGAAATGGTGAAACTGGTCGACGTAGAGATTGAAAAGACCCCTTAATATAATTTTGGTCAACATCATGTCACTTTGTTTTAAGGGAGAATCTCGACCTGAATTTGTCTTAAAGTGTTCAAACAATGAAAATCGAATATTTGAGAGTTGGTTAAAAACTGGCTTTGTACTCTTTTGATTTTAAATACAATTTTCGGTTTATTCCATGATGAACATACGATAGGGTTTTCAGCCAAAACCACTTAAAACGAAAAAAGGGTAATAACATTGCAGCTATTACCCTTTATAACAAATTTTTTGCAGTATTAATTAGTGATTCTCAGATACCATATTCACAGTATATTTAGGGATTTCCACTACTAAATCATCATCTTGAACAATGGCTTGGCAACCTAAGCGTGACTCTGGCTCTAAGCCCCATGCTTTATCAAGCATGTCATCTTCAAGTTCATCGCTTTCTTCTATTGAGTCAAAGCCTTCACGAATAATCATATGACATGTGGTACAGGCACAAACTTTTTCACAAGCATGTTCAACACCAATATCATTTTTAAGGGCTACATCAAGTACACTTTCGCCTTTTTCAGCTTGTACTACAGCGCCTTCTGGGCAAAGTTCTTCGTTTGGTAAAAATATAATTTGTGGCATTTAACTAAACCTCATCTACTGAATGGCCTGATAATGCTGTTTTAATAGAAGAATCCATTCTACGCTCAGCAAAAGCGGCAGTGCTATGATTTAATACTTCTAATGACGCTTCAACATCAGCGGCATTTCCTGTTTGGCTTATTTTTGCAAGTGCTGAAATGTTATTCTCAATTTCAGTTACTTCTACTTCGTTTAATAAATGGCTATCAGCAGCTAGTGCTGCTTGAATCGACTCTATAACACGAGCAGCTTCAACTTGCTGTTCTTTCAACATACGAGCTTGCATATCTTGCTGCGCATTTTCCATTGAATCTTTTAACATGTTAGTAATTTCATGCTCTTCCAAGCCAAAGCTTGGTTTCACGGTAATACTAGATTCAACGCCGGTTGATTTTTCCATTGCTGATACTTCAAGTAAACCATCAGCATCTACTTTGAACGTTACACGAATGTGCGCTGCACCTGCTGTCATGGCCGGAATACCACGTAATTCAAAACGAGCTAATGAACGGCAATCATCAACTAATTCACGCTCACCCTGTAAAACATGTACTGCCATCGCAGTTTGGCCGTCTTTGAAGGTGGTAAACTCTTGGGCTTTAGCAACTGGAATAGTGGTGTTGCGTGGGATTACTTTCTCAACCAACCCGCCCATGGTTTCTAAACCTAAAGATAAAGGGGTAACATCTAATAACAGCATGTCATTATCAGGCTTGTTACCTGCTAATATATCCGCTTGAATTGCCGCACCAATAGCAACTACTTTATCAGGGTCAATTGATGTTAATGGCTTTTTATTAAAGAATTTCTCCACTTCCTTGCGCACTAATGGCACTCGTGTTGAACCGCCTACCATAACGACTTCAATAACGTCTGCTATCGATAACTCAGCATCTTTAACCGCTCGACGGCATGCTCTTAGCGTTTTCTTAACAAGGGGTAAAGCTAATTGATTAAAGTCGCTTACCGTTAAGGTGTCGGCCCACTTCGCGCCAGACTCAAGTGTTAAAGCAATATCAACACTATCCTGATTTGATAACTGCTCTTTAGCAAAACAAGCTTGTTGGGTTAGTTGTCTTTCCATAGAAGCAGATAAAGGTCGAGATAAACCAGCTTTGGTTACTAAATGCTCAACGATAACTTCATCAAAGTCATCACCACCAAGCGCAGAATCACCGCCTGTAGCTAAAACCTCAAATACGCCTTTATTTAGTCGTAATATTGAAATATCAAAGGTGCCGCCACCTAAGTCATATACGGCAATAACCCCTTCTTGCTTACCTTCATGTTTAGTATCTAAGCCATAAGCAACCGCTGCGGCAGTTGGCTCATTTAACAAACGAAGAACATTAACTCCCGCAAGTTTAGCGGCATCTTTTGTGCTGTGGCGTTGTGCATCATCAAAATATGCAGGAACGGTAATAACTACACCTGTTAGCTCCCCACCAAGTGACTGCTCGGCACGCTTTGCCAAAGTTTTTAAAATTTCAGCGGAAACTTGTACTGGATTAACTTCGCCTTTGCGGGTAACTATTGATGGATGGTTTTCATCACCACAAAATTGGTAAGGCAATGAGGCATACTTACTCTTAATATCAGCTTGTGAACGACCAATAAGACGTTTAGCTGAAACCACGGTATTTTCAGCATCGCTAACCGCCAATGCTTTTGCCGCCATACCAACTAAAGTTTCATCACTTTGATAACTGACAACGGAGGGAAGAATGTCATGTCCATGCTCGTCAACGATAGTTTCTGCCAAGCCACTTTTAACGCTAGCAATAAGGGAGTTAGTGGTACCAAGGTCAATGCCTGCCGCTAATCTATGTTCGTGAGGAACTGTACTTTGCCCAGGTTCAGCAATTTGTAATAATGCCATGATGAAAGCTCATTGGATAATAGTGTTACTGATTAACTATAAATGATCTTATTATCAGCTGATTTAAAATCATGAATAGCATTTTAATAATTCGGTTTCAGCAATTAGCGCTAATCGTCTAATAGCTCGTCTTCAAGTTTATCAAGTTCCGCTTGCAGCTTTTGATAAAACTTTAATTTTCTTACATTTTCACATGCCAAACTATTCGATTGCCCCGTGTTCTCATTAAGTTGAACTTGTAACTGACTAAACAAATGTTCAAACTCAGTTTCAAATACTTGTGAGGCTTCAAAAATAGCCGCATCAGTATCTTCAGCGAATTTAACTTCCGCTAGCAGCTCTCTAAGCTCCATTTGACGCATAAGAAAACTTACATCTCCAACCGTTGCTTGTTCATTTGGCATATCAACGCCGCGCAATTCTAGCATATATTGCGCGCGTAATAATGGGCTTTTTAAGGTTTGGTAGGCGTCGTTAATTTCTGTCGACTTTTGCACAGCCACAAGCTGCTCTTGGCTTGACGCATGAGCAAAACGATCTGGATGCACTTGTTTTTGCAGTGATTGATAAATTGCCGACAAGTTAGCAAGATCAATACTGAATTGACTCTCTAAGCCAAACAATTGAAAATAATTCACATCAACTCCAGTGAATAAATAAGTGCACTAAACATTAAAGCTTTCACCACAACCACACTCGCCTTTTGCGTTTGGGTTGGTGAATTTAAAACCTTCGTTTAAACCTTCTTTAACAAAGTCGAGTTCAATACCATCTAGGTAGACTAAACTTTTACCGTCAATGATGATATTAACACCTTCAATGCTAAACATTTCATCATCTTCATTTAGCTCATCAACAAACTCAAGCACATACGCGAGCCCTGAACAGCCCGTTGTTTTAATACCTAATCGTAAACCAAGGCCTTTGCCTCGGTTATCGATAAACGATTTTACCCTGTCTGCCGCAGCAGCAGTCATCGTTACGCTCATAGTATGTCTCCAGACTAATCGTTGTTCTTACTACGGTAATCTTCAATTGCTGCTTTAATGGCATCTTCAGCCAAGATAGAACAGTGAATTTTTACTGGTGGTAAAGCAAGCTCTTCTGCGATAGCCGTATTTTTGATTTCTGCAGCTTCGTCGATAGATTTACCTTTAACCCACTCTGTTACTAAAGAACTTGAAGCAATTGCCGAGCCACAGCCGTAAGTTTTAAATTTAGCATCTTCAATAATGCCTTCATCAGTAATTTTAAGTTGTAATTTCATTACGTCACCACATGCTGGTGCCCCAACCATACCGGTTGCAACTTGTGGATCATCTTTATCTAATGAGCCAACATTGCGTGGGTTTTCATAATGATCAATTACTTTTTCGCTATAAGCCATAATATTCTCCTAAGTGCTGCTAGTGTGCAGCCCACTCAATTGAGTCTAAATCGATACCGTCTTTGAACATTTCCCAAAGCGGTGACATGTCACGTAAATGGCCAATTGCCTTTTTAATTAAGTCAATGGCGAAGTCAATTTCTTCTTCTGTGGTGAAACGACCAAAGCTAAAACGAATTGAGCTATGCGCCATTTCATCATTTAAACCAAGTGCACGTAATACGTATGAAGGTTCTAAACTTGCAGATGTACAAGCAGAGCCTGATGATACGGCTAAGTCTTTTAATGCCATGATCAACGATTCACCTTCAACAAAGTTGAAGCTAACATTTAAGTTTCCTGGGTAGCGTTTTTCTGCATCACCATTAATAAATACTTGCTCCATATCGCTTAGGCCAGCCCATAAACGATCACGCATTTTGGTTACGTGTGCTTCATCTTGCTCAAGTTCTTCTTTCGCAATTCTAAAAGCTTCACCCATACCAACAATTTGGTGAGTTGCTAATGTACCGCTACGCATACCACGTTCATGGCCACCACCGTGCATTTGTGCTTCAAGACGAATACGAGGCTTACGACGAACGTAAAGTGCGCCTATTCCCTTAGGACCGTAAATTTTGTGTGCTGAGAACGACACTAAATCAACTTTCAGATGCTGTAAGTCAATTTTAATTTTACCGGCACTTTGCGCGGCATCTACATGGAAGATAATTTTACGAGCGCGACACATTTCACCAATTTCAGCGATGTCTTGAATAACACCAATTTCATTGTTTACATGCATAATACTTACTAAAATGGTGTCTTCGCGAATGGCGTCATTAAGTTTATTTAAATCAATTAATCCATTTGCCTCAGGGTCAAGGTAAGTTACTTCAAAACCTTGACGTTCTAATTCACGACATGTGTCTAAAACTGCTTTGTGTTCAGTTTTACAGGTAATAATGTGCTTACCTTTTTTATCATAAAAGTTAGCAGCACCTTTAATGGCAAGGTTATTTGATTCCGTTGCACCTGAAGTAATAACAATTTCACGTGGATCAGCATTAATCAAATCAGCTACCTGATTGCGAGCGATATCAACCGCTTCTTCAGCCTGCCAACCAAATTTGTGTGAACGTGATGCTGGGTTACCATAGAAACCGTCTGTGGTCATGTATTGCATCATTTTTTCAGCAACCCGCTTATCTACAGGTGTTGTTGCTGAGTAATCAAAATAAATAGGAAGCTTCATTGACTAATAATCTCCAATTGAACAGGCAATTAATGCCAGTCGTTCATAATGTTGCGGGTGGTAATTAGTGTTTCTAACGACGGTGCCTTCTTCGCTTTAGCGGAGGCTTGATCTTGACGTTGAGAGACTAATTTTACATTTCGTTGTTCGACGAGCTCGGCAAGCGAAATGCTATTCAAAAATTCTTCGATTCTATCGCTTAAATCTGACCATAAATAATGTGTTAAACATTGTTGGCCATCTTGACAGTTGCCTTTACCACCACACTTTGTGGCATTAATGCTTTCATCAACGGCATTAATAACATCTGCAACAGCGATTTGAGCAGAGCATTTACCTAATCGATAACCGCCACCTGGGCCACGAATACTGTTAACAAGTCCTTGTTTTCTTAGGCGTGAAAAAAGCTGCTCTAAGTATGATAGAGAGATGCCTTGGCGCTCTGAAATATCTGCTAAGGGCACAGGACCAGTGGCAGCATGAATAGCCACATCTAGCATCGCAGTTACAGCGTATCGTCCTTTAGACGTCAGTTTCATTTATTACCCCTATCAATTTGCTGCGCATTTTACATATCCATGCAAAATAGTCAACTAAATACCTGAGTGATTTACTCAGGTATTTTACTCCGGATAAAAAATTAGTCAATAAAAAGGCAGGCAATCGTGCTGATAACGGTTATTATTTTTTGAAATATATAAGTTTAAATTGTCGGGTCAAATGACTCTGCTGCTGTTTTTCTGCGTTTTGCAGCCGCTTTTTCATCTTCAACAAATTCACCAACACGTAATTCTGGTAACGCTTCTTGGCAAACTTCACCACCAAGCTGATTAACTTCACGGCATAAATCAGACACTTTATTATCCATTAAATGCATGTGATCTAACACTCGTCCTATCGCCTTAGCAACGGGGTCTGGGTTATCTTCGGCGACAGCATAGGCATCAAAACCATATTTTTTAGCAACTTTTTCACGATTTTCAGCAGTGCCATTATCTTTATTCGGGTTAACAATACGACCAGGAATACCAACAGCTGTGGCATTATCAGGCACATCTTTCACCACCACAGAGTTTGAACCGACTTTGCCATGGTTACCAATAGTAATAGGCCCTAATATTTTAGCACCAGCGCCAACGACAACATTATCTTTTAACGTTGGGTGGCGTTTACCGGCATTCCAACTTGTGCCTCCTAAAGTGACTCCTTGATAAAGGGTAACATCGTCACCTATTTCCGCGGTACCACCAATAACAACCCCCATGCCGTGATCAATAAAGAAACGACGACCAACGGTAGCCCCTGGATGAATTTCAATACCAGTTAGCCAGCGAGAAAATGTTGATAAACTGCGCGCAAGCCATTTCCAGTTATTTTTCCATAATTTATGACTGACACGATGAAACCATATGGCATGTAAGCCAGGGTAATTGGTTAATACTTCAAAAACATTACGAGCAGCTGGATCTCGATCAAATACGCTAGCTATATCTTCTTTCATGCGGCTAAACATACCACTTTCCTTCATTTCGGTTTTCTAGCCACAGTGTTACGAGCAGTTAAACTTGCGACTATTATTAATCAGTTTTTGATGCTTTGGCAGCACGCTCAACAGAGGCCAAAATACCACGCATCATTTTCAGTTCTTTCACATCAGGACGTGCGCGGTTAAACAGGCGACGTAACTTTGTTAAAACTAAGCCTGGGTGACTCGGCACAATAAAGCCCGTTGCTTTTAGTGCTCTTTCAAAGTGGTCATAGAAACGTTCTGTTTCATCTACCACCGGATACTCTTCATCTTCAGTTAAGGTAAATGCTTGTTGTTCATGCACTAAAAAGCTGGTACGAATTTCATAACTTAATGTTTGCACTGCCATGGCTAAATTCAATGAGCTATATTCCGGATTTGCTGGAATTTGCACATGAAAATGACACAACTGCAATTCATCATTGGTTAAACCGCTACTTTCACGACCAAACACTAAAGCAACAGGGTATTCCTGTGCTTCGGCAATCATTTTCTCGCCGCAACCACGTGGCTCTAACATCGGCCAAGGTAAAGTACGAGAACGCGCGCTAGTACCAACTACAAGTCCGCAATCGTTAATCGCCTCTTCAAGCGTATCAACGACTTTAGCGTTTTTTAAAACATCTGTTGCGCCAGCAGCCAATGCTTGTGCTTGACCATTAGGCATTTCAATAGGATCCACTAAAACCAGTTCAGTTAGGCCCATTGTTTTCATCGCTCGAGCCGCAGAGCCGATATTTCGACAATCTGAGGTATTAACCAGAACGATACGTACTTTATTTAACAAAGAATCTGACATTATCTACACTTACTTAATTCTAAGGTAACAATAAACAAACTATTACTACCTATCTAGATGGCTAAAATTGTCGATAATGTTACCACAGAACATTATCCTTGTACTGAGAAAAAATCACGCCTTTTATATTTGTTTTCTAGTGTTTATCAATATGGATTAGTTCATTTACTTATAAGTATTAAGAAAATAAGGAAAGTTTAGCTGATTAAACTATAACTTAATCACCATTAAGAAATAAATTTAACTTTTGCGGATGAACGCTATCGCAAAAGTATATTTACTTTGCTATACTCTGCGCGCTTAATTTCAGGCTTACTTACACTGAAGTTAACTTCGTTCTTTTACATAGCTGTTTATGACATTTTACAACATATAGGGTAGTCGATAATGCATCCGATGCTAAATATTGCCGTGCGTTCTGCACGTGCTGCGGGCAAAGTAATTGTGCGCGCTTTTGAACAAGTAGATAAGATTGAAATTGAATCTAAGGGTACTAACGACTTCGTTACTAATGTTGATATAAGTGCTGAACAAGCTATCGTGGAAACGATACAAAAATCTTATCCTAATCACACCATTATTGGTGAAGAGTGTGGCCTAATCGAAGGTAAAGACAACGACTATCAATGGATTATTGATCCACTTGACGGTACAAGTAACTTCGTAAAAGGTATTCCTCACTTTGCTGTTTCAATTGCCTTAAAAGTTAAAGGTAAATTAGACCAATCGGTTATTTTCGACCCTATTCGCGGCGAACTATTCACAGCGAGTCGTGGTAAAGGCGCACAATTAAACGGCTTTCGTATTCGCGTAAAACAATCAAAAGAGCTTAAAGGCGCAATTCTAGCGACAGGTTTCCCTTTTAAGCATAAGCAACATACAAATGCTTACATGGAAATGTTCAAAACCTTATTCGGTAAAACATCTGATATGCGTCGTGCTGGCTCTGCGGCACTAGATTTAGCATATGTTGCGGCAGGTCGTGTTGATGGTTACTTTGAAATTGGTTTAAAACCATGGGATACCGCTGCCGGTGAACTAATGGTAATTGAAGCTGGTGGCTTAGTAACTGATTTTGTTGGCGGTCATAACCACAGCAATTCTGGTAACATTGTGGCAAGTAGCCCACGCTTAGCAAAAGAAATATTAAAAGATATTCGCCCTCATTTAGGTGATGCGCTTAGCAAGTAATCTTTTACTGCTCTAACTACCTTTTTGAAAAAGCGCCTATGGGCGCTTTTTTTATAGCAAAAAAACTTAACCCAGTATCAGAAATATACTCGCTCTTTCACATCCATGTGACCGCGATATACCGTTCATCGACGTGCATGGATGCACTAATGTCGTGAAGCCATGAATGGCTAGGAACGACCTGAACATAAAAAAGCCAGCATAAGCTGGCTTTAAAATTATATTTTCAATTCAGAACGTTTATAAAACGCCACGTTCCATTTGATTCAATTCGATTGATTTAAATAGCGCAGTAAAGTTACCTTCACCGAAACCTTTATCGTCAACACGTTGGATCATTTCAATGAAGATAGGCCCAAAGATGTTCTTAGTAAAGATTTGCAATAAGTAAGAATTTTCTTTCTGGCTATCTACTAATACTTGGTGGTCACGAATACGCTGTGGATCTTCTTTTACCCACGGAATACGATCAAATACATCATCATAATATTCAGGAACTATATTCAAAGTATCAATGATATTTTTATCAAGTTGATCTAACGAGCCAAGTAAATCATCAGTAATAAACGCTAAATGCTGAACACCCGGACCATTATATTCATCTAAGTACTCATCAATTTGGTTATTCTTCTTACCTTTACCTTCATTGATTGGAATACAGAAAGTGCCACAAGGTGATTGTAGCGCATATGAAATTAGTGCTGATTTCTCACCTTTGATGTCAAAGTAACGTACATCAGTAAAACCAAATACATCTTTGTAAAAGTCAGCCCAATGCTCCATAGTGCCTTGGTAAACATTATTCGTTAGGTGATCTACCGCTAAAAAGCCTTTGTCTTTAACAATTACTGGCTCAGCAATATCTTCACAGTCATCTTCGTAAATGGAGCCTTTAGTACCAAATTTGTCGATAAAGTAAATTAGGCTATCACCGATACCATAGATTGCTGGATACGGTAATTTGTTATCTGCGTCTTGTGCTGATTTAGCGCCACGAGCAACGGCTTGTTCAAAAGCAAATTCGGCATCTTCTACGCGCCAGCCCATTGAACAAATTGCAGGACCATGACTTTTCGCAAATTCACGAGAAAAACCCGCTTGTTCGTTGTTTAAGAAAAAGTGGATGTCGTTTTGATTAAAGTAATCAATGTCACGGCCTTTGAATTTCTTCGTTTTTGAGAAACCAAAACCATAAAATGCATTTTCCATAAAATCAGAATCTGGTGATGCATACTCAATA
The DNA here is from genome assembly GCF_057548755.1 of Colwellia aquaemaris. Lineage (NCBI taxonomy): Bacteria > Pseudomonadati > Pseudomonadota > Gammaproteobacteria > Alteromonadales > Colwelliaceae > Colwellia > Colwellia aquaemaris. The sequence goes on along the minus strand of NZ_BAAJLV010000001.1, from coordinate 1,015,743 downwards.
AATTCAATACCACGTAAATTAAGTGGGTTTGTTACTTCTGTCATAATTGTTATCTCTCACACTAGCAATAAGGCGATTATTACCCCGAATGCATTACAGAGAAAGAGAATAGGAAAACTGACAAATTTGGCAGCGTAAAACTATTGTTACGTATAAATCAGATAAAATTTAAGCGACTCTGATCTAGCCTATATCAGGCAATAGCCAGAGATGTAAAATTTTATTTACAGCATTTTTTCATAACTAGAATTAGCTTAAATATGTCACACCACAACCAAAAACTTTCGAGTAATTAGGTTTAAAAATGACAATCGATATGAGCTTTATCACTTAATTAACTGGTACAACAGCTATAAAAAAACGCCAACTCTACTTAAGAGTTGGCGTTTTTTAGCAAATATAAACGTAAAACTAGTTTGTACGTTGCTCCTTGCGAGGACGCGATGAACGCTCAGCAGGTGCTGCTTGGCTGTCTGATACTGTAATATCTAGCACTTGACGACGCACACGAACACGCTTTAACTGCTTAAACGACTTATCAGGCATACCTTTAGGTAATTGCACAAAGCTATGTTTATCATGTAAGTTGATAGCGCCAATGTAGCTACTATCAAGCGATATTTCATTCGCAATTGCACCAACAATATCACCAGGGCGTGCGCCATGCTCTTTACCTACTTCTAAACGGTATGTTTGCCAATCAACGTCTGAGCGCGCTACTTTTGGTTTACGCGGTGCACGTTCAGCACGATTGTCATTACGACCACGTTCATTACGACCACCACGACTATCATTACGACCACGGCCATCACGATCATTTCTATCACGAGTTTCACGACGAGGCTTAGGATCTTCTTTCGGTTGTAATGGTTGCTTTAACTGCTTTTGATAAAGTAAAGCGGCCGCTAAATCAGTCATTGAAAGCTCTGACTCATTCGCCATTGCTTCAATAATTTCACGCATTGCCGTTAACTCTTTATCAGCAACAATACTAGATAACTCATTACGGGTACGCTCGATACGTGCTTTACCAATTTCTTGAATACTTGGCAGAGTGTACATTTCAACTTTGCCAGATGTTAAACGCTCATAATGACGTAATGAATACATTTCACGTGGGCGAACAAATGAAATTGATGTGCCGCTACGTCCAGCACGGCCGGTACGACCAATACGGTGAACATAAGCTTCATTATCACCTGGTAAATCATAGTTAATAACTAAAGAAATACGTGGAATATCAAGGCCACGAGCAACAACATCAGTTGCCACTAACACTGAAGATTGACCCGATTTAATTTGATCAACTGTACGCTCACGTTGAGATTGGTTCATGTCACCATTAAGTGCTACTGCAGGGTAACCGGCACGTTCTAATTTTTCAGCCACTTCAATAGTATCATTACGAGTACGAACGAAAATAATCATCGCATCATAATCAACGGTTTCTGCAATACGCTCTAACGCAGTCATTTTATTAATGCCGCTAACCTTCCATGCGTATTGAGCAATATTCGCTTTCGCTTTTTTCACTGCCGCAATTTTAATATGCTCAGGCTCTTTCAAAAAACGATTAGCAACTTTACGAATTTGTGGTGGCATAGTTGCTGAGAATAATGCCATTTGTGTTTCTGTTGGTAAGTGCTCAAGAATCCATTCAATATCTTCTAAAAAGCCCATATTTAACATTTCATCAGCTTCATCAAGCACACAAAATGATAAATTATTTAGCTTTAAGCTCTTACGACGTAAGTGGTCCATTAAGCGACCAGGCGTACCAACAACAACTTGTGCACCACGCTCCAACTGTTGGAACTGCGGCTGATAAGATTGACCACCGTACAAAGTAGCTACACGTAGCCCTTTAATATTTTTAGCAAAGCTTTCAATTGCTTCAGCAACTTGAATTGCTAATTCACGTGTTGGTGCTAACACCATTAATTGTGGCTTACGAATAGATACGTCAATTTTTGCTAATGCAGGCAATCCAAAAGCCGCTGTTTTACCAGTACCTGTTTGCGCTTCACCTAGTACATCTCGACCTCGTAAAAGTGGCGGAATTGTTTGCGCTTGAATAGCAGTTGAAGATTCAAAACCCAGTGCTTTTACAGCAGATACTAAGTTTTCAGGCAAACCAAGGGCGTCAAAGCCTACAGAGGCATTGTTAAGATCAGTCATATAAATTTTGTCTTCTCATGGTAGAAACTGGTAAAACACCAAAATTCCTACGTACATATACGAGGAAACCACCAGGAAGACTTAAGGCACATTCGGTACGTTAACCTTGAACGGTTAACTGGGCAAGTCTATTGGGCGGATATACCCCACTCATTTAAACATTCTGTGCGTCAATTTTTTACGAAATAAATTCGCTTCACGATCACAGAGGCGCGCATTATACAGATGCCTGTTCTTTATACAAGCTTTAAAGCTATTTTCCTGCAATTTAATGGCAAAAACAGCCATTTTCGCTAAGAATATGGCTGTTTCACTTACTCTATCTAATTATAGCAAAACTATCGTGATAGTTGATTACTCATGAATTTTTGCTATTTAGACATAACTTAACTATCAATTTCAAAGCCGCCTTTGACTTTTTGCACTCGTAAACCACCTGAACCGCTATCTAGGATTTTCAAGCCTCCGGCCTGTTCAACATCAATATCGCCAGAGCCATCATCAATAGTTACCACGCCATCGACTTTCTTAACAGTTAGATCACCCGAACCGTCTTCGAATAGCGCACTGCCTGAGATCCCCTTTGCATAGATACTGCCAGAGCCATCATCAATATCTACATTACCGTCAATTTCGCTTAATTCCATACTGCCGGAGCCATCAACAATGGTAACATTACCAATAACGTCACTAACATATAAACTGCCAGAACCATCATTTATCATGACATCGCTCTTGATCCCCTTAACAGTAAGCTCACCAGAGCCGTCTTTTACATCCACTGCACCATTAATATTACTGATACTCATTGCGCCAGAGCCATCATCAACAATTAACTTCATATGACTTGGTACGGTTATTTTCAGGTCAATATGTGGAGAATCACCTTGCCAAAAGCCGCTACTACTTTTAATTTTTGACACAAGAAATGCGGTTTTACCCGAATCACTTAATTCGAGTTGGTAATTGTCTGTATTTCGTTTATCAGTATAGATGTCTGCTGTAACACTAATTTGAGTAGCATGTTCAGAGCCAGAAATAACCAAAGACCCAGCTCCAGCTTCGATATCAAAAGCTGATAATGTTGTAGCATCAATTTGTAATTCTTGCTGACTGTGATGATTAGCATGTGAAGGATTCGCAACAACAATACAACCGCTTAACAAAGCAGCACTAGTGGCAAAAAGTAATGATGAGGTTAGTTTCATTGGTTTGTTTCCTTGTTAAAGTACAATTATTTTTATTCTCTTAATAAGGTTAAACAAAAATCACGCCAATTAAATATTCCACTTAGTATCAACAACTTAGTCAAAGTTAAATTATAACACTAAAATCAAACATCTATAATTTGGCGAAAAAAGCAATTTATTAGTTAATTAAGGCATATCAAACTTTACGGTAGAAATTTTATTCAAATGAAAAGTGATTTAAGCACGGCGTAGTGAATGAGGTATAGTTATTTATAGAAATGAGCGACAACATGGAGTAAATCTCTTTTATACGTGCCAAAAGGCCGCTGTTAAGTGAGCATTTTAACTGCGTTAGCACTTTATTATATCGAATAACCAGACGACCTAAGCTCTGTCTTGTGAAAAATACACTGCAAAGCTTAATACGCCCTAGCGATACGACGAGATAATAAATTGGCTTAATGCATCAGGGAAAATCCCCAACACTAAACCAATAACGATAAAACCATAAACTAGTAGCCGTTCAATGATCGGCCTTCCTTGCTTTTCGGTACTTTCATAAGCTCCTTTACCATTATCGAATAAGGTGAAAATAATTGGCAAATAGTAGGCAAGTCCTATGCCGCTACCAACAATTAAACTAATAATAAGCCACCAAGCATGGCCAATCGTCGCTTGACTTAAAATATAGAACTTCCCAATAAATCCCATAGTTAAAGGAATTCCCGCTAAACTCAAAATTGCGAGAATCAAAAGAGTAGCCTGACTTGGTGATCGCCAAAATAGCGCTTTTAAATCATCAAGTATCACGTCATCTTTAAAATTCGACAATTGCTTTTCACTGGCACAGCATTGCGATTGTAATGACATCATCACCATAAATATTGAAATATTAGCAATGATGTAAGCAGTTAAATAAAACAAAACACTTTGCCAAGTAAACGCTAAGCTTTCATCAGAAATAACAATGACAACTATCAGTAAATAGCCCATATGAGCAATAGATGAATACCCCATCAGACGTTTAAAATTCTGTTGTTTTAATGCCAAGGCATTACCTACGAGCATTGAGGCAACGGCTAAAATCATTAACAGTAATTGCACATTACTATGCAAAATATAGTTTTGCGCAACAATGCACTTAACTAAGATCACAAACATTGCGACTTTTGAAATGGTCGCCATCAGCAAAGTGACGGGCGTTGGCGCTCCTTGATATACATCAGGCGTCCAAAAATGAAATGGTGCTAACGAGAGTTTAAAAGCAATCCCAGAAATAAACAGTAAAATACCTAACTCAAAAAATAGCCTTAACCCCGATTGATGATATAGTGCATTTGCCTGCACAGCATCAAAACTCATAGTGCCAGTTACACTGTAAATAAAAGCGATGCCGAGCAGCATAAAACTCGACGCTGCGGCACTCAACACTAAATATTTAAAACCACTTTCTACGCTATAATGGCTTTCTCGGTGATAGCCCACTAAGCCAACCAAACTAATACTTAGCAATTCAAAGCCTAAAAACAAACTAGCAAAGTGATTACTCGTCACTAATACGCCAGCGCCAAGCACTAATAACATTAATAGCAGATAATACTCATCATGCACTTCAATATGCGCTTTTAAAAATTGATGACTCATCTGTAATGACACTAATGCCGACATAAGTATTAAGCTAAATGAAAAAGTACTATAGGTGTCAACGGTTAATAGCTGAGTTACCGCAATTGGCTGAGTAACAAGCAAACTTATGTTTGCGATTAAAGCAATAACAAAAACCGCGCCAGTAAATAAAGCAATAGTGCGCTGTGAACGACGCCATGCCACTAACAACAATGCCAATGTAATCCCAAAAGCAACAATTAACTGCGGTAAGATAGCCTGTATTATCTCAATATTTAATGAAGCTTGTGAATTAGCCGTTGATAACAACATTGCCTCAGACTCCAAATGAAAACTTAAGCAGTAAGTTTGGATATAAACCTATTACTAAAAGCATTAAAAATAATGAACCACAAATTACCAACTCCCTATGGCCTAAATCGATAACATCCTGTTTAGCTTCCCCTTGGAAGCTAGATTGAAATAGCACCATGCCATAAATCGCTGAGCCTATAAGGCCAAAGGCGGCAATAACGGCAAATACCGGCATCACTTGAAACACACCAACTAAACTAAAAAACTCACCGATAAAATTGGCTAAACCAGGTAAACCAAATGCCGCGCCAGCGAAGGCCAAAGCAAAGCCTCCCATGCGTGGTGCACTGTTCCAAAAACCGCCCATATCCGCTAAGTTTCGACTATGTATGCGCTGATAAATCATACCTGCCATTGAGAACAATGCTGCACTACTCAAACCATGGGCAACCAGAGTAATAATTGCCCCTTGATAAGCGATAGTGTTAAAGGCAAACAATGCCAGCATCACAAAGCCCATATGACTGATACTGCTATAAGCCACTAAGCGCTTAAAATCTTGTTGAGCAAAGGCCATTTTCGCACCATAGATAATACTCACCACAGCCAGCGTTGCCGCAATCGGTGCAAACTGCACACTGGCCTGCGGAAAGAGAAAAATAACGAATCGAATAAGCCCATATGCACCCGTTTTTAGTAATACGCCGGCTAGCAATACACTACCGGCCGTTGGTGCTTGCGTATGAGCATCAGGCAGCCAACTATGCACAGGTACTAAAGGAAGCTTAACCGCAAAGGCAATAAAAAAGCCCAGCATTAAATATTGTGTCATTGAAAGCGGCATATCTAGTGCTAACCAATCAAGGTAATAAAAACTTAACTCCCCTGTTTGTAGCAAATGAAAATACCCCGTAGCAATAATTGCCACTAACATTAATAAGCTACTAACTTGTGTAAAAATAAAAAATTTGATTGCTGCGAAACGTCTATTTTCATGGCCCCAAATTGCAATTAACGCGGTCATGGGCAATAGCATCACTTCCCAAAAACAGAAGAACAAAAACATATCAACGGCAACAAATACGCCAATAATACCGGCAATGGTCGCCAATAAATTAAAGTAATAAAAACCGACTTGATGCTTAATTTCTCGCCACGACACTAACACACAAATAATCGCCAAGAGCCAAGTTAACGCAATTAACACTATGCTAAGTTGGTCTAGGGCAATACTGTATTCAATATTAAAGGTTTTAATCCAACTCACTTTTGTTAGCACTTGCAGTGTTTCAAAGTTACTGACATGGCTAAACACAAAAATAGCAAATACTGTTGCTAACAAAGCAAGCACAACCAGCGCTAACCACTTTGCAGCTCCTTGCCATTGCTTTTCCAAAGCCCATGCAAAAGCACCAGCAACAAGTAAAGCCAACATGATAAATGTTAGTGTCATAAAATACTCACTCCCACTAGCATCAATATTGACAAGCCAAATGCTGCCAAATACCAACGTAAGTTACCGTTTTGTATCATAACCAACACGTCATGCCATAAATCAACATACCAAGCTGTCGACATCAACGTTTGGTCAATTAAGTCTCGGCGATTTAACTTAGCCAATATTTGATATGGTTTAACCAACAAAATGCTATATAGGTTGTCAAAACCTAAGCCATTGCGACAAAACATAGCAAAACTATGCTCACTGGCTTTTATTTCATTTTTCTGGCTTGATGCTAGGCGGTATTTTTTAAAATAAAACCAAGAAAATACAATGCCGATAAATGGCGTAACAATAGCAACAGTGTGCAGCCATCTAGGCTCTGCTATTATCGCCATGTTTGCGTTATTGGCTTTTTCAAATACCTGATTAAGATCAAGCACGATTAATCCACCAAACAGAGATAATAACGCTAATATTATTAAGGCCATACGCATTAAACTTGCTGGCTTAAAATCAAGTTTCTCGGTAAAACGTTCTTGACCAAGAAAAGCTAAAAAGAATAAGCGGCAACTATAAATACTGGTAACGAGTGCTCCTAATATCGCACACCACCACAATGCGGGCCCTGCGGTGTTTGACAACCACAACTGCGCTATTATCGCTTCTTTTGAAAAGAAACCTGAGGTACCAGGCAACGCCATTAAGCAAACTAAACCAATGATAAATAACGCACTTTCAAACGGGAGTCTTTTTAATAAGCCTCCCATCTTAAAAAGATTTTGCTGATGATGAAGTGCCAAAATAACCGCACCGGCCGTTAAAAAAAGCAGTGCTTTAAAAAATGCATGCGTCATAAGATGAAAAACACCTGCCGACCAAGCACCAGCACCAAGGGCTAACATCATATAGCCAATTTGGCTCATGGTTGAGTAAGCTAAAACCCGTTTAATATCAGTTTGAGCCAGTGCCGCAAAACCGGCTAACAACAAGGTAATAGCCCCTATCCAAGCAACATAGCTCATCACTTCCGGTGTAAAAATAAAAATACCGTGCATGCGAGCAATGAGGTACACACCAGCAGTAACCATAGTTGCAGCATGAATTAAAGCACTAACCGGTGTTGGCCCCGCCATAGCATCAGGTAACCAAGTTTGTAGCGGAAGTTGTGCCGACTTACCTACGGCACCGCCAAGTAACAATAAGGCGATCCAGTAAATATTATTTAATTGTTGGTCACTAAAGCCGATATCAGAATGGCTTGTTTGTTGTATCAAAGAACTTATTGCTTCAATATTTAATTGTCCAAAACTGCTAAACAATAAAAACAAACCAATTGCCATCGATGTGTCGCCAATACGCGTAACAATAAATGCCTTTCGCGCAGCTAAAACATTGGCTTTTTCTTGATACCAAAAACCAATAAGTAAAAAACTACATAAACCAACACCCTCCCAGCCTAAATATAGTAAGACCAAGTTATCAGCCAATACTAAGACCAGCATGGCAACGATAAACAGGTTCATATAAGCCATAAAACGCGTAAAGTTGGCATCATCTTTCATATAAGCGGCGGCGAATAAATGAATCAAAAAACCGATGCCACTAACAACGCTGATCATCACTGCTGACAAGCTATCAAGATAAAAGCTAACATTTACTTCAGTCACCCCTTGTGAGCTAACCAAATTAAACCAATGCCATAAATTTACGCTAATAAAGGGATGTTGACTTGCCGCTAATTCATAAACCAACAAGGCACTTACAACCGATGTAATGGCCATAGCACCAACACTAATAAAACTAGCAATGTGCCAAGACAAACGCTTAGCAAAAACAATGAGCAATAAAAAACTAACTAAAGGATAAAAAGGCAAGCTGGCAAGTAGCACGATTTACCCCCTCATCTCATTAAGTACATCAATATCTAAAGAACGATATTTCTTTTGCATACGAATCAGCAACGCTAACCCCACCGCCACTTCTGCAGCTGCTAAGGTTAAAATCAGAATAAACATCACTTGCCCGTCTGCTTGCTGCCACGCGCTACCGGCACCAATAAAAGCCACCCCAACGGCATTGAGCATCACTTCTAAGCTCATTAACATAAAGAGCGTGTTTTTTCGGGCAACAACACCAATAAAGCCAATAACAAACAGTAAGCTAGAAAGTATAAGTACATGAAATAATGGGATAGTTGTCATAGTTGGCTCCCTTTTACTTCAGGTTTAGCGTAATGATAGCCAGCAAGTAAACCGGCAAGAAGCAAGAAAGAAGCGATTTCAACCGCCAGTAAATACGGGCCATACAACATAATGCCAACAGCTTTAGAACTCACTACATTGGCCTGCAAAGTTTGTTGCATTTGCGCATTATTAATAATAACAACCAACTCAATGAGTAAAGTAAACGCTAATAACATAGCGCCAAACATATTCGCTATATTATTGTTCTGGGGCGCGTTAGTCGTTTCATCTTTACCTAGGCCAAACATTAGCACGGCAAAAACAAATAACACCAAGATTGCACCAGCATAAACAATAACCTCTAGGCCTGCGGCAAAAGGCGCTCCCATAAGATAAAAGCAAACCGCTACCGCAAGTAATGACACCACTAGATACAGCAAAGCATGAACAGTATTATTTCCAGTCACTACTTTTAAACTAGCAATAACGGCTACGGTAGCAGCAAGATAAAATAAACTATCAATTGTCGCTAAACTACTCAGCATATCGTCCCTCCCTAAGCTGATGACAGCTGCCGGAATCTCTATTGATAAAAATCATGGCATTAATCCTTTAACATCAATTGGTGGCCTTTCTTGCTCGGCTTCACCTTTGCCTTTACCCGCTATTGCAATTCCTGACTGCTGATAAAAGCTATAATCAGGATACTTACCAGGGCCATTAATCAATAAATGTTCTTTTTCATAAACCAAATTTTGCCGATCATATTCAGCAAGTTCGACATCAGGCGTTAATTGAATAGCATAGGTAGGACACGCTTCTTCACAAAAACCACATAAAATGCAGCGTGAAAAGTTAATGCGAAAAAAGTCTGCTCTTTTTCGACCATCATCATCAACAACTTGCTGTAGCGCAATACAATCCACTGGGCAAGCAACCGCACACAAATTACACGCAACACAACGCTCTTCACCACTTGGGTCTCGAGTTAAAACAATTCGGCCCCGATAACGTGGTGCTAGGTAAGGTTTTTGCTCTGGATATTGCACGGTATCGGCTTTGGTAAAGGTATGTTTGAGCACCAACCACATGGTTCTCAATTGACTAAAAAACAGCGAATCCTTTAATGATGACTTACTCATTACAGCACTCCCGTTAAACGCAATAGCGCGGTGACGATTAAATTGAGTAAGGCAAGGGGTAACATCACCATCCAACCAAACTTCAACAATTGATCAAAACGAGGCCGTGGTAATGATGTTCTCAGCAACACAAAAAACATCACAAAGCACAGTACCTTCAATACAAACCAAAGCAAGGGCGGCAACCAACTAGATAACGGCTCGGGCATTAACCAGCCGCCAAAAAATAAAACCACCGACATTGCAGAAATCAGCGTGACACCTAAATATTCACCGAGGAAAAATAACGCAAACTTTAACCCTGAGTATTCAGTATGAAAGCCTGCGGTTAATTCAGTTTCCGCTTCTGGTAAATCGAACGGCAAACGGTGGCTTTCCGCGATTCCAGCCACCAAAAATATAAAGAAACCAACAAACTGAGACTGTATTAGCCAACCATCAGCTTGCGCTAACACTATTTCACGTAAGTTAAATGTTCCGGTTAACAGCACTACGCCCATCACCGACAGGCCCATAAAAACTTCATAACTTACCGTTTGTGCCGCTGCCCTCATACCTCCTAACAGCGCATATTTAGAGTTTGACGCCCAACCTGCTAATACCACGCTGTAAACGGCCAATGACGCCATGGCAAGGAAAAACAACAATCCTATATTTAAATTGGAAACGCCAATATCAGGTGAAAATGGAACAACGGCGAAGCTCATCAAAACGCAAACCGCACCAATAATGGGCGCTAAGGTAAACACTAAACGATCACTAAATGGTGGTATCCAATCCTCTTTACCAAGTATTTTTAGCAAATCTGCAAAAGACTGTAATATGCCAAACGGACCTACGCGATTGGGGCCATAACGGTCTTGCCAAATCCCTATCATTCTTCGTTCAACCCACACTAACATTGCCGCCATAGGTATCAATAAAGCAATAATGATAGTAATTTCAAAAAGCTTCCACAGCATTTCAGGCATCATTTAACCCTCCTGAAATCAACCTAATAGGAATATGTTGATCGTTTTCTTTTAGTCTTGCCAAAACCTCTTTTTGATTTTCTTTGGCCGCCAAAATATTTTCATTATATTGACTAAGATAATCGGTTATTTCTTGATCGCCAGCTGGGGTTATTTTCATTTCAAGCTGATGAGATAATGATTGGCACAAAGAAAAATTACCAAACACTAAAGTTTTTGATAACGCTACCACCGTTTTCACCTGACAAATAACCGTTTGGCTTACTAACTGCATTTTGTCATTAGTCGCGGAAAAAACTACCTTGCACCATTGCTGTGACTGTATGGCTAGTGTTCTAGCCACATCACTATTAATAAAGAGTTGGTTATTTTGCTTGAGCATCTGAAACTCTGGCGTCATTGCCGCCTGCCAATCATCTAAGTAAATATTTTTTTGCTGTACATAACTTAAGTTAGCATTTGCTTGATTTGATAACGGGTTAATACTGTCATTCATTGTTGGTTGCCAACATGAGTTATTCACAAGCCCATTTAATAACTTTATAAATTGCGGCGTTTCTTGTTGTAACAATGCGCCATTAATTTGCTCTTGGTATTGACCTATAGCCTGATTGGAATTCCAACCAGGTGCCCAAACAAAAGGCATATCATGACTTGTTTTTATTGATGCACCTTCCATAGAAAAACGATAACTGTCATCTAGCTTTTGCGTGGTTTTATTTTCATGTACGCTAATATTTGCCATTTGCGAGGTTCTGCCACTGGCTCGGTGTGGCATTCTAGCGATGGGGCTTTTTACAATAGGGCTAGCGACACCAGTAACTAACGCTGGCCAATCATCAAAGTGCTGATTAAAAAATTGATGTAATTGTGCAAGCGACTGACAACTCTCACTTTTAGTTATCCTTGTTACTTGGCCGTTAGCTTGTGTTTTTACGCCGAATGTATCAGCAATATTGTCGAGCCAACGCCAGCTTTCTTGTACGGGTAATACTGGTGGGTGCACTTGGCTAAATTTCTGCACTCGACCTTGGTAATTAATATAGTGGCCATCACCTTCACTCACCGTCGCAACAGGTAGAACAATATCAGCCATTTGACTAAGCCGATGTTCACTATGATCTAGTACGATAATCGTTTCTGCGCTAGCTCTTAATTGCTCTAGTTGACTTGCAGAGCAATTAGAAAGCTCTTGCTCTAAAACAATCACCCCAGCAATATTTTCATCAACTTGCTTTAAGCTAGCTAAAACCTGCTCAAGTGATAGCGTTTGTTCGTCGAGTAGTGATAATAAGCCCACACTGTTACTCGACGGCGGCACAACAATTACTTTAGGTAGGCTAATGCCATCTTGCTGCTTTGAGCATTGCATCAAACGCCAGATATTTTGCAATAATTGCGCGTTTACCAAACTTGTACCAGAAATAAGCAATGGCCGCTTAGCTCTGCAGAGTTTGCGATAAACAGAAGTGATAAAGCTTTGCTCTTTCGCACTTACCTGTTCAAGCTCAGCATCTTCTCGAGCAAAAACTTCATTTAACTGCTGCTCCACCTCTTTGATATCGCCAAGCAGTAAAAATTTTTCTAATAACCGTAAACAAGCATTAATGCGCTCAACGGGCAATATAAGAGCCTGCTCCGCAACATCATCAAGCTTTGTTGTGGTACTGTGTAATGAAAATAATGGTGATAACAACTTACCGCCAATGGTTCTTACAGCGCTGTCTTGCCACGACGGAATACCAATTGATGCAGCTTTTTCTATTGCGGCATTGCGTAAAGCTTGTCGAACCGACAACGCCATTCTCGGGGCAGTTTGGGTAATATCTTCACCAACAATTAATACAAAGTCGCTGGCTTCAATTTCAGTTAAGCTAATAGGGGTTCCATACTCTAAAATGCGAGCATGTTGCGCGGCAACGCGCATTTCTTGATCATTATACCCAGCCGAGAAATGCTCATTACCGACAAGATGTTTTAAATAAAAATTGGCTTCCTGTGATGCTCGAGCAGAGCCAATGCCAATAAAGTTTTTTAATCGAAAATGTGACAACGCTTTTGCAACATCAAGCTTAGTTAATTGCACTGGTGATTGCTGCTTTATCCCCGTCACTTGCTTTAACCGTTGTTGACCATTAACAAAACCAATACCAAAACGCCCACGGTCACAAAGAAAATAGCTATTAAGCTCAGCGTTATAGCGATTCATTACTCGGCGAACCGAGCCGTAACGTTCACCAATACTTAAATTACAACCAATAGAGCAATGGCTGCATACCGAAGGAGCCGATTGCAAATCCCATTTACGAGTATAGTGAGCGGAAAATATCTTATTGGTAAAAACCCCTGTTGGGCAAACTTCAACTAAGTTACCACTAAATTCACTTGTTAATGCACCATCACATTGCCGACCAAAGTAAACTTGGTTTTTAGAGCCAAAAACGCCAAAGTCCTTGCCGCCAGCGTAGTCGTTATAAAAACGCGTACAGCGATAACAAGTAATACAGCGGTTCATTTCATGGCCGACTAGCTCACCTAAATACTGATTAGTAAACGTTCTTTTACTTCCTTGATATTCACGCACACTATGGCCTGTCATCACGGTCATATCTTGTAAATGGCATTCACCACCTTCAGCACACACCGGACAATCATGCGGGTGATTGGTCATCATGGCGGCAATCACTTGTTCACGAAATTCACTAGCATAGGAGTTTTTAATACTGATGCGCATACCATCGGTAATTGGCGTTGTACAAGCCATCACCAAGCGACCACGTTGGTCGTTTTCGTCTTGATACTGAGTTACAGCACATTGACGACAAGCCCCAACAGACCCCATCGATGGATGCCAACAAAAATAAGGCAAATTAAGTTTTTGTGATAACACACCCGCCAGTAGATTATCTTCTGTACTAACTTGATAGGGCTGTTCGTCAATATAAATAGTAACTAAATTTTTACTATTTTCACTCATGATAATGCCCTCCCGTCATCGCTATTTGGGTACGTTTAGCTAATGACTCAGGGTTATAATGACAACAACCGCTTTCAATATGCTGCTGAAAGTCATCGTGGAAATATTTCAGCGCGCTCCTTAGAGGTTCTACAGCACCAGGAGCCAGTGCGCAGTGGGTTTTGCCAATCCACATAAAGTCACACAGTTTGTTAAGGGTATCTAAATCTTCAATTTTACCTTGGCCGTTTTCTATGCGTGTTAATACTTCCACCGCCCACGGCGTGCCATCACGACATGGCGTACACCAACCACAAGACTCTTGCGCAAAAAAGCGCATTAAATTAAGTACCATAGCAACAGGGCAATTCATATCGTCAAGTACAATTAAACCACCAGTACCTAAACGACTACCCACTTTGGCAATTGAGTCATAATCCATTGGCGTATCTAAATGCTCTTCAACCAAAAAATCGGTCGAGGCACCGCCGGGTAATAAGCCACGAAACTTTAAACCGTCTTGCATACCGCCAGCATGTTGAAATAATACTTCCCGTAAGGTTGGCCCCATAGGAAGTTCCCATAAGCCTGGATTTTTTACGCGGCCACAGGCACCATATATTTTGCTACCTGCATCACTATTTGGTGCAATAGCTTGAAACCAGTCAACGCCATTTTTTAAAATATGCGGTAAATTGGATAAGGTTTCGACATTATTGACGATAGTCGGCTTACCAAATAAACCAGCTACCTGTGGAAATGGTGGTTTAGCACGGGGATTTGCTCGTTTTCCTTCAAGGGCATTTATCAGTGCCGTTTCTTCGCCGCAAATGTAACGACCAGCGCTGCAATGTACATATAAATCGAGTGAATACGTACTTCCCTGTATACGGGCACCAAGCCAATTATTTTCATAGGCTTCATTGATTGCTTGCTGCAGGCGCTTCGCTGCTAAATGATATTCACCACGAAGAAAAATATAGGCCTTATTAGCACCTATGGTGTAACCGCCAATGATCATAGCTTCCACTAATTGGTGCGGTATGCCTTCAATTAATAACCTATCTTTAAACGTGCCAGGTTCCATTTCATCAGCATTGGCGACTAGGTATTTATTATCAGGCGCATTTTCGTCATCATCAGCAAACATAGGGACGAAGCTCCATTTCATTCCCGTTGGAAAACCGGCTCCGCCTCTACCTTTTAATCCAGAGTTTTTGACCATCTCTAATACGTCGTTAGGTGTGTGCTTTAAAATGGCATTTTTTGCCCCTTGATATCCACCATGCCGACAGTAGCCATCAAAATCCAGTGGCTGTCGAGAATTAGCCCATTCGGTAAGGGGACAAGTGCTACTAGAAACAAATGCGTCTTTCATGAGCTTTGCTCCTTATTCGCTAGCGCTTGTAAGATGTCAATGGCGCTCTCGGGCGTTAACTCTTCATAATGCTCTTCACCTATCATCATCACCGGCGCCTTATCACACCCGCCCAAACATGCGTTAGACAATAAAGTGAATTGGCCATCTTGGCTCGTTTCGCCGTAATCAATCTGCAGATGTTGCTTAATTGCCTGTAAAACCTTGTTAGTTCCTGTAAGATGACAAGCAATGCTATCGCAAAGGTGAATGACATGCTTTCCAACCGCTTGTCGGTAAATTAAATTGTAAAATGTCGCAACACCTTCTAGTTGTGCTACAGGCATTGCTAACAAGTCACTAATTGCATATAAGCTATCATCACTAATCCAGCCTCGGTGTGCCTGCACTATTTTCAGCGCTTCAATGCCTGCCGCTTCACGTGTTTCCATAATACTGGCTTCATGTTCAATGGCGGCAACTTCATCTGCCGTCAGATAGTGTTGATAATCAATAGTCACTGTCTCGATTGTTTCCATAACCATCTCTTAGTTAGCCTATGCTTGTCATTAGTGCTTAAACCTAGTTATTCATTACGCTCTTACTTCTTTGTTAAAACTTTACCTATCAACGTCTGCCATTACATAGTCAACACTGCCAAGGGTGGCAATAAGATCTGCCACCATTTGTCCACGACTGATCAATGGCAACATCTGTAAATGCGCGAAACTTGGTGTACGAATACGCGTTCGATAACTCATGGTGCTACCATCACTGATCAGGTGATAGCCCATGATGCCTTTAGTTGCCTCGACACTGACAGATACTTCCCCTGCAGGAATAACTGGCCCCCAAGACACATTCAAAAAGTGAGGGATCAAGGTATCAATATCGTGCATAGTGCGGTCTTTAAGCGGTGGCGTTGTTTGTGGGTGTTCCGCTTTATACGGACCTTCTGGCATATTATTTAAGCATTGCTCAATAATGCGAATACTTTGCCGCATTTCTTCAACGCGAACTCGACAGCGATCATAGCAATCACCGTTATGGCCAAGCGGTACTTCAAAATCAAACTGGTCATAGCCACTATATGGCCTTTGTTTACGCATATCCCATGAATAACCTGTCGCTCGCAAGCCCGGACCCGTAACGCCCCATTCAATCGCTTCTTGGCTGGAATATGCACCAATACCAACCGTTCGCTGTTTTAAAATAGCATTTTGCATAACCATTTTTTCATACTCATCTAAACGCTTAGGTAAGTAATTAACATAATCTCGTACTAAAACATCCCAACCTTTTGGCAAGTCTTGTGCAACACCACCAACTCGAAACCAACTTGGGTGCATGCGCGCACCAGTGAAGGCTTCAATAATGCCAAACAGCTTTTCCCGGTCGATAAACATATAAAAAATTGGCGAAAGTGCGCCAATATCTTGTGCAAATGTGCCATAAAATAGTAAATGACTGAGAATGCGAAACATCTCAGAAGTCATAATGCGGATCACTTTCGCACGGTCGGGTACATGAATACCGGCAAGCTTTTCCACCGCCATAACGTAAGGAAAGTTATTCATTACGCCACCGAGATAATCGATGCGATCAGTATAAGGAATATAGCTATGCCAAGACTGACGTTCACCCATTTTCTCCGCGCCACGATGGTGATAGCCAATATCAGGTACACAATCGATTATTTCTTCCCCTTCCATTTGCAGCACAATACGAAACGCTCCATGAACACTTGGGTGGTTAGGGCCAAGGTTCAAAAACATAAAATCACTGTCTTTGCTCTGTCGTTTCATGCCCCACGCTTGTGGGTCAAATTGCAGTGCTGCTTGCTCTTTATCTTGCTGATACGGTGGCAGTGTGAACGGGTCCATTTCTGTTGCTCGTGCAGGGTGAGTTTTCAGTAACGGGTGCCCTTGCCAAGTATTTGGCATTAGAATGCGGGTTAAATAAGGATGATTGTCAAAAATAATACCGAACATATCCCAAACTTCACGCTCATACCAATTCGCATTAGGCCAAAAGCTACACACGCTTTCTAATGATTTACTTGATGCAGAAAGTGCAACCTTAATGCGAATGTCTTGGTTTCGTTGATATGAGCGTAAGTGGTAACTTACAGTAAAAGCTTTTGATAATGGTGATTTATGCTGTTTTTCACTTTCATCAATGGCAGTAATGTCAAAGCACATATCAAAAGGCTTATCGAGCTCTTGCCTGAGAACCTGCATTAACTTAATTAGCTGGTTTTTATCCAACCAAAATGAAGGAATGTCATCAACAATATTTTCAATGGCAGTAACAGCTTGCAAATTTAATTCTGGCGAAATAGCAATAACTTCATCAAGCAAAGGTACTGCCTGAAGCATCTGCCAATCTCTACTCGCTTTAATATCTACTTGTGTCACTTTCGACGTCCTTTACAACCAGAAAATTTTTATTATTAAAATCTACATTACTGTTTATTGCTCAAAAAAATGCTAGGTCAGGTTACACTTGGTCTGGGGGTTCTAAGTTAGTTACTTGTATCCGGTATTCGTGTTTAATATCACGTAACGAAGGTTTCGCTATTTGGCTAACATTTTGCTCACCCACCACCCAACTTAACGGTCTTGGCTGATGTTCAATATTGGTTTGTAATAATAATAAAGCTTCCAACAATGCCTCTGGGCGAGGCGGACAACCAGGAACATAAACATCGACTGGAATAAATTTATCAACACCCTGCACAACACTATAAATGTCATACATGCCACCAGAATTTGCACACGACCCCATAGAAATAATCCAGCGCGGCTCTAAAAGTTGCTCATACAAGTGTTGAATAACGGGTGCCATTTTTCGAAAGCAAGTACCTGAAATTACCATTAGATCTGCTTGCCTTGGTGTTGCGCGAATAACTTCGGCACCAAAACGAGCAATGTCGTGACGAGAAGTAAAGCTAGTGGCCATTTCAACGTAACAACAACTTAAACCAAAATTAAATGGCCAAATAGAATTTTTACGGCCCCAATTCACCATGTCATCCAGTTTTGCCATAAACACGTTTCGCTTCAATTCTTCTTCCGAAATCCCCTTAACCTGGCTCATGGCATCATCTAGTTTTGCTTTAGTTAACGACCACTCCATTACAAACTTCCTCTATTTTGCTGCGCTTCAGAGGCGACATTTAGCGTTTTTTCTAATTGAACTTGTCGAAAAGGTTGGTGACGTTTTTTCAATTCCAGAGCGCCAATTCGTATTAAGTAAACCAATGCCGCTAACAAAATAGCAATAAATATACTTGCTTCAATAAAACCTGCCCAACCAACATCGTCAAAGGCAATTACCCAAGCGAAAAGATAAATAGTTTCTAGATCAAATATTACGAAAAAAATAGCGTATAAAAAGAAGTGGTTGGTAAAACGAGTTTTGTTTTCTGAAACGGAAATAATACCTGATTCATAAGGGGTATTTTTTGCTCGCTGTTTACTTTTTGGCCCAAGAAAATAAGACAGCAACATCATCACGATGAGCATACCAGCCAAAATAATAAAGTAAGCCGCAATAGGCCAAACTTGTGCTATTTGATCGGATGTTTCCACAACGCCTCACTTATAGTTAGTTATCACTAAAAACTACAAACCGACAGACCGCGAACTTATCGATACAAGTTATTTTCAAATAGAAAACGTGTTGCTTTTCTATTTAGGCAACTTTTAGAATTAAATGAGAAACTTTTAAACATCGCTTACTTGATATTTAAACCAAACAATAATTAAGAACATTGTTATACAAGCAAAAATCATAATTTAGGTAGGTGTACATCCTGACCTTATAGGGAGCTATTCATTACGGCTTGTAACATCAGCTCGCTGCATTGACTTATTATTGTTATTTCGCTTTCGCTAACTTTCTCTCTTCATTAATCCTACTGAGATAGCACCTATAGTTTACTATTCATGTTTGACGCAATATTGAAGCTATCAAAATGAACTTTGCCAATTATTCAACTTATCTATTTACGAGTACGTCTTGCAAAAACGATAAATTAAAAAATATGACTAACAATTTCAGTATAGAAAAGAATTTAAATAATGCTTATTTTTTAAGCAGATATTAATAATTTATATTGCAGCATCAATGAAGAGCAAGAAACACGGTGCTTGCCACATTTATTTTTTTGAAAAGAAATTTGAGACGCTTAAATTCTGATGACTGTGGCTCAACTTAAGTTAACCACTTTAGCTTTCAGAATTTAATCCCAGTCAAGTCCAATAAGAACGAGTGATAAATGTTTACATAAGATTAAGAGTTTATTTGTTAATCGTTTTTATTCTCCGAAAATTTTATTCCTCGAATCAAAAACTCTAAAGGTTGGTCAACATAATCAATAGTTAAGCTATTTGATTTATCGCATGCTAGAGCAATTGAAACTCCATGTAAATAATCAACAAGTACATCAAGAAACAGTTTTTCTTGTCTTTCCCCAATATTCAGTGGGCGCATTATTGAGTTGAACCTATTAATAAATACTTCTGCGGGGCCAATTGAAGTCATCGAAAGTAGAATATGCAATAGCCCTTCATATTGATACAAAATCGTTAAATAGCTTTTTGAGAGTCTGCTTAGTTCCAACTGCCAATTTGAAGATTGGCTAGGCTCATAAATATCTGAAATAAGAGACTTTGTTATTTCCTCTAGCAATAAGTTTTTGTTTTTAAAATAGTAATATAATGCCATAGGATCAACCATTAGCTCTTTCGATATTGCCCTAATACTTGGTATTTTCCCTGAATTTAGCATCATGTACTTGGCTTTATCGATAATAAGTTCCTTGTTTAACCCCTTATCATTTTTGAGAGGTCGTCCTCTTTTGCTTTCAATGTCATTCATACCCGTCAATTTCTGCTTTACTTATCATTTCTACAGTGTAGAATTAGTTTACTTTATTCTACACTGTAGAATAAAGTAAAATCATACAGAAGAGGTAATTATGTCTAATATAGTGTTTATTGCGAGCAGCCTTGATGGTTATATAGCTGATGTAAATAATGAAATTGATTGGCTAGAATCAATTCCTAATCCCGACAATTTAGATATGGGCTTTCATAAGCATATGGAGCGAATAGATGCATTAGTCATGGGACGAAATACTGTAGAATTAGTGATGAACATGGGCTGTGAGTGGCCTTATTCCAAACCCGTTTTTGTCTTAAGCAATACACTAAAAACTATTAATGAGGAGCTAAAGGAGAAGGTATTCTTAGTAAAGGGTAACTTAAAAGAAGTGACAGAAAGCTTGAAAAAGAAAGGTTATTCAAATCTTTATATAGATGGTGGGCTAACGATACAAAGTTTTCTCAAAGAAGATCTAATCGATGAAATAGTTATTACAACCATTCCAATTTTGCTTGGCAATGGAATTCGATTGTTCGGTGAATTAGACAAAACCTTGGAGTTTAGATGTACCCAATCAGAGAGGTTTTCTAACGGTATTTGCCAAAACCATTTTCAACGACATAAGCAGTAATAACGGTATTGCGCTTAAATAAACGACCCTATCTGTTTCGAAACTGTCACCTATATATCAGTAAGTAATCATTTAGGTGGCATTTACATCTACCACCTTAAATTAAAACTCTGTCCTAAAAATATCAGCTCAGTCACCTAAATACTACAATGGTGTTAGCTACTCTTCGGCGCCATTGAGTAAATCAGAAAATGCTGACAATTTATCTAAAACTAGCCCATGGATAGATTTTCTTGGGTAACGGCCAGTGCGACTAATCTCGCCAGCAGGTTGTGCCATTAACACTTCAAATGCTTGGTCAACATTTTCTACGGCATAAATAGCAAACATGTCATTCTTTACTGCTTCAATAACTTCCGGCGCTAACATCAAGTTAATCATATTAGTTTTTGGAATGATAACCCCTTGTTTTCCGGTCAAGCCTTTGTCTTTGCACAAGCGATAAAAGCCTTCAATTTTTTCATTAACACCACCAATAGATTGCACTTCACCATGCTGATTCATCGACCCCGTTATCGCAATACCTTGATTAATAGGTAAATTAGCAATTGCAGAAATTAACGCACACAGTTCAGCCATAGAAGCACTGTCACCATCAATATGGCCATAAGACTGCTCAATAGCGATATTAGCAGAAATTGTCACAGGAAATTCTTGACCATATTTATGCCCTAAATAGCCGGTTAGAATTAGCACCCCTTTAGAGTGAATCGACTTACCTAAGTCCACTTCCCTTTCAATATCGGTAACGCCTTGACTACCCGCATACACAGTTGCCGTAATGCGTGCAGGTGTGCCAAAAACGCTGTCGCCTATCTCTAACACGGTTAGACCATTAATATTACCTATTTTCTCGCCTTCGGTATCTATCAGTAGCTGTCGCTCTTTAATTTCCTCTAACCAAGCTTCGCTCATTCTGCCAGTACGTCGCTGTTTTGCTGCCAGTGCCATAGTAACGTGCTTTCCACATAAGCCATTACTAGCCTCAGATAACTTCCAAACGTAATGAGCTTCATCAAGTAAATCGTTAACCTGCACAATATTGGCGGAAATTTTATGCTGGTGCTCAGCGCGTCGTAAGGCATATTTAACTAGCTCTAGCACCGCTTCATCAGTTACTTCTGGGTAATTGTTACGATAGGCTCGTTGACGAATTAAATTGGCATAATCATTTAAACTAGTCTGGCTTTTATCTATGTGGCGATCAAAATCAGCAAGTACTCGAAATAACTCAGTAAACTCTTGATCATAATCTTGCAGGGTATAATAAATTTCCGGATCACCAAGCAATATCACTTTCACTTTTAACGGAATTTTTTCCGGCTGTAAGCTAAACGCTCCTGGTTGGCTATATTCTGAATAGGGATTTTCAATGGTAATTTGTTGTGATTTTAACGCTAATTTAAGTCGCGCCCATACCAAAGGTTGCGTTAATAATTTATCAGCTTCAAGTAATAAATAACCACCGTTAGCTTTATGTAATGCACCCGCTCGTATCAGGCGGTAACTGGTATAGCTACTACCTTGAAAACTTGCAAAATCGACATGACCAAATAAGTTTTGAAAAGTCGGGTTTTGTTCATAAATAACCGGCGCACCTTCATCAGCTTTACGAGCAACCAATAAGTTCGGTAAGAAACGTTCAACCATTAGCTTGCGCATATCTTTGTCGTTTGGCGCTTCGGCACTCTCATCAACGAGTATTTCTAATACCGCATCAACAACATGCGACTTCACTTTTGTTAAATATTTTAAAACACCAATATTGCTGGCAAACTCGTGTTCTAACTCTTTCAAAAAAGGTCGAATGCTGTTTTCGGCAGTTTCATGTTTAAGCTTGCGCAATTTATCTGATGAAATACGTTTCCATTGTGGTAATTCAATGAGTTTCTCTGATAAAAAATCTTCAAGCTTAGCTAATAAAATATAAAATTCAGCGCGCTTTGGCTCATTTAAATTGGCAAACTCTTTATCGTTTAGCGGTTTGCCATCAACTAATGGCGAAAAACCAATTTCACCATTTTCTTCATACAGCACTACTTCATTTTTGAGTGCCGTTTCTTCTACTTCAGCAATAGCTTCATCGTATTTTTGATTAAATTCTCGGTCGATTGCAGCCTTTTGTCTTTGGTAACCTGGGTTGTCAAAAATATCAGGAAACAAATCCATCAACTCGTCAATAAAGGTGTTCATTCGGGTAAGTAACTGCTTACCATCACCTGGGCTGACATATAACTTATGTGGCGAATTAGGATCATCAAAATTATTGATATAACACCATTCTTGCGGCGTCGGCTCTTGATTAGCTGTTGCTGCCAACATTTGCTTAATCAGTGTTTGTCGCCCCGTGCCGTGCTCGCCCATGGCATAAACATTAAAACCAGGCGTGTCCATTGATAATCCGAAATTCAACGCTTCTTTCGCCCGCTCATGACCAATAAATATTTGCTCTATTTCAGATGTTGGCGTGTTACTGGCAAATTGTTCGACGGAAAGTTGAGCGGTTAATTGGTTGGGTTTAAGTCGTACGCTGGTAGACACAGTTGTCATAAAAGCTCTCTCGGAAATGGTACGTTAATATCAAGCTGATGCTGTGATAAAGAATAATTAAAGATAGTGTACAGTGAGTTGCGCTCTTTGAGCAAAAACAATATTAATATTCGCTGAATTATTACGGTGTTAGGCCAACTCGATGAAAATCTTTACCGCCGCATTCTATACATTCCACAATAATATTGGCATGGCTATACAGCACACTGTGTTGGCATTGTTGGCATTTAAGTTGGCCAAAGCCAACATAATCGCCGACATGATATTGGCCTTGATGCTGAAAATCATCAACCAGCTCGGTCCACTCTACTTGCGACTTATCGGTTATTTGTGCCAGCGTTGCCCAAATATTTTCATTCAATAACTCTAAATATATGGAATGTTTAATGTCTGACTGGGTTTGTTGATAAAAGTCGTTTAAATCATATTTCAAATTATCAACAAATTGTTTAATTTGCTGTTCAGGAATTTTTTCAGCGGCAACAAGGAGCATTTTAACCTGCGTCACTAGTTCAACTATTGAGCGTATCTCATGCTGGTTAGTATCATCTAACCAGGTTTGAATTTTTTGATAAACGGCTTGAAAACGAGATTGTTGTGGCTTCATAACAAATTCCTAGCTTACACACTTATCAATGACTCCTGTAACCTAATTATAGTGTAAATTAGCGTTTAGTAAGCGCACATTTGCTGATTCTTTTCATCCTTAACGCCATTCTATTCGCCATTTACTAAAAAACTCGCGCTTTATCTCGCTTTAACTTGTCGCTAACGCGTGAGATAAGGTATCCTATCGAGATTATTTTTGTCATTTCAATTTAGCCCAATACGTCCGAATTTTATAAACGTAAATTCGACCATAAAAGCCAGTTGAATATCTTATTTTATAGCGTGTTTGAGAAATCTTAATGGAATCCATTTACAATCCCCAATCAATTGAAGCCGACGTTCAAAAATTCTGGACCGATAACAATACTTTCAAAGCTGAAGAGCAACCTGGAAAAGAAAAATTTTATTGTTTGGCAATGTTTCCATACCCAAGTGGCCGTCTCCACATGGGCCATGTTCGTAACTACAGCTTGGGGGATGTAATTTCTCGTTACCAACGTATGCAAGGTAAAAATGTAATGCAACCTATGGGTTGGGATGCATTTGGTTTACCTGCAGAAAACGCTGCTATTAAAAACAATTCAGCGCCAGCAAAATGGACTTACCAAAACATTGATTACATGAAAAACCAATTAAAATCTTTAGGATTTGGTTATGACTGGAGTCGCGAACTAGCCACATGTAAGAAAGATTACTATCGTTGGGAGCAGTGGTTTTTCACACAGCTTTATGAAAAAGGTTTAGTGTACAAAAAGAACGCTACGGTTAACTGGGATCCGGTTGATCAAACTGTATTAGCGAATGAGCAAGTTATTGATGGTCGTGGCTGGCGCTCTGGCGCTATTGTTGAGCGTAAGGAAATTCCGCAGTGGTTTATTAAGATTACTGATTATGCTGAAGAACTACTTAACGATTTAGACCAACTAGAAGAGTGGCCTGAACAAGTTAAAACCATGCAGCGCAACTGGATTGGTCGTTCTGAAGGTGTTGAAATGACCTTCCAAGTTGCCGACTCTAGCGACACTTTTGACATTTACACCACCCGACCAGATACCTTAATGGGCGTAACTTATGTTGCATTAGCAGCACAGCACCCATTAGCGTTAGCCGCATCAAAAAATAATGCTGAACTAGCTGACTTTATTCAAGAATGTAAAAACAATAAAGCCACCGAAGCCGATATGGCTACCATGGAGAAAAAAGGTGTCGATACGGGCTTGAAAGCAATTCATCCAATTACAGGTGAGTTAGTACCGGTTTGGGCGGCAAACTTCGTGTTAATGGATTACGGGTCAGGCGCTGTTATGTCAGTTCCTGGTCATGACCAACGTGACTTTGAATTTGCTCAAAAATATGGCTTAGAAATTAAGCAAGTGATTGTTGCACAAGAAGGTGATGACATTGCCAAAGCCGCTATTGTTGAAAAAGGCGCATTGGTAAATTCTGGCGAGTTTGACGGCCTAGATTTTGACGCCGCTTTTAAAGCTATTTCAGAGAAACTTACTAACGAAAATAAAGGTAAAGTTACAGTAAACTACCGTTTACGTGATTGGGGTGTTTCTCGCCAACGTTATTGGGGTACGCCAATTCCAATGATCAACTTAGCCAATGGCGAATCGGTACCAGTTCCAGCTGAGCAACTTCCAGTAGAATTACCAGAAGATGTGGTAATGAACGGTGTAACATCACCAATAAAAGACAACCCAGAATGGGCTAAAACCACATTCAATGGTGAAGACGCATTACGTGAAACAGATACCTTTGATACTTTTATGGAATCATCATGGTATTACGCGCGTTATTGTTCACCAAACGATGACACACAAATGTTAGATCCAGCAAAGGCCAACTACTGGTTACCGGTAGATCAATACATTGGTGGTATTGAACATGCTATTTTACATTTACTTTATTCACGTTTTTTCCATAAATTATTGCGTGATACAGGCTTGGTTGAGTCTGATGAACCGTTCAAAAAATTATTGTGTCAAGGTATGGTACTAGCAGACACTTATTACCGTGAAGCAGAAAACGGTGCACAAGAGTGGATATCACCAACCGAAGTTAACGTTGAACGCAATGAAAAAGGCGCTGTGGTATCGGCCACCAGTAAACTTGACGGCAAGCCAGTTATTTCTGCTGGTATGAGCAAAATGTCGAAATCGAAAAACAACGGTATCGACCCTCAAGAAGTTATCGAACAATACGGTGCTGATACCGTACGCTTGTTTATTATGTTTACTTCGCCACCAGAACAAACTCTAGAATGGTCTGATTCTGGTGTTGAAGGTGCACATCGTTTTCTAAAACGTGTTTGGAAGCTTGTTTATGACTTCACTCAAGTAGCTAATACATCACAAACAACTGCAACCATTGCAGGGTTAACGCTTAATTCAGCGCAAAAAACTTTACGTCGTGAATTACATAAAACGATTGCGAAAGTTAGTGATGATATAGGCCGTCGTAATACTTTCAATACTGCTATTGCTGCCATCATGGAATTAATGAACCATTTAAGTAAAGCCAGCATCGAAAGTAATGAAGACCAAGCGGTAATGCATGAAGCTATTCAAGCGCTAGTACTAATGCTAACACCAATTGTGCCACATTTAAGTCATCACTTATGGAGTATGATTGGCGATGGTAATTCCGTTGAAGATACGTTATGGCCTGTTGTTGATGAAAGCGCGTTAGTAGAAGATGAAAAACTGATCATTTTACAAGTTAACGGTAAAGTACGCGCCAAAATGACTGTCGCTGCCGATGCAACAAAAGAAACCGTTGAAGCTATGGGCTTTGCCGATGAAAATGTTAGTCGTTTTACAGAGGGAAAAACAGTGCGTAAAGTTATTTACGTGCCAGGAAAACTACTAAACATCGTTGCTAATTAATTTACATTGCTATAAAGCTGGTGAGTAATAGCTAAGTTAGTCATTACTCACCTATTTTTATAATTAATAGTTTGTATAACTTAGCAGCACTCTTTGCCTACTTTTACCGAGAAAATAGCGAACAATTTATGAGTCAAATTATTATACGACAACTTAGTGTTTACCTGTCATTTAGCTTATTAGCCATAATGTTGAGTGGCTGCGGCTTTCAATTACGTGGCAATTACCTGCTTGCGCCAGAGCTACAAACGATAGAGTTCAGCTCGGTTGATAAATTTGGCGAATTAACTCGACTGGTTAAACAACACTTAACTATTAACGATGTCAATTTAGTGAGTAGAAGTGACCAACCTGTACCACAAATGCGCATGTTACAAGATAACTTAGAGAGAAGAACGTTATCGTTATTCCCTAACGGACAAGTTGCAGAATACGAGCTAATTTACACAGTACGGTATCAAATATTATTACCCGGGAAAGACATACAAAACTTTAGTTTTGAATTAAACCGTGATTACCAAGACGACCCTGATATTGCTTTAGCAAAAAGTCGTGAATTATCATTAATGTTGCGTGAAATGCGTCAAGAAGCTGCAAATAAAATCTTGCGTGATATGGCCAGTATCCAGCTATAAACTAGCACTAAGTTAATATTCAATGCGCATCTATCATAACCAACTCGACAATACGCTAAAGCAAGGCTTTAAGCCTATTTGGTTAATATTTGGCGATGAGCCTTGGCAAAAAAATGACGCATTAAATAAAATTAAAACTATCGCAAATCAGCAAGGGTTTGATGAAATCATTCGCTTTAGTGTTGACGATAAATTTAATTGGGATGAATTGCTACAAGAATATCAGTCAATGAGCCTATTTTCCTCATTGCGTATTATCGAAATTGAGTTTGTAACTGGTAAAATTGGCGATAGTGGCGCTAAAGCAATAGCCCAACTGCTAGCTGCACTTCATCAAGATGTACAGTTAGTTTTTCATGGCCCTAAGCTCGATGCACCTACTCAAAAGCGTAAATGGTTTAAAAGTTTAGAGGCGGCAGGTTGTTTTTTACCTTTATATGATATTGAAGGCAAACAACTTAAACTATGGCTAGCAAATCAAGCTCGCGCATTACAATTGTCATTATCCCCTGACGTGCTTGAATTAATGACCGAGTTATTTGAAGGCAACTTACCGGCGTTATCGCAAGAGTTAGAAAAATTATCGATATTGTTCGGCCAACAACAAGTAAGTGTTGAGGAAGCCGAGCAATTACTAATTAAGCAAGCCAAATTTAACCCTTTTCAATTAATTGATACTTTGCTCATTGGCGATTTGAAAAAATGCATCGCTATGTTAGATCAGTTACAACATGACGGCAGTGCTTTTGGGCAATTAGTCTGGTTTGTTCATAAAGAAATTAATCAATTGCATGCCATGTTAACACTGCAAACACAAGGCGCTGGTCAAAATGACATATTTAAGCAGTATAGAGTTTGGGATAAGAAAAAGCCTTTATATCAACACGCGTTAACGCAAATAAGCTTGTCGAATGCTGAACATGCATTAGCGCGGCTAGCACAAGTAGATTTACTTAGTAAAACCAGTAGCGATTTCAACCCATTCATTCTGCTCAGCGATGTCTTTATTTGCCTTTATCACGGACAATTAAGTAAAAATTTCAGTTTAGATTATGAGTATAACTAAGCCCGCACAGCCAGCGTTAATTTTATTATTAGGCGGCACTTTTGACCCTATTCATTTAGGCCACATTGCACCAGCTAAGGAAACCGCAACATGGTTAGGTGCTAAGCACGTATCGCTAATACCTGCGCATATTCCTCCCCATAAACAGAACACTCATGCAAGTGCTGAGCAGCGAGCAAGCATGGCAGAAATAATATGCCTAAACGATGATTTATTTCAACTTGATAGGCGTGAACTTATGCGTAGCGAGCACTCGTTTAGCGTTGATACCTTAGCGGAGTTAAAAGCAGAGCAGCCTAATGCTCATCTGCATTTTATGATGGGGATGGACTCATTATTGACATTCACGCAATGGCGAGATTGGCAAAAAATTCTAACGCTATGCAACTTAATTGTTAATATTCGACCCGGTTATTGTCATCAACAGTTGAACACAAAAATCAGCCCAGCCTTAACACCTCATCTTGTCGAAAGTGTTGAGCAGCTAAAAAAACATTCTGTAGGTAAAATTATTTTACATGAATGTGAAGCTATTGATATTTCATCTACACAAATTCGACGCCAAATTCGATCTGGCGAGGACTATGCTCAATTTGTCACAAAACAAGTTTATATCTACATAGAGCAACAGCAACTTTACCGATAAAATACCGATATTCTAGGTAAAAATGCCTTGTTACTTAAAAAACTCTTCGTTGGCCGCAATACACGGTTAACGGATAAACAAAATAGTGCTATTATCGCCGATTATTGTTTTTAATAGAGATACCACACTTGCAAAGCTCAGATCTAATTACTTTTGTTAATGAAAAAATCGAAGATATGAAAGGCCGCGATATTGTTAATTTAGACATATCAAAAAAATCTAGTTTCGCCGACTGTATGATCATATGTTCTGGTAATTCAAAACGTCATGTAATTTCTATCGCCAAATCGTTAATAATTGAGTGTCGTGCAGAAGGCGTAGAAGCCTTAGGTGTTGAAGGAAATGATGTTGGTGAATGGTCATTGGTCGATTTAGGTGATGTTATTGTGCATGTAATGACAGATGAAGCACGTGACCGTTACCAACTAGAACAACTTTGGGAATAGCATAAACAGCAATGCGCATTACCTTATATGCCGTAGGCAATAAAATGCCAGCTTGGGTTAGCCAAGGCTTCAATGAATATTGCCGACGTTTTCCCCGCGACATGAGTTTTCATTTAGTCGAAATAGCTCCTGGAAAACGCGGAAAAAATGCCGATATTGCTCGCATTCTAGAAAAAGAAGGCGAGCAAATGTTAGCAGCCATCCCTAAAGGTAATCGTATTGTCACTTTGGAAGTTGAAGGTAAGCCTTGGACTACACCCGATCTTGCCAAACAGCTTGATCGTTGGCATGTTGATAGCCGAGATGTTGCTTTACTTGTCGGCGGACCGGAAGGATTAGCTCCTGCTTGTATTCGAGCTTCAGAGCAAAAGTGGTCATTATCCCCTCTTACGTTACCACATCCTATGGTACGCATAGTGGTTGCAGAAAGCCTTTACCGTGCTTGGTCAATTAATAATAACCATCCTTATCATCGAGAGTAACCAATGGCAGCTAACAAACGTGTTGCCATAAGAGATCATAGCGCCGAGGCTAACCTTTTTGCACGCCGTACTTTTATAACTTTTATTGGTGTATTGATTTTATCTCTTGTCCTGTTTAGTAATGTTTATGATCTCGAAGTTAATTCTTATCAAAAATATCAAACACGCTCTAACTCAAATCGCATCAAATTATTACCTGTAGCACCGAATAGAGGCTTGATCTATGATCGTAACGGTGTGCTACTTGCTGATAATAAACCTGTTTACAGTTTAGAAGTGATCCCTGAACAAGTGGATGACATACAAACTAGCCTGAAAGAGATCAGCCAATTACTCGATATTAGCCAAGAAAAACAAAATAAATTACTTAAAGCGATAAAAAGTAAACGCCGTTTTAAGCCAATTGAGCTTTATTCTCGATTAAGCGAACATCAAGTGTCGCTATTCTCAGTTAACAAGCATAAGTTTCCAGGTTTTTTTATCGACGCACGCTTAAAACGCTATTATCCTTTTGCCGATTTAACCACCCACTCTTTGGGTTATGTTGCGCGTATTAATCGCAGAGATTCAATTAAGTTAGAAGAACAAGGCAAAGCCGAAAATTACGCTGCCACACGCAATATTGGTAAGCTCGGCTTAGAAAAGTATTATCAAGACATTCTACACGGCACTATTGGCCATCAAGAGGTTGAAATTAATAACCAAGGTCGCGTGATTCGTACCTTAGATTTTACGCCGCCGATACCAGGAAAAGACTTAACTTTAACGCTAGATATTGAATTACAAATGATCGCCAAACGCGCACTATCGGGAAAACGCGGCGCGGTGGTTGCTATCGACCCAAGAGATGGTGGTGTATTGGCCATGTACTCAAATCCAAGCTTTGACGGTAACTTATTTGTTCATGGTATTAGCAGCAAAAAATACAAAAAATTATTAGACCCAAAGAGTAATAAACCTTTACTCAATCGTACTGTTCAAGGTTACCCTCCAGCTTCTACCATTAAGCCATTACTGGCACTAACAGGCTTAAATGAAGGCATTATTACCCCTGATACTGAAATTTACGACCCCGGCTTTTATCAACTACCGGGCATAGAAACCAAAAGACGTGACTGGAAAAAATGGGGCCATGGCAAAGTCAACTTAACCACGTCGTTAGAGCAATCTTGTAACGTTTATTACTACGACTTGGCCTATAAACTTGGCATAACACGTATTAGTAAAATGATGGAAAAATTTGGCTTTGGTGAACTTACCGGCATTGATATTCATGAAGAAAGCCGAGCAATTATGCCAAGCGTTGAATGGAAAAGAGCGCGTTATAACCAAAACTGGTATACCGGCGAAACACTTTCTGTCGGCATAGGACAAAGTTTTTGGACCGTCACACCATTGCAATTGTCGCAAGCTATTTCTATTTTGGTTAACAAAGGTGAAATTAAAGTGCCGCACTTGCTTAAGTCGACGTCTGAAGTCATTGTTGATGAGGGCAATAATCAACAAGAGCAGCTTATTACAGAATACCAAGTTGATGAAAAACCACCTATTATTCTTGCTGACGATAAGAATTGGGACATAGTGTTAGATGGTTTGCATAATACGGTACAAAAAGTTGGCGCCACCGGCCATAGTGCATTTAAAGGCAGTAAATACGATGCCGCCGGAAAAACTGGCTCAGCACAAACCGCCAACTTAGCACAAGACGAAAAATACGATGCAACCAAAGTACAAGAGAACAAACGCGACAACGCCATGTTTATTGCATTCGCCCCTTATGAGAAACCAGAAATTGTTGTTGCCGTTGCTATTGAAAATGTCGCCAAAGGTGGTGGTGGTGCAAATGCCGCTCCTGTCGCCCGTCAAATCATGGATCAATACTTTGGCGATCGAGAAATAATCAGTGAAGACCATAGTAAACATCCATTACATGACCACGTATATCATCAAGACATTAAGCAAAGCTCAATTACCAACACAGGAGCTCAATAGTGCGTAGTACCGGACAAGATCAACAAAAGCAGCGTACGTTGTGGCAACGTTTGCACATAGATCTGCCCTTGCTCTTTGGTATCTTAATTCTGATGATTTTAGGCCTTTTTGTTGTTTATAGTGCCGGTGGTCAAGAAAGCGCCATGTTAATTCGTCACGCAAAACGTGTTGCGGTCGCTTTTTTTGTTATGTTTATTGTCGCGCAAATACCGCCACTATCGTATCGAAAGTGGGCGGTTCCGGTATTTGTGCTAGGGCTGCTGCTGCTAACCGCAGTACTGCTATTTGGCCATGTTGGTAAAGGAGCACAGCGCTGGTTAGATTTAGGATTCACCAAATTTCAGCCGTCGGAAATAATGAAACTTGTCGTACCAATTATGATTGCTTGGTATGTTAGCCAGTATGATCTGCCAACAAAGATTTCAAAAATTGTTATCGCTTTTATTTTAGTGCTAATGCCAACACTATTGATCGCAAAACAACCAGACTTAGGTACATCACTACTTATTGCTAGCTCAGGTATTTTCGTGATATTTCTTGCTGGCGCTAGTTGGAAATTAATTGGCATTTGCGCAGGCTTAGCATCTGCTTTTGCCCCCATATTATGGATGTTTTTGATGAAGCCTTATCAAAAACAACGCGTTTTAACCTTTTTAAATCCAGAACAAGATCCGCTTGGCTCGGGCTACCATATTATTCAATCAAAAATTGCTATTGGCTCAGGCGGCATTCAAGGTAAAGGCTGGCTGCAAGGTACGCAATCGCAATTAGAATTTTTGCCAGAGCGCCATACCGACTTTATTTTTGCCGTATTTAGTGAAGAGTTTGGCTTGATCGGCGTGGCTTTGCTCCTTTTGGTTTACTTAGCCGTTGTTATGCGCGGTTTGTGGATTGCTGTTAACGCTCAACATGCTTTCACTAAGCTTTTAGCAGGTAGTCTTACGCTAACTTTCTTTGTTTATGTGTTTGTTAATATCGGCATGGTTTCCGGCTTATTGCCTGTTGTTGGTGTGCCTTTACCGTTAGTAAGTTATGGTGGTACATCTATGGTGACATTAATGGCAGGATTTGGCATGCTAATGGCTATTAGCACCCATAGGCGATTTCACGCTTAATTAACAGTAACTATTGATATGGCGATATATAAAATAAAAAACAACTTAGCCAATATATTAATTCTATTTTTGATTTCCGCCTGTAGTAGTAACTCTGGACGTTATCAACAAAAGCATGATAGTACACCGAGCAGGCTACCTACTAGTAGTGAGCTCTATGACGCTACACCTAGAGCTGAAGCCCAAAGCAGAGGCGGTAACAAAAACTACCAAGTGCGTGGTAAGCATTATCAGGTTTTAAAAAGCGCGAAAAATTTCACCCAAACAGGCATAGCTTCTTGGTATGGTCGTAAGTTTCATGGCCACTTAACCTCTAATGGTGAAATTTATGATATGTATGCCATGAGCGCCGCCCATAAAAACCTGCCACTGCCAACTTATTTAAAAGTTGTTAATAACCAAAATGGTCGTAGTGTCATTGTTAGAGTTAATGATCGCGGGCCTTTTCACCAAGACCGTATTATCGACTTATCTTACAGCGCTGCTTATAAACTAGATATGTTAAAAACGGGTACTGCTAACGTTACAATTACGGCAATTACCGACTTTTCAGCAAATGGTATAGCTAAACTTAGCAATAGCTCAGATAAAAACACAAAAATCACACCATTAGCTCAAGCAAAAAATGCTACATCTGTTAGCGTTTTTCCTGACACACTTATTAAGAACACGCAAAAAAGCGTTAATACAACGCCAGTTAACGTTGCCAATATAGATACTAGTCTTGCAGCTAATACTGCACCAGTATTAGCGAATAATGCCAGCTATATTCAAGTATTTGCCAGCAATAGTGCAACCCAGGCTAAAAAGTTAGCCAATGCATTAACAGCATTACACCAACAAGAAACCCAGCTTGAACAAATAAATGGAATTTTTCGAGTTTTAGTCGGTCCGATTAGTGAGCAAGATGATTTAGCTAATGTGCTGTTATCGATAAAAAAAAATGGCTATCCAAATGCTTTTATTCGCAAAACTCATTAACAGTGTCAAAAAACAAGCATCATTTACGCCAGTGCTGCAGTAACTTTTACACAGTAAATATTTTTCTGGGCAAGGAAATTCATCAACAGTAACAAATTGATGGTGTCGGCCAATAGAAATCAAAATGAAAACTGTTATACTGCATAAAATTTTATAATTTCCATTAAATAATAGTGTTGCAGGACAATTATGCCCAAAAATCAGGTCAATCGAGCCACCAATAAGCCAACAAAGTTACTTTCATTTTTAGGCGCTGTACTCTTCAGTGTTTGCTCTGTTTCTCAAGCCCAAACAATTATCCCATCAGCCCCCGAAGTGAACGCTAAAGGCCATATATTAATCGACTATAACACCGGTAAAGTTATCGCTGAAAGCAATGCTGATATTTTACTCGCTCCAGCAAGTTTAACCAAAATGATGACCAGCTATATCATAGGTAAAGAGCTTGAAAGCGGTAACATTAAAAATGACGATGCGGTAACCATTAGTGAGAATGCATGGGCTAAAAATTTTCCTGATTCGTCAAAAATGTTTATTGAAGTTGGCACAGAAGTTCCTGTAAGCCTGCTCAACCAGGGTATTATTGTTGCCTCGGGCAATGATGCTTGTGTTGCTATGGCCGAACATATTGCTGGAAGTGAAGATGCCTTTGCACAACTAATGAATGCTCATGCCGAACAATTAGGTATGCATAGTAGTTTCTTTGAAAATAGTCACGGTTTAGACAGCCAAGAGCATAAAACCACAGCACGAGATATGGCGACATTAGCGGTTGCACTTATTCGTGATGTACCAAACGAATATAAACTATATAGTCAAAAATCATTCACTTATAACAATATCAAACAATATAACCGAAACAGTTTGTTGTGGGATAAGAGTATGAATGTCGATGGCTTAAAAACAGGCCACACTTCGCAAGCGGGTTATAGCTTAGTGACATCAGCAACAAAAGGTGATATGCGTTTAGTTAGTGTTGTTATGGGCACAGAAAGCGAACGAGCTCGTAAGGTTGAAAGTAAAAAGTTACTAAATTACGGCTTCCGCTTTTTCGAAACATATACACCGTACAAGGCTGGCGAAAAATTTGTCAGTAACCGCGTTTGGATGGGCGATCGTAAAGAAGTTGATTTAGGCATCATGGTTGATACACCAATTACCATTCCTCGTGGTCAACGTAAAAACTTGCAAGCTAATTTTGAATTAGACCAACAACTCAATGCACCACTGCAAAAAGGTGCTGTTGTCGGTAAGCTATTTTTACAACTCGACGGTGAAGACATTGCTCAATACCCGCTTGTGGCACTGCAAGAAGTACAAGAAGGTAGCATGTTCAATAAGCTAATGGATTATGTCAAACTGCAGTTTGCTAATTAACCGCACAGTAAATCTAGTTATATAAAATTTAAAACTCAGCTTTAGCTGAGTTTTTACTTTTTGTTGAAGAGAGTTATTTGTACGAGCACTTTTTATAGAAAATAAAATTCAATAAAACCATTATTAAACATTGATTTTAGATAAACTCCCCTCATTTAATAGCCCATACCGACCAGCAAATTAACGACGACTGATCACATTTACTATAAATGATGCTAAAATATCGCCAATCTAAACACAGCCGTTACAATTATTTGTTGAACCCATTAAACAACCGGTAACGTACTGGTGTTATACAGCGTAAGAGAAAATAAATGAAAACTAAGTTTGATGAACTTTTAGAATTCCCAACCGTATTAAACTTTAAAGTTATGGGCGTTGCCTGCGACGAATTACCTGATCTCGTTGTTGGTGAATTACAAAAGCACACCCCTGGTGATTACGCACCAAAAATAAAGCCTAGTTCAAAGGGCAATTATCATTCAATTTCAGTAGCTGTAACAGTTACCAGTAAAGAGCACATTGAAATGATTTATAAAACCTTGAATGCTATAGAGCAAGTTAGATACGTTCTTTAACCCTTACTTTTTACAGGGTGTAATCCAGTTATTATTTGGATATAATGCTTTAATCAAAATTTTATAGAGATATATTTTGAAAAATACATTGATTATTCGGCAGCTTAACAATACTGATTACGTAGACGTTTGGCATGCAATGCAAACATTCACCGATAATCGCGATGAACATACGGCCGATGAATTATGGTTAGTTGAACATCCCCCCGTATTTACTCAAGGACAAGCCGGTAAAGACGAGCATTTATTAATGCCTGGCGATATTCCTGTGGTTAAAGTTGACCGTGGTGGTCAAGTGACTTATCACGGCCCAGGTCAGCAAGTTATTTATTTTATGATCAATCTCCGCCGTCGAAAAATGGGAGTTAGAGAACTAGTAACCCTGATTGAAAATGGCATCATAGCTTCAATGGCCGACTTTGGTATAGAAGCCAAAGCAAAGCCTGATGCACCGGGTGTTTATGTCGATGGCAAAAAAATCGCTTCATTAGGGTTACGCGTGCGAAAAGGCTGCTCTTTTCACGGCCTTGCATTAAACGTCAACATGGATTTATCACCATTTCAGCGCATTAACCCTTGTGGTTATCAAGGCTTAGAAATGATACAAACAATCGACCTGCAGGGCCCAGCATCTGTAGAGCAAGCAGGTAATTCACTGGTAAAGCACTTAAGTGAATTATTGCAAACTGAAAATTTATCTTATCAAACGGGATTGGAAACAGCACATGACCACTAAATCATCACGCATTACTCCAGGTACTAAATTACGTGACGCCGATAAAATGGCACACATCCCTATTAAAGTTGTTACCTCTGAGCGAGAAACCATGCTGAGAAAGCCTGAGTGGTTACGTATTAAATTACCAAAAAGCTCTGAGCGAATTGACGGCATTAAAGCAGCATTACGTAAACATGACTTACACTCCGTATGTGAAGAAGCTTCTTGTCCAAACTTATCAGAATGTTTTAACCACGGCACAGCCACATTTATGATCTTAGGTGATATTTGTACTCGTCGCTGTCCATTCTGTGACGTAGGTCATGGCCGCCCTCTTGCCGCAGATAAAGAAGAACCGCGCAAGCTAGCACTCACTTTAAAAGACATGAAGTTAAAATATGTCGTGATCACCTCAGTTGACCGTGATGACTTACGTGATGGTGGCGCACAACAATTTGCTGATTGTATTAGTGAGATTGCTGAGCATTCACCGCATACTAAAGTTGAAATTTTAGTACCTGATTTTCGTGGTCGTATGGATCGTGCCTTAGAGATTTTAAATCAAAATCCTCCAGGGGTATTTAACCATAACTTAGAAACAGCACCGCGTTTATATACCAAAGCCCGACCTGGTGCCAACTATCAGTGGTCTTTAGATTTATTGAAAAAATTTGGTGAAGCTAACCCTAACGTACCAACAAAGTCTGGTTTAATGGTAGGCTTAGGTGAAACAAACGAAGAAATTCTACAAGTGATGCGTGACTTACGTGCCCATGGCGTTACTATGCTGACTATAGGTCAATACTTACAACCAAGTAAGCATCACTTACCTGTTGAACGTTATGTTCACCCAGACGAGTTCGATATGTTTAAACGCGAAGCTGATAAAATGGGCTTTGATCACGCTGCATGTGGTCCATTAGTGCGCTCAAGCTACCATGCCGACAAACAAGCCGCCGGTGAAGAAGTTAAATAGCACAGACTATAACGACTAAATAAAAGACCATGAAAAAGGCTAGAAGAATTCTTCTAGCCTTTTTGTTTGCATGAAATATTTATAACAAGCATGCTAACGCGGTAAAAACTCTATTGCCCAAACTGTTGTCATTAATAAAACATCTTCTGGGCCAAAGTCTATTGAACGTAAAATTACCATTAATTGTCGTTCCAACTTAGCATTAGCTAACTCGCTTGATTCAATGACAACTTGGCTAATAGCGCCGTTTGGTTGAATTTCAATGTTAAAAACCACTTTACCCTTCAATAGA
This sequence comes from Colwellia aquaemaris, assembly GCF_057548755.1. Taxonomy (NCBI): domain Bacteria; kingdom Pseudomonadati; phylum Pseudomonadota; class Gammaproteobacteria; order Alteromonadales; family Colwelliaceae; genus Colwellia; species Colwellia aquaemaris. Next base: position 977,527 of record NZ_BAAJLV010000001.1, on the reverse strand, counting down.
GGGTCCTTACGCAAAGCCCTGTTGTATAATGCATACAGTCTCGCTTTACTTGCTTCTAAGGTTTGTCTTAGTTTCGTTTCTGAGCGAACATTGTCTAAACTTTGCTTATCCGCGTATTGCTCTTCACCATCACCACTGGCAATAACTTCTTCGTCTGATAAGCGAACTGTTTGGGTGTTATGACTACTTAGCTCATCACTTGCTACCGTTTGACTAACTTTTGCATTTGCCAACGCACTACTTTGCTGGTTTACCTTAGCAGCCAATAATTTTCGCTGTACCTGAGTTTGCTTCGCCGTGCTTTTTTGTAGTTGTTTACTAGCATTTGGCTTTATTTCTAATACCTCACGCATGGCCAGTAATTCATCTTTCATAGCGGCTAAACCTGAAGACTGTGCTTTCTGCTTCGCCGCCTGACGTTTATTTACAGGCTTTATTTCAGGCGCTTTTTTAGGCACTTGTTTAGGCTCTTTTTTGATAGGCTTAGGTGGCTCAATTACCTTTTCTTCTGGCGGCTTAGGCTTTACCGGTTCAGGCGGTGGCAATTGTTTTTTCTCGATAACCACTTTGGTTAATTGCGCGGGTATTTGCTCCTTAATTGCTCTTGGCACTTCAATACGTTCAATAAAGGGTACTACAACAGCAATGGCAAAATAGAGCGCAATCAGCACCAATAAAATATTATAGAATTTTTTATCTTGACTACTATTAGTTAAAAAATCTAATGAAATTGCTTGATAACTACCACTACTAACACTTTGAGTTAATGGCGACAGAGTTAAGTTTGCGTGTGTCATGACCCAACCTCCCCACCACCGTTAGCTGTTTTGTTTGCTGCAACTTGCTCTACTGCCAGTGACATATTGCGAAAATTCGCTGTGGCGCATACGGTCATGATTTGCTTAAGCACTTTGTACTCAATACTCGCATCCCCTAATATAGTAACTGCCCGACCATTTTCTTTTTCTAACTCAGTGAGCTCAGGTCGTTTTGTGACTTGATAACTCAGCTCTGCCGCTAGTGCTAACATTAAGGCTTCAACATCAGCTACTGTTAGTGCATTGTCCTCATTAGCCTGTTCCTTTTGCCAAACAGCACGTTCTTGTACCATAACTCGATTGTCAAATACTGAGATAACGATATTTTCACTGGGCAGTTGCTCGGCAATAGATACCGGCAAACTTAACTTTTCTGAATTTTGTAGCACCCGCACTTCTGACTGATTTACAATCAAGAAAAATACTAAAATTGTAAAAATATCCATCAAAGAAACTAGGTTTAACTTGCTAGCAGCCCCTAAGCGTTTATGGTGACGTGCTAAGCGTTTTGCTCGTAATGACTGTTTCATAACTACAGCTCCCCTTCTTCTGGCAGCGTACTTGGGGCATCACCTAAAGAGATTTCCGGAAAAAGCTCGGCATCAACAACACTTGCGGCAACAACAGTTTTATAGGAACGTACTGTATCCATTGCAGAAACTATGGTTTGATAATCAATCTGCTGGCCAAGTAGAATGACGATATCTTTTTTCTCAATATTTTGCTGTTGAAATGTTAGCTTTAAATCCTGCAAATACAAGGATAACGCATGAAAGTCATAGCCACTTTTAGTCGCTGTTTCACTGTCATCAGCCGCTTCTTTGAACTTAAAACTTTTTAGCAAAATGCCACTAGGATAGTTAAGCAACATACCTTGATTATCTATCACTAACTCTAAACGTTTTGGCTTTTCATCTTGATTTATGGCATCACTTTCAGCGCTTATCGGTAATTGTAAATTGAGTATTCTTACTTGCGAGAACACTAAACTCAGCAATAACACTGGTACTAGCACTATCATTAAATTCATAAATGAAGTGATATCAAGCTCAGCTTCTTGTTGGGGTGGGCGACGAAGGCGTCTCATTACCCTACCCTCTATTATTCGCTGCTGGCTGTTGTGGAGCTGAATTTGTATCGGCTGTCACTTGGTTTGTCGCTTGACTTGCCAAAGCATTCAATAACTTACGGCCTGACATTTCTAAAGAGTCAATAATCGACATGGTTTTACTTTGTAGGCCGGTATGAAATAAAATCAGCGGAATGGCAGTGATCAAGCCAAACGCGGTGGTATTCATGGCAACCGAAATACTGGCCGATAATAGATTGGCTTTTTCAGCAGGATCAGCACTGGCAACGGCTGAGAATGCTGCAATTAAGCCCATAATAGTACCTAATAAGCCGAGTAGTGTGGCAATATTAGCCAAGGTTGCTAAAAATGGCGTACGCTTTTCCAGACCTAGCATATGCTCCATAAGCGTTTCTTCCATGGCATATTCAACATCTTCACGACGTCTTGTTTGCGAAACACGATTAATACCAGCCTGCAATACTTGTAGTACTGGCGCGTTATTTTTGTCTGCCGCTTCACTAATTTTGTCTAGCTGACCTGACTTCAATGCCGGCTGAATAGCTAACAAAGCTTTCTTATTGGCGTTTAAGGTTTTTGTTAAAAATAACCAGCGCTCTATGGTGATAGCTAAACCAATCACTAATACTAATGCAATTGGGAATATAAATGCCCCACCGTCTTGTAGAAAACCAATGATGATATCAAACATGTTGTAAATCCTTACTCTATTACTGCTAAAGCAAACAAAAAGTTTACTTATTAAGTGGGGTTATGTGGTTAATTCTTTTTTTTTGACTAATTTTTATGGTTGCTTTTTTGCTGCTGATAATAATTATTCACATTGTCTTTAAATACTTTCGGGTTAACCGGTGCTAAGGCTGGTAGTCGAATGCGTAATTCATGATCTTCAATGCTCAAGGTCGAATTCAACTCCTGCCACGGGGTTATATAAATAACTTTCGGTTGTTCTTGTGAGCCTTGCACTTGGGTTTCTATAACATAAGAAGCTGGAGTTTTTTCATTAACCGACTCCGTAATTTGTTGCGCTGGCAAAGACAAGCTTAGCGACAAGCCAACCGGTATAATTATTTGATAAATTCTCTTCATTCTCACCTTATTCTCCTGAGCTTGTTTGCGCTAGTTTTAATGATAAGCCGGCTAACCAACGCTGAACTTGCTTGTCATTTTGATGAATTAACAAGTAGGCTTGGTAATGCTGTTGTGCCAAAGCAAACTTACCTTGATATAGCTCAGCTAAAATAGCTAAATTAAGATGGGCATCAGCGTAATCAGGCAAGCTATTAAGGGCTTGTAAATAACTTTGCTCTGCCAGCGAAAAATCACCTCGAGCCCTTGCCATAACACCATTAAGGTTATGGGCATAAGGGTTTAGCGGGCTAACCTTAAGCGCCTGATTAATTTTCTCTTGAGCTAACGCTAATTGTTGGGTTTTCTGAGCGATTATCGCTTGGTTTATGTAACTACCCGCTAGCTCTGGGCTAAGTGCAATAACTTGCGATAGCAGCTTATTTGCTTGCTGCCAATTTTGCTCAGCCATATCGGAAAGTGCTTGCTGGTATAGCTCTTTAACCTCTGAAGGAGTTGTTTGTTGTGCTTGTTGCTGCTGGCGTGCATATTCAATACTCTGTGCTGTTGCTTGAAATGCAGTAGCTAACTCAACGCCATTTCCCTTAGAACTAACAGCAAAGGTATCTGCAGAAGATGGCAAATCAGCCTCATTAACTAGGGCTTTTGCTATTGCTTTTAATTCAGCTTGTTGCTCAGCACTATTTTCTGGCTTATCGGCATTATTTGCTGACATGTCTAATGCGGAACAACCTGAGAGCATCAATGCAAATATCGCCATTCCTACGCAGGTTTTATCGCCGACTAAGCTACAATTAAAATAGCGCATAAATCACCTCAGGTTGTTTTTCTGATTTATCAAACTTTGCAGGCTCTAATATCGCCAATGCGGCAAAACTTTTCTTTATCCATTGGTCATATAAGCCTTGCCATGCGCGCTCGGTGTTATTGCTAAATAACTCAATGGCTTTTTCTTCAAAAGGATAAGCTAACTCTTCCAGTAAAATGTTGTATTCTTCTGCCGCTAATTCATCTAGGCCTTTTGGTAATTGCGACGCCATAACATCCGCGGCCAATAATTGATACATTTTAGCTAGCTGATAGTTTGCCTTGGGAACAAAATCAGCCAAGCCAAAGCCAAAGACTTGTTGATAATAGCTAACCGCTTGCTTTAATGATTTTTGCTTGCGCTTTAAACTTTTATTCAATGGTAAGGTGAGTTTAGTACGGCTAAAACTTTGCTGATGAGCTTGACCAAGTTCGTATGCCGATAGCGATGCTAAGTAATTTGAACGTTGCTGTACGGCCAACTCAATATCGGCATTAGCTTGCTGAAGTACATCCGTTTTATGAGCCAATAATATTTTACGGTACCAAAAGTATCGCTTGTTAGGCTCTTGGGTTTGGCGATAGAACTCCGACATTTTATAACGCACTTCTTGAGCTATACTAAATGGCTTCGGATAACTATGTGCATAAGTGCGGAAATGGATAATAGCTTGTTTTAGGTTGTCGGCTTTTAAATAGTTTTCGGCAATACTATATTGCAATTCTCGCTTTAACTCGCTTGAGTCTGCACTTTTTTGCATAATAATCAGTTGCTCTGCGGCACTTTCATACTGAGCTAAATGCTGATAACTATCGGCTAGTTTTGCTGGAATGCTGGCACTGTATTGATGTTTTGGAAAGCTTTGTTGAAAAGCCAATAATACGGAAATCGCTTGCTGCCACTGCTTATTTTGCAATAACAAGTTTGCCGCATCAAATTCAGCATTAACTCGGTAGCTTGCCTGTGGGGTAACTTTACCTAATCGTAACCAATGCGCTATTGCCGCTTCAGGTTGGCTCTTTTTAATCGCCAGCCCTTGCTGATAAATACTGTTAGCGATCAGTTCATTAAATTCTTTAACTTTACGTTTACCTTGGGTTTTATCAACAAAGTTTAATGCCAGTAAATAGCTTTTTTCCGCCATTGCATACTGGTGCTGCTGATAAAAGCTATCTGCTTTTAACTGACTCGCAATTTGTACTTGTTTAAATGCTGTTGTATCTAGCGCCGAAATTTTCGCATGAATTTGCTCGCGACTTGCTGTCGCAATACCATAGTGTTTTAATATAAAGTCACTATAAAAGTAGACGCTATCGTAATCAGCACTAGCAAACGAGTATTGGCCAGCCTGGCTTGCTAAATCCTTAGCGCGCGCATCATTAGGATAATGAACAATAAAAGCCTTATCTAGCTCAGCGCGTTTTTGCAGTAAAGTCGTTTGCTGATTAGCTGGTGCGACGCTTAGCAATTTTCGCACGGTTAGTGTACTTGCGTACGCTGCAACCTGCTTGATTTCATCGTGCCTTTCACTTAGCTCTTTACTTAACTTTTCACGTGTTGTTATTGTTAGCTTGTTTTTGTCCGTACCATACGCGAGATTTTGGTAACTGATTAATGCTTGTTGATAATTTTGCGCTTGAAAGCTAGCATCAGCAAACAGCGAGAGTTCAGCAACAATGTCAATTTTTTCCGCCGCCAATAACTCTGGGTATGCATTATCAGTAAAGTTAATAATACTCAGGTATTGACCTAACCAGTTTGCGGCATCAGCAAAGGCAATAACTTGCTGCTTTGGCGAGCTAACATCTTGAGCATAAGCGTATAAGCGCCGGCTTCGTTGCTGACTAAAAGCCAACAGCGAAGGAAGAACTTCTTGCTGTTGCTCAATATTCGCCTGCTGCCAGAAATTACTTTTTAGACCATAATGCTCAACATAATTTTGCTGTAAAGTTCTAACTTCTGGGTGAGCACCTCGTTTAGTTGCCATGGCAATTAATGCCAAATTAAAACGGGTTGACCAAATACTGTTTGGTTTACGTTTAATATAAGCTTGGTAAGTCAACTCAGCATCGTGCTCAAGTTTCTTCTCAATTAAAAATGAAGCAAGCTGTTGAAATAAAACATGTTCAAGGGCTGTAATATATTGTTTGTCTTTATCTAACAATTGAAAACGATCCAACAAAGCTAGCAAGCTTTGTACTTGTTGCTGCTGGCTCAACGAGATAGTTAAAATTCTAAGCGTGTCGGTAACTAAACTTTGTTTTGATTTTGTTAATTTGTCGAAATCATGCTGGTTTTCATTTCCGCTAACATTAGGCGCTTGAAACTTGCTAACAAAACGCTGTTGTGAAGCAGAAATGGCTTGTTGCTCTTGCACCAACTCTGCCAATACCGCCATAAACTTTTCATCTGCAAGTGCTAGCTCATTCGCTTTAAAAAGCGACCAACCTGACATATAAAGACTATTTAAACGATATTTTTCATTATCTTTTACTGTTAATACCTGTTGATATGCAGCTAAAGCATTTCGGTAATCTTGTTGGCTATAATAAATTTCAGCTTGACGAAACAAGAGTTCTGCTAAGTGTTGTGTTTGCGGATACAAAGCAATAATTTGCTCAATAGTCGCTAAGCTCTTTAGCAGTTCACCTTGTAGGTCATATGCTTTCGCCAATTGATAATAGAGGTTTTCATTTTCAGCTCGATTAGGGTAACGGGCTAGTAAAGCTTGGTGATCATCAACCAATTTAGCTAACCGTAATCTAGATTGTTTATCATCAAGCTCTGTTAAGCCAACCTCTTGAAAATATTCAGTATCAAGCTCTAGCAATCGGTAGTTTATTTGCGCACGAACATTAGCATCAGGCTCTAATAACACCATTGATTGATAAATTTCAGCCAACTTATTGCCACGCTCTTGCTTCGTTTGCAAAGCTCGAGTACTCACAAACTCAGCCCTTCTATCTTCATTAGCTTGCTGCAGAGATTTGGCCAAGTCAGCTAAACTTGCCCGCTTGAACTGTTTTTCAGTAGTTGCTGGTGTTTCACCCGCACGTTGTTCTGGCATTAGCTGACATGCTGCTAATGAAAATACTAAACAGTATATGCTGCTAGCTTTAGCTAACTTTACTTTGCTAGTATTTAGCTTTCTTGCAGTGGCTGACGGCCAGTATTGTGCAAACCTAGCCATTAACCTTTTGCTCCTACGTTCGCACTTTTTGACGGCGCTATATTATCGGCATTATCAACCTTTCGCTGCTCTTCTAAAATTTTAGCCATAGCACGTCGACTATGGTGTAAATAGTAATTTAGGCTTTGGCGTTGCTCTGTAATAAACGCCAATAACTGCGATTGAATATTGTTATCTGTTGCTTTATCTAGCTCAGTTGTAGCTTGTACTAAGTGGTTATGTTGTTGCACAAGCCTGTGCTGCTTTTGCTTCAGCTGAGGTAAGTCTAAGCCCCTGTTGCCAAGCAAACTCCCTTGGGCCTGGAGGCTGTGACTATTTAAATTATCATCAGAAGAATACCCCGTGTTATGCTTTGCTAGCGCTTGAATATTATTTACTTGCTGCATTTGTTGCTGTAGTTTCACCAGTGATTTATCCAGCTGCTGTAACTGTTGCCGATGTTGCCATAACCGCTGTGGAAACTCTTGTTGTAATTGCCAAGCTAAAACGCCTTCAACACGCTTTAAACGTTGCTGATATTGACTAAACTTTTTTTGGCCGGACTGATAATTTGCTATCTTATCAATGATTTTTTGGCTTTTCGAAATCCGTTGTAACCACTGAATTTGTTTACCTGAAGCAAACTTCTCACCATCATTATGCTCTGCTACTGCCAACAAAATATAACTAAGTTGATCTCGACGAGCCTGCAGTCGTTTAATACTAGCCTGATAGTTTTTTGCTTGCTGCTGAGCAATAATGTTCTGTTGTCGTTGTTCATTAATGCTAATAGCATAATTTAGCCATTGTACTTGCTGTTGCTGTTGAGCTAAATTTTGTTTAAGTTGACTAAGTTCATTTGCATATTCAAGGTGTCCGGTTAACTTAATGCTCGCTTGCGCTTTTTGCCACCACGTAGAGTCAAACTCAATGTCATCTACCATAATCGTACGGTTGAACTGTGCAGAGCCTGAAACAACTTGTTGTTCAAACTGTGCCAAACTCGCCAATTGCTGTTGATACTTAGACTCAAGATGTAAATATGATGACAGTGCCGTATCAAGCTCCCTTTGTGCTAAGTATTGACGCGCTAGCAAAATATCAGCTTGCCAACCTAAGTAATTTGCAGGGTAACGTGTTGAAACTAGGTTAAATATTGCTTCTGATTCATCATAGTGCTGTGTTTTTAGGCTAGCATAAGCAAATAAAAATAAAGCTTGCTCGGTAAATGGACTGTTTTGAGGGAAATGAGCAAGCTCTTTGTATGCTAATGAAAACTGTTGTTGTTCAATATAAAGCTGTGCCAGCAGTAAACTGGCATAATCTTTTAAAGATTGTTGTTCATGTTCAGAGCTACTTACTGCTGCCGCAGCGTTTTCACTACTAAACAACTGTTGCCAAAAGCTTTTTTCAGCTACTTGCCAAGTAATTTGCTTTAATTTAATTAAATCTTTCTCGGCATATTCAAAAGCTCTTTGTTCAAGGTGCAACAGGGCCGTGTTTAGCAAAATATAGGCTTGTGCTTGTTTATGCTCGATTGTTTGAGCTGCCGTATATTTTTTCGCTTGCAGGTGCAGTTGTGCAGGTTGCGGCCAAAATGCTAACTGACTCAATATATGATATTGCTGGTAATAGCCTTCGGGTACATGGCTAAGTTTTGCCAAGGTTTGTTTTGCTTTAACCTGCTGCTGTTGATTAATTTGTTGCTCTGCCAGTTGTAAAAGAGCCACGGCCAGTAAATCTTTAGAGGCAAAATAATCTATGCGCTTATTATCACGACTAGAAATCCACGCTTGTTCAGCTGACGATAATTGCTCCGAGCTAGCTGCCAGTTTATCAGTTAGAGCCGTTAGGTTTTCTTCAGCTTGGCGGTATAACCCTAGCGACACTTGCAACCCCGCTTCAAACAATAAAGCATTGTCATCAACGATTTTTAATCTCGCCTTGTTGTAAGTCAGTTGTTGTAAAGCTAAGTCTGCCTGCCCTTGGAAATAGTAAAATAGCGCTTTTCGATACAATTTTTTCGCGAGTTTTTCTGGCTGTGCAATTGGGAATGGGTATTCGTCATTATTGCTCGGCAACTCCTTTGACGCCTTATTCGCAATAACTGTAGATTGTTGTCGCAATTCTTTATCTTGCGTTGGTAGCGCATTAGCTAAATAGCTGCTGCTAAACAGTGCCATAGCCAACAAGCTTTTTAGGTTTTTAAATCTGCACTTAACATCAACTGAACTTGTTATTGCCATGATTTTTTTATATTCCAACATGCGTATCATAGGTTTATTGCTGTTAGCTCTCACCTTACAGTAACCATTCCTCAACAATCACTTTGGCTCGGTAGTCTTGAGTTTGATCTTCAATTTTAAGTTCGAGCATAATGGCATCGTCTTCCTTAACAAATTGATAAGTCGCAGCCCGTTTAACTGGCCTTTTTTCATTGTCATAGCCTATAAAAATTGCTGTTAATTGATGTGGACCTTTTTTTAAGTTGCCTTGATACAGCCCTTGAATACCGCCTTCTTCTAAAGCTCTTCGTTGTCTTTCGGTATAAAGAAAGCCAGCAACATCTTCGTTATCAATTTTGAGTTCAACACTATCTAAGGTAAAAAACTTTCCAATATCCACAGAAACAAATACCGAAATTTGCGTGCTTGCTGGAAACAGTAAGTCTTCTTCTAAAATAAATAATTCACGGTTAAGCTGTAATACTTGTTGTTTAATATCTTCAAGTTCATTGCTTATTTCACTGTTGGCCTTATCAGCTGTCGAATTTTCTTGCTGGGCATAACTAGTACCAACAATTGAAACAGTTAATAGAAAAACTACTAAAACACTGTGCACCAGTGAGAATGTTTTATGCATTATGGCTCCTAGATTATCGCCCAAAACTAACGGATAGCTTGTGCTTTAACATATGTGAAAGACTAAAAATAAACACTGAGAAAAGCTCGTACGACATTGGCAGAGAACGCATAAAATGGCTCTGCTCCTACACCACCTTCAGCATTGGGGTTACGAAAATCATTATAAGTAAAACGTAAATGATCCCACTGTAAACTTAGCTCGGACTGCCAGTTATCCGGGGAAAAGTTATTGGGTAGCACATAGGAAATACCGATGCCCAAAGTTAAGTCATTAAAATCACTTAGCTCTTTATCTCGGGCTAAATAATTTTGTGCGTCACGATGTGGGAATAAATCACTGTAAAAGTTGGCCGCGTTTTGTTGGTAGTAGCGGGCCTTCAGCTCTAACTCGATACTGTCGCCAAACGGATGGCGGTATAAAAGCTCAAAGTCTTGCGAGTTAATGTCCCAACTGTCAGTAAAATATCTATAATGTGCGAACAATGCCGCTCGATACGGCAGGTAATAACTTGACGAGAGTCTTACCGCAAAGGAATTTCGAGTATTTGGGTAGATTTCAGACTGATAACTTACCCCCGCAGGATTGCTAGCATCAACAAATCGCACCGTACGATAAGGGTTATTTAAGTATCCTTCATCAGCAACCGCCTCAATATTAATGCCCGCTGTTAAATTGCGCGTTAATATTTGATTTATGCCAGCACGAATACGATATTGCTCGCTGTTTTCGAGAAATTTTTCATCGCCGTTGCGCTTAATTTCATTATCACCAACAACAAGGCCAAAACTTACCGTTGTTAAGTCGCCAAAGGTGTCATGGGAAATATTTAACGCCACAGATTTCGCTAAGTAATCACTTTCATCACTTTGCCCAACAGTCACCGCCATTAAAGTTTTGTCATGTAAATACTCAGCGCCAAGTTGAAACTCTTTACGCTCTTCCGAATAAGGACTGGCAGTACTCATTACATCTACCGATGCTGAAGAAATAGTATCTACATAGTAATACGCTGAAACCGCAATAGATTCGCTGGCTTTTTTACGCACTAACACCGCAGGGCCATCAATTGACATACCGCCACCTTGATAGCTGTGATACAGCACATCTGCTTGGTCTTTTTCCAATACTGCCGCAGATAAGTTCAAAGAAAACAACCATATAACAACAAGAATAAAGCTTTTATTAATTACAGCCACAGCCACCTCCGCCAGTACCTTCTGCACCTCGGCCGGATTCACGTGCTTCATAAACATGTGCCACATGCCGATTGGCAATACCATGACGATTTGCTGACATAATAGGGTCAGCTAAATTTTGTCGCTCATAAGGCTTCACCCAAGGTTTAACACCCATTTGCGCGCAACCACTAAGCATTACGCAGCTCAATGCAACTGCACAAGAAAAAATAACTTTCGATAGTTTACTTAAGCAATTCATTAGCAATTTATTTTGTGAGGAAGTTTTTAAGTGGTTAGATATTGTCATCATTATTCTCTGATCAACTGCTTGATCACTTTCGCGTATTTCTTTTCATAACCTTTTTGATAGCCACGAAAAACAGAGCGCACATTACCGTTACGGTCGATAATAACTGTGGTAGGCATGGCCTCAACATTATAGGCAGCTGAAATAGTATTACTGGCGTCAAAGAAAATTGGGAAATCAACACCAAGCTCCTGAATATAATCAAGCCCAGCTTGATTTTGTTGCTCAACATTCACTCCCCACACAGCGACACCTAAGTCTTGATATTGGTTGTGAAACTCTTGCAATATTGGCATTTCTGTTCGACAAGGACCGCACCATGACGCCCAAAAATTGATAACAATAATGTTACCGCGTTGCTCAGCAAGGTTCAGATTTTGCCCCGTCATACTTTTTAACGTAAAGTCAGGCGCACTTTTGCCCAAACTTAATGCCTGGCTTGTAGCACTGAAAAAAGCGGCAATTGAAAATATTGCACCAAGAAAGACATTTTTGTGGCCAATGTGCTTATATGTTGCTCGTTTAACCTTGAATATCATGCGATTACCCTATTGTTTTACATCAATGCTTACTATCGAAAAAGTGATTTAAAAGTAAAATGAAATACCCGTAGTAAAACTTAAATTATGTGTGGTTTTTGCTTCACCAGTAACGCGGGTGTCAAAAATATGATCACTTATACCTATATCCCAAGCGATCCAATCGTTAGCAAAAACACGAAAATTAGTAGCAAAATTAACCGTGAATTGATCATCGCCAGCAAACTCTGTACTACCGGCACCTAGCTCGACGGAAAAAACGCTATTAAAGGCCCAATTATCACTAAGGAAAATTTCACCTGGAAACAAGTTATAGCCTATGTTTAAGCCGTAATAACTTAACTCGCGTTCTTCATCAGTTAATAATGGCGATGTATTCGATAATTTTTCAAAACTGGTTTGTCCGGCATCTGCTTGGGCATATTCAGCTTTAAAATAAAAATCTTCACTGATGTGATAGCCAATATGTCCAGACACTAAGGTACTGGTTTCAAAATCTTCTATGCTAATTAGGCCAACTTTTACACCTATTTCAAAGTTTTCACTGTCGAGTAAATCTTCTAAAACTTCACGTCGTTCAACACTAGGCTTAATGTCAGACTCAGCGGCAAAAACCGATTGTGCAGGTGTTAGCAACAGAAACGCCAAAATAAATAACGGCATACTCGGCCATTGTTTTTGTTGAGTCATTATAGAAATACGCTGAAACCTAGTGTCCATGTTCGAACCCCTTCATTATCATCTCGATCAGTTAACACTAATGAGTATTTATATTCAGCCCGTAATAAAAAATTACGAGCAAGGTAATATTTAAGCCCGACGGCACCGCTGATCAGAGTGTTATTTCTATCTTGAGCATCTGCCAGTACACTATGCGGTGTCGTTCTAATAGCACCTGCTCCAACACCAAAATAAGGAATAACACTCAGTTCTGGAAAAGGCTGTGCTAGCAGCATTAGCTCGGCTATTTCATTGTCAGAAACACTGCCTATCGCTTTACCTACTTGCAATTCGGTACTTATAACCGAGCTAAAAGCATAAGATAAACTTAATCGATAAAAGTCAGCTTGTTCAAACTCACCATAACCAACACCGATTTCCCAGACTCGCGATAAATAATCTTGTTGCGTGTTTTGCTCAGAAAGAACCGGCTGTTGCTTAAAGCTAAAATTTAATAACTTATCTTGATGAAACCAACCTTGATTTCCACGCTTATCTTGTACTTTAAACCAAGCAGTGCGTTTCAATAGCACCCAAACACTTTCGCCTTGTTCAATAACTTGCGTGATTGGGTAGCCGCGCCCAGGCCCCGAGCGTAATTCAATATAGGGCACTTCAATTGCTATGCTCGGCTTTAACGGAATACCTTGCTCATTATTATTTGTTTGCGCATTAGCAAAGGCGCTAATACAAATCAGCACTAGTGCCAGTTGTTTGAAAACCCAGATGTTGTGACTCAATAACCTCATTAGGGTGATACCTGATAAAAAGGTGTGTTGTAGTATTGAGCGCCAATATCTAGCCACTCTCTAAGCAGCCGTTGCTCATCAAGTGTTAAACGATTTACATGGCTGTCACTATTTATTACCTGAAAAAAGCGACTACTTGCTTGCGCACTATTGGTCGACAGAATATTGGCAACGTCAACAGTAGTCATAACAGGGATAGGTTGGCCATTTTCATCAAGTACTAAATTGCCGTCAGCATCTCGTACATAAACAGGATCACCATTAGCATCTAATAATGGAATTTGTCTATCCACTAAAATTCCGCCAGCTAATTCTTGCTCGAAATCGGTAAAAAATAACTCTCTATAACTAGTTAAATGTGCGGGTTCATCCGTTGAGGCAATTGCGCTTAAATCAAGCTGGCCCGCGGGTACCTGTGCTATATTATCGGCGTCTGAACTACTGTGGCAGCTAGTACAGGTATTATCTTGAACTTGTTCATTGGTTAATTCATCAAAAACCAATCGTGACTTAGACCATAGTGGCTGTATATGCTCGGCGTAATTGATTTGTATTCGGCAATATGCAGTCCAATTGGTAAAACATTCACTACCGTTTGGCTTAGTTGTAGAGAGGGTTTGGTAACTTAGGTTAAGCGCAGGATTTAGGGTTGAGGTTGCAGGATCACTCCAAATATCCTGATAAACTAGATCCGTAGCTAGCGTTGGTAGCCCCAGAATTTTTTCAACCGTTTCAGCCATAGTATATGAAAACTCCGGTAGCATTTGCGGATTAGTCCCCGGAAATACAACATCGGTAGCCGTAGCTCCTAAATTAATACTCGCGGCTTGTGCAGCAACTCGACCATGAGGCAATTCACTGTCACCGGTATGGCAACCGTGACATTCTAAGGTTTCTCCGGGCTTTACTGACAACCATTGACGATGTCTGCCACCAATGCGCTGACCACTTTGGTCGAGAATACTTAACGCAAATGGAGTATTTGCCGGAACTTTAACCTTAACTGAGCCATCGGGCTGAATGGCACTATAGCCAAGAATTTCACGCATTAATTGGCCACGACTGCGACCAAAATCTGTGTTATCTAAATCTTTTACTTCTTCTGGCGGCATAGGCACACCGCGTACTAACCGTATAAAACGCGCAGGTCTTTGTGCGGCCGAAGTTTGTGTTGGGTTCATGGTTTGCGCTAAACCTTGTGGGCTTATATCAGTACCATCAACATCATAAACACTGCGTATATGAATCGCCCCCGCTTGTTCATTGGCTAAGTCTATATCAAGCTCAGCGCCAATGACTTTATCAGCAATAAACTCAGGCTTTTGCTCTGCCGCTTGCATAACAATGGCTTCCGTTAGAATGTTGCCTTGTGTTGTTGTCGCAACCAGTTGCTGCGTGTTATCAGCTTGGTTAAACAACCATAATTCATAAAGAGGTGTCGCTTGTTCAATATTTTCTTGTGCTAACTGCTCACTGGTTAATTGACCACAAGCACGAGTCTCCTGCTCAATAATCACTCGGCATAAGTCCCACGTTACTAGATAGCGTTGGCTGCTATCCCTAAGTGCAAACAAGTGACTTATTCTTCCTGCTAAAGCTAAGTCAGAGGAAAAGTTGTAGTCAACCACATTAACATCAAATAGTGCCGACACCGCGTTATCTTCAATTGGATTATTGGCAACTATTGGTTGAAACTGATCAGTAAAATCATTGATATTAATAAGAATTGGGCGTTTCTGAAATTGCGTTTCTTCATCGCCATTTAGCAAAAGTAAAATGCGACCATCTGGTAATTGTTGCGGTTTTATAAATTCTATATTGGCATTTTGCTCATCAATCGCCAATTGGTGTGAATGCCAGCCATACATCAGCTGATTTTCAGTACCATCAGGACGCATACGATATAAGTTTATTTGATTATTAGCGCCCATGGCATCCCAACGACTGTACAAGATATGGCCATCTTGTAAAACCAAAGGATAAAAATCATGGCTTAAATTAAAGCTTAACTGCTTAATATCAGTGCCATCAGCTTGCATAATATGAATGTTAAATGCGGCAATATCGCTACGTTCATTTACCGCGGTATATTGTGGCTTACCTTCATCGAGTAAAATTGCACGAGAGGTTTGCTGACGATTAGAAGCAAATATAATTCGCCCATCTGGTAAGAACGATGCCATTAGGTCATCACCTTGCTCAGCAATAACATCGTTACCAATAATGCGTGTTAACTGTTTAGTATTTTGTTGGTAGCGCCAGAGATTCCACTTAGGCTGCTGGTTTTCATCCACTCCGTCAATTTCTGGAGCACGAATTGACACTAAAAATTCTTGACCATCAGCAGATACCGACAAATCTCGAATATCAATGGCTTGTTCAGCATTTTCTTCGCCGTCATTCGTAAAAAGGTTAGCCGTTAAATCAACTGCTATGGCTTCAGGCGTTGCATTAGCTTTTATAATTAGCTTAGCGCCAGGGTTAAATCGTGTAGGTTCAATAAGTGAGAAACGCAACGGTTGATTAACTTCTTCCGAAGAGTCGGTATCTAAGCTGCGCTCGATATAAGCAACAGGATACTCCTCCAACACGGGATCGGTATTTTCTTCGCTGGGCGAACTGTCTGAATTGCAACCTGCCATTAGGAAGACAACAAAAGCAAGTCCGCTACAACTTTTCTTCGGATTCATGCTACTTTCCCGATTAATTTTACGCCAAAACAATAATTTTAAATAACTCAGTAAATATGTAATCACCAGACATAGTCGTTAAAAAAATGTGACTTAAAGCACTTTTTAAAGCGAGTAAGTCAATTAAAACAACAAGCCAACCCTGAACAAAATTCAAACAAATAGTGGTTGACCACTGTCAGCATTTTTTACATAATTACATTTCGGATACAAAGTACTACATCCTTAGTACTAAATACAACATTTATTTTTTATTAAATAAAACGGTATATTTTTATAGAAAAATAACGTATACCTAAAAAAGAGCACCTTATTTTGTATAAAAAACACACAAGAAAAAGGCGCGCGACGCACTAATATTTTCGAATATTTTTTCTACTCAACATCTTCAAGGAGGCTGTATGAAGGTGTTACTTTGTAACGTCAAAGCAACGATTATCACGCAAGATAAAACAAGTTTTAGGGAACAATTATCTAACTCGTACTCAGACAATAGAATATCATTGTTATCAACTATTTATTTTGTATTTTTATTCACTTTATTATTCACTTCGCAAGCCACTTTTGCTGGCACATTAGAGCAAGCAAAAAGACTTCATGATCGCCTTACAGGTGTACCAGCGAGTGCTGAAACTTTAACCAGAATGGAAGCACTATTAATTGCTGGAAAAAATATCGAGGCGGCTTACGTCGCGATGGAATCAAAACACTTTTACAACACCACCTTAAAACTATTTTCAACACCTTGGACCAATAAAGAGCAAGATATATTTGCTCCACTTAACGATTACAGTGCGACTGTTATTGGCATGGTTCGAGATGACGTTGATTTTCGGCAAATCTTACAAGCTGATGTGACATATGTCGGTAAAAGTGACTTAGGCTTACCTGCATACAGTAATAATAATAATAACCACTATCTTGCAATTGAAGAACGAGCTATAGATTTATCAAGCGATTTAGTTCAAGTTTCGCAGTCCGGCCTTAACGGTTTACCGGCATCAGCAACCGCCGGTGTTTTAACCAGCAGAGCAGCCGCCAAGGCATTTTTTTACTTAGGTACTAATCGCGCTATGCTCAGATTTACCTTAATGAATCACTTGTGTACTGACCTTGAGCCAATAAAAGATAATACCCTACCACCTGATAGAATTCGTCAAGACGTTAGCCGCAGTCCAGGTGGTGATAGCCGTTTATTTTTAAACAATTGTTTAGCCTGTCACAGCGGCATGGATCCACTTGCTCAAGCCTTCGCCTATTATGACTACGATTTTAACATTGATACCGATCCTGCTGCCGAGGCGGGTAATATTGCTTACAACCAAGATGGCACAACCGATGTTACTACGGGGACTCGGGTGCAAGCCAAATACTTTAATAACAACACCACCTTTGAATTCGGCTTTGAAACCCCTAACGATCAATGGATTAATTATTGGCGGCATGGCAGTAATCGCCGCTTAGGTTGGGATCCAGCTCTTAGTGGTCAAGGCAGTGGTATGAAATCATTGGGAGAAGAGTTAGCGAATAGTCAGGCCTTTGCGCAATGTCAGGTTAAAAAAGTCTTTAAAAACGTTTGTTTGCGAGAAGCCGAAAGTAGCGCCGATATTACACAAATCGCGACAACAACTAGCTCATTTAAAGAAAATGGCTACCAATTAAAACAAGTTTTTGCTGAAGTCGGCAATTACTGTATGGGAGAATAATAATGAATAAACTAAAATTATTTTCCTGTCTATTACTACTCAATTTTCTCACGGCTTGTGGCGACAGTGAGGTAGAAACTAATCCGCCAGTACAGGTTGATACACCAAACAACACCTATTCAGGGCCGGCACCACAAACCGAAGATATTCAAAAATATAAAACAGCATTATTTGACAATATTGCCACCAGCGATCGTTGTGGTGCTTGTCATAAAGTAGACGAGCAAGCGCCCTATTTTGCTCGTTTTGACGACGTGAACTTAGCCTACGCAGCAACAACGCCACTCGTTGAGTTAGCAACGCCAGCACAATCTCGCTTAGTAACGAAGGTAGCAAGTGGTCATAATTGTTGGTTAAACAGTGCCCAAGCCTGCGCCGATACTATGACCCAATGGATCAAGCTTTGGTCTGATGATCGCATAAGTACTGCTACAACGATTGAATTAACCCCACCGGTTATTCGCGAGCCGGGCACAAGTAAAAATTTTCCTGAAAGTAATGCACTGTTTAGCAGCCACGTCTATCCAATTGTTAGCCAATATTGTTCATCATGCCATAGTGAAACCGCGAGTGCCGCGCAATCACCATTTTTCGCCAGTGATGACATCGATATTGCCTACCAAGCAGTACAAGGTGTTATTAACCTAGACCAAGAAGAATTATCACGATTAGTGGTGCGCTTGGGCAGTGAATTTCACAATTGTTGGGGGGATTGTCAAGCCAATAGCAATACTATGCTCGCTGGTATTCAAGCCTTTAGTGAACAAATACCCGTCGATCAAGTTGATGATGCTATGGTGATCTCCAAAGCCTTGAAATTAACCGATGGTATTGTCGCCTCAAATGGTGGACGGTTTGAAAGCGATATTATTGCACTTTATCAATTTAAAACCGGAAACGGTAATATTGCCTACGACACCTCAGGTATCAGCCCGGCAGCAAACTTAACATTAACAGGCGATACAGAATGGCTCGGCAGTGGCGGCTTAATTTTTAATAATGGTAAGGCGCAAGCCAGTACCGCGAGTAGTAAGAAGCTGCATGACTTAATTACCGCTACCGGTGAATTTACCGTAGAAGCTTGGTTGACTCCAGCTAATGTTACTCAAGAAGGCCCAGCTCGTATTATTAGTTACTCTGCTGGCGATAATGAGCGAAACTTTACCTTAGGGCAAAGCCAATATAATTATGACTTTATGTTGCGTAACCAAACAACCTCTCTCAATGGCGAGCCCGCCTTAAGTACACCGGATGCCGATGAAGTTTTACAAGCAACGCTACAGCATGTGGTACTAACCTATAACGCCACTGAGGGTAGAAAACTTTATGTAAACGGTAAGCTTATTGAGGCTGTTGATGAAGAAATTGCACCACTTGCTGCTTGGGATAGCAGCTTTGCTCTCATCCTTGGTAGAGAAGCGTCAAACAATCATGTTTGGCAAGGTAATATTCGTTTGCTTGCGATATTTAACCAGGCAATGACCGCTGAGCAAATACAACAAAATTTTGACGTTGGCGTTGGTGAACGCTATTACCTACTGTTTTCAATTGGCGATTTAATCGATTTGCCTAATACCTATGTCATGCTTGAAATCAGTGAGTTTGACAATTATAGCTACTTATTTAGCCAACCATCGTTAGTCAATCTAGACCAACAAAAGTTACCAACAGCTATCACCATTGAAGGACTTAATATTGGCATCAATGGTAAAGAAAGCAGTCAAAGTCAAGTCTATGCGAATCTTGCCCGTACTATAACGAGTGCAGACACAATCGAAGCACCATTATTATTATCAGAATTAGGGACTATTATTGCGATTGAAAAAGGCGCTGAGCAAGATGAATTTTTCTTATCATTCGAGCGTTTAGGTGAGCACACAAATATCAAAGTTGAAGGCGAATTAGTGGTAAGTGAAGAGTTACCCGCTGACACTGAAAGTGCAGATATTGGCATACGAAACTTCGATGAAATTAACGCTAGTATGAGCCAACTTACCGGAGTTTCTCAGGCGCAAAGTAAAGTGCTGACTGTCTATCAGCTAGTGCAACGGCAACTACCTAGTATCACAAATATTGAAACTTTTATCTCTGCCCAGCAAATGGCAATTACTCAGCTGGCTATCGCCTATTGCGATAGTGCCATTGAAGATGCCAATATACGCGACACTTGGTTTCCTGATATTAATTTCAATGTTGAACCTAATGCAGCATTTTCTGCCGCTCAACGTCCACTATTTATTGAACCATTGCTCGCACAACTAATGCCGCTTGATATCACGAGTCAACCAGCAAAAACCGGCGTAAGTAGCGAATTAAATAACCTCATTGACCGTTTAGCTATATGTAATAGCAACTGCAATAGCGAGCGTACTCGCACCATTGCAAAATCAAGCTGTGCAGCCGTACTCGCTAGTGCTGTCACTTTAGTGCAATAAGCTAATTACAAGGAATTAACCATGAAAAAAGCTAAACATTATCATCCGGATGCTCCACTATTATTTGCTGATCATAGTCGCCCAGTGAGTCGTCGTGACTTTATTTCCTCTGGGTTAAAAAAAGGCGCAGGTGTTGTTGCAGGCGCTTCGCTATTTAGTATGTTTGCTAACCCGAATAAAGCATATGCAACATTATCGCCTGATCTTGAAGCACTACGAACGTCATGTGGCATTAATGTCCAAGGAGCCGGTAAAATTCCTTTTATCTCCTTCGACTTAGCCGGTGGTGCCAATATTGCTGGCTCGAATGTCTTGGTTGGCGGAGCTGGTGGTCAATTAGACTTCTTATCTACAGGCGGCTATAACAAGCTTGGCTTACCCGGAGATATGGCACCTTCAATAGCTAATCCTGCCGTAGGCCAGTCTGATTTTATTAATACTGAGCTTGGCCTTGCTTTTCACTCTGATTCTGCATTTTTGCGCGGCATTTTGGAAAAAACATCAGCCGATACACGCAGCCGAATTAATGGGGCAGTTATACCCAGCCGCTCTGATAACGACACCAGCAATAATCCGCATAACCCTATGTATGCTATTGCTGCGGCAGGTGCTGATGGCTCACTTATGCCATTGTCAGGTTCTAGAAATACAGAGTCTGGCGGTAACTCCATGGCTCCTAGCCGCTTTATTGATTTAAGTAAACGACCAACAAAAATTGATCGGCCAACCGATGTCACTGGCCTTGTCGATGTCGGCGACTTATTTAGTTTACTTTCACAAAGCGATGCTGTAGCCGTAATGGAAAGTATTCAGCGCGTTAGTGCCCAAAAATTGGCAAACGTGAATAGCCAAGTCACTCGTGATGATGTTATTAAAGACTTAGTCAATTGTGGTTATGTCAAAAGTGCCGATTTGGCTGATCGCTTTGGTGATCCGAGCACACTTAACCCATTGCTTGATCCCGACATTGTTGGCCCAGCTGGAATATTTTCATTGGCAGAGTTTGATAGCGACAATGAGTTCAGTAAAACCTCATCTATCATGAAACTTGTGGTTAATGGCTTTTCCGGCGCCGGTACTGTCACTATGGGTGGCTTTGATTATCACACTGGCGAACGCGCAACGGGCGAACTTAGAGATTTGCGTGCAGGTCGCTGCATGGGAGCCTGCCTTGAATATGCCGCAAGGCGCAACAAGCCATTAATGATGTATGTATTCAGTGACGGCTCTGTTGCCAGTAATGGCCGAATCGACGACTCAATTGAAGGTCGCGGCAAAGGTGAATGGACTGGAGATAACTCATCGACCGGTGCATCATTCTTTTTAGTCTACAACCCAAATGGACGCCCACAACTTAATGGTGGTAATGACAGCCAAATGGCGGCACATCAACAAATTGGCTTTATGCGACCTGACGCTTCTGTAGATACTAGCTCAGCACCATCAGCCAACAATGTTAATTTGTTGGTTGAAACGGTATTACTAAACTACTTAGCATTACATGGCGAACAAGAAAGCTTTGCAAACTTAGTACCAGGGCAAGGGCTAGGAAACAATACCTTGCTTGATAGTTTAACTGCTTTTCAACCAATTGTTACTAATACCATTAATCAAGTTTAACAAAGCTACTTAGCTAGTAAATCTAGCCTGACAATAAAAAAGCACCGTTAGGTGCTTTTTTATTGCCTTTAATTTTCGGCCTAAAATTGGCGTGTAAGGTTAATTGTTTTGTTGCAAACCAAAGGAGAAATGCAGCTTTTGCTGATTGTCGATTATTATTGCTTCATAGTCGGCTAATTGATTAATAAACACCATACCTTGCTTTAATCCTAAAACAAAAAGTGTTGTCGATAAGGCATCAACATAGGTTGGATCTTTTCCAATAACAGAAACACTCACCACCTTTTTCGCCGACTTCCCTGTTTTAGGGTTAATAATATGATGATAACGTACTTCATCTTCAATAAAGTAGCGCTCATAGTCTCCCGATGTTGATATAGCTTCATTGCTCAAGGGCAAATGAACCGCGGTTTTATCGCTGGCACGAGGATGCTTAATACCCACTAACCAAGGGCGGCCATTACGATCACCTAACAAGCCCGTATCACCACCAGCACTGACTAAGCCATGTTTGATACCGGCGTCAGCCAAAATAGCTAAACAATTTTTAACTGCGTAGCCTTTGGCAATTCCACCTAAATCAATTTTAATTTTCGGGTGACTAAAGAAAATACTCTGCTCATTTTTATCAAGCACAACCCCTGTATAATCAATGGCCGCAAGTGATTGTTTAATCGTTTGCTGATCAGGCTTTTGCCGTAAACGATAATCATAATGGTAGCCAACCGAAGCATAAGTTAAATCAAAAGCGCCATGACTTTGCTGAGATATTCTTTCTGCTTTAGCAACTAAAGCAAATAATTCAGATGATATTTTAACAGGGCCTTTTGCCGCTAAACGATTAACTTTAGATAGCTCACTTTCAGGTTTATAAGGACTCATTTCTCGGTCAATACGGCGCATTTCGTTTTCAACCGCACGGGCAATTTTATCGGCTTGGCTTAGCTTTTTCTCGCCTTCTGCGCTATATATAGCAGCCGAATCTGGCAACCAAAATTCGACATGAGCCTGTGTTCCCATCACTTGAAAACTGTGCTGGTGCCACTTAGCTGCGACACTAGGTAAATAAGCACAAAAAGAAATAACTAGAATTCGAACCAATACCCGCATATTTCCTTCCCCTAAAAACATCACCTAGTAATATTTTAATCTATTTGGCGACTCTTATCTTCATCGTGGTTTTTCATCATTAATGCTAAAACGCCACCAATCAAGGCTGATATTGCTGCAAAATCAAAGGTCGTCATAGCACCTTCACCATTGAGCCATAACACGCCAGCAATATAAGCGCCAAGTGCACCACCAGCACCATAAACCCCGCCAATATAAACCGCTTGGCCACGACTTTGTTGGTTAGCGTTAAAATGACGCTGTATAAAGGCAATGCTAGCACTATGATACAAGCCAAAACTTAGTGCATGAATTAATTGCGATAAAACCAACGCGGTATTGCTCTGGGCAAAATGTCCAACCAGATACCAGCGCAATGCGGTTAACAGTATACTTACGCTAATCAAAGTTTTAATTGAAAAGCTTCGAAAAAATAATCCAGCAAAAATAAATATGCCGACTTCAGCTACCACACCTATAGCAATAAATATTCCAATAAGAAAGCCGCTATAATCGAGATTTTGTAGATATAACGCGAAAAATACGTAGTAAGGGCCAAAGCTCATTTGCAGCAATAAGCCAGCAAAAAAGAATAGTAAAAAATTGCCGTCTATGGTTTTGTCTTTAATCGACGAGTTACCATTTAACGTATAAGCTTTAATACGCGGCTGTTGACTATATAAAGTTGAGACAAAAAGCCCTGTTAATATCAAAATACCAACATAACTAAAAACTTCTGGCGAATATCGCTCAATTAACTCACCAGACAGCACAGCAACGACAATAAAGCCAATACTGCCCCAAAGCCGCACACGCGCGTATATTTTGGCACTCTTTCGAATAGAGCTTAAGGTCATTACCTCAATTTGCGGCAAGATAGCAGTCCAAAACAAACTAAACATAGCTAAACTAAACATTAATGGCCAATAATTAACCGTCCATAAAATGCAGCTAAAGCTAAGTAAAGATAGCAAAGCACCAACTTTGACTATGGTTAGTTGTTTACCCGATTTATCAGCGAGTTGTGCCCATAACGTTGGCGCAACAATCTTAGTGGCAGTAATCACTGCCAATATTTCACCAATTTCAAGCGAATTAAAACCTCTGGCATCTAAGAATACCGACAGGAAAGGCACCACTAGCCCTAAAATGCCGAAATACCAGAAGTAGTTCGACGAAAGACGAACAAATTGTTTTGAAGCCACTAAGCTAGATTTCCATTACTAATTTTACTGTCTAGGGCAGAATTTACTCGTTGTTGTTTGCTAGCCTTCAATATCAGGGGTTTGACAAACCACATCAGCATTTTGTGCGCGATGTCTTAAGTAATGATCCATTAAAGTTAACGCCAGCATAGCTTCGGCAATTGGTACAGCGCGAATACCAACACATGGGTCATGACGCCCTTTGGTAATAATATCAGCCGGTTGCCCTTCTAGATTCACCGTTTTGCCACTAACCCCAATACTCGAGGTTGGTTTTAAGGCAATAGAGGCAACAATTGGCTGACCCGATGAAATACCACCAAGCACACCGCCCGCATGGTTTGATTCAAATCCATCTGGGGTTAATTCATCTCTATGCTCAGAGCCCTTTTGATTAACAACTGCAAAACCATCACCAACTTCAACCGCTTTAACGGCATTAATGCCCATTAATGCATGCGCTATATCAGCATCTAAGCGATCAAAAATCGGCTCACCTAACCCAACCGGCACATTTTCGGCAACAACCATTAACTTAGCGCCAATCGAATCTTTCTCACGCATAATAGCGCGTAAGAGTTCATCTAGTTGCTCAAGTTTGCTGGCATCTGGAAAGAAAAATGGATTATCTTCCACTATGTTCCAATCAATATTTTCTGCGCAAACACTACCAATTTGCGTAACACAAGCCTGAATAGTAATACCAAACTTTTGCTTTAAGTATTTTTTAGCTACTGCACCGGCTGCAACCCGCATCGCCGTTTCACGTGCCGATGAACGGCCACCACCTCGGTAATCACGAATGCCATACTTTTGCCAATAGGTGTAATCGGCATGGCCGGGACGAAATGTTTGCGCAATATCACCATAGTCTTGCGAGCGCTGGTCGGTATTTTCAATCAATAAGCCAATTGGTGTACCCGTCGTTTTTCCTTCAAACACGCCTGACATAATTTTCACTTCGTCTGCTTCTCGGCGTGCAGTCGTAAAACGCGAAGTACCCGGTCTGCGACGGTCAAGATCATGCTGTAGATCAGACTCACTGAGTTCAATACCTGGCGGGCAACCATCAATAATAGCGCCTAAACCTAAGCCGTGACTTTCACCAAATGAAGTGACTGTAAATAACTTACCAAATGTATTGCCTGACATAATGATATTAATCCGTAAATATTATTTCGCTAATTTGCCAATCCAAGTATTGGCATATATTTTATTTGTTGCTGGAGAATTCCTGCAGATGTTGTTCGAGCTGTGCTTTGGTTATACGAAAAACCCCATGGCCACCGCGTTCAAAAGTTAACCACTGAAATGGCACTGTTGGGAAAGCTGCCATTAAATGCACCTGCGAATTACCCACCTCACAAATCAACACGCCATTATCGCTTAAATGCTCAGCTGCTTGTGCCAATATTTGGCGAGTAATATCAAGACCATCAAAACCACTACCTAAGCCCATTTCCGGCTCATGTAAAAACTCTTGTGGCAAAGCATCAACGTCTTCTTGATCAACATAAGGGGGGTTACTGACTATTAAATCATAGCTTTGCCCTTCAACCCCAGAAAAAACATCAGATTGAATTGGAATAACTTGTTCTGTTAAGCCATGACCTTCAATATTAATTTGTGCGACATTTAACGCATCTATAGATAAATCCAAAGCATCGACTTCTGCATCAGGAAAATTAACAGCACAGGCAATAGCTATACAACCACTACCAGTACATAAGTCTAAAATGCGTTTGGGTGAATTTTCTATTAAGCCTGAAAATTTATTTTCTATAAGTTCACCAATTGGCGAACGCGGCACAAGCACACGTTCATCTACATAAAACGGTAAGCCGCAAAATGTCGCTTGATTGGTCAAGTATGCCGCCGGTAAACCTTCCATTATTCGACGTTCAAATAGTTGCAAAATAGCTTGTTTTTCTTGCGATACTAGTCGGCATTCCATCATTTCATCAACAAGTTCACTCGGCAAAGACAATTGAAACATCACCAAGTTTATTGATTCATCTAACGCATTATCAGTACCATGACCAAAATATAATTCTGCTTGGTTAAATTGGCTGGCGCCAAAACGCACGTAGTCAGCTATGGTGTGTAATTGCTCGCTCACTGTTGCAAAATTTATTTTATCCACATATACCTCTAATACTTCTATTGCCGTAACTATTTTACTGTCTATATTATACTTTCACTTGTTATTGTTCGTCGATGTTTTTAGACTTCAGCAATGAAATTTAAAGACGCACTTAACGTGGAAGAAAAAAAGTTGTTCAAAGATGCTATAGGTAAGATTAAACCTATGGTGCAGGACAGAGTACACCCAGCCAAAAGAACCAGCAAGCAGAAAACCGCACTAACGGGGCTAAAAGATAAAAAAGCTGTGGCTGAGTTTCATTTCTCAGACGAATTTGAGCCTGATTTAAATAATCATGGGCCTGTGAAATATGTTCGTGAAGATGTTGACAGTTTTGAAGCAAAAAACTTACGCCGTGGACAATATGCGCCTGATCTCATATTAGACTTGCACGGGCTTGACCAACAGCAATCAAAACGTGAAATTGCGGCGTTACTGGCTGCCTGCCAAAAAGAACATGCTCAATGTGTGTGTATTGTGCATGGTTTAGGCGGAAGAATTTTGAAAAATAAGGTACCTCATTGGCTAGTGCAACACCCAGACGTTATGGCTTTTCACCAAGCACCATTAGAATGGGGTGGCAATGGCGCACTGTTAGTTTTAGTAGAATTAAAAGACAAGTTTGTTCGTGATTAACCTACGACAAATGAAACTATACGTACTGCAACGCTGAATTGATTTTCTAGCTTACCCCTGAAACTGCATCTTAAAATGGCTTGGGTATACTATGGCTAGGTAATTTCGTTTGGCGAAACTAGTGTGACAAACTCCCCTTGCATTTTTTCAAGATCATATTCAATTAAAGCCACAGATGCTGTTTGAAATATCGGCATCGTATTATCAAAGGTTAACTCTGCAACTAAGTAACTCACCAGCGGCATATGCGAAACCAATAGTATTTTTTGGTATTTTTCTACACTGCAAATTGCATCTATATAATCATGCACCTCTTTTGCACTATCTTCTGGGGTAATAAAACTTAAGGTTTTTCTAGTTTGCTCAGCTGTTAGCTGTTCAATTACCGTATCTGCGGTTTGTTGGGCGCGTAAATAAGGGCTTACAAAAATACAATCAAAATGATGTTGATTGTCAGCTAACCATTGCCCGGTTATCTTTGCTTCATTAATACCACTTGCCGTTAGTGGTCTCAGTGCGTCAGATGGTGCAATAGGCTCCGCTTGCCCGTGACGCATAATGAATACTTGCATAACTACCTTAATTTAAACGAACTTTATTATTTGCGGCTATAGTAAAGGAATTGCTTATCTTTTTATAACATCTGTTAAGAATAAAATGGACTCACCTTATTCCTTAGGGTAATTTAGAAAGATAATAAGAATAACATGCTAGAGCGTGTTGCTCTTTGTGGTATAGGTTTTGTTAGCATTAAAAGTCACTTAATCACAGCGTTGTGATTGCTATATAGTCATTCTATATACATTGAGCAACAAAGGGGAAAATGACTTTTAAACAAATCCTTTGGACAGTGTTTATTAAACTTTTTTACGAGGTTATTGCCGATTTATGTGACACAACCACACATCATAGGCTTTGTCTCGTAAAATAGCATATTAAATAACTGTAAAAACATATCCCAAAGAATAACATGCTCCAACCAAAGTGAAATGACATATTAAGTGTGGTTTTACGGGAGCCATTGTGAAAAAAAGTCCAAATGACGCTAAAGAATACCAAGCTATTACCTTACAAAATGGCTTACGTGTATTACTGGTTCATAGCCCCGACAGCAATAAATCTGCCGCTGCACTAGCTGTCAATACTGGGCACTTTGATGACCCTGAACATAGACAAGGGTTAGCCCACTTTTTAGAGCACATGTTATTTCTTGGTACGCAAAAATTCCCTGACGGTAGTGAGTACCAAAAGTTTATCAACGAACACGGCGGTAGCAATAACGCTTGGACAGCAACAGAGCATACCTGTTTTTTCTTTGATATTGGCCAGCAACATTTTGCTAGTGCAATTGAACGCTTTGGTGAATTTTTTACCGCACCTTTACTCTCTGAAGAATTTGTTAATAAAGAGCGTAAAAATATTGATGCGGAATTTAAACTCAAACTAAAAGATGATATTCGCCGCTTGTACGACGTTCATAAAGAAACTATTAATCCGCAACATCCTTTTGCTAAGTTTTCGGTAGGAAGCAATGAAACATTAGCAGATAAGCCCGGTTATAATTTACGTGATGAAGTTGAAAACTTCTTTAATAAAAACTACCAAGCGCACTGGATGACGTTAGTTTTAGAGGGGCCACAATCATTCTCAGAGTTAAAGAGTTTGGCTGAAAAACACTTTAGTGCCATAAAGTCTAACGGTATTGAAAAAGCAAAAATCGAACAACCGCTTTATCATAAAGAACATCAGCAAAAGTGGATTAAAGTTTGCTCAGTTAAAAATGACAAACAATTAATTATTAGTTTTGCAATGCCTAGTATTGACCAGTACTACCGCCATAAACCTGAAGCTATTCTTGCCTATTTAATTGGTCATGAAGGCCCTGGCAGTATTTTGTCCTTATTAAAAAGTAAACAATGGGCATTAGCATTAACTGCTGGCTCGGGTATTAATGGCTCTAATTTCAAAGATTTTAACATTAACATTTCCCTGTCTGATCTTGGTGAAGAAAATATAAGCTCAATCATAAGCATCATATTCTCCTATTTAGCACTTTTGAAATTAACGCCACTAAATGAGCAATATTATCGCGAGAAAAAAGCTCTGGCCGAGCTTTCTTTTGCTTATCAGGAGAAACTTTCACCATTAGACTCTGTCAGCCAACTCGTCATCAACATGCAACATTACCCTGAGCAAGATTATATTTTCGGGGACTATGTTATGGACGGCTTAAATGAAACTGTGCTTAATACGTTACTTGACTATATGGTTGCATCCAATGTTCGTATTATTACGTTAAGTCCCAAAATTGATGAAACAAAAGCCCAAGTTAGTCACTGGTACCAAGTCCCATACTCTATTCATAACATTACCGCAGAACAAGTTAAGCAATGGCAAGCTCCTGATAGTTTTCCTGAGTTATTTTTACCAACAGAAAATAACTATATCGTAGCCAAACCTAAACTAATTCCTTATCAAACAACACAAACAGACCCACTAGCTGCTCCAGAAAATATTTACCAACAAGGAGGCCTAAATGTTTGGTTCAAGCACGACATTAGTTTTAATACGCCTAAAGGATATATTTACTTATTAATTGACGCGCCCAAAGTAATTGAAAGTGAAGAAAATAATGCCATGACCCGCCTCTTTATTGATATCTACAGTGATGCTGTTGTAGAGGAGCATTACGATGCAGAGTTAGCAGGTATTCACTATCATCTCTATTCGCATCAAGGAGGCATGACGCTTCAACTGTCAGGTATCAGCAGCAAACAGGAACAGTTACTGCCCCGACTATTAACAGATTTATTACAGTGTAAATTTTGCCAAGAAAAATTTGAATTGTTTAAACAACAACTTATTGGACATTGGAAGAACAGTGAAAGCAGTAAATCAATTTCACAGTTATTTGCCACCCTTAGTTCAACAATGCAACCTAAGAGTCCCAACAGCAAAACACTTATTGCCGCACTAACAAATATTAACTTTGAGCACTTCAGGCAATTTGTTCGACAATTATTTGAAGGCGTAGCAATACAAGCACTCATTCATGGTAACTGGTCTTTTGATATTGCTCAGCGCATAACCAACATCATTCGCGACCAATTTGAACAAAAGCTTTCGCAAGACAACGCAGTAAACGTACCTTGCTTAGATTTAAAAGATCAACAGCAAATAACGATACCAATAGAGCTACCTGAACATGATCATGCCGCGGTTATCTACTACCCTATGCCCGGCAAAGACTTGCATACAGCCGCATTAACTATGCTTACTAACCAATTGCTTTCTCCTATTTTCTTTCAAGAAATGCGTACTGAAAAGCAATATGGCTATTTAGTGGGTGTTGGTTTTATTCCAATAAACCGTTATCCAGGTATCGCCTTTTATATTCAATCACCACATACAGACGCTGCAGAATTAACTTCAGCAATAAATGATTTCATTGGTAGAATTAGTGGCTATATTGAAAGTTTACCCGAAGAGCATTGGCAGCACTTACAAGCAGGTCTCGCTAGTCAACTGCAAGAGAAAGACACTAACTTAAGAATAAAAAGCCAACGTTATTGGGCGGCGATTTGTAATAATGAAGCATCATTCACCCAAAAGCAGCAACTAATTGAAATTATAAAAAAACTTTCAATTTCTGATATTAGTACATTTGTTCAGCAACACTTTACTGGCTCGAGAAACGACGACCGATTATCCTTATTAAGCTATGAAAATAAAACGCAGTTGAGCAAAATATCTGCTCAAGAAGCAATTTATAATAATGTCGAAAATTTACAAAAAAAATGCCAAAGAAAATACTAACATTGCCGATATAGCTTTTAGGCTGCAATTTTTGCTGTATGGTATTGAATATTAAACTAACGCCAAAGATTGACTTAAACTCCAGCATCATTTTAAATGGGATGTTATATCCAACAATAATAAAAATATTTGGCACATCTCTTTGTAATTCAATTAAGTGAGATGTGGGTTTATCTACCATAAGGTTGTCTTAGTGCTTTTAACTTTTTTTAATAAAAAAATATCATCTGCATTCTATTTTTTTAATGTAATTTTTTTATGCTCGATTATTTCACTGCTAATAAGCCAACCTTCCGCAAAAGCAGCTAATATTAACCAATCACCTCTGAAATTCGAACGTATATCCATTGCTGATGGCCTATCTCAAAGCTACGTATACGATATAATTCAAGACAAAAATGGCTTTATATGGATTGCTACACAAGATGGATTGAATCGATACGATGGCAAAAGCTTTGTTTACTATCGTCATGACAGTACCAACAAAAACTCTATCGCAGACAACTTCATTCGCAAACTCTTTATCGACACCAACAATATACTTTGGGTTGGAACCAATGAAGGCTTAAGTAGGTATAACGAGTCACTAGATAATTTCGAGAACTTTCTGCACCAAAGTAATGACAGCAACTCTTTAAAAGACAATGAAGTTTGGGATATTTATCAAGACACTGAAAGCAATATATATGTTTCAACCAAAGAAGGCTTACAGAAATACGACTCTGAAAACAATAGTTTTACCCGCATACGATTTCGAGGCTTTGAGAATTCCCTAAAAGAAATTAAGACAATATTCCAAGATAAAAAAGGTAACTTCTGGCTTGGCACCTATGATAACGGCATATATTTAACGAATAGCGCTATGACATTTGTGGTTTCGTTGAGCGATCAAAATAAATGGAACCTTAAGCTCAACGCTAGTGCGCTATACGATTTAAAATTTATTGATAATCAGTACTGGTTGGGGACCAACAACGGCCTTTATGTTATTTCCCAAGATTACCAAATAGTTAAGCATTACACTGAGAAAAATTCTGATACCAGCCTTAACCTACTTTCCAACAAAGTACGTTCAATAGAACAGCTTAATGATTCAGCGATATGGCTAGGAACATTAAATGGCCTAAATAGTATTAATATTTTAACTGGTGAAGTTGAAGCATTTCAAAGTGCCGCCCACACAAATGCCTTGTCTTTAAATTTAGTATTAAAAATATATAAAGATCACACCAATAAATTGTGGCTAGGAACTAACGGCGGGGGAATAAATACATTTAACCCTATTCAACTAACAATAAGCCATGGTTTATTTAGTTATTTAGAGTCGGAACAAGCCGTATATGCATTTGCTGAATCCAGCGATGGTACAATTTGGTTTAGTACAGATGATGGACAACTTAATAAAATAGACCATAATGGGAAAGTTGCTCAATTATCAGTATTTGGTGACAACCCTTTTAGTCATATAATTGCAGATGATACCAATAACCTTTGGTTAAAAACTGAACCAATGAGTCCTTCAAATCCAGGTACTTTATACTATTTTCAAACAAATGATCAAAAATTAATTGAACACAAAAGCTGGAAAAATGGTTCTATTCAGCAGGAAAATGGAAAGTTAGTCTATTTAAGTGATCAATTATGGTTTATAAATAAAAATGGCTTACTATCAAGTTACAACATTGCTGATTCAAAATTTAATACCTACACTTCAGTCGATTCATTAAAGTTAACTACTTTCACTAAAAGTATAAATGAAGATCTTTGGCTTGTTAGCACGGATAACCAAATACTTAAATTTGATACTATAAATAAGTCATTTAAGCCTTTTACTTCATTGAAGTCTAAAACACATCATGTTAGTGCCTATACAAATATTGCTACGTCAAATGATTGGATTTGGCTTGGCTCTCGTGGACAAGGCATAACCCTTATAAACAAAACTAATTTAAAAGAAACTAAAATTAGTGAAAAAAATGGTCTCTCCAATAACTTTATTGCTGCAATAAAACTCGATAACGCGGAAAATGCATGGATATCAACCAATAAAGGAATCAATGTTGTAACTCCTCAGTTAGTCATGGTTCGCTCTTTTAATCAGGAACTACAGTTATATGACAATGAATTCATAAGCGACAGTGCCTTAATCACAAAAGAACAGATCGTATATTTTGGAGGGTTAAATGGATTTCATTCTTTCTCCCCACAAGAGATATTACATATTTCACAACATTTATCGACGCCAGTTATTTCAAATATTTTAGTTGCTAACAAAAAAGTACCTATTTTAAATGAAAACCCAAAACAATTTCATTTAGGCCGCTCACCTAACTTACTTGAAAAACTTAGCCTAGCCCATAAACAATCACAGTTTAGTGTCGAATTTATATCCCCAAATGTAAAAATGCCAAGCCACCTAAACTATAGGTATCGGTTAATGGGGTGGAAAGATACTTGGATTGATGCTGGAGAAAATAATTTAAGAGCAACTTATACAAACCTGAGCCCGGGTGATTATACATTCCAAGTTCAAGCTTATGACTTACAAAACAAACAGGAAAGTAAGATAAAAAGCCTCGATATTACAATCATGCCGCCTTGGTGGTTATCACGTGGAGCTATATTGATTTATAGCCTAATTACCATTTTAATCATTGGCTATATATTGCAGCAAGTTCGCCACAAGCGTTTGTATCACTTGCAAATTAAATTAAGTGAAGAACGCTTAAAATTATCATTGTGGGGCAGTGGTGATGAAATGTGGGATTGGAATATCAAAAAAGGAAAAATATACCGCTCTAATATCTGGGGGATCTTAGAATTTCCGCAAGATGGCAAACGTAATGTTGGTGCAGACCAAACCAATATACATCAGCAAGATATTCCACGAGTGCGTGAGGCGCTAAATCAACACTTCGAAGATAGTAGTGAGCACTTTGAAGCGACTTATCGCGTTAAAGATAAAGATGACAAATGGATTTGGGTACTTGACCGCGGAAAAATTGTTGAACGTGATGACAAGAAAAAGCCAACTCGTATGACAGGAACGTTAAAAGATATTAGCCAAATCAAACGTGCAGATGAACGCCTTAAGCTTTTTGCTAAATGTATTGAAAATATATCTGACGCTATCGTCATTTACGATCGTCAATTTACCGTTGTTGATGTTAATAAGGCATTTCAACGTATTACCAGTAAAACAAAACAGCAAATGCGTGGAACAGCTTTAAAGTTTGAGCAATATCCAGAAAGCTTTAATCAAAATGTAAAAAAACACTTGATCACAAAAGGTAGCTGGCATGGCGAAATTGAAAGTATACGTGATAACGGCGAGCTTTATTTAACCGATTTAAATATTGATATAATCAAAGATGAAACTGGTAACATTTCTCATTTTGTTGGAGTTTTCTCAGACATAACAAAACGCAAACAAACCGAAGCAGAGCTAAGGAAATTAGCAAATTCAGATACCTTAACCGGGCTGCCTAATCGCTCATATTTTCAGGCCAACCAACAACGATTAGTAAAAAACAAGATCCCCCATGCACTTTTGGTTTTCGATTTAGACAACTTTAAAAAAGTAAATGACTCATTAGGTCATGAAGTAGGCGATGTATTACTTTGTAAAGTTGCCGAGCGCATAAGAGGTTTAGGCCGCAATCAAGACAGCGTCTATCGACTCGGCGGCGATGAGTTCAGTTTAATCGTAGAAAATACCAATGACATTCACACCATAACCTCAATTGCAAAACAGGTTTTAGATTCAATTGCCCTGCCATTAAAACTAAAGAGTCAAGAAATTGTACTTTACAGCAGTATTGGTATTGTACTCTACCCTGAAGATGGTGTAAGTCCGCAGGAGTTACTTAAAAACGCTGATACCGCCATGTATCATGCTAAAAACTCTGGCGGCAATAAATACCAATTTTTCAGTGACTCCATGAATAAAACAGCCGTTAAACGGCTGCAAATTGAAAACCTAATTCGACATGGTCTTAAAGAAGATTTTTTCTCTGTTTTCTATCAACCCAAAATAGAAATAGCGACAGGAAAAATAGCCGGTATGGAAGCGTTAGTGCGCTTTGAAACCCCTAGTAAAGGTATTATTAGTCCGATCGTATTTATCCCTGTCTCAGAAGAAACTGGGCAAATTATTGATATTGGTGAAGTAGTATTACGCAAAGCCTGCTTTGCCACCAAAAAATGGGTTGATGCTGGCTTGTTTGAAGGACGCATAGCAGTAAATCTTTCTGCGGTGCAGTTTACCCAACCAAATTTAGTTTCTATGATTGCCAACGCATTAAAAGAAAGCGAATTACCCGCTAAATATCTCGAGCTCGAGATTACAGAAGGGACTGTTATGGACTCACCGCAAAAAGCGATCGATACCATGTTACAAATTCGCGCTATGGGTATTCATTTATCTCTTGATGATTTTGGCACTGGATACTCTTCTCTTGCCTATTTAAAGAAATTTCCACTCAATACTTTAAAAATTGATAAAGCCTTTGTTGATGATATAGAAACATCTGAGCAAGGGCGTAATATGGTAGCAACTATTGTAACCATTGCGCATAACTTAGGTATGCAGGTCGTGGCAGAAGGTGTTGAAACCAATCAGCAATTAAGTTTTCTTTCGGGCTTACGATGTGAGCAGCTACAAGGATATTTATATAGTAAACCCCTGCCAGAAAGCGATTTTCAAAAATACTTGCTATCCTTTCAAATTACTAATAAATCAACTTCCTTTGGTAAAAATACCACTTAATAGCCCAGTGTCGAATTTATGACACAGCGATAATAACAGCCAATTACGCCGCAGAAGCCTTATAAACAAAGG
Organism: Colwellia aquaemaris; assembly: GCF_057548755.1. Lineage (NCBI taxonomy): Bacteria > Pseudomonadati > Pseudomonadota > Gammaproteobacteria > Alteromonadales > Colwelliaceae > Colwellia > Colwellia aquaemaris. The sequence continues at coordinate 941,994 of NZ_BAAJLV010000001.1, read as the reverse complement.
CTTTTAATTTCTGGCACAATTCTCGCTTATTTCCTATCTGAAATTAAAAATAATCTAAATAAGGAAATAACATGCTTAGTTCACTAATTCTCTCTTTAGCAATGTCAGCAACTCCAGCAGATTCAGCCACTAATGATATCAATATCGAAGAAGCAGGTACACGTCGTGACCAAGTTCGCATCGGCACTCGACGTGATCAAGTTAGAATTGACTTTGAAAAAATTGATATTTCAGAGGCAGGAACTCGTCGTGACCAAGTTCGTATTGGTACTCGCCGTGACCAAGTTCGCATCGGCACTCGACGTGATCAAGTTCGTATTGGTACTCGTCGTGACCAAGTACGCATCTAGGAGGTAATATGATCAATTTAATTAAATCTCTATTTGCCAATGATCGTAAAGAAAACGCTATTGCAGCAAGTATCGAAATTAAAGAGATGCCTGCAAGCACTTGGTGGAATTAGGCCTTTTTAAGCCATATATAAGCTTAAAAATGAAATGGGATACTTCGCTACATGGATGTTAGCGTCTTTAAATTTAGCAGCTATATAGCCTAAATAATGGCAAGGAAAGGTGTTATGCCTAAGCAGAAAAAAGTAAACAATCAAAACCAAAGCGTTGATAAGTCTTTGTACGCTTTTTCATACAAAACATTGGCCATATCAATGGACCAAACATCAAACCAGCTGTTGCCCAACGTTTAGCACCTAAACCGTTACTTATTGCTTGGCAATAGAAAAATACAGAAAAAACAATAGCTAATAAAACAAAAAACAACAAAATCATGCTTAACTCACTTCAAGACAACAAATTCGGAAACGGTTTTCATACTAAAGCGCGCGCATATTAGCAATTTTAGAGTATATATTCAAAACAATTATCGAATAAAAATAAAGCAATAACATTTCACTTGTTAGTCAAGTATTTTACAAAAGGCGAGAAACAAAAAAGAGGCAACATATTGCCCCTTTTAAGTACGACTTATTGCCCTAGCTACGGCAACTCTATTCCCGTTATATAACGGATGTTGTTAACTATTTTGAATAGAATGTATTCCCTTGCTCGGCCATTTTAACCAAAGCCTCACATGGCGCAAATCGTTCACCAAACTCAGCTTGCCACTGATTCAATTTACTGACTAAGTTAGTAGCACCAATTTTGTCTATATACTGGAACGGACCTCCAAGAAATGGTGGGAAGCCAATACCGAAAATAGCACCAATATCACCGTCACGTGCATTACGAATAATTTCTTCGTCTAAACAGCGAGCTGCTTCATTAAGCATCATGTACACACAACGCTCTACTTGAGCATCAGAAACTGATTTATTATTTGCTTTTAAACCGAGTAAATCATAAACACTTTCATCAACTAACTTTTTCTTACTCTTGGTATTATATTGATAGAAGCCCTTTTTAACTTTTTTACCTAAGCGGCCATCATCAATAAGTTTTGAAAAAGCTGCTGGTGGCGCAAAACGCTCACCTAATTCAGCTTGTAGAATTGGCCCAATTTTCGAACCAACATCAATTCCTACTTCATCCAATAACTGCATTGGCCCAACAGGAAAGCCGAATTTAACCATAGCCTTATCAAGTGCTTCAATTGAGCAACCTTCAAGTAGTAACATGGCGGCTTCATTCATATATGGTGCTAATATACGATTCACGTAAAAACCCGCTTTGTCTTTTACCACAATCGGTGTTTTCCCTTGCTTTTTAGCAAATGCTACCGTAGTCGAAATGGTTTGATCTGAAGTTTTCTCATGAGCAATAATCTCAGCCAATGGCATTTTATCAACAGGAGAAAAGTAATGCAGACCAATAACATTTTCTGGTCGTTGTGCTTTTTCAGCAATTTTACCAATAGGTAAACTTGAAGTGTTACTCGCAAAAATTGTACTTTCTTTACAATGGCTTTCTATGTCAGCCACCATATTCTGCTTTAAGCTTAAGTCTTCAAAAACCGCCTCCACTGCAATATCAACATTGCTAAAACCATTAAACTCAGTTGTACCCGTAATATTAGCCAGTTGACTTTGCATTTCGCTGTGGCGCATAAAGCGACGTTTAACTTTCTTATTGAGCAAGTCATAGCCATACTTCAACGCATGGCTAATGCCTTGATGTGAAATATCCTTAATACGCACGGGTAATTTTGCTTTGGTAGCCGTAACAAAGGCAATACCACCGCCCATTAAGCCACCACCCAATACCGCAACATTTTCAATAGAAGCTGGTTCAATTCCTTCGACACCTTGCTCTTTTTTCATATCTGTTGTGGCGAAAAAGATTTGCCTCAGCTGGGCAGATACATCTGTCATCACTAATTGACCAAAATGCTCAGCTTCCACTTGATATCCTTTCGACGGTGCTTGCTCGACCCCAGTGCGAATACAGTCAATAATTTTAAGGGGCGCTGGATAGTTGCCTTTAGTCTTACCTAATACCATTTTGGTGGCTTGGCTAAATAAAATACCTCGACCTATACGGTTGCCTTCGAGCATTTTGTCCATAAAAGACAGTTTACGCGCTTTTGGTTTAACTTTACCTGATAAAGCTAAGTTTTCTGCAGTTTTAACTAAAATACTACTAGGTACCACATCATTCACTAAGCCTGCTTTTAACGCTTGTTTAGCGCGTAATTGCTTACCAGTGAGCATCATGTCTAATGATTTTTGTATGCCAACCAATTTCGGTAAACGTTGTGTGCCACCTCCGCCAGGTAATAAACCTAATTGCACTTCAGGTAAACCAAGTGCTGTTTTGTTGCTATCACTACAAACACGCGCATGACAAGCCATAGCTAACTCTAGACCACCGCCCAAACATGGACCATGCACAGCCGCTACCACTGGAATTGATAAGTTTTCTAATTGATCAAAAATCATCTGACCTTGGCGCGAAAGTGCCATAGCTTCCTCTGCTGAAGTGCAACTTGCTAGCATATGAACATCAGCGCCAGCAACAAAAGAGTCCGCTTTACCGCTCAGTAAAACCAATCCTTTAATTGCTTTGTCTTCACGTATTTCTTTTAACGTGCTCGCAATTTCTTCTGCAAATTCTGCTTTTAAAGTATTCATGGACTCACCTTTAACGTCCATGATCAAATGTGCGATACCATTTTCTTGGCGTGCCAAACTAAAAGTATTGTTATCTTGCATTGTTACGTCCGTCATTAGTCTGTCTCCACTATCATTGCAGCACCTAAACCACCTGCAGCACAGGCTGTTGTTAACCCTGTACCACCACCGCGGCGATTTAACTCATTTAAGGTTTGCACAATTAAACGAGTACCTGTTGCCGCAAATGGATGTCCATACGCCAGTGAGCCACCCATGACATTGAATTTATCCATATCAATTTCACCAATAGCTTTATCTTGACCAAGGTGAGTTTGCGCAAATTTATTGCTGCCAAACATTTTCACATTTGCTAGCGCTTGTGCAGCAAATGCTTCATGCATTTCAATTAAGTCTAAATCGGCTAAATTCATACCTGCACGCTTTAGCGCAATAGGTGAGGCAAAGCTTGGTCCCATTAACATATCTTCCCAAACATCAATAGCAGCAAAGCCATAACTGCGAATATAACCTAGTGGCTTATAGCCAAGCTCTTTCGCTCGCCCTTCACGCATTAATAAAATCGCAGAAGCGCCATCGGTTAATGGTGTACTTGTTGCCGCAGTTACTGTGCCGTGTTTACGGTCAAATACCGGGCGTAATTTTGCGTAGCTGGCTAATTCTGAATTTTCACGAATGCAGTTATCTTTTGAGATGGATGATTTATACGGTTCACTGTGTGCTGTCATCACTTCGCCATCTAAATTACCTGCTTGCCAATTTTTTGTCGCCAGTGTGTGTGAACGATGTGCTAATGCGTCTTGCTCTTCACGAGTAATACCGTGAGTCTTCGCCATTTGCTCTGCGGTTTGTCCCATTGACAAACCAGTAGAATATTCTGCAACAGCCGGAGGCACTGGCAAAATATCTTTAAATCTAAGTTGACGAATTAATGACATTTTTGCACCAAATGTGCGAGCCTTACTTAAGTCTAGCAATGTACGAGCAAACTTTTTAGAAACACCGATAGGCGCAACAGATGAAGAATCAGCACCACCTGCAACCCCAACATCAACAAAACCTGCCATAATTGACTCAACAACATTCACGGTTGACTGGAAACTGGTCGCACAAGCTCTTGAAACACTATAGGCATCAGTATGAACGTTCATACCAGTACCTAAAACGATTTCACGTGCAATATTTGGTGCTTCTGGCATTTGAACCACTTGACCAAAAATTAATTGGTCAATAATTTTTGGGTCCACATCATGCTTTTTCAGCAGTTCATTGACGACAATTTTGCCTAAATCGACGGCAGGAACACCATGAAAAGCTGTTGCTTGTTTAGCGAAAGGTGTACGTAAACCCGCTACTACGGCAATACGTTCGCCACTTCCTGTAATTAGTTTTGATTTTGTCATTTTTGTTTCCATTTTATTGCAACACTCAAGAGGTCTGACCTCTTTGGTTTTACAATAATTCTAACCAGTTATTAAAATATTACAATGATTAGCTGTCAAAATTTAAACAAAATGTTTCCAAGGCATTAAAAACTTAAAGGAATTTTTTTAAAATTTAAAAGATAAACTTGTTTTTTTTCGCATGAACCTTATATCAATTAAAAGGTCTGACTCACTGACGTTAAATTTACTAACAATAAGAACATCGTATTATGGCTATTGAACACTTTTCGGCTTTGAAAGAGCATTTATCTTCGCAAATTATCGGACAACCAGCATTAGTAGAAAATTTACTTATTGCCCTGCTGGCAAATGGTCACTTAATTGTTGAAGGCCCTCCAGGTTTAGCAAAAACCCGTGCTGTGAACGCGCTAGCTGAAGGCTTAGAAGCTGACTTTCACCGTGTTCAATTTACCCCAGATTTATTACCGGCTGACTTAACTGGAACCGATATTTATCGTCCTGAAGATGGCAGCTTTGTTTTCCAATCAGGGCCATTATTTAGAAACTTAGTACTTGCTGATGAAATTAACCGCGCACCTGCTAAAGTGCAATCAGCACTGTTAGAAGCCATGGCCGAAGGGCAAATTACCGTTGGTAGAAAAACCTACCCACTTCCTGAGCTGTTTTTAGTAATGGCGACACAAAACCCACTAGAACAAGAAGGCACATACCCTCTCCCTGAAGCACAGCTAGATCGTTTCTTAATGCATTTAGAAATTGACTACCCAGATGCCAAGGCAGAATTAGAAATTCTTAAGCTTAATCGTGGTGAAGCGTTAAAAATAGAAAAGAAACCAATTCAAGAAATTAGCCAAGAGTCAATATTTGCTGCCCGCAAAGAAGTAATGCAAATTCATATGGCGCCAGCCGTTGAAAATTACATTGTTGATTTGATCATGGCGACACGCACACCAGAAAAGTATGATGATAAGTTAAAGCAATGGCTTGCTTACGGTGCCAGCCCACGTGCAACAATCGCCCTTGATAGCTGTGCCCGTGCCCGTGCCTGGCTTAATAATCGCGATTTTGTCAGCCCCGAAGATGTACAAGCGGTATTTCATAATGTCTTACGCCATCGTATATTAATGACCTATCAAGCTGAAGCAGAGGGTATTAGTAGTAATCAATTACTTGATCGCATACTCAGTTTAGTCGCGGTTGCCTAATCCGATTTGCTTATGTGGTTTAATCAAAAAAATTCAAAACAAGCAGGCTCTGTACAAAATAGGCTAAACGAGCTGCTAAGTAATGGCGTTACGTTAGCGATAGATGAGTTAATGCGCTATCAAAGTAAAAGCTCGCTTATAAACTTAGCTGCTGGTAAAAGCCAGCATGGCAAAATGTCTGGCAATTACCTTGCTCGTAGTAAAGGCCGCGGTATGGAGTTTGACGAAGTTCGCCATTATCAAAATGGTGATGATATTCGTGCCATCGACTGGCGTGTTACTGCCCGCACGGGTAAAACTCACACTAAGTTATTTCGAGAAGAAATTGAGCGCCCAGTGCTAATAGCTACTGATTTAAGTTATACCATGCACTTTGGCAGCCAATTACTATTTAAATCAGTACAGGCAGCGCATGTTGCTTCACTCGTTGCCTGGCATGCAAAAAGCCGTGGTGACCGCGTAGGTGGTATTGTATTTAATCAGCATCAACATAACGAACTTAAGCCTCGTAGCCGCCAGCAAGGAGTTTTACATTATTTGCATGCTTTGATAAAAACCCACGCAAATACCACATTAGATAACAGCGAAGTAACGACTACCGAACAAGCAGAGCAAGCATTTGCCCAAAATTGCGCTCGTATTCGCCAAATCGCCAAACCCGGCAGTTTAGTATATTTAATTACTGATGCCTTTCACTTAACAGACGATGCTGTACGCCATCTCGCAAATGCCTCGCGTCACTGTGAATTGGTCGTATGTTTAATTAGCGATCCGCTTGAGCAACAATTACCAACGAGTAAACAAAAAATTAGTGTTGCCGTTACCGATGGCCAGCAAAGGCAACAGTTAGTTCTTGGCGACAAAAAACTTGCACAGCAATATCACCAACAAGCCATTGCAACGAGTAAATCAACAGAACATAAATTAGCAAAAGCCGGTGCTCGTTTGCTGCACTTTTGCGCTAGTGAAGCCTTAGAAACACAATTACACCGAGGAGTGGCTTCATGGATCCGTTAGCACAACTTAAAGACATTCACCTACCTGCAGACATTCATAATTATCCTATAGCTCCCGGCTGGTGGTTAATAGCGCTTATCATCTTAGCAAGCGTTATTTTCTCAACTGTAAAACTAAAACAGTTTTTTGCAAAACGTAAAGCTAAGAAGCGAGCATTGCAGCAATTAAAGAATGCCAATGACACTACAGTTATTGTTAGCACCCTAAAGTGGGCCTTATTACAATATTTCCCTCGCCAACAAGTAGCAAATCTATCTGGCAATACTTTAAAAATGTATTTAAGCAACACCCTGCCAGAAAAGTACCAAGAGCAATTTCAAGACCTTAGCAAAAATAGCTTTAACAACGTTTATCAAAAGCTAAGCCCTGAAACCACAAATAATTTTAAGCAAGCCGCATCACTTTGGCTAAACCATGCTTTACCTCCAAAGCAAAACCAGCAATTTGTGAACGGCTCTCAAACCATGAATAATGTAACATCACAAGCTGACACCACACCGAGTTTAGCAAATAAAAATCTCGGAGCTAAATCATGATCCATTTTGACTTTATCTGGGCTTTGGCCGCGTTACCTTTACCCTTATTGGTATATTGGCTGCCAAGCAAAAAGCAAGCAGAAATGGCGCCATTGAAAATGCCAACATTACATAAAGGCATGCAAGCATCTAGCAATATTCCGGAAAAGAAGAAGTCGTCACTAGTTACCTTGAGCGCAATTTGGCTGTTACTCGTATTAGCTTGTACACAACCACAATGGTTAGGTGAAGCGGTAAATGTGCCAACTGAAGGTCGTGAAATGATGATCGCCGTTGATCTATCCGGCAGTATGCAAGTTGAAGATATGACTTTAAATGGCCGCAGCGTTAATCGCCTTGATATGCTGAAAGTCCTGTTAGGAGAATTTATCGAACGGCGCAGTGGTGACCGTTTGGGGCTGATTCTTTTTGGCGATGACGCTTATATGCAAACCCCTATGACGTTCGATCGAAAAACCGTACAACAAATGTTAGATGAAACTGTACTTGGCCTAGTGGGTAAACAAACCGCCATAGGTGATGCGATAGCCTTGGCCGTAAAGCGCTTTGATGAAAAGAAAGACTCAAATCGCGTGTTGTTATTGTTAACCGACGGCCAAAATACCGCAGGTAAAATCACACCAGAGCAAGCATTAGAATTAGCCATAGCTAAAGATATTACTATTTACTCTATTGGCATCGGCGCTGATGTAATGGTGCAAAACTCATTGTTTGGTGCTCGCCGTGTTAATCCATCAAGTGAATTAGATGAAGAGTCATTACAGCAACTTGCTGACAAAACTGGCGGACAATATTTCCGCGCTCGCGCCAGTGAGGACATGAGCCAAATCTATCAATTACTTGACAACTTAGAACCAGTTGAGCAAGAGCAACAGCAAATGCGGCCTTTAACTGCCCTATTTTATTGGCCATTAGGTTTAGCTTTACTTATCAGTTTGCTGTCGTTGCTTTTTACTATTTTCTCTAATAGCTCATTTGCCCTATCCAAAATTACAAGCCAACAGGAGGCAAATTAATATGGCTGATTTCCATTTTATTCGTCCACTTTGGCTAGCGGCTATTGCGGTATTAATCGTTATGATCTGGCTATTAAAAAAAAATAGGGTCAAACAATCAGGGTGGCAAAGCTTAATTCCAGCACATTTAGCAAAAGTGTTAGTGGAAGGGAAAAATCAAGCACGCTCAAAGTCACTAGTACTGCCTTTTCTCATTGGCTTAATCGCGATTATTGCTATGGCTGGCCCGAGTTGGCAGAAGCTACCACAACCGGTTTACCAAGTGGCTCAAGGCTCAGTTTTGGTCATGGACATGTCCTATTCTATGTATGCCACAGACGTATCGCCCAATCGTTTAACACGGGCTCGTTATAAAGCGATTGATTTGCTCGATAGTATTAACGAAGGAGAAATAGGCCTAATAGCTTACGCCGGTGATGCCTTTAGTATTAGTCCACTAACCGACGATATTAATAATATTAAATTACTATTACCCTCGCTAAGCCCTGAGCTTATGCCTGAGTTGGGCAGTAATCCTTACGCCGCGTTAGCGCTGGCAAATGAAATGTTAACAAATGCAGGGCATATTGATGGTGACATTTATTGGTTTACTGACGGTATTGATAATCAAGATATTCAAGACCTAACTCAATGGTCACGAGAGCATCCATATCGCCTTAATATACTCGGCATTGGCACTCAAACAGGGGCTCCAATCAAACTCAGTAATGGCGAATTAATGAAAGATGACAATGGTGCTATTATCGTACCTAAGTTGCCAGAAAAAATGCTGCAAGGTGTTGCTGCTAGAGGCAGTGGCAATTACGTTACCCTGTCTCACGACAATCGAGATATAGAAAAACTTATTTATAAACCTGTCGTAACTGAGACAGATAAAACAACAGAGAGTGAAAATACCGGCGATCAATGGCAAGAATTTGGCCCATATTTATTGTTAGTAGTTTTGCCTTTAGTTCTCAGTTATTTTAGACGCGGTGCGCTGCTAGTTACTTTACCTTTTGCCTTCATTTTAATTCCAAATGAAAAGGCGCATGCCGATATTTGGCAAGACCTTTGGAAAACCAAAGATCAACAGGGCCAAGAGCATTTTCAAAAAGAGCAATTTCAACAAGCCGCAGAGCAATTTAAAGACCCACTTTGGCAAGGCAGTGCACATTACAAAGCTGGAGATTACCAGCAAGCACTATCGGCATTTCAGCAAATTGATAGTGCTGAATCATTATTTAACCAAGGCAATGCATTAGCAAAACTGCAAAAACTTGATGAAGCTATAGCGGCCTATAATGAAGCATTGGCGCGCGACCCTGAGCTAACGGATGCCAAAACTAATAAAGAAATTCTTGAGCAATTAAAGCAACAGCAAGAACAAGAACAGCAAAATCAAGATCAGCAATCAGGCGATGAAAATCAGCAAGAGCAAGATCAGCAAGATAAAAACCAAGAGCAAAATGGTGAAAACCAGGATGGTCAAAATCAAGATAGCGAAAACTCACAAAACCAACAAGACTCAGAACAATCACCCGAGCAGCCCGCGCAGGATCAACAAAGCCAAGCAAGTGATGAACAAAGTAAAGAGCAGCAAGAGTCAAACAACCAGCAAAACTCAGATAACGAGCAACAATCAGAACAACAAGAAACCACTGAGCAACAGGCTGAGTCAGCTAAAGAAGGTGAAGCGTCAGAAAATGAGCAAAATGCACAAGCACAACGTTTAGCCGAGCAGCAAGCAAAAGAAACTGAACAAAAGCATCAACAATTATTAAATAAAGTTACCGACGACCCCTACATGTTACTGAGAAATAAAATGCAATTAGAATATCAAAAACGTCGTCAAGATCGCCGAAATATAGGAGTTAAGAAAAAGTGGTAAAGGTTATATTTTCATTTTTAGCTATTGTAATCTCACTTAATAGCTATGCCTTAACAAACGTCACTGCCTCAGTTGATAAAAACCCTGTGGTTGTTAATGAGTCACTTATATTAACTGTAGTTGCCGACGATAGTATTGATAATAACGCACTCGATACTTCCGTATTGCTAAAAGACTTTATTGTTGGCAGGACTTCCGTTAGTTCACAAACCAGTATGGTTAATTTTAGTACCACACGCACCACAACTTGGACAACGGTATTAATTCCACGTAAACAAGGTGAGCTAATCATTCCAGCACTAAATATTGACGGTAAAGCCACGCAACCAATTACAGTGACAGCAGTGGCGGCAAGTGATTTACCTGGCACTCAACAACAAGATTTATTTATCACCAGCGAAGTTTCTGCCACAGAAATTTATGTACAACAGCAAATTACCCTAAAGGTAAAACTACATTTCGCAGCAGAGCTTAAACGCGGTAGCTTAACTGAGCCAGAACTCACCGGTGCCAATATACTGCAAATAGGTAAAGATAAAGAGTCTGAAAACATCATTAACGGTAAGCGCTACCGTATCATTGAGCGCATTTACGCAATTAGTCCGCAGCAAAGCGGCACTGTGGTTTTGAAATCGCCGGTATTTTCTGGCGAAATTATTATGCCGTCGTCTCGCCGTTCTAATTTTCTCAGTTTCGCAGACACTAAACCTGTTAGCGTTGTTGGTGACAATATACCTTTAACTGTAAAGGCGATACCTGAACAGATATCTGGTACCTGGCTACCAAGTGAATTACTTGCTTTACATCAAGAATGGCAACCTGAACCAGCAGAATTTAAAGTTGGCGAACCTATAACTCGCACCATTACACTCACCGCAGCCGGCCTTTCGGAAGAACAGTTACCTAAGTTAACAATGGCTGTACCACAAGGCTTAAAAGTTTATCCTGATCAACCAGAACTCCATACCGGCCTAAACAATGAACGGTTAGTAAGCCAAAAAGTTATCAATTTTGCCATTGTTGCTAGCCACGCAGGTGAGTATCAATTACCAGATATTACAATTCCATGGTGGAATACTGTCACCAATAAAGCAGAACTTGCCACAATAGCAGGACAAAAAATCACAATTCTTGCCAACCCTGATGTTGCCCAGACGCTTGTGCCTAGCACGCCAGATAGTCAAGTTAATAAATTACCAATGGCGCCGACATCAAGCCCAATAATTGTTGAAAAAAACGCTATTTGGCCGTGGATATTTTTACCTTTATGGCTTCTAACTTTGCTAGCTTGGTATGTTTCAGCTAAGCGACCATTTACGCGTTCTACGTCAACAATTAAAAACAATACTAAAGTCAATAATGCCTATTTAACATTAATGGCAGCATGCAAGCAAAATAACGGTGAGTTAGCGTTAGCGTCATTGGTTCCATGGGCTCAAACTCATTGCCATACGCAAGAGGCAAGCAAAACATTAACGACACTTGATACCCTACATGGATATTTCCAAAATAACGCCCTTTCAACAGCAATTGTCGAATTGCAACAAAGTTATTATGGTAAAGTGCCAGGGAATTGGCAGGGTAATAACTTATTAGCCGCGATACAAGGTATCCAAAAGAATACAAAAGCGCTTACCCAATCTAATGAGCTAGCAATAAACCCATAGCAATAAAGAAACAGTAAAAAGAGTATGCCTGCATAAACTCTTTTTACTGTCATTCTTTTCATAAAATCAAATAGATTTTTCTATATTAAACCTGTGCTTAGTTATCCCGCATAACTTTAAGCTAAATCACAGCATTGTTATAATTAAGTGTAATTTTCGTTAACTCTTAGCAAGTTATTCACGCTATAGTTAACTTATCTAAAATATTTGCATTAGTCCGAAATAAAATGACAAAGCCTCAGGTCTCTTACAACATGGCGACAAAACAAGTTAGATACGAAGCACTCGTTAAAGCGTTACATGCTGATTTATATCGATATGCATACTGGTTATGCCACGATAAGCATGTAGCGGAAGACTTAGTGCAAGAAACATTTTTACGTGCATGGCGCGCGCTCGATTCGTTAAAAGACGAAAAGGCCGCAAAGTCATGGTTAATTACCATCCTTCGTCGAGAAAATGCTCGCCGTTTCGAGCGCAAGCGCTTTGATATGAGCGAGTACGAAGAAGCAACTATTACCGATGTGAAAGCAACCAGTAATGAACAAGAAATTGAAAATCACTGGTTAAGAGAAAAAATTGCACAAATGCCAGAAGAATACCGTGAACCACTAGTATTACAGGTTATTGGTGGCTTTAGTGGTGAAGAAATTGCGAAAATGCTGTCGTTAAATAAAAATACCGTAATGACACGACTTTTTCGCGCAAGAAATCAATTGAAAGAGGCCGTAGACGACGAGCCAAAATTAAGAGGTCTACACAATGGATGATTTGCATATTAGACGCAGTATATTAGCAGATCCAAAAGCCCGCGATGAGGCGATGAATGAAGCTATAAAAAGCGATCCTGTAAAACAAAAATTCGTACAAGATGTTGAAGCTCTAGACGATAAAATTGCCCAAGCAATGAATGTTCCAGTGCCTGATGACTTATACAACAAATTAATTCTTCGTCAAACACTGGCGAGTCATCAGCAGCAGAAAAGTAAAACCCGTGTGCGTTTAGCAATGGCAGCATCTGTAGCTTTTGTTTTAGGTCTAACGGTTAATTTCATGATGTTTTCTAGCACTTATAAAAACTTAGGTGACTATGCAATTGCCCATGTCGACCATGAGGCTTCGCACTTTTCCAATGCCGATGAAGCGAATGTAACGCTCGCATCATTAAATGATAAAATGGCATCTTTTAAAGGTAGCTTTAATAGCACTTTTGGTACGCTAATTTTTGCTGATTATTGCCGGTTTGATGGTAGTAAAAGTTTGCATTTGGTTTTTCAAGGTGAATCTAGCCCCGTAAATGTATTTATTGTACCTAATGATGAGGACATAGAGTTTAATGCTAAGTTTGCCAATGATCGCTTTGAAGGACGTTCTTTGAATTTTAATCATTCTAATGTAATTGTCGTTGGTGATAAAAAAGAGCCATTACAACAATGGCAAGAGCGAATTAATAACAATATTACTTGGTCTATTTAAATAATACTAAGTAGCTAATATCGTGCCGCTCTAAAATAAAAGCCGTTAATGTTACATTAACGGCTTTTTTGTAGGCTAAATATAGCGACTAAGTAATCAAACTGGTCTCTCATGGCGCATTAAAATCTAAAGAGCCAAATCAGCTTCTCAATTTTTAATATTTTTCTAATACTTGCTCAAACATCGCTTCTAGTTCTGGCTGAGCTTTGGCTGTTAATTTACTTACAAGCACAATAGCAGCACTAGCCATAATAAAGCCCGGCACAATTTCATACATTAACGAGCTCAGCGACTGCCCATTAAGGGTTATTGGCGCATATATCCAAACTAGTACGGTAATAGCGCCCGTTAACATGCCTGCTAATGCTCCTTGTTGGGTCATTTTCTTCCAATACAGGCTAAATATTACTAGTGGTCCAAATGCCGCACCAAACCCTGCCCAAGCGTTACTAACTAAGGTTAATATTGAACTGTCACGATCATAAGCTAGAAATACGGCGACAAGCGCAACCAGTGCAACAGATAAACGGCCAACAAACACTAACTGTTTATCACTCGCGCTTTTATTTAAAAATGCTTGATAGAAATCGCCCGTTAACGAGCTAGATGTCACTAATAATTGTGATGAAATAGTACTCATAATAGCAGCTAAAATGGCAGCTAATAAAAAGCCAGCAATTAATGGGTGGAAAAGCACTTGCGATAACAAAATAAAAATAGTTTCAGCATCATTTAATTGCACACCTGTTTTAGCAACATAAGCAACACCAGCAAAACCGGTCGCCATGGCGCCAAATAACGACACAATCATCCAGCTCATGCCTATTCGTCTTGCGGTTGGCAAATCTTCAACAGAGCGAATCGCCATAAAACGCACAATAATATGAGGCTGACCAAAATACCCTAACCCCCACGCCATTGCAGAAATTATTGCTACTAAGCTAACACCACTAAATAAGTTTAATAATTCAGGATTTACTTGCTCAATACTGGCTAACATGGCGCTAGTGCCACCGACATCATTTATCACCACAATAGGTACTAAAACAAGGGCAATAAACATAATACAACCCTGAACAAAATCAGTCAGGCTAACGGCCAAAAAACCGCCAAACAATGTGTATAACACCACAACACCGGCGGTGATGTATAAACCTGCTTCATAAGTGAGTCCAAATGAGCTTTCAAATAGCTTACCGCCAGCCACTATGCCGGAAGAGGTATAAAGCGTAAAAAATAAAATAATGACAATGGAAGAGGCAATACGCAAAGCATGTGAACTATCTGCAAATCGGTTTTCAAAAAAGTCGGGCAAGGTGATGGAATCACTCGCAATTTCAGTATATGTACGCAGTCTTGGCGCCACAATTAGGTAATTTAAAAAGGCGCCTATCACCAAGCCAATAGAGATCCAAGCGCTGCTCGCACCCGTTAAATACATAGCGCCAGGAACCCCCATTAACATCCAACCACTCATATCAGACGCACCAGCCGATAAAGCAGTCACTGATGGGCTTAAGCTACGGCCACCTAACATAAATCCGGCAGCATCACTGGTAGATCTTCGATAGGCATAAAGTCCGATGCCCAACATGACAATAAAATATAATGCTAAAGAAATTATTGTTCCAACAGCCAATTTAACCTCCACTTACAAATAATTGCGTATTTAACCAGCAATTCACGGCTTAAATACTTTTAATAACGGATAATATGCTGAGTTTATAGTGGATTGCCATGTTTTTCGTGAGTATTACTAAATATTTGTGTTATAAATAGAATACAAGAGTGTATTGAATGATTTATTCACACAATAATACTAACTAAAGCAATAAAATTATTAGTAATAAAGTCGAATTATCAGGAAGGTTTATGTATTTTTATGCTGCAAGGCAACCGATTTTAGATATAAATAAAAAGTTATTTGCCTACGAACTCCTATTTCGCGATAGCATAGATAATGTTTTTCCTGAAATTGATGCTGACGAAGCAACAACGAAAATGATAGAAGCCAGCAACTTCAATGTTGGCTTAAGTGAGTTTACTGGCAGTAAACCAGCCTTTATCAATTTCACCTTAGAAACTCTTTCTAAAGGGTACCCTGAAACACTCAGCACTGACGAAGTAGTTATTGAGATTCTCGAAACAGTAAAACCGGGCAAAAAACTGCTGGAAATATGCCAATATTTAAACGAAAAAGGTTATACCATTGCCTTAGATGATTATATTCATCAACCGGTTTGGCGCCATTTTTACCCCTTTATTAAAATTATTAAAATTGACTGGCAAGACATTACCATTGAAGCCATCAAAGAAATAAAACTCGCTATAACTGAATTCCCGCATATTCAATTACTTGCCGAAAAAGTAGAAACCTATGAAGAATATAACCAAGCGCTAGAGCTTGGTTTTGAATTATTCCAAGGCTTCTTTTTTGCAAAACCTGAAATGGTAAAAACCAAAAATTTGTCTCCGTCACAAATGGCAATGGCAGAGTTACTTTATGAAACCTCAAAGCCAGATCTTGACTTAGCCAGTATAACCTCTGTTTTTGAGCGTGATGTTACGCTGTCATATAAACTATTACGCTATGCTAACTCACCTATTTTTAGGCGAAGAAGTGAAATATCTACGATAAAACAAGCGTTAGTTATATTAGGCTCAGGCGAGCTTAAACGCTTTTTAGGCTTAATGTTTGCAGCTAACGTTAACCCAGATAAACCTTCTGAGCTTATTAACTCGGCAATGGCACGTGCTAAATTTTGTGAATTGGTTGCCGAGCAAGTTAACTCCCCACTCGATACTTCAATTGCCTTTTTAACGGGCTTGTTATCGCTAATCGATGCAATCGTTGATGAAGAGTTAGATACAATATTGGCTAAATTGCCGCTTGCACAAGAGATTAAAGACACCTTGTTAACACGCAAAGGCGTGATGGCTGCATTAATAAAGTTAGTGGAATTGATTGAGCATGCAGATTGGCAAAAAACCAATATCGTGATGGAAAAATTGGGCGTAGAAAAATCAAAAGTTGTCAGAAGCTATAACCAAGCTATCGCTTGGGCTGATGAGCAGTCTAACGCGAATAATTACTAATTACTTAAATCTAAACTAAAAAGCCTAATACAAATGTATTAGGCTTTTTAGTTAAATACCATATTACTATTCAAAACCATTCGGGTTTTCAGATTGCCAACGCCAGGTGTCTTTAATCATCTTCGATAAGTCTCGCTCAGCATGCCAGCCTAATAACTTATTAGCAACACTTGCATCGGCGTATACAGTGGCAATATCGCCTGCTCTGCGGGGTACTATTTGATAAGGAATTTCTTGTCCGGAAATGTCCCTAAAAGTATTTACAATCTCTAATACCGAAGTACCATTACCCGTACCTAAATTAATCGGCACGCAACCTTTAATATCAATCAACTTTCCTAATGCTTTAACATGGCCTTGAGCTAAATCGACAACATGAATATAGTCACGCACGCCGGTGCCATCAACAGTATCATAATCATCACCAAATACTTGCAATTGTGCTAAACGCCCAACCGCAACTTGTGCTACATAAGGAAGCAAATTATTTGGGATGCCATTAGGGTTTTCGCCAATTAAACCAGACTCATGAGCGCCAATCGGATTAAAGTAACGTAAACAGGCAATAGACCATTCATCATCGCTTTTCGCTAGATCAAAAAGTATATTCTCTATCATTAACTTAGTTTGGCCATAGGGGTTCGTTGCTGACGTCGCCATGCTTTCATCTAGTGGTGACACGTTATTTTCACCATAAACCGTAGCAGAAGAGCTAAAAACCAGCTTTTTAACACCGTGTTCGGCCATTACTTGAAATAAAGTCACTGAGCCTGAAACGTTGTTATGATAATAACTTAGAGGGATGGTATTTGATTCACCAACGGCTTTTAAGCCAGCAAAGTGCACAACCGCTTCTATATCGTATTGTGTAAAAATATCATTCATCGCATTGCGATCACAAATATCAGCTTCAATAAAAGTAACTGATTTATCGGTAATTTCAGTAATTCGGTCTAGCACTAACGTTGAAGAGTTAGAAAGATTATCAACAATAATAATGTCTTTTTCCAACGCTAGCAGCTCTACAACAGTATGACTACCGATATAACCTGTACCACCTGTGATCAACAAACTCATCTAATATTTCCTTGTAATATATGAACAATGACACCAGAAGGTGAAAT
Source organism: Colwellia aquaemaris (assembly GCF_057548755.1). NCBI lineage: Bacteria > Pseudomonadati > Pseudomonadota > Gammaproteobacteria > Alteromonadales > Colwelliaceae > Colwellia > Colwellia aquaemaris. The sequence goes on along the minus strand of NZ_BAAJLV010000001.1, from coordinate 924,499 downwards.
TGAATTATTGTTGATAATATTTTGACACTATCTCGATAAACTTGCCAAGTTTTTCTACCGGTAACTGGTTAATTCCTGCCGCAGCTGCTCTGCCACCACCTGTTGAAAATTGTGCACAAAGGTCGCCGGCTCCTTGCTTATTATTTAGAGGCGCTCGTAAACTCACTAAATAACTATTATCGGCATTTTGCGTTAGCACCGCATGAGCTTTACTTGGGTGACTATTAGCGAGCTCATTACCAAATACGCCACTAACGCGACGTGACCAAGCTGCATCGACAAGTGACACAACCGTTAAATTATCACTATTGTGTATTACTTGCCCTGCATGAGCTTTTTGTATATCAGCTAAGTAAGCTTTCTCTAACATTTGGAATATGGAGTTTGGTTCTAAAATAACGTCGAATGGATTCTGATAATTAAGTAGTTGGCGATATAATTGCTCAGGTGAGATGTGCAAATCATCAACTGTACGACCGTAACCGTTATAATTAATATAAGTGCCAAATGCTTTTAATTGTTCTTGCTGCGCTGGTGATAATTCTTCTTTTTCCGCCAAAGCTGTTGCAGCCGCTAGCATATTATCGCCGTAGGCAGCGACAATTGCCCACAAGACAAATCGGCCAGCTAAATAGTTATTTACCAATAAACTGGTGCAAGTATTAGCATCGGTATCAATAATGGATTTTAACTTATCAGTTTCAGGGATTGCCCCAGAACGATGATGGTCAACATAAAACACTGGAATTTGCTGCTCAAGAATATTGCTTAAGGCCGTTTTATTTTTTTCCATAGAGATATCTAGGGCGGTAACAGAGCTTGCCTGCTCAACATCAACCCGCTGTAATAAAGCTATATCTCGCTTAACGCCAGTCACTAAAACCGAAACTTTTGGCTCTGCTAAACGCAGCTGTAATAATGCCAAAATGCCATCGGCATCCCCATTAAAAACATCAAAATGCATATTGCACTCCTATGTGCTATTGCACTTATTTCTACGCTATAAACTGTTTTTCAAGCAAGTAATCAATTACTTGCTGCGCACATTGCTCGATACTTTTTTCAGCAGTATTTATATGTATTTGTGGCTGCTCTGGTGCTTCATAGGAAGAATCGATACCGGTGAAGTTTTTTATCTCTCCGGCTCGCGCCATTTTATACAAACCTTTTGGATCTCGCTGCTCGCAAACCTCAATTGGCGTATCAATAAAAACCTCAATAAACTCACTTTCATCTAGTTTACTTTTTGCTAACGCTCTGTCAGCTCGAAATGGTGAAATAAATGCTGTTGAAACAATTAGGCCGGCATCAACAAAAAGCTTTGCAACTTCACTGATGCGGCGAATATTTTCAACTCGATCTTGATCAGAAAACGCTAAATCACCATTGAGGCCATGTCTAACATTATCGCCATCAAGTAAATAACTATGGCATTGACGTTGAAAAAGTAAGGCATCTACAGCATTAGCTATGGTTGACTTGCCTGAGCCACTCAAACCGGTATACCAAAGCAAACAAGGCTTTTGTTGCTTAAGTTTGGCTCTTTGAAGTTTATCAACCTGCGTTGTATGCCATACAGTGTTTTCAGTTTTCATAAGTTAGTCAGGCTCTCAAAAGTGCGATTAAAATTCATTCGCACTGTTATTTTAAAAATTAAATACTATCGGCAATAACGTTAATACCACTATGCTATAAGCAACCGTTACTGGCCAACCAAATTTAATAAAGTCGCTTAATTGATAATTTCCAGCATTAAACACCATAATATTAGTTTGGTAACCGTATGGACTGATAAAACTGCCGCTTGCTGCAAATGCAACGGCCATCACTAGCGGCAGTGGATTTACTCCTAAACCAATAGCAATACTATAGGCAATTGGGAAAACCAAGGCGGCAGCCGCACTATTAGTAATTAGCTCAGTTAACAATAACGTGATAAAAAATATTACCACCATGGAAATTAACGCACTTTGCCCCGACAGCCAATATTCTATCTGTGTTGAAAAAACGCTGGCAACCCCACTATTTTCAAATGCCTGTGCCAACGTTAACGCGCCAAGCACAATTAACCAAATTTCAATAGGGAAACGCCGTTTAATTTCATTTACCGTTAAACAGCCGGTCAGTATTAGAATTGCAATATAGAACATTAAGCTGGAAAGCAAACTAACTGAGGTAAATAAAGTCAGGGCAATGGCAACAAAAAAGCCAAAAATTGCCAGCGAATCGCGCCAGCCTGACAGCATACTATCAGGAGTATGTCCCGATAAAATAAAGAAGTTTTTACTTAAATTGGTTCGAGCACTAAAGTCATTACCTACAGCCAACACCAAAAAGTCGCCAGCCTGAATTTTAATATCACCTAACTTACCCGATAACGCCATTCCCTCTCGGTGAATAGCAACAACGGCGGCATCAAACCGCGCACGAAAGCCTGCAGTTTTTAAGGTTTTGCCAACAATCGCAGAATCAGGTTTTATGAAAACTTCTGTTAAGTTTTCACGTAGTAAACCATCTTGTTCAGCATATAAACTCAAGCCATCAAATTGTTGTAAAACAAAGACTTTACTGATATCACCACTAAAAATTAATCGATCTTGTTTTTGAATGGTTTCATCTGGAGCAACAGGAGAAATTAATCGACCATCTCGAATCAATTCAACTAAGAACAATGAATCTAAATTACGTAAACCATTATCTTCAATGCTTTTTCCAACCAGTTTAGAGCGTGGCTTTACTAGCGCTTCCACTAAATAAGTTTTGGCATCGAGTTGCTCTTGCTCCATATCTGCTAGCGTATTTTGTCGTACAAGAATTATTATTAGGCATACAATTAAGGCTGCACTGGCAATTAAACTAAAATCAAAAAAGCCCAAACTTGTTTGCCCTTTTTCTATCCACATTGAATTAACAATCAGATTAGTAGATGTACCGATTAAGGTTAAAGTACCACCCAAAATCGCTGCAAACGATAGAGGTAACAGCAGTTTACCAGGGTTAACTAAGGTATTTTTCTTTACGGTAGAAATAAGTGTCGCGACCACAGCGGTATTACTAATGAGCGCTGAACTAAAGGCGGTAAAAATTAATGTGCGAAAACTCGCTGTTTTAACATTACCACTTAACATTAAGGAGGAAACTCGCCTTAAAACACTAGTTCGCTCATAGGCAAAGGAACACAGTACTAAAAGTAACAAGGTAACTAACCCTGGGTTTACCGCATTAAGCAAAATATCTTCAGATGAAACAAATGAAAACGCTAAACACGCAAGTGTAGCACTACCAAACACGCGTTCAGGCTTATTTGGAAAGCAAACAAGCCCAACGAGTGTTAGTATAAAAATAGCGACAAATAGCCATTGAGTCCAAAGCATGATTATGGTTAAGCAATTAATGAAATAAGCGTGACTTAGCCAACTACTTTTTCATTAAATCGCGAGCGCCCCAATGTGGAAAATGCTTACGAACCAATATATTGAGCTCTTTTTCAAACTCTGAATATTGATGTTCCTGCTGTGCCTCTAGCGCACTATTTATCATACCGGCACCAACAGTAATGTTGCTTAACCTGTCGATAATAATAAATGCCCCGGTTGATTTATTTGCGCTATATGCATCAAAATGCAATGCTTCAGCAACTTCAAAATTTACTGAGCCTATCTCATTAAGCGCTAACTGATCAACAGCTGACTTGTCCAGTGTATTCACATCAATACGGTGTTCAATATTAAGCGCGTGTGCTGTGGTTAGTTTACTACCATGTTTAATGTAGTACTCACGCCCTGGCTCAAGCTCATCTTCATGCATCCAAACCACATTAGCATTTAGCTCTTTAGCGGAGTTAGGCAAATTACCTTTTTTAATGATCATTTCACCGCGACTAATATCTATTTCATCAGCCAAAGTTAATGTAATTGCCATACCTTGATCAGCTCGCTCAAGGTCACCATCAAAGGTTACAATAGACTTTACAGTACTTTCTTTTCCTGATGGCAAGGCCACAACTTCGTCACCAACACGAATATGTCCAGAAGCAACGGTACCAGCAAAGCCTCTGAAGTCTAGGTTAGGACGATTAACATACTGAACTTGCAAGCGAAATTGTGTGAAATCTTTTTGCTCATCGACTTTAATTGTATTCAAAAGCTTCATCATAGTGGCGCCTGGGTACCAAGGCATATTGGCGCTTTCTTCTACAACATTATCGCCATTAAGTGCAGAAATAGGTACAAAACGTACATCATCAAACGCTAGGTCATCAGCAAATTGTCGATATTCTTTTTTAATTTCTTGATAACGTTCTTGGCTAAAGTCAACTAAATCCATTTTATTAACAGCTACCAATACATGCTTTACGCCAAGTAATGAGCAAATAAAAGAGTGACGACGAGTTTGCACTTGTACACCGTAGCGAGCATCAATCAAAATAATCGCCAAATCACAGGTAGATGCACCTGTTGCCATATTACGGGTATATTGCTCATGACCAGGAGTATCGGCAATAATAAACTTACGCTTGTCGGTTGCAAAGTAACGGTAGGCAACATCAATGGTGATACCTTGCTCACGTTCAGACTGCAAACCATCAACTAACAAGGCTAAATCAACATTATCACCAGTTGTACCAGATTTTTTACTATCACTTTCGATTGCCGCGAGTTGATCTTCAAAAATCATTTTCGAATCGTGGAGTAATCGACCAATTAGCGTACTTTTGCCGTCATCAACACTACCACAAGTAAAAAAACGTAACATTTCTTTATTTTCATGCTGTTTTAAATACGCTTCAATATCTGTTTCAAGTAAGTCTGTTTGCTGACTCATAATTTATCCTTGGAAATTTTTGCTCGTTAAAAAACGAGCTAAATAAAATGCTAAAAAAATAAAATAATTGGAAAATAATTAGGTTAAAAATAACCTTCCATTTTCTTTTTCTCCATCGAGCCGGCCGAGTCATGATCAATAACACGCCCTTGTCGTTCTGAGGTTTTCGTTAATAGCATTTCTTGAATAATTTCAGGTAATGTCGAAGCCGTTGATTCCACCGCACCTGTTAACGGGTAGCAACCTAAGGTTCTAAAGCGGACACTTTTCATTTGCACTTCTTCATCTTCGGCAATCGGCATACGGTCATCATCAACCATAATTAATGTGCCATCACGCTCAACTACGGGACGCTTCTCAGCCAAATAAAGCGGCACAATTTGGATGTTCTCTAAGTAGATATATTGCCAAATATCTAACTCAGTCCAGTTTGATAAAGGGAAAACTCGAATACTTTCACCTTTATTCACTTTGCCGTTGTAGATATTCCATAGCTCCGGGCGTTGACTTTTTGGATCCCAGCGATGATTTTTATCGCGAAATGAATACACTCGCTCTTTTGCACGCGATTTTTCTTCATCACGACGAGCACCGCCAAAAGCTGCATCAAAACCGTACTTATCTAACGCCTGCTTTAAACCTTGAGTTTTCATAACATCAGTATGTTTAGCACTGCCGTGGACAAATGGATTAATATCCATAGCAATACCTTCTGGGTTTTTATGCACAAGTAAATCGAAGCCATATTCTTTTGCCATTTGGTCACGAAACTCGATCATTTCTTTAAACTTCCATGTGGTATCGACATGAAGTAATGGAAATGGAATTTTGCCAGGCGCAAACGCTTTACGTGCTAGGTGTAAAAGCACAGCAGAGTCTTTACCAACAGAATAAAGCATGACAGGGTTATCAAATTCGGCGGCAACTTCACGAATAATATGAATAGATTCCGCTTCAAGCTTTTGTAAATGTGTTAAATGCATGGCTGTTCACTAAAGGTGGTAACATAATATTGTTAAATATCATGCCACAGCATTAGCGCATTATCCATATAAGTAAAAGCTTGTTTATATCAAAAAGATATATAAAGGGAGTTATCTAGGTGAGCAATCTAAGCAAGGCTGTTTTTTAAGTTAGTTTTATAACGGCGAATTAATGATAAAGAAGAGCAAGATAAAGTTTCACTTTCAATATCTTGCATAGGTTTAGCCATAGTATTAAGCACTTCTGTACCTAATTGTTTACCAAGCTCAACTCCCCACTGATCATAAGAGTTCACTCGCCAAATAACGCCTTGAACAAATATTTTATGTTCATACAAAGCCAATAAAGCGCCAAGCGACTTAGGGTCAAGTTGCTCCATCAATAGGGTATTACTTGGCGTATTACCTTTCATGGTTTTATGAACCGCTAATCGCGTAGCTTCTTGCTCAGATGCACCACTTGCTAATAACTCCTCATGGGCCTGTGCCAGTGTTTTCCCCTGCATAAGCGCTTCACTTTGGGCGAAGCAATTTGCTACTAAGGCATCATGGTTAGCCAAATATTGGCTAGTAGGTGCGAGTGATAAAATAAAATCAGTCGGAACAATATCGGCACTTTGATGCATTAATTGCATAAATGCATGTTGGCCATTGGTACCCTCTTGACCAAAAACCACCGGCGCAGTTAAATAGTTAAGTGCTTCGCCACAATTAGAGACCGACTTACCATTACTTTCCATATCGGTTTGTTGCAAATAACCAGGCAGCGCACGTAAGGCATGATTATAAGGTAAAATGGCTAAGCTTGGATAACCTAAACCATTGCGATTCCAAATACCTAGTAATGCCATAATCACCGGCATATTTTGCTTAAAAGGGGCTTGTTTGAAATGCAAATCCATTTCATATGCGCCAGCTTTAAGCTCTGCAAAATGTTTATTGCCAATAACTAACGCTAGCGGTAAACCAACGGCTGACCATAAAGAGAAACGCCCGCCAACCCAATCCCACATCGGCAAGATATTTTCTTGTTTAATGCCAAACCTAGTTGCCGCTGCAATATTAGTACTTACTGCATACCAATGCTGAGCAATAATATCGCCGGAATATTTTTTAGCTTGATGATTTGCCAACATCCATTGCTTTACAATAGTGGCGTTAAGCAGGGTTTCTTGAGTGGTAAAGGTTTTTGAAATTACAACAACGAGTGTTGTACATGCATTAAGCTTATTGAATTTCTCTTGCGCCGCATCCCCATCGACATTAGCAAGCACATGCGCTTTTAAACCTTGTTGGTGGTAGGGAACTAACGCAGAAAGTGCAATTTTAACGCCATAATAAGAGCCACCAATACCAATAGCGAGAATATCGGTAAATCTTTCCCCCGTGATAGAGCGCAGTGCACCGGATTGCACATCATCAACAATCCGAGCCATTTTAGCTTCAGTATCAACTACCTCTTGCGCTTGCACGCCTAATACATCACCTTTAACTGGGTTTGGCGCTCTTAAAGCCGTATGTAAAACCGCTCTTTGTTCAGTGTTATTTAGCTTTTCGCCCGAAAATTGAGCGGCGACTTTCTCTTTAAGATTCGCCCTTTCTGCCAAGGTAAATAGCGCTGAAAATTCAGCGTCGGTTATATTTTGTTTAGCAAAATCACAGAATAAACCAGCCGCCGATAAAGAGTATTTTTCACTACGCTTTTGATCTTCAAACAAAGAAAAAATACTGCGTGAACTAGCTTGTTCGCTATGCTTTGCTAAATGTTTTATATCCATATACCTATTATTACTTTTAATAGATTTATTCTTGCACTAATTGCTTTAAATAAGCTTTAAATTCTTCAGCAAGCTCTGGGTGACGTAAGCCATATTCAACATTGGCTTTCATATAGCCAAGCTTGGAACCACAATCGTGAGATTTACCAGACATGTGAAATGCCTCAACCGTTTCTTTTTCCATTAACATGGCAATGGCATCAGTAAGTTGTATTTCATCGCCAGCGCCAGGTGGTGTTATTTTTAGCAACTCCCAAATTTTTTGCGAAAGTACATAACGGCCAACAACTGCTAGGTTTGATGGAGCTTCTTCAACTGGCGGCTTCTCGACAATTGCCGTCATAGTTTTTGACTCACCTGGCACAAGTTCAGTGCCACCACAATCAACTACACCATAGCTACTAACTTGTTCCATTGGCACAGGCTCAACCATTATCTGGCTGTAGCCACCCACTTCATTATAACGCGATAGCATAGCCGATAAGTTTTCAGTTTTTAAATCAGCAGATGCCTCATCCAAAATCACATCAGGTAAAACCACAACAAATGGCTCATTGCCAATAATTGGACGTGCTTTTAGTACAGCATGACCAAGCCCTTTAGCTTCACCTTGGCGCACATGCAATATAGTGACATCTTTCGGGCATATGGCTTGAATTTCATCTAACAACTGACGCTTTACACGCTTCTCTAACGTTGTTTCAAGCTCAAACGATTTATCAAAATGATTCTCAATGGCATTCTTTGAAGAATGCGTTACTAACACAATTTCTTTAATACCAGCATCAATACATTCGTTAACAATATATTGAATTAAAGGCTTATCAACAATTGGTAGCATCTCCTTTGGAATAGCTTTAGTCGCAGGTAACATGCGAGTACCAAGACCTGCTACAGGTATTACTGCTTTTTTAATTCTATTTGGCATTTTTGTCCTTTTTTAACTTAAGTAATACAGCTCTCAATTAAAATACTACAGATAAAAAATTTAAGCACAAGGCTTATCATTTGATCATAGGTTGAATTTTACTAATCATCGATAAAGCAAGCTTTTTTCGATCATAGTTACTTGCTGAAAAAGCACTCTTTATAGCAAACTCGTCTAATCTTGAGCGCTCTATATATAATGTTCGAATAGCACTAGCAACTTCATAAGGTGACTCAGGTGAAACAACAACTCCAGCAGAGCTGTAATTAATAATATCTGTAGCTTCACCCTGTGGAGCAGTCATAATCATAGGAAGCCCCATCCCCATTGATTCAAATATTTTTGATGGTATAACTGTTTTAAACAGCTCCGTATCTTTTAAACTAATGAGTGACACATCACATAAACTCCATAGCTTGGGCATTAACTCTTTTTGTTGCCTTGGGATCAATACAACATTTGATAGTCCTTTGTCTTTAACAAGCTTCTCAACATCACTCTTTGCGGCGCCACCACCAGCGAATAAAATTCGAACATCATCTAAGTCAGTTAACAACTCTGCAGCTTCTACTATTTTATCTAATGAATGTGCCAACCCGTGAGTACCTATATACCCAACAACAAACTTATCGGATAAATCGTATTGCTCAGCAAAAACGTCATCTTTACGAAGAGCTGGTTCATATTTCGATAGGTCTACGCCATTTAACACCACGTCAATTTTCTCGCCATCAACACCGCGCTCAATCAATTCAGACTTAAAGCTATGTGTTACAGAAATAATTTTATCGGCTCTTCGATAAAGAAACATTTCTATTTTTTCAAGGATTCGAATAGGTAAAGAACGCCCCATAGCCCCAACTGCCGTAATTGATGCAGGCCATATATCTCTGAGTTCAAACACAAAAGGTTTGAATCTAACAGCAGATAATGCCCATGCACTAATAGCGGTAAAAAACTGAGGAGAAGTGCCAACAATTACATCTGGCTTTTTAACAAACAAACCAGCAAAAAAGCTAGTTACCATAAACGACATAAAATCTAATATTCTCTTAGCAAAACCTTCATTCGCAGTTATATAAGTTTTTACTCTACGTACTTCAATACCATCCAACTCTGATTTTGAATACCAACTATTACGATAACCATCAAAAACTTTTCCTTCAGGGAAGTTTGGAGCTCCGGTAACAATTGTAACTTTGTGACCAAGCTTTACCCATTCTCGCGCATGTTCATAAGTGCGCGTTGCGGGAGCATTGCCTTCCGGAGGGAAATTGTCAGTTAAAAATAAAATGTGCATACTACAGTTTTTTCCACTTAATTTTATAAGTCACTTTAGATTGGTTATATTCTAGTGATAGTTTCTTCGAAGGTTTTACAATACCAAACTCAGGATGCCAGGTTGACCCTTCAACAGCTAATTTAGCCCCCGTCGCTTCAATATCAATTTCATAATCATTTATTATTAAAGTACATCTGTTATCCTGAGCCGAAATAACTTCTACGTCAGGGTGAAGATGTAAATAGCCTGTAGCTGACTTAAAGCTTCCCTTAAGAACATCATCAATAACACAATTAGTAAGTGATACATTCCAAACACGATGATGAATACAGTCTATACCCTGTTTTTTATAACCGTTGTGTGCTGCAGAAAACTGAACTTTTTGATCTTGTGATACGTTACCAATGACTCGATTTCCGATAGTAGCGCGACGGGCTACTCTAAAGCCACTCCACACCTCTGACGAGTTTTTAGTATTTATTTCCACGGTATTATGAGCAGAAGTACCTCTTTGCCGTAAACGCTCATCACTCATTCCATACAATGAAGTACCCGAGTTAACAAAGACGCGTGAATCACCTAACGATAATTCAAAAGATAAGGAGTCAGCATGTGCATGCCCTGGAATATAACTTGGCCCGACAGGAGCAAGATCCGCAATTAAGCTCATATTTGATGACTTAACTGAAACATAGCCGGAGTTTTGCAAATTATGAGCAGCTAGCTTTTCTATTGGAACTTCTAATTGTTTTATTTTAAAGCCAAGTTTCCCCGCATACTCTCTAAGAATATTGTTTTCAGGTGCAATACCAAAAGCAGAGTCATTAAAAAAGCTTACCTTGTCGTCACCTAAACTCATGATTTCTAGCCAACCAAACATTTTTATAATTGATTGTTTAGTAAGCTCAACCAAATTAGTAGGTACTCGTGATGGAAATGCGGTAAATAAATTATACAAGTCTAGTAGATCAGTAAGCATAATAGCGTGATACATAGGTGTTAGCTCAAAACTACCTCCGTCACTTAACACTTGCTCTTTTAGCTCTTTTTCAAAATCTTTTAAACCAATTGCTAACCACTTATCAGCTTCCTTACCTTGTAAATAACAACCCGCAAACAGTAATGCTTTTAAATTAACAAAGTAATGATTACCTAATAAGTGTTTTTCTAGATCTTGAGATAAAAAATCAGCTTGTTGGGCTAAACTATTCAATATTTTTCCATTAGTTTCCAAACCCGATAAAAAAGCTTTGCTCCAATTTACAATTCTTAATGATAAAGTGTATGCTTCCCAACCATTACCGCCATCAGTAGCAGGGTTATCTTCAATCCACTTGTTTACCCAATGCAATTGCAACTTCTTGCGAGAGTAGCCCCCAAAAGAGTTAAGGTCGTCGAAATAATGTAAATTATAAAGCCATAGTTTTTCCTGCCCTTCATTATTCCAATCATCGACAGAATAAACAGCTCCTTTATGGTTTAAAAACTCAACTTCTGTTTCATTTAAAAATTTTTGACGATAAATTTCTTGCGATACCCAACTTCCAGAAACAGACGCGCACTCACCAATCAAAGAGCGTACTTGGGGGTGACTAAACCGCCTTAGAATACGATGATAAATTTGTGTAAACTTAAGATATTTTAATGTGTGGAAATATATTGATAACTTAGCCATTAATAAACCATTAATAAACCATTAATAAATTGTGTGTCGGTTTAATCATAAAAACAAAAAAGGGACATAGTTAATACTAAGTCCCTATATTAAAAACACTAAAGAAACTTTATTTTCTCAGCGACTCTGCAATATTAACAGAACAACGAGCAACTTCCATAATCTCTTCAAATGAAATAGGAGAAGGCTCACCTTTAGAAATGGAGTCAATAAAAGCCTTAGAACAATTAGCTTGACCTTTATCTTGGCTCATTAGCTTATCTTTACTGAAGCCCTTCCAGTCATAACCTATAAGTTTTCTAAAGTTATCAATTTGGAGAACTCCATCGTTAGCAAACACTTCAATACGTTCTTTAGCGAATGCTTTGCCGCCATTTGCTAGATAGTTAATAGTGCCGAACGAACCATCTTTAAAAGATAACGTAATTGATGCTTTATCTTCAGTAATTTCAACACCATCAGCTTTGCCCATAGAAGTAGCTGTAAACCCTGTTATTTCACTGCCAGCTAAAAAACGCATTAGGTCAATATAATGACATGCTTCACCAATAATTCGACCACCACCGACTTCAGCATCTTGCGTCCAATGATCACTTGGAATAGCACCTGCGTTCATAGTCATAATAAAAGCTTTTGGCTCTGAAACATTTGCAAGCAAGGCTTTCATTTTAATAATATGAGGCGCAAAGCGACGATTATAACCAACCATCACTCTACATTTTCCGTTTTGTTCGTTATAAGCAGTCTCTATAGCATCTAACTCAGCATGTGTTAAAGCTAATGGTTTTTCTACAAATACATTTTTACCAGCATTAATTGACTGTATAACTTGTTCAGCATGCAAATTATGCTGGGTAGCAATTACTGTGGTATTAACTGCTTTATTATCAAGTAATTGTGCAAGGTCAGTTGAAGCATTGGCAAAGTCATTCTTCTTACCATGATGCACAGCGCTAACACCACCACTAGTAAGCAACGTATCAAGTTTCGCCCCTGCTTCTTTAAAGGCTGGAATTAATACACGAGAAGCATAGTTACCACCGCCAATAAAACCACATACGGCGTCTTGTGAACTGTATGATTCTGCATCACGGATACCAACAAGCTTTTTCGTTAACAATTCATCAGCATTAGTTGGGTAATTTAATAAAATCCCTAGTGATGAACGATCATCTAAGCATTTATATGCTTCAATTGCATCGTCAATTTCAAATCGATGGCTGATTAATGGTTTCATATCTAATGCCCCTGAAGACATTAAATCCAGTACAGCTTCAAAATTTCGTTGCTCTGTCCAGCGCACAAACCCCACAGGGTAATCATTTCCCTTCTCTTCATACTCAGTATCGTAACGACCAGGGCCATATGAACATGAAACTTGGAATGAAATTTCTTTTTCATAAAAGTCAGCACGCGAAAGCTCTAGGCCAACAACGCCAACTAAAACAATACGCCCTCGTTGGCGACACATATTTGCAGCATTACTAACAGGGTCATTACTTTTAGTTGATGCGGTGATAATGACTGCGTCAACCCCTGTACCGCGAGAAAACGCATTTGCTTTTGCTAAAGGATCTTCACCTTGAGATAAGTCAACTGTTTCAGCGCCAAACTCTCGAGCCATAGCACATTTAGAAGAATCAAAATCAATACCTAATACTCTACAGCCATTTGCTCGTAATAACTGTACTGTAATCAACCCAATTAAACCAAGCCCCGTAACAACAACAGTTTCACCAATGGTCGGGTTTGCTATCCGAACTCCTTGCATTGCTATCGCTGCAAGTACGGTAAAAGCCGCACTTTCATCATCAACATTATCAGGTATAGCTGCACACAAGTTTTTAGGTACTCTGACTACTTCTGCGTGGTTACCATTTGAAATTACACGTGAACCAACTTCAAATGCAGTATTACCATTATCTTGCACTATACCAACATTGCAGTAGCCTAAAGGTAAAGGCTGATCTAACTTAGAACGAACAGCATCAATAGTAGGCATCAAGCCGTCCGTTTTTACCTTACCTAATACCATTTTTACTTTATCAGGTTGCGAACGCGCTTTTTGAATCCAGCCAGATTTACCAAAATCGATTAACATACGTTCCGTGCCAACGGAAACTAATGATTTAGTTGTCGAAATCAGTAACTGTCCGTTTTTATTCTGTGGACAAGGCACATCTACTAATTGTGTTTCACCATTAGCAATATTTTGGAGAATTTGTTTCATATGTAGTTAACTTCAATGTTAATAATGATATTAATGATTAGCTTTTGCTAATTTTACGAATTTTATCTAGTGCTTGCTCTGTAAGATAATTAATCAAGACAGCTTTATAGACTCCCTTAAAAACAAATAAACTACCAGCAGATGCACCTATAACTTTGTATTCTTCAATTAATTTAAGAATATCATCAGCACAGCCCGCCCCCCCTAGAACAGTTAAAGGAACGTTGATTTTTTCTCTAACTTTCTTAACGAGTGGCAAATCATATCCTTTCATAACCCCGTCATTATCTATAGAGTTAATAACGAGCTCTCCAATACCTAAAGACTCAAGCTCACTAATAAATTCAATTAAATTTTTCTTTACTTTTTTCTTACCGTTATGTGTAAATATTTCATAAGAACCAAAGAGCGTTTTTTTAATATCAAGCACAACAACGATACTTTGGCGTCCAATAATATTGGCGATTTCAACTAATAGTTCAGGGTTTATAATTGCTTCACTTGACAATGCTACTTTTTCAACACCTAACTTAATAATCTTCTGAGCCTGCTCTGGCGTTTTAATTCCTCCGCCATAGCATAGCGGCATTCTGCTCTCATTTGCTAAGTTTTCAATCATTTGATAGTCAGGCTCGTTACCATTAACCGTAGCATCAATATCTAGAACAATAAGCTCATCAACTTCTTTTTCATTAAAAATTTTTACTGCATTAATAGGATCGCCAACATACTTAGGTGATTTAAATTTAACAGTTTTAACTAAGCCCTTATTATGAACGAGTAAACAAGGGATAACACGGGAACGTAACATTGCTATAGCTCCGCAAAATTTTTAAATAAATTTATACCATTCGAATGGCTTTTTTCAGGATGAAACTGAAATCCGAAAATATTGTCTTTATTAACTGCACAATTGAACGCTTTGCCATAATGCGCATTAGCAAGAACATCTTCGTCATTTTGACATGCAAAATAAAAAGAATGTAAAAAATAAAACCCTTTTTCAAAGTCTACTGAATTAAAAATAGTATGCTCTCGCATAGTATTGATTTCATTCCATCCCATATGCGGTAATTTTGGCTTAGTTCTAATATCATTTTCGTCAAATAACTTCACTTGCGCATCAAACCAACTTAATCCAGCTAATTTACCTTCATCGCTACTTGATGCCATAATTTGCATTCCAACACACACACCTAGGACTGGTGTGCGATGTTCCAATACCATAGTATCGAGTATTTCGCGCATACCAGACTGATTAAGTTGAGTCATTGCTTCATCAAAAGCCCCAACTCCAGGTAATATAATCTTTGTAACACCTTCAAGCTCAGCTGGCATTGATACAAACTTACATGGAATTTTAAGATTCTTATAAATATTTTTAATCGCTTGTATATTGCCAGAACCATAATCAATGATACCAATCATCGTTTACCGCCTTTCTCCATACCAAGTGCACGCATCACTTTAGCCCCCACATCATAAAGAGACTGCTGATTCTTGTAATCTTTATAAGTTTTGTTCGGTGCATTTAGATAACCACGCAACTCTTCTGTACTAATACCTAGCTTATTTGCAATATATTCAAAGTCTTCATCTATAGTTTCAGGATCATACGCAGGCTTCTTGAGCTTTTCTAAGGCTTCTTCTCGTGTCATTTGACCGGTAACAATTAAGCTAGAATACTGTACTTTTCGGGTATCAAAACCGAACTTTTCTGGTAACCAGTACCCCTCATAAAATCGCGTGAAACGAGATTCAAAATGTTTTTGTGCATATCGTTGGTAACCAAGATTATCTACCAAAAACTGAGTGGCTTCTTCTTTATCATATGGCATAAAGTCAAGTGGGCGATAAACCTTAATACCTTTGATATATGGTAAATAAACCTTATGCCAAAGAATATTGGTCAATGGAAAGTTCTTAAGTTTCTTAGTACCAAACTTTTTCTGAATATCCTTTATTTGGCGTGCATCAGACTGAAAATACATCCATTCTAATGGGTTACGGATACACTCAGTAGAATAGTTACCACCAGTAAGAATATGCTTAATCTTATATTTATTCGCAAACTTATACATAGTAGCAAAAAAAGCATGATCTTGTGGTGTATCTGTATGAGAAACACCTGATTTAAAGAAAGATAACTGAAGATCTTTCATTTCTTCCCAATCAATAACCTCTGTATAGAGATCCAACCCCAATCGGTCAACAATTTGCTCAATATTATGAACCGCTTGTTGTGAGTTCCAACCTGCATCTACATGAAAAACTAATGGCCTCAAGCCCAACTTTTCTTTAGCCAAATAGACTAAATATGAGCTATCAATTCCACCACTCATACCAATAATGCAATCGAAATCTTTACCCTCACCTTCTTTCTTTATATCGTCAGCGATTTTAGAGATTTCAGCCCAGCCTTTATCATCAGGATGCCATTTAGGCTCTATATCTTTATAAAATGTATTACAGTGATCGCATACACCTTTTTCATCAAATACTATTTTACTATCTGTTGTATCCATTACACAGTTAGTGCACACTTTTACTTCAACCATTTCATAAAGCCTTTTACTTATATAATTCTTCGATAACTCGTTTTAAAGAAATTTTTTCATCAAACATATCTATTGCTTCTTTAGAAGGAATATATCTTTTTTCAGATATACTCAGCCCTCTCTTTACAGAATCTTTAAACCAGTCGGTTTTATTCAAGTCCACTATAACTAACCTTTCTTTCATGCAACTTGGAATAATTTCTAACCACGGATTATATACAGTAATTACGCTACACCCTAAAAATATAGCTTCGTAGACACTACGAGGAGAAGAGTCACTTGAGGGAATTGAAAATACAATGGACGTTTGTAGTAATAATCCATACATTTCAGCTTTATCTAACCGACCTATCAATCGATCATTATCTATTAATTCGTCACTTATGCTTGACAAGTAATTATTATCCGCAAAAGGATAAATAAAATCAATACCCTGTTCTGGAGCTATTTGATTCCTAGCACTAACTATCTTCGAAATATTATATAATTCTGTCATTCCTCTTATCGATACTAATCTATCTCTAATATGATTTTTATTATTTTGGTAACATTGATTAATTAAAGTTAAATCAATACCGTTTTGAATAATCATTGCATCGACATTACTAATCTTTTTTATTCCCTCCTGCATACTCGCAGAATCTACAGTAATAATGCTTGCAGACTTAAGGATATATTTAGCCATTACGCGATAAATATGAGAACGAAATGGTCTAACTAATACTTCACTGCCTTGTGGTGTACCGATATATTTGCAACCAGCGAGCCAACAAACCAGCATATAATACATTGGCATTGCATGATAAACGGCCGTACATTTCAGATTGCGATTAAATTTTTTCAACTTATAAACTTGAAGTGGAAGGATGATTAACTTCAATAAATTTCGCCAAATATTTGACATCTTAGATTGCTTTTGAAACAAAAACCGATCTACCAAAAATAAATCTTCAGTTGTAATTGTTTCATCGGTCATATCCTTAAGGCCTTCGCTTTCGTAAGTATCTGTTAAAAGAATAATTTCTTTTTCTTTTTCTATACTCTTAATTGCTTTATACCAATCAACCACATGGTAGTCTCGGGCCCCACCAACAATAATAATCTTATCTTTTTCCATAATAATTTAGCTTTATACCTTTTTATAAACAGGTTTTCGTCATGTTACAAACTAACCAATGACATCCTTTTTAAATAGTTCTAGCATTGCTTGAGTTCTTTTTTCAATACGAAAACTCTCTGCTTTCAGGCTACCTCTATCTTTAATTTCATTTAATTCTCCTTTATCTTTATTTAATACAGATAAAACAGCATCTTTTAAAGCGTGTGGGGAATCAATCGGAATTAATTTAGAATATGTTTCGCTCAAAACTTCTGGTATAGCCTCTACATTAGTAGCAATTACTGGCAGCTTTGAAGCTAAAGCTTCAGCTAAAGATCTTCCAAAGGCTTCTGTTCTTGTAGGGTGCACCAATACATCTGAAGAGGACATTACTCTATCAATATCATTTCTTACTCCCAAAAATCGAATATTTTCCCCTAGTCCACCAATATTAATTTCACTCTCTATGCGCTTTAAAATTTCACCTGTTCCTGTAACGTCCAAGTCAGGATGACCAATAAATAATAGATAAATATTTTTTTCAAGCACAACGTCTTTTAATGCATCAAAAGCGACATCAATACCTTTATAAGCAGCATACCTACCTATATACACAGCAACTTTTGCATCTATAGGGATTCCAAGTTCTTTTCTGAAATTATCTCGCTCGCCTTGAACTTCAAAAAATTTACTAGGAATTGAGTTATAAACAACCGAGCAGTTGTTTTCCTTTATCTTTGAGAACTTAATCCAAGCATTTTTAGCATAACCAGAAATAGCATAATATTTAACTCTTTTATTAACTCGAGAACACATATTAAATAATCTGTGTTGTATGCTATTTTCCCTACCTTTTTTGTATACGTGACGAATTCCTATAACTGTGTCAACATTTTTTCCTAAAAATGATAAAATACAAATAATGCTAGGTGAAAGCATTGAAGCTTCAACAACTGTATAACCTTCCGCCTTAACCAACTGTCTCAATCTATAAATAGCTTTAAAAAGGCTAGAAAATGCGGGGTTCACTTTCATGCCTAAAAAGTGAACCTTTGGTATACCAGCCTCTTTAAGATTCTCAACCGCCTTCTTAGGGGTTTCTCCATCGTCGCTATACATCCCCAAAATATCAGTATGTATACCTTGTTTGTTTAGTTCAATGGCAAGCTCAACAACCGATCGCTCAGCGCCACCTAATTGATGAAACTGAGGTGTAAAAATCAATACCTTCATCATAAATTTCCCAAATTAAAATACCTTGATTAACACCCAAGCAATATGAATAAAAATAACGCTTCCATACCAAAATTTAGAAACAAAACTTAGTCTTTTCTTAAGGTATTTATCAGGAAACACAGCTAAAATAATGAAAGCTGCCATAAATTGGCCTAAGTGTCGTTGCTCCAATGAGGTCAGAACTATTGCTGCAACATTAACTATCAAATACAAAGAGATATACGCTAACAAAACATAATTTTTTTTGTCTTTAAAATAGTTTTTATATACAACATAAACACAAACTAACACGGAAGGGAGTAAAACAACTTTGAATAAACCGTACAAACCAAGCAGCCAATTATAATCATTTGCTTGAAAATTAAAATGCACCCATAAAGGTAGTGGGTATAGTAACATTACAGCTGTACCTGTAATCAACCTAATAGGAATAGGTTGGTTTATTACGATTTTCATTCCAAGAGAATTATTGGAGCTTTCATTAGCCGAAAAACCTTCATATTGTGTTAAGCCAGCATTTTGAATTTCCATCATCAAATTAATATAATCTAATAGTGTGCCACTTAAAATAACAACCCCAATTAAAACAGCTACTAATATAAATAACCGAAGTAAAGTCAGGCCTCTTTTGGTAAACCAAAAGAATAATGCTAATAAACAATACACTCCAAAAAGTGCAATTGCCTCTACCCTTAAAAAAAACATAAAAGAAGAACTAATAATCAAAACTAAGAACAGAATAATAAAATTCTTTATCTTAGGTTCTTTCAACCATCTTATAAGCCCCCAAAGAACAACAACATTCAATAGCGTAGTAAAACAATCTCTTATTAAAACGGAACCAAATAATATAAAAATCCCACAAAGGCTAAACAACACAGCTGTTTTGTTTAATCGAATTTCATCATTTCCATAAACAAGCCTCGCTATGGAAACTGTAGTCGCAGCCGTAACTCCCATTACCAAAGAGTTGATAAGCACTCCAATATATGGTCCTGCATCAAGTCCTACATTCCAAAAAAATATATATAACTGCTGCCATATTACAATTGGAAGCGCATACTCCATAGAGTAAAGCTGCTGCTCAATTTCCTGGAATGGCGGTGCTAAATCAATGCTGGGAAAAAAAAAGTTTGCAGCATCAAACGTACTTTGTAAATTATCGAAAAATAATAGAGAGTAGCTCTGTGCCAAGCCACCAAAAAAGACACAAACACTAAATGTAAAAAAATATGCTTTAATTTCTGATTTTTTATTTTGAAACGAAAGCATACAAATCAACAATCCGATGCAAAAGTAAATTAAAATAACAAAAAAAACATCAACTGTTGAATTTGCTACTCCATATAGTACTCCACCGATAAAGAGAAGTACTAAAAATACATACTTCTCTATAAATTTGTTTGCAATGAATGTCATACATAAAATCGCATTATTTCGTTATAGAAAATCACACTCGTTGTCACGAGAATATGTAAACAAGGACTCTTTACCTAACTTCAAATCAAAATTATCAGTAAATGTTGAGTTTTGAATTCGGGTGTTAACAAAAAAGTCATGTTCAAACTCAGTAATATCACCAAAAGTTTTGTTTGGAATTGGTAATATTCTAGCTCCCAATGGTTTATCCAACCACGTAGCCTTAGCCGATACATCGAGCATAATAGCTTTTAATTCAGCTGTTGTTATATCACCTGGCACGGGTAACATATCCACACCACAACCACAAATTGCTGATACGGATAATAATTGAGAAACAGGGAGGCTATTTAAATCTTTACTAATATCTGTAAAGCCATGATCTTCAAGAATTGAATACATCACACCATTAAAGCCCGTAGCCTTTACACCACTTTCTTTTATAATTGATTTAATAATATCTGTTAAGTAGCTTGCTAAGAAAGCAGTCCCTACCTGCCCAAAGCGTGGGAGCCCAAGTATTTTCATTAAATAAGGAACACTTGATTCTTTATTTTCAGGGTGTGGAGCAAGAGAAGCATCAATTCCATTATATATAACCCCAGTTTCTCTTTCTAAGTTTACACAAACATCATTTACGTTAGAAAGAGAGTTAACTAAACTGGCTATAATTTCATCCCTCAATAACATCAAATCTGTGTTTTCAGATGACTTAACTATTTCTACTATTGGCTTAATTAATTCAAGTGCAACAGAAAAGCCATCTTCTCCTTTATGATGCATAAAAGGAAAAAATGCTCCATTTGGTTTGGTGTTAAATGAAACACCAAATCTAAAATTATCAAACCCCGTAGGACTTAGCATAGAAACTTCTTTAACAAGTATTGCAGCACTTTCTATCTCTCTAGTACCGATCGATTTTTCTTCTGTAGCTTTAAAGTTAACAAAAGTATTGTCATTATTTTTCAACACATCAAGAGCAGTTTCATTTGTTAATGCAAGATTATTTTTAATTAAGTTAAAAGGTACTACAAACCAACGAATATCATTCTCTTTGCAAATTTTAGAAATAGATGCAACAGTACTTAGCACATTCTCATGATCATTTTTATCATTTACATTAAATGGAGATAGACCTATACGTTGGGTTCTAAGTTCTATTGAGTTATCCTGAAACTTTGAGTTAGCCAACTTAAAGAATCTTTTAACATTTCCATTCAAGTTTGAGAATTCAACATTTTGAGCATCCACACCATAGGTGATTGATCTTATAATCATTTTAATTTCTTAATCCTAATTTAATCATTAATTAATATCCAAATATTACTGCCATCTGTTAGTGCATTAGATTAATCCACCAATGAAACAACAAACCGTCTTTTACCTGAAGGCAAAGGCGGAATGTCATCCACCTCATTAAATTCCACTTTCATTTTCTCACCTAAGTTATTATCAAAGCTGTGCAAAATAGTATTTCGCTCTTCATTAGTTAATGGCTCAGATAATACGATATCAATTATTATCAAATCAGACTTTTTTTGTACTGCTGTATATTGTCGAACTTTATCACCAACCCGTAACACATGTGAGAAATATTCACCATGAATTTTCCTACCGTCTATAGCGGTTACAAAATCAGAACTTCTTCCTGCTACTTTTCTCAATAATTGACTGTTTCTTCCACAAGAACATTTATTCTTAGTTTGGATTGCAACATCTCCAACTTGATATCTAATCAATGGAAAATGCATTTGAGTCAAAGTTGTAATTAAAACATCTCCTTCCTTTTCCCATACAGCTTTCGTTGTATCAGGCTCGCATATTTCAACCAAGTTTCCAGGAAAGTTGACATGTAAACCATCATGGCGTTCATCCTCAAAAGCAAGTAGCCCAACTTCTCGACAACCGTATCGATTAAAAACAATTTTCCCAAATACTTCCTCAATAACTTCTCTCATTTCTTCAGTTAATGTCTCTGCACTGGTTACAATTCCATTAGTGGGATAATTAGGAACAATATTTTCTCTTCGCAAATATCTAGCCATTTGATATACGGCGCCCGCTATACCAATAATAACTTCAGGTTTATAATTAGAAAGATCCTTATGAAAAGCTTTCATTTGTCGATCATTCATATCAAATGAGTCATATAACCTTATATTTTGGATTTTCTCTTTAAGTTGGGCAATAAAACCTAAATGCTTTTTAGTGTCGCACGGCGCAGCCCATAAATATGCTGTTTTAGCTCCTGGTTTCCATCCTGCGACGGAGTCTGTATGATACGCACTACTTAATGAGTAATTCATATAATCTTTTGAATGATAAAACGTTTTTACAAACCCAGAAGACCCTCCACTAGCGTCCAGCACCATATCATCTGCAGTAACCTTATTTGACAAAATATTATCTCGATGTTCTTGTAGTAGTTTTTGAGTTAATATTGGCCACTCATCCCAATACTCTTCTGCCCTATCAGGATCCCAAGAATTTTTAATAAAAATATCTCTATAGTAAGGACAGTGGTTGGCGGCATGCCTTAGTATCATAACCTTTTGATTATTTATATATTGATTAATTTTTTCAGAGCTCCAAAAGTGCATACCTTTTAGCTCTTGAGATCTATTCCAGCGTTTAGCTATTTTAGGGATTTTAGGGTAAATAAATGAAGATATTTTACTAATTATCATTGCAGGTGCCTTAAATGATTAATATTAAAAATGCTAAGACTTACGAGCTACACACTTAGAAAAGTTCAACTCTTGTTCTTTCAAAAATTGAGTTAGTTTTTCTGAGCACTCAGCCATATCATTAATGTTATAGATTTCGACTTTTGTCCTAAGCTTTAAGATAAGCATCAATCGATTCCAAGCACGTTTTAGAAATGCTACACCTGGCCCAGTAAAAGCGCCAAATATAAACTCTATGCAGCCTAAAATAGCATTTTTTTTCTGCAATTTTAAAGATTTTAAAAGGTGCTTAAAAATAGGTCTCTTTATATCCGAATAACCAAACGCGCAATACGCACATAATTTTGGTACATTTAATTCGTCAACAAGATCTTTTCTATTCATAGCCTTTAAGGCTGCGATTCCTGCGTCAACCCAAAATGCCTCTCCAATAAAGAGATAAGGTACCTGTTCATTCCACTTATATTCTCCCCTACCTTTAAAGTGTGGGGCACTATCCATTGATCTTAAATGGGCTTTTTCAATATGATGTGTTACTTCTGCCACACTACAATGCCCTGGTATAGTTAAAGGATATTCAATAATAGCAGCTTTTTTTGCAACACAAGCCAATGCAACAGATGAAAACATATCAGGACTAGCACCGCCAAAATACCCACCAGTTTGTTCTTTTATCAACTCAAAACAATGCCTTCTTGCGATACCATGATAAACTTTAGGCATATTAAAGTTCAAATAATACAAACCACCATTATTCATCAACCTTTTAACTTCGGCTTCTAAGTCTATTTCGACAATTTTACTACTAAATTCTTTAATAGATAAATTACCTCCTACAACCTTTGTAAAAGAACTTGACTGTAAGCCAGTATCTGGCCATAAATAATGAGCAGTTTGTCTTATAGATAGTGAATCTAAGTTATTTTCCCTAGCCCATAAAGCAGCGTCCATAATTTCGGGATTAACACCATCATCATCTCCAATGAAACAAACATATTCTCCTGAGCTACTCTCCATACCAGCGTTAAAATTATCAACAATGGATAGTCTTCGTGCAATATGTTGATAAACTAACCGGGAATCTGAAATATTCGCGTCTACATATTCTTTCAACTCTAAAGTTTCACTATTATCTTGAATTACTAGCTCTAAATCCGCATTCTCTATAGCTAGAATGCTATTTATAGCAGATATTGCATACTGTACTCTGTTAAAGGTAGGTATAACTATGCTTAGTAATGGCCTATTTTTTTGCCTATTTATCATAAGAACTTCCAATTTTTTTTATAAAACTAATAGCTACTTCCTTTACTGACTGCGTAGTCATCAGAATAAAGAAAAAAGCAACAGACCATACCCCTGCTATATAAAAAAGCAATAGTAATTTTGATTTTATTGCAGGTAAAAGAGCAAGACCTAAACTTAAAATTGGTAATGAAATCGTAAGTGGCTTTATAACACTACTCCATAACCACCTTTTTATTTGCCCCTTTAAGAATTGACGGTGCAAAAGATACGCATAAGGTGGAATAACAATTAGGTTCATCGACAACCAAGCAATTGCGGCACCTTCAATGCCATACTTTGGTACAAGACACAACAATGAAGGTATAATTATAGCAATTGACAGGAGACCTATTTTTAGGTTCAGTGTTACATTACCAAATGCCAGTGCTATATGGAAAGGCACTGCAGTAAGTGATTGAAGTAAAGCCCCTATAATCAATAATGCTGAGACATTTGCGGTAGAGCTTGCAATACTCGTAGAATCAACCCAAATATCAATTAATTCATAGGAAAAAAAAACTCCAGTTAAAGCTGAAGGAATTAGAACAATGCAAACAAGCTCGCTCGTTTTATGGTATAGCGCTTTCAATTGAGCAAAATCATTCTCTTTTACGAGTAAAACAAATTTTGGAAACATAGCTCTTGTTATTGGCCGACACAAGACTCCAGGGACGGTTGCTAAAGTTCCGGCTAAAATATAGAAACCTAAGAGTTCTAAAGTTAAGAATTTACTAACTATGACTTTATCCAGCTGTAATAAAGCAATAGAAATAAGAGCCATACCAAACATACCAATAGCATAGCGCCATGAGTTAGTTATTACATTTCGTCGAAAACTATATTTTAATTTTTGAGCGGCTACAGCCTCCCAAATAAATTTTCTAGTAAGAATTAAATAAAGGAAATTTGATAACAATTGCCAGTACATAAAAACTTCTATACTAGAGTCGAACCAATATAACATTGCAACAGAACCAACACCTCTGAACAAACTCCATGATATTTGCAAAGAGTTTGCTAATACCTGCTGCTGCAGACCAAGTAACCCTCCCAAAAATAAATTAGCTGGAAGTTGGAAAGCAATAGCAAGGCCCATAATTTTTATTAAATCAACAAGTCGATCATGGGCAATGATATCAGAAGTCAACCAAGATGAAGCGATAATAGGAGAAGTAAAGAATATAAGGAGAGCTAAAAACACAGCAATGAATGAGTAAATTATTTCATATGTTTTTAAAGCATCTCCTTTATGAGGAAGGTCTTCTTTTTTACCTGAGAGCCGAGCCATATCTCTTGTCAAGGCGGCCGTTAATCCAACATCAGCAAATGCTAGCACCCCCATAAGAGTGATATAAAAACCAACTAATCCATATGCCTCAGTACCTAAAAAATTTATATAAAAAGGAACAAAAAGAAAAACAGATACAGCACTCCATATTTGCCCAATATAATTTGCCCCAATATTAACCCTGGCTTTATTCAACCTCAAACCTCTATACAACTACAATGTTAACTTTAAAATAAGTATCGATTTTCTTAGGAACTAAATTATTTGATTACAATTCACTTTTGATATAATCAAGTGTGAGCATTAAGTTTTTAGTTTCATTAACATTAAGTTGTTGTGTATTATGAGAGGTATAATCTTCAATATTATTTAAATCAACCTGCCCATCCAGAATATATTTATCATAGTTTAAATCTCTATTATCAGCAGGTATTCTGAAGTATTTCCCCATATCCACAGATTTAACCATTTCCTCTCTTGATACTAATGATTCAAATAACTTCTCACCATGCCTTGTACCTATAACCTTAACTTCCGCACTTTCCTTATTAAACAATTCTTTTAAAGCATCAACTAAAACATTTATCGTGCTTGCAGGTGCCTTTTGAACAAATAAATCACCTTGCTCACCATGTGAAAATGCGTGTAGAACTAGATCTACTGAATCTTCAAGGGACATTAAAAATCGGGTCATATTTTCATCTGTAACCGTTAATGGTTGTTCACTTTTAAGCTTTTCTACAAATAGTGGAATAACTGAACCCCGTGAAGCCATAACATTACCATATCGAGTCGCGCATAAAATAGTTCCGCCTTCCGGAATTGTTTTAGATTTAGCTACTAGCACTTTTTCAGCCATAGCTTTTGATATTCCCATCGCATTAATAGGGTAAACAGCCTTGTCTGTACTTAATAAAATAACTTTTCTTACGCCATTCTCAATAGCCGCATCGATTACATTCTCAGTACCATTGATATTTGTTTTTACTGCTTCCATTGGGTAAAATTCGCAGGAAGGAACTTGTTTAAGTGCTGCAGCGTGAAACACATAATCAACTCCTTTCATTGCTTTATCTATACTACGAAAATCTCTAACATCACCAAGAATAAACTTAACTTTATCATTTTTAAGTAAAAGCCTTAAATCTTCTTGCTTTTTCTCATCTCGACTAAAGATACGAATCTCTTTAACATCTGTATCTAAAAAACGCTTTAAAACAGTTTTACCAAATGACCCTGTACCACCGGTAATCATTAATATTTTATTGTCAAACATATTCTTTCCAATATTCCTAAATTTTTATTAATATTTACTGATAACCCTGGTTAATACAGTAATAATTTTACTTATATCTTTTTCATTCAACCACCACCCACATGGTAGTGCTATAATGCTATTTTGGAGTTTTTCTGTATTCGATCCTGATTTCAAACCATTTGTTGCAAAACCACTATATAAATCATTTCTTTGATGCAAAGAAGATACTTTTATTCCAGCTTCTTTTAAGTCGCACATAACTTCGTTTCGATTATTAACAGTAATTAGATAAACCCAATACGCGGGCAAAGTTCCTTTAATAGGCTCTATAACATTTATTAATTCATGTTTTGATAGGTGCTCGTTTAATTGCTGTACATTTCTAAAAGTTTGTTTTTGTCTTTCTTCTACGGTTGTGAGTTGTTGGTAACCAACTGCGGAAGACAAATTATTAAGGGTTATAGACCAGCCTATTTCAGAAATATCTGCCTTTGGATTAATCTCTCCATCCACTGTTCTAAAAGTACTAAAATCAATACCAAACCGACGTAATTTTCTTGCTTTATCAGCATCACTTTTATGTTTGCAAATCAGTGCTCCACCCTCAAAAGTATTGATTAGACGATTTGGGTAAAATGACAATACCCCAAAGTCCCCAATACTACCAACATACTCTCCTTGAACCCTTGCAAACATTGCATTGTCACAGTCTTCGATTAATTTAATATTATGTTTTTTACATATTTCTGAAATAGCGTCCACATACCCAGGATACCCTGCTACATGATATAAAATAACAGCCTTTGTTTTATGCGTAATAGCTTGCTCTAGTTCAATCGGATCCATAAAGACGGTTCCTTCTTTCACATCCACCCAAACAGCTTTGGCACCTAATAACGCAATAGGTGCATTTGTAGCCATGCATGCAAAGGCAGTTGTTATTACTTCATCACCGCTTCTAACACCAGATAAATGCAGAGCTAATTGAACGGCGCTCGTCATGTCATTTGTTGTTACAATATGCTCTTTATTTAATAAGCTAGCTAAACCATCTTCAAATTGTTTTACATATTTCCCTGATGCGATTAAACCAGAATTTATAACCTCTACAGCGGCTTCGGTCATTTTAGCATCCGAATACGTTTGAAATAACGAAATATCAGTCATACGATGCTAACCTAACCTTTTTTCAGTTTTTCAAGTATAGATTCACGAGTTTCCTCAGTAACCCACCAACCACAAGGGATATGAATCATTTTTTTATAATAACTATCCAAACATGGCAATGTTTTTACGAATGGTCTAAAAATTGAGTGAAAGTGATTAGGCCTGTGCAATTTTGATGCTGTAACATTAATTTCGGCAAGGCTACGTTCAATTTCATCACTATCTTCTGAAAATACTGTATATAACCAATAACTAGGTTCTGCATATTGGTCAAATATGGGTACTGATAAGCCACTAATTTTAGGTATATTTTGGTCAAAATAACGGCCATTATCTTTATGTACTTCAAGCCTTTTATTGATATCACGCAATTGCGCTAAGCCAAAAGTTGCGGCAACATTGTGCATATTGTACTTATAACCAATTGACGTAATATCTATTTCAGTACGTGGAACTCCTTTCTCCAATCCAAACCAGCGAAACTTTTTTGCTGTTCTTAATAACGTTTTATTTTTTATGGAAAGAAAACCGCCATCCACTGTCGTCATATGTTTAATCGCTTGGAAAGAGTATATTGCAAAGTCTGATAATTTTCCTATTCCCTGATTATTGTACTTAGCTCCAAGAGCGTGTGCACAGTCCTCAATTAAAGGAAGGTTATATTTACTAGCAATAGCTGAAATTTCCGCTAATCTAACAGGAATACCAGCATAATGCACAACAATAATAGCTTTGGTTTTATTAGTAATTTTTGATTCTATTGAAGAAGGATCAATATTTCCTGAATTTGGGTCCACATCTGCAAAAACGGGAGTCGCACCGACCTGCAAGATGGTAATATTAGTAGGCTCCGCTGTCATACTAGTTGTTATAACTTCATCACCTGAACCTACGTTGGATAACACTAATGAAGCATGTAATGCAGCAGTACCACTACTCATTGCGACACCACAATCTAAATCAAATTTAGCTTTAAATTGAGCTTCAAACTCATAGACAGTATCACCTTCACCTATCATGCCACTATATAATACCTTTTCTAGAGAAGGCATCAGTACATCAGCACTAGGCATACCAACTTTAATGAGTGGAATATTCAATCTTTAATTTCCTTAATATAAATTTTAATAAGCTATAAATTAGTATAAAAACGAGCTCTATTTCCAGATAAGTATCTTATAAAGCTAACTTCCAGTTCTAAAAGGTTTTTAGTATATTCTTTAGTTTCTATACAAAATTTTGACTCAGATGCTTGAAGTTGATATTTGGTGTAGTTACCAGAGTCTTTTATAACAATGATTCTCTGTTCAGGTGTAGAAAGTTTAATTATATTATCATTCTCTTCTAATAATACATCTTCATTTACACTTAAAAATTCATAAGCCCAAGTTTTCATTAACTCAAACTTTTCGTTTAATGAAATAGCTTTATAAAAGCTTAAAGCCGCTCGAGGTTTAGCGGGGATCCCCATAACAACAGAGTTATCGGCAACATTTTTTGTAATATTTGAGCCATTCATACAAATAGCTTTCTTTCCAATAGTTACACCTGAACCAACTGTACATGAGCCAACCAACCATGCATCCTGCTCAATGACAACAGGATTTTCACCAATTAAAGTACAGCCTTCAATTTGTTCTCCTGCGGCAACATGAGACCAAATTTGTGAGTACATGCCAACCCTAACCCCATTCTTTACTTCTAATCCTCCAGTTCCATCTAAGATTGTATTTTGTCCAAACCAGCAGTGTTGCCCTATATTAACTCCACGCTTACAAAGTACTAACGTATTCGCATGTAAAGTTGTCCAATCATCAATGTTTACATCGCCAGACTCAACTACAACTTTAACATTATCTCCTAGGGTAATATTATCGCCAATTACCACTTTAGAAGGGGCATTGACTACAAACTGCACATTATCACCAATTCGAGAGTTCTGTCCTAATTCTACTATGCCATCGCCAACTATTACGTAATTCAAAATATTTTCTTCCTATTTAATATTTATAAAAACCAGACTTAACCTTCCGACCTAATAAGCCAGCCCTAACATATTTTCTTAGCATGGCGTGTGCACGATATTTAGGGTCACCCGTCTCAAAATAAAGAGTTTCCATTATTGATAAACAGACATCATTACCAATTAGATCTGCTAATGCTAATGGACCAATAGGGTGATTGGCTCCTAACATCATTGCTTTATCTATATCTTCTGCAGATGCTACTTGCTCTGAAAGAATAGCAACAGCTTCATTAATCATTGGAATTAGCATGCGGTTTACGATAAAACCTGGCGATTCATTTACAATTACAGCTTCTTTATTCAGTTGTTTCACTAACGAAAGAGACTGTGCAAGGGTTTCTTCGGATGTACTAACCCCTTTAATAACCTCGACCAACTGCATTACAGAAGTTGGGTTAAAGAAGTGTAATCCTATAAACCTATCTGGAAAATTGGTACATAAAGCTAATTCTGTTATAGATAATGATGAGGTATTCGTTGCAACAATAGCTTCTGAAGAAATAACCTCCTTTAACTTTTTAAAGAGTTCGATTTTATCCTCTTTAACTTCGGAAATAGCTTCTATGTATATATTTGCGGTAATCAAATCGCTCAACGAAGTCGTCATTTTTAGCTTCTCAAGTATACTAGTAATCTGTGTATTACTTAGGTTTTCTTTCTTACCAAACCTATTCACTTGTTTTTTAATTTGAGATTCTGCTTTCTTTAAAGAATCGTTGCTACGTCCCCAAACTATAATTTCCTGATAATATTCTGAACAGCTGAAAGTAGCCGCTATACCACTTCCCATTGTTCCACAACCAATAACACACGCTTTCAATTTCGCTATTCCCACACGTTAGTTAATTACAAAAAACATTAAGTTATTTCCAAATCCCTTTTGTATCAATAACATTCATACGAGGAGGGTTTTTCGCAAACTCTTTATGTTCAACCAATGCGACATGAATATCTGCATGTTTTATAGCATAATCATAGTCACTGAACTGAATTTCATTACAATCTAAAGTTGTAATATTTGGCTCTACACCTAAAACAGTACCTGGGTGTATACTTGCTAAATGTTTAGATATCCTTAAAGCAGGGCTCTCTCTTAAATCATCTATATTCGCCTTAAAAGCCAAACCATAACAGGCAATAACAACATCTTTCGCGGTTTTTCCTGGGTTAGCCTGAAGAAATTCAGCTATAGAGACCTTAACTTTATCAATAACCCATTGCGGCTTACTATCATTCACTTTACGGGCGGTATGAATGAGCTGTGCCTGCTCCGGCGTCTTAGAAACAATAAACCATGGGTCAACAGCAATACAATGCCCGCCTACACCAGGGCCTGGTTGAAGAACATTTATTCTTGGATGACGGTTTGCTAATGAAATTAACTCCCAAACATCAATATCTAGTTTATCGCAAATAATAGAAAGTTCGTTTGCAAAAGCGATTTGAACATCTCTGCAACTATTCTCTGTTAATTTGGCCATTTCAGCTGTCCGTGCATTGGTTATAACACAATCGCCTTTAACAAAAGCTTTATATAGCTCGACAGCTTGTTCTGAACATTTAGCTGTTAAACCTCCAATTACACGATCGTTTTCAACTAGTTCTCGTACTACATGACCCGGTAAAACTCTTTCAGGGCAATGAGCAATTCTTACATCAGATTTTTCACCGTGAGTTTTAGGAAATGTTAAGTCAGATCTATATTCAGCTAACCATTCAGCCATTTGCTCGGTAGCACCAACGGGAGATGTAGACTCTAGAATCACTAAATCTCCGTTTTTTAGAACTGGTGCAATAGCTTTTGCAGCAGATTGAATATACTTCAAATCTGGTTGTGGAATATCACCTTTATTTTCTGAGGGTAAAAAAGGTGTCGGCACAGCAATTAAAAAGGCATCAGCAGGCTCAGGCGTTAGAACAGCTTTAAGCTTTCCATTAGTTACCGCATTATGAACAATTGCATCTAAATCAGGTTCAACAATGTGAATTTTACCACGGTTAATAGTTTCTACGGCGTTTTTATTTACGTCTACGCCAATTACATTTTTTCCATATGCAGCGAACATTGCTGCAGTTGGCAGACCTATATAGCCTAAGCCGATAACTGAAATTGTTTCAAATGACATTAGTTTAAACTCTTTCCATTTAATTCTATAAATTCTTAATCTTTACAGATCGTTAAATTACTTGATCAGATCTTGAAATAAATTCAAAACGACTGCTGCTTTATTGCTTCGCCAGTACATCACAAATGCGTGAACACGCTTTGCCATCGCCATAAGGGTTATGAGCAAAACTCATTTTTTTATAAGCCTCTTCATTTGACAATAAGCTAGTAAGTTCGGTTACAATGGTTTCTACATTTGTACCAACTAATTTCACCGTTCCGGCATCTAGCGCTTCAGGGCGTTCGGTAGTATCACGCATTACTAGTACTGGCTTTCCTAATGAAGGCGCTTCTTCTTGTATCCCGCCTGAATCAGTTAAAAGTACGTATGATTTATTCATCAAATATACAAAAGGTAAGTAATCTAATGGCTCAATGAGAAATACATTATTCAAATCAGCAAGAAGTCGATTAACTGGCTCACGTACATTAGGGTTTAGGTGCATTGGGTAAACAAATTCAACACCAGGGAATGCTACTGCCATTTGTGCAACCGCTTGACAGATGCGCTCAAAACCACCACCAAAACTTTCACGACGATGCCCTGTGATCAATACAAGGTGTTTATTTTCGTCAAGAAAATCAAACTTTGCCTGTAAGGATGATTTTAATTCAACATTAGTTTCGAGCTTTTCAATGACATCAAGTAATGCATCGATAACCGTGTTACCGGTGACTATGATATTTTCAGGGTCGATATTTTCGGTTAACAAGTTTTGCTTTGAGGTTTCAGTTGGAGCAAAATGTAAATCAGCAATGGCACCAGTTAATTTTCGGTTTCCCTCTTCAGGCCAAGGTGAATATATATTACCAGTACGCAAACCAGCTTCAACATGACCGACTTTAATTTGTTGATAGTACGCCGCCAACGTTGTTGAAAGTGTGGTCGCAGTATCACCGTGCACTAAAACATGATCCGGTTTAAACTCTTCAAGCACCGGCTTTAACCCTTGCAGTATGCCACAAGTAATATCAGTTAAGTCTTGACCTGGTTTCATCAAGTTCAGATCATAATCAGGGACGATTTCAAAGAGCTCAAGCACTTGATCTAACATTTCACGATGCTGCGCGGTAACGCAAACTTTAGCTTCAAAGCGCTCATCTGCTGATAATCCATCAACAAGGGGAGCCATTTTTATGGCCTCAGGGCGAGTACCAAATACTGTTAAAATACGTTTTTTTGTCATTTTACTATCTTAAATTCAAATTATTTAATGTAAAAATGTTGAAAACTTCAACATCAGCACTAAGGTACTCTTTCCACCTAAGACAAAACTACCGTCATTGGGGTATATTCAAATACACTCAATTGACCTTTCTCTATTTTAAATAGTCCTTACTAGAAAAGGACCTATTCCTTAAAATCTAGTATGAGATGGCTTTTGATCAACAGACTCATAAACTTATTCAACATACTTCCAGCTAAAATGGCGAGCATATCGATTATAAAGCACAAAAAACAATACAAATAATATTAACGATATACTTTCTGGCACTTGAAAATATTCGCCTAGCAGTCCAATAATTGACATGACTATCGAAAACGCAGTAATAACAATTAGTGTTTGTCTTGAGCTTAAGCCCGCGCGTTGCAATATATGGTGTAAATGATCACGGTCGGGCTTAAATGGTGATTTACCTTTACGATAACGACGCATCACTATTGCTAGCATATCCATTAATGGTACTGCACATATCCACAAAGCAGTAACAGGCCTAAACGATGCGTTCTCACCTTGTGTACCCATGGAAAGTAACCAAATAACACTTAAACCTATAAACATGCTACCGGCATCGCCCATAAATATTTTTTTAGTGAACTTTTGAAAAAAACCGAGATTAAACATTAAATAAGGTAAAGTTGCCGTAGCAAGAATTAGAGGGTAGCTCAGGTAACCATGATTACCACTCATTAAAAATAATACTGCGATTGCAGTAAAGGTATTTAAACTTAAACTACCTATTAGCCCGTCAATGCCATCTACCATGTTATAGGCATTAATCACTACTATTATAGCTATGTAAGTAAAAACAATACCAAAAGCGCCTAAATTCACATCACCAAAACCGAATAAATCACCTAGGTCTGCAATATATCCACCAACACCATAAATCATTAAGCTGGCAATAATAACTTGGCCAACGATTCGAATTCGTACACGTAAATCATACTTATCGTCAAGTGCACCAATAAATACCATCATTGCTGATGCTATTAAATACATTCGTAGTTCAAGTGTATTTGGTAACCAAAGTAAACTTGCAGCTAACACAGCTGCAAATATTGAAATACCACCAATTAATGGTATTTGCCCTTCATGATGTTTTCGAGCATTCGGTTTATCAACCAGTCCAACATCAACAGCTATTGGTTTAAACAATTTAATAGCCATAAAAGCACTTAAAAATGCAGTAAAGGCAGCAATAATCATCCTAATTAAACTCCTATTTACCCAAGTTTTGTTCTGAAACATGACTTTCAGACGAACTGCCTTTATTCGTAAAATAACGAACTAAAACAATTAGCACAGATAATATACCACCAAGCATGGTACCTAGTACTACAATAAGTGCTCGTTTGGGCTTAGCTTTTTCATCTGGGGCATTAGCGGGATCGATAGTCTTCAGCACATATTCTTGAGATACTTCAGCTAACATAATGGTTTTCGTTTGCTCTTCTATCAGTTGATAGAATACCGTTTGCATATCAGCCAACTGAGTTTCCTGCAATTTTTCACTTAAAAAGTCAATACTGCGTTGTGCTTCAGCCTTATCTTGCTCTCGCATAGTATTATTAATTTCAGCGACTAACCAAGTTAACCATTGTTTAGCAATTTCGGGAGAATAATGTTCAATAGAAATTGTAACCATCCCTGTTTCTTTATCCCTTGAAACAGATAGCATAGCCATGAGTGCTTTGAATGATTCCCACTTTGAAGGTTCAGGTGTTTTTGGTGGTTTGACTTTCCTTAACCATGATTTTGTACTACTATCATAGAGTTCATCATTTAGCACTAACGTATTAGTTTTAGCGTTCCAATTTTTGGAGGCTATTAGTGGAACTAATATATCGTATTTGGTTATGAAATTTTCAATAAAAAGGCGCGATTTTAACACTTCAAGTGCCAAGCCTGTTTTGTCGGTACCGCCGCTACCTAAATTTATGCCAGCTAAACTTGCTAAACCGCCAAATTGCCCAGCCATTTTAGCTAAACCGCCAGCCCCACCTTGCTCACTTGCAGGCGCTAGTAATGTAGAGGCTCTATAAATGTTAGGTTGATTGATAGCATATATAACTGATGATATCGCGAATATAAAAGTAATAACTAATATTAATATTTTGCCAGACCAAATAGCAGCCCATAGCTCTGCCAAGTCAATTTCATCAGCATTAGTGTTTTGATAAAAGGCATTCGAATTCATCGCCAAAAATTCAGGCGAAGGATTTCCGTGTAATTTATTACTTTCCACAATAGCTCACATCTATTTTCATTTTAATCTTTAGGTATACCAATAGCTGCAAAGCATATTGTAGTTTTCCTGTCGGCAGCATTATAGCAGTTATTTAAATTTAGTTAACTGCTGTTTGAAATTTTGTTTTCTCTGTGCCTACCAAAACCAGCCCGTGTCTCATATTTTATAAACTGCCAATTGCTGCAACGGCAACCGCTGAGTTATAAATAATTTGTGTAACTGCCGACCAAAGCGTTAGGCCGTCTTTATACTCTAAATCTAATGGTATGACTATAGTATCGCCAGCCGCTAGTATATCACTTTGATTTGAAAACCAGTTACTGTTACTCGCTAGCCGAACAGAGCCATCAGCCTTGATAATATAAATTTTCTTTTCATCAGCACGAGTTTTTAAGCCACCTGAGCGTTCAATATAATCATATAAATCTAAATTAGACTTATATAAATGAGATGTAGCATACTGAACTTCTCCGATAACGCTAATAGATTCACGCTTTTTGGGAATATAAAGAGCATCACCATCATCAAGACGAATATCTTTCAAGCTTTCATTCTGTAATAAATAAGGCAAGTCAATTACCAGCCGGCCAACCGCTTCAGCTACACTTAACTTTTGTAGAAGCTCTGAAGATTCCGCAGACTCTCCATTGTTTAAATTATCATCGTTAGTCAGGCTAATTTGCGCAGTTTCACTTTCTAGCTGTTCTTGTAAATGTGCAATTTTTTCTGCTTCTTGTCTTTTTAAGGCTTCACGGGTAAATATAGCTGCTGCAGCGTCTGCCTCTACTGTTAAACCACCAGCGCGGTTAATAACATTGACCAGAGTTTCGCCTTTTTGCAATACATACGTGCCTGGGAAAACAACTTCTCCCGCCAATTTTACAATTCTTTTTACCTGCCAATCGGGAATACGTTTTATATGCAAGGTATCAAGTGACTTGAGTAAGAATTCATCCGCTAAATTGATGTTTTGATGACTCGTTTCGGCTTTTTTAACGCCATCATGACTAAAGCGTACTAAGTCAGCATTTACTAAGTAACTTGACTCTTTCAATCCACCGGCCAAATTAATTAATTCTCGACTTGTCATATTCAATACGTATGGGTACTCACCTGGAAAATGAACATCGCCAGAGATTGTTACTATATGTTGAGCTTTAGATTTATCAGCTTGTTGTCGTAATTCGGCAATCAATTCAGCCAATAGCTCTGTTCTTGGCTTACTCCGGTCAAATAGAAACAAACGATCAAGTGGTGCAAGAGAAACGTTTTTTGCCGTATCATTTGTTAAATCAATATAAGTAACATTGGTGTGCAATCGTTGATCTTTTCTTGCAAGTAATGCAAATCGCAATTCTGACTTTTCTGTATAGCCCATTGCAGCGTTGAGCAAATCATACACGGTTGCATTTTCAGTAAGAGGATATTCTCCAGGGTTACGCACTGCACCATTAATGCTAACTATCTTTGCTAAATCGGCGAATTTAGTTTGCGCTTTTAATATATCAAGTAAAGGAACTAAACTTTCACTACGATTTCTTTGCTTGTTAAAAACGTAAATTGTATCTTCTGGGTTTAAGATAAAATCAGAGCTTGTATCTTTACTTTCAATATATTTTGAAAAATTAATACTATGGCTTGTCAATTGGCCTGAAACTGGGTTTTTCCTTATTACTAAAATGTATTCAAGATCTGGCTGCGCTTTAAAGTCGTTAATGCTTTGCAGAATATCACTTAATTTAATATTTTTATGCCAGCCATAAATGCCAGCTCGCTGAACATGACCTTTTAAAGTTAAGCTTTTTTCTATGGTTGATAATACCGACGCAACCTCAATAGTATCGCCATTAACCACTTTTTTATTTTTTTCAGTTGCTAAATTAACGCTAATAACTGAGCGTAAACCACTTTTATTTATTCGTTCAATCTTGCCAACTTGTTTATAGGCTGTTGCTTTTGCTCCCCCTGCTAGGCTAATAACATCACCTATGTTCGCCTCATTTTTCAATTCATATATTGCAGGTCGATTAACTTCACCCTTTACGCCAATGGTTGCCCCTACGGTTGGAATAAAAACAACATCGCCAGCCATAAGGTTAATATCCCCTGACGTATCACCATTTAGTAACAGTTGGTATAAATCTAAATTTGCTATTACCTCACCACGACGTTTCACTTGAATATTTCGTAACGAACCAATATCACTTATACCACCAGCAGCATACAAAGCTTGAGTAACTGTAGATAGTGAACTCAGTGTATAAGAAGCGGCTCGGTATGCTTCACCAAGCACAAATACACGTATTGATCTTAGCTCTCCCATAGAGATACTAGCTTTAACGCCAATTTTTCGTTCTTGAATTATATTTGAAATTAAGTTTTTGGCGTCACTAAAACTTTGGCCTGCAACATTTATCGGTCCAAGTTTTGGAATATCAATATTACCTTGGCGATTAATTGTTAAACTCAGGTTAACCGTTTCCTTGCCATAAAGTTGAATAGATAATGTATCACCCGGCCCCAAAACGTAGTCAGACGGAATTGGTACATCGGACACTGGAGCAAATGTTGTTGGTTCGCCAGCAAAAAGGCTATAACCGAAAGGCTTTAATTCAAGAACTTCAGGCGTAGCAGTAAATTGCAGCTCTTCAGCAACATCTTTATTTGTGCCTTTACTGACAATACTATTTTTATTTTCTTTACCATTAAAGAAGCTAAAGTCATCTGCATGCGCAATTTGAACACTATTATTTATTTCTTGGGGCACAGCACGACTTGGCACCAACTCGTTCAATGAAGGGGAATGTTGTTTGGTTTCAGACGACTTTGTTAACTCAACTAGGTTAGAAAGATCAACGCCCATACTTTTTGCTAAAGCTTGTTGTTGGCTAGGCGAAAGTTGTTTAAATTGCTCGATTTGAGCTTGACTTATTTCGGTTGCTTGAAGATTAAAAACATTAATAAAGAGAGAAAGGGAAAGTGTATACTTTAAAACTGAAAACTTCATTTATGTACTTCTAATAATCCAACTGTAAGAAACCGTTCTATTATTAGATAAGCAGTCAGCAATATAAATAATGCTTCCAATTATATCCATATAACGGAACATATAAACATCTATAACAAAAAATTAACATATGCGCTCATTAAGAGCGCGCCATACTAGATTAGTTAGACTATTTTGTCAAAAACTTAATATACCAAGGCATCGCTTTATCTATCCCTTGCTGTATGCGGAATTCAGGTTGATATCCTAATAATTTTTTAGCTTTAGAGATATCAGCCTGGGAATGGCGGACATCTCCAGCTCTAAATTCACGATATATTGAGTCTTTTTCATAATGAACGTCATTGCTAGCAAGTGCTGAGGCTAAACTTGAAAACAACTCATTCAATGTCGTGCGATCACCGAGTGCGACGTTGTAAACTTGATTTTTTCCTGCATCCTCAGCTACAGCCGCCAAAATATTGGCTTGCACTGCATTTTCAACAAAACAGAAATCTCGACTGGTTTCTCCATCGCCATTTATATACAAATCTTGATTTTCAATCATTGCTAATGTCCACTTAGGAATAACAGCTGCGTATGCGCCATTTGGCTCTTGGCGTTTACCAAATACGTTAAAGTAACGCAAACCTATTGAGTTCAGGCCATATGTCTTTTGAAACACATCCGCGTAAAGCTCGTTAACATATTTAGTTACTGCATAAGGTGATAAAGGTTTACCAATATTTTCCTCTACTTTAGGTAGTGCGGGGTGATCGCCATATGTTGAGCTCGATGCGGCATAAACAAAAGTTTTCACTTTCGCTTCTTTTGCAGCAGTTAACATATTCACAAAACCAGTGATATTTGCTGAGTTCGTTAAAATCGGGTCGGCAATAGAACGCGGTACTGAGCCTAGAGCGGCTTGATGTAGTACATAATCTACACTTACGCCATGCATGCTTATGGCTTTTTGGCAGTCTTCAACATTTCTAATATCGCCTTCTAGAAAAGTAAAATTTTGCCATTGTTGCACTGCTACTTCCGACTCTACTTCGTCCAAATTGTGTTGATGACCGGTAGCAAAATTATCTAAACCTATTACCTTTTGGTCTAACAAAAGCAGTGTTTCTAATAAATTAGAGCCAATAAACCCTGCAACACCAGTTACTAACCATGTTTTAGGTGACTTGACTAACGCTTCTTTTACTTCATCGTAACGAGACATTTTTCATCCATTAAATTGTATTTAAATAAGTAGCAACGTGTTAATTACAAACGCATATCTACAGAGTCTTTCGGCAAGACATATTTTAAATCATAAAGAACATGATTTTCTTTACCTAACGCTCGAATACTTTCAACACCTAACGCTTTAAATTCATTATGTGAAACCGCTAAAATAATCGCATCATAGCTAGCGATTTCGGGCTCAGAGATTAAACTCAAGCCATATTCATGTTCAGCTTCTTCGCTTGAGCACCAAGGATCAGTAATATCAACTTGCATGTTGTATTCTTTTAACTCACTGACCACATCGACAATTTTAGTATTACGTAAATCAGGACAGTTTTCTTTAAAGGTTAACCCCATAACTAAAACTTTTGCTCCTTCTACCTGAATGCGCTTGTGTAACATGTTTTTTACTAATTGTGAAACTACGTATGCCCCCATACCGTCGTTTAAACGACGGCCAGCTAGTATCATCTCAGGGTGATAGCCAACAGACTGGGCTTTATGCGTTAAATAGTACGGGTCAACACCAATACAATGGCCGCCAACTAGCCCTGGACGAAATGGTAAAAAATTCCATTTAGTGCCGGCTGCCTCTAATACTTCCAACGTATCAATATTGAGCTTATTAAAAATAATCGACAGTTCATTAATTAGTGCAATATTAACGTCGCGTTGCGTGTTTTCGATAACTTTTGCAGCTTCCGCTACTTTAATAGAACTTGCTTTGTGAGTACCAGCAGTAATAATAGAGCTGTATAAATCATCAACAATAGTCGCAACCTCAGGAGTAGAGCCCGAAGTAACTTTTAGAATATTTGTAACACGATGCTCTTTATCACCAGGATTTATGCGCTCAGGTGAATAACCAGCATAAAAATCTTGGTTAAAAACTAATCCAGATACTCTTTCAACAACGGGGATACATGCTTCTTCGGTGGCTCCTGGGTATACAGTTGACTCGTAGACAATAATATCACCTTTACTTACAACTTTTCCTAGCATTTCACTAGCTTTAATAAGAGGAGTTAAATCTGGCTGCTTATGACTATCAATTGGTGTTGGCACGGTAACAATATAAACATTCGAGTTTTTCAAATCTTCAATGGTGCATGAAAAACTCAAATCTTTCGTTGCTGCAAGCTCTTCATCACTCACTTCTAAAGTATTATCGGTACCACTTTTTAACTCGTTAATGCGTGCTCGGTTAATATCAAATCCTAAAGTTTGATATTTCTTGCCAAACTCGACAGCAAGTGGCAGTCCAACATAACCTAAACCAATAATTGCTATTTTTGCATCACTTAAACTGTTTAACATTCTTTTCTTTCCATTATTTCAAGTTTTTATTTCAGTTGTTAAAAACTAAATGCCGTTAATCGCAGCAACTGCGACCGCCGCATTGTATATAATTTGCGTTGCAGTTGACCATAATGTCAAATCATTCATATATTCAGAATCAAGTGGCACGACTATGGTATCGCCAGGTTTTAATGAGGTGTCAGAAGCACCTGCAAACCAATTATTCTCTTCTAACATTTTTATACTACCACTGGCTGAGATAACATAAATGCGCTCTTCATCTGCGCGCTTTTTCACACCACCACTTTGCGCAATATAATCTTCTGCTGTCATTGACGCATTGAATAAATGTGAAGAGCCAACTTGCACCTGCCCAATAACATTAACCGAATTTTTCTTAGTCGGAACATAAAGCACATCGCCGTCTTCAAGTAACACTTGCTCGCTACGCGCAGTGAGAATTTTCGGTAGGTCAATAACTAACCGACCAACAGGTTCAAGCTCAGTGATATCAGCCAGTAATTTCTGCGCATCATCATAAGATGCTGAAGTACCTTGCTCCGTTAATGATTTTGACGCCATTTCAACACGTAAATCGCCAGCCAATTTAATCAAATTTTGCTGTTCTAGTTCTTGTAATTTTTTACGAGTAAATACTGAACCATCAGGGTGAGCATATTGCGTTAAACCACCAGCCTTAACAATTAAATCGGCCAAGGTTTCTCCACGACTAATAGTGTATTTACCAGGGAAGACAAATTCCCCACGTAATTCAACGACATGATTTTCACTCCATGCAGGAATTTTATGAATATTTAACCGATCTTTACTTTTCAGTGCGATGTCAAAGTTTTCATCACCTGCTAACGCTAAGCCAAGGTCAACGTTTATCGAAACTTTACTCGCGCCATCATCGCTAAACTGATTTCGAGTTACTTCCGCGCGGGCTAAATAAGCAGATTCATTGACACCACCTGCTGCAGCAACCACATCACTCACTTTAGCATTTTTAGCTAATGGATAAATGCCAGGAAATTTCACTTGCCCGTCAACTTCAATTATTTGGATAGGTTGGCCAGAAGCTCCTTGTTGACGTAATTTCCTTAACACGGGTGCTAGCAGCCGGTGACGTGAAAACAGCGCCATTTCGCGAATATCCACTTCACCCTTGACTTCATCGTCAGTAATCTGTACTAAAGATTGAGATACAAGATCCTCTTCTTCACCAGAAGTTGCATTTAGCGAAGGCTTTGATGGATTACCGCCATATTTTTGCCAAAACGATTTTTCTTTGTAAATACTCTTTGCAAACTCTCTTTCTTTAGCGAAAAGTTGCTCTTGTGTATAAGCCAACTCATCTAGAGATATTTTTTCATCGATGTGCTTAGTGACATTTGAAAATATTAAAACTTTATCATTAGGTGATAATGATAAATTATCAACAGAGTCTCTATTTTCTATCGCTTTAGCTAAATTAAATTGTAAAACTTCAATATTTCTAGCTTTATCGATCTGACGAACCACTAGACCATAATTTAAGTCTGCATTAGTTAAAATATGAGAGTCTAAATTCGGTAACAAATCAATGACTTTAATACCTTGCTGCCATTGATATTTGCCAGGGCGAGAAACGGCACCAATTACAGTAATTGATTTTTCATACATGCCCGAACTTTTCATTACTCGAATATAATCGCCATTTTTTACTGGCTGCTGTAAAGCTTCGCTCTGCGTTAAGTCAATATTAACAATACTGCGTAAACTGCGATTATTATAACGCTCTACCACGGTAGATTGCGGAAATGCTGACGGTAGTAAGCCACCGGCCATCGCAACCAACTTATTGAAGTCATCACCTGGCTTTAACTCGTATACTGCTGGGCGTCTAACTTCACCAAGAATAGAAGCAGATTCACCTTGTGTTGGGATAAAAACGACATCTCCTGATTGCAATAAAATGTCACTTGAAGAATCACCATGAATCAACAGCTCATAAAGATCGACTTTTTGTATCAACTTACCGGCTCGTTTAACTTCAATATTTCTTAATGAGCCAATATCACTAATACCACCTGCGGCAAAAATAGCATGAGTTACTGAAGACAAAGAGCTTAAATTATAGGGACCAGGCTTATACGCACTACCTAAAACGAATACACGCATAGAACGTAGCTCTGCCAAACTAACAACAACATTTACACCTATCACACGTTGTTTTATACGCTCTGAAAGAAACTGTTTCATTTCTGAAAATGC
Organism: Colwellia aquaemaris; assembly: GCF_057548755.1. NCBI lineage: Bacteria > Pseudomonadati > Pseudomonadota > Gammaproteobacteria > Alteromonadales > Colwelliaceae > Colwellia > Colwellia aquaemaris. The sequence continues at coordinate 881,356 of NZ_BAAJLV010000001.1, read as the reverse complement.
TAAGCCCGCAATTTTTATTGGTCCAACATTAGGTATTAAAATAGTGCCTTCGCGTGTTATTGGCAGCACATAGTCAGCATTTTCCTTACCATAAATTTGTATTGATAATTGATCACCTACACCTAAAATATAATGTTCAGGAATCGCAATATCCATAGTAGGTGCGAAGGTACTTGGCGCATTAGAAAACACATCGACACCAAATCGCTCAAGAGGTTTAAACAGTTGTTCATCAGATTCATAAGACGGTACTTCTTGTCCTTGATTTGATGATTCATCAACATTTTTTGTTCTCGGGGTAATCGGCGTCGTTGAAAGCTGACTAGCTTGGCTAGCACCCGATATTTGCCCCATAACAGCGTTTAGATCGACCCCCATACTTTTCGCTAAAGCTTCTTGTTGAGCTTTTGGAAGTTTTTTAAATTGCTCAATTTGCTGTGGACTAATTTGAGCTGACACTACCGAGAATGAAAGAGTACCAAAAATAAGAATGGTCGCTAGCTGGCGAATATAGGTAATCATTTGCGCGTATTTCTTCCTAATATATACGAAAATTATAGCTAAATTTAACTAAATAAAGCTCAAACAGCGTGGAGTTTATCAGTAACTGCGTGGCGATTAAAGCAACTTCTTATTTACAACTTTAAATTTTATTAGTTTGCTAAATCATGATTAAAAATAACAAAAAGTAAGCAATTGCCCATTCATTCTTTATAGATTACCTGCTCGGGCTTGCCTTTCGAGGCTAGCAAAGGTATAAAACGGGCTGACTAACCCATTTTATACAATTTTGTTCGACAAATTAGTGCATTTAGCGATGAATGCAATCAATCAATAATAATAATTATGGCGTCGAACAACTTATTAAGGAAATTTAAATGACTAAACCAGCAACAGGCACATTACTCGGACATCCGAAAGGGCTATTCCTCCTTTTCGGTACAGAAATGTGGGAACGATTCGGTTACTACGGCATGCGCGCGCTACTAGTACTTTATTTGGTAGCAACAGTTGAAGATGGCGGCTTCGGCTGGACCACAGGTGAAGCACTAGGCCTATATGGTACTTTCACCATGGCTGTTTACCTAACTCCTATGATAGGTGGTTGGTTGGCTGATAACTTTATTGGTCAACGTAAAGCGATTATTTATGGTGGTATTCTATTCTCCGCTGGCTATTTCACTTTAGGTATTCCTAAGTCAATGATAGTCGGTATGGAAGAAACCGTTTTCTACATTGGCTTATTTTTAATTTGTTGTGGTAACGGCTTATTTAAAGCTAACGTTTCAAGTTTAGTGGGTGAACTTTACGAAGATGGTGATCACCGTCGTGATGCCGCCTTTACTATTTTCTACATGGGTATCAACTTAGGTGCTTTCTTATCACCACTAATCGTTGGTTACTTAGGTGAAGAAGTTAACTGGCACTACGGTTTCATTGCCGCAGGTTGTGGTATGTTAATCGGTTTAGCACTGCAACTTACACTAGCTAAAAAATACTTAGGTGAAATTGGTGTTACACCATCAGCACAAAAAGTAAGTCAAGCAAAAGAAGAATTAAAAGCTCGTGCACTAACAAAAGAAGAAAAAGATCGCACTAAAGTAATTTTAATCATGAGTGTATTCTCTGTAATTTTCTGGGCAGGTTTCGAGCAAGCTGGTGGCTTATTTAATATTTACGCCTCACAATTTACCGACCGTAATATTATGGGTTTTGAAGTACCTGCTACTTGGTTTCAATCATTAAATGCTATGTTCATTATTATGCTTGCCCCTGTAATTGCTTCTGTATGGGTTAAAATGGGTTCTAAAGAGCCAACCTCTCCAGTGAAGTTTGCCTTAGCTATGGTGTTTTTAGCATTAGGTTTCTTTGTTATGCTTTGGGCAACTATGGTACAAGGTGGCGACGTTACCATTAAAGTAAGCATGTTATTCTTAGTATTTGCTTATCTTTTCCATACTTTAGGTGAATTATGCTTATCACCAATTGGTTTATCACTTGTTTCAAAATTAGCACCTGTTAAATTCACCTCGTTATTAATGGGTGTTTGGTTCTTCTTTACTGCATTATCTAATAAGCTTGCTGCATTTATTGGTCAATTCGTTGGCGAAGGTGAAGAGCAAGTTGCCAATGCTGGTAACATTTTCTTAGGTGTTGGCTTAGGTGCGTTAATTACTGCTGTGATTATATTCCTTGCATCTAACAAATTAGTTGAGTGGATGCACGGCGCTGAAGGTGATGAAAGTCATGACCTTGAAGGTAAAATCGAAGAAGAAATCGCTGTTACCGGTACGCATGAAGCTATCTCTGAAAAACAGTAAATTAGCTATTTGATTATATAGCTTAAGCTATCTGAAAAACTAAACGGGTAATAACTTAGCTTATTACCCGTTTTTATTTTTCTAAAATATAATAACACTTAATTGTCTCGCCTAAATATAACCACTTTGTTATAAATTAATACCGACTACTACTTTTAATATAAATTTCACTTTCTTTATTAGGCCAAATAGCGTGAATGAGTCAACCAGAGTTCAAATACGTCAGAATATAAGACAAAAAAGATTAGATTTAAGTGCCAATCAACAAAATAAAGCCGCCTTAACTTTACTTAAACATTTTGCAAGCGACCGAAAAATACAGCAATGCCAGCATATTGCACTTTACTTAACCAATGATGGCGAGCTAAATACAGCGCCACTAATTGACTGGTGCTGGCAACACAACAAAAATGTTTACTTGCCAGTTATACATCCGTTTTCAAAAGGGCATTTACTTTTTCTACAATACACTCGAGATACCGTATTAAAAGTAAATAAGTATGGTATTGCCGAACCCAAACTAGATATAACAACAATGGCGTTAGCAAAACAAATAGATATTATTTGTACTCCATTAGTTGCATTCGACAATTCAGGAAATCGTTTAGGTATGGGTGGTGGTTTTTATGACCGTACTTTGCAATCTTGGTATCAAGAATTTCAGCACCAAAAAGATGCTAAGCCATACCCTATTGGTATTGCACATAATTGCCAACAAGTCGATGAATTACCTTGTCAGAGTTGGGATATTCCTCTACCAGAAGTGCTTACTCCACTTAAACATTATAAATTTGTTTAATGGGCAATTGACTTAAACAGCTTATTCATTGAAAGCTTTAATAGGTTATGACATCAACCTATACCTATTGTTATAATATGCAAATGCTATTACTTAGTTTGATGCAAACACCTACCTGTTATTTTACCAATAACACAAAAATATAATTTAACTACTATTTTTAAGAGAACGTTACCATGACTCAAGATGAAATGAAAAAAGCCGCAGCAATTAAAGCGCTAGAATATATTGAAGCAGATACCATAGTTGGTGTAGGTACAGGCTCTACGGTTAATCATTTTATCGACGCCTTAGCGACAATAAAGGATAAAATTATTGGTGCTGTTTCGAGCTCAGAAGCATCAACAGAGCGTTTAAAGTCGCATGGAATTGAGGTCTTTGATTTAAATAGTGTTGACGGTATCGACGTTTACGTTGACGGTGCTGATGAGGTAAATCCTCACATGCATATGATCAAAGGTGGAGGCGCAGCGCTAACTCGCGAAAAAATTGTCGCGGCTGTTGCCAAAACCTTTGTTTGTATAGCTGATGGCAGCAAACAAGTACCAGTGTTGGGCCGCTTCCCTTTGCCGGTGGAGGTTATTCCTATGGCTCGCAGTTATGTTGCTAGAGAATTAGTCAAATTAGGCGGCGACCCTTGTTATCGTACCGGTGTTGTCACCGATAACGGTAACGTCATACTTGATGTGCATAACTTAGAAATAATTGATCCAATTGCACTGGAAAACAACATTAATGCCATTGTAGGCGTGGTTACTAATGGTTTGTTCGCTAATCGTGCAGCAAATGTATTAATAATAGGCACAGCAGAAGGTGCAAAAATAATAAAATAACGCTTTAGAGTTTATACACTATATGATAATTTAGATATCTAGCCATCTAAAAATTCATTTAATAAATGTTTTAGCGAGAGAAGTTAAATTATCATGAGCAATAATTCACTAGCGAAAGAAAAAATTAAGATATTACTTCTAGAAGGCGTACATCAAAGTGCCCTAGAAGAGTTGAAAGCCAAGGGCTATTCAAATATTGAATACCTTAAAACCTCACTTTGCGAAGAAGACCTAATCAAAAAAATTGCCGATGTGCATTTCATCGGCATTCGCTCTCGCACCGATCTTAACCGAAAAGTACTTAGTCACGCTAAGAAACTTGTAGCTATCGGCTGTTTTTGTATTGGTACCAATCAAGTTGACAAAGCAGCAGCACAATCTTTTGGTATTCCGGTATTTAATGCTCCATTTTCAAATACTCGCTCCGTAGCTGAACTCGTATTAGGTGAAACTTTACTCTTATTACGCGGCATTCCAGAAAAAAGTGCGCAAGCACATCGAGGAGTTTGGAACAAATCAGCTGTTGGCTCTGTTGAAGCACGAGGAAAAACGCTTGGTATTATTGGTTATGGCCATATCGGTATGCAACTCGGAATTTTGGCTGAAACTTTAGGCATGAAAGTTCGCTTTTATGATATCGAAACTAAACTGCCATTGGGCAATGCTAGCCAAGCACCAACCATGACAGCGTTATTAAAAGAAGCAGATATCATTAGTTTACATGTCCCTGAAACTCCACAAACTAAAAATATGATGGGCGTAGCTGAGTTTGAAGTGATGAAAGACGGCGTTATTTTTATCAATGCTTCACGCGGCACTGTTGTTGATATTGACGCTTTGGCAGAGGCTTTAGCAAATAAAAAAGTTGCTGGTGCCGCTATCGATGTTTTTCCTATTGAGCCAAAAGGCAATGACGAGGAATTTATCAGCCCACTTCGTGAGTTTGATAATGTTATTTTGACACCACATATCGGTGGCAGTACCAAAGAAGCACAAGAGAACATTGGCCTTGAGGTGGCAAGTAAATTAGCTAAATACTCTGACAATGGCTCGACACTTTCTGCTGTTAACTTCCCTGAAGTGTCACTTCCTGAGCACACAGGCACTAGCCGTTTATTACACATTCACCGTAACCAACCTGGCGTGTTAACACAAATTAACCAAGCCTTTGCTAAGCACAATATTAATATTGCCGCACAATACTTACAGACGGATGATCAAATTGGTTACGTCGTCATTGATATTGAAGCTGAAAACCGTGAATTAGCATTAAAAGAGTTAAAGCAGATTGATGCCACAATACGTGCAAGGCTTTTACACTAATAAAGCAATAGCCAGCACTAAATATTGAGCATCGTCATTCATTGCTATGCATAGCTCCATGACATATCGTTCGTTCTGAACATAAAAAAGCCAAAGATGATATCTTTGGCTTTTTTAATTACGTGTTAGTCGTAATATAAATTATCTATAACAGCCTTTAAGGCTAATAAAAAATTAACATCATACAGGCCCAAGCAGCAACACCAGCTGCTATATCATCGAGCATAATACCTAAACCACCATGGCAGTTTTTATCTAAATACGAGATAGGCCATGGCTTTAAAATGTCAAAAATGCGAAATAGCACAAAACCAACTAAAACGGTTAGCCAACTAACGGGGATCAAATACATAGTGATCATAAAACCCACTATTTCGTCCCACACGATAGCGCCATGATCATGTACGCCAGCATCTTTGGCTGCTTTTCCGCAAATATAAATACCCGCAACACTCATAAATAGCGTTAATAACAGGTAATATAAGCTAGGCAACTGAAGCGCAATAAAGAAAACAGGAATTGCCGCCAAAGTACCAAAAGTTCCGGGCGCTTTCGGTGCTAAACCACTCCCAAAACCTAACGCTAAAAAATGAATAGGATCAGAAAGTTTAAAGTTTTCGGTTGATGCTGGCACGCTTAATCACGTCTCTGAGAAAAATGTTCGAAACTTTTTGCATTAATCGCTACAGGTTTGCTATCAAGTGTCGTCGTTATTTTCTCACTGCCGTTTAACTGCCCAATACAAGTAATAGTATTGCCACTGTTTGCTAGGGCTGTTTCCATACCAACTCGGTTATCTTCAGAAACTGTAAATAATAACTCGTAATCATCACCACCAACGAGGGCAATATCGAACGCTTTTTCCATACCAACGGTGTCACGTAATGCATTCGAAATAGGCAAATCTTCAAGCACGATATTAGCGCCAACTTTCGAAGCGGCACAAATATGTCCTAAATCAGAGATTAAGCCATCTGACAAGTCAATTGCCGAACTTGCATATTCTCGTAACGCCTGCCCTGCTAGAATTCTGGGTGGTGGAAAGTCTAAACTTTTTCGCACTGACTCTTGGTATTCAGGAGCAATATCGACTTCTTTGAAGATACCTTTTAACGCTAATGCAGCATCGCCAATCTCACCGGTAACATAAATCCAATCACCTGCTTTAGCACCAGAGCGCGTAATATGTTTGTCAATAGGCGTTAAGCCCTGAGCCGTCACCGTTATACTTAATGGCCCTTGCGTGGTGTCACCGCCGATCAGCTGAACATTGTAAAATTCGCATAAATCAAATACGCCACGGCAAAATTCTTCAATCCATGGTAAATCGACTTCAGGCATTGTAAGCGCAAGTGAAACCCAACTAGGCTCGGCCCCCATTGCTGCCAAATCAGACAAGTTAACGGCAATCGATTTATGACCTATAGCTCTGGCGCTTGTTTCGTGTGGAAAATGAACACCAGCAACTAAAGTATCTGTGGTTATTGCAATATTTTGACGTTCTGCGGGGGTTACTAAGGCACAGTCATCACCGATCCCAAGTAAAACATCTTTACGTTTAATAGCTTGCTCTGTAAAGAAGCGCTTGATCAATTCAAACTCTTTCATAGTACATCCAACGTTTTATTACTCGTTAGGACGAACGAGTTTAACAACTTTATCTAGTACACCATTAACAAACTTGTGACTGTCGTCTGCGGCGAACGATTTTGCTAATTCAATCGCTTCATTAATAATGACGCGATACGGCACATCATTACAGTCTGTCAATTCATAAACAGCAACACGTAGTATAGCTTTCTCAACATGGTCAACATCGTCGAGAGGACGATCAACATGCGGGGTAATTTTCTCGTCTATAGTACCAACTTGCGCTGAAACGCCACGAAATAGTTGCTGAAAATAAGCAATATCAAAACGACGAGAGCTATTATCAGCTAAAAAGTTAGCTTCAACTTCTGCAATGTCATTTTGACTTAACTGCCATGAGTAAACAGCTTGTACGGCTAGTTCTCTGGCTTTTCTTCTAGGAGATGGTTTCACAAATATATCCTGTTATAACTTATCTAACACGTTAACCATTTCTAACGCGCTTAATGCTGCTTCAGCACCTTTATTACCAACTTTAAGGCCTGCACGGTCAATAGCTTGCTCTATGGTATCTGTAGTAATAACACCAAAGGCAACCGGCATAGTATATTCCATAGCAACTTGCGCTAAACCTTTATTACATTCACCAGCAACAAAATCAAAATGAGGTGTGCCACCGCGAATTACAGCACCAATGGCAATAATGCCGTCAAAACCACCTTTAGCCGCAATTTTCTTCGCTGCTACAGGTAATTCATAAGCACCCGGTACGCGAATTACTGTAATATCATTATCGGCAACATTACCATGACGTTTAAGGGCATCAACAGCACCTTCAAGTAAACTTTCAACAACATAACTATTAAAACGCGAGACGACGATGGCAAATTTCTTACCGGTTGCATCAAAGTTAGCTTCTACGACATTCATTTAAAAATCACCTACTGATAAAAATTGCCGCAATTCTAACAAATTGCAAGCGAGTGCGGAACTCGTTTTAACAAATTTCTCTGATTAGTCACTATGTTTTAACTGTTACTGCCCACTATATGCTTTATATACTTGATTTTAAGACAATTGTCATAAATAGCATTTAAATACTAAAGCACAAATTAATAACTTGCTGGCCATTATTATCGAGAATTCGTCTTGGCTAATAGCGCAAAGCAAGCTAATTTTGTATTATAGCGCCAACTGATATTAGCCTATAGTTTGCAACATACCATGATCTATTTTTCTTCTAATAAAATCCCACAGCTTTCACAGTACAACATACAACAACGACAAGTAATTTTAGCATTAGCTCAAGCAAAGCTTTCAACACCAGAAAAGCTGATATTAAACATTATTAAATTAATGCTGCTGATCCCACCATTTCTCTTTATTGCCAACTTGCAAGGCTTTGCCATTGTGATTTCAATAACTATTGTTTTAATCGCGTATTTCATCTTACTTAGACCCATTATGTTGCACTTTACCCGCAAGCATTTAGATTTAGCGATTAGCCAATATAAAAAAAGCGAACACTAGGTCCGCTTTTTCATTGACTGCCAAAAACTTAAGATATCAAGGCTCTATTTCATCTAACTCTTCTAGGTATGCGTCAATATCTTCTTCTTCTTCATCATTAACCTCAATCGGTGGGTTACCGTCATAAACTTTGTATTGCATATTTTGAAAGTAAGCATTTTTAACAAATTCGTATGGATCAATTGCTTCATTTAAAATAGCTTCTTGATCGGCTAGCGATGCCCTTGCCTCTAAGCCTAAGATGCCCGCACGCACAAGGTTAGGCCAAAAATCGATCACCGCCAAAGGCCAGTAATATCGGTCAACAAAATCACCAACTTCCTCACGAACGGAAGACGGGCCTAATGCAGGAATAACAAGGTAAGGCCCATCACCAACACCATAACTTCCTAAAACTTCACCAAATTCTTCTTGATTTCTGTTCCAGCCAAAATCACTTGCCGGGTCAAAAAAGCCCAATAAACCTATGGTAGAGTTTAAAACAAAACGACCGGTTGATTTTGCTGCATCAGTAAACTTTGCTTGTAATAAGTTATTGATAATGGTCGAAGGTTCATTTAAGTTCAAAGCCATATTATGGACCCCCGTTCTCAAGCCAGTCGGCATATGTTCAACATAGCCTTCTGACGCCGGTTTAATTACATACTTGTCGGCATAATCCCACGTAAATGTCCAAAATGGTCGGTTAATTGACTCTAAAGGATCTTTTGGATCTGAAACCCTTTGCTCTGACGAAGGTGTTGAAGAACACGCAGCTAACAAAAAGGTAAAGATCACCCCTGTAAGTAGTTGAATACTTTTCGTATTCAACGTAAATTTTCTTATTGTATTCACGACAAAATCCTTGAACGATAACATGTACACTATTGAGTATGACCAAAGCAAATAGTTCACTTAAGCCAAACAATAACTACTTGCCAGCATAACATGGACAACTGGTTGATAGCATTAATAGATTTGTATAAAAAACGTAAAAACACAACAACGTATTTTCAGTGAAATTAGCTATGTTAAAAACTAACGTTTAATGACTAACGATGAGATGACTGTTGTCGATGCACGGCAAGTAACATTTCAGCTTCTGGCCGAGGAATATCACACTCACGCATAATTTCATCTATATCGGCCCCCAACTCAACTAACTTTTGTGCTCGTGAATAGAGTTTATCTTCAGGTTGTTGATGTAATAATTGTTCGATTGTCTGAAATTGTGTAGAGAATTGCTCTTGTGTTGATTTAATACGATGTTCTAACTGCTTTGAAACTTGCTCATTTTCTCGCTGAAACTCAGTACAAGATTGTTGCTGTTGTGCGAGTTTTTCTTGCAATTCTGCAAGTGAACTTTGTAGCTCAAGCAACATTAAAGCTTGGCTTTGTGATACTTTAGTTAATTCGGCCACTTGTGCTGACAAGCGATTTTTTAATGCAAGTAACACTAATGCCACTAACATCACTAAAAACAAAGCAACAATACTAATCACATTGGCAGAAATATTTTCCATAACAATCAAGAGTACAACTCAATAAAAAAGCCTGTTAATACAGGCTTTAACTTATCTTAGAATTGTTTTAACTCATCCCATTCAGCATCTGACAGTAATTTATTCAAGTCTACTAAAATTAATAATTCACCTTCACGGTTTGACACGCCTTGAATATATTTAGCACTTTCATCGTTACCAACATTTGGTGCTACATCAATTTCAGATGTTTTTAAGTAAACAACCTCAGCAACACTGTCAACTAATATCCCAATCACTTGGGTTTCAGCTTCAATAATAACAATACGGGTATTATCTGTTAACTCAGCACTTTCCATACCAAAACGAGCGCGTGTATCAATAACGGTAACAACATTACCGCGCAGATTAATAATTCCCATAACATATGAAGGTGCGCCGGGTACTGGAGCTATTTCAGTGTAACGCAGAATTTCTTGAACCTGCATAACATTAATGCCGTATGTTTCATTGTCGAGTTTAAACGTTACTCGTTGAACAACTTCATCATTAGTATCTACATTTTCACTGCGTCTTTCATCAGACATACTACTGGCCTCTTTAAATTTTTGTTTTCTGTACGGTAACTTAAACCTTATTTGTTAAGTATACTGACAAGTTTGAATTCATCAATTATTCTTGTGTAATATTCATGCCTTTTTCCAATAACTTAATTAATGAGTCAACATCTATAAGTGCACACATGCGATCTTTAACTAAGCCAGCCAACCAAGGTCGCTTACTTGGAGAATCTAACCATTTAACATCTTCTTGCTTTAACGTTACAGTATCAACCAGACGTTCAGCCGATAAGCCCCAAGCAGAGTCATTAAGCATAATAACGTATTGATAATCTAGTGCTGACAATAGTTCTTCATTGCACTTTTCAGGCATCACCCAACGGGCGGTATCAACTACATTAACCTTTTCGTCACGATGCAACATCACGCCTTTAAACCAATCAGGCTTGCCCACCAATGCCGTTGTTTTATCACTATTATGAATACCGCCTAACTCTATTAAAGGTACAGCGACCGTCAATCCAGCAACATCAAAAAACATCGCTTGAAAATCACCTTGTCGATAATTTTTCTGCTGAGCAGCAGTAAAACCACCTGTGCTTTTACGTGTAATAAGCTCTTTAGCTGTAGTATCAGGTTTTGCTTTATTGCTAATGACTTTACTTGCTTGTAATGACGCTTCATTTTGCGTTTTACTAACAACAAGTTTTTCGGCTTTAGCTTTATTTTCTGTTCTCGCTGTTTTGGCTTGCTCGTCATTACGGCTATCAGCGACACTTGGCAAACTAACTTGATTTAACAATTGCTCAATCGGCTGAGCTTGTTTTTCTTTAACTTGTGCGGGCTTTTTTACTTCAACAGAATCTTCGGTAAGCAGCTCCGACAAGTAGGTCTGCATTAGTTGTTTACTGGCAGCTAAAGACTTCGACATTGAATTACTTACTCACTGATTTCAAATGGACTAAATATTTTAATAAGTTACTGTAAGCTATTATACCACGAGAACTTGCTGCGTAGTCAGAAGGAACTTTTTGAGCAACACTGGCATTACGAAAATTAGTATCAATTGGCACAACCCCTGGCCAAACTGCATCACCATAAAGCTCTTGTAATTTACGGTAAGTCATTAAAGACGCTTTAGTGCGTTTATCAAACATAGTTGGCACTATCGTATATTTAAATGATTGTGTTTGTTCACCTTGCATAATGTCCAAGGTTTTCATCATTCTGTCGAGGCCTTTTAGTGCTAAAAACTCGGTTTGCACAGGTACAATTATGCGTTCACACGCGGCTAATGCGTTGACCATTAATACGCCTAATATAGGCGGGCAGTCAATCAGCACATAATCATATTCATCGGCTATTTTATCCATAGCCTTTTTTAACACTAACCCCATACCGCCTTTATTACCCAGCGAACGATCAAGCGTTGCTAAGCCCATAGTAGCCGGTAAAATGTCAATATTGTCGTAATGGGTTGGACACAAGCTTTGCATGATTTGCTCTTTAGTAGAGACTTGTAAAAACAAATCATAAACACTTAAGTCTAAATCTTCTGATTCAATACCAAAATAATAGCTTAATGACGCATGCGGATCGGTATCAACTAATAATACTCGATAACCTTTTTCCGCCAGTAAGCCGGCAAGAGAGATAGTAGACGTTGTTTTTCCAACACCACCTTTTTGGTTTGCAATTGTCCAAACTACCAATTGAATATCCTATTGTTTATTATCTTCTTCAGTTACCGAATCATTCACATTTTCGTCAGCATTGTCAGCACGAGTTGTGATCCTAATACCGCCATTCTCTAGTCGGATAATTCGAATTTCTTCTTCCGCATTTTTATCAGTATCAACTTGTTTAATTGCTTCAACGTCTTTAACTGAAATAGTCGGGGTAGCCAATAAATTGGCTTTTTCTAAACCATATTTTGATATAGCAATAACTACACGACGATTTTTTGCCCGCCCAGTTGCGGTTGTGTTATCGGCATTGGGGTAATATTGACCATAACCTTCAATTGCCATACGCGCCGGGTTTAAGCTTAACTCTTCTAATACTCGCAAAATTGCCGTTGCTCTAAATACTGACAGTTCCCAATTAGAAGTAAATATTTCCGTCGAAATTGGTTGATTATCAGTATAGCCTCTCACACGAATATAATTTGTAGTACTCGCAATTACTTGATAAATAACAGCCAAAATATCTCTGGCGGCATTGGTTGGTGACGATGAGCCACTTGGAAATAATAAACCACTGTTTAACTCTATCTCTAACCAATCGCCATCAACTTGTAACTGCGCGTAACCAGATTCAACAAGTTCATATAAAGCTTCATGCAATTCTTTTTCTAATGAAGTTAGCGTGGTTCCAACCTGTGCGTCTGAGACATTAGAAAGCGTCACATCTCCTTCAACGAGCTCAGGCCCTGCAACATCTAAAATACCATTGCCAAATAAGCGTTTATTAGTTTTAGAACTATTAACTGGCAATATATCATCACCGTGCCCACGATTTTTTGGTTGTTCTTCATTGGCCTGAAACACTCTGCCGATAGACTCAGTGGCAGTTTCAAACGGCTCTTCATTGATCATAGCCATAGCGTAAAGAACAACAAACAACGCAAAGAGTAAGGTCATATAATCGGCATAAGATACTAACCAACGTTCAACATTGTCATTTTCAACTGAGTGACGCCTTGCACGCAAACGGTTCATTGTTCTAACCGAAACGCCGACAACTTGTTTTCTATAGCATGAGGGTTTTCTGCCGTGGCTATCGCCACTAATCCCTCAGTCATCATTTCACGATACATAGTTTGCTGATGCACTATGGCTTTAATTTTATTCGCTATTGGCAAATAAATTAGGTTCGCAAAACCCACGCCATATATTGTCGCAACAAATGCTGTGGCAATTCCATGCCCTAACAATTGCGGATCTGCAAGGTTTGACATAGCGTGTATTAAGCCAAGGACAGCACCTAAAATACCAATCGTTGGGCTATAGCCCCCCATAGACTCGAAGACATGCGCAGAGCGCAAATTATGTTCACGGTACAAGTCTAAATCTAATTCAAGCGATACTCTCAGGTTTTCAACTTCAACACCGTCAACTAATAAATTTAAACCTTTGTTAATAAAAAAATCATTTTCTTCTTCAGCAATATGCTCAAGTGATAGAAAGCCAGATTCACGTGCTTTTTCAGACCAAGTAACTACAGAGTTAATACCTTGCTCTACATCATACTTAGGCGGCAAAATAATCCACTTCAACAAAGACATAGCATGAATAAATTGACTTTGTGATGACTGCAACATCACCGCGCCAATAGTGCCACCAAAAACAATAATAAATGCGGGTAATTCTAATAATGAGACGATAGCCCCACCATCAATTATAAAACCCAGGTAAATTGCTAAAATAGCAATTATTAACCCTGAGATACTCAATTTATCCATGCTGTATTTCCTTTAGGATTGCAGATGGAATGCTTTCTAATGCCAGGGAGAGTTCTGATATACCTGCAACAGCAACAGCTTGTGGCATACCATAAACCACGCACGACTCTTCATCTTGAGCCCAAATTGTTGCACCTTTATTTTTTAATAATCGTGACCCATCACGGCCATCAGATCCCATCCCAGTAAGAATAATACCTAAAACACTGCCACCAAAAATCTTAGCTGCAGAGCCAAAACTAATATCTACACTTGGCTTAAAAGCAATTCGCTCTGAATCATCTTCTAATATCCTTAGTTTTGGTGCATTTTCTGTACCATCAATAACCATCTGCTTACCACCAGGGGCTAAATAGGCACAACCTGGTTTAAGAACATCACCGGAACTTGCTTGCTTAACATCAATTTTACACAAGGTATTCAAACGGTTAGCAAAAGCCAATGTAAAAGCAGCAGGCATATGCTGCACCATGATTATCGGTAAAGGAAAATCCTTAGGTAATTGAGTAAGAACCTTTTGTAGAGCGACAGGACCACCGGTTGAGGTACCGATCGCCAATAATTTGTACTGTTTTCCAGAACTTTTATGGGCGCTTTGCAGCGGACGCTCTGTTGCTACTTTAATAGCTTGTGATGTTACACTCGTCGTTTTATGCGCTTGTTCATTGCGCGCTCGTGATCGAAAAGTTGATATTCTGGGTAATCTACCCGCCTTTTTGCGGGCAAGTTGCACCACACGTTGACGCAATAAACTGCCGGCATCTTCTGTATTTTTCGCAATTTCATTAAATTTTTTCGGTAAAAAATCTAATGCCCCTGCATCTAGTGCTTCTAATGTCGCTTTAGCACCAGCATGAGTCAGAGAAGAAAACATGATAATAGCCGTTGGTGCTTTCGCCATTATTTGTTTAACAGCATCTATACCATTTAATAACGGCATTTCGATGTCCATTGTAATAACATCGGGTTTCAATGCGATTGCTTTTTCAACCGCATCAATACCATTAACAGCAACATCAACAACTTCAAGATCAGGATCCTTATTGAGAATATCCGTTACTCGGCGTCGAAAAAAACTGGAGTCATCAACCACCAAAACTTTAAAGGACATTTACAATCTCTTTCCTATAGTGATTACGTATTTAGGAACGTAATTTTTTATTCACAATTGATTTTTTCGCGTAATATTTAAGCATATTTGGCACATCAATAATCAAAGCGATACCGCCATCACTCGTGATAGTTG
Organism: Colwellia aquaemaris; assembly: GCF_057548755.1. Taxonomy (NCBI): domain Bacteria; kingdom Pseudomonadati; phylum Pseudomonadota; class Gammaproteobacteria; order Alteromonadales; family Colwelliaceae; genus Colwellia; species Colwellia aquaemaris. The sequence continues at coordinate 866,231 of NZ_BAAJLV010000001.1, read as the reverse complement.
CTCCTGCCATACCTGGTGTGCCATGCAATAATCTGTCAAGTGGCTTAATTACTACTTCTTCTTGGCCTATTAAACTGTCAACAACAAAGCCAACTTGTTGATTACCTAACTGTACGATAACAACGTGGCCGCGGTCTCGTGGTTTATCAACAAAATCACGAACTAACCATTGATCCAAGTAAAACAGTGGAATAGCTTTTTCTCGTACAATAATCGTTAACTGACCATCAACAATATTGGTTGATGTTAAGTCAAGATGGAAAATTTCATTAACAGCCGCTAACGGTAAAGCAAAAGTTTGCTTGCCAACCACCACCATTAACGTAGGCAAGATTGCCAAGGTCAGCGGTACTTTAATCTCAAGTATGGTACCAACGCCCATCTCTGAGTCGATATTTACGGTACCATTAAGCTGGGTGATTTTAGTTTTAACCACGTCCATACCTACGCCACGTCCAGACACTTCAGATATTTCTGTTTTAGTCGAAAACCCTGGCGCAAATATTAAACTAAATGCTTCTTTATCTGGCATGCGTGCTGCGGCATCGGCATCAAGTACGCCACGTTCAATCGCTATTTCCTTAAGCTTTTCAGCGTTCATACCGGCACCATCATCACGAATGGTAAGTAGAATATGATCACCTTCTTGCGAAGCAGATAACACAACCACACCTTCTCGTGGCTTACCGGCAGCCTCACGAGTCGCTGGGTCTTCAATACCGTGGTCAACCGAGTTTCGCACTAAATGCACTAACGGATCAGCTAGTGCTTCAACAAGGTTTTTATCTAAATCAGTCTCTTCACCTTCTAAAACCAATTTAATTTCTTTATTTAAACTGCGCGCTAAGTCACGAACAACACGAGGGAAGCGACCAAAAACCTTTTTAATTGGCTGCATGCGGGTTTTCATCACCGCGCCTTGTAAATCGGTAGTCACTGCATCTAAATTAGATACCGCTTTGGTTAACTCTTCATCTTCTTTTGTCATACCAAGGCTAGTCAGGCGGTTTCTTACTAAAACTAATTCCCCGACCATATTCATAATTTGGTCTAAACGTTTTGTATCAACACGTACCGTAGTTTCACCTTGTGCCGCTGCTGGCGCTGCTTTTTTATCTTTTACAGGTGCTTTATTATCAGCAGGTTTATTTGCCGCGACAGGTTTGGCTGGTGCTTTTTTAGCAGCAGGCACTGCTTTCGGAGCAGCTTTAACAACAGGTTTCGCTTCAGGAACCGATGGTGTAGCAGGTGCTTTCGGCGCTTGTCCTTTACCATGTAATTCATCTAATAAAGATTCAAATTCATCGTCATTGATTTCATCAGAAGAACTCGACGCTGCCGCACTATTACTCGTTGTTGCCACCGCCGGTGAAAATGCTCCTTGACCATGCAATTCATCTAATAAGGATTCAAATTCATCATCAGAGATATCGTCACTGCCCGCGGTACTTACTGTTGCGGCTGGAACTTCTGGCACGGCATTAACGCTTGGTGCACCACCGCCATGTAATTCATCTAAAAGACGTTCAAATTCGTCTTCTGTCATTTCATCATTTGAACTTGATGTTTGCTCTTCTTGCACGGGCTCAAGCTCAGCAACAGGTACCACAACATCTTCAACAACGGCTGCTGGCTCGTTACCTTCTGGTTCTGATAATCGATGCAATTCAGCTAATAATTCTGGATCGGCAGTTGAAAGCGGCTCTTGGTTTTGTACTTGCGCAAACATTTCGTTAATAGTGTCTAACGCTTGTAAGATAACGTCCATCAATTCAGATGTAACAGCACGCTGGTTGTTTCTTAAGGTATCAAAAACATTTTCAGCACCATGACAAGCATCAACTAACTCAGTTAAGGATAAGAATCCAGCTCCGCCTTTAACGGTATGAAAGCCCCTAAAAATTGCATTTAGTAAATCGGCATTATCAGGATCATTTTCAAGTTCGACCAATTGCTCCGACAAGCTCTCAAGTATTTCTCCAGCTTCGATTAAAAAATCCTGAAGAATTTCTTCATCTTGTTCAAATGACATTCAGTAACTCCTATTAAAAACCTAAACTTGATAATAAGTCATCAACGTCATCCTGATCCGAGACAACATCAGTGCGATTTTCCGTATTAACAATGGGGCCTTCGACTAAGTTATCACCTACCGAAGGTAGAGGCTTGTCTTTCGCAGCATCAGAAGACATGCCAAACGCAGTCAGCATATTAATCAAGCTTTCTTCAACTTCGTGAACTAAGTCAATAACTTTTCGAATCACTTGGCCAGTTAAATCTTGGAAATCTTGTGCCATAAGTACATCAGTCATTAAACTGTGCATGCGGCTCGTTTCTTTTTCTGTGGTTTTAAGCAAAACATCAATATCGCGACACAATGCTTTAAACTCACCGATATCAAGCTCATTGTGCATCAATTTCTGCCACAATGGATTCACGGTACTAATTTGCTGCTGAATATTATCAACAACGGGGAAAATAGACTCGACTGCGTCCATTGTTTTGTTTGCAGCTTCTTCAGTACGACTAATAACAAAGTTTAGTCGCTCTTTAGCATCAGGAATGTCTGCGGTAGCTAAATCATTCAAGCGAGTATCCACTTGAAAGTTATTTAAAGAGTCATGTAATTGACGCGTTAATTTGCCGATTTCAGCAAATAACTCAGAATTAATTGGATTCTGAATTTCTGCAATCAATTCATTTGCTTTATCTTGTTGGTCAGTTTCAAGATATTCAACCAATAATTTAGCTTGTTCCAAAGAAACATGGACACCGGTATTTGTAGTCATGTGAAGTCCTTGCGTGGCAAAAATTATCGATTAACCAAGACGTTCAAAAATTTTATCTAGCTTGGTATTCAAGGTCGCAGCAGTAAATGGCTTAACAATATAACCATTAACACCGGCTTGTGCAGCCATGACAATTTGCTCTTTTTTCGCTTCCGCAGTAACCATTAATACTGGAATATGAGACAATTTAGCATCTGCTCTAATTGCTTTAAGTAAATCAATCCCTTGCATACCTGGCATATTCCAATCAGTGACAACAAAGTCATAGTCACCTTCCTTTAACATTGGTAATGCCGTACTACCATCATCAGCTTCTGAAATATTGGTAAAGCCAATGTCGCGTAACAAATTTTTGATTATACGTCTCATTGTTGAAAAATCGTCAACAACAAGTACTTTCATATTTTTATCCAAGGCACCCTCCGGTGAGAACATTTAAAATTCTAACAATAACTCTATTCTACTTAACTTTGCCATGATTGCATACGTGCTTTTAAACGATGCATCGCCTGGCTATGTATTTGGCTCACTCTTGATTCACTTACATCAAGCACTTGCCCTATTTCCCTAAGATTTAACTCTTCATCGTAATACAGAGACAGTACTAAAGCTTCCCGCTCGGGTAAAGTAGAAATGCATTCAGCTAAAGACTTTTTAAAAACACTCTGTTCAATGCTAGCATAGGGGTCATCTTGCTGGTGGCTTTCTGCCAACTCAATGGTGTCCCCATTAACTCCTAAATCGTCAATGCCTAATATTTTACCTGAACTAACTTCATTAAGCATATGATGGTAGTCATTTAATGAAATTTCAAGTTTTTCAGCAACTTCAGCATCCGAAACATCTCGACCATATGCTGCCTCTAGGCTTTTAATGGCCTCGCTGATCATTCGACTATTCTTATGTACCGAACGTGGAACCCAGTCACCACGGCGAATTTCATCAAGCATGGCACCTCGAATACGGATGCCGGCAAAGGTTTCAAAGCTTGCACCTTTGCTATTATCAAAATTATTTGCAGCTTCTAATAAGCCAATCATGCCCGATTGAATAAGATCATCAACGATAACGCTGGCAGGTAAGCGTGCGAGTAAATGGTAAGCAATACGCTTAACCAACACGGTATGCTGTTCTAATAAAGCAGATTTATCAACACTGTAAGCATGTACTTTAACCACTCTAACTCGCTCGCTTGTTGGTTAGTGTTCTAACAATTGCTCAATAAAGAACTCTAAGTGACCCGAAGGTTGTTGGGGAATTGGCCAGCTCATTAAGTTTTTAGCAAGCGCTTTAAAGCCCATAGAGGCTGGTGATTCAGGAAATGCTTCAACGATAGCTTGTTGTTTCCTAACTGATTTACGAATATTTTCATCAAATGGAATGACTGCAACCAGCTCTAGTGCTACGTCTAAGAACCTGTCGGTTACCTTCGAAAGTTTTGCAAATAATTGCTGCCCTTCTTTCGAACTACGTACCATATTTGCTACGACTTTAAATTTAAAAATGCCGTGATCTCGGCTAAGTAATTTCATCAAAGCATAGCAATCGGTAATTGAAGTTGGTTCATCACAAACCACTAATAAAACGTCTTGAGATGCGCGGCAAAAGCTTAACACCATGTCAGAAATACCAGCGGCCGTATCAACAATTAAAATATCGAATTTAGTGTGCATGTCACTAAAGGCGCGAATTAGGCCTGCATGCTCAGATGGCGTTAAATCAACCATTGATTGTGTGCCTGATGTAGCAGGAATGATATTTATGCCACCTGGGCCTTCAATAATAATATCATCCAATTCGCACTCACCAGATAACACATGAGATAAATTGCGTTGTACGCGTAAGCCTAGCATGACATCAACATTGGCTAGACCTAAATCGGCATCGAGTACTAGTACTCGCTTACCTAACTTTGCTAAAGAAATAGAAGTGTTGAGTGAGACATTAGTTTTACCAACTCCACCTTTACCACCAGAAACGGCTATGACTTTTATTTGTTGAGAATCCTGCATTTTTCGTAAGCCACTCGCTTGATCTATCATCTATGTAACTTCTCTTATAACGTGACTGCCTATATCAAGACAGCTATACAGCGACCGCAGCTGCGGTTGTTCGCCATGAAACTGCTGGCGACTGAGACTTTATCGCCATTCTATCTGCAAGCGTAACTAATTTCTCAGCATTTGCAACCTTAATATCTTCAGGAACTCTTTGCCCGTCAGTAAGATAGCCTATTGCTAAACCATTTTGCAGCGATGTGCTGATAATTTCGCCAACACTTAAGCTTTCATCTAACTTAGTATAAATACATCCCGCTAGTGGAATACGTTTAAAACGCTCAACATTTTCTTGCATTACACGCGGTTGAGTATTTGCAGATAATACTAAGTAATTACGGATTCTAACACGAGCATTAGCGATTAAGGTAGTTAAATGCTCGTTCAATCGCATATCTCTTTGCCCCATTCCAGCAGTATCGATCAAGATCAATTTCTTTTGCGAAAATTGTTGCAATAAACTGTCAAGTTCATTGCCATCTTTAGCAAGTTTAACCTGACAACCAATAATTCGGCCATAAGTCGCTAATTGCTCAAATCCAGCAATCCGATAACTGTCTGTTGATATTAAAACCACTTGCTCTGCACCGTGAACTTGTGCAAAACGAGCAGCAAGTTTAGCGATCGTCGTGGTTTTGCCGACACCTGTAGGCCCAACTAAAGATACAACACCGCCACGTTGAATAATATCGTTATTTGTCGTATTCAACTGTTGAGAAATTACCTGCTTTGCTCGTTGCCATGCATCATCTTCATGGGTATTTGCTGGAATATAACCAGCAACTTGATCAGCAATTTGTTCTGTTAGCCCCATCGCCATTAGACGGTTTACCAACACCGCGCGCATCGGGTCTTTTTGTGCCATATCTTGCCACATCAAGCCTGACATTTGGTGCTCAAGTAACTTGCGAATTGAAGACATTTCTTTTTGCATGTTCTCAAATTCAATACTACTTACTTGTGGCTGCACTTGAGCGGGAGTTTCAACACTATGCTTAAAATCATCTGCTGTAGGCACGTTAAAAGCTTGCGGCTTTTTAACGGTATTATTAATTGCCGCCGAGGAGTTTAGCGTAGCGTTGTCAGTAACGTTAGACTGCTCTAAACGATTAGTGAAATCTTTAAATTGTTGCTCAATATCGTCAGGAGCTGCATCACGAGTTTGCTGAATGGTTGGGTTGTTATTTACCGAAGAGTTAGCAATTTGACTATCAAAAGCACGGGTTGCAGGAGCTTTGTCATAGCCATTTTGCTGAACTTGTCGATTTAACAAAGCTGCTAAACTGTCTGCTGGAGCTTCTTCATTTTGCGTTGTTGATTGTGCAGTGCTAGTAAATGCCACCGTATCTTCAGCAATATCAATACGGGCAGAAGGTTGCCTAGTAACATCTGAATTTGAATTTTGCTCTACTTTCTCAGGCCCTGCATTATTAACACTTTGGTTGTAATCAACCGCCGCCATTAATTCGACACCTTCAGCAATTTTCTTATTTGACATAATAACAGCATCTGCGCCTAGCTCTTCTTTAATTTGAGCTAATGCAGTTCTCATATCTTTTGCTACATAACGTCTAATTTTCACTGCCAACCCCTTAGCATTCACTACAACTTACTTTGAATTATTTTTACTGGCCGATCGCGCTAACAATTTTAATTTGCTTATCATCTGGAATTTCTTGGTATGAAATTACCCGCAAACCTGGAATAGTGTATTTAACAAACTTAGCTAATACTGAGCGTAAAATACCTGACGTTAATAATATTGGAGTATCGCCAGCCATTTCTTGCTGCTGAGCACCGTCTGTCAAGGATTTCTGTAACCGCTCTGCTAAACCTGGTTCGATACCTGCGCCATCGTCTCCAGCCATTTGCATAGACTGGTGCAACATCTGTTCCAACTCTGGCGACAAAGTTATGACAGGTACTTCTGCTGCTGGGCCAACAAGCTCTTGTACAATGAACTTACGTAAGGTAATTCTTACCGCCGCAGTTAATACTTCTGGGTCTTGGCTCTTAGGTCCATACTCAACTAAGGTTTGAATGATACTGCGCATATCACGTACTGGCACACCTTCATTCATCAGGTTTTGCAATACTTTTACGATTGTTCCCAAGGAAAGAACATCAGGGATCAAGCCTTCAATTAGTTTAGGGTAACTCTTAGCAAGCATATCAAGAAGGTTTTGCACTTCTTCATGCCCTAATAATTGTGAAGCATTATTGGTTAATATTTGACTTAAATGAGTTGCCAGCACAGTTGCGGCATCAACAACGGTATATCCTAATGACTGTGCATGTTCACGCTGCTCTTGTTTAATCCAAACTGCATCTAAGCCAAAAGCGGGATCTTGGGTGGCTATTCCTTCTAATTTTCCAAAAACTTGCCCAGGGTTAATTGCCAGTTCATGATCGTGACGAATTTCAGCCTCACCTATGGTGACACCCATCAGTGATATTTGATAAGTATTCGGGTCTAAGTCGAGATTATCGCGAATATGTACTGCTGGTACCAAAAAGCCAAATTCCTGGGATAGCTTTTTACGTACCCCTTTTATGCGATTAAGTAACTCTCCACCTTGCGCTTTATCGACAAGAGGAATTAAACGATAACCGATTTCAAGACCAATAATATCGACATGGTTTACATCATCCCAACCTAAGTCTTTAACCTCTGCTTCTTGCTGCTGGGTTTCAACCTCAGCCGCTTGTGATTGCTCAGCCTCTTGAATTGCTTTTGCTGCCTTATATTTAGCACCAAAGAACGCAATACCCGCAATTAAAACGGCAAAAATAAGAAATGCTACATGCGGCATTCCAGGTACAATGCCCATCACAAACATTACACCTGCGGCAATATATAGAGAACGTTCTTGGCCAAGCTGAGCGCTAACTTGCTCGCCCATATCTTGAGCAGTATTTTGGCGCGTTACCACGATCGCGGTGCCAACGGAAAGCAACAGGCCAGGAATTTGCGCAACTAAACCATCACCTATGGTCAATAGCGTATAAATTTCAACGGCACTTTCAAAACTCAGGTCATGCTGCACCATACCAATAACTAGGCCGCCAATAATGTTGATAAATAGAATCAAAATACCAGCAATCGCATCGCCTTTTACAAACTTACTTGCACCGTCCATGGAACCGTAAAAATCCGCTTCGCTGGTAACTTCAGTACGGCGCTCCCGTGCCTGATCGGCTGTTATAAAACCAGCATTTAAATCCGCATCAATCGCCATTTGTTTACCCGGCATAGCATCAAGGGTAAAACGTGCTGTTACTTCCGAGATACGCCCAGCACCTTTAGTCACTACGACAAAGTTGATAATAATGAGAATAGCAAAAACCACTAAGCCAACCGCGTAGTTTCCGCCGATAACAACCGAGCCAAACGCTTCAATAACTTTACCTGCGGCTTCAGGCCCTTCATGACCTTCGAGCAATACCACGCGCGTACTAGCCACATTAAGAGCTAAGCGTAAAATTGTCGCAATCAGTAGAACCGCAGGGAAAGAGCCAAATTCGAGTGGCTTTAGCGTGTAAACCGTAATGAGTAACACCACCAAAGATAAGGCAATATTGAAAGAAAATAGAATATCGAGCAAAAATGCTGGCATGGGTAGAATAACCATACCAAGTGCTGCCATCACTAGAAATGGCGTACCTAAGCCTGAGAAAACATTGAATTTTTGTTTTTTTAAATTATTAAACGTTGCCGCTAACTGCATGAGCTCGAGTGATAGTAATTTGACATATACCTTGAAATAGCAATAATCAGACCAGCTTCTACCACAATACTTGAATATTGGCCTAGTTGCTTACTAATCAAACAACACCATAAGTCTATTAACAGTTAGCTTAAGTAACTAGTAGCGAAAATCATCTGGAATAGGCAAATTTTTAGAAACAGGCTTTGGTCTTCTCGCTTTACCTTCTTTATGAGCATTGAGTTGAAAAATAAACGCTAAAATCTGTGCTACGGCAGCAAATAGTTGTTCAGGAATTTCTTCATTGGGTTCCGCGGTATAATATAACGAACGTGCAAGCGCCGGAGAGGCAATTATTTCGATATTATGTTCTTTAGCTATAGTGCGAATATGCAACGCCATTTCGTCTATACCTTTAGCAACCAATACCGGCGCTCCACCAGCGTCTGCATCATATTTTAATGCGACCGAATAATGCGTTGGATTGGTAATAACAACATCTGACTCAGGTACATCTTGCATCATACGACGTTGCGACATTTCATACTGAGCACGCCTTATACGACCTTTTGTTTCAGGACTACCATCTGAGTTTTTCATTTCATCTTTAATTTCTTGTTTGGTCATTTTTAATTGACGATTGTGATTCCAAACTTGATATGGCGCATCAACCACCACAATTATTGCCAAAGACAATGCCAACGCCAAAAACATCCACATTAATAACGACACGGCATGCTCAAAATTATGAGGGATATTTTCGGTACTCAAATTAATTATTTGATCAAACAAACCACTTAACAATAAGTAAGCCGAAATAAAAACCACAAAGAATTTTAGAATTGACTTAATTAACTCAACATAGGCTTGCACACCAAACATACGCTTAAAGCCAGCTAATGGAGATAATTTACTCGCCTTAGGTGCCATAGCTTGCCAAGAAAAGCTCATACCTCCAAGTAAGCTATTACCAACAAATGCTGCAAAAACAATAATAACGTGAATCCAAAGGAAGGGGACCATTATCGAGCTAACGCTATCACTCACCACTTGAAATAAGGCGTGAACATCCATGGTTTCTCGACGATTTAAGCTAAATAAGCGTTTCATCATAGTTGAGAGTGCGGCAACTAACGAGTTACCCATAATCAGCATAGCAACAGCACTGCCAACTAACACAAACATAGTGCCTAAATCTTTTGAACGTGCAATTTGCCCCTTTTTTCGCGCATCTGAAAGCTTTTTCGCCGTCGGTTCTTCGGTTTTTTCACCGCTGTCTGACTCAGCCATTAGGGCGCAGCCCCGCAGTCAATTAAGTAACAGCTAAAATCTAGAGCACGCTGCCACTGCATTACGAAATGATTATAGAAATTGCCCATAGTCAGCCACATAATCAACAAACCCGCACACATGGTAATAGGGAAACCAATTGCAAAAATATTCAATTGTGGTGCGGCTCGCGTCATAATACCAAATGAGAAGTTTATCAATAACATTGCCGTTAGTGGCGCAATGGCAAGCGACAACGCGGTCGCAAACATCCAACTACCCCACTCCGCTATTTCCTTAAATTTAATGCTAGAAAAATCAGTCGCTGGAATTGGGATAGTATCAAAGCTGGCAACAACAAACTGTAAATATGCAAGGTGGCCATCCATTGCCCAAAATAATAATGAAGATAAAATCAAAAAGAACTGACCAACGGCTGGAACACTAGTACCACTGGCGGGATCAACCAAAGACGCAAAACCTAAACCAGTTTGCATTGCAATAATTTGTCCGGCCAAGGTAAACGTATTCACCACCATAACGGTTACAAAGCCTAGCATAACGCCTATAACAATTTGTTCACCAACAAGCAGTGCAGTCGCTAAGGAAAACATATTGCCAACTTGTGTCGGTGGTAAAGCCGGCATAACAGCTGCGGTAACAGCTAAACAGAAAAATAATTTTACCCGACCGGGGATAGACTTGGCGCCAAGACCAATCATGGCCATGATCATTGCTGAAATACGTATTAAAGGCAGTAAAAAATCAGCCATTGTTTGATTGATAATGGCCTCAGTGAACTCCATGTTAACTTACCACACTAGGAATACTGCCAATTAAGCGAATGGCATAATCCATCAATTTTTGTACCAACCAATGACCACCTAAAATTAATGCAAGTAGTGTTACGATTAGCCGTGGTAAAAAGCTTAATGTTTGTTCATTTATTGACGTTGCAGCTTGGAAAACTGCAACAATTAAGCCGACGATAAGACTGGGAACTATGACTGCACTCACCAATACAATCACTAAAAATAAAGCATCTCTTAATATATCAACAAATACTTCAGGACCCATTACGCGGCTCCCATACCATAACTTGTTGCTATAGTGCCTATCACCAAGTTCCAGCCATCAATTAATACAAATAGCATTAATTTAAATGGTAAAGAAACAATCATGGGCGAAAGCATCATCATACCCATGGCCATAAGAATACTGGCAACCACAAGGTCAATGATCAGAAAAGGAATAAACAACATAAAGCCTATTTGAAAGGCGGTTTTTAATTCGCTAATTACAAATGCGGGAATAATTACCGTCATAGGTAAATCTGTTGGTTGCTCAACTTGTTCAATCCCCGCCATACTTGCTAACGTATCTAAATCTTTAATTCTGGTTTGCTCTAACATAAAGGCGCGCAGCGGCACTTTTGCTTTATCAATAGCCTCTACAGACGTTAGTTGCTCAGCAAGATATGGCTGAATAGCGCGGTCATTAATTTCGTTATAGACTGGTGTCATAATGAACAAGGTCATAAATAAGGTAATACCTATGATTACCTGATTCGATGGTGTTTGTTGCAAGCCAAACGCTTGCCGCAAAATAGCCATAACAACTACGATACGCGTAAATGATGTCATCATAATGACAGCAGCTGGTATAAAGCTCAGCGCCGTCATAAAAATTAGTATTTGCAGGGTTACAGAGTACTCTTGAGAACCATCGGGGTTAGTGGTTAGTTTCAAAGCGGAAAGCGATAAATCGTCAGCCGCCATACTATTATTACTGAACAGTAAAAATGACAAAATCGTAACTAATAAGATTACGATTTTTTTGGAGGTAAATAATGATTTATTATACTGATTTGTCATTTTGTTACTCATCGTTTTTTACGGCTTTTTGTTTGAGAAACTTTGCCAAGGAATGACTAAAGTCAAACGACTTTTCTTGTCCGGTAACCAAAGGTTTTTCCAGCGTTTCTAACAATGTAATTTGCTGTGCGGTAACCCCAAGCAATAGTTGTTTATCGCCACTTTGTACAACCACTAACTTTTCTTTCGAACCAAGGTGCAAACTGGTCACTATTTTTAAACCATTAAAGCTTTGCTGTACACCTTGAAAACGTTTAAGAATAATCGCACTAACAACAACAACTGCCAATACCATTAACAGCGACAATATCATACTCATCGCATCCATATTGGCTGCAACATGCTTACCAACTTCAACCTTTTGTTCTGTCTCAGCGGCCACAACATTAAATGTACATAGCCATAATGAAGCAAAGATTAATAGCGATTTTTTCATGAAAACTATTTTAACTTTTTAATACGTTCAACCTGACTAATAACATCTGTCAGTCTGATACCAAACTTATCATTAACCACAACCACTTCCCCGTGAGCAATCAACGTACCATTAACTAATACGTCTAGCGCTTCACCGGCAACACGGTCTAGTTCAACAACTGAGCCTTGGTTAAGCTGTAATAAATTACGAATACTGATATGACTACGGCCAACTTCCATCGAAATAGTCACAGGAATGTCTAAAATCGCATCTAATTTGCGTTTTTCTTCACCGGTAATAGATTCACTATCTTCTTGTAAATCTTCCAACTCAACGGTTTCGGCGGCCTCGGCTTCGGCAGCAGCTTGCTCATCCATAGCCTCATCCCACATGCCTAAATCATCTTCGTTATCTGTACTCATCTTTCCTGCCTCAATTTTCAATCCAATAGTGTCAAATTAATCACACTACAGGGCGTTATTCTGCGCAACATTCAACTATGCGATTTTTGCACCACATTGAACGTACGTTGTAAATTTGTTTTATAAATCGTCTTCTAAAAGGTGTAATTCCGCATCGCTATCTAAACGCTTGCCACCTTTAGTTAATATGGTTAATTCTGACTTAACTGACTCTGGACGTTTAATTTTCGACTCAATTTTCAATGCTAAGTTATCACGGCTTCGGCCAAGTTTTGCTCTAAATGACGGCAAGTTTTCTATTAACACTGTGATGTGATCAGGCATTTCGATTGGGATAATATCACCTGCTTTAAAGTCCATAATTTCTTGTAAAGACAATTCAACTTCCAGAAACTTAGTTGATAATTCTACAGGCACATCCATTATTTCATCGCGTAAAGCTTTCGACCAACGCATATCGGTGTCTTCTTTATCACTTTGCACACCTGCATCTAGCAACTCCCGAATCGGCTCTAACATTGAATAGGGTAAGGCTACGTGAAAATCACCGCCACCACCATCAAGCTCAATATGGAACGAACTAATAACAACCACTTCAGTAGGGCTTACAATGTTTGCCATTGATGGGTTAACTTCTGAGTCTAGGTATTCAAACGAAACATCCATCACCGGAGACCATGCTTCTTTATAATCTTCGAAGATTATTTTTAAGAGCATTTGCACAATTCTGCGTTCGGTAGGCGTAAATTCACGACCTTCAATTTTCGCATGATAACGACCATCACCACCGAAAAAATTATCCACTAGAATGAAAACCAATCGAGCTTCCATGGTGATTAACGCCGTACCTTTTAGTGGGCGAAAGCGCACCATATTCAAGCTGGTTGGTACAAACAAAGTATGTACGTACTCACCAAACTTAATCATTTGAATACCGTTGATAGATACTTCGGCGGTACGTCGCATCATATTGAAAAGGCTAATACGCATATGGCGAGCAAAACGCTCATTCACCATTTCCAGCGTTGGCATACGACCACGAACAATGCGATCTTGTGAAGAGAAATCATAATCAGACGTACCCTCAGCATGGGATACGTCCTCTACAATTTCTTCTTCTTCAACATCATCAACACCATGCAGTAGCGCGTCAATTTCGTCTTGAGATAATAAGTCACTCACTCGATAGTCTCTTTATCTTAGTTAATCTAGGAAGCCAGTTGCTAGTTATTGCATTACAAAGCCAGTAAATAGTACTTTTTCAACGATTTTATTACCTTCAACTTCTTTCATTATCTTATGCACTTCTGATAAAGACTTTTGCTTTAACGAAGTTTTGCCGGCACTGGTTGCTAGGTCATCAGCATTTGACTGCGAGAACACGGCCAGTAACGTACTTTCAATTAACGGTACGTGCTTTTTCGCAGCTTCTTCGTTATCTGCCCCACGAACAAGTAGTTGAACTCGAATTTCAACAAAGCGGTCACGGGCAGCACCTGGCACATTAAAGCGAAACGGCCTTGGCATAGGCACATAAAGTGCAGAGCCAACCTCAGCATTACCGTCTGTTTCAATTTCAGTACTTTCACCATCACCAGAATCAAGGGCTGCATCTAATTCGGCTTGTGTAACTTCCTCTTCTCCACCCATCATAAAGAATGCGGCAGCACCACCGCCAATTGCTATAACGGCAACAATTGCAATGATTATAATTAGCTTTTTCTTCTTGCCTGAATTATCTAATTCAAGCTCATTTTCATCTGCCATGGTATCTACCCTGAAAAATTTTAATATTAATAGTTAAACTATATCCTTGAATAGCAATGAATCCAACGAGTTTTGCAATTTAGGCATAGTAATCAACACCAGTTGATGAAGCTTTAACCACATTATGTGCTTGAACATGACCTTCATCCGAAGTTTGCTCGAGGTTTTTGCCATCTTGTTCATCTCTATGACCATCGGCAAAAGCCGTTTCAGACTGCTCGCCAGGCTGACGTTGCTCAATATTAGCATCGCCAACATCAACGCCATTTTCTGCCAACATATCGCGCAGTTTAGTCATATTTTGTTCTAAAGCATCTTTGGCTTGTTGGTTTTGAACTATAAACTGTACAGCTGCTTGTTCATTTTGAAGGTTTACTCGTACATGAACATTCCCCATTTCTGGTGGGTCAAGCTGTATTTCAACCTGTTGAATTTTCTGGTTGATCATCACCATCACTTTGTCTTTCACCGCATTGGCAAAATCTTTACGGTAAATGGCAATCGTTTCAGTATTAAGTGCGGTAATCGATTTTTGTGTTTGCACTGCATTACTGCTTAATTTACTGATGCTATTTTCAAAACTTTGCTCTTGTTGCATTGATAACTCAGCAGCCGTTAATGTCGAACGACTCGCATTTGCGTCTAAAGTTTGGTTCATCATAGATGCTGTTCTTTCTGCAACAACAGTACTTTTCTCACTAGCTGTTTTTGCTAAATTAAATTCCTCCGCCGTGTTATCAGCACTTTTAGCTAAGCTGCTGTCGGCCGTATCAAAATTGCGAGCATTAGCACTAGTTGAAGAGTTTTGTTCTTTTATCATAGTCCCTACAACGTTAGCAGTAGCTTGATTTATACTCCGGGGCTGTGACACATCTTTTGAAACTTCATCATGTAAGACAGTATTGTTTGTTGAAGCAGATACAAGAGTCGATTGATTAGCATTATTTGCCACTGTATCAACTGCATTTCCTTTATTTTCAAAGTTATTTACTTGTGCTTGTTTGGTATTTGCTCGGTTATTATTCACCGCTGCTTTTTCAGCAGAAAGCAAGTTATCGCTTTTATGCTCTACCGAATAATCATCTGCCTCTTGTACATACTCTTTATTTTGATTTGTTACTTGTAGTTCGTTAACTTGTAACTTTGCTGATTGCTTTATTTTTTCCTCAGTGTGTTGCACATTTTCGCTGTTTGATTTCGCTGATATTTTATCTTTCAGTACACTATCGTCAGTAAGTGCAGAAATCACTTTATCGGTTGGTGTCGTAGCAGGCTCGGTTTTATTGCTTGCCGAGTTGTCGACAGTAACGGCACCATGTTGTGCTTTGTTTTTCGTTTGCAAAGAGTTAAGTTTTTCAACAGCCTTGGTAGCTTCATTATCAAGTGTATTATTTTTAGAACTCTCTAAATTCAATTTGACCTCAGCTTTAGCGCTAATGTCAGTAACAGCTTGCTCTGGCTTAACACGAGCAACTAGCTTGTCAGTACTAGATGTACTTTCGTTACTAGCATCTTGTTTGAGCTTAGTATTAACGCTGCTCTCAGCGCTGACTGTTTTTTCAATATCATTATTTGGCGAGGTTTTAGCAATTAGCTTTTGTGCTCCCTGCAGCATGTTGAGTAACTCAAGAGCTTCATCACTATCTGTTTTCGGCTCTGTTTTACTAACTTGCGTTGGCTCTGTGCGGTTTTTAATATCAGCGGATAAACTTGACTCAGCATTCACTTTGTCGGCATTTGAACTAATTTCGCCGGCAAGCGGCGACTCCATCACAGGGAGTATATGTGCATCAGTACCTTTTTTTATTGGATTAATTTTTGCTTCAACCCCCGTCTCTATCGGAACTGGCAAAGCATATTCGTCTTTTGGCTTTTCAAAACCTAGCTTTGGCACATTTTTTGTTTTTTCGTCAGCAATATGCTGCTGCACTTTGTTTTTTGCCGCTTGAGGTTCATGCTTGCCGTTAAGTTGCGCTTGCTTGTCAGTAGATCCGCTTTTTCCTGCTTGATTAAACTGTTCAATAACGTCGGAAAACTCATTTTCTGACGGTGGTTTATTTCCCTGTTTGCTAACCACATCTCCTTGATTACTTGAGACTTTAGCAACATCAACTGAGAGCAAATTTAATTGAGACATAACCAACCTTTATCAATACTTATTATCTTTTAAGCAAATTTATTTATTAATACGCATCTACTGCAAGCAATTACTGTTCCAAAACCTAAAACAAATTTTACGGTAAATTTATTAGTTAACGTGTGCGTCGAATAAATTGCTGAGTGGCAATTTCATCAAACATTTTTTGCTCTTGTTTATCTGCGCTGACTTTCAAGACAGCAAGTTTTTTGTCTCGCAATAATTCAACCGCCTGTATTTTTTGTCTTTGCTCTAACCACTGTTTTTTTCGTGTTTCAACTAAGGCTTTTGCTTGATGTGCTGCAATTTTGACTTGCTGTGCTGCATTATCGAGTTTGGCAATAAAGGCATGAAAATGGCTATAAGTCGCACTATCAATCCCCTCTAGTGAGCGCTGATTAAGGCGACGCATATATTCAAGGCGATAATCACTAACACTTTTTAAACGTTCTTGGTTTTGTTGATAATCCAATTCTGCACTTTGCAGTGCTTGCGCAGCTTTTTGTTCTTTATCCAATTCAAACTTGTATAAGGTATTTAGCTGCTTCATTTGCTTAATCATCTATTAGCTACCTAGCTTGTGGATTATTTTGGGCATGAGCTTGCGCTGCGGCCAGTACTTCTTGCAACTGAGTTAAGCTTTGATCATATGGGATCACTTCTAATGTTTTCTGCTGTAAGAAAAACTGAATAACGGGCTGCAGATCTATTGCTTGATCTATTCTAGGATCTGTCCCTCGGCTGTATGCGCCAATAGAGATCAAATCTTTATTTTCTTGGTACAAGGCATACATTTGGCGAAGTTGTCGAGACAATTGCTGGTGTTCTTCACTGGTAACCATAGGCATTACTCGGCTAATTGAACCTTCAATATCAACCGCAGGATAGTGACCTGCATCTGCCAAGCTTCGAGATAAAACAATATGACCATCCAATATTGCCCGCGCGGCATCAGCAATAGGGTCTTGTAAATCATCACCTTCGGTTAAAACCGTGAAAAATGCGGTAATTGAACCTTGGCCATCCCCACCATTTCCGGCACGCTCTACCAGTTGCGGTAATTTAGAAAATACCGAAGGTGGATAACCTTTTGTTGCCGGTGGCTCACCAACGGCTAACGCTATTTCCCGCTGAGCTTGGGCGTAACGAGTAATGGAGTCGATTAGCAATAATACATTTAACCCTTGGTCGCGAAAATATTCACTTATTTGAACTGCAGTTTCACAGCCTTTTAAGCGCATTAATGGCGAATTATCTGCCGGTGCAGCCACCACTACAGAGCGTTTTCTGCCTTCTTCACCTAATATTTCTTCAATAAATTCTTTAACTTCTCGACCACGTTCACCAATTAAACCAACCACAATAACATCAGCAGAGGTGCCACGGGTCATCATGCCCAATAACACACTTTTGCCCACACCTGAGCCAGCAAATAAGCCCATACGTTGTCCGGTTCCAACAGTTAAAAAACTATTAATTGATCGAACACCAACATCAAGTGGCTCGGTTATAGCACGGCGCGAAAGTGGGTTAATCGGTTTACTGTCCCGCTGGTAACTTTCCGATGCTTTAATAGGCCCTTTACCATCAAGGGGTTTACCTACACCATCAACAACCCGGCCGAGTAAGTCCATTGATAAAGGTAGTCGCGCTTTGGTAGAAAGCGGTACAACACGTGCACCAGGTGATACGCCTTGCAAACTTTGTTCAGGCATTAGGAAAGTAATGTCTTTTGAGAAACCTACAACTTCAGCAATAAGATCACCATGTGCAGTTTCAACTAAACATTGACTGCCGACATGTGCTTTCACGCCAACAGCTTCTAGCGTCAAACCAACAACACGCACTAAACGCCCCGCAACAGAAATTCGATGCGGATGCACTAGTTTTTCACAGTTTTTAAGGCGTTGAGTTACTCGGGTTATATCAACCATAAAAAGTTTTTGACACTTTTAGTAGAATTTTACTGATGCAAAGCTTCTTGCAAAAACGATTCCAAAACCTCACTCAAACGAGATTTTATATTGAGATCTATATTAGAGGTGCTATTTTCAATTTGACAACTACCAACCGGCAGTTGTGGGGCTGCCAATAACCGCCAACCTTGTTGTTCGATATGGCCCATACCAAACTTTTGCTCTACCAACTTTATATCTTGTGGGTTAAGCAGAATTTGCGTTTGGGCATCTTGTCCAGGCAAGGCCTTAATGCCTTCTGATATGGCAGACAATAAAATATCAGGATTAGTTTTCGCTTCATGCCCAGTAACCGCGTGGGTTAGCTGCACAACAAGTTGTAGTAATTGTGCTTCAACATTTTTTTCAACATTAGCTAGAGGTTGATGTAACTGCTCCATTAATGATTGCATTGCCGCTATTTGTTGATCGCTAACTTCTTTACCTTCCGCTAGCCCCGCGTTTACGCCTTCTTCATGGCCTGTTGTTAACCCTTCTTGATGCCCGGCCGCTTTACCTTCTTCAAACCCCGCAGCAAAGCCATCTTCTTTACCTTGGCTGAACCCTTCATCATAAGCCGCTTGACGAATTTCTTCTATTTCTTCAGCCGTTAATGGTATTGGCTCTGCAACTTCAGTTTCTTCTGGCGGCTCATAACGCCATTGACGTGACTTACCTAAGGCATTTGTTTTGCCATCATCATCAGCCATAGGCTTAACATCAGGCAATGACCAAGTATCAATATCATCAGATATGATTGATGAGTCTTGAGGCTGAGTAGGCTCTTTCATTAGAAAAACATCAAATTTAATTGTAGATTATAAGAATTCATCGCCGCCTCCAGCGCCACCTAGCATGATCTCACCAGAATCAGACAATCGGCGAGCAACCGATAGGATTTCTTTCTGTGCCGCTTCAACTTCACTAATACGTACTGGTCCCATGGCTTCAAGATCATCCGCCAGCATTTCCGCTGCACGTTTAGACATATTAGCCAGGATTTTTTCTTTCAACGCTTCATCAGCACCTTTAATAGCTTTCATTAATGCATCTTGTTGAACTTCACGTAAAATAGCTTGAATACCTCGATCATCAACATCGGCAAGGTTTTCAAAGACAAACATCAAGTCTTGAATTTGCTGACTCATTTCTTCATCGTGTTCACGAATTGAGTCCATTAACATACCTTCTACATTGGTATCTAAATAGTTCATGATGTCAGCAGCAGCTTTTAAGCCGCCCATTTTCGCAGCTTGCGCACCTGCTTGACCTGCAAATTGTTTTTCCATAATTTCATTCAATTCTTGCAATGCTGCCGGTTGCACTTCTTCTAAGTTAGCAATACGCATCATTAAATCAAGACGAATTTTATCAGCAAATTGCGTCATAATTTCCGCAGATTGCTCTGGCTCTAAGTAAGATAAAACAATAGTTTGAATTTGTGGATGCTCATTACGAATAATGTTGGCCACTTGCTTAGAGTCCATCCATTTCAATGAATCTAAACCTTTAGCGCCACCACCCATTACAATTTGGTCAATCAAATTACCGGCTTTGTCTTCACCTAATGCAGCTGTTAATGCTTTTCTAACAAACTCCTCACTTTGGAAACCTATGGTTGAGAAGTTCTGTATTTCTTCAATAAACAACTTGTGCACTGCGGTAATTTTCTGTTGGGTAAAGTCTTCCATACCCGCCATAATCGTACCCACTTTCTGCACTTGCTTTGGCTCTAAGTGTTTTAAAATTTGTGCTGCATCTTCTTCAGAAAGACTCAATAATAAAATTGCAGCCTTTTCGCCACCATCAAGTTTACTGACGTCAAATGCACCCGCAGATGGAATTTCTGCGATTTCTTGTGTTTCATCACTCATCTTCGTTTAACCAACTTTTAACTGCCTGCGAGGATAATTCTGGCTCATTCGCTACTAGTGCTCGAACTGCTTTTAAAATGTCTTCATCACGATGTAAGTCAGGTAATTGTAAGCTACCATCTGGCGCAAAACCAACTGCTCCGGCATCAAATTCAGACGTTAGCATATCCATAGTTTCATCGCCTAAATCAATATGACTATCTAATGATTTCTCACCATAATCATTCGGAGTTTGGTCAGGATAGATTAAGCGTTTCAGCATTGGGCGAACAACGGCAAACAATAATATTGCGATTAAAATTAACGCACCTAACAATTTCGCATATTTAAAAATAACAGGATCTCGCCACAATGGCACTTCGGCAACATCTTCAACTTCTGCGCGAGAAAACGGTAATGTGACTACTTCAAGCGTGTCACCTCGTTGTAAATCAAAACCAATACTACCTTGTAATAAACGGCGAATATTAGCCATTTCCTGTACTGTACGTGGTGTAGACGTAGGCTCTCCTTCTCCACCAGCAACTGGCAAATAGTCTAGCGCTACTGACACGCTAATTCTATGAATAACACCCGTTTGTTGCTTGGTATAACTAATCGCTTCGTCTAGTTCATAATTACGGGTAGATTCAGTATGCTTGCGCCCCGGCATAGTTTGTTGTTGAGCACCACCAGTTGCATTTTCAGGAATATTACTATCAAGAGGGGGTTGGTTAGTTAGTGCGCCTGGGATCCCTCCAAGTAAGCCACCAATAGTATTATCTTCAACTTTCATCTCGCTGCGAAGCGCTGGCAAGTCTGGGTTGTAACGCCGTTGAGTTTCTTCGGTATTGGTAAAGTCCATAGCAACATCTACTTGTGCCGTATAGTTACCTAAACCAACAACTGGGATTAAAATCGAATCGATTTTATCCATGTATTCTTTTTCGCGTTTTTGTTCGATTTCAAATTCTTTGCGTGAACGAGAAGAAACAGAGTCCTGCGAACCAGAGTTAAGCAAACGACCATTTTGATCGGTCACAGTCACACGGTTAGGATCTAAGCCTTGCACAGCTGACGCGATAATATCAACAACCGAATCAACCTCTTCTTCGGAAAGAATTCGCCCTCGGCGCATAGTTAATACTGCTGTAGCAGAAGGATTTTTGGCACGTTTGGCAAAAACATTTTCACGCGGAATAGCCAATAAAACACGAGCACGAGAGATAGACTGCAACTCTTCAATTGTACGTGCTAGCTGTTGTTCACGAGAATGTTTTAATCTTTCCGTTTCTAAGCGCTGACTTACACCAAAGCCCATGTCTTGCATGATAATTTCAGAGCCTTCGGCAGGGCTATCACCCAAACCTTCACGCGCTAACATTAACTTTATATCTTGGTAGTCTTCACTTTGTACCGAAATTGTATTATTTTCTTGACGGTAGGCATCTTTATAACCATTGGCATCTAGAGTATCCATGGTTTTAATAAGCTGCTCGGTTGGAAGTTTAGCCAGGATACGATATTCAGGCTGATTCGCCCACATGATGACAAAAATAGCAATAGCCAAACAAATTGCCAGTGCCATAACAATGGTGATTTGACGTAAAAAATCAACATTCCCCATAACGCCAGCTAAACCCGATTTTTGCTCACCAACAATATTGTCATCATTATCGTTGGCAACTATATCGCTGCTATTATCTGCTAGTGCTAATCCGGTGTTATTTGCTGAATCTGCCACTTATTTTCTCCGCAAAATGTTTGCTTTATTTTTCAATTAACAACTGAGCATCTATACCGGCATACTCATAATTTCTTTATAAGCTTCAACAAACTTATTACGAACTTGAACGGTCGCATCAAAGGCAATACCTGACTTTGACGCTGCTATCATAGTATCGGCAAGTGTAACACTGCGATCGCCCATTTCAAAGGCCGTGCGCTTAGCACCAGTGTCTTTTTGCAAATCATTAACGGTATTAACGGCATCTTTTAACAAACTGCCAAAATCACTTCCCGCTTTACTAACAGCTGGGGTACCTATGCTATTTTCACCGATAGGTAAGCGATTACCCATAGCTTCCATCGACATACTTTGCATTTGTGCATATAAAGAATTGCTTTTGATATCCATGATTAACTCGCTTGCGTCAATTTCTTGTTACTCAATATTTATAGTGAATAAAGCAAGCTTGATGCCAAGGACGGAACAACATTGATTTGAGTAAATGTAATTCACTGTCAACATTCTAAAAACCAAGAAGCATAGCAAAATAAAATAAATATTTTCAATATCTTAAGCTTAGAATTAAAATTGAACTAGAATGTTAGCCAAGGTATGTTTTTTATTTACGGAAAAGAAAAAACAACCTAATTAAGGTTGTTTTTATGACTTCGCGGGTATTCTCAAGTAACAGCATTAAAGCTTTTACTGTGGAATTTTTTTAGCAAATGCTTAAGCTGGTATTTGAATACCACTATCACGCATTCGAGCAATTTTATAACGTAGTGTACGCGGACTAATACCTAAGCGCTCAGCTACATCTTTACGACTACCTTGGCAAGCGTGCAGAGTATCAAGAATGATTTGATGCTCTTGCAGTTTTAATTCACTACCGAGCTTGTCGTCTTTTGCAGCTGCTATGGCAGTGTCTTGTGCTTTTGGTGGTTCAAAATTATCAATAAGCAAGTCGCCAGCATCAATACAACGATCACTTTGTAAAATAAGCGCTCGTTGCACAACATTGTCTAGTTCTCGCACATTGCCAGGCCAATCGTATGCGAAAAGTTTACTGCGCGCTGCTGTTGTTAATTCAGGGATAACATTGCCGTCTTTTTGGCATATTCGCGCAATCAAATGTTGTGCCAACGGTATAATATCATCTCGGCGTTGGTTTAACGGCAGCCAAGTTAATGGAAACACATTCAGGCGATAGTATAAATCCTCACGGAATACCCCCTCACTAACCGCCTCTTTTAAGTCTCGGTTGCTGGTTGCGATCACACGAACATCCAAACTAATGGTTTTACGACCACCGAGGCGTTCAACTTCTCTTTCCTGCAAAACTCGTAAAATTTTCGCTTGCAGGCCAAGGTCCATCTCAGTTATTTCATCAAGTAAAATGGTACCGCCTTGTGCTTGTTCAAATTTCCCAGGGCAGGCTTGAATTGCACCTGTAAAAGCACCTTTTTCATAACCAAACAAGGTTGCTTCTAACATGTTTTCTGGGATTGCGGCGCAGTTGATTGCCACAAACGGGGCTTGGCTTCGCGGCGAAAATTTATGAATATACTGAGCAAGTACTTCCTTACCTGAACCACTTGGGCCTAAAACCATAACAGAAGCTTCAGTGCTAGCAACTTTTTTAGCTAAGGTTAATAATTCAACACTAGTTTTGTCAGCCGCGACAGGCTCGCATTCATCTTGAATTTGTAGCGGCACATACTGATTAACCATATTCAACAATACTTCGGGAGCAAATGGTTTTGCCATATAATTACAGGCACCATCTTTCATCGCTTGAACGGCATCATCAATAGTGCCGTATGCTGTCATAATTAAAACTGGTAGCTTGGGATAGCTATGACGAATACTTTTCAATAATGACAAGCCCGACATACCGCCCATCTGTACATCACTAACAACAAGGTCTACTGTGTGAGTTTTAAGGGCAACAAGTGCATCTTCACCCGACTCTACAGGTACACATTGATAGCCAGCTAATAATAAAGTATCAACAAGTGCTTCGCGCAAGCCAGTATCATCTTCAACGACCATGATTTTACTTGAACTCATTATTGTACTCCTTCTAGACAAACATTATGATGTTCAGGCACTGCTTGCTCTGCATCATATTGACTATTCATTAACTTTGGGATTTTTAAACAAAAATGTGCTCCTTCACCGGGTTGGCTAAGTAAGCGAACTTCTCCTTGATGCGCATTAGCGACAGACTTAACAACTGCTAAGCCTAAACCAGTACCTTGGCTTCTTGAGGTATAAAAAGGCTCAAAAATTTTGTCAGCAAGCTCTGCACTGATCCCTTGACCATTATCTCGAACGCTAATATATGCATATTCGTCTTTGCAGTACGCACTGATATCAATTACAGCATTCGATTTAATAACCGCAATACTGTTATGAATTAAGTTTTGAATAGCGCCAGATAATGCCGTGACATTACCGAGAATTTCACAACCTTGTTGACAAAAATGCAGATTCACTTTTGCGTCGGCTTCAGTTATTTGCGGCTCAATGGACTGTTTTGCTTGCTCAATAAGTTGATTAATGCTTATTGGCTCCACCACGGCTTGCTTACCACTTTTGGCAAACAGCAGCATATCATTTACCTGCTGCTCTAAGTCTTGTAGTCGCGACACCAGTTTACTTTGAAAATTATCACGAGCGCTTTCCGTTAGTTTTTTATTACTTAAATTTGCCCCATACAAGATGGCAGCAGAAAGGGGCGTTCGAATTTGATGGGCAAGCTTAGAAACCATACGCCCCAAAGAAGACAAGCGCTGTAATTGTCCCAATTTATCTTGTAATAAGCGTGTTTCTGTTAAATCTGTGATCATAATTAACTGGCCTGGTTGATTTCCCAAAGCCGTTATTTCTAATTTAACGCGGCGACCATCCTTTAACGAGACTTCATGCCAATCGTCTGCTCTGGGCTTAAAGGAACGCTTAATCACATCAAACCAAGCTTGCCCCAAAATGGGTTCATCAAGTAATTGCTGCGCCATCTGATTTAACTTAACCACTATGCCATTACCATCGAGTATTATCATACCTGTAGGCATAACATCTATAACTTGCTGGGTTTGCTGATTTTGCTGGCGAAGAAGTGCCAACTCTCCTGGGAAACTTTCACTTTCGAGATTTTGCACATCTTGCGTACGTGCATTAGCATCACTTAAAGATGTAAAGGCTCTGCTCAACAAAGAGTGAGCAGTAGATGAATTGCTTGATGTCGAAAAGGCTAGCGCCATAATGTTTCACCTGAGTAAAAAAGTAACACTCAAATAAAGCATTAATTATGCCAAGCAGATAACCCCTTTAAAATCATCAATATAAAAAGATATTTGTGTAAATAACCGTTGTCAATAAAATGGCTAATAGGCAGAAAAAGCTTCAATAATTCAATTAGAATAACTCACTAAAAGTACGTTATTTTGGCTAGAACTAACTAACAAATAATAAGAACAGGTAATAAAGCTTAATTGTCTTTTTGCAAGCTATACTTGCGCATTTTCTCCACTAAGGTTGTACGTCGCATGCCAAGTAATTCAGCAGAACGCGCAACAACCCAATCATTTTTATCTAATGCTTGGTTAATCAATGACACTTCAAGTTCTGCTAAGTATTCTTTCAAATTCAAACCGTCTGCCGGTAAAACATCTACTGTATTGCCAGTAAAAGACTCTGCATCATCAACTTGCTCTGAGTTATCATCATCTTCATAATCAAAACCTGCAAATAACTCGTTTATTGCCTCACGTTCTTGCAGTTCTTCTGGGTATTCAGGTTGAAATTCTTCAACCTCTAGATGTCGATATTTAAGCGGTAACTGCCCCACATTAACCACCTGCTCGCCATACATGATGATCATACGTTCAATTAAGTTCGATAATTCACGAACATTCCCTGGCCATAGATGCTCCTGCAGTGACTCAATAGCTTTGTCAGTAAAACGCACAGACTGACCTTGCTCGGCTGAAAACCGAGATATAAGCTCTTGCAATAATAACGGAATGTCTTCTTTACGCTCTCTTAATGATGGTGTTTCAATTGGGAATACATTCAAACGATAATAGAGATCTTCTCTAAATTGATTCGTTTTGATCATCTCTTCTAAATGCTGGTGTGTTGCTGCAACAACCCGAACATTAGCTTTAATGCTTTTCGCACCACCAACACGTTCAAATGTACGCTCTTGCAACACCCGCAATAGTTTTACCTGCATCGGCTGAGGCATATCTCCAATTTCATCAAGAAACAAAGTGCCCCCCTCCGCCATTTCAAAGCGACCTTTGCGTGTGGAAATAGCCCCTGTGAATGCACCTTTTTCATGGCCAAACAATTCACTCTCTAATAAGTCAGGAGGAATCGCGCCACAATTTACGGGTACGAACGGCGCTTTATGGCGATCAGATAAATTATGAATATTTCGCGCTACAACTTCTTTACCTGTACCTGATTCGCCTAAAATTAAAACGTTTGCTGCGGTGCTCGCCACTTGTTCGATTAAAAAGCGCACCTGCTGCATGGGTTCACTGGTACCCACTAAGGAGCGAAATAATGGATTAGGGCCACTTGACTTATTTTTAGACGGTAGTTTGTTATGGTATTGGTGGCTATGGTGAATAAGCTCAGTCAACTGAGCGTAATTCAGTGGTAAGGTAAGTTCACCAATAACATTAGCAAGGCCCTTAATGGATTGTTTATCTGCAATATCATGATAAATAAATGGGCAAGCAGGCCGAGAGCGAATAATTTCATGCAACTTAGTAGAAATATTTCCACTAATAATAATCGTCAAAATATTAGGAACTTCCGACAAATGTTTATCGATTTCATCTTCTGAGAAAACAAAAAAGTGTTCGCCAACAAACGCTAAAACGGTTTCAATTTGATGACGCCTATTGGCATCATTGTCAACAACAAGAATATGTTTTTGCCCTTGCATAATTTCCTAATAAATCGCTAATTTTTGTAATTGTTGTCATATTAACTTGCTCTAGTGAATAATCAACAAAAAATTGACACCTTAGTCATTTTTTTGTCGGTAAAATAATGACTAAAATAATCGATATTTTGAACATCACGAAACATTTATAAATATTTAAGAATAATAGCGATGTCAAAAAAATAGCGGAGCAATATGAGCCACCAAGCATATAAAACAGCACCTTCAAACAACAGGTAAGATTTTGTTTTGATTGGCTTTATATTAACACCTTATTCACCTTTAAATAGTTGGCATGAAATAAGCTTGTTAGCAATATCTAATCGAAATGAAATTTAATAGGACTATTCGATGTTAATTATTAATGGTACTGCTGAGCTAATGACAGAAAATGATAGCTTTAACAAAGGCGATCGGCATGAATTTAATATGTTTTCACTTAATATGCCGTTGGAAGACCAACTTACTCAAATTGAAGAATATTTAGTAACTAGAGGTTGGGATAATATAGAAGTAAATAATAATGGCATAGTTGAAGACCCAAGCGACATTCAACATGCAGTATTGGCAGCAGCATATGAAAAAGCAAAAAGCGAAGGTTTTGCCGTCACTATTAATAATCAACCATTAGTGTAATTTATTACGCTCAATTTTTTAAAATTAAGTATAATTAGATTATTGTCTGAAATTGGAGATATCTATGACTCACGCGTCATTAAAAAAATATCAGCAGGTGAATAAAAGTACAGCTCAAGAAGCATCACCTTATCAACTTGTAGCCATGCTGTTTCAAAAATTACTCGACAACATAGCAACAGCGAAAGGCGCAATAGCGCAAAAAAACTACGCAAAGAAAGGCTCGGAATTGTCAAATGCCATAGCTATTATTGGCGTACTTGAAGGCTCACTAGACTTTGAGCAAGGTGGTGACATTTCAAATAACTTAGCATCGATTTACCTGTATTGCTCAGAACAATTACTTGAAGCAAGTACCAATAATGATATTGAAAAACTTAATGAGGTGGCACAAATCCTCATTCCAATAAAATCAGGCTGGGATTCAATACCTCTAGAGAATCAAGAACAGGTAAGTTTCTAGTGGCAGAAAATGCATTAACATTACTGCTCAACATTAATGAAGTATCTAAGCAGCTTCTCAGTTTGCTAGATACTTCAAATGATGAATTAACAAGCACATCTGCAAATGCACCTCAGCAAATTCAAGAAAACAACAGCCAAAAACTTATAAGCTTGATGACGACCAGAGACGAAAGTATTCGTCTGCTATTTACTTCGCACAGCCGCTCAGAGCTAGCGCAGTACGCTGATCACATTACGACAATGATGGCCTTGGATGAACAATTGCGAAATAAAGTCGATAGTAAACACTCAGGAGCAAAATCAAAAATATTACAACTAAAAAAAAACAAAAAAGCGATTAACATCTATCAACAATATTAACCTGCCTTCAAGCAGCAAATTGCCATTTTATCTTTAAACTTACCACTACTTGAGCATACTTTACGTAAAAGCCTGAAATCACCTTCTTTAAAAACAATAATGCTTAAGCACCTAATATTTAAGCGCTTGTCCTGTCATATTTTGCTATCAATACTTATTGAATTTTTGACTTAACATAAAAAAGTTAAATTTTGCTCAATTGCGTTAAGTTTTTTTCAAACTCGCCGATAACATCACATAGAGATGTAAGTTTTGTTTACTTTAGCTTAACTTTCAAAGAGTAGTTTTAAGATTCAATATAGCGGATATAAACTCTTAGTATGTTTACAATTAATACCAATGTCAGTCAGCTTTTTATGCAACGACAACTAGGGAAGGTAAGTTCTGAACTTGCTACAACCTTTAGTCGTTTGTCTTCTGGCATGCGT
This sequence comes from Colwellia aquaemaris, assembly GCF_057548755.1. NCBI lineage: Bacteria > Pseudomonadati > Pseudomonadota > Gammaproteobacteria > Alteromonadales > Colwelliaceae > Colwellia > Colwellia aquaemaris. The sequence continues at coordinate 837,402 of NZ_BAAJLV010000001.1, read as the reverse complement.
ATTAATTCAGCCAAAGATGATGCCGCCGGTTTGCAAATATCTAATAGACTTACCTCGCAAATTAACGGCCTAGTTGTAGCACAACGAAATGCCAATGACGGAATATCACTTGCGCAAACAGCGGAAGGCGCGTTAACGGAAAGTACCAATATTTTATTTCGAATGCGAGATCTTGCAATTCAAGCTAGTAATGGCTCAAACTCTGCTAGCGATAGAGAGGCACTTAATAAAGAAGCAACTGAACTCAAAGCTGAGCTAAATAGAATTAACGACTATACAGCTTTTGGTAAAAATAAAGTATTCGACACAAGTGCAAACACAGCAGCTTTTGACAAAGTAGAACGCGACATTATTACTACGCTACAGGGCGGTTTACTCGCTGAATCAGAAAGTATTATTCAAGATCAATTAGGACTCATTGGTAATGGGGCAACCTTCAAAATTAACTTAGAGAATATAGATGGAGCTGGTGGAACGTTAGCATCAGTGGCCTTCGCTGGTCCCGTGGGCAATAACAACCTAGTTATGAATATTGATTTAGGTGACTTTTCAACAAACAGCGGTGATAAAATCACACAATTGAAAAGTACCATACTCCATGAAATGACTCACGCTGTTATGGCCAACAATATGAATTTAAGTGCTAACCCAACGTGGTTTGCAGAAGGTAGTGCTGAAGCAATTAGGGGGGCTGACGATAGAGTCGCCGCAGATATCGCAAATTTGGGTGTAAATGCAATAAAAACAGGCCTTAATGCGATATTTACAAATAATAGCGCACCAACAGGTACTGCAGCAGAAGTTGCTAGTGTTTATTCAGGCGGTTACATCGCCATGCGTTATTTAGAGAGTCAGGTTGGTAGTGGTGGTATAAAAACGCTAATGTCTTCTTTAGCTGGCGGTTCAAGTTTTGATGCAGCAATAAGCGCTGCATCTAATGGTAACTTTGCTAACGCTGCAGCCTTTCAAACACAATTAATGGCTGGAACTGTTTTTGAAGATTTTATTACTAATGAAATCAATTTAGATAATATTGATAATGGCGCTTTTGGTGGCGAAGATGCAAGCGGTGGGTTAGCAAGAGCTGAAACAATTATTGGAAGTGTCAGTGGCAAAACAACAGCAAACTTTGCAACAACATTTGTGTCCGGTGATGATGATAGTGCAAACGATTTTGATCCAGCGACAAATTACGCTGCAGCGGGATTAAATGAAGTAAGGTTAGAAGATTATAAAGTAGAAATTAGTGGTTCTGGTAGCCAAAATACGACGTTTCAAGTGGGTGCCAATGCTAACGAAACAATCAATATGTCATTGGGAGGTTTTTCAACAAAAGTACTGGGAATAGATGACTTTAATCTTGAAGATAATCCGCAAGGTGGTATCAACGCTATTGACGATGCATTGCGCTATATTAATAACCAACGAGCTGATTTAGGCGCATTTATGAATAGAGTTGAGCATACTATGGCAAACTTAAGTAATATTCATGAAAACTTAAGTGCTAGCCGTTCAAGAATACAAGATACTGACTTTGCTGTAGAAACAGCCAACCTCACCAAGAATCAAATTCAACAGCAAGCAATTACTGCTATGATGTCGCAAAGCACAAGGCAGTCCCAATTAATACTTCAGCTGCTTGGATAAGCAACCGTAACCCCCATTATTGAGTTACTAAAAAAGCCGCTAACTATTATTGTTAAAGCGGCTTTTTACGGCATTAATGAATTTTTCTTTTTACACTAATTTAGCTCGACTTTTTAACTACACCAGGCATATTATCCAATTGTTGCTGTAAATAGGTACTGGTATTGTTTAAGCCATTAACTAATAAGTCCATGGCATTATACTGAGCTGTCAAACGCGCTTCAAGCGCAGTAATTCTGCGTGAAAATGCTTCTCGCTCATCGTCAATTTTGCCTAATTGCTTATTTTTACTGTCAATTCGTCCTTGGATAATACCATCAGATTCAGTATAAAATTCGGTTAGTGTTTTAAATGAGGTTGCAAAGCCTGGTTTTTCATCAGAGCCAATAAAAAAGTTTTGAATTCCATCAGCACCTTTTTGGATTTGCGCATCTAGTTCTTCTGTATCTAAACTTAATTTACCATAACGATCAGTATGTACGCCTAGCTGATTTAAAGTCAGTGTTTCTTCACCAACACTACTGAATGCCCCATCAAGCTCTTGGCGAAGTTTGTTCGTAACACTTCTTAGTAATGAATCTCCAGAAAGAGGGCCAGCACCTTCACTTCCAGCTTGCCCTAGCTGTTTGCTAAGGTCAACGAATTCATTATAGCTTTTAATAAATAGCTCAAGACCTGTTTGGATGTTTTTATTATCTTCAGCCAAACTCACGGTACTTATACTGTCGCTAACCCCGTGCATTTTACTTGCGGTAATTGTTACCCCATCAATCGCATTAACAAACTCATTGGTACTATTCGTTACCACTAACGAGCCATCGATAGTAATTTGTGCATCTTTTGCTTCACTAGTTTCAGCAAGATTCGTCGCAAAGGTCGGTGAAAGTGCATCGGCATCATAAGCTAAACGCGATAAACCTAAGTTATCAGTGTTATTACCATCAGAAACATCCGCAACCGTGACCTTAATAGCATTAGCAACACCTGTTTCTTTACTTGTTAAGACTAAATGCTGCCCATTATCATCGGTAATAATTGTCGCCGTAATGGAGTCATTATCAATACTTTCATTGATTGAATCACGAATATCACTGATCGTTGCAGTACTAGACACAGTGATATCAAAACTGTCAGTGCCTGATGATAAAGTTAACGTGCCTTCGCCGACAGCTTCAGTTTCAGCAATACCGTTCGAAACAAGCTTATGTGCGCTAGCGAGCTGATCAACTTTAACAGAATAACTACCAACCTCTGCTGATTTAGTACTACTAAGGCTGACAAAGTCATCACTACCACTGATAGTTCGCTTTTGGTAATTATCTACTGAAGACAAGCTATTTAACGAATCGACAACACTCTGCATCGCGCCTTTCAACGCCCCTACCGCAGAGATATCGGTAGTAATTGCGGCTTGTCGTCTATTTAAGCTCTGTTCAAATGGCGCGCGCTCAGCTCCAACAATAGCATCAACAATATCTGCTACCTGAACCCCTGACCCTATACCTGGAAACGCTATATCAACCATAATCTCACCATTACTTAAATTTATAGCTTAAATTAAACTTCATGACTAAAAAGTAGGTTACTAAATTTTAGTATCAATTAAGTTACCTGTTGCATCAGATAACTTTGAAATTAAGCTTAGTACTTCTTCTGACGGATATTGTTTTACCAATTCTCCCGTACTTTTATCTAATACTTTTATAACATCACGGCCTGAATCTGTATCAACCGAAAATTCCAAACTGCGATTCATTTCACCAATAAAGTCTTGCAATTGTTGAGCCACTTTCTCTAATTGCTTAGGTGTTATTGTAGCACTTTGCTCCTGCTCACCATTTCGACTTTTATTTGACTCTTCTATTCGCTTTAGCTGCTCATTAACCGGTAATTTTTCAGAACTTTCAATGCCAGCGTCTTTTTGAGTTGTTGCTATTTTTTGCTCATGAATCTGCTCAGAAGCCGACTGATTACTCACATTGGCAGGCGCATTTACTGTATTAACTACACTCATTATAGACTCCCTTATAATACATTGATTAAAGATATATACGGCCTTAAAAACCTAAGTATCTTTCACAACGTCTTAAAACACAAAAAGGAAGGAGCCTATCGCCTCCTTCCTTAGTCATTTCAGCTAGCATCAATTGCTATGCTAGCATCATTTCGAGGCCTAACCGATTAAGCTTAATGCTGCTTGTGGTAATTGGTTAGATTGTGCCAAGATTGACGTACCTGCTTGTTGCAAGATTTGGTTTTTAGTCATGTTAGCTGTTTCAACTGCAAAATCGGTATCTTGAATACGGCTACGTGATGCAGACACATTTTCTTGAATATTTGCTAAGTTACTAATTGTATGGCTAAAACGGTTTTGAACCGCACCTAAACTTGCTCGTTGCGAGTCAATTTGTGAAAGTGCGCCGTCAATTACTGCCAAGGCATTTTGTGCACCATCTTGCGTGCTTAAATCAACCGTACCTACAGCATCAAGCGTAGAAACTGTGCCAGCGGTAGTCGCAGCAAGTGAAGCGTCATTACCCGTTACGGCATAACTTTCTGTAGAATTTAAACGAATAGTACCGCCAACAACTGTTGAATCTGTACCTGTTGCTGCACCCAAGGTGTTAGATACTGTTGAAACAGTTCCGTCATAAGCAACACCTTTTGCATCGATAGTACCTGATGCACCAGACTCTTTAAAGTTATCAATTTTAATATCAGCGCCAGTTTCATCAGTTAATAATAAGTTACCTGCATCACTAATACTTGCAGCAACTCCAGTTTGACCTGACTTTTCATTAATTTTATTAGCAATTTCTGTTAAATCAGCCGTTGCAGAAATAACTGAACCATTTAATGAAAACGTAACATTGGCAGTAGCAGTTAAGTTACTTAACTCAACTTGTGTTCTCGCATCGGCAGAAACACCTGTTGAGCCTGAAACTGCGTTAAACTTATCAGCAATTGAAGCGGCAGATTCATCAGCAGTTGTCGCAACATTCACTGTCGTACCACTTTTACCAATAATATCGTAGCTAGAAGCAGCAACATTGTTACCAGCAGTAGAATCTGCTGTAGCCGTTGCGCCAGCCACTTGACCTAAACCTGCTGCCGTTGCAGAAGCTAAGTCCATTTTATTAGTACCAATATCAGATGCTTTGATACTGCTTAAACCTAGTGAGATTGTTTCATTAGCGTTTGCACCAACTTGGAAAGTCTTAGTACCAAATGAACCGCTTAATAGTTGCGTATCACCAAATGATGTTGTTTCAGCAATTCGAGTCAATTCTGTTTGTAACGCTGAAACTTCTTTTTGAAGTGCTTCTCGGTCTGAAGCTGAGTTTGAACCGTTAGCTGATTGTAACGCTAAGTCACGCATACGTTGTAAAATGCTGGTTGATTCTTGCATAGCACCCTCAGCTGTTTGTGCCATTGAGATACCATCGTTTGCATTACGTTGAGCTACACCTAAACCATTTACTTGCGATGTTAGACGGTTTGAGATTTGAAGTCCGGCTGCATCATCTTTTGCGCTGTTAATGCGCATACCTGATGACAAACGTTGCATTGCCGTTTGTAACCCTTCACCTGATTTAGTTAAGTTACGTTGAGCATTCAATGACGCAACGTTAGTGTTTACTGAGATAGCCATATTAAAACTCCTGATTACAATATGTAATACGTTAGTTAGTTAGTTCATCAGGTGCTTTTTTTTAAACTTTAAGCTCCCGTTCTACAATTGATAACGGCAGCACAAAAAATAACTTTAATCTTTTTTTAAAGATTTTATAAAAATTTTATTTTCGTTGAGTTTAAAACGAAAAAGAGTAGCGTTGCTACTCTCTTTATCTAACCTTTTCGGTCTGTATTAAAACTTCAGAAATTTATAATCTATCAAAGAGTTCAGGGATAGTTTGTGGTGACAAATGTATACCATCAATATGGTATTTAAGATTACTTTGACCATTGTCACTAGTCAGGCTGTACACATCGAGAACATTAATATTATATTTTTTACATTCATTAACGAGTTTCTCATTAAAATATGAAATAACCTGTTTAAATTGACTTTGCTCTGCCGCCGCTAAGTTATTTATATGATATGGATGTGGTGCAGGAACGCCATATAAAATAATTTCTAACTGATACGCCTCAGCTATTGAGCTTAAAGTTTTAATATAGGAGTTTAGCATTTTATCGATAACATTTTGAAAGTTAGCACCTGACTTTTGGCAATAAGCAAAGACGCCTTCATTATTTCGACAGTCAATTTCACCAAATGCAATCACAACCTTACTACCTGGTGACAACCCTTCTAATAGAGTAGCTAAACTGACCTGATATTTATTGTCCTGTTCAGCAATCAAATGAAATATTTTTGCACCTAGAACAAATAGCGATCGAATTTGATATTCTTCATCATTGTAATTTACGATAGTGCCATTGGGTGCAAAACCATGGCTTTCAGAAACGAAATACATTTCTTTAACAGCGTCTTCATTTTTCGGTAAATAAAGTTGTTGGTTGCCTTTTCGAAGCGAAAGTAGCTTCTTTATATATCTATGGAATATCGCCATATTCGCCATATTGGCAGAAACATCTTCAAATTGATAAATATTTTCACTTAAAGCAATTGCTTGTTCTGCTTCCTCAAAGCAATAAAAAAGCCATAACACCATTGCCCGACCAATAAGCAATTCACATAGTTCCATTTCAGACAATGATTGGCTCAATACACCTGTGGTTGCGATATCAATTGCATCTTGATAGCGATGCAAATACATCTGAATTTTAAATACATGCCAGTACACTGAAGTCTTTGACTGGTCAAGTTCAAGTGCTCTCATTAAGTATTCAATAGCACTATTAAACTCACCTTTATCAGTAAGCAGTACGCCAAAATTTAACTGGTACTCTGCTTTAGTTGCATCAAGTAAAATTGCTTTCTTATAATTAACTTCCGCACTTTCAATATCGCTTAACTTTACTTGGCATGTGGCCAAGTTATTAAGTGCCTCTGCCATGAGAGCATCTATTGCTAGTGCTTTAGAATAGCACCTACTCGCTCGAACAAAATCATTAAGAGCTAAGTAAATATTTCCCATATTATTATGGGTTGACGCATGCTGAGGTTTAACTGAGATTGCCTTGTCAAATAAGACTAAGGCACCTTTGAGATCACCTCTTGCTTGGCAATTAAGCCCTTGAATTTGCAGTGCATCAAATAAGTTTGGCTTTTTGTCTAAAATTTTTTGACAAATATCGTAAGATTTTTGGTAATCGCCACTTTGATAAAGTATTTCAGCTTGATTAATATTATTTCTGATACTCATATTGAATTTAATCCTCACGACAATGACATGAAAATAGCATTAATTAATTTAATGCGTGCTATAAAGCAAAAAAGGCTGAAATCACTTTCAACCTTTTTGACTTCAAAGTAGTTCTAATTAACCACCAATTAAGCTTATTGCCGCTTGTGGGATCTGATTAGCTTGCGCTAAAATTGACGTTCCTGCTTGCTGGAGAATTTGATTTTTTGTCATATTAGCAGTTTCTACCGCAAAATCTGTATCTTGAATTCGGCTTCTTGAAGCTGATACATTTTCTTGAATATTCGCTAAATTGCTAATGGTATGACTAAAGCGGTTTTGGATAGCACCTAAGCTCGCACGTTGTGAGTCGATTTGCGACAAAGCACCATCAATAACATCTAGCGCATTTTGCGCACCATCTTGCGTGTTAATATCAACTGTACCTACAGCATTCAATGTCGACACTTGTGCTGTCGTTGCATTAGCCAAAGACGCATCATTACCTGTAACAGCATAACTTTCAGTTGAATTTAAGCGAATAGTACCACCAATAACCGTTGAGTCGGTACCTGTTGCCGCGCCTAAAGTATTTGTTACAGTAGATACAGTGCCATCATATGCGACACCTTTTGCATCTATTGTTCCTGTTGCCCCAGCTTCTTTAAAATTATCAATCTTTATGTCTCTACCTGTTTCATCGGTCAACATTAAAGTGCCGGTATCACTAATTGTTGCCGCTACACGTGTTTGACCAGATTTTTCGTTAATCGCATTAGCAATTTCATTTAAATCGGCAGTTGCCGAAATTACTGAGCCATTTAAAGTAAAGCTCACATTACCAACTGCGGTTATATTACTTAACTCTACTTGTGTTCTAGCGTCAGCTGAAACACCTGTGGTGCCCGTAACAGCATTAAACTTGGTTGCTATTGATGAAGCTTCTTCATCCGCCGCCGTTGTAATGTTAATTGTTGTACCACTTTTACCTGTAATATCGTAACTAGAAGCTACAACATTATTACCGCCTGTTGTATCAGCCGTTGCAGTTGCGCCAGCAACTTGACCAAGGCCGCCCGCAGTTGCACTAGATAAATCTGCTTTATTCGTACCTATATCTGATGCTTTAATACTACTTAAGCCGATTGAAATAGTTTCATTAGCATTAGCACCAACTTGGAAAGAACGGGTGCCAAAAGAGCCATTTAATAACTGAGTATCACCAAACGATGTCGTTTCTGCGATACGAGTTAATTCTGTTTGTAAAGCTGAAACTTCTTTTTGCAGTGCTTCACGATCAGACGCGGAGTTTGAGCCATTCGCTGCTTGCAGGGCTAGATCACGCATACGTTGCAAGATATTAGTTGATTCCTGCATAGCACCTTCAGCGGTTTGCGCCATTGAAATACCATCATTGGCATTACGTTGTGCTACACCTAAACCACCGATTTGCGATGTCAGTCGATTTGAAATTTGTAAACCAGCAGCATCATCTCTTGCACTGTTAATACGCATACCAGATGATAAACGCTGCATCGCTGTGGCCAAACCTTCGCCTGACTTAGTTAAGTTACGTTGAGCATTCAATGATGCCGTGTTAGTTACTACAGATAAGGCCATGATAGACTCCTAGTAATTAAAATTATCTTTTACATTGTTTACGTTGATTGCTGATTTCAGCCCTTTGTATTCAACGCTGCTTATTTCAGCCCTCAATTCATAATTGCTAAAATTATTTATGCAATGCAGTTGGGCTTCATTGGCCTTAACAGCCATAAATATACGACTTACACACGTCATGCTAAATCGCCATTTTTCTATTCTAATTATTTTTAAGCATAATCAATGCCAAAAATAAAAAGTCATTAAAGTTATCGAATATAATTAAAAAGAGATAAACTTTGCACTTGAGTAAACGACTGTTGAGCCGCCTGCAGTGCAATTTTCGATTGCTCAAAGGTTGAAATTGCTTTGGCAAAATCTAAATCTTCAATTGATGAACGCCCCGACGATAAATACAGTTCAGTATCCAAATGGTTACTTTTTTGACGATCAATAACTTGCAGATTAATACCTGACTGCGCTCGACGAGAAGTTAAGTGATTCATTGCGTCATTTAATTGCTCAAGTGTCTGGTTAAAGTCAACTTGCACTTGTGGATCATCGCCGGCGCTAGTTTTATTCTCAATCCAATCAATCGCTGACTTTAATGTGTCAAAAACACTGATATTTTCTTCTGGGCTCAAAGAAAAATTGTCACCCGGCAATGGGTTGCCGCTCAATTTAACCTCAATTCCGTTAAAGGCAATGGTTTGCCCTGGCACGTAACCGGCAATATTTGTTACGTTGCCCGCGCCATCGGTAATTGTAAGATCTGTCGCTGTTGTGAAGTTAAAAGTAAAGTCAGCAGGATTGACAGCACTATTATAAATACTTGGATCGGCTATTATTGCGCTCTCAACCTGAATTCCCGAAGTGTTGGTATTATATGTAGGCGTAAAATCACCAAGAGCATTAGGTACTTTTTGAAATACTTGCTCACCACTTTGATTAGTCGCTATATTGACATTTTTAGCTATTTGTAACTCTCTAACACCATTGTCACCGCGATAATTTACTGTGTTATCCGCTTGTAAAACAAAAGGAGCATCATCTATTTGATATCCTGCAAAAACATAGCCTCCGGTTTCATCTTGGCTATTGGCAATATCGAGTATCTGTTGCAAGCTATGACTAGCTTGTTGAGCAATTGAGGCTAAGTCATCATCGGAACGAACACCACTGTTTGCTTGTAGCATTAAATCTTTTAGTTCATTCATAATGCCCTCAGCATTCGCTAATGAGGTATCAATTAAACTATTGTGGTTTTCTGCTTGGGTAATATTTCGTTGATATTTTTCAATATTAGCAAGGTCATTCTTGTAGCCCGCTAATGTGCCATAGGCAACCGCATCATCTTTGGCAGTAATTACACGTTTACCACTTGAGATGTAATTAACTTGCTCATTAACGCCTGCCTGTTGATTCGACATTTGTAAGCCATTTTGAATATAAAATTGTGCTGTTGAAACGCGCATAATAAGTCCTATCTAGCCACTGATAACAAAGTGTCAAAAATTGTATTTGCTACCGAAATGATCTGTGATGATGCTTGGTAAGCCTGTTGGTACTTCAGCATGTTGGCTGCTTCTTCATCAAGGTTAACCCCTGACTTAGATTGATTACGATTAAACGCTTGGGTAAATAACGACTGCGCAGTGTCGGCAACGACTTCAGCAGAACTTGCATTTGAACCAACTTCTGCCGTGGCATTGGCTAACGCTTGGCTGAAAGTTTGTTTACCGCCACCTAGAATTTGTTGTTCTTGCGTTGATGCCATAAAGGTAGCATTGCTGCCATTACCTGAGCCAAATGCATCTGAGATAGTAAATTTCTCTCTGGCTAATGTTCCTTGCCCTACTGGGGATCCACCAATTTCAATTTGAAATGCAGGCGGAGTTGTTGCTGGCGGCATATCAATAACGGCAGTGGCCCCCGCAGCAAAACTACCAGCCGCCAAGGTAGGAGCCGGTGGTGGATTTGCCGCATCATAAACACGATAGTCAAAAGTACCAGGTGCGCTTTCGTAAACATCAACAGTTATGTTTGCATTGGTACCGTTAGTAAATGAGCGAGCTAACTCTGGATCTAATACATTTGTGATATTGACAGAGCCATTACTGACATTATTGTCATTTGCCTCAACCGAAATCGCAGAACTTGCTGCAATTCCTTTCGGATCAGTAAGTGTGACATTCATAAGTGCCGCACTATTTTCTGTCGGGCGTATCGTAAAGCTATCATCTGCACTCGGCGCGCCGGTATTAACGTTAAATTCGAAGCCAAAGTTGGTTGGATAAACACCTGAGCCCACAGGGGATTCCACCAAGGTGGTTTCGCTACCATCGAGCTCATTAGTCATAATATAATCAGTGCCATCAAACTTAATGGTAAATTCATTTGTAGGTACTAATGAAACATCGGTAATCGTAGCACCTGCTTGCACCGTTCCTGCATTTTTTGACGAAGGTAATACTCTCGAGCTTTGTAATTGCGTGGTGTTAATATCAGTAAAAAAATTGGCACCTTGTTTACCATTTAAATCAAGTCCTTGGGACTGTGCTTGATTTAATGTTTCAGAAACAGCCATGGCTAAACGATTGATTTCACTACGTGCTTTAGTAACATGTTCGTCACGGTATTCAAACTTAGCTGCTATTTGCCCACCTAATCTTGAACCATCGAGTGCAACCGTGCTGTTTGGTCCAATCAATTTAAGCTGAGTTTGCATCGGATCGGGATTTCCCGCTTCAACACCCACAGTTAACGGTGTAATACCCGCCACCAATGTTGCACCACTGCCTATCATAACAGTCATAACGCCATTGGCATCTTGCACGGTATTAACAGAAGTATATTCACCTAATTCAGTAATTAACTGATCTCGTCTATCCAACAAGTCATTAGGCTGACCTTTCAAAGTTAAATCTTTATTCTGCAGAATTTGATCGTTCATTTTTGCTAATTCAACAGAGATTTGTGAAATTTTATTAGCTATTTGCTCAATTTCACCGTTGGTCGATTTTTCCAATTGGTCTAAATTATGGTTAATACTGTTGAAGTCATTAACCAAGACACTAGCTTGACTTAGGGCAATGTTACGTAGACCGATATCATTGGGGTTATCGGCAATGCCATTTACAGCTTGATAAAGCCTATCGATGGAGCCACCAATGGCCTCACCAGAAAAAGACATTATTTGGTTTAACTGATTGAGATCTAAACTAATGGAACTTGCATTGCCTAAGTTACTTTTGTTTAGCAGTTGTTCTTTATAAGAGAATTGATCATAGATGCGAGTAATGTCTTGAACATAAGTTCCTGAGCCAATAAAGTTACCGCCGTTAAAGTTGCCAATGGCTGCACCTTGCTCAGTACGCTGGCGGGTATAACCTTCGGTATTAACATTGGCTATGTTATGCCCTGTCGTCGCCAACTGCTGTTGTGCGGACAGTAAACCACTAACACCAGTTTGATAAAGATTAATCGACATGACCTAAACTCCTACAGTAACCCTATTTCGTCGTCGAAATATTTGGCTAAACTTATTTATTTAATAAGCTGGTTACTGTCCGAAGTGTTCCCATTATTTTTTTTGCGTAATTGGGGTCGGTTGCATAACCAGCACTCTGTAGGCTATGCAGAAATTGTTCCACATTTTCAGATTTTTCTAATGCACCTTGATAACGTTCACTACCAGTAAGTAAATTTAAGTAGTCATTAACACTTTGACCAATAGACTCATAAACTCTAAATGGCTCTCGTTTTTTTACCATAGCGCCATTTTCAAACTCTAAAGTTTCTTTATGAGTTTTTTCGCCAGCCCAGCGTCTATCGGCCTTAATGTTAAATAAGTTATTGGAACTTTTACCGGTCTCGGTCTTAATAATTTTTTGTCCCCAACCGGTTTCTAATGCGGCTTGCGCAATCACAACTTCAAAAGGTACATTTATTTTATCTTGCACGCGTTTAGCATCTGCCGTTAATGCGCTAACAAAGTCTTGTGGTTGTGCAAAAGTAGGATTTTGTAACTGATTTGCCAACTTCGCTAAGTTAGAGCCATTTGTTTGACGATCTTTCTCAGGATCTTGTTTACTTGACAGATCGTTGACAACATTTCGACTTGTTAACAAGGAACCTTGAGTAACACGTACACTACCCCGGCTGTCGATATTTCCATCCGAGCGTAATATGGTATGAGGCTTGTAATTTTCACTATCGCCACCGAGTTGACGTACAATAAGCTCAGATAAACCTAATGAGCCATTATTCGACATTTCCAGTGACATTTGTTGATCGTGCATGTCACGATAAAACTTGGTTGACTCTGAGTTAAATGGACTATCTGACTCCAACACTTCTTGCGCTTTGCGCATACTTTTCATCAGCATTTGCATAAAAATCGCTTCAAACTGCTTAGCAGCCTGCTCTAAAGCAGCCTCTTTACTGGCATTGTCACCAGTTTTCGCATCTTGGCGAATCGAGTTTAAGCCATTAATATCTAAAAAGTTCTGTGCGTCAGCAATGCGTGTGGTCATAATAAAAATTCATTGGTCATTAAATAATGACCAAATCTCCACGTAACGCACCGGCTTGATCTAAGGCTTCTAAAATTGCCATTACATCACCTGGCCCTGCACCAACCTGATTAATTGCGCGAACCAAGGCATCTAAGGTAACACCTGGATCAAACACAAACATGCGCGAGTCATCTTGATTTACGTCGATGATAGATTGCGTTGTCGTTACTGTATCACCGTCAGCAAAAGCATTGGGTTGCGAGACATTTTCAGTTTCATTGATAGTGACGGTAATTCCACCATGAGTAATTGCCGCCGGCAATAAGCGAACATCAGCACCTATGACTATGGTACCGGTACGCGAGTTAACAATAATTTTCGCCGATGGAGAATCTGGTTCGAACTCTAAATTTTCTAACGTTGCTAAAAAACTTACTCTGTCTGCAGCATCTCGTGGCGCCGTAACTTTCACCGATGCTGCGTCTACAGCACGTGCCGAGCCAGCAATTAAGTTGTTGATGGTGTCTGATAATCGTTTTGCGGTGGTAAAATCGGCATTGTGCAAATTAAAAGTAATATAGTCACCTGACGTAAATGGTGATATTACTTCTCGTTCAACCATAGCTCCGTTCGCAATACGGCCAACTGTGGGGGTATTAGCAATAACTTTTGAGCCATCTAAACCTTCGGCGCCTAAGCCACTTACCACTAAGCTGCCTTGGGCAACGGCATAAGCATTACCATCTAATCCCATCAAGATAGTTTGAAGTAACGTACCGCCACGTAAACTTTGCGCACTTCCCATTGACGATACTGTTACGTCAATTTTTTGCCCTGGTTTTGAAAATGCAGGTAATTCGGCATGAACCGCCACGGCTGCAACATTCTTAATTTTGGGCTTTAAATTAGGTGGCATGGTTATACCAAAATTACTCAGCATGGTTTTAAAACTCTGCTCGGTAAACGGGCTTTGTTCACCCGTGCCAGGTAAACCAACAACTAAACCATAACCTATCAATTGGTTACTACGCACACCTGCAACATCAGCGAGATCTTTTATACGTTGCGCGTTAGCACTGGATAAAGACAAAATAAATGCGAGGCAACATAAACTACAAATTAACTTTTTCATCATATTATCCTTTATAAAGGCCACCATGAACTACTGAAAAATTTAGATAGCCAACCTTGCTCTTGCGCATCGGCAAAAGCACCAGTGCCGGCGTATTGAATACGAGCATTTGCCACTTTACTTGAGGTAATGGTGTTATTTGAGCTGATATCTTGTGAGCGAATAATACCGGTTAAGCGAATATATTCGTCGCCATTGTTTAAGGTCATCCATTTTTCGCCACGAATCATTAAATTACCATTTGGTAAAACTCTTAAAACATGAACAGATATATTTCCTGACAGACTATTACCTTGGTTTGCTTTTGAATCACCTTTAAAGTCAGACTCTTGATCATAACCAAATTGAATCGACTTATTTTTAATATTAATTGGCGTGCCACCAAACCCCGTTATTGGCTGTAAAGTTGCACTATTTTCTTTCTTTAATTCAGTTTTAGCATTTTTCTGCGCTTGCGTACTTTCACTTAAAATCACCGAAATAATATCGCCGACTCGATGCGCTTTTGAGTCGGAATAAATGTTATTAACGTAATTCACTTTAAATAATGATCCCGTTGGCACCAATGGTTCATCATTCATCTCAGGTAAAATAGGCGCAAAGTCTGGATCGTCTGGCAATGTTTTTGCCTGCTCAACACTAGCGCAAGCACTCATCAATAAAGCAATAACTCCTGCACTTATGCATCTTAATTTTAATGAAGCATCTTGTTTACTCATCATCCGCTCCCTAAATCTTATAACTGCTGGTTAATATAGCTAAGCATTTGATCTACTGCTGAAATAACTTTTGAGTTCATTTCATAAACGCGTTGACTTTCAATCAGATTAACTAACTCTTCTGTGGTATTAACATTAGAAGTTTCTAACGCTCCCTGCACTATCATGCCAAAGCCAGCCAAACCTGGAACACCTTCTTGAGGCGCGCCACTAACAGCCGTTTCTACATATAAGTTTTGGCCTATAGGCTCTAATCCTGTTGGATTAACAAAATTAACGGTATTAATTTGCCCAACCACGGCTGGCTCTGCTTGCCCTTGCAACGTTACTGAAACTTCACCATCTTGCGACACTATGATACTTAGCGCGTCTTCTGGAACAGTTATCTGTGGTTGTAGTAAATAACCAGCACCAGGAGTTACGATGGAACCTTCTTCATCCATCGTAAATTGACCATTACGAGAGTAAGCCGAAGAGCCATCAGGCATTAAAATTTCAAACATACCTTCACCTTGGATCATAAGATCTAAAGCATTATCAGTGTTTAACATATCACCTTGAGTATGAATTTTTTGTGTCGCCACTACCTTAGTACCAGCACCTAGCATCAGGCCTGAAGGCATTTCAGTATCTTGTGCCGAGCGTCCACCAGGCTGATTAATGTTTTGATAAAGTAAGTCTTCAAAAACCGCTCTACTTTTCTTAAAGCCTACTGTACTGGCGTTTGCCAAGTTATTTGAAATAACCGCAATTTCTTTAGTTTGAGCATCTAAGCCTGTTTTACTGATCCATAATGCTGGGTTCATACATCACCTCGAGAAAATTTAATTAGAATGCGCGTAATAATGAAGAGGCACTTGAGTCAACTTCTTCGGCGGTTTTCATCATTTTTAACTGCATTTCAAACTGACGTTGCAGTGCGATCATATCGGTCATTTCACCAATAGGATTTACGTTACTTGATTCAATTGCGCCACTGGCGACTTTTACTGTGATATCAGCTGGCTCGACATTGCCGTCTTTACGACGAAATAGGCCGTCATTGCCTTTTTCAATAAAACGGTTATCAGGATTGACAAGCTTTATGCGGCCAACTTCTTCCTGTACAGAACTTGGTGCCCCTTCAGGCTGAACCATAATAGTTCCATCACTCGAAATATCGATATTGTTAACGGGTAAAGGTAAAAAGATTGGGCCATTATCACCGATGACTAAATCACCACTGGATGTTTCCAATGCACCGTTATCATTTAACTTAAGTTGGCCATTACGGGTATAGGCTTCGCTTCCATCTTGAGTTTGCACAGCCATCCAACCTTGGCCTTGAATGGCAAGGTCTAAATCACGTCCAGTCGTAAGAAATGCACCACTGTCAAAGTTTTGGCCTGACCTTTCCGTCATAGAAAATACGCGAGTAGGTAAACCTTCACCAAAAGCTTGCATTGAACGAGCACTAGCAAGATCAGCTTTAAAGCCCGTTGTTTTAGCGTTAGCGAGGTTATTGGCAGTAACTGATAAGGCGTGCATATTTTGTTTTGCACCGCTCATGGCGATGTACAACATCTTATCCATAAGGAACTCCACTCAAGGTAATTTCATTTACGTGGAAGAATGCAATTAAAATGCCAAGCTACAAACATTAATTTTATAGGCAGATTTTAGGACAAAAATTTTAAATTAAACTTTCACAAATAAAAAACCAGGCAACAATAAATATTTCCTGGCTTTTAAGGGATTGAGTTAGATTCAATAATTAACGAATTTGTAATATCGTTTGGTTTAATTGGTTATCTACTTCCAACGCTCGCGAGTTAGCTTGGAAATTTCGCTGTGCTGAAATCAAGTCAATCAACTCAGATGTTAAGTTAACATTAGACTGCTCAAGAGCAGAAGAGTTGATGGTACCAAACGTACCTGAACCACCTTCCCCAGCTAATGCTTCACCTGACGTGATACTTTCTTTCCAGCCAGTATTGCCCACTTGTGTTAAGCCTTGTTCATTTGCAAAGTTTACTAACGCAATACGTGATAATGGCTCTGAAGTACCATTACTGTATGTCGCACGAACTAAGCCATCTGCACCTATATCTAGGCCTGTTAGTCGACCAACGGCCAAACCATCTTGTTGAAGTGAGGTAACTTCAAAGTTTGAGGCAAATTGTGTAGGCTCATTTGGGTTTGGACCATTAGGGTCTAAATTAAAATCAATTGCTACTGTTTGAGTTGGATCTGCACCATTGGGTAAGTGATCGGTAAATGCTACCGTTCGGATGCCACCATTTCCTACTGCCGGCGACTGACTTATAAAGTCACCCGAAGAGTTATACGATAAACGAGCACCTTTTACGCCACCTGGAGCTAACGGACCACTACCAGTGCCCCCTTGTGGAGTTGTCGCTGCTATTGCATTGGCAAGTGCTGTTTTAGCAGCGTTAAGTGTTGCCAAATCAGCAGCAGTTGGCGAGGCAATAGCATCATAAGTGGCTTGTGCCGCAGCGGCCGCCGCTGTTTCAGTCACCACTAATGCATCAGCCGCAGCTTGCACAACAGGATCATCATCTAAGTCAATCACTTTACCGTCAACCGCAGCAAACATCATCCATTGGTTTGGTGCAGTGCTTGGGTTATCTTTAACAAAGTAGTAAGTCATAATATGACTGTCACCTAATGAGTCAAAAATCGTCACTGAAGTAGAGTGATTAAAGGTCAATGGATCTGCAGGGTCAAAGTTGCCTGGCGCGGTCGAGATATATGAGTCACCAGCTGGTAAGTTCATACGAATATCAACTTCTGAAGATTGCTGTGGTGCACCAGAAGCGGTTGGGATTCGAATTGGCTCAGCTGTACTTAAACTTACGGACGCAGAAGTGCCGTCAGGGTTTACAGGAAAGCCTAGTAAATGTCCGCCTTGCGAATTCACAATAAAGTTATCTTGATTTAGTTTAAACTGGCCTGCACGTGTATATGATGTTTCTAAGCTGCCTAACTCCGGCACTGTGGCAAAAAATCCATTACCTGTTATCGCCAGATCTAGCGCATTATTAGTAAACTGAATACTACCTTGGGAAAACTGCTGCGCTACATCTGCGGTTAATACACCATCACCGACTTTTGTTTTACCCGAAGATAAAAGTGAAGCAGCATAAACATCAACAAATTCTGCTCGCGACTCTTTAAAGCCTGTGGTGTTTACGTTTGCAATGTTATTGGATGTAACATCCAGGTCTTTTTGTGCGGCGTTTAATCCGCTTAATGCGATATTGAATGACATAAATTCACCTCGTAAAAAATTCTGTTAATTTAACCTTGTGTTACTTCAACAACATCCGATAGTTTCATCGAACTGCCACCATTAAGATTTAGTAATATGTTGCCGCCTGCACCTGCCAACGTGACACTATCAACTTTGCGATACGTCATGGCTTGTAATTCATTGGCCTCACCATCAACTAGGCCAGCCACACGAAAACGATAAGCGCCTTCTGGCGCCGGTTCACCATCAGAGCCCATGCCGTCCCAAGTAAAGGTAAACTCACCAGCTTTAACACTGCCAACCGGCACGGTTTGAATAATTTCACCAGCAACGTTTTCTACATAAATATTGACATTAGATGCTGGCTTATCGGTAATTAATTTACCTTTAACTTCTTCACCTTGCTCCATACCGAATACGTTATCGTCAACTAAAACGCTACGACCAACTAATGAAGAGGCTTGCAATGCTTGGCTAGATGACATTGACGCGGCAAAGTTTGTAAATTGATCATTAAGCTCCGAAACACCATCGGTTGTAGAGAATGCTGTCATTTGTGAAATCATCTCATTATTTTCTACTGGCTTAGTTGGATCTTGATGCGATAACTCTTGTGTTAACAAGGCAAAAAAGTCTTCTTGCGTTAACATGCCGCGGTTGTTATCCGCTTCTGGCGTTGTATTTTCTTGCTGCCAACGAATATTGTCTAATGGACTAGAACCAGATACTGTTTCCATTTTAAATTCCTATATAAACTTAGCGTTGACCAAGTGTTAGCGTTTTATTCAGCATATTCTTTGCTGATTCTGCTAATTGCACATTGGTTTGATATGAGCGAGACGCCGAAATCATGTTAGTCATTTCTTCGATAACATTAACATTTGGCTTATAGATATAACCTTCACCATCAGCCATTGGATGATCCGGTGCGTACTCAACATTTAATGGTTTATTACTTTCAACAACACCTAGCACTTGTACACCGACCGACTCATTTTGCCCGGCGGCAGCTTTTTGCATCTCAGCGGCAAAAACTGGATGGCGTGCACGATACGTTTCATCGACACTACTGCTAACACTGTCGGCGTTAGCAATATTACTGGCTGTGGTATTTAGGCGTACAGACTGTGCGCTCATACCGGTACCAGAAATAGAAAATACATTAAATAGGCTCATTATTACTGCCCTCCAGTGATTGCTTTTCTCAAGCCTTTAATCTTGCCATTAAGGAATTGCAGGCTTGCTTGATATTCCATAGAGTTTTCTAGATACAAGTTTCGTTCCACTTGTACATCAACGGTATTACCGTCACCTGTATCTGGTTGATCCGGCACACGATAGCCCACACCATTGTTGAGTTCCATGCGAACATCAAAGTGTTTTTCATTGGTACGTGTCATACCGGCTTGTTGTTTGGAGGAGGCTTGTGCTAACGCTGCTTGAAAATCCATTCCCTTTGCTTTGTAGCCCGGGGTATCGGCATTCGCTATATTACTAGCAATAAGCTCTGCGCGCTGGGCACGTACTTGTAATCCCTGCGGGTGAATACCAAATGCTTTTTCAAAACTAATAGCCATAAAGAAACCTCCAATTTAATGGAGATTTCTAATACAATATTTATGCCATAGTTATTTTGACGGTTATTTTTTCTGGTAAACAATACCTGGATTGCAGCGGTTCATATTAAAGTCTTGGCTGATTCCAGATAGCGACTCAGAAGCACCTAAAAACAAATAACCATTGTTATTTAATGTGCCATGAATCTGAGAGATAATTTGTGTTTTCAGTTCTGGGGAAAAATAGATTAAAACATTTCGACAAAAAACCAGATCAAAACGTCCCATTAAACTATAGCTATTAAGCAAGTTTAACTGTCGAAAACTGACCATGTTTTTAATCACACTTTTGACTTTTAACATGCCGTTATCGCCATTTTCAAAAAATTGACGCTTACGCTCTAACGACAGGCCTCTTGACAATGCTAAGCTATCATAATGGGCATATTTACAATGTTCTAACATGGTATTTGAAATATCAGTACCAATAATTTGTACACCACCAGGAAAAGCGCCAGGGTTACTTTGTTGGTATTCATAAATAGCCATGGCAATAGAATAAGGTTCTTGCCCAGATGAACTTGCCGCAGACCATATTTTTAAGGGGGTTCTTTGCCCTTTAAATTCAGGCAGTAACTTTTTCTTTAACAACTCAAATGGATACTCATCCCGAAACCACAACGTTTCGTTTGTGGTCATAGCATCTATTACTGCGGCACGTAATTGCCGCTTCACTGGATTTAAGGTTTGCGCCACCAAATCTGACAATGACGCTACTTCAAACTTTGCCATTAATGGCGCTAATCGGCTTTTCACTAAGTACTGCTTACTTGCACCTAATACAATACCGCACTGCTGCTCTAGAAATGTTCTAAACTGCTGATAGCTTTTATCATCGAGTTGTTTAGTTGGCACTAGTTATAATCCATCTATATTAATCATTAAAAAACTACGACGATATTTCGTCATGCTTCAACCATTTCTTTACCGCTGTTGCCAGTTCATCAGGATGAAACTTAGGAATAAAATCTTCCGCGCCAACTTTCTCCACCATGGCGTTGTTAAAAACACCACTTAACGATGTATGAAGAATTACTGGAACGTCGCGCATACGTTCATTTTGTTTAATTTCGGCCGTTAAGGTATAACCGTCCATTTCTGGCATTTCAATGTCTGAGATAAGCAAGGCAACCTTTTCCGTGATCGTGCTATTACACTCCTCGGCGATCGCTTCAAGCTGAGTTAATGCGTCTTGACCATTCTTAGCCAATAACATATTTAAACCCAATGGCTCGAGTGCTCGTTTCACTTGGTTACGTGCAACCGTAGAATCATCAGCAATCATAATGACCCTATCACCAACTTCCTCACCAACGGTTTCATCTGCAACGCCTTCACTTAACTCAGTTGAAATTGGGCTAATTTCATTCAGGATCTTTTCAACATCAAGAATCGAGACCATTTCTTTATCAATTTCTGTGACCGCAGTTAAATAGCTCGACTTTCCGGTACCTTCTGGCGGCGGCATTATGTCTTTCCAGCTCAATGTTACAATGCGCTCAACACCAGCAACGAGGAAGCCTTGAACGCTACGATTGTACTCTGCAATAATGACAAAACTGTCATCCGTTTGTACAATTTCTGGTCCACCTGTAGCTTTACTTAAATCAATAACTGAAATTGTTTGGCCCCGAATATGGGCAACACCTTTAATAAACTTGTCTTGCTTAGGTAATGATGTCAAACGTGGGCAAGGCATAACTTCGCGCACTTTAAATACGTTAATGCCAAAGCGCTGCCTACCTACCAGCTTAAATAGCAGTAGCTCCAATCGGTTCTGACCTACCAGTTGTGTGCGCTGATTTACTGAATCTAATATACCTGCCATAAAAACCTCTATTGGAAATGCCGATGAAAATATAACAAAGGCATAAATCTTGATAGTATTAACTTTTAAACGAAAGCGTAATTTTATTGACGCAAATCGAGCGAAGTTCTATTTAATAAAGCATAGACGAGTATTTTTATTTCCCTAGCAGCTAAATCAAAAAATTATGAATAAATTAAAGATATTAGTAAAAATTACCGTTATTTATTTGGCAATGCTAAATGTCAGCAATGCCATGGTTTTTGATCGTGAATATTTAACTAACTTTATAAAATCCCACGTTGAAAAGCACATACAAGTGCCTGAACAGGGAAAACTGCTAATTGAAGTTTCACAAATAGACCCTAGGATCACTTTGCAAGCTTGTCTATCGCCTTTACAGGCAAATATACCTGAAAAACATAATGGTAGGAACGTAAATGTTAAAATTGTTTGTGACGATGAAAAACCTTGGTATTTATTCATTCCTGTAAAAATTCAAACTATTGTACCTATCCTTGTTACCAAGAAACGTATAACAAAAGGTACGTTACTTGATAATTCAAATATGGAAGTGATTTTCAAAGACAGCGCAAAAATTAGAGGCGTAATTTTAAGTGAGCCTAAAATCGTCACAGGTGCTCGCATCAAGAGAAATCTTTCCAAAGGCAGTGCCATCACTGACAAAAACACTTGTTTTGTATGCAAAGGACAGCCTGTGAACATTATCGCGAAATCTGCCGGCTTTGAAATTAAGTCTTCTGGAACTGCGCTGCGAGACGGCAGCTTAGGTGATATTATTTCCGTGAAAAATAATAAGTCAGGTCGTACAATTCGTGGCCAAGTTAACGCTATTAACCAAGTAGTAATTAATTTATAATAATTCTTAAGTTTTCTATTGTTTTGCCGATACAAGGTTAGAAACCAATTACTGTTGTAAGTAGGATTTAATAATGGCGATAAATATCAATAACTTGAACAATCCCAGTCAAGTAAAACAGAAACTTGAGCAGCAAGTTCAGACTAAACAACAAGTCACAGAAAACGCAAATGCATCGCAACAAGCGAAATTGGCGCCTCGTGATTCAGTTTCAATTACACCGCAGGCAAAGCAATTGAGTGAATTACAAAAGAAAGCAGGTGACTCGCCTGTGGTAAATCAAAAGAAAATTGACGAGTTAAAAAGTGCAATAGCGTCTGGCGATTATAAAGTAAACCCAGAAAAGCTAGCTGCAAGCATTGCTAATTTTGAATTTGAGCTTGGCTAACCTATAGTTTCAAGGAAATAAAAAGTGTCTGACAAAATAACGCCCCAACAATTGGTTTCTAAACAATTATCGCAATTGACGCAATTAGAGACGTTATTAACTGCCGAAAAAGAAATTTTACAGCAGCAAAATCCAGACGCTTTAATTGAGCTCACCTCTGAGAAAAATAGCCTACTTGTTGCCATTCAAGAAACAGATAACGCCATAGGACAAAGCTTTGAATTTAAGCAAGAAAAACTAGCCGGTAACTTTGCTGATGAGCTATCAGAAATAGAAGCCATCTTGCTACGTTGTAAAAAACAAAATCAAGTAAATGGTTTGATCATACATCAATCTCAACTCTCGGTTGAACGTATGAAAACATCATTATTAGAAAGTCATAATAAATCTTCTATGACATACGATAATAAAGGCAAAACCTCTGGCGGACTCAGTAGCCTAGGAATTAAGGCCTAATAGTAAAATTCACGATAGTATTTACTCAGTTGCAACACTTTTAGCCTTTAAGTTTGACTAGCGCAGAAAATACGAAAGCAAAGTGTGAAAGCTGAGTACTCTAGAACATCCCTACATCTATATAGCAAAATTCACAGCTTCAATAATTATTGTTAGCTCGTAGCGCAAGTCATAGCTCTAAAATTTAAAACACCAGCCTAAAGCTGGTGTTTTAATGAGAACTTACAAATATCTGTCAATTAATAGTAAGAAATATCTTTAATTTCTTGTCGGTTCGATGACGCTGTATAGATGTCATATACATCTTTAAAATCTAAGCTCAACTCAGTGGTATACGTATCACCTACCGGATAACTCTTAACAACTTTAGCACCACGAATAATACCTTGTACCGACGCTCTTAACTTTTGGTTATCAACAACCAAATTAGACATAGTTGTTTTACCATCAATTGTTTGCCCATAAACTTGCTCGGCTAATTCTGCATAAGCGGCTATTTTAGATGCGTTAATTGCCATAAGCATTTTTTGAGTATCATGCTTTGATTTCTGTAAACTTATGGGCGCTTGCCCTATTGCCGTTAATACTGGAAAACTTTCGGGTTTCACGGTTTGCCATTCCACATGTTTATCATAAATTGACGAACATGCCGTCAATATTGTTAAAGCAAATAAAACTGCACCGCGTCTTAATAAAGAAATCATATTAAACCTATATTAATTCGTTAATCTATTGCTGTATGGCAACAGCACGAGCATCATCAACCAACATAGCACTATCACGGAGGATCATACCGTCTTTCATTTTCACATTTTCATTGCGGTTAAAATCATCACCTACCACCCAAGATGGAATGAAAGATTGCGCAGTAGCTACAACAACTCGAGATTGCATACCTATCATGCGAGCATTTACCAATATCCCTTCCTCTTGTTGCATCATGGTGCCAGTAACAACATAGTCAATTATCTGGCGTTCAGGTAACTCTTTCCAATCACGACTAAATACATAATCGCCATCAGCAGTTACCCTAATATGACCGGTAGTTTTAAAGTCGATAACCACCAAACCGTGACGTTGCATTTCATGTACAAAGCTTTCAGATAGCTGATTTCCAAGCCAATTTGTTGATTCCAAGTTCTTGAGATCGACAAATGATGCAATTGCAATAGGTGTTTTAGGGTTTACAAATGAGCTACTTTCAAGCATCTGATAAGCCAGCCCTTTAACCACGTCATTTATTGCGTGTCGAGGTAGTTCAAAGCTGTCAATTTCTTGCTTTTCATTGTATGACGAACGATAAAAATCATCTTCTTCTGCCACCATAGAACAGGAGGCAAGTGCCGGTAATAGTATCGCTAAAAGCCAATTTTTCATTGAGCTCTCCTCAATTAATGCATAAATCAAATTAATAATAGTGCCAACAACAAAGCATAATTCGCGCCAGTTTTTACAAATAACTAAATAGGCATAAAACATGCATATTCGAATTAAGTTGTCGTTCCAGTTACTAAGAGATCACTATGTTGTTAAAGCCAGTTTATCGTCGTTTATTAAAGCACAAGTTAATAAAACTTAGTGTAATCGCCATAAGTTTAACAATATACAGTAATACGAGTGTTGGTCAGTGGTATGAATCTCAAGGTACTGCAACGATTAAAAATGACGACAGTAAATCCGCTAAAAACCGGGCAATGCAAAATGCTCTCAAAAAAGCGTTGTTAGTCGCTGGAGCTTCAGTATCGAGTGTTCAGCAAGTGGTCAATGGTTTGCTTACACAAGACGAAATTAATATTCGCGCAAGTGGCAGTGTTAACTCTTTTGAACTTATCAGTGAAAACTATACAGATAATTTAGTCACCGTGACTATACGGGCAGATATATTCCCACAAGAGAAGAAGTGCTTTGCCGCTGATTATAAAAAATCAATGTTATTAACCCGTAGCAACTTATTGCACCGAGAACAGGCCAATATTGGCAACATTTATAAAATTGATAAAACATTAGTTAAGCAATTGGCGAACAAAATTCAAAAAAATGGTATTTATCTCGACACCAAGTTGGCGCTCAATACTAAAACAGAATTCTCTCGACTTAACCAAAGTTTGGCGATGGAGCAACTTAAAGACCTCGCAAGATCTTTAGCAAATATGACAAATAGTCAGTATGTGTTGTTCTCTGAAATTCAAGACTTATCAATGGCTAATAGTGAAAATAACACATGGCAGTTTTGGCAAGAAAATATCTATCAACGCCAATTTAATATCGCCTTATACATTCATGACGGTACTACGGGCGAAAGAGTATTAGATAAGCAGTATCAAACTTCAGCTCCTTGGCAGTTCGATAAACGCAAGCAAGTGGATGTTTCAAGCCACAACTTTTGGCAAAGTGACTATGGCATGCAAATAAGCCAGACACTTGACGATATGGTTACAGATATCGATGAAAATATGATGTGTCAGCCTACTCAAGGAAGGATCGTCCAAGTTGCTGGCAATAATATCACCTTTAATCTAGGCAGCCGCCATGGTGTTAAAGTTGGTGATGAGTTTTCATTGTTACACTTTGAAAATTTTATCAGTGATGACAAAAGATCTTACCCAGGGTTTAATGTCAGCCCATATAAAGTGATTGTTAATGAGGTTACTAATGACAGCGCACGAGCCACTACAACCGAACAGCACATCATAGATAACATTCAGGTGAATGACTTGGCAATTCGCTACTAGCAGGGAAACTTTAACTGAACATGAGAGCCAATAAGAAACAAGCATTGGCTCCTTGATTGAATAGTTGCAAGTAAACTTTGCTATTCTCACCCTGCTTTACACAAGTTGAACTATTGATATTTCTCTACAAATTTATAAACTAGTATTTATGTCCTCATAGTTTAACTGGATAAAACTGCGGCCTCCTAAGCCGCTGCTCCAGGTTCGAGTCCTGGTGGGGACGCCACCCTTTCAAATTTACACCTAGGGTTGAATAACAACATCCACTTTCAAAATGATCTTAATTAAAAAACATAAAAAAACCCCGCTTTAGCGAGGTTTATATTTTAAAAGACAAATTAGTTAATCAATTCATCACTTTTTTGTTCTATTGCAACATCCTTGTCGTCTGCAGCTGAGCTATTACTCAACATCGCCGATACAGCTAATATTACTACAGCAAATATTACCGTTGTCAGCTTAACTCCTCTTGACGACGACCTGTTCATTACTCTTTCCTGTTCAGGTTATATCTTTTTATTGTTATTTGTACATACAACCAATCCACATTAAAGGATCTTAGATCATAATTCAAGCGCTTAGTCTATAATATTTAAGCTTTTTTTAAATTAAGATCTAAAACCTATATCAGAACAGGCAAATGATCATTCACATGATTAATTAAAGACATATCTGATGATGATTGAAAAACATAACTAAGAGAAAAAAAATCGTAGAAAAGTGCTAATTAAATTTGCAGTGAGGGGGCACTCTAGGCGAAAATAAGCGCAATTTTCATCCTTTCATCTTTTACAATTATTGGAGCAATTATGCCGTCGCGTCAACAACTGGCCAATGCAATTCGAGTTTTAAGCATGGATGCCGTGCAAAAGGCTAAATCAGGACACCCTGGAGCCCCTATGGGCATGGCAGATATCGCTGAAGTTTTATGGCGTGATTTTCTAAAGCATAACCCAACGGATCCAAACTGGGCTGACCGCGATCGTTTTATCTTATCTAATGGCCATGGTTCAATGCTAATCTATTCATTACTGCATTTAACAGGCTATGATTTGCCAATTAACGAATTACAAAATTTCCGTCAATTGCATTCTAAAACCCCTGGTCACCCAGAATATGGTTATACACCGGGTGTGGAAACAACAACTGGTCCTTTAGGTGCTGGTATTTCAAATGCTGTCGGTATGGCTATTGCTGAAAAAACCTTAGCGGCACAATTTAACCGAGAAGGTCATAATATTGTTGACCATAACACCTATGTATTCTTAGGTGACGGTTGCTTAATGGAAGGAATTTCTCATGAAGCCTGTTCATTAGCTGGTACATTGGGCTTAGGTAAGCTAATTGCCTTTTGGGATGACAATGGCATTTCAATTGATGGTGAAGTTGAGGGGTGGTTTACTGACAATACGCCAGCACGCTTTGAAGCCTACGGCTGGCACGTGATAAGTGATGTTGATGGTCATGATAGCGCAGCAGTTGCCGCAGCGATTGAAGCCGCAAAAGCCGTCACTGATAAGCCAACCATGATTTGTTGTAAAACGGTTATCGGTTTTGGTTCACCAAACAAGTCTGGTACTCATGATTGTCACGGCGCACCATTAGGTGATGACGAAATTGCCGCGGCACGTGAATTCTTAAACTGGCCGCATGCCCCTTTTGATATTCCAGCTGATGTATACGCTGATTGGGATCAAAAAGAAAAAGGCGGCTCCGAACAAGCAAGCTGGAATGAAAAGTTTGCCGCATATCAAGCCGCTCACCCTGAGCTAGCTGCTGAATATGAGCGTCGTGTAATTAAGGGCGACTTACCGGCAGAATTTGAAGAAAAAGCTAATGCTTATATTTTAGAATGCCAAGAAAAAGCTGAGAATGTTGCTTCTCGTAAAGCATCACAAAATACTATTGAAGCCTTTGGTAAAGTGTTACCAGAATTAATGGGCGGTTCAGCAGATTTAGCAGGCTCTAACTTAACCTTATGGTCTGGTTCTAAAGGCATTCAAGACGATGCAGCTGGTAACTACATCTTCTACGGCGTTCGTGAATTTGGTATGAGCGGCATTATGAATGGTATTTCATTACACGGTGGTTTCATTAACTACGGTGCTACATTTATGATGTTTATGGAGTACGCTCGTAACGCGGTACGTATGTCGGCATTGATGGGTATCCAAAATATTTTTGTATACACTCATGACTCTATTGGCCAAGGTGAAGATGGCCCAACGCATCAGCCAATAGAACAGTTGACAAATTTACGTACAACGCCAAATATGGTGACATGGCGTCCGGCAGATGCGACTGAATCAGCGGTAGCTTGGAAGAATGCAGTAGAGCGTCAAAACGCCCCTACTTCATTAATTTTTTCACGCCAAGGTTTACCAGCACTAAGTCGCAATACAGAACAAGTAGCAAACATTGCTAAAGGTGCATATATCTTAAAAGATAGCGTAGGTACACCAGAAACTATTTTAATAGCAACTGGCTCTGAAGTGTCATTAGCCCTAAAAGCTGCTGAGCAACTTGGTGACAAGGTACGTGTGGTTTCTATGCCTTCAACTAATATCTTTGATGCACAAGATGCCAACTACAAAGAATCAGTATTACCTGCAAACGTTACTAAACGCGTTGCTATTGAAGCTGCTCACACAGATTTCTGGTACAAATATGTTGGCTTTAGCGGCAAAGTCGTTGGTATGACAACATTTGGTGAGTCTGCACCTGGTAATGCGTTGTTTGAACACTTTGGTTTTACCGTTGAGAACGTTGTTAACACAGTAAATAGCTTAGATTAATTTTCTACTGTTTCACTTAGCAAAATTAGTAGCCAGTTAAGCTTTGTTTAACTGGCTATTTCATTGACAATGAGTATTTAATGACAATATTCATTGTCAATGAAATAGCCTAATCACATCAGTAAGAACAAAATAATGTCAATTAATATCGCAATAAATGGTTTTGGTAGAATAGGCCGCAATGTAGTTCGTGCCTTATACGAAAATGCCAGAACAAACGATTTCAAGCTTAAAGCAATCAATGAGCTTGCTGATCCAGAAGGTATCGCACATTTATTAAAATATGACTCAACACATGGTCGATTCGCTTTTGCTGTTGAACAAACTGGCAACAAGCTTTTTATTGCCGGCGATGAAATTACCCTGAGCCATGAAGCAGAAATCAGTGCTTTGCCTTGGCAACAACTCGATATTGATATTGTTATTGATTGCACTGGAAAATTTGGCGATCAGCACGATGGCCAGTTGCATATTCAACAAGGTGCAAAAAAAGTCCTTTTTTCACACCCAGGCGCTCATGATCTTGATGCGACAATTATCTACGGCATTAACCATCAGCAACTAACAGCAACCGACAAAGTTGTTTCAAATGGCTCATGTACAACCAACTGTGTGGTGCCTGTCATTCAAGTCTTAGACAACGCATTTGGCGTCGAAGGCGGTGCAATTACCACTATACATTCCTCAATGCATGACCAACAAGTTATTGACGCCTATCATTCAGATTTACGCCGCACTCGAGCAGCAAGTCAATCTATTATTCCAGTCAATACAAAGTTGGCTGCAGGCATTGAGCGCATTTTACCAAAATTTGCCGGCCGTTTTGAAGCAATTGCGGTGCGGGTACCCACTATCAATGTTACCGCAATGGATTTAAGCCTTACTTTATCTAGCGATGTTACTATTGACGATATCAACCAAGCTATAGTACAGGCACAAAATAATGGCTTGTCTGGCATTTTGGGCTATACCACTGAGCCATTAGTTTCTATCGACTTTAATCATGATCCTCACTCTTGTATTGTTGATGGTAACCAAACACGAGTTAGTCACAAGCGTTTAGTAAAGTTGCTCATTTGGTGTGACAACGAATGGGGCTTTGCTAATCGCATGTTAGATACTGCTTTTGCTATGTCACAAGCAAATTAGCTATGCTTGTATATAGTAAGCAATAAAATTTATAAATTTACCTAATAGTTAACTTTTACCAACAGGAACTCAGCATGTCTGTAATTAAAATGACGGATTTATCACTTGAAAACCAACGAGTGTTAATTCGTGAAGATTTAAATGTCCCCGTGAAAGACGGCAAGATTACCTCTGATGCTCGTCTACGTGCCGCTTTACCAACACTTAAAATTGCCCTAGAAGCTGGTGCGAAAGTGATGGTGATGTCACATTTAGGTCGACCTACTGAAGGCGAATACAATGAGGAATTTTCATTACAACCTGTAGCTGACTACTTAGCTGCGGCACTTAACGCACCGGTAAGATTAGTCAAAGATTACCTAGACGGTGTTGATGTAAATGCTGGTGAATTAGTCATTTTTGAAAACGTTCGCTTTAACCTTGGTGAAAAGAAAAATGACGATACGCTAGCGAAAAAATTAGCGGCGCTATGTGACGTATATGTTATGGACGCCTTTGGCACAGCTCATCGCGCACAAGCAAGTACGCACGGTGTTGCTAAGCATGCTAAAACTGCATGTGCTGGTCCATTACTTGCTGGCGAATTGGCCGCTTTATCAAAAGCACTTGATAACCCTGCGCGTCCGCTCGTCGCTATTGTTGGTGGCTCGAAAGTCTCCACTAAACTAACGGTGCTTGACTCATTAGCTGGCATTGTTGACCAACTTGTTGTTGGTGGCGGTATCGCTAATACCTTTATTGCCGCTGATGGCCATAATGTTGGTAAATCATTGTATGAAGCAGACCTAGTTGATGAAGCCAATCGCCTAACACAGCAAGCAAAAGCTAACAATGGCTCAATCCCTGTGCCAACAGATGTTGTTGTTGGACAAGAGTTTTCAGAAACAGCGGTGGCTACACTTAAAAATGTTAGCGACGTTGCTGATGGAGACATGATTTTTGATATTGGCCCTGACAGTGCAGCAGCTTTAGCCGACATTATCGCCAAGGCCGGAACTATTGTATGGAACGGCCCAGTAGGTGTATTCGAATTTGACCAATTTGGTAAAGGTACTGAAGTTATCGCACACGCGATAGCTAACAGTAAGGCATTTTCAATAGCGGGTGGCGGAGATACTTTAGCTGCAGTTGATAAGTATAATATTGCTGATAAAGTGTCTTACATTTCCACTGGTGGTGGTGCCTTTTTAGAGTTTTTAGAAGGTAAAAAATTGCCCGCTGTCGAAATTTTAGAAGCACGCGCAAACGACTAATAAGTTAATTTACTGCCATATTCAAACAACAAAACGCTAATTGAGCTTAATTGCCAATTAGCGTTTTTTTATCATTGATGAAAAATTCGAGAATTAGACGCTAATTGACTAAAAATATATTTTTCTTCATTACTGCATTTTTCGTAGTAAAATTACTTAAAAATAGAGAGAACACAGCTTAAAACCTAGCCCAAAACTGTAATATTTTCGTAATTTATAAACAAAAAGCACAATAAGTGAAAATTTTATATTTATCAGCAAGATTGCACCATTTTTTCTAGTGCAAATAATTAAAACCATCTGATATAATTACGAGACGAAAGCGTTAAGTTTCAAAATGAAACTTTTTTAAAACCCATTTGTTATTATTTACAATCACAGGAGTTAGTTCATGGCTTTAGTTTCTATGCGCCAAATGTTAGACCATGCCGCAGAAAATGGTTACGGTATTCCAGCTTTTAACGTTAACAATTTAGAACAAGTTAGAGCTATCATGCTTGCCGCTAACGAAACCGATAGCCCAGTAATTTTGCAGGGTTCTGCTGGCGCAAGAGCATATGCAGGCGCACCTTTTTTACGTCACTTAATTTTAGCGGCGATCGAAGAGTTTCCACATATTCCTGTGGTTATGCATCAAGATCACGGTACTTCACCAAGTGTTTGTCAGCGCTCTATTCAACTTGGCTTTTCATCAGTGATGATGGACGGTTCACTAATGGCTGACGGCAAAACGCCATCAAGTTATGAATATAACGTGGATGTTACTCGTCGTACAGTTGAAATGGCCCACGCTTGTGGGGTTTCTGTTGAAGGTGAACTTGGTTGTTTAGGTTCTTTAGAAACGGGTGAAGCTGGTGAAGAAGACGGTGTCGGTGCCGAAGGTAAGTTAACAATGGAGCAAATGTTAACAGACCCAGAAGAAGCCGCAGATTTCGTACAAAAAACTCAGGTTGATGCCCTAGCAATAGCTTGTGGTACCTCGCATGGTGCGTACAAATTTACTCGTCCACCTACTGGCGATATTCTTGCTATTGACCGCATTAAAGCCATACACAACCGTATTCCTAACACTCATTTAGTTATGCACGGCTCTTCTTCTGTACCACAAGAATGGTTGGCTGTTATTAACGAATTTGGTGGTAACATTCCAGAAACCTACGGTGTACCGGTAGAGCAAATTCAGGAAGGTATTAAAAATGGTGTTCGTAAAGTCAATATCGATACTGATTTACGTCTAGCATCAACCGGCGCTGTGCGTCGTTTTCTTGCCGAAAACCCAAGTGAGTTTGATCCTCGTAAATTCCTTAAAGTTTCAACGCAAGCCATGTCAGATATTTGTAAAGCTCGTTACGAAGCATTTGGAACTGTCGGCCAAGCATCAAAAATCAAACCAGTATCACTTGAAAATATGTTTATGCAATATTCTTCAGGTAAGCTTGACGCATTAATCAAGTAAACTTGCTTTGCTTTTAAATAAAGGCGGCCTTAGGCCGCCTTTTTAAATTCTGATAACGTATTTACGAAACATTTGTTAATAAATCGGTCAAATTGTTAACAAATTGATGATATTTAATCACCACTTCACTATAATTCGCCCTTTATAACATTGCTTGGGGCAACCAATGGAAACGATTCAAAACTGGTTAATTGATAACCAAACTATGCTACTTGATTTTGCAATCAATCTAGTTATCGCATTAGCGATTATATTTGTTGGTAAATTTGTTGCGAATATGATTCGCCAAGGCGTGGTAAAAGTCATGCGTCACAAAGGTATGGACGATGCTATTATTTCATTTATCAGTAGCCTACTTTACGGCATGCTGTTCTTTATAGTCATTGTTGCTGCCGTTTCTCATTTAGGTTTTAACACTTCATCACTGGTTGCAATTGTTGGTGCTGCCGGCTTAGCAATTGGTTTGGCACTACAAGGCTCACTATCAAATTTCGCTTCGGGCGTTTTACTTATTGTATTTAAGCCTTTTAAGTCAGGGGATTTTATCGAAGTATCGGGCGTTGCTGGTATTGTCGAAGAAATCTTAATATTTTCGACACAACTTCGTACTGGCGATAATAAAACGGTCATTATTCCAAACGGTTCAATTACTAGCGGTACTATTACAAATTATTCAACTAAACCAACAAGAAGAATAGATTTGGTTATCGGGGTAAGTTATGATGCCGACCTCGCAAAAACCAAAGAAATTTTGTTGAATTTAGTTAGTGCTGATGAGCGTGTTTTGAAAGATCAAGCAGTAACAGTTGGCGTTTCAGAACTTGCTGATTGCAGCGTTAACTTCGTAGTAAGACCTTGGGTAAAATCTGCTGATTATTGGCCAACCTACTTCGATTTACTACAAAAAATTAAAACTGAATTGGACAACGAAGGAATCGAAATCCCATTCCCACAATTATCTATTCATATGAATAAAGAGGAAAACAATGAGTCATAAGTTAATATCTGCGGCATTATGTTGCGTTTCTTTCGTAACAATTGCTGAAGATGCCACACCAGCAGAAGATAAATCTCCTTACACAGCGTCGGCCGAGCTAGGCATGCTGTTTAAAACTGGCGACACGAAAAGTGGCGATATTAAAGCAGGTTTTGACTTAGGTTACGAAGAAGGTGCTTGGAAAACAACAGGCCAATTTGACATGCTGGTGAAAAAAACTGAAACCACTGATGAAGAAGGTGACGATCATTTCGAAACTAGCGATCAAAAATGGACAATTGTAGGCCAAACAAACTATACCCTTGATGAAGCTAGCCCAAATTATATCTACGGCAACGCATCATACGAAGATAACCGTTTTAGCAGTTTTGAGAATCAAAGTTCAATCTCTGCTGGTTGGGGTCGTCGTTGGTTTGAAACAGAAAAAGCCACTTTAGATGCTGATATTGGTCCTGGTTTCAAGCGTGATGTTTTACGTCAATCTGATACGCAAGACGAAGAGACTAAAAATGCCTTTATTATTCAAGCACAGGCTTTATACAAACGTCAAATCAATGAACATGTTGAATTTAAACAATTATTAGTTGCTAAGTACTCACCAAAAAGTGGTGAAAACAGTACTTATAAAGCAGAAACATCTATTTCAACTAAATTAATTGAAACATTACAACTTAAATTTAGCTTTGTTGTTGATTACAATACTGAAGTTGAAGATGATAAAGAAAATACTAATACAGAAACGGCAATGACATTAGTTTACAGCTTCTAAAACATTAATTTTTTTAACAATTTATTAGTGACAAAAGCCAGCATGGTTAACTTGCTGGCTTTTTTTATGCCACTGACTCAATACTAATTCGACAAAAACTTACCTAAACAACAAGAAATAACCTTCTGATAGCTCAAAGTACTCGTGATTTTCATCAACAAACGCGCTGCAACTTCATCTTTAATAACTAACCTCATTGCCTTTATCCTTGTTATTTCTACAAAATGTTACAAAAGCGTTGCACCTGCACATAATGCGATCAATAATGATAACCATTATCATTTAGATGCAATTAATAACGCTTTTTAAAGGACCTTAACCGTGTTTAACTTTTCTCGAACTCCACTCACTTTAGCTATTTTGTCGGCCTGCACCGCTTTCACTGCACAAGCAAATGACGACGCTGTCGACACCGATATCGAAAGAATTGAAGTCTATGGCAAGCTTAGTCATTATTCAGCAACTAAGTCTGACACGCCAATTATGGATGTTGCTCGCTCGGTGAGTATCGAAGATCTAAGCCAGATTATCGATAAAGGTGCATTAACACTTGATGATACATTTACTTATTCTGCCGGCGTAGCAGGACAAACCTATGGTTTTGCAACCCGTGGCGACTGGATTAAAGTGCGCGGCTTAAATGTTCCTCAATATCAAGATAGTTTGCAGTCGTTATTTGGTAACTATAACAATACTCGACCAGATATTTTTACTTTGGAACAAGTCGAGATATTAAAAGGGCCAGCATCTGTACTTTATGGTAAAGGCTCACCAGGTGGTTTAGTGAATGTGGTAAGTAAAACACCAAAACCAGAAGCGGCTCACCAAATAGTGGTGGAAGCAGGAAACTTTAACAGAAAACAATTAGCAGTAGACTCTACTGGTACCATAGGAAGTAACGAAAACTGGCTCTATCGTTTAGTATCAGTTGTGCGAGATAGTGATACTCAAGTAAATCATGTTGAAGACAAAAGCCGAGTACTTGCCCCTTCTATTACTTGGCTAGCTAGTGATGAAACAGAAGTCACAATGCTGGTAAATTACACCGACACGGAAAGTGATACTGGCGCACAATTTTTGCCACTTCAAGGCACCTTATTACCAGCACCAAATGGTAAAAAAATAGCCCATGATACCTACTTAGGTTTACCCGGTTATAACAAGTATGACGCCGAAACT
Source organism: Colwellia aquaemaris (assembly GCF_057548755.1). NCBI lineage: Bacteria > Pseudomonadati > Pseudomonadota > Gammaproteobacteria > Alteromonadales > Colwelliaceae > Colwellia > Colwellia aquaemaris. The sequence continues at coordinate 801,743 of NZ_BAAJLV010000001.1, read as the reverse complement.
CTAGCGGTTACGTTAATGGCTAGCCATGATATTAATGATTACTGGCAACTTTCTGCTAATGCTCGTTATACCGATGCAAGTGCTGATTATCAGCAAGCTTGGAGTACATTCTTACCTGGCGGAAATCGTTATATTTATAACGCGGATGGCAGCTTATATAAAGACGGCACTGTGCCTCGTACATTTTATCGTAACGATGCAACTTCAGAGCAAAAAGTAATCGACATTCGCCTATTAGGCGAATTTAACACGGGTGATATCGAACACAAAATGTTGTTTGGTGCGCAATATCAAGATGTCACAACTGATAGCGCTGGCTATTATGCATATGCACCTGGTTTAGATTTTACTACTGGCTTACCTGATAGCACGTTTGGTGACTCTTTATGGGTAAATGTTTTCAATCCTCAATATGTTGAAGTTGACGTAGATGCACTTTTAGCGCCTTATTACACCAAAAAGCCTGAAACTAATTCAAAGGATCTTGGTTTCTATATTAGTGACCAAATAGATATCGACTTATGGTCTATCACGTTAGGGGCACGTTTCGACGACAGCGAAAGTGAAACATCAGGAGAAAGTCAGTCGGATTCTGAAGTAAGTTTAAGCGCTGGTATTATTTATAAATTTGCCAACGGCATATCGCCATACATCAACTACGCTGAGTCCTTCGAGCCTGTTATTGGTGATAATGGCCAAGGTAAATTACTTAAACCGCAACGCGGCGAACAAATAGAGCTTGGTATCAAATATGTACCAACAGCATTTGAAGGCTTCTATACCTTGGCTTGGTTCGATATTGAGCAAACTAACTTATCTGACCCAAACAGTAATCCACAAGAATTTCAACAACAAAGTGGTAAAGCAAAAATTAACGGTGTTGAATTTGAAAGTTTAACGGCATTTGGAGATTTCACGCTAGAGCTAAATGCTTCAAAACTTGATACCGAAAGTGCCGACGGCTTTAAACTAGACAGTGTACCCGAAAAACAAGCTTCAGCATGGTTAAGCTATAAACCTACGGGCAATTTAGAAGGTTTCAAATCAGGTTTTGGTGTTCGTTATTCGGGAGAAAGCTATGACGGCACAGATACTTACCGCACGCCTTCTTACACCCTAACCGATTTTATGATCGGCTATGCAGTTGAGCAATGGGACTTCGCATTGAATGTACGCAACTTAACAGACAAAAACTATTATGCAACTTGCTTAGGGCGCGGTGATTGCTTCCCTGGTGAAGAGCGCACTATTGTTGGCCGCGTAAGTTATAACTTTTAGCAAGCAAATGATTGATTTATCGTCCCTTCCTTTTATTGGCGAACTTACGGCACTGCTTTTATGCAGTGCCGGTATTTTTTTGCTATGGCGAAACTGGCGCCAACCAACCACAAACAAGTTAGCATTGTTAGCTTCGTTATTGTTACTAATACTTTCATGCATGCTTTGTATTAACATTGCAGGGGGAGAATTTGGCAGTATTTACTTTCTTTGTATGCTGAGCATTCAAGCATGCATGTTAATTTTTTTCACAAAAAAAATCACAAAAACACAACAATTACCCACACGCAATTCAACGCTTAGTGCGCCATGGAGTCGTAAGAAAAAAGTTAAACTACTGTATTACAGCTTAGCGCTATTCATTTTATGTGGCTTAACAGGTGTATTACTAACGATGATATTAGCACGATTATTCATTCAGTCATTGAACCTGCAACTAGCTTTTGCAGCACTCGCTTTCCCTATTTTTTGGGCACTTGCCAGCATTTGGTTATCAACAACAGATAAGCTATTGAGAACCTCATTAGTAATGTCGCTAGCCAGTGCACTAATGCTTGGAGGCATTTTCACGCTGTAAACGTGAATTGAATATCATGAATAAATTAACAATTAAAAAAATCATTGTAAAAAAAATGTTTGATGCGCATTCCGCTATTGGTTTAGCGGTAGGAGCCATCATGTATCTTATTTGCCTTACAGGTAGTTTGGCAGTATTTTATCCTGAGTTTGAGCGCTGGGAGCAACCCAATATTGCGGAGTATAGTCAATTACCGATAAAAAGTATCAGTACGGCTTACCAAGAGTATCTCAAGCAAGTTACAAGCCCTGAAAAATCGGTTTATGTCGTGCTACCAACAGCCGAAGTTCCTCGTGCGCATTTATCTGATGGCGAACAAGAATGGTGGCTAAATCAAGACGGTACATTAAGTGAAACCGTTAAAAAGCCTTGGACTGAAATGCTACAAGAGTTGCATATCCAACTGCATTTACCTAAAACACTAGGCCTAGCCGTTGTGAGTTTTTTCGGTATTTTATTGCTGCACTTAATAATTTCCGGCTTACTTACGCATAGTAGAATTTTCAAAGATGCATTTACCTTAAACTGGGGCGGTACAGGCCAAAAGCAGCAAATAGATCTGCACAACCGTTTATCCGTTTGGGGGCTGCCCTTCCATGCTATGATAGCCATAACCGGAGCATTTTTTGGTTTAGTATCAATATTGGTGTTAATTGCTGCCAGTGCATTTTATGATAATGATCGTGAAGCGCTGATTGCTGATATTTATGGCACAGAGCCTATTATTGCTAATGCACCTGAACTTAATATTGAGCAAAGCTTTGCTAATATGGCAGCCGTAGATAAACGCGCTACACCAATTTATGTTGTTGTTCAAAACATAACAACTAACGAGCAGTTTATTGAAATCGCCGCGACTTTACCGCAACGCTTAATTTATTCAGAAATTTATCAATTTCATGCTGATGGCCAATACATAAGGCAGCAAGGAATGGCTAACGGCCCGTTAGGACAACAAGCCCTTTACTCAGTTTATCGCTTACATTTTGGCCACTTTGGTAATCTAGCCGTTAAAGTTGTTTATTTAATACTTGGCCTTGCTTTAACCTATATTAGTGTTTCCGGTATCAATATCTGGCTAAATAAACGTGGAAAAATCGACAATACCAATTTCCTTTGGAGTGGCTTTATTTACGGTACACCATTAGCTCTTTCGATGGCACTTTTAGCTAGCATTGGCTTGGGATTATCGGCACATTACAGTTTTTGGTTAACACTTATGTTAAGTTTAGTTGCTGCAATGTTAATCAAAAACGTTGCAATGATACGCTATAGCCTAGTTATCGCGACAGTCACTACGTTATTGATCACACTAACAGTTTACGGCTTAAGTTACGGAAAACTTATATTAATACCAGCGATAACAAGCATAAATCTATCCATTTTGTTTTACGTTGTACTGATGATATTACATGGCCGTACGCTCAAAAAGGCCAATTAAACCTTTCATATTAGTGCCTGCTAATACTACAAATAACTAGAGTGTTGAATTATAAATAAAAAAGCACTGTTAATAACAGTGCTTTTTGCTTCGGTTGGGATAAGTTAACAAGTTATTTTTCTTGAGCAGAAACCTAAGTCATTTTTTAATATATAACTCAACTTAAGTATACTAAATACAACTCGCTTCATTAGCTAAACTGGTTAGACGTATTTTTCGCACCACCCGCTTTTAAGGCATTTTCACCAGCAAAGTATTCTTTGTGATCATCGCCAATATCAGAGCCTGACATATTTTGATGTTTAACACAGGCAATACCTTGACGAATTTCTTTACGTTGTACACCTTCCACATAACCAAGCATAGCTTTATCACCAAAATATTCCTTAGCTAAGTTATCAACTGACAAGGCGGTTGTATGGTATGTTGGCAAAGTAATTAAGTGATGGAATATATTGGCTTCACGAGCCGCATCAGCTTGAAAAGTGCGCACGCGCTCATCCGCAATTGCCGATAGCTCTGACTCATCATAATCAGCATTCATTAAATCTTCACGAACATAAGCAGAAACATCTTGTCCGGCTTCAACCATGGCATCATATGCTTGTTGACGGAAATTCAAAGTCCAGTTAAATGACGGGCTATTGTTGTAGACTAATTTTGCGTCAGGAATTTCTTTACGAACTTCATTCATCATTGCGGCAATATCAGCAACATTTGGTGTCGCGGTTTCTATCCATAATAAATCAGCACCTGCTTTAATCGCTTCAATACTGTCGAATACACAGCGTTCAGGTCCTGTGCCTTCACGGAATTGATATAAGCCAGAAGGTAACCGTTTAGGGCGAACAAGCTTGCCATTACGGTTTAAACAAACATCACCTTCACGCATTTGCGAAACATCAATCTCTTCCACATCAAGGAAAGAATTATACTGGTCACCTTGGTCGCCTGGTTCTTTAACCACGGCAATTTCTTTGGTAAGGCCTGCACCTTCAGAGTCTGTACGTGAAACGATAATACCGTTGTCTATTCCTAACTCTAAAAATGCATGACGTAAGGCGCGAATTTTGGCGTGAAAATCAGCATGAGGTACGGTGACTTTACCATCTTGATGGCCACATTGTTTTTCATCCGCTACTTGGTTTTCAATTTGAAGTGCACACGCACCCGCTTCAATCATTTGTTTTGCCATTAAGTAAGTTGCTTCTGCATTACCAAAACCTGCATCAATATCAGCAATAATTGGCACAACATGTGTTTCATAGTTATCAATTTGCGACTGAATATTAGCAGCTATTGCTGAATCTCCAGCTTCATTAGCTTTGTCTAAAGCACGGAATAAGCCACCTAATTCACGAGCGTCGGCTTGTCGAAGAAAGGTATAAAGCTCTTCAACTAACGATGCTACAGTGGTTTTCTCATGCATAGATTGATCAGGTAATGGCCCAAACTCACTACGAAGTGCAGCAACCATCCAGCCAGAAAGATATAAATAACGACGTTTAGTACTGCCAAAGTGCTTTTTAATTGAGATCAGTTTTTGTTGGCCAACAAAACCATGCCAACAACCAAGAGATTGTGTATATTTTGTTTTGTCTTCATCAAAGGCTGCCATGTCTGCACGCATAATATCAGCGGTATATTGGGCAATTTCTAAACCAGTTTTAAATTTATTTTGCACTCGCATACGGGCAACAGATTCTGGATTAATAGCATCCCAAGAGTCACCAGCCTTTGCCTTTATTGCCTGAACCGCTTCAATTGCACTTTGATAATTTGACATAACATTCTCTCCGTAAGTCTACACTGATCTTAGTTATAATTTGATAATGTAACCGCATAGGTAAGCTGTCACATCGAACAACATAAATACTACGCCCACTCGACAATATTTATGAAATATATAATAGTTATCACCATCATTCATAAAAAATATAATAGTGTAATAACTCTAAAAGAAGACAAGTATTAGTCTTATAAAATCAATAACTAACAAACTCTCGGCTTGTGAATTCGACATTTGATTTAAGTTAAATAAATTTTCGTTTTTAGCAAATTTACTTGCTTCTCATTAAAAGTCATGACATATAACTAGATTATGTTTTTGCTATAAATTATTAATGCTATGAATATCTCTAAAATCGATTTAAACCTGCTTATTTATCTTGATGTTTTACTGCGAGAGAAAAATGTTACCCGTGCTGCAAGCCAATTAAATATTACACAACCTGCAATGAGCAACGGTTTAAAGCGATTACGTACGCTTTTTAATGATCCAATATTAGTACGGACATCTGATGGTATGGTGCCTACCGAAAGAGCAAGAGCATTAGCACCTGCCATTAGAAAGATTCTGTTAGAGCTTGAAGAAGCCTTGCAGGGTGAAGAAGAATTTAATGAACAAAATAGCCAGCGGGTTTTTCGCATTATGGCTAGTGACTATGCCGCCTCAACACTATTACCTAAATTGCTAAAACGTATTAATCAAATTGCTCCCAATGTCACCATAGATATTATGACGCCAAGTGATGTTACCTTTCATGACGTTGAAGCAGGTAAGATCGACATGGCCATTAACCGCTTTGACGAATTACCCCAATCATTTCACCAAAAAACTATTTGGCGAGATTCATTCTCTTGCTTATTAAGTGCTGACAACCCTGTAGTGTCAAAATTCAACCTTAACACGTACTTGTCTGCAAAACATGTTTGGGTATCAAAAACCGGCTTTGGTGTTGGTGTTGGTATGGACCCAAAAGACGTGCAAAAGTTAGGTTGGGTTGATGAAGCATTAGCTCGACTAGGCAAAAAACGTGATATTAAAGTATTTACCCGTAACTATCACGTAGCCATGCAGTTAGCTTTAGAAGACGAATTAGTTGCTACCTTGCCAACACGGGCGGCTCTTATTCATAAGTCTGACAGTAATTACACTATCGTTAAACCTCCTTTTGATATTCCTGATATCGAGTTAAAAATGATTTGGAGCCCGTTATTGCATCACGACGCCAGCCATATTTGGTTTCGACAATTAGTGATAGAAGCCGCCAATCAAGGTTAATATTATCCAAGAGTTAGTCTAACAATGACAGTGCATAAGTCTGAATTTTACAATGTACTTTATAGTGTTTTTGCATTACTAAGCTGTGTTGCTATTGGCCGATTAGCTTCATACTTATTACCTGCACTACCAGGAAGTTTATATGGCTTAATGGTATTTACGCTGACCTTGCACTTTCGACTATTTGATGCAGATAAAATTAGAGCAAGTGTGGTGTGGAGCATCAAGCATATGGGCGTATGCTTTGTTCCTGCTGGCGTTGGCATTATTAATCATCTTGAATTAATCAAACAACACGGCATTGCCATCGTTGCCATCACATTCGTAACAACCTTTATTTTACTGACGGCTATCGGGGTGCTTTATCAAAAATATGAAGCATCCGGTAAGCGATAGGTAATAGTAGTGATTACATTTTCAACTCAAGCCTTAATTTACACCGCCTTAACCCTTATCACAACCATTGGTTTTTATCAGTTAATTGCACTATTACAAGGTAAATATAAAGCCATTTGGTTACAACCTATGTTGATCACTATTTTTACCATTATTGCTTTTTTAACCTGGCAAAATATAAGTTTTGAACACTACTTTGAAAGCTCATGGCCACTCAATGCCCTACTTGAACCTGCCGTTGTTGCACTTGGCTTTCCCTTATATCAACATTTGGAGGCCATAAAACGACAATGGCAAAGCATATTTTTTGTGTTATTTTTCGGCACATTAATCGCCATCATCAGTAGTTTCTTAATTACCATGTTACTCGTTAGTGATTACAGCATTGCCGTAGCTCTTTCACATAAGTCGGTAACAACGCCTATCGCTATTGCTGTAGTTGAACAGCTTAACGGCAACGTGGCAATTACCGCATTTGCTATTATTCTTGCAGGCTTCTTTGGCGCAATAGTCGGCCCACCTTGGCTAACTTTTATAAAAGTCACCTCGCCAAAGGCACAGGGTTTAGCTATCGGCAGCGCTAGTCATGCTATTGGAACGTCAATTATGAGTAACTATAGCTATGAACATGCTGCCTTTAGTTCATTGGCATTAATTGTCTCAGCCGTGATTACGGCGACTATCAGTCCTTTTTTAATAACAGTTTTAGCCGCTTCATTTTAGCCTCATTATTAATTTGTAATTGCACCGAAAAATCCTAACCATGAGTTTTTTAGCTCAATACCGATACAACAGCTATCAAGCCCAGCATCACAAACATAAATCATTTGATAGCACCCATAAGCAAAATTCACCATGTGAATACCAGAGATAATAATAAACAATAGCATGAATAAAGGCTGTTAACATACTCTCCAAATAAAATAAAACACATTAAAAAACAACAGCTTGAATTGATTAATATTATTTCATCCTCAACAAAAATTTAAAACTAGCTAAAGATCTAAATTTCTGGCTATTGCATCAATCGAGCAATCTTCTAACATTGCCCTTAATCGTGCTCAATCAGTTTAACAATGAGAAAACTTTCAACACAGCTTTCAAACAGGTGCCTTATGACGAAAAGAATTTCAATTGCCAATATGCAAGTTGCACAAAACTTATATGACTTTATCGAATCAAGTGTATTGCCCGGTACCGACATAAATTCAGATAACTTTTGGTCAGGGTTTTCCGCACTCGTGGATGATTTAAGCCCCAAAAACAAATCGTTATTGGCTACTCGTCAACATTTGCAAGCAGAAATTAATCAATATCACCTAAGCCATCAAAATGAGAAGTTTGAGTTCGCTAACTATAAAAACTTTCTAAGGGAAATAGGCTATTTGGCGCCAGAAGTAGCTGATTTTACTATTTCCACAACTCAGGTTGACAGAGAATTGGCAGCAATGGCTGGTCCTCAACTTGTAGTGCCTGTGATGAATGCTCGTTTTGCACTAAATGCCGTAAATGCCCGCTGGGGAAGTTTATACGATGCGCTTTATGGCTCCGATGTTATTACTGAAGACAATGGTGCAGAAAAATCTGCGGACTACAATCCGGCTAGAGGCGCAAAAGTTGTAGCCTTTGCTCGAGACTTCCTTGACCAAACACTTCCGTTAAGTACTGGCTCACATAGAGATGCAACTAAGTATCAAATCATTAACGGTACACTTGTCGTTACCTTAAATAACGAGCAGCAAGTTCGTTTACAAACACCAAGATTACTTAATGGTTTTATCGGTGCTACTGAGTCACCAGCCGAACTTTTATTTAAGCATCACGGGCTACTATTTGCGATTGAATTCAATGCCGATAGCCCAATAGCCAAAACCGATGCAGCAGGCATAAGTGACATTAGCATCGAGTCAGCACTGACCACAATTATGGATTGTGAAGACTCTGTTGCCGCTGTAGATGCCGACGATAAAGTAGTTGCTTACAAAAATTGGTTAGGACTTAATCAAGGGACCTTATCAGAAACCTTTAAAAAGGCTGGCAATAATGTTACTCGTAAAATGCAACAAGACAAACAATATCAATCACTAACCGGTGATAACTTTACGGTGAAGCGTCGCAGTTTGATGTTTGTTCGCAACGTTGGTCATTTAATGACAAACAACGCCATTCTTAGCCAAAATGGTGAGGAGATTCCTGAAGGTATTATGGACGCAGTAATTACCACTTTAATTGCTCTGCATGATATCCGCGTTAAACAAAGCTCGTCAGCTTCACTCAAGAACAGTCAATCTGGCTCTATTTACATTGTTAAGCCTAAAATGCACGGCCCAGAAGAAGTTGCTTTTGCTAATGAGCTATTTGATCGAGTTGAAGATCTACTAACTCTACCGCGCAATACCATCAAAATGGGTATTATGGATGAAGAGCGCCGTACCAGTGTTAACTTAAAAGCTTGTATTTACGCTGCCAAAGAACGCGTAGTTTTCATAAACACCGGCTTTTTAGACAGAACCGGTGATGAAATACACACTTCAATGCTCGCTGGCCCTATGGCAAGAAAAGCAGATATTAAACTAACCAAATGGATATCAGCTTATGAAGATAATAATGTTGATGTCGGTTTAGCGTGCGGGTTTAGTGGTAAAGCGCAAATAGGTAAAGGTATGTGGCCTGTGCCAGACCAAATGGCTAATATGTTGGCGACCAAAATCAACCATGTTGAAGCTGGCGCAAATACCGCTTGGGTACCTTCCCCTACTGCGGCAACGTTACACGCTTTACATTATCATAAAGTTGACGTATTTAATTTACAGCAACAACTTAAAAAACGTGTGCCAGCATCTGTAGATGATATTCTAACTATTCCTTTAGCGGAAGATACTAGCTGGAGTGAAGCTGAAATTATGGCGGAGTTAGATAATAATTCACAAGGTATTCTAGGCTATGTCGTCCGTTGGATTGACCAAGGTGTTGGTTGTTCGAAAGTTCCCGATATTAACGATGTCGGTTTAATGGAAGATAGGGCTACTTTACGAATATCTAGTCAACATATGGCAAATTGGCTCCAACACAAAATCTGTACACCTGAGCAAGTGCTAGCGAGCATGAAAAAAATGGCGAAAATTGTTGATCTGCAAAATCAGCAAGACCCACAATACCGCGCAATGGCTAACAACTATGATGAAAATATAGCATTTCAAACTGCTTTGTCTTTAATATTTAAAGGAAATCAACAGCCAAATGGTTATACTGAGCCGCTACTACACAAAAATCGATTAAGCTATAAATCGATATTTTCTTAACCTAGTATTGTTTAACCTAGCAAAAAGACTAATAAAGAAAGGATCTGTTGACGGGAATTAACAGAACCTTTTTAGATCATTTCACATAAAAAGGAATACTAATAAATTTAGTTTGTAAAAATATATTAAGAAAAATGAAAGTTATTTTTAAATTAACAGTTCTTATGAAAATTAGCTGTAGATTTATTGTACAACCCATTTGATTCACCAATATCGTGTAAATTAAGGTTTTGATGTTACAAAAATATTGACAATATGGTTATTTATCGGATAAATCAGGCGCTTTGCCTTATTGTAGTCGCACAAAATTAAATTCCTATCTATATTGATTTGTAACACAATGGTACAATGATCACATCAGGGAAAGATCTAGGATAGATATTTGATGAGGAAAGCAAAATGAACAGACCTGCTAAAATTAGCTTAGTTAGCTCTATTTTTGTTATCACAGGATTATGCGGTTCACTTTCGCAAGCTGCACCAGAAGTTAAAGATAAGCCAGAGCAATACGCTGCAACTACAGTAGCAAGCCAATCTATAGCTAAAAGCGTAAGCTATAGCTACACTTACCCAAGCATTACCAGTGAAATATTTTCAGAGGGTAAACGCTTATCTCTACCAAGATTATCTGCCAATTCTCGTCAACCAATGCAAGGTATTCAAGTAGCTGACTTTGCTCATATTACGCCAAATAAATTTAAAAAGAAAAACGCCATTTTTGAATTTGCAGCTAAATTTAATGACAAGCTGCAACAAATACTGGCTATATTTGATTTTTCATCAGCACAAGCAACAGCTAGTAAAGAATTAACTAATAATAGTCAAAAAAGAGAAGTACATCTAACTAGCAGTATTGGCAATTGTATAGTCAATAAAAGTAATTAGATTACGCTAATTTATAATTAAAAAAGCCGCTGATGCGGCTTTTTTAATATTTTTGGCTAAGCAACTAAAATTGATAGGCTTGGCCTTTTTCCATTAAGGCTGCGGCATTAATTTTATCGGCAGCACAACTAGCAATATCCTTTTTACTAAAAACTAGAATACTATCCTTATATCGGCGACCTGATTTTTCACCAGCGGACTTTAATATCACACTAACATGTTCATCTTTAGGTAAAGCTTTTAAACCATTACCGTATAAGCATAAGGTTTCTGTTAAGTTAGCCGTTAATACTTGATAATAATCAGCACGCTCTTTTGCCTGCGACGCTTGTTGGGCTTTTTGTTCTGCAGCAATCTCACTTCCTCGCTGTGCCAACTTTCGTTTACTAGCTCGTAGCTTTTCTTCCTTTTTACTCAGTTTATTTAACTCATCCTTTAATTCTTTTACTTGCTCATCGTTGGCACGAGACAGTTGATAGTTTAAGTCACGTTTTTCGCGCTCAATATCACGAAGTTCATAAGCTAAGTCCCGCTGTTTCTCCCTTAACTCTCTGGTTTTTTCACGATTCTTTTCAAAAACTTCCATGACCCTTTCGTAGCCAACAGCAGCAGTTTCTAGCGCTTGAGTCACAGTATCATTTATATTTATATCGTAGTTTTCCTCAAAATCATCATTTACTGACGGAGCTATTGGTGCAACGGGCATGATCGGCATTTCAGGCATAGAGAAATTAAAGTTATAGCTGCCCCATTGACGATTACGTGCCGCAGAATTTATGGTAAAAATCACACCTTGCCCACGTAAATAAGTGCTTTGAATACTATTAATTTTTGATTGTTGGCGTGCTGACTTATCAGATACAGATGATTTAATAATATCGCTCATAATGGAGAGCTGTTTATGCATATCCTGATATTGATCAGGCTTATTTTGAGCAGCACTAGCTGCACCTGTAGCTAGTAAACAAGGAATCATCCATCCCCACGATAATTTATTTAAATTTCTCATATCTTACTCCTCAGAAGTCCAATTGACCGGTGTACTTTTATGCTCACCTTCATTCATGCCAAAATTGTTAATATTTTTGCGTTGAGACGCCTTGTTATATTTAATCGCTTGTTCAAGTTGCTGATACTTAATTTTTTGATCAAGCAACTCATCTTTTCGTTGCGCATTAATGTATTGAATAAAGTCGCTAATATCTTCTTTACGCTCTTGACGAGATGCTCCCATAATATAGCTGGCAAGCTGTAAATTGTTTTCTTGCTGTTGCACTTTGATATCAGCAGCATAATTAGCTAGCAGTACTTGTTGCTCTTGGGCAAAACTTTGCAGTTTTTGATCAATAAACGTAGCCATTTTTTGTTGCTGCAATTGCGATTTGTCGCCAGCAAAGCTTAATAAAACTCCATCATCTTGCATCACTAATTCAACCTTGAATATCACCAGGGCAATGGCAAACATTGAAAATGCCATTGACAATGCAGGTAAACCTCGCCACTGCCAAAACGGGACTTTTTCACTATAAAAGCTACTAGCACGATCCCAATGTGGTACATCGGCTTCCGGGATAACGTCTGCTTGGTGCTGTATAAAATGGGCAGTGTTTTTTCGTTGCTGCCACACTTTATCTTCTTCAACTTCACATTCAGCTGACTTGCCATCAAGCCAGTTAGTAAATTCTCGCTCTAACTCATCTTTATTTGACATCTTCCAACTCCAAATGCACTTTCAACTTATCTAATGCACTATATAAACGTGATTTTGCGGTATTAACTGAAATGCCCAACTGCTGCGCAATATCATCAAACGTGCAATGCTGAAAAAACTTTAACTCAACAATTAACTTCTGATTAACCGGCAACAGCTGCATTGCGCCGTTAAGCAAATTTGCTTGTTGGCCGTTATACATACTCATTTCAGGGCAAGCGTCACTGGTTTGCTCTTCTTGCTCAGGAATATCGTCAAGCGACTGTGTAGGCTTTTTACGACGATAAAACTCAATACAGCGATAATGAGCAATTTTAAACATCCAGCCCTTAAAAGGACTATCGCCTCTAAATGAAACCAAATTTCGAAACACAGCAACAAATACATCTTGCATTAAATCCATTGCATCATCGGGATTGCTGACCATACGTAACGCATAGTTATATAAGTTTTTTTCATAGCGTTTAACTAGCGTTACCCAGGCTGACTTCTTTCCTTTCAGCGCCTGTTTTACCAGCGTTTCATCGCTTCGTTCAAACACGCATTGTCCTTGTTGTAGTTAAGTTAATTTGTTTTCTTATAAGTAAGGTAGTATTAGCTTTTAAAATAGTTTGAAAATAAGTAAATTATTTATCTCAGCACGTGAAATATTGAAAGCTCTGTAAAAATCCATCAATCAATTCCCTGTAAAAATCTTTAAAATTCAAATAGAAAGACTTTACAAACACTACTATTTTATTTTTTATAATAAATACGTTACAGTTCAAGGGCATGAATAACAATAACTAAAGTAGGATTTAAAATGTTAAGAGCGTCAGCACGTCATATATTGGTAGATACTGAAGAGCAATGTCTAACATTAAAGCAAAAAATAGAATCAGGAGAGGAATTTACTTCTATTGCTAAAGAGCATTCAAATTGCCCATCAAAAATGCAAGGTGGTGCGTTAGGCTCTTTTGGCCGTGGACAAATGGTGCAAGAGTTTGATGAAGTTGTTTTTAACGCTGAATTAAATAAAGTACAAGGTCCGGTGAAAACCCAATTCGGTTACCACCTTGTTGAAGTAACCGCTCGCAGCGAATAGCAACTTAGCGATAGTCAAACATAAGTACAGCAATGTTGGTCTCATCAAAAAGCGAATGTATCATACTTTCGCTTATTCATTTTAAGCATAATTTTTTACGATTTAAACCAACGCTTAATTTTATCTCGCCGTAAACTTAATAAAAATACCGTGACTAGCATATAAATTCCTGGCTCAATGATCTCTGATTTTACCGACCACAAAAAATGTAGTGCAATCATTAAGCTTGCTACATATACCCAATTATGAAGCCGTTGCCACTTGTTTCCCATTTTACGCTTAAGCACATTAAAAGAGGTGATTGCCAATGCGGTCAAAATTACCAATGCCAACATACCAACCGTAATATAAGGCCGTTCAATAATTTCATCGACAAATAAAACAAAGTCAAACTGCACTTCAAAGGCAAGAAAGCTAAGTAGGTGAAATAATGCATAAGTGAAGCTATACAAACCAAGTAAACGACGGGTTTGTAATAAGTACCCTTGTCGGTACTTTTTCGCTAATGGTGTTAATAGCAATGAAATTAGTAATAAATTAAACGCGCCAATTCCCGTAAAATGTATCACGTCTTTTACGGGATCAGCGCCAAGTTGATCGCTAAATGCCAACACATATAAAGTAAGCAAAGGTAAAAATGACATTAAGTGAATAACAATTTTTAGCAAAAGTACTTTATTGCTCAAAAACACTTGCTTAAAGGTCACATGATCTGCCGTCGAAACCCGCATTAATAATATTTCCTTAAATCCATGCCTTTATACATTTCTGCCACTTCTTCGCCGTAGCCATTAAACGGTAAAGTCGCAATGCGATTGCGTGCCAATAACCCACCTGTGGTTAAGCGTCTTTCACTTGCTTGGCTCCAGCGTGGATGATCAACCTCTGGATTGACATTGGCATAAAAACCATATTCTCTCGCCGCCAACATATTCCATGTCGTAGGTGGTTGTTTTTCAACTAACTTAATGCCAACAATTGATTTGATACTTTTAAAGCCATATTTCCATGGCACAACTAAACGAATCGGCGCACCGTTTTGTGCTGGTAGAGTTTTACCATATAAACCAACACTCATTAATGTTAGTGGATTCATGGCTTCATCAATGCGTAAGCCTTCAACATACGGATATTTTATGCCGCCACCAATACGGCGACTTTTCTGCCCGGGCATTTGCTCTGGGTCATATAAGGTTTCAAAGGCAACATATTTTGCTCTAGAGTTCGGTGCTGCTTTCTTAATTAGCTCAGCTAATGGAAAGCCAACCCAAGGAATAACCATAGACCAAGCTTCAACACAACGTAAGCGATAGATCCGCTCTTCAAGCGAAAAGCTGGTAAATAAGTCTTCATAGCCTAGTGTATAAGGCTTATCTACTTCACCTGAAATTTTTAATTGCCAAGGGTCTACTTTAAACTCTTGGGCATTTTCAATCGGGTCACCTTTAGCTGTACCAAATTCATAAAAGTTATTATGAGAAGTTACCTTAGCCTCAGGAGTGAGAACCTCACTAGATTTATTTGCAGGCTTAAATGTTAAAGCTTGCTGCTGAAACACGACATCTTTTTTACTACTAAAAAAGTCAAGTGGAGCGGCATTCGCAGATTGGACCAATAAACTACCCGCCCCTAGAAAACCAAGTTGTTTTAAAACACTACGACGAGATTGGTAAAGTTTTTCGTCGGTAACTTGTTGTTCTGAAATATCGGAGCTTTTTATTGTTTTAATTAACATCTTTACCTCTAATTGGCCTAAATACCTACCGGTAAATAGACCTAATTAGCACTAAAAAAATTCTTAATTAAATATAAAAACTTATCAGGGGTAATGTTTAACGAGCAAACTTTTCTAAATAGTTTATGATGTCACTAGATTCATACATCCAAGTAACCGATTGATCTTCATTGACAATTTTAAGACAAGGCACAGTTCTTTTACCGCCATCACGAATGAGTTCATCACGGTAAGTTTCATTTTGGTTTATATTGCGCAATTCAATATTTAAACCATAACGCTTCATCGCCCGGCGTGTTTTTACGCAAAATGGGCATGCTGGTAATTGATATAAACTCAAATGTGCAGTGCTGGCATCAACTTCTTTTTGTAGTTGCGAGTCACGCTTAGGTGAGCGTGGCGAAAAAATAAAATTTAACAATAAAATTAAACGGCCAATTGGCCAACGAATTAAAAACATATAATGGTTTACTCTCTTGTAAATAGTTTATAACAATGCGGACTTACCACATTAAATCATCTGGAATTTGAAATTCTGCATACGGGTCATCTTCATCACCTGCTTCTTCAGCTACTTTAGTGTTTTGCACTAAAATAACTTGCTTATCTAAGCTTGCTACTTTTTCAGCCGTTTCAGCGGTAACAAGGTAGGTTTTTTCTTCAATACCGCACAAGGCTAATCGCCCATTAACTAATGCTTTGTGAGTAGCTTCATCAACAAATAGCTTTTTAATTTTACCATTGAAGGTGTAGTTATATTCAGCGTCACCGTTAATGTTTGTTACTTGATGGTGTTGCAATATTTGAATTATACGTAACTGTTGCTCTTTACTGGCTAACGCTGCTTTTTTCTCGTTATTTAATGCCGTATCACGGGCGAGTTTTTCTTGCTTAGCAAGTTCAAGCTCTTTTTTTACTTGCTCTTGCATACTCACGTCAACGGCAGCACCACTGCGTTTTTGTTTATTTTTTTTGCGTTTATCGCTATTAGCTTGTCGAGCTTTTTGTTTAGTCGTTAAACCCGCTTTCAACAATTGATCTTGTAACGAGGCCATTTATTTTCCTGTAGTCATGCTATCGATAATGGCGCTATTTTATCAGGTCGTTTGCCAATTTACAGCATTCATCGTGGCGACAAATTTACATAGACAAAATATAGCATTTGCCCTGAATATAAAAAGCAGCGATAAACGCTGCTTTTAACTATAAGTACAAACACTTACCTTTTTTTTATCACGACAAAAAAGACTAAACAATACCATATTGTTTTAACGGCAGCTCTCGGTAACGCTTTCCAGTGGCATCAAATATTGCGTTACAAATTGCTGGCGCTATAGGAGGTACTCCAGGCTCGCCAACGCCACCTGGTGCGGCATCACTTTTAATAATTTCAACATGCGTAGTCGGAGCATCTGTATAACGTGCTACTTGATAACCATCAAAGTTATTCTGTTCAATAACACCGGCTTTGGCTGTCAATTCACTAAAAAATGTTAATGACAATGCAAATATTGCAGCGCCTTCCATTTGTGAACGAATTCGCTCAGGGTTTACAGCTAAACCACAATCTACCGCCATCCATACATCATGTACTTTCACCTTACCATCACTATTTGCTGACACTTCAACGACACAAGCAACGTAACTAACAAAGCTTCGATGCATGGCAATACCTAAGCCATGGCCTTTAGGTAGTTTTCGTCCCCATTTTGCCATGTCAGCCGCTTTATTAATCACCACTTTCATTCGCGCAGTATCAACAGGAAACTTTTCTAGTGTTTCGCCATAATTGCCGTACTTGGCATTTTCTTTTGCAAAATCTATTTCTCTATCAGCACCAATTAATGATAATAAATGTGCCTTACTGTCTTGTCCTTTCGCATGCGCTAACTCATCAACAAAGGAGCCTATTGCAAAGGCATGATTAATGTTAGTTACCGAGCGCATCCAGCCAATACGAGTATGTGCCGGTGCTTTACCTGCAGCGCAGCTAACATTAGCAATATCAAATGGCATGTCGATAAGACCCAGATCTGCTTCTGAGCCAATTACATCGGCGCCTTTACTAAAGGTCGAGCCTATAGGTGGCTCGGCAACATGATGCTGCCAAGCAGTTACATTGCCATTACTATCAATACCAGCAGCCAGTTTTTGATAACTAACCGCATGGTAATAACCATTTTGAATTTCGTCTTCACGAGTCCAAATAACTTTGACAGGAACATTTAACTGCTTTGCCAGTATTGCAGCTTCGGCAACAAAATCTGGTTTAGATTTACGTCCAAAGCCACCACCTAATAAAGTAACGTTAATATTTATTTTCTCAACAGCCACACCGGTAATTTGTGCTACAGTGCCTTGCGAAGATTGCGGGGTTTGTGTGCAAGCCCAAATATCAAAAACACCATCATGAAAATAGGCCGTCGCGGCAGGTGGCTCCATTGGAACATGAATTAGCTCAGGGACATAGTAATCAGCATTAACCACTTGCTTCGCTTCAGCTAAGGCTTTCGAAACATTACCTTTAGTTCGCAATACCTTTGTTGGTTGATCACAGCTTTGCGCTAATGCCAGCTTATAAGACTCACTGTCATATACTTGATGTTCACTTTCATGCCATTGAATATTTAAAGCTTCGCGACCTTTAATAGCCGCCCAAGTATTAGTGGCAATAACGGCAACACCACCGAGCGGCTTAAAAACTGCTGGCTCTTCTAAATCTGGCATTTGCACCACATCAATAACACCTGTAACGGCCTTTGCAGCATCGGCATTAAATGATTTAACTTTTGCCGCTAAAATTGGCGGGCGAGCAATAACGGCATACCGCATATTATCTAATTCAACATCAAAGCCAAATTTTGTAGCTCCTGTCGCTATTTTCTCTCCATCTACCAAAGCAATATCAGACTTACCAATATACTTAAAATCTTTACTCGGCTTTAACACTAATGTTGAAGCCTCAGGCACTTTCAATGTACTAGCAGCATCAACCAAGCTACCAAATGACAATTTTCGGCCAGACTGTTCATGAATAATAAAGTTATTTTCTGCTCTGGTTTCAGTAACAGCTACTTGCCATTTTTCAGCCGCAGCTTGTTGTAACATCATGCGAGCTGATGCGCCGGCTTCTCTTAGTGGTTGATAAAAACGTCTTATTGAGCGTGAGCCATCAGTATTTTGGCTGCCATATTTCTTATCGCCCAAGCCTTGAATAATATCAATTTTCTGCCAATTGGCGCCAAGTTCGTCGGCAACAATCATAGGAATACTGGTACGAATACCTTGGCCCATTTCTGAGCGATGCACAACAATGCTAACTATGTTATCAGCACCTATTTGAACATATACATTTGGTGAGAATTTATTAGAACCAGTAACGCCCGCTAAAGCTTTAGGAATCGTTAACATAGACGGTAATTGCACACCTAGTACGAGTGCTGTCGAGCTGATACCAAGCTTTTTTAAAAAGCCGCGGCGACTAACATTTTCAATTTGTTTCATGGCTAGCTCCCTTTCACTTCAGTCGCTAAGTCGGCAGCTAAATGTATCGCTTGCTTAATTCGCTGATAGGTACCACAGCGGCATATATTACCGCTCATGGCCAGCTCTATATCATCATCATTCGGTTGCGCATTTCTTTCTAACAAAGCTACTGCTGACATAATTTGCCCCGATTGACAGTAACCACATTGCGGTACATTTAAACTTTGCCATGCTTGCTGAACAGGGTGTTCAGCTGTATCAGAAAGCCCTTCAATGGTGGTGACTTTCTGTCGACCTATCGCTGATATCGGCGTAACACACGAGCGAATAGGTTGGCCATCAACATGTACAGTACATGCACCGCATAAGCCCTTGCCACAGCCATACTTGGTACCTGTATATTTTAAAATATCTCTCAGTGCCCACAGTAATGGCATATCGCCATCTTCCTGTATTTGATGAGCTTTACCATTAACGCTTAACGTGATCATGCTATTGCTTCCTCTTATTTACAATATGGCAGCAACTAAGCATTCTCATATTGTTTCATCTTATTATTTTAATCATTGATTATTAAGAAATTCAGTCATAGTTAACAATTGCTCTGGTGTATCAACATCAGTAAAGGCGTGTTCTAAAGTAACCATGAGTAAGTGACTTTTATGTTTCATCAATAGTGATTTTGCACCTTGCTCGCCTGTTAAATGGCTTAACTCGGCAAAATAATTCCTTGGAAAAATTACGGGTGGCCCGATTGCTAGCTTTTCTTTCAAATCCCCTTGCTTCGCCACCGCAATCATCTCTGGTTGTTTTTGCCAACAAGACTCTTGCAGCTTTATATCTGCCGGTGTTAATCGCCATTGATCAACAAGTATTATCATAACAGCTTGTATATTCGGCGCTAACCCACAAATGCCTGCTGCAATTGACGATGCCATACCACTCGTCCAATCGTTATTAATAATAGTCGTGATTGGCAAATGGTCAATGCATGTTTGTACTCGTTGTGCTTGATAACCGAGAACACAATAAACATTATTCGATACAGCTAGCGCCCGCTCTAATTGCTCCACTATCAGCACCTTGTTATTGATAGGCAATAGTTGCTTCATTTGCCCTAACCTAGATGACTGACCGGCAGCGAGCACAACAATGGCAAAATTTTCAAGCTGGGGCTCGTGATTAGTCAATATCTTTACTCGTACTGTTGATGTCAAATAATGTCGGCTCTCTAAACAACTGGTGCAAGTTCTTTATGCCTGCCACTAATCTATCAATATCATCAAAACCATTATACAGGCCTAAAGATACTCTTAAACTAGCATCGATATTTAAACTTTGATGAAGAGGCTCTGCACACTGCTTTCCTGCACGCACAGCAATTTGACTGTCATCGAGGAAACTTGCAACATCTTGGCAGGAAACATCAGCCATTGTGAAACTAAATATAGACGGACATTGCACTACATCAGAGACTTTATTGTCGTATAGCTCATCATTTGGCAAATGAATCAAAGGTCTAATAAAAGGCAAATCTCTTAGTTGTTCATATAAATAGGCACTCAGCGCATCAATATGTGCCGTTATTTCTGACCAAGTAATATCATTTAAATAATCAATAGCTTCTACAAGCCCCACAATACCAGCAACATTATGTGAACCCGGTTCAAATTTTAGTGCACTTTTCGTATAAATTGTTTCTTGATAGTTAACTGACTGTGCGATACCTGCTCCTAGTTGGAACGGTGACATTTGCTCAATATAGTCGCTTTTACAAATAAGTACGCCACACCCTGTTGCTCCATAGAGTTTATGGGCTGAAAAAACATAAAAGTCACAATCTAACTCAGTAAAATTAACCGGGCCATAACGAACGCCTTGCGCGCCATCAACCAATACAGGAACGCTTTTTTGTTTAGCAAGAGCGGTAATATCTTTGATCGGATTAATCGCTCCTAAAACATTGGAAACATGATTAACAGCAATTAAAACAGTATCGCTATCGATCAATTTTGCTAACGCTGTAACATCAATTATGCCCAGAGGTGTTGTAGGTGCGACACGTAAACTTGCCCCTGTACGCTGACAAAGCGCTTGCCAAGGTAGTAAGTTGGCATGATGTTCACTGGCACTGATAATAATATTACTACGCTTGCTTAAACGT
Source organism: Colwellia aquaemaris (assembly GCF_057548755.1). NCBI lineage: Bacteria > Pseudomonadati > Pseudomonadota > Gammaproteobacteria > Alteromonadales > Colwelliaceae > Colwellia > Colwellia aquaemaris. The sequence continues at coordinate 780,620 of NZ_BAAJLV010000001.1, read as the reverse complement.
TCTTGCACAAAGCTGGCAGCAACTAAATTGATTGATTCAGTACTACTGGCCGTAAAAATCACCTTTTCATTATTCACAGCTTCGGTAAAGTTAGCTACTTTTTCTCTTGCTTGTTCAACAAGTTCAGTAGCATTAGCACTTAACTGATATAAACTTTTATGGCTATTGGCATGTGCAAAGCACTGATAATAATAAATGGCTTCGGCAACATGTTTAGGTGTTAAGCAAGTTGCAGCACTATCGAAGTAACATAGGTTTGGATGGGCATTTATTGAAAATATTGGAAAGTCATTTTTCCAAGGGCTAATCAGAGACATTAATATTCAACAGTTTCAGCAGACTATAATGCAAAATTAACAAGCAAAAATTAAATTCGCAACGACTGAAATGTAAATAAAAATGAATGGTGGCTAAGTAACTTAATGTAATTTCTCCATTCAAACCACAACATTTTTAAGGTACTCTATTCAATCAAATTTGCAGCGTGCCAACATTAAATGAAACATTATAAAAATATATTCATCGGCTTACTTTTTGTCACTGTATTTATCGTAGCAACATTTGCCACTTGGCTTTATAGTCAAATCGATAGTGCGCTACCAAAACTTGAAGGTAAGCAAACCATATTTGGCTTGTCAGCAAATACCACTATTGAACGCGACAAACATGGCGTAGTTACAATAAAAGCAAGTAATCGCTTAGACACCGCCGTTGCAACTGGCTTCGTACATGCACAAGAACGCTTTTTTCAAATGGATTTATTGCGCCGAAATTCTGCTGGCGAACTGGCCAGTTTATTTGGTGAAGCAGCAATAGATTATGACAGTGACATTCGTCGCCACCGCTTTAGAGAACGCGCTATGGCAATCATCAAGCAGTTGCCAAAGGCGGACTTTGACCTTCTTAAAGCATACACCCGTGGCGTAAACCAAGGTTTGAAATACCTAAAAGCTCCTCCATTTGAATACTTATTATTACGACAAGATCCCGTAGAGTGGCAGGAAGAAGACACTATATTAACGGTATTAAGTATGTATATTGACTTACAATACCAAGACGGTAAACGAGAGCGCACCTTAGGTTTATTGCATTCCGTGCTAAGCCCTGAAGTGTTTAATTTCCTCAACCCGAAAGGAAGTCAGTGGGATGCAGCCATTGATAACAGTCAATATTTGCCTGCACCATTACCACAAATGCCATGGCCGTCGGCATCTAGTAATGCGCATATCAATATCAGCAATTCCGGCGCAAATACTGCCAGCGTTGCAACCCAGTTACCAGACGTACTATATCGCGAGCAAGCCAGCCAAAGTGAAGAATTTCCCGGTTCTAATAACTGGGCCATTGGCGGTGCAATTAGCGCAACTGGCAGTGCCATTGTTGCAAACGATATGCATTTGGGTATACGTGTACCAAACACTTGGTTTAGAGCATCTTTTGAATATCAACAAGATAATAAAAAAGTAAAAGTTACTGGCGCAACCTTACCTGGAACGCCCAATATTATTGTCGGTAGTAACGGTAAAATCGCCTGGGGGTTTACCAATAGCTACGGTGACTGGAGTGACGTTATCATATTAGAAACCAATGCCGACAACAGTCAATATTTAACACCTGATGGCTACCAACCATTTACGCAACGCAAGCAAGTTATCGCGGTTAAAGGTCAGGATTCAGTCAATATTACCGTGATGGATACTATTTGGGGTCCAGTAATAGGTGAAAATGCCCAAGGCCAATTACTCGCTTATCGCTGGATTGCCCACGATCAATCTGCCGTTAATATGGCAATATCACAATTAGAAACCGCTAGCAGTGTTGAACAAGCATTTGCCATTGCTGCACGAGCTGGCATTCCAGCACAGAATTTAATGGTGGGTGACAAACAAGGTAATATTGGTTGGACTATTATGGGGCCAATACCAAAACGCAGCGCAACATTTGGTGAAGTGCCAACTTCTTGGTCAAATGGCGAACACCAATGGCAAGGGCTATTGCCGCCTAGTGAATATCCAAAAGTGATAAACCCTGAAAACTCACGTTTGTGGACCGCAAACTCAAGGGTTATCGGTGGAGACATGTTGGCGAAAGTCGGCAACGGTGGTTATGCCTTAGGCGCGCGTTCTTCACAGATAAAACAAAATCTCGAAGCGAAAAATACTTTTGATGAGCAGGCATTGCTTGATATAGCTTTAGACGATAAGGCTAACTTTTTGCTGCGCTGGCAAGAGTTTTTACTTACACAAGTGCTAACCAATGAAATACTCGCTAAGCATCAAGACTGGCAAGAAGCCAAAGACATTATTAGCACAAATAAATTATCAGCAAGCGTCGACTCAGTTGCCTATCGTTTAGTGAGAAATTTTCGTTTAAATCTAAGAGATCAGTTATTTAATATTTTCAATGAAAATATGGCCAAGCTAGATCAACACTATAGTTTTCACACAATTCGCCATCAAATAGAAACACCGCTTTGGCAGCTAGTTAATCAACAACCCGAAAATTTCCTTTGGCGTGGTCATGACACATGGTCAGCATTATTTGAAGAAACATTTGCACTGACACTTGCCGATATGACAGATTCAAGCTCACTTGCCAACGCCACTTGGGGCAAACAAAATGTTAGCAAAATCCAGCATCCTTTAAGTCGCGCTGTACCATTTATTGGTCATTGGCTAGATATGCCTGCAGTGGAACTTGCTGGAGATAGCTATATGCCAAGAGTACAAGGAAAGTCATTTGGCGCTTCTGAACGTATGGTGGTATCACCAGGGCACGAAGAACGTGGCATTTTCCATATGCCCACCAGCCAATCAGGCCACCCATGGAGCCCTTATTATGGTTTAGGCCATGAGAGCTGGGTTAAAGGTGAAGCGTCAAGCTTTTTACCTGGCCCAAGTAAGTACACACTGACATTACTTAGTTATTAAATCGTTTAACAGGAAGTATTATGACCACATTAATTATTTGTTTATTCATTGCCGCATTATTACCCTTTGTCGCCAAAGTCCCTGTTGCAATAGCCATGCACAAACTCAATGGCTACAACAATAATCACCCGCGCTCTCAGCAAGCAAAATTGACCGGATTTGGCGCTAGAGCGTTAGCTGCACATCAAAATGCATTTGAATCGTTAGCCGTTTTTGCGCCAGCAATTTTACTCGCCATTGCGACTCATAATACTGGCGCATTAATAGAGCAACTGGCTATTGCCCATGTCGTCGCTCGTGTATTTTATAATATTGCTTATTTAATTAATCTTGGCACCATACGTTCAATTATCTGGGCAATTGGAACGATTAGTTCATTTACCATAATTTATCAGTGTATATAAATCACTGTTTAATAACTAATTAGTTTTTCAGCACTAAGCTTAATAGCTAGAATTATTGTCTATTGCCAATTAGCTATAAAGAAACGGTTGAAGTATTGATACAGGATAGCTAAAGTAAAGCCATGCAAACGACAAAACTTTCTTTTTTATTTATCGCATTTTCTCTCTCAGTTAGCTGAGTGCGCTTTAGGTTTTGGCATTTTAAAAAAACCTCCTTGCGGAGGTTTTTTAGTTTTAGCGTTATCAATAAATAAAGCCACGAAATAAAATAACCAAAGGCTTAGCTTAAACAAAATAATTGCAGTGATTTAACTCTTAACAACGATAGTAGGAAAACGCGGTGAACGAAGCATTAGATTTAAATAAAATACGTGAAAAAATTACTCAACTCGATCAGCAATTATTAGACTTATTTGCGCAGCGCCGTGCCCTCACTTTAAATGTAGCGAAAAGCAAAGCTCACCAAGTGCGTCCTGTACGAGACCAGCAACGCGAACAAGAGCTATTGATTCGCTTAATTACCCAAGGTAAAAAACTTGGTTTAGATGCACATTATGTGACCAGTGTTTTTCAAACCATCATTGAAGACTCAGTATTAAACCAACAAGCCTATTTACAAACCTTGGCTAACCCTAATATACAAGAGCCAACGGTCAGTGTTGCATTTCTTGGTGACAAAGGCTCATATAGCTATTTAGCCAGTCATCGCTACTTTTCTCGTCGAGCAGAAAAAATTATTGAAAGTGGCTGCCAAAGTTTTGCTGAAATTATGCAACAAGTAGAATCCGGCAGTGTTGATTACGGCATGTTGCCAATAGAAAACACAAGCTCAGGTAGCATTAACGAAGTATATGACGTGCTTCAGCATACCAATTTATCAATTGTCGGCGAAATAACCCAACCTATCGAGCATTGTTTATTAACCGCGGTAAATACCCAACTCAATAAAATTAAAACCATTTATGCCCACGGCCAGCCGTTTGCCCAATGTAGTAATTTTCTCGACAAACAAAATAATATCCGTATTGAATATTGTGAAAGCACAGCCGATGCGATGGCGAAAGTATACGAATTACAAGACGATAGTGTTGCGGTTATTGGCAGTGAAGAAGGAGGTAACTTATACCAGTTACAGGCACTGGAAAAATCAATTGCCAACCAAAATGAAAATCACAGTCGTTTTATTTTAGTGGCTCGTAAACCCGTTGATGTAGCAGAACAAATTCCAGCTAAAACCACCTTAGTCATTGCAACCGGGCAAAAGCCAGGTGCACTAGTTGAGTGCTTAGTGGTATTGAAAAACAAAGGGATTAATATGTGTAAACTTGAATCTAGACCGATTCAAGGACGCCCGTGGGAAGAAATGTTTTATATCGATGTTGAAGCAAATTTAAAACAACTAACGCTACAAGAAGCCATTAGCCAAATAACCGAGCACACTAATTTTATTAAAGTATTAGGCTGCTACCCGATTGAGCATATTAGCCCAACAAATGTACCAAGTAGTGCGATTGATTAATCGCCAACAATTACACACTAGCAAAAAGGGCAGCGTAACTGCCCTTTTTTAATTTTTATAAATACTGAAACTTACTTTTTACGGCTTTTATAGAGAACAAAAGCAAAAGTTAAAAACGCTAATAGAAACATGCCAAAAGTTGAACTGCCTTGATCCGCTTCAATTTCTTTTGCACTTAAAATAACCCGTTCTGGAGTTTTAATTTCATACGCTTGATAAAATTCACCGTTAACTTGCCGAGCCGTCATTTGCACACTTTTGCCCAACAACACTTGTGAGTCATCCTCACTACAATAGTCAGCACGAAACTTAACGCTTAAATTATAGGTAATATCAGAGTTTTTTAACGACAGTGCTGCTGCACCTTTATGTGGGCAATGCAGTTTATGAATCACTCCATTTACCTGTGTTAAATCAGTTAATTCCGCATACGGTTTAGTATCAAAAAAACTCTTACCCCCTACAAAAAGGAAAAAACATGCCAAGGCTAATAAAGCCACTTTTGTATACTTGCTCATATAATCTCAAACCCCATCTGGGAAAAATATTAACTGTGGCAATTAAAGCAAATTTACTAACCATAGGCATTATCTCAGATCATTGTTACGGTTATTATTTACCAAAATCCGCCACTTGTCTGCGAGCTTTAAAGCGAAATAAAACAGCACTAAACGTTAAAACAAATAAACTGGGAAGTGCCGCAAACATAATTGCAGACAACATAAATTGTGCAATCAGTAATGTTAGTGTAATAAAGCACAACATAGGCAACAAAAGCCAAAAGGTATGATCACTAGCACACAACTTAAAGCCCTTACGCATTAAAATAAGCATAACTAAACTAGCAGCAAAAGCGGTAACTGCCGTAATAGTGCCGGGGTAATAATCAAGGATGAAATTAGTGTGAGGGTACAATATTTCAGGAACGGGCGCTAAGTTTCCTAGATGAACGAGCCAAACCAATGAGCCAGCTATTAAACAACCAAAATTAAAAGACCATAACTTCTTGTTCACCTCAAACACTAGCATTCCCCGAATTTATTATTATTATTTTCTACACTTATATACCAAGTGTATTTTTTAATCAATATGTACTTTTTTTATACTTAACATAATCAATTGCAAGGCATTCTATGTGTCAATGGCAAAAATATAGCAAGTTAAAGCGGGCATAAAACCAACTAAATACATTAAAAACAATAAGTTAAAAAACAAACATTATAATTTGATTACTCTTATGTACTTTCTAGCGTAGATAATTAAAAGCTCATATAAACTGACGTTTATATGAGCTTTATTAAGCATCAAACGATAATATTATCGACCATTATTACTAGCTTTTATTCAAAGCTTTAGCTTCAGTTTGTTGTTGCTCAATTTTTTGAGCAATAGCTTGTGGAGAGCCGGTATGTCGGCAAAGCCAATAATAGGCACCCGGGACCACAAAAAGTGTAAAGACACTGGCAAGGGATACTCCAGCAAAAATAACCACACCTATTACCATACGACTTTCCGCACCTGGACCAACGGCTAGAACTAAGGGTATAGCACTAGTAACTGTGGTGAATGTAGTCATAACAATTGGCCGTAAACGCTGAGTTGCAGCCGATACTAATGCGTCTTCAAACGCAATACCTTTATCACGTAATTGGTTAGCAAATTCAACAATTAAAATACCATTTTTAGCCGCTAAGCCAATCAGCATAACAATACCTATTTGGCTATAAATGTTTAAACTCATACCCATTAATTGTAGACCAGCAAGCGCGCCAACCAGCGCTAACGGCACCGTCAACATAATTACGAATGGATGAATAAAGCTTTCAAATTGCGCCGACAGCACTAGGTAGGTAATAACCAAGGCTAAAACAAAAATAAAGGCGATTGAATTACCTGATTCCTGTAATAACTGCGATTGACCTTTATAGGCTACCTGCGCTTCTTCTGGCAAGTGCTCAGCAACGGCATTATTAAGGTAGTCAAGCGCATCGCCTAAAGGATATCCTGCTGCCAAATTGGCACTAATGGTAACACTGCGTAGGCGATTAAAACGATTTAACCGTGAAGAAGTAGCACTCTCTTCTATGGTGATCAAGTTTGACAAAGGCACCAATTCGTCACTAATACTTGAGCGAACAAAAATGTTATCAATATCGGTTGGGTTGGAAAAGTCTGACTTTTCACCTCTCACCACCACATAATATTCTTCACCGCGTTCAACAAAGTTGGTTACCCGACGTTGCCCTAACATTGTTTCTAAGGTTCTACCAATATCACCAACAGTGACCCCTAAATCAAATGCTCGGTCATGATCAATTTTTACTAATAGCTGTGGATACGTTTCTTTATAGTCACTATCAATACTATGCAAATTCGGATTCTCTTGCGCTTTGGCAATGATAATATCGCGCCACTTTGCCAATTCTTCATAAGTATTACCTTGCAAAACAAAAGCAACAGGAGAAACTGAGCCGCCACCACTTAAACCTCGTCGCATCATGGCAAATGCGCGAACATCAGTCACTTGCGATAACTCGCCATTCATTTTTCTAATAAAGTCAAAGGTGTTGGTAACACGCTCATCCCATGCAGGCATGCCAACAATGGCAATACCGCCTGAACCACCAAAACCTGGCACCCGCACTATTACCCTATCGAGTTCGCCACTGCGTTGATGTGCCAATAATTTCTCTTCAATTTGTTGCATATTCTTCACGTTATTCTCATAACTTGCACCTTCTGCACCGCGCATCATCACAAAGAAGTTGCCACGATCTTCTTTTGGTGTGTACTCTGACGGCAGTTGTGTAAATAAGCTATACACAGCAAATAAAGCTAAAATAACCACTGCAAAGATCATCATAGGTTGATGGATACTGGTTTTCAATGACCTTGCATATGCGGTTTCTAATTTGGCGAAACCTTTATCTAACATCTGACCAAAAGAGGAACTACGCTCCCTATGCTTTAACATTTTTGAGCACATCATTGGTGTTAATGACAACGCAGTTATACTTGAAAACACCACGGCAGCGGCAATAGCGATTGCAAATTCGGTAAACAAACGGCCAACATTACCTGATAAAAAGATTAACGGTACAAATACCGCCACTAAAACCAGCGTAGTTGCAACAACCGCAAAAGCCACTTCTCGGCCACCTTCATAAGCCGCCATAAGTGGAGTTTGCCCGCGCTCAATTCGACGATAAATGTTTTCTAACACAACTATGGCATCATCAACCACTAAACCTATGGCCAGTACCAATGCCAATAAGGTTAATAAGTTGATGGAAAAGCCTAACCATGACAACACCATCATAGAGCCAATAAGCGCGACCGGCACCGTAATCGCTGGAATAAGGGTTGCTCGAGCATTACCTAAAAATAAAAATATAACTAATACCACCATTAACATGGCAATGCCGAGCGTGTTATACACTTCATCAATTGAGCCTTGAATAAACACAGATGAATCATAACTGTTGGTAATAGTTGTACCTAAAGGCAAGCCGCCGCGTATTGACATCATTTCTTTGCGCGCGGCCTTAACCACTTCAAGCGTATTAGCTTTTGACTGTTTAATAATCCCTAGGCCAACCATATTCTTGCCATTGCCTCGGAACATGTTTTCTTCATCTTCCGCCGCCATCGCAACTTTGGCAACATCACCTAAATAAACCAATGACTTATCTTCATTTCGCGCGACAACCATAGTGGCAAAGTCATCTTCGGTTAAATAACTGCGCTCAACACGAATTGAAAAGTCACGGTCAATAGACTCAACTTTACCCGCAGGTAACTCAACATTTTCTGCTCTAAGAGTTTGTTCAACATCACTTACCGTAACGCCTCTTGCAGCCATAGCTTTACGGTTGAGTAGAACTTTCATGGCATAAGTTCGTCCGCCACCAACACGTACTCGGGCGACACCATCAACAACCGAAAAACGGTCTACAATGTAGCGCTCAGCATAATCGGTTAACTGTAAAGTCGACATTGTATCGCTTTGTAAAACAAACCAAACGATAGCACTTTCATCATCATTGGCTTTAAACACTTCAGGAGGATCAGCTTGTTCGGGCAAGTTATTCAAAGCACGGGAAATACGATCGCGAACATCATTCGTCGCTGAGTCGATATCTCGGTCTAATTTAAACTCAATGGAAATATTAGAACGACCAACACGACTATTGGAGTTAATCGACTTAACCCCTTCAATACCACTGATACGATCTTCTAATACTTGGGTAATTTTACTTTCAACAATGGCAGCAGAAGCGCCAGGATAAGAAGTATTAATACTAACCACAGGCGGGTCAATATCTGGGTATTCCCGCAAGGGTAATGTCATAAAAGCAACAATACCAAAGGTGATCAAAAGTAAATTAATTACAGTGGCAAATACCGGACGTTTAACAGATATATCAGATAAAATCACGCTTAGTCCTCCAATACATTGACAGAAGTACCATCACGTAATTTTAATGCCCCTTCAATTACCACTTCGGTACCAGCATCGACACCACCAAGCACTTCAACAAAACCATGCTGACGACGACCAATGTGCAATTGCTTTTTCAAAGCTTGTTTCGCCTCAACAACAAATACAAAGTGTTCATCTTCAATCGGGATAACAGCGCTTTCTGGCACCTGCAATATTTGCTCAACATTTCGGATAATATTAATATTTAGCAACATACCCGCACGTAGTTTATGCATTTTATTTGGAATTTCAGCACGCACTTTTAACGTACGAGTAACACTATCAATACGTGAATCTATCGACGTCACCTTGCCGTAAAATACCTGCGTTTGATAAGCAACATTAGTCGCTTCAATCGTTTGTCCAATTAACACTGTGGTTAAATAGCGTTCAGGTATTGCAAAATCAACTTTAATAATGTCTAAATCATCTAAGCTAGTGATAACATCACCAACATCTATCAAGGCACCTAAACTAATTTCGCGAAAACCTAACATGCCTGAAAATGGCGCTTTAATAGTGAGATCATTTAATTTGATTTTCGCACTTAATAGTTGTGCAGATATAGCTTTTGTTTTTGCTTCTTGTTGGTCAACAATAGATTTAGAGGTTGCCTTTTTGGTAAAAAGATCTTGAAAGCGGTTTAACTGAGCCACAGACTCAGCAAGGTTCGCCTGTAATTCTTTTACTTTTGCCGCTTCTTCACGACTGTTAAGGCGCACGAGAATATCACCTTTTTTAACAACATCACCATCTTGAAAAGAAATATCATCAACTAAATCTGAATACTTACTTGTTATCAATACTTGCTCGTTTGCTCTTGCGGTGCCCACAGCTTCTATCGCATCTACAAAATCAGCTTGCGCAATAGTCGCAGTTTTAACTGACACAACGCGCTGATGTTTCTCTTTAGTGACAACAGATTCCGGCCACTGTAAATAAGTGACTAAGCCAATAAGCACACTTAGCAACAACAACAATGGTAAGCGACGACTAAAACCAGAAGACATAATCTAAACTCTCTAAATTTGCGAAAAATTTCAATGTCATTACTATATCCTAGATACTGCATATGCTCGATACAGCTTAGCTCAGCATTTGCCGCTTTGGTCGCAAAATAGAAAAATAATTAACTTTGTGATTATTAAGATATAATTTAGATATACACTTACCAAATGACAAATATCTATTAACTTAGGTATTGCATCATTTTTTACATTTTAAGGACTGAACTCGTGAAAATTATTGCTTCAATTATCGTTGTATTATTGCTACTAAGTGGTGGTGCCCTTTGGTTTTTAGCTGGAGGGTCACTAAATGATTTTATTAAAAATCAAATTGAAACTGTTGGAAGCCAAGTAACAGAGCAGTCGGTTACCGTTCAGGCGGTAGACGTTAAACTAACCAGTGGTGCCGGCAGTATTTTAGGTATCAACTTAGCTAATCCAAAAACCTACAGCCAACCAAATGCATTTTCATTAGGTGAAGTTACCTTAGATATAAATTTAGAAAGCTTAACCTCATCACCAATTATCATTGATGCCATTGTCATTAAATCACCACAAGCCTTTGTGCAAATGACACAAACGGGTGGCTCAAACATTCAAGATATTTTAGACGCAATAGAGCGCAATACCCCTAAAGGTGACAATCAAACTGCCGATAAAGAAACAGCGCCAAGCACAACCGCTGACGAGCCAAAAATTAAAGTCAGTAAAATTATCTTAGCGGGTACGGCCTTGTCATTAGACTTAACCGCCTTTGGCAATAAAGAGCATACTGCAACTCTACCAGACATTACCTTAAGTAATGTTGGCGGCGAAGCAGGTTTACCAGCGAGCCAATTAGGTAGTGAAATTATGAAACAAGCACTATCTAACATTTGGAAACAAGCAAAAGCGACCCAAAAGAAAAAATTAACCGATGGCGCTAAAGAAAAGTTAAAAGAAAAAGCTAAGAAAAAGTTAACTGAGCTATTTGGTTAATCTGTCACGCGTCACATTATTTACCTCAGCATATTTCAGTAAAACGAAACGCTGAGGTAATAAAAACGATAATTTAAAAGGCATGTTGTGATGAAAATAAGTAACCTATTAATACCTTCTACGCTACTTTGTAGCTTACTGGTAGCCAATTCAGTGCTAGCAAATAAATATGAAGTCAGTGTCATGGCTGGGCAAATGTATAGCTCTGACCTTGTTGCATCTGACAACACCGACATCAGCGTTGACTCAGGTAACAATATTGCCATTGGCGTAGCATGGCAAGCCGATGTTAACGGTCAAGGGCAAATACTACTTAATCGTGTTAGCCATGACTTTACCAGTGAAAATGCCGTTAATTCATCATTAGATATTACCTACGCCCACTTCAACGGAGTAGCACTGTTTCGTCAAGAAAACTATGTTACAACAATGAGCTTAGGACTTGGTGGGGCATACTTCGACGCAGAGCATGGCAGCGAAGAGCTATATCCATCAGCTACAATTTCTTTTGGTACTCGCTACGAGTTTTCTGATGCTATGGCCATTGTTACTGAATTACGCGCCTACGCGAGTTTAATTGACGAAGATGATGCTATGTTTTGCCAGCAAGAAGTCTGCGCGGCAAATTTTGAGGACTCTCTTTGGATTGACAGTACCATCTCGATTGGTATCGCGATAAAATTTTAATTGTAATAAATACGATTTACCTACCAGTATTAGCATAGGGCAAGCTTGGTAGGTATCACTATGCCCGTTCAGTAAAGTCGAGGAAAAATATGGCTTCGTCCACTCAACAGCTTATTAGTATTACAGATAAACACGGCACATATAACTATATCAATCCGGCATATGCTGACGCCTTAGGTATCGCGCAAAGTGAGCTTAGTAGCAATAAGCAACAACACTACTTTCATCCACAAATGCCTAAAAGCGTAATTCAAGAAATCAACCAAACACTTGCTAAAGGCTTTTCTTGGCAAGGGTTAATTCACTTTAAGAACAATCAAAACCAAGATGTTTGGCTAGACGCTTTTATCACGCCACAGTATCAAAATGAGCAAGTCATCGGCTATCAAACCATTGCTACTATCGCCAAGCCAGAATTAATTAATCGCGCAAATAATATTTATTCAGCAATAAATAACAACAACTCATGGACAAATTTAGAAATTTCTAAAAATCACAAATTTGCTTTCCTATTATTTATCAGTGCTATCGCACAATACTTTATCTTCACAAACTTTGGTTTATATCATTCAATTTTTGCGGCAATATGCGCCGCAACACCAATTGCAGTGTTTTGGCAAGATATAATTCCCACCGCCCGTCGAGCACAACGTATGCAATCAATGTTCGATTCACCGTCTCGAAAAGTGTACTTCGGTACCGGAACTGCCAGCATTTTTGACTTTAATTTTGCCATGTTAAAAGCAAAGTTACGTGCAGTGATAGAAAGAACGCTTGATACAGCGAAACCGATAAACGCGGTAATGGCCAATGTAAGCGCCGGCATTACCAATACTCGGGAAAACCTAACTAGCCAACAAAATGCTATTGAACAACTTGGCAATGCAATGCGTGAAATGCAAACCACAACCACAGAAATTTCAGCCAATGTTGTTACGGCGGCAGGTGACTTAGACGAAACCTTTGCCCAATGTGAACAAGCACAGCAAGGAATATTTTCAACTACCGATAAAATTAAAGCGCTTGCAAATGATATTGACCAAGCGTCATCGTCAGCTGATAGCCTAACCCAGTCGGCCAATAACGTTAGTGGTTTAATGGAAGAAATACAATCAATTGCCGACCAAACTAACCTATTAGCATTAAATGCGGCAATTGAAGCTGCACGCGCTGGCGAACATGGTCGAGGTTTTGCCGTTGTTGCTGACGAAGTCAGAAACTTATCATCGCGAACACAAGACTCAGCCGAGAAAATTCATCAACGTTTATCTGTGATGCTAGAAACTATCGAGCAATGGGTAACACTCATGCTGAAGAACAAGGATGAAGCTCAGCTGTGTGTTGATATTGCAGAAAGCTCAAATAATAAAATTGCTGATGTTGTAGACCGTGTACAAAAAGTGACTGACGTGGCGAATCAAATAGCAGCGGCTACCGAGCAACAAAGTGCGACATCAGTAACCATTAACGAACATGTTGAAGATGTCCATCAAGCGATAGAACGAACTTGGGCTCAAACCGACGTTGTTACTGAAGAAATGATTAATTTATCTTCAAGTGTTAATGATATAAGCAATGTTGCTAGCACTTTTGTACCACCCAAAAAATAATCGAAAAAATGACCGGTTGATCTTTTAAAGTTTACTAGCAATAAAAGATCAACCTCCTCCAAACTTCAAAACAACAGCCTTAATCAAGGCGCTAATCTCGGCAGATTTTTATTAAAAGCATCATAAATGTATCCTTGCTCGCCTAAAAACACCGTTTATTTTTCATTTTAATCACATTCAGTTGACGAATATCACATTCAAGAGGAAAAAACCAAAAACACAACATATTGTGTTTTTGGTTGATTTAGATCGCAACATATAAGATTTGCAGTTGTAAGAAGTATTAATTTTTATATTATCTTTATACTTACTTCCTCACTATAAATAAAATAACAATGACTAAGTTAAAAACAAAATCAAAAAGCACCGCCTCAGAAAATTCATTTAATAACAACTTACCTTTGCAAGCAGCCTCCTTCGATATTTGGGACAAAAAATACCGACTAAAAGACAAGCATGGTAACAATCAAGAGGCCACTGTAAATGACACTTTTACTCGCGTTGCAAAAGCATTAGCTGCAATTGAGCAAAGCAATCAGAAACAATGGCAAGAAAAGTTTGTTTGGGCAATGGAATCTGGCGCTTATCCTGCTGGACGCATTATTTCAAATGCCGGTGCCGAAAAATTTAAACCTGCTACATCAACAATTAACTGTACAGTATCAGGCACAATTGAAGATTCAATGACGGGAATTTTAAGCCGTGTCCACCAAGCAGGTCTAACTTTAAAAGCAGGCTGTGGCATAGGTTATGAATTTTCGACACTAAGGCCTAGTGGTGCTTATGTTGCAGGTGCTGGAGCTACGACCTCAGGCCCTATGTCATTTATGGATATCTACGACAAAATGTGCTTTACCGTCAGCTCAGCTGGTGGCCGTCGTGGCGCACAAATGGGCGTGTTTGATATCTCTCATCCTGATATTAAAGAGTTTATATTAGCAAAGCGTGAAGATGGGCGATTACGCCAATTCAACTTATCGTTACTGATCAGTGATGACTTCATGAATGCAGTCAAGAATAACCGCAGTTGGCCACTCACCTTTCCACTAACACAAAAAGAAGTGCTTTCAGACAATATCGACTTAAATGACAGTTCGGCCGTATTATTTAAAGACAACCACTATCAAAACGACTTTATAAAAAGCCATGATTACATTCTAAATGAGCACGGAAAAATAGCCTGCAAAATTTATAGTCAACTCCCCGCTCAGCGGCTTTGGGATATGATCATGACTAATACCTTTGACTATGCTGAACCGGGCTTTTTATTAATCGACCACGCCAACGATATGAATAACAACTGGTTTTGTGAGCAATTACGTGCCAGTAACCCCTGTGGCGAACAAATATTACCGCCACACGGTGCCTGTTTATTAGGCTCAATTAATTTAGTTAAATTTGTGCAAAAGCCATTTTCAGCACAAGCAAACTTTGACTGGAAAAAGTTCAAGGAAGTTACCAAAGTCTTTACCCGTATGCTAGATAACGTGGTTGAAATTAATGGCTTGCCACTAGAAGAACAACGCTTAGAAATTCAAAACAAACGCCGTCATGGTATGGGTTATCTTGGTTTAGGCTCTGCCCTAACAATGCTAAAAATGCCATACAATAGTCCAGAGGCAATTGCTTTTACCGAAGAAGTATCAAAAGTATTGGCAATAACTGGCTGGCAAGAAGCCCTTAACTTAGCAAAAGAAAAAGGCCCAGCGCCAATATTGCAGCAAAGCTTTACGGTTGACCAAGCTATGCTAAATAAACGCCCTGAAATGGTCAAAGATGGTATTAAAGTAGGCGATCGCATTAAGGGCTCGGTATTACATGCGAAATATAGCCGCTACATGCAACGAATTGCACAAGACCAACCTGAGCTAATTGAGCAGTTGGTAAAAGTAGGTGCCCGCTTTACACACCATACGTCTATTGCACCAACAGGTACATTAGCTCTCAGCTTAGGAAATAATGTTTCCAATGGTATTGAGCCAAGTTTCGCTCATGAATATCATCGTAATATCATACGCGAAGGCAAAAAGTCTAAAGAGTCGGTTGCCGTTTCAAGCTACGAATTGTTAGCTTATAGAGAAGTCGTTAACGTAGCTGCCCAACCTTATGGCACTGATGATGAAAATAAACTTCCCTCTTACTTCACCGTGAGTGACACCATTAGCCCTGAAGAACATGTTGATATTCAAGCGGCAGCACAGTATTGGATTGACTCATCAATATCGAAAACCATCAATATCCCAACTGATTTTGACTACCATAATTTCAAAAATATTTATCTATACGCCTACGAAAAAGGTTTAAAGGGTTGCACCACATTCCGCTTTAATCCAGAAGTTCATCAAGGCGTACTGGTAAAAGAAACAGATCTAGAGAAAGTGCAATACGAATTCACCCTTGCTGACGGCTCAACGGTTACTGCTAAAGGCAACGAAGAAATTCACTACGATGGCGAAGTACATACCGCTGCGAATTTGCATGATGCGTTAAAAGAAGGCTACTACGGCAAACTTTAATAAACAGCGATACGTAACGAAATAAATTGGAACCAGCAACCATGAAAGAAATAAGCCAAAATATTACTGCAGCGAAAGTAAAAGCAGACGCAATAGAACAGCCTGAAGAGGCAAACAAAGAACAAGAGCTAACCGTTAATTTAACCGAAAAAACACAACGTCCGGAAATGCTAGTCGGCTCAACATACAAAATAAAACCGCCGGTATCTGACCATGCTTTGTACATAACCATCAATGATATCTTGTTAAACCAAGGTAGCGATGAAGAAGTTAGACGACCTTTTGAAGTCTTTGTGAATTCAAAAAATATGGAGTTTTACTCATGGATAGTAGCGCTAACTCGCGTTATTTCCGCGGTATTTCGTAAAGGGGGTGACTGTACATTTTTAGTGGAGGAGCTAAAAGCAGTGTTTGATCCAAAAGGTGGCTATTACCAACGCGGTACTGGGATATTTATGCCGTCAGTGGTTGCCGATATTGGTCATGTAATAGAAACACATTTAAAAACCCTTGATATGCTACCAAAAAGTGAAATTGATACGCATCAGCAAGCCTACTTAAAACAGAAACAACAAGCGGCGGCCACCGAAGAAGAGAATCATCACCTTAACTTTCCTGCCACAGCTAGTAGCTGCAAAAAATGTCATCAAAAATCTGTAGTATTGCTAGACGGTTGTTCAACCTGCCTTAACTGCGGCGATTCAAAGTGTGGCTAAGCCGTAAATAGCCATAAAAAATCGCACGACTTGCCTCGTGCGATTTCTATTTATTTGCTTAACTTGAATAAATTTAAAGCATAGCGGAAATATCTGCGGCAATAGATACTTTCGGACGTTCAACAATACGGCCAATTTCTTTATCATTTTGATAAACAACAAAGGTAGGTGTGTATTTAATGGCATGACTTTTAGCCGAGCCATTTGGCTCAGACTTCTCATAATCTAGGGCAATTAAGCGAGTTGAAAGTGTTTTGTTTTTCGCAACCAATTTTAAGAAACGAGGAACTTCTCGTTGGCTATCATGACACCAAGCTCCAAAATATACGTCTATATGTAAATTACTCGGTAAATTATTTATGGTCACTAAATCGCTATCAGAGACTTTAAATAACTGATAACTCTGTTTGAATGACTTATGAGTCGCGAATAACTTCGCTTGGTTTACTTCGCCAATTGCCATTGTCGCTTTTTCAACATGATTATTGGCGCAAGCAGATACCATTACCAGAATAATGGTGCTTAAGAAAATTATCGCAGTTGTTCTCATTTCGTTCCTTGTTTTTCTTTTTAATGTTTTTTTAGTTGATCCGCTTTCACTAACATAGCTTTGCTTTCTTGCAAGAAAATATCGGCATAATCACCAAACCAATCAGCCACTTGCGAAAACATGGTTGTAAAAGCGTCTTTATCGTTTAGCTGCACATCTTCTAGTAATTCTAAAAAACGATAAGCGAAGCGCTTCATCATAGCAATGTTATCTTGATTGGCAAAAATAATATCGGTATATAACACAGGATCTTGCGCAAATAATCGGCCAACCATAATTAATTCTAAGCGATAAATAGGCGAGCTCATTTCAACCAACTGAGATATGTCAGCCCCTTCCGTCATTAAATGGTAACCATAAGCTATGGTTGAAAAGTGACGCATAACTTGCACCATAGCCATCGCTTGATCATGGGCATGCGCTTCAACTGGGTAAATTTTTGCTCCCCAAACTTGAAACTGCTCTAACAGCCAATGGTACTTTTCTGGAGATCTGCCTTCACAAGCAATAATGGTTTGTTTTACTAAACCAGTAACGTCAGGGCCAAACATTGGATGTAGTCCAACAACGGGGCCACTATGCACTTTCATCATTTCATACAATGGCGCTTCTTTAATACTGGTAACATCTGCTAATACACAATCATTAGGTAAGTTAGCTAACTTTTGGATCACCATAGTAGTTAAACGAATAGGAACCGCAACAATCACTAAGCTCGCATTCTTTAAGATATTATCACTATTTGGCCAGTCTGCTTTTTCCAGTACTTGAACTTGATAGTTAGAACGATGGAATAAATCAACAAAAATTTGCCCAAGTTGCCCTTGTCCACCAATAATAACTACCTGCTTACAGCTTTCATTGACAGAGCGGTAACCGCTAGCGTCTTGGCTTATGTAAGAGTCTTGCATTAAGCGACGTAGAATATCTTCAATTAGCTCAGGTGAAAGCCCAGCATCAATGGCTTGTTGGCGACGAACCTTTAATAGGCTGGCTTCGCGCTCTGGGGCAAAAATTGGCATGCCAACTTCACTTTTTAGCTGACCAACTTTAGTGGTAACCGCACGGCGCTTTTTAAGTAATGCTACTAATTGGCTGTCTAGCTCATCAATTTCATCACGCAAGCTAGTAAGTTGCTGATCGAAGGTTGACTTGTTATTCATTAATCTTATATCGCCTTAATTAATTCGTTGTTTTAATATCGACTTCAGCTTGCTATTTGCCGATAAAATTAACTGCTCAGTTGCTGCAAAGTCAATACATGCATCAGTTACAGAAACACCGTATTGCAATGCTTCAAAAGGTAAATCAGCACTTTGATTTCCCTCATTTATATTACTCTCTAACATGATACCAATGATAGATTTATTGCCTTCACAAATTTGATTAAAAACATTATCTGCTACTAAAGGTTGGCGACGGTAATCTTTATTGGAATTGCCATGCGAGCAATCAACGACAATCCCGGGCTCTAAACCTTGCTTGGCAAGCTCTTGTTCACATATAGCAACATTTACTGAGTCGTAGTTCGGCTGTTTGCCTCCTCTTAAAATAACATGACCATCTGGATTGCCTGAGGTTTTAATGAGTGCGACTTGCCCTTGGCGATTAATCCCCATAAAGCGATGTGAAGAAGCGGCTGATTGTAATGCATTAATCGCAACGTCTAATCCGCCATTTGTACCGTTTTTAAAGCCAATTGGCATTGACAAACCACTGGCCATTTCACGGTGAGTTTGTGATTCTGTAGTGCGAGCACCAATCGCAGACCAACTAAATAGCTCAGCTAAGTATTGTGGGCTAATCGGGTCAAGCGCTTCAGTCGCTAATGGCAAACCTAATTCGGTTAAGTAAATAAGTAATTCACGAGCTTTACGCAAACCACTTGCTACATCAAATGAGCCATTCATATCAGGATCATTAATAAGGCCTTTCCAACCTACAGTTGTACGTGGTTTTTCGAAGTACACTCGCATTACAATGTAAACACTATCTTGGTATTTATCGTGTAGCACTTTCAGTTTTCTGGCATAAGCTTTTGCTGCATCCACATCATGCACTGAGCAAGGCCCTGTTATCACTAACAGCCGATGGTCTCTTTTATGAATTATATCGGCAATGATATTACGAGCGTCTTTAACAAAAACTCGGCCCTGCTCTGGTAATGGCAGCTCTTCTCGTAGTGCATCTGGCGTGATTAATACTTCCTCAGCATTAATGTGAATATCATTTAAACGACTTTTTACTAGCGAGCTAGCGTCTGATTTTTCCGGTGACATGGTGCTTTCCTGATTATTTTATACTAATGTAAATTATGTGCTTGCTTGGCGGACATTGGCTGCCCAAAAGGGTGCTAATTAAATAACTAGCTAAAGTATGGGAGGTAATAATATCGATGTTGTTGCTTATGCATTTTTCAAACTTTCTTACTGTAAATTTAAGTTTACTCAATTTGTATCAAATATCTTACACACAAATTCTACTCAGGTATAGTACTTACCAAAAATTTTTTGCATAAAAAAAGCGCCAAACGGCGCTTTAATATATAACTAGTTTGCTAGGCTAGCCATGCACAATACGATTACTGACTAAGTGATCTACCACCGCAGGCTCTGCTAATGTAGAAGTATCCCCTAGCGTATCTAAATCATTTTCAGCAATTTTACGCAAAATACGGCGCATTATTTTACCTGAACGTGTTTTTGGTAAACCTGGTGCATACTGAATATAGTCAGGTTTAGCAAAACGCCCTAGCTCTTTAGCAACAAATTCGGTTAATTCAGTTAATAGCTCATCTGATTCTGTCGCACTACTCATTAAGGTAACATAGGCGTACACACCTTGACCTTTGATTTCATGTGGATAACCAACAACTGCCGCTTCTGCAACTGCAGGGTGTAACACTAAAGCGCTTTCAATTTCTGCAGTACCTAAGCGATGTCCAGAAACATTGAGTACATCATCTACGCGGCCAGTGATCCAGTAAAAGCCGTCAGCATCGCGTTTAGCACCATCGCCGGTAAAATAATTTCCTGGATATTGACTCAAATATGTTTGATAAAAACGATCGTGATCGCCATAAACGGAACGAAGTTGTCCTGGCCAGCTACCTGTCATCATTAGCAAACCTTGGTTTTCACCTTCAAGCGTATTACCGTCTTTGTCAAATAATGCTGGCTTCACCCCAAAAAATGGCTTACCTGCAGCCCCCGGTTTCATATCAACGGCCCCCGGCAATGAGGTAATTAAAATACCACCCGTTTCGGTTTGCCACCAAGTATCAACAATGGGACATTTGCTCTTGCCAATCACTTCATAATACCAGTGCCAAGCTTCTGGGTTAATAGGCTCACCTACTGTACCGAGAATACGTAATGTAGATAAATCGGCTTTTTCTACAAAGCTGTCACCAACACTCATTAATGCTCGAATAGCTGTTGGCGCGGTGTAAAACACATTAACCTTGTGTTTGTCACATACTTGCCAAAATCGGCCTGCATCTGGATAGGTTGGTACACCTTCAAATACTAATGTTGTTGCGCCATTAGCAAGTGGGCCATAGAAAATATAAGAATGGCCGGTGATCCAGCCTGCGTCAGCTGTACACCAATAAATTTCACCATCTTTATAGTCAAAAACATATTTATGTGTCATGGCAGCATATAGTGAGTAACCACCACAAGTATGAAGAACCCCTTTCGGTGTGCCTGTTGAGCCTGAAGTATAAAGAATAAATAATGGATCTTCCGCGTCCATAACTTCTGGTTCACAGGCCGCCGGAAGCTTGGCAACTTCTTGTTGGTAGTTAACATCAATTTTATCATTCCAAGCTACGTCACCACCAGTACGCTCTATAACAATAACTGAATGTACATTTGGGCATTCCGTTATTGCAGCATCAACATTGGCTTTTAGTGGAATTACGCGACCACCACGTAGGCTTTCATCCGCAGTAATTATCACTTGGCAATCAGCGTCAGCAACACGCGCTCGAATTGATTCTGTAGAAAAGCCACCGAAAACAACAGAATGTACTGCGCCAATACGGGCACAAGCTAACATGGCATAGCCAACTTCAGGGATCATAGGCATGTAAATACAAACACGATCACCTTTTTTAACACCACGAGCTTTCAACAAATTAGCAAAGCGACAGACATGGTCATGTAATTCTTGATAGGTTATCTGTTTATCTTCACTTGGATCATCACCTTCCCAGATAATCGCGGTATCGTTAGCTTTTTCAACTAAGTGACGATCAATACAGTTATAGCTGACATTTAATTTGCCACCTGAAAACCATTTGATATCGGCAGATTTAAGGTCTACATCGGTAACACTATTCCACGGTTTATACCAATCAAGAAACTTATCTGCTTGCTCAGCCCAAAATATTTCAGGCTCTTCGATTGATTGCTTGTACATGGCATCATAAGTTGCAGCATCAATGTGTGTATGAGCTTTAGCTTGCTCTAATACGGGATAACGGCTTTTCAATTCTTGCATGGTAAAGTCCTTGATTTCCTAATATCTGATGGCTGTTGTTACGGCATATGTTTCGCGCCGCTCAACTATTATTCTATTTTTAGTTAGCAACATCATAGCCTAAGTTTTTGCGCTGGAATACACCACTAAAGTCGAATATTTATGAATTATTTATATCAATCTAATTTAAGCGCTCATTCACATTAGCATTAAACCCACCAAATGACAACGCTGTCATTTGATGGGTTTATAAATATGTTTCTGCAAACACAAAAAACCTCGCATTTGCGAGGTTTTCTATTAGTTAAAATAAACACCTTAAAATCTTCGGCGTTTAGTTAAGCCTAGAATACAGGCCATTAAGATAAATATACTAATTGTAGACGGCTCAGGAAGGTCAACAGCTTGTGGCTGCACCTGAGCTTCGCGATAAGTAAAGAAAGATTGAATACTTTTTCCACTTGGAATTCGAATGTAATCACCTAAAGAGACTATACCAATACTTTTGCTTTTGCTGTAATAAGCCATATATTGTTCATAGGTTGCACCTAACTGATCACTTGTAAATCCCTTTATACCATAGAAATTTGATCCCATGCTCATAGATTCACCCAGTATGGCTAAATCATCAACTAATTCAATATATGCAAGCTCTGGTGAGCTATAGTAAGAATAGCCTGAACCTGATGCTACCGTGCCATATGCCGAGTTATCTACCGAAATAAGACCAAAATTAGTTAGAAGCACACTAACCATGTCACTACTTGCAAATTTCCAACCATCATCTAACTCTAGCAAATAATTTTGATATTCAGTCAAATTCATCGTACGAGTAAATGACAAATCAAGCCATTCGTAATTTGTTTCAGAATCAAAAGTGATACCATTAGTAATGCCAGCATAGTCACGTTCAATTAGTGACGCTAAAGCTGGTTTGGCTAGCATAAACAAAAGTAAGACTGGTAAATAAACGATACCGCGCATTAATGGATGCCCTCTAGTTAATTATCTTAAATTATATGAGCGACAAAGCTCTGACGAACTGGCTATTCCATTAACACTTCCATTACAAGTTACACATATTTTGTTACACTTGCAATATTTATTTGCAAGATTCAATATTATTTTTCTTAATAAACAGTTCTTTATTCACTGGTATAACCACATTACAAATAGAAATAAAAGTCACAAAAAAACCTGTGTGGTTACCCACACAGGTTTCTCTCAAGCTTGGAAATAACTCTCTAATTAAAGAAAGATTATTTTTTTGCCAATTTCTCTTTGATACGTGCAGAACGACCTGAACGCTCACGAAGATAGTAAAGCTTAGCTTGACGTACATCACCGCGACGTTTGACTTCAATTGAGTCAACGATTGGGCTATGTGTCTGGAATACACGTTCAACACCTACACCGTTCGAAATTTTACGAACAGTGAATGCAGAATTGATGCCGCGGTTTCTAACAGCGATAACAACACCTTCAAATGCTTGAAGACGTGATTTATCACCTTCAGTAACTTTTACTTGTACTACAACAGTATCACCTGGGCGATATGCTGGTACATCTTTTTTCATTTGTTCAGCTTCAAGCTGCTTAATAATATTACTCATAATACCTTCTTCCTAGGGTTCACAGTCATCAACAGCATTTTTACTATCAGCTTTTATAGCTGCTAACATTTTTTGCTGCTCCGCTGTCAGAGCTAGGTTAGTTAATAATTCTGGTCTTCTAGTCCAAGTTCTTTCTAACGACTGATATTGGCGCCATTGCCTTATATGTTCGTGATTACCACTTAATAGCACTTTAGGTACAGCAGCAGTTTCATGTTCAGAAACTTCCATGACCTCAGGCCTAGTATAATGTGGACAATCTAATAAACCGTCAGAAAATGAATCCTGCTCAGCCGATTGTTGATGTCCTAATACTCCAGGCACAAAGCGTGCTACGGCATCAATTACATTCATTGCTGGCAGTTCCCCACCACTTAAAACATAATCTCCGACCGACCATTCTTCATCTATTTCAGATGTTATCAGTCGTTCATCTATGCCTTCATAACGTCCTGCGATAAATATCAGTCGGTCATGCTGTGCTAATTCGCGTACACCAGCTTGGTCCAATTTTCGTCCTTGCGGGGACAAATAAATAACCTTAGCTTTTTTACCATCCAATTCTGCAGCTTTTCGAGCTGCATGAATAGCATCTCGTAATGGTTGTACCATCATAAGCATTCCTGGTCCGCCACCGTAAGGTCGGTCGTCCACAATGCGATGCTTATCATGAGTAAAGTCTCTTGGGTTCCACTTATGAAACTCAATTAAGCCATTACGAATCGCTCGGCCTGTCACCCCATACTCAGTAATTGCGTCAAACATTTCGGGAAAAAGGCTAATTACCCCAATCCACATTTTCTTATCACTAAGATTGTTTGCTATTCCACTATTACTCAAGTTAGAAACCTGGGTCCCAGTCAACACAAATTTGTTTATCTTCTTTACTAATTGAAAGAATCACTTGGTTCATTAAGTAAGGGATTAACCTTTCTTTTTTACCAAAGCCATCTTTTAGATTAGCTTTCACAACCAGTACATCGTTAGCGCCCGTTTCCATTAAATCGGAAACCTGACCTAGGTTATAACCTTTATCAGTAACTACTGTCATGCCGATTAGATCACGCCAATAAAATTCACCTTCAGGTAAATCCATTAGTGCTTCTTCACTAACAAATATTTCTGAACCAACCAGCTTTTGAGCTATGTCGCGATCGTCTATACCTGCCACTTTTACAACAAGACCATTGTTATGTTTGCGCCAATCGGTAATTTCTACTGATTGTATATTATTTCCTAATTTTAGTGACCAAGGAAAATAGTCAAGTATGGCATCAGGCTCATCTGTAAATGAATGTATTTTCAACCACCCTTTGATACCGTAAACAGCGCCTACTTTACCTAAGGTGACTTCTTTACCAATAACGTCCACAAATAACTCCCTACACCTACCAGATTAATTAAGCTGCTTTTTGAGCATCTTTAACTAACTTGGCCACACGATCAGATACAGTTGCACCTTGACCAACCCAATGGTTGACACGGTCTAGGTCTAAACGTAATTTTTCCGCTTGACCTTTTGCTGTAGGGTTGAAGAAACCAACTTTCTCGATGAAACGACCATCGCGAGAGTTACGGCTATCTGCAACAACAACCTGATAGAATGGACGCTTCTTAGCGCCGCCACGAGCTAAACGAATGGTAACCATATCGTCCTCTATATAATTTAAGTGTTAAAACGAATTTTCCAGACATTTCCTGTCGACCAAGCGACAGAAAAGCTCGCGTATTCTACGCTTTTTTGCTAACAAATCAACCTAATTCACTCTCAGAATTATAAATTGTTCAATATTCGCGTTTTTTCATCGACTTAGCGAATACCAATAAAATTGATGATTATTTTAATATCCCAATCAGGTTTTCGACTATATAATCCCGCGCTCTTTATCAATGCAAGTCAATTATTGACGAAGCCATTGCTCAATTCTGGGCAGGAACAACAATGACACAATTAGCAAACAGCAGCGTAAAAGGATTAATGCTAGCACTAACTACCGCGATAATGTGGGGACTACTACCTTTAGCGCTGAAATCGGTATTAACACTGATGGATGCTTATACCATTACTTGGTATCGATTTATATTTGCCGCCTTTTTTGTTGGCTTACTGTTACTCGCAAAAAAACGCGTTCCGTTGTCAATTTTAACGCAACCGAAAAGACTAAAACGCTTGCTGTTTGCCGCGATATTTTTAAGCCTAAATTATATTCTTTATTTAAGCTCGCTGCATTTCGTACCCGCTGAAACGGCTCAAATGTTAATACAAATGGCACCATTTCTTATGATTGTCGGTGGCGTTGTTTTTATTAAAGAGCACTTTAGTCGTGGCCAAATGCTTGGGTCAATTATATTGCTTAGCGGCTTACTGATGTTTTTCAATCAACAATTTATAGCCGATGCAGGAATAGATAGCGATGCTTTTGCCGTCGGCTTCTTTATAATGTTTGCCGCTGCCATTACTTGGGCGGCTTATGCCATTATTCAAAAGAAAATGCTCAGATACTACAGCTCGAATCAGGTCATGTGGTGCATTTATATAGTGAGTACAGTGTTCTTTTTGCCCTTAGCAAGCCCAAAGCAAATATCGTCACTGGATTTAACCGCATTACTCTTACTCGTTTTTTGTTGTGCAAATACCTTAATTGCATACGGTACGTTTGCTAAGTCCCTTGAATATTTACCCACGGCAAAAGTCAGCGCAACGTTAGCAATAACTCCCTTGTTAACAGTATTATTTTCAACAATTGCAGAACATTATTGGCCGCAGCATTATCAAGCTCAACATTTAAACATACTTGCTTATATTGGCGGCGGTGTTGTGGTACTAGGCTCAATGTTAACGGCCCTTGGCGATAGAATACTTAGTAAACGCAAGATTAATGCATTTAAGCAATATCTGAAAGTCAGTTAATTTGGTCACTAAAATAATGCTAATAAAAAAGCAGCCTAGGCTGCTTTATCAAATGAGTGAATTAGATGGCTTAATAATTAACGACCAAACATGCCGCCCATACCACCGCTTGGTGGCATCATGCCTTTCATTGAGCGCATCATCTTCTTCATGCCGCCTTTGCCCGACATTTTTTTCATCATTTTTTGCATTTGAGTAAACTGCTTCAATAACTTGTTCACATCTTGAATTTGCGTCCCTGAGCCTGCTGCAATACGGCGCTTACGCGAGCCCTTTATAATTTCAGGGCGCTGGCGTTCAGCAGGCGTCATCGAATTGATCATAGCTTCCATTCGAATGGTGACTTTATCGTCCATTTGCCCTTTCATTTGCTCTGACATATTACCCATACCTGGCAATTTGTCCATCAAGCCCATCATACCGCCCATGCTTTTCATTTGTACTAATTGGTCACGAAAATCTTCTAAGTCAAAACCTTTACCTGTTTTAACTTTTTTAGCTAGCTTTTCTGCTTGCTTACGGTCAACCTTCTGTTCGACTTCTTCAATTAAAGAAAGAACATCGCCCATGCCCAAAATACGTGAAGCAATACGATCAGGGTGAAACGGCTCTAATGCCTCGATTTTTTCACCAACACCCATGAATTTAATAGGCTTACCAGTAATATGTCGAATAGATAGAGCAGCACCACCACGGGCATCACCATCGGTTTTCGTTAAAATAACACCAGTTAATGGCAAGGCATCATTGAATGCTTTTGCCGTGTTAGCAGCATCTTGGCCGGTCATGGCATCAACGGTGAATAGCGTTTCAATCGGGTTAATTGCCGAATGTAGCGCCTGTATTTCAGCCATCATATCGCCATCAATATGCAGTCGACCCGCGGTATCAACAATTAACACATCGAAAAAGTTCTTCTTAGCGTGGTCAATAGCGGCGTTAGCGATATCAATTGGCTTTTGCTTGATATCACTCGGGAAAAAACCAACATTAATTTCATTAGCTAAGGTTTCAAGCTGTTTGATAGCGGCCGGGCGATAGACGTCAGCACTCACCACAAGTACTTTTTTCTTTTCACGCTCAGTTAAAAATTTTGCTAGCTTTGCAACAGAAGTGGTTTTACCCGCACCTTGTAAACCTGCCATTAAAACAACAGCCGGTGGCGCTGCTTTTAAGTCGAGTGCTTCATTAACTTCACCCATTGCAGCTTCAAGTTCTTTTTGCACTATTTTTACGAAAACCTGCCCTGGCGTTAAACTTTTCGATACATCTTGGCCAACAGCACTTTCTTTTACTTTGGCAATAAACTCACGAATAACAGGTAAGGCAACATCGGCTTCTAACAATGCCATACGTACTTCACGTAAGGTATCTTTGATATTGTCTTCAGTCAGGCGGCCGCGACCACTGATATTTTTTAGCGTTTTCGTTAAACGATCGGAAAGATTTTCAAACATGGATGACTCTAATAAATAGCTAAGCGCAAATAATTGTCTCTATTATACCCGTACAATTAATTAGCGAAAGTAGAAGTTATATAATTAAGATAATGACGTAATTTCATAAAGCAATAGCCATTAAAGCAAAAAAGCTGGCATACAGATCAATATTCATAAAAAAAACTATGATAAACTGCTGTTAATTACATCACTTTTTTGGATTAAGTGTGAATACCCTGATTGTATTTTTTGATAATTTGTTGCAGTTAAGTGCGGAGGCAAGTCCGTGGCTGATACTTGGCTTATTGATTGCTGGATTAATGAAAGCTTGGGTACCCAGTAAAATTTTAAGCCGACATTTAGGCCAAGGTAATAAAGCCATTGTAAAAGCTGCTTTAATAGGTGCACCTTTACCTTTATGCTCGTGCGGTGTAATACCTGTTGCTACTGAGCTAAGACGTTCAGGTGCATCCGCGCCTGCCACATCAGCCTTTTTAGTCGCAACACCTGAAACCGGCGTTGATTCCGTTTCAGTTTCTTATGCTTTATTAGGGCCTATTTTAGCTATCTATCGCCCAATTACCGCTGTGTTATCAGCAATTTTCACTGGCGTATTAGTGGCGAGTTCAAAAACTGAAAAGCCAATTAATAGCAGTGAAAACCAAACAACTAGTTGCTGTGCAAAACAGTCAACTGAGCCTGAACTACAACAAGTACAGTCAGCAAATTCCTGCTGTGCAAGCAAAACAGTGAAAAAAACCGACAGTTTTTTCACAAAAACACTGGCAGGTATACGTTATAGCGCAACACAATTAGTTGATGATTTAATAAAGTGGTTATTGGTAGGTTTATTATTTGCCACCCTTGTTCGAACATTTGTGCCAGCTTCATTTTTATTAAGCTATGGCAGCGGCTTAGGTGCAATGCTAGTGATGATTGCCATGTCGATCCCTATGTATATATGCGCAACTGCTTCAACTCCAATTGCCGCAGGTTTTATTATGGCAGGCATTTCACCAGGTACTGCTTTAGTATTTATGATGGCCGGCCCAGCAACTAATATTTCGACCTTAGGCGTCATTAAAAATGAAATGGGGAAAGACGTATTAGTTAAGTATTTACTTGGCATTACAATATCGGCAATTTCATTTGGTTTATTACTTGATTGGGGCTTAGGCTATTTTATGATAGATATCAGCCAACAAATGCAACATAGCCATGAAATATTGCCTTATTGGTTTGGTTTAACTTGTGCGGGAATATTAGTTTTCCTCGGCATTAAGCCTTTACGTAAACTATTGATATAAATACGACGTTAGTGATGGTGTCGAGATTTTAATCTGCTAGAATCCCAGCACCAACATGTCTACCATAGTTAATTAATGGACAGTTTTATTTTTTCGGAGCTCTTTGTGGAATTTTCAAGTATTAGTTCATTTGCTGCCTTTGTATGTTATAGCCTTGCTACGCTATCCATTTTGTCGCGTTTATTTCACCCCAAAGGACCAAACTTAATCATCACGCTAATTTTTGCTTGTTTAGCGATTATTTTCCATGCATTAAGTAATTCACAATTTCTTTTTAGCAACAATAACTTAAATTTTAGTTTACCTAACGTTGTTTCCTTGGTGAGCTTAGTTATAACCTTAGTGATTTCAACCGTCGCGTTACGTTTTAAAGTTAATTTACTATTACCCGTAATTTACGGTTTTGCAGGCCTATGGCAGCTAGGTATGATTTTTATTGCACCAATGGGCAATATGGAAATAGTCACCGATAAATTAGCTATGCTAAGTCACATTACGCTGGCATTGGTTGCTTATTGTATTTTAGTTATTGCCACCTTGTATGCCTTTCAAGTTGCTTACATTAATATGAAGCTGAAAAGTAAAAATTTGCAGGCCGTAAATCAATTACCACCATTAATGCAAGTAGAACGACAACTGTTTAGCATCCTTCTAATAGGCAGCATTTGTTTGCTGGCAAGCCAAGTTTTAGGCTTTATATTTCTTGATGGTATGATTTCAAAAGAAAATGCTCATAAAACTATTTTATCTTTACTCGCCTGTAGCCTATATTTTATTACGTTATGGGGACACTTCAAACAAGGTTGGCGCGGTCAACGCGTGCTATTTTTAACGGTAATTGCGACATTCATTTTAACTTTGGCCTATTTTGGCAGCCGATTTGTGAAAGAGTTTCTCTTATTATAAATTTTAAGGTATAAGTTACTTTATTACGGTTAGTTGTCGCCATTTAGCGACTTAGTTCAATTTATATAAGGCCCCCTTTTTGGATAATATCTCAACAGATATGCTATTTGTCATTCTTGGCATACTTATTTTCATATCTGCTTATTTTTCTGGCTCTGAAACTGGCATGATGTCTATTAATCGTTATCGATTAAAACATTTAGAAAAACAGAACCATCGTTCGGCTAAACGTGTTAGCCAACTCTTAAAACGCCCAGATCGTTTGATAGGTCTAATTCTTATTGGCAATAACCTGGTTAATATTGCGGCATCGGCTATCGCGACAATTATTGGTATTCGTTTTCTTGGCGATGTCTATGGTGTTTTAGCAGCAACTATTATTTTAACCTTAGTCATTTTAATATTTGCTGAAGTTACCCCTAAAACTTTAGCGGCGTTATATCCAGAGAAAGTCGCATTTCCAAGCTCAGTAATTTTATCACTATTACTTAAGGTACTATTTCCGCTTGTTATTGCGGTTAATTGGATCACTAATGGCATACTGGCGATGTTAGGCATTAGTTCTGAGCAGCGTGAACAGCACAGCTTAAGCTCGGAAGAATTACGAACTGTGGTAAATGAATCTGGCGCCATGCTCAAATCTCAAGATCAAGATATGCTGGTAAGTATCTTAGATTTGGAAAAAGTTACTGTTGAAGACATTATGATCCCACGCAATGAATTGGTTGGTATTGATATCAATGAAGATTGGAAGCGTATTCAAAAACAGCTGACACAATCAAATCACACTCGTGTTTTGTTATATAGGGACAATATTGATGATGTTGTAGGTTATGTGCACATGCGTGATGCCCTAAGATTAGTGTCTAAAAGTCAATTTACTAAAGCGACGTTGTTACGCGCGGTACGTGAGCTTTATTTCATACCTGAAGGCACACCGCTCAATGTTCAATTACTTAAATTTCAACGAGCAAAAGAGCGCTTAGGGCTTGTTGTTGATGAATATGGTGATATTCAAGGCCTAGTGACACTAGAAGACATTCTTGAAGAAATTGTCGGTGATTTCACCACCACAATGACGCCAACAACAAGTGATGAAGTTAATATACAGCCTGATGGCAGCTATTTGGTAGATGGCAGCGCGACAGTGCGTGATATAAACAAAGAGATGACCTGGAGTTTTCCAACCGATGGGCCAAAAACAATCAACGGCTTGATTTTAGAATATTTAGAAGATATTCCAGAAGCCAATTTAAGCGTTCGAATATCTGGCTACCCATTAGAGATCATTGAAGTAAAAGATAATATGATCAAGACGGTAAGGATCTTACCCGATTTTTATGACGGTGAAACTAGCGAAGACTAATCACCAAAAAGTTCAAGCATTACGTGTTATCTTTGTTAAGCGCTAGCCTATAGTTAAAGCTAGTGCTTTTTTATCGCAATAAATTCACATTTACATACCTTTTAATAATGAGTTCCGCTACTTTAGATCACTCTACTTCTTTGCAAAAACATTTAACGATCCATTGTCAATCTCATGAAAATTACCAAGCTAAAGGGGGATTTTTCGCCAGCTTAAGCGAAATAAATTTACAGATTCACCTATTTCAGCAACTTAGTTATAAAAAGTTGACCAAATATCGCTAATTTGTGGATAGAACATTAATCATTGAAAGTTAATAACAAAGTTATACACAGGTTTAGATCTAAGGATCAAGTTTCCACAATTTCTGTGGATAACAAATGCAAGCCCTATGCGTATTAGGCTTTGTGTTTTGCAAACAATTTTTAGCAAAAAATTGAAGTTTTTTTTAAATATTATTTTGGCTATTTTCTAGCCCGTATTACACCTAGAATCGTTGAAAAATAATACAAAATTTTGCTTACATGGCAAGATGTATGCAGTGAATTATATGCAAGAAATGAAAACCGCCATTACGATGAGAATAGTAGTCAACGTTAACAGAAAATTGTTCACGTTAAACTTCAATCTCAAGCAGTATGACTTTTAAACGGGGTAAGAACTTTAAAGAATAGAAATAGCTATAAGGTGTCGACAATCATCCTTGCGACACCTTGCAAGCAATTTAATCACCAAAGAACAAGCGCCACAACCAGCCATGGTTCAGCTCTTTTTCACAGCTTTTTAGTTGACTACCATAACGTTTGGCTCGATTATCAACTTTACGAGCAACTTTTACTAACCAGGCCTTCTTTTTATAAGTTTTACGCTTAAAACCACCCCAACCTTCGTGGTAATTTAAGTACTGGCTATAAGCGTCCCATTTAGAGATTTTATTTATCTTCTGAGTTTTAAAAATAAACCAGCCCATAAAGTCGATAGCATCTTCAAAATCATCACGATCAGCGCCAGAATTATCTGTCTCTCGCACATAGTCATCCCAAGTCATAGTTTTCGCTTGTGAATAACCATAGGCGGTGCTAACTCTTCCCCAAGGAATAAAACCGAGTAAATAGTCTCTTGGCGGTAATGCATCAGCCTTAAACGAGCTTTCTTGATACATCATACTCATGGGAACATGAATTGGCACACCCCAGCGCTCTCGGGCATCTTTTGCGGCAAAGTACCAATCACGATGTTCTCTAAATATTTCACATAAGTTTTCGGGGTTTTTAGGCGGACTTGTCGCACAACTCGATAGCATTAAACAAGTAAGAATTGAAGTCAGAAGTGTTTTATAAAAATTCATGAAAACAGAACGTTAGTTTTTAATAACAATATCATGCCAGAATAATTTAAGGTTTTCAGATAAATGTCGCAATTTTTTACACTTTAATAAAAATATCTGTAGCGTATTGATATTTATGGTTAAGCAAAAGTTACATTGTTCTGAGCAGTTTTTAACACTGAAAATAATTAAATTTAAATTTTTTGAACCATTTCAACTTTACAGGCTCATAGTAATTGAGAGAGTTATTCCCCTTGAGTGTTTTGTTATACCGCACATTTATTTCTTAATAAATGTGCTTTTTTTTACTCAAAATTTAAAATTAATTTTATACAGGCATTTTTTCAATGAAATATAAGAACAAAACTACGGCCTAATTCATTGTTTAAATTATATTTTTTAAATAATTTAAATTTACACAAATTAAATCGAACAAAAAATGAACTATCGGAAATTTACCTTGTCAAATGTATTGAAAGCAAAACCTCCCTGGACTGCTTTCTTATTATTTGCAGCGCGTTGCCCTAACGCGCTTTTTTTTGTTTGTTATATTTGCAAGCTTAAAACAAGCTGCTGCAAATAATAAATCTAGCCCATAGTTGGCTACGAAAAATAATCTCTAATAAAAGTATCAAAATCTACATTATCTGCAGCCTCTATTTCAGCTTGCTTCAATAAAGATTCACTAACGGTGTTAGCAAAGTATTGTTCATCAAATTCTTGATATTCTTTGGCTAATAAACCTTCTTTATACTGACTAGCATTGGTTAAAGCCATTTTTGTTAATGACTGATTTTCATTAACAACTTTCGCTAATATTTGTGCTGAAGGAGTTAGGCCAGCATTATTAATTTTTTCAGCTTCGGTTACTAAAGCCTTTTGGTATAAGTCGCTGTCATTTGCCTGGTCAAGCAAAGTCGCGATACCAACCAACTTAGTGAAGATTTCATTACCCCATAGTGGAATTGATTTTTCATCACCATTGTCGTTTAGTAATAATGCAGGGTCTCGGCCTTGTACAACAACCGCATCCATATTTTTTTCGCATGCGCCTTGTTCGCTACACGTTAATTCAGGACTGTTTTCAAGCAAGCAAAATGTAAGAAAAATATCTAAAAAGCGAATTTGTTCGACACTGATCCCTGTTGCGGAAAATGGATTAACATCTAAAGCTCTAACTTCAATGTATTCCACACCTCTATTCTTTAAAGCTTCCGATGGCTTTTCGTTTGATTTCGCAACACATTTTGGCCTAACTGGCGCATACAACTCATTTTCAATTTGCAATACATTACTATTAAGTTGCTGATATTTGCCATCAACCTTAATACCTATTTCAGCAAACTTTTTAGATGGTAAATTGATGGCATCTTTAACACCGTCTAAATAGCCAGTTAAGTTGTTATAACAAATCTGCAGTGATGACTGCTCGCTATTGGTGTAGCCTAAATCACTCATTCTTAACGAAGTCGCATATTCAAGGTACATATAACCTTTTTCAGTTTTTTTAAATGGTAAATTGGTTACTTTATTTTGTAAAAATGAACCACAAATGGCAGGAGAGCTGCCGTACAAGTACGGAATTAACCAACAAAAGCGTTTATAGTTTCTCAATAGCGCAAAATACTTCTCTGAAATATAATCATCAAGTGGTGTCGTACTTTTCTCAATACTTTGCAAAGATAGCCAAAAGCTTTTAGGAAAGGAGAAATTAAAATGAATACCCGAAATCACCTGCATCATACTGCCATAGCGATTTTTTAAACCTTGGCGATAAACAGTTTTCATTTTGCCAATATTAGAGCTGCCATACTGGGCTAAAGGAATTTTTTTATCATCTTCAACAAAGCAAGGCATACTCATTGGCCACAGTACTTCACCATCAAGCTGACTGAGAGTATATTTTTGCACATCTTCAAGTTGTGCTATTGCCACCTCAGGCTTATGGCTAACCGGAGTTATAAATTCCAACAAGGTTTCAGAATAGTCTGTGGTGATATTCGGGTGTGTTAGCGCCGAACCTAACTTTTCACTGTGCGTACGCTCAGACAAGCGACCTTGAGGCAAAACTCTCAATGCTTCACGTTCAATACCACGGCCAATTTTACTTAAAGATGCGAAATGGCTTTCATTGCCAAGTGCTGTGATATATTCGTTTAATGATAATGTCAAAATAATTCCTGATGCGATACGCCAGTAAGTAAGAGCTATTTAAGGGTGAAACGTAAATTTTCAATGCCTACAGTCATTTATTATTATGTAATTATGCGCTAGGTCAAACAAATAAAGTATAAGCAAACATTTCTAAAAGCAAAAACTCACTTTATAAGCCTTTATTAACAACATAGTCTTAAGCTTATTTTTATTAGTATAATAACAAGCAATTAAATTAAGACCTGATTAAATCCATAAATATTTCTACACTTTAGCCATCTTGTTTCATATGGGTAAATTCAGTTTCTTATTAACTTAGCTTACGGTAAAGTGAGCGAAAAATAATAATAAAGGTTTGCCATGCAAGACAGCATTTTTAGTTTACTTCCCCCGCTTGTTGCCATCATTATCGCAATTTGGCGAAAAAACGCGCTATTTGCATTATTTTGCGGTGTCATACTTTGTCATCTAATGATTGTTAACGGCAGCCCAATTGCAGGTTTAACCGGCACGTTTTTTGGCATTACTGAGGTATTTTCTTCTCTGGGTAATGTTTATATCATTAGTTTTAGTTTGCTTATTGGTGCTCTTGTCACTTTGATGAATCAATCTGGCGCAGTAAATGGCTTTATTAACCATTTAGCGTCAATTAATTTGGTTAAAAATAGCCGTCAAGCGAGTATGTTGCCAACCGTGATTGGCACAACCATTTTTACAGATACCAATCTCAGCATGTTTACCGCAGGCATGGCTAGCCAAAAGCTATTTGATCACCATAACCTGAGTCGTGCGCGCCTTGCATACCTAGTTGATTCCACCTGTGCGCCGGTCAGTATTTTATTTTTAGTTAATGGTTGGGGCGCCTATGTATTAGGATTGCTCGATGGCTATTCTTTTGATGATCCTGTCGGCATACTTATAGGGACTATTGGTTATAATATTTACGCGATTATTGCAGTTGTAATGGCATATTACACCGCTTTTAGTGGTAAAGTTTTCGGCCCAATGAGGCATGCTGAGTCGCTTATTAAAACTGAGAACAAAGCAGAAGTAACTCAGGTGTCGCCTGCCAAAATCATGTGGTTACCTATGATAACGTTATTGGTCTGCACTTTTGTTTTACTCTGGTTTACTGGTGAAGGTGACATTCGTCGTGGCTCAGGGGCCTTCTCTGTATTCTGGTCTGTAATCGCCGCATTAACCCTGTTAGTGATATTAATAACTGCACATAAGCTAATGTCATTTAACAGTATATTTAAAGCCGCTTTTGCTGGCATTAAACACATGTCACCCGTTGTTGCGATATTGGTATTATCGTTTGCTTTCGGCGATGCCATAAAAGCACTCGGTACTGGACTGTACGTTAGCCAATTAATTAACGTTGAAGTACCACTCTTTTTAATGGCGCCAATTCTATTTACCGCCGCCGCAATTATGGCATTTGCAACAGGCACATCTTGGGGCACGTTTGCCATTCTAATCCCTATTGCAGTCCCCATTGCTCAGCAAAGTGGCTTACCTGTTGAATTTCTAGTCGCAGCAGTGTTAGGTGGCGGTATATTTGGTGATCATGCTTCACCAATTTCTGATACCACAGTTGTCGCATCACTTGCTAGCGGCTGTGATCATTTCAAACATGTGAAAACTCAATTACCATACGCTATAGTTGGAGCTGTATTAACCATGTTTGCTTACATCTTGATTGGCCTAAGTTTGTAATGACTAACAAAACCATCAACATTATTGACGAGCAAGATGATTTTTTAATTGCTGATAAACCAGCAGGTTGTAATTTTCATGATGAAGAAAACATTGGGTTGGGCTTTTATTCACAAGTAAAAAAGTTTGCTTTTGAACAGCTTGGAATTGATGAAATTTATCCGGTTCACCGGCTCGATAAGATGACATCAGGCTTAATTATTTTTGCTAAAAACATCAATGCGGCACAAGCATTTCAAGTTTTGTTTGAGCAGCATCAAGTCGAAAAATATTATTTAGCTATCGCTGATGGCAAACCTAAAAAGAAACAAGGTCTTATTAAAGGGGATATGGAGAAAAGCCGCCGAGGTATGTGGAAATTAATGCGCTCCACAGAAAACCCCGCCATCAGCCAATTTAACTCTTATTATATCGCGCCAAAAAGACGGTTATATTTAATCAAGCCTCATTCAGGTAAAACCCATCAAATTCGTGTTGCACTCAATAGTATTGGAGTGCCTATTTTTGGCGATCCGCTATATGGTTTACATGACAATGCTGACAGAGGCTATTTGCATGCTTTTGCATTAAAATTTACTCTAAATAGCAACGGCTATTTCTACTGCCTAAGGCCAACTGAAGGGAAAGAATTTACCGACATTACTACAACCACGGTTATAGAAGAGCTAACTCCGCCGTGGCAGCAGGTGTGGCCAAAAATTTAGCGCATCTGTTTATACAAAACTAATTTAGCTCAATGCGTTCTGCAATTAAAAGGGCTGCAAGTAGCAGCCCTTTTAATTCAAAACCATTTCCGCCTATTAAAGCGAGTGCCAAAACACAATGGCAATTGCTGTTGGGCAAACAAACTTAGTGTATAACGGCCAAATCTTCCAAAATAATGAATGTTCAACCATATCATTACCTTGCTTTAACTCAGTCAAAATATCATTTCGATACCATATCCAACCGACGAAAACACAACAAAGCATGGCAATAATTGGTTGGCCATACTGAGTTGCCAAAATAGCCACAAAATCAAGCATAAAGCTAATATTAGCAATAATAATCGAGCTTAAAATAAAAATGCCTATGCCAATATAAGTGGTTACCTTTTTACGTTCGATATTGTGGCGTTCAACCGCAAATGATACCGGCCCTTCTAACATAGATATTGACGATGTTAATGCTGCCACTGACATTAAAATAAAAAAGGCAAATGCAACGTATAAACCTATACTGCCCATGCTGTTGAACAAACTAGGCAAAACGGCAAACACTAAACTCGAACCTGAAATTAAACTACCATCTTCCGCAAAAATTGCTACACCCTGAGCTTGTGCAACATACATGGCAGGTATAATAAGCAAGCCTGCTAAAAAGGCGATTGAAACATCAATTAAGGTTACTTGTGCGCCCAAAGTAACCAGATTTTCTTTTTTCGAAATATATGAGCCGTAAATCACCATAACACTGGTACCTAACGACAATGAAAAGAACGCTTGTCCTAAAGCACTGATCAATAAATCAGGCTCTAACACCCGGCTGATATCTGGGTTCAAGTAAGCATTAACGCCTTCTCTAGCACCTTTTAAGGTCATTACATAAGATATTAACCCAAGTAGCAAAAATATAAGTAATGGCATCAAACGCTTCGACCATTTTTCTATTCCTTCTTCAACACCGCGACGAATGATGAAAATGGTTAAAAACATGAATAATGCACAGAATAATAAATTTCGTTGTAACGATTGCGTCACTACCCAGTCTGCAGCAGAGCTCATACCCAGCATGCGCGCAAATGGTTCAACTGCGTACGACATCATCCAGCCAGCTAAAATACCATAAAAACTCAAAATTAATGCCGCACAAATAATGCCACCAAAGCCAACAACAAAGGCAAAGCGCTTATGAAAAACCGAACGAGAAATTTTTTGTAATGAAGTTACTGCATTCGCTTGACCATAGCGACCAATAAGCAGTTCCGCCATAAAAGCGGGATATGCCAAACAAAACGCCAGCACAAGATAAACCAGTACAAACGCAGCGCCACCATTACTCGCTGTTTGAGTGGGGAAGCCCCATATATTGCCTAAGCCTACTGCTGAGCCTGCAGCAGCCATGATAAAACCTATGCGTGAACTAAACGCACCTCTAGAAGCAGCCATCTAAAACCATCTTATTATTATTTGGATGAAGCTTAATCTACTTAAACTGCTGGCAAAAAAACAGCGTTTATTGAGAAAATTCTTCTCTACAAGCGGTTTTGACTAATTTTCAACCGTAAAGATATAGTTACTGGTTAAATTACAGGCAAACATAAAATAAGGCGAAAACTGAGATAACAGCACTTTAAAAACAAAAAAGAGGCACTTTGCCTCTTTTACATAATTCAAAAAATATCGCACACCATAGTTAGAATTGACGATTAATCTCGAAAGTTGTTGAATTGAAAAGACTGTTCTAATTCTGCTTCTCGCACTAGTTTCATTACTGCTTGTAAATCATCACGCTTCTTACCAGTAACTCGCACTTGCTCGCCCTGAATTGAGGCTTGAACTTTCAACTTACTATCTTTAATTAATTTAACAATTTTTTTAGCTACAGGTTGCTCAATACCTTCTTTAAAGGTAACCACTTGGCTAAAGTTTCGGCCTGAACTTTCAACTTTACCTAAAGTTAAGGCTTTAGCGTCAATATTTCTTTTCGCTAGTTGCCCTCGTAGCATATCGGTCATTTGTTTTAAACGCCCATCGGCATCCCCTTTCATGGTCACTGTTGGACTTTTCCAGGTAAAGCTCGCATCTACGCCGCGAAAGTCATAACGCGTCGCTAATTCACGAGTGGCATTATCAGTCGCATTTCTTACTTCTTCCAAATTTATTTCGGAAACAATATCCATTGAAGGCATAATTAGTCTCTGTCTTGCAAAAATTAGCTTTATATTATCAATTTATGGAGTCAATACCAATATTTCACCATAGTGAATTAAACACATTCTCTACATAAGATAGATAGTGTTAATAAGCAAGCCCTGCTATGATGCTGACTATATTTACTCGCTAAAGCAGACAACAAACGCTCAATGAAAAGCCGCTATCACTTATCTATTCTCACCGCACTTGTGTTAATGTTTTTCGCGCTCTATTTTAGTTCCGATGAATTCAGGCGTCTGGTTTTTCGAAGTACCCAAATTGACTCAATAGGTCATATTATTAGTTTTTTTGGCTTAACTTGGGTGTTACATAGTATTTTAAAGTTACCTCTGCTTAATACTATGCTAACGGTTGCTTTTTACGGCGCCTTAACGGAAGTTGGTCAATTTTATTTAGGTTTTCGTAGTGGCGAATTTAATGACTTTTTCTCTGATCTGGTCGGTATTGCGCTATTTGGACTTATTCGCTGGTCAATTCTAATGTATCGCAATCGCTCGAGTGTGAACTAACGCCAATGAATATTGTTATCGTTGGACAAGGTGCTATTGGTTTACTTTGGTACCATCACCTGAGTAAATCAAACGAAAACAAAGTACGCTTGTTATGTTCAAAACGTGTTAGCAAACCTCCGAGCGAAGTCTTATTTACTGATATAAAAGCAATGACTGTTGCACAGCCATTAGCGTTGGCAAGCACTGAAACATTGGCTAACGCCGATATAATATTAATTTGTGTGAAATCTTACAGTATTGAATCTGTTATTAGCGCAATTAAAAACAATATAAGCGCTAACACTTCGCTTGTGTTTTGCCATAACGGTATGCTGGATAAAAAGCAATTTAGACAATTATCGCAACCTTGTTATAGCTTATTAACCACTCACGGCAGTAAAATAATTCGACCTTTTCATGTTGCACATACGGGTTTAGGAGACAACGATATTGGTTTGTTTCAAGGCGATGCCAACGCCAATGCACAAGAGAAATTAATCAACTGTTTATCGCAGGCATTGCCTAAATGTAATTTCACTGATGATATTAAAAGTAAACAATGGCTAAAGCTGGCGATAAACTGTGTGATCAATCCACTAACGGCAATATATGATATCGACAATGGTCAGGTTTGTGCGCAGAATTACAGCACTTCAATTACAAATATACTTGAAGAAGTTATCTTAATAGCGCGTCAAGACGGAGTGAATTTTGACCTTAAAGCCTTAACGGCTCTTATACTTGATGTAGCACAAAACACCGCAACTAACTGTTCATCAATGCGCAGTGACATTCACAATAATCGAGCAACAGAAATTGATTATATCAATGGCTATGTCGTTAACATAGCGAAAAAATTTAACCTTAACGCGAAACATAATGCACAAATGGTTAAGCAAGTTAAAAGCTTAAGCCACTAAAAACAAAAGGCCATGGTGACTAACCATGGCCTAAAACTCTGTGCTATATAAACATACTTACTCTAGCACGACACTTGATAGTGAAGTTATGGGCGATAAACTTTCACATTAGTGAAGCCAGCACCTGCTAAATACAAGGCTTGCAATTTGCTCATCACCCCTTGATCGCAGTAGAGTAAATAATCTTTAGATTTATCTAAATCGCCAAACTGAGTTGCTAACTTATAAAAAGGTAAGTGCTGTATTTCAACACCATCAATTTCTAATGGGTTTTCGTCTTCTTCTTCCGGGCTGCGAATATCTAACAATACCGAGTTTTCTGGAATATTATCTAAAGTATCTATCGCATGAATTTCTTCTTCGCTATCTTTACCAATATCGCGAATATCGAAAACACGCGCTTCTTCAACCACTTTATCTAAAATTGAAAAATCGAAATTTGCTTCTTCTGCTTCAACTTTCGACAACACAGCTTTAACCGTTGGTTTTTTCGAGATGACACCACAATATTCAGGGATCGTTTTTGCAAAATCTTCAGTACCAATTTTACGTGCAATATCAATAATATCTTGCTTGTCGTAAGCGGCTAGTGGTCTTAAAATCAGGGTATCTGTTACGCGGTCAATCACATTTAAGTTTGTTAAGGTTTGGCTTGAAACTTGCCCTAATGCTTCACCGGTAATTAAGGCTTGAATGCCCATTTTGTCAGCTACTTTGGCAGCGGCACGCATCATCATGCGCTTAAGTACCACACCCATTTGACCGTTTTCGATATTTTCTAAAATTTCCGCAACAACGGGTTCAAAATCAACGGCAAAAAATTTCACTTTGTGAGAAGCGCCATACTTATCCCATAAATAATGGCTAACTTGCTTTACGCCAACTTCATGTGCAGCGCCACCTAAATTAAAGAAACAGTAATGAGTCCGCGCACCTTTTTTGATCATCTGATAACTAGCCACGCCTGAGTCAAAGCCGCCTGACATTAAAGATAAGACATCTTCTTGGGTGGCAATTGGAAACCCTCCCATGCCTATATGCCGCTCTGTTACAATAAATAAATTTTCATTTTTTATTTCTAAATGTACGGTAACATCAGGCTTTGATAACTTAACGCGTGCAGATTCAACTTGCTGGTTTAAACCTCCACCAACGTATTGTTCCACTTTTATCGAGTTAAAATCGTGTTTTCCGGTACGTTTCACACGAACGCAGAAACTTTTGTTTTCTATCGTTTTAGCATGAACAGCTAAAGTTTTTTCGTAGATATCATGAAGATCAGAAAAATCTGTTTGTTGTACTTCAATAAACTGCGGAATACCAGGAATAGACTTTAGGGTTTCAATTAACTTTAAGCGATTTTCTGGCGTATTATTAGCGGTGTTAACTTCAATATTGTCCCAGTTCATACGAGTTGTGACTTTTTCATCAACCCGGCGCAAAACATTTTTTACATTTGACTCTAAAATCTTAGTAAAACGCTTACGCACTGGACGGCTTTTAATGGTAATTTCAGCCTGTAACTTAACAATAAATTTCATCGATAATAACACCCATATTTAGAATGGCGCGCATTATACACTAAATTTGACGACAGCCATAAAAAAAGGAGTACGCCATACGCACTCCTTACTTTTCAATAGTTAAGTTATCGACTAATCACTCTTGTCGAATGGAAACTGGCTCAGTTTCTTTCGCTTTACCTTGATTAATGGCAATTTCTACGCGGCGATTACGACGACGATTCAAGCGATTATTATTAGGAACCAGTGGCCTAGTATCAGCATGACCAACAACTAATAATCGTGATTGGTCAAATCCTGGCACTTTAATAATTTCATGCGCAATAGCCACGGCTCGCTTACTTGATAAATCCCAGTTAG
This sequence comes from Colwellia aquaemaris, assembly GCF_057548755.1. Lineage (NCBI taxonomy): Bacteria > Pseudomonadati > Pseudomonadota > Gammaproteobacteria > Alteromonadales > Colwelliaceae > Colwellia > Colwellia aquaemaris. The sequence goes on along the minus strand of NZ_BAAJLV010000001.1, from coordinate 737,784 downwards.
AAGTAAATAGCTCAGAATTAATACCTTGGTTATCAGTATTACCCGAAATCATAATCTCCCCTGGTACGGTATTTAGCAATAAGCCAATATCGCGCATAATCGGCTTAAACTGCGGTTGTAAGAATGCCGAGCCGGAGGGGAATGAACCATTCTCACGAATTCGAATAATCACTTGTTGACCTAATGACTCTAGCTCAATGGCACCATCTTGAATTTGCTGCTCAAGCTGGTCAGCTATTTTTTTAACCAGTTCATTCACCTGTTCTTGCGACGCTTGCTCTAATTCATCTTTGGCTTTTTGCATCGCTTGTGCTGACATTTCATCTGCCGTGCTTTGCGATTGACCACCACGTTCGGTACCCCGTTGCTCTTGTCGGCCACCCGCTGAAGTTTCATCCCCCGCCTGAAACTCCAACATTTGCTGGGTCATTTCCATGGTCTGTTGTTGAATAACTTCTATCGGTGTCGGCTCTGGCTTACCAGGACGAAACTCCTGGGCAATAATACTGGTTCCCTTAGGAATATCTTTTACCTCAATTTTATTTTGCACACCAAAGGCAAACTTCATTGAGCCTGCAATTTGCTTAAATTTTAAAACATCCATTTCGGAGAAAGACAGTAATAAAACAAAGAAGCACATTAACAGCGACATTAAGTCAGCGAATGTTCCCATCCACGCGGGTAGCCCCGGTGGAGGACATTTACATTCTTCTTCCATAATTAATCCCCCTACTCTTCGGTGGTACTAATTGTGCGCTTACTTTCGGCAAGGTAGTTCTTCAACAAACCTTCAATTACACGAGGGTTTTGGCCATCTTGAATACCTAGTACGGCATCAAGAATTAATTGCTGATTCATTTTTTCTTCATTTAAACGAAGCTTAAGTTTATTTGCGATTGGGATTGCAATAACGTTCGCTAAGAAGGCGCCGTATAAGGTAGTTAACAATGCTACCGCCATTGCCGGGCCAATTGCTTTCGGGTCATCCATATTTGATAACATAGCAACTAAACCGATTAAGGTACCTATCATGCCCATTGCGGGTGCAACATCTGCCAAGCCCATCATCATGCCTATGCCTGTTTCATGGCGCTCACTGGTTAAGGTAATATCTTTTTGCAAGGTGCCTCGTACCACATCTGCGTCATGGCCATCAACCAACATATCGACACCTTTTTGCATAAAGGCATTTGAAATTTCAGCTTCTTCCAACGCCAAAAAACCGCCCTTACGAGCGGCATCAGCCATTTCTACTGACTTTTCAATTAATTCATCAGGCTGTTCAATTTTAAACAAAAATGCTTTACCGGCGATTTTACCTATGGTGAAAAACTGCCCAAGATTATAATTTGAAAGCACCACAAAGATTGAACCACAAAATACAATCAGTATAGATTGGGTATCGACAAACATATTAATGTCGCCACCTAACACCATTGCCATCACAATAAAACCAATAGCGCCTACAATTCCCAATAGCGTTGCTAAATCCACAAATGCCTCCGATAAATTCTCAAGATATACTCGCTAAGTTGATAATACCTGATGAATAGGTGTTACGCGAATACTTATATTTTTGATAATACCTCTATTATCGCCCATATTGTCAATAACTTAAGTAGCAAATAATAATAGTTACTTTCCTCGTAATAAATCACATTAATTGACCCAGCGCCCCAGCTAAGGTAAGTTTGCGCCTAGAGTTCATATCACGCTGAAAAAATCCATGGCAAGAAAGAAAATTGAAAACTTAAGCTTTGAAGAATCGCTAACAGAATTAGAAACTATAGTGCAAAATTTAGAGCAAGGTGATCTCAGTCTTGAAGAATCAATGAGCCTATTTGAAAGAGGTTTACGTCTAAGTCAGCACAATCAAGAAAAGCTACAAGGTGCTGAGCAACAAATTAATATTCTGCTAGAGAAAAATGGTCAAGCACAGTTAACACCATTTATTAATGAAGAGAACAATAGTAGTGACTGAACTGACTAATATTGAGGCGGTACAAACACGCATTAACGACTACCTAATTCATAAGCTAGAAAACTTACCCGTTAATGATGAAAAACTATTAGCCGCCATGCGTTATGGTTTGCTTATTGGTGGCAAACGTATGCGCCCTTACCTTGCTTATATCACTGGCGAAGCATTAGATGCAAAACAAAGTGATATTGATGGTGTTGCCGCAGCTTTAGAGTGTATTCACGCGTATTCATTATTACACGATGACTTACCAGCGATGGATGATGACGACTTAAGACGCGGACAACCCACTTGCCATAAAGCCTTTGATGAAGCAACAGCCATTCTTGCTGGCGATAGTTTACAAACATTAGCATTTGATATTATTGCTAACCACCCATTTACTTCCGAAGTAGGAGCCAAACGTATCGAGTTGTTACGGCATTTAGTCAATGCCAGCGGTTATCAAGGCATGTGTGGTGGCCAAGCATTGGATTTAGCCGCAACTGGTAAGGCAATTTCATTGTCAGAGTTGGAGAAATTACATTCATTAAAAACCGGCGCCTTGTTAGAAGCATCAGTTATGATGGCCGCAGAATGCAGCACAAAGGCAACAAGCAGCGACAAAGGTCAACTATCTCAATATGCCAAGTTAGTAGGTTTAGCCTATCAAGTGCGAGATGATATTATTGATATTACCTCCACCGAAGAAGAGCTTGGCAAACCTGCTGGTTCAGACCTTGAAGCGGACAAGAGTACCTACCCAGCCTTACTCGGTTTAACGGGCGCACAAGAAAAAGCTGACAACTTATATCAACAAGCACTTCAAGCTTTAGCCACTTTGCCCTACAATACACAGAATTTATCCGATTTTGCGACTTTCATAATCAGTCGCAAACATTAATTTTTAAATTAAACAGAATAATATGACTATAAACCTAACTGAATACCCTTTACTGGCCAACATTAATAGCCCTGGTGAATTACGTAAATTAGAACAAAACCAATTAGAGCAAGCCAGTGAAGAATTAAGACGTTACCTTTTAAATTCAGTAAGTAAAAGCAGTGGTCATTTTGCTTCAGGTTTAGGTACGATTGAATTAACTGTCGCTTTACATTACGTCTACAACACACCATTTGATCATTTAATATGGGATGTTGGTCATCAAGCATACCCACATAAAATACTAACCGGTAGACGCGACCAGCTACATACAATTCGCCAAAAAGACGGCTTGCACCCATTCCCATGGCGTGAAGAAAGTGAATATGACGTATTAAGTGTCGGCCATTCAAGTACTTCTATTTCAGCAGCGCTTGGTATGTCTGTTGCGGCAGAAAAAGAAGGTAAGAATCGTAAAGTTGTTGCCGTTATCGGTGATGGTGCCATGACCGCTGGTATGGCTTTTGAAGCATTAAATCACGCTGGTGACATCAATAAAGATATGTTGGTGATATTAAACGACAACGAAATGTCGATTTCAGAAAATGTTGGTGCTCTTAATAACCATTTAGCAAAAATGCTTTCAGGAAGCCTTTATACCGGTATTCGTGAAGGTAGTAAGCGCATACTTAAAAATATTCCACCGATAAAAGAATTAGCCAGTCGCGCCGAAGAACACCTCAAAGGCATGGTGGTACCCAGCACCTTCTTCGAAGAACTTGGCTTTAATTACATTGGCCCAATTGATGGTCACGATGTTGACGGTTTAGTCGATACCATTTCCAATATGCGTAACCTTAAAGGTCCGCAATTACTGCATATTGCCACTAAAAAGGGCAAAGGTTACCAACAAGCCGAACAAGACCCGATCAAGTACCATGCGGTTCCAAAATTTGATCACACTGAAACCACGCTGCCAAAAAGTGCGCCGAGTTTACCCACTTATTCGGCAATATTCGGAGACTGGTTATGCAAAACCGCTGAGCAAGACAGCAAGCTCGCAGCTATCACTCCAGCAATGCGTGAAGGCTCAGGCATGGTTGAATTTAGCCAACGTTTTCCTCAGCAATACTATGATGTTGCTATTGCTGAACAACATGCCGTAACATTTGCTGCAGGCTTAGCTATTGGCGGACGTAAACCTGTAGTGGCAATTTATTCTAGCTTTTTACAGCGCGGCTATGATCAGCTCATTCACGACATTGCCATTCAAAATTTACCGGTACTATTTGCTATTGATCGTGCAGGTATAGTTGGCGCTGATGGGCCAACCCATCAAGGTTCATTTGATTTAAGTTTTATGCGCTGTATTCCGAATATGACCATTATGACACCAGCTGATGAACGCGAATGTCAATTAATGCTAAATACTGGCTACCAATTAAATGCACCTGCTGCAGTTAGATATCCTCGTGGTAGTGGTAATGGTGCAACCTTACCAGAAATACATGAAACCATTGAAGTGGGCAAAGGCAAGCGTATTCGTGAAATAGCCAACGGTACGACAAGTAGTAAAATTGCTATTCTTAACTTTGGTACGACTTTACTAGAAGCAAATTTAGCCGCTGAAACACTTGATGCGACATTGGTTGATATGCGTTTTGTAAAACCTTTAGACCAAACGCTAATCAATGACTTATGTGCTACACATGATTGTATTGTAACGGTTGAAGATAATGCCATAGCAGGTGGTGCAGGCTCAGGGGTAAATGAGTATATTCTTAGCCAAGGCATGATGAAGAAAATCCTCAACATTGGCTTGCCAGATAACTTTATTAAACACGGTACGCAAGCTGAAATTCATCAGGAATTAGGACTAGATAGCGAAGGAATTATTGCCAAGATAAACCAGTTTATTGCCTAAGGCGCTATCAATAGTCGAACATTAAAATTTATACTAAAATAGTAAAAAGGCCGTTTGAATGAATTCAAACGGCCTTTTTATTTATTAGGTATCATCGACGTTATTCAGCAATATATTCAACGACTTCTAAGCCAAAACCAGACAATGAATGGTATTTAGTTTGTGAGCTTAACAAACGCATTTTGCTAACACCTAAATTTGCTAAAATTTGCGAGCCAACACCAACATTACGTGAGCCAACATGGCGTTTCACTTCTTTCACGCTTTCACCAGCATCTAACTTAGCATATTTTTCCACTTGCGCAATCAGCTCCATTGGCGATTCATGCTTACCCAACAGCACCAACACGCCACCTTCCTTGCCAATTTTTTCCAAAGCATTTGCCATTGGCCATTTAGCGACACTTTCACGCTGGCTGAACAGTAAGTCTCTAAAAGTATTTTCTAAATGTACACGCACTAATGTTGGCTCTTCTGCTTTAATATCGCCTTTAGTTAAAGCAAAGTGCGCTTGACCATCAATGGTGTCTTTAAATACGGTTAAATCAAAATCGCCAAAAGCGGTTGGCAGTTTACACTGAGACACGCGTTCAATGGTAGTTTCATTAGCATTACGATATTCGATAAGATCGGCAATAGTGCCCATTTTAACGCCATGCTTTTCTGCAATAATTTCTAAATCCGGACGACGCGCCATAGTGCCATCTTCATTGAGAATTTCAACAATAACAGCTGCAGCTTCCAGCCCAGCTAAACGCGCTAAATCAACCCCAGCTTCGGTATGACCAGCACGGTTTAATACGCCACCATCTTTAGCAATTAATGGAAAAATATGACCTGGTTGCACAATAGAGTTATGATCGGCATCTTTGGCTACCGCCGCTAGAACAGTTGTCGCTCTATCTGCGGCAGAAATCCCTGTTGTTACCCCTTCAGCCGCTTCAATTGACACGGTAAAGTTAGTAGTAAATTGTGCATCATTTTTATCAACCATCAATGGTAATTTTAATGCTTCACAGCGCTGTGCAGACATCGGCATACAAATAAGACCACGACCATGTGTTGCCATAAAGTTGATCGCCTCTGGCGTCACTTTTTCTGCCGCCATAATGAAGTCACCTTCATTTTCGCGATCTTCGTCATCCATTAAGATAACCATTTTACCCTGAGCAATATCGTCGATAATCTCTTGTGGCGTGTGTAAATTCATGACAACCTCTTTATTTAATAAAACCACTGCGCGCTAATAGCGCATGCGTAACACCTGACTCTGTTGACTGGTCAGTTGTTTGCTTGGTAAGTAATCTTTCTATATAACGGGCAATTAAATCAACCTCTAAGTTAACTTGCGTGCCCACTTGATATTTACTAATAATTGTCTGCTCTGTCGTGTGCGGCACAATTGTTAAACGAAACTTATCTTGCGTTAAACTATTCACCGTTAGGCTAGTGCCATCAATAGTGATAGAGCCCTTTTCAGCAATATATGCTGACAACTCTGCCGGCATGGTTAGCCAATAATCAATACTATTGCCTTTGTGTTCAATACTGGTAATTTCGCTGACGGCGTCAACATGACCTGAAACCATATGACCACCAAATCGCGTTGTTGGCAACATGGCTTTTTCAAGGTTAACAGGACTACCTATTTGATAGTGTGCAAAACCTGTACGGGTTAAGGTTTCACTTGAAACATCAGCACTAAAACTTGCATTATCTAACGCGACTACCGTTAGGCAAATACCATTAGTCGCAATGGAGTCGCCTAATTTTACATCTGATAAATCAAGTGTCCCCGTTGCTACGGTTACTCGTGCACCATCGCCTGAAGTATTTATTGCTTTTAAGTGCCCTACGGCTTCTATAATTCCAGTAAACATTGTACTTTCATTACCTTTATTAATAATACTGAGAGCAAGCTATACAATCAGCAAATTGACTTTAATGACCAAAATTGGCCGTTAAGCGAATATCTTTACCAACCATGCGTATATCGGTAATTTCTAAATTTTTTGCCTGTGCTAGCTTTACTATTTCCGGCATATTAACTAAATCTTTGCCGTCATTACCCATCAATTTAGGCGCCTGAAATAAAACTAGCTCATTTACTAGGTTTTGGCTTATAAATGCCCCAGCTAACTGAGCACCTGACTCAATCAGTACATCATTTAAGCCAATTTTAGCTAAATAGGATAGTAACGACTTTAAATCGATATAATCGCTATTTTCTGCCTTGGAAATTACAACTTGTTCTACAAAGTGAGGCCAACTATGTATGTTTTCAATAGTATGTCGAATAATTAATATTCTACCTGACTCTTGGAAAATCGGCAGCTCAGGCGATAGACGATTTTTACCATCAATGATAATACGCAGTGGTTGTCTTACCTCTGCTTCTGGATAAATACATTGTACAGAGCCAAGTGACTGCCAACGTACATTCATTCTCGCTTTATCTGCAATAACAGAATCTGCGCCACAAATAACGCCGCAGCTTTGCGCTCGCAGTCTTTGCACATCCGCTCGTGCTTCTGCTCCGGTGATCCATTGACTCTCACCACTGGCCATAGCGGTTTTCCCATCTAAACTAGCGGCTAATTTACAGCGCACATAAGGCTTTTTATGCGTCATTAATTCAATAAAGCCTGGGTTTAAAGCCCGCGCGTCTTGCTCTAACAAGCCAGATTGGCTTGAAATACCTGCCGCTTCCAATAACCTTAAACCACGGCCTGACACTTTTGGATTAGGGTCAACCATAGCGGCAATAACGTGAGCAACTTGCGCCTTAATTAACGCTTCAGCACATGGCGGTGTTAAACCATAGTGACTACAAGGCTCTAATGTGACATAAGCTGTTGCGCCTTTTGCCTTATCGCCAGCTTGAGCTAAAGCATGAACTTCGGCATGACCTTGCCCTGCTTTTTTGTGAAAACCTTCACCAACAATTTCCCCATTTTTAACAAGTACGCAGCCTACTCTTGGATTAGGAGACGTAGTGTAATGGCCGCGCTTAGCCAATTCGATAGCGCGTTGCATGTATTGATGATCAGTTAAGGTAAATGTAGTCATGGTTTGCTCTTACGGCTTTCATTACTGCTAGTTGTTATTCACTATCGCCTAAGCGGGCAATTTCTTCACCAAACTCTTTAATGTCTTCAAAAGAGCGATATACTGAAGCAAAGCGAATATAGGCGACTTTGTCTAAGCTTTTTAACTGTTCCATAATTATAGTGCCAAGCATTTCACTCGACACTTCTCGTTCACCTGTAGCGCGTAACTTAGATTTAAGTTTATTTATCGACAATTCCATTTCTTCTGTACTAACAGGTCTTTTTTCTAAGGCTCGAACTAAACCATTGCGCATTTTATCTTCATTAAACGGCTCACGAGAGCCATCACGCTTAATGATGCGCGGCATGACGAGCTCAGCACTTTCAAAAGTCGTATAGCGTTCATGGCACACTAAACATTCGCGACGACGGCGCACTTGATGACCATCAGAAACTAAACGAGAGTCGATAACTTTAGTATCGGTGGCAGAGCAAAAAGGACAATACATGGATGATTTCCGTAGTTAATTCGACCTAATAAACATAAGTGGGCATTTTAATTGAAAACACGCCATTAAGCTAAAAAACTTACAGGGAAAATTTAAAAGCACAAAATTTTAAACTGAGAGGTTTTTATTGGCTATAAAAAATGGCCACCTAAGTGACCATTTATAAGTACTAAGCAGCGCTATTGAACTGCTCGGTATTTTATCATTTACATTATAGCTTTACTTGTAAACTGGGAAACGTGCGCATAGCTCTTTAATGCCAGCTTGTACTTTCACAATTGTTTCTTCGTTAGTAATATCATCTAAAATATCACAAACAAAAGTTGTAATTGCTTTAGTTTCTTCAACACCAAAACCACGACGAGTAATTGCTGGTGTACCTAAGCGTAAGCCAGATGTTACAAACGGTGAACGTGGGTCATTTGGTACTGAGTTTTTGTTTACTGTGATATGAGCACGACCAAGTGCAGCGTCAGCATCTTTACCAGTGATATCTTTGTCAATTAAATCAAGCAATAACAAATGGTTTTCAGTACCGTTTGAAACCACTTTATAGCCACGTTCTTGTAATACCACAACCATAGCTTTAGCGTTATCTAACACATTTTGTTGATAGGCTTTAAATTCAGGAGACAATGCTTCTTTAAACGCTACCGCTTTAGCAGCGATAATATGCATTAATGGGCCACCTTGACCACCTGGGAATACAGCGCTGTTTAACTTCTTGTAAATTGCTTCGTCATCACAACCTGAAACAATTAAACCACCACGTGGGCCAGCTAATGTTTTATGTGTAGTAGTCGTGACAACATGAGCGTGAGGAACTGGATTAGGGTAAAGGCCTGCTGCAACTAAACCGGCAACATGAGCCATATCAACTACAAAATAAGCACCAACTTTATCGGCAATTTCACGCATACGTGCCCAGTCGACCTTTTGAGAGTATGCAGAGAAGCCGCCAATAATCATTTTAGGCTTATGTTCTTCAGCCAACACTTCCATCTCTTCATAATCAATCTGACCGTTATCATCTATACCGTAAGGAATTATGTTATAAAGTTTCCCAGAAAAGTTTACTGGCGAACCATGAGTAAGATGCCCACCATGGGCTAAACTCATTCCTAAAATAGTATCTCCCGCTTCAAGCAGAGCCATGTAGACAGCACTATTAGCCTGGGAACCAGCATGTGGTTGAACATTAGCATAAGTTGCACCAAATAATTCTTTAGCACGATCAATAGCTAACTGCTCAGCGACATCTGCATTCTCACAACCACCGTAATAACGCTTGCCTGGGTAACCTTCAGCATACTTATTAGTGAATTGAGAACCTTGTGCTTCCATAACTCGAGGACTGGTATAATTTTCTGAAGCAATAAGTTCAATGTGTTCTTCTTGGCGAACAACTTCATTACTCATTGCTTGATAAAGTTCTGGATCAAAATCAGCAATATTCATATCACGTGTAAACATGTAATTTCCTCAATTAGTCTGCCAGCGGCATTAGTTGGCTTTTGTTTTTCAACATTAGCAAGGTCAAAAATAATTGCGGCATATTTTGCCTGAACTTGTAGGGGTTGTATATGATAAAACCACGCTCTTTTAGTTCATTTTGCAATCAATTATGCTTTGAGGTTAGCGTTAAAAGTTTTTAACGAAGCCATCAAATAATTAGCAGAACCAATATACTGCCTTGGAGTGGGAAAAACAACAAATTTAAATCAGGATAAGTCCGCTTATTCAAAATATAATTCTAAAAAAAAGGGAAATTCCATTTTAAATAGCTATTTCATCTGCAAAAGCTGCTGGTATTCTTTCCTACGTTTTCTATATAAATAGTCAACAATAAGATAAATAACCAACATAAAGCCATTAGCCATTAAATAACCCGGAAGTGCAGCTTTGTCGCTGGTTTGACTGACAGTGTAAACAAACCAGTTTACTAAAGGCAGAAAGGGTAAAAATGATAACTTAGTTATCCACATATAACGCATAGATGATTCACTACCTGCAATCGCATGATCAATTGCCTTTTCTGGACTGTCGCAAAGTTGCGACCATATTGCGATACGAATTTTTGCTTCAAAATAAATAAAGACTAGGGAGATTAAACCACCAAGTCCTATATATATGTTTACTGGCTCTCCCCATTGGCCATCGTAAATGCCATACATAAACGCCACCAACAAACCTAACGTAGCAATAACATTCAATGCAAAACAAAACTTTGCGCCACGAGTGCGTCGACGCGTACGTTTAATTAGTGCTTGAATATCAGTTTTAGGCGTTGGCTGTGTTTGCCAATCTTCACTAATTTTTGCCCATGCATCTTCTGCTGCTCTATCTTCAGGAAGCGGTTTTGATTCAAGCTGCTGTTTCTCATTATTGTTGTTTTTATTCATACTGCCTCCAACAACTGCATTAACTTGGCCTTAGCCCTTTGTAATCGCACGCCAACTAAGTTAGTGGAAATAGCCAAAACATCAGCAATTTCTTGGTAACTCATACCTTCAAGCGCCAAAGTGATAACTTGTTGCTGTTCTAGCTTTAATTGGCGAATTGCTTGTGCCAATCGTTGTTGCCTTTGTTGCTGATCAAGTTCTTGGTATGGGGTTGCATGCTTATGATCGACAGTTAAACCATCGTCAAAGTCTTGCTCTGTTTTTATTGTTTTCACGGATTTAGCTACATGGGTAGCCAATACATTATGAGCAATACGGGCAACAAAAGTTTTTGCACTGGCTTCACTGCGATATTGAGGTAGTGCTCGCCAGATATTCAATGCGATTTCTTGAAATAATTCATCTTGAATAGCGGCTTTGGCTTCAAAACCGCTAATAATATGGCGAAGAAGTTTTTCATACTCCTCCAGCCATTGTTGAAAAATTAATTGATGAGACAAAAAACTATCCTTGCATTCAGCTTGCTTACAAGTACTTCTTTGCTTATAAGGGACTGATATTGTTATAAGCGTAGAATTTAACATAGTATTAACTTAGGTATCATCAATTTTTTCGTTTTCTAGCTCAACGCCATCACAACTTTTTCTGACTTCAGCTTTTTCGCTAACATAGTAACTAATAGCACAGTAATACCTATGGTTACTCCGCTTGTGGTTAACATTGCTAGCCAATTCACTTCCACACCTTTAAAAATGTCTTCCATAATTAATGACTGCCCAGCAATCGGCATCCAATCTAGCCATTGTGGACGATCATCCATTAGCATAAGTGCAACTGGTACAAAGGCAGGAATAGCAATGATCATGTTGACGGTTGATTGTGCTTCTTTAAAACTTTTAGTTTGAAAAGCTAAAAACAATTGACAGGCGGTCGCAAAGAAACAAATAGGTAACAGTAAGAATAATAAGGTTAAAGCTTTAGGTATACCTAAACTGAATGTTGCACCAATTTTAGTTAAATCAACAAAACCGACTGAAATTGACGTTAAAACTAGCACCATAGCAACGCCAATAACCGATATGGTTGAAGCACTGCAAAGTTTCGCTAGCACTATTTTCATTGTACTCACAGGTTGGCACAACAGCATTTCCAATACATTACGCTCGCGCTCACCCGCACTCGAGTCAATTGCGACAGACAATCCTGACATAAATGCGGCCATCATCATGTACAACCCCATCATCATTGAAATCATAATAAAGGTTGCGTCAGGTTTAGCTAAATCTTGCTCCACCACTTTTACAGCGTTAAGTAAGCGCACATCAACGCCTCTTAATAATAACCGCTTGTAACCAATAGACAATGAAAATTCACGTACGGCATTATTGATTCGACGTGTTGGCGGGCGAACGGCTTTGTCATTAAAATCAGCTTTTAAATGCACCATAATGGTTTTACCTTCAGCCATATTTTTTGCGTAATCTTCTGGAATATCAATCATGATATTACGCTCGTCCCAAATCGCTTTATCTTCATTGGGTACATCAGCAAAGCTGAAAATATTTTGCTTAGCAAGGTGTTCAATTAACTTAGGTGCGTATTCAGAGCCGGTGAATTTAATATATGCTGGTGGTTCATCAATGGCTTTTTCAATAACTATTTTTGACATTACCATGATCATAATTGGCGCCATAAACGCCATCATTAAAGCAACCATTAGCGCTCGTTTATCACGAAATGCTTCTTTATATTCTTTTAATAGCAAAGCTTTAAACTGGATCATGCTGCTACTCCTTCATCTGAGCCAATTAATTTAACAAACGCTTCTTCTAAATGCGTTTCACCCGCTAAGTCACATAACTCTTGCGGTGTACCTTGTGCCGCAAGTTTACCATTGGCAACAATAATTACCCGATCACATAATGCAGCAACTTCTTGCATGACATGTGAAGAAAACAAAATGCAGTGTCCTTTTGCTTTAAATTTCGCCAAATGGTTGCGTAAAATTCTGGTACTCATCACGTCTAAGCCGCGGGTTGGTTCATCAAGAACAAAATTCTTAGGTTGATGCACCAAAGATTGCGCTAAAGTTACCTTCATGCGTTGCCCTTGTGAAAATCCAACGGTTTTCCGATGTGCTAAATCTTCTAATTCTAAGTCTTTAATGACTTGCTCAATTGCCTGCTTTTTGGTATTTCCCGACATGCCATGAATACTGGCAAAATAGTCAATTTGTTCATATGCCGTTAAACGCTCGTACAAGCCAAACTTATCAGGAAATATGCCTAGTTTTGCCCGCGCAGCTAGTGGATTTTCTGTAACTTTAATGCCGTCGATAGTAGCAAAACCTTCATCGGCAGAAAGCAAGCCATAAAGCGTGCGTAAACAGGTGGTTTTGCCCGCACCGTTTGGTCCTAAAATTCCCGTAATTTCACCATCTTTTGCAGTAAAAGACAGGCCGTCTAAGGCTTTTACGGTATTTTTCTTATCGATAAAGCTCTTATGTAAATTATTTACTTCAATCATTTTTTATTCCTTTACTATTACTCACAAGAGCCTATTGAACGCCGTTAACACTAGTCATAAATGTTTCTGCCGGTACATCTTCAAGACAAGATTCATCGAGCGATTTTGGATCTTTCTTGCTTAAGAACTCATTAATAATCATGTTGGCGCATGTGCTCATAGCGACAGTATGAGATGCATTTTCAACAACAATATGATGGCTATTTGGCAGTGATTTATCAGCGTAGTCACCATTACTTGGCGGCGTTACTGGGTCTAGGTTTCCTGATAAAATCAAAGTTGGAATATCAGCAGTGACACTTTGATAAAAATCTTCACTAGGGCGATATTGCGGAAAGAAAGGACATATTGCCTGCCAAGCAAAATGACTATCATTACCGTCAAAATTATTATCGCCGTCATGCATTTTATCTTCAGCACTTATTCGAGGCATGTCTTCGTTACAAACAATGTTAAATAACAAGCCGGTATATACTAATTGTTCATCTTCAGTGCGAGCCATTAAGCCTATCAAAGGCTGATAATTTTCTAGGTAAGCTTGGTGGATCACAAGTGGCACCATAGAACGCCCTTCCATGCCATAAAGTTGAAAGCGTAAGTTACCGGTAAACTTAGTATCATCAAGTACAAACTTAGTCGTGGTGCCAATACGAGGGTGTAAAATATCAAAACTTACTGGCTGGTTTGCTAAGCGCTTTTTAACGGCCTGAAATTCTTGGGCTAAATTCGGAAATGCCTGATGACATGATTCATTTTTTTGGCAGTTTTCAATTAATAAATTAAATGATCGAGCGCCACTTTGACCAAACATACCAATTGGTACTTCGATAGGCCCAACACTATCAAGAACAACACTCTCCAATGATTCTGGGAATAAACGCATATAAACTAAACCGGCACGCGTTCCGTATGAGCCACCATAAATATTAATTTTCTCATGACCTAATGCAGCACGAATACCGTCAAAATCACGGATAGCATTTTCAGAGTTATATTGGGTAACATCACCTTTAAATTGCGAGACACAATCTTTAACTTCTTGCTCATTGAGTTCGCTCGCCAATGCCGTATAGACATTCTCAACAGCGTCAAATTCACATTCTAGGGCGCTACTTTCCCCAGTACCACGCTGATCTACAAGAATAATGTCACGCGTTTTCCTTACTTCACGAAAAACCTGGTTTAACGCAGTTGCAAGCTCTACAGCCGCTTGACCCGGGCCGCCTGCTAAAAACATTAACGGGGCTTTATATTCGCTGTTGTCTATGGCAGGTAAAACAGCAAAATTTACAGAAATTTTATCGCCGTTAGGCTTTTGATAATTCTCAGGAACCTGCAATTTACCACACTTAACTTGCGAGCGAATTTCACCTAAATGGCAATTTTCTAATGTCAGGCTATCGTTTTTTATATCATTTGCTAGTGATTGCTGTGCAAAGCCCAGTAGGCCGACAACGAGCATCTTCTTCCACGTTATTTTCATTTTATCCTTCCTAATGATAATGTTGCCTGTATAGTCTCGATACATTTAAATTTATTACAGCATTTAGAAAATAAATTTAATAAATAAATTAACAAGCTGATAATTAAGAAAAATACAGGTTACTTATGAGCGATAAAAGCGCCACGTTTTCTCAAAAGAATGACAAAAAAGAAACACATGCAACAGCACAGAAAACAGGCATTAGCAGTGAAAAGCTAAACTTAATCATCGCATTGTGCGCTATTTTAATTTCTGCAGCCTCCTTCTATGCTACCTACTTACAAGCTGATGCTGCCGAACGACAAGTAAAAGCAATGACCTTGCCGTTAGTACAGTTTACCAGTGGCAATTGGGATAATGAGCTGAGAAAGCAAGAGTTAACGCTAACACTTAAAAATGCAGGTGTCGGCCCCGCTATCATCAAACGTATTGATTATAAATATCAAGGTAAAAGTTACGCGAGCTTACCGGAATTTTATCGAGCATGTTTCGAAGTAGAAGCAAGTGAATACTTCAACAGAATAAAAGAAAATATAAAGGAAAATAAAGTAGAAACGGAAGGGATATATATCACTGCTCCGCTAATTAATAGTATTTTACCAGGCCAGGAAGAGACTCCATTTTTAACATTCGCACTAGCAAGAGAGAACCAAAAATTTTGGCAAAAACTTAACAATGAACGCTTCCATTTAACGCTAAAAGTTTGCTATTGCTCATTACTTGGCGAGTGTTATAACACCGAGAAAAATGGCATTGTAGAACCTGTTGAATATTGCCCAGTTCGACAGGAAAAATCTAAATTGCTTTAACTTTGCCAGTGATAAGGTTTATTTAGTTTGAATTTTTGAAAAATAGGTGCAAAACAATCTTTTAAACCCAATTAGAGAAAACCAAAGTATTGTAGTAAAAATGTGCAATCGTGCGAAATAACATAATTAATCATTCACATATTGCTAAAATAACGATAGAGTCAGTAATATATGTTTCGCCAAAGAGAGGATAACTGATGGAATTAAATCAGTGGGTTGATGAATTATTTGAAGTGTTTGATGAAGATAAAGATGGCGTTATTAATCGCAGTGAATTTGTTGAACTGATCGACTGCTTACTACAAGACAAAGGCATTCGCATGTGTGAAACCATTTTTAATCGATTTGATAAAAACCACGATAACTCAATTTCAAAAGATGAGTTACGTGAAATGGTTATCGATTTGGCACTTTAACGCTAAAATCTTTTGTGCTTGTTAAGTCCCTACTTAGCAAGCTTACTTTCTTATTTAACCTCCCAAGTATACCATTTATATCTTAATGGTAATGCTTCATTGCTTATTTACCTCTCCCCTTTACCAGACAATAATAAATCTAATACATACCAGCCCACAAAAGCAGACTATTTTACCTTCTACACTTTAAAAAGGTCAGACCACTAGCATTCACACCACCTATTTGTTAACATCATTCAGCGTACACATGTACGCTAAATTAATTAGGTGTTTTAAGTGCAAAGTCAAAACTACGATTTATCTGAAGAAATAGTAAACGCAATTAGCCATGGTATAGCTGCCTTGCTGAGTGTAGCTGGTTTAACATTGTTAGTGACGCTTGCATGGTTACAAAACGATATTATAAAAATAACCAGTTTTACAATTTATGGAACAAGTTTGATAGTACTTTTTAGTGCCTCAACCTTGTATCATGCTCTTGTTAATGAGAAAGCGAAACAGATATTTAAACTACTCGACCATTGCGCAATTTATCTATTAATTGCTGGTACATACACTCCACTAATGTTGGTAACACTAGCAGATGATGTCGGTGCAATAATGCTAGCAATTATATGGATAATTGCCCTACTTGGCATCGCCTTTAAAATTAAGTTTGGCAATAAATACAAAAAGCTGTCACTTTGCACTTACTTAGGCATGGGCTTTATTTCATTAACAATAATCCACAAACTTAATGAAAAACTTGCGATAGAGGGACTTGTCTTACTTGCATTAGGTGGGCTAGTTTATGCTTTAGGAACAATATTTTACGTTAGAAAAGATAAGCAATATAGCCATGCAATTTGGCATATTTTTGTATTGGTCGCAGCCATTTGCCATTTTTTTATGATGCTACTTTACGTGTTATAACCGCAAAAACTAGCGTTAATAGAGCAAAGTACATCGACATACGAGCCCAGCAATTATTACTCTTTCACACCCAAGTGCTAAGATAATTGCCAAACGCTGATTTGGCATTTATCAACGCTAAAGTTTCGCGCGCTATGAGCTACCACACGATAAAGCTCTTGTTGTGCAGTAAGAGTAAACTTTGCTCCTAAATGTGCAGCAAGAGCATCATGAGCAAATACATTCTCACCATTTACTTTAAGGCCACTTAATCGTTTATCGGCTGGCGTGCGTTGATCTTGGTAATTATAATCCGAAAGAATAATAATAACTCCCGCCGGATTTAAGCGACTAATAGCATTCTGAATTAAATTTGCTGGATCATAGCTATTTTCAAGCGCATGTTGAATAAATATAACATCGTAGTTTTGAAAAATGGCTTTCAAATTGCTGCCATCTCCTTGACTAAATAATATACGCTCGTTATTTGTGTTAGATACAACACTTCCTAACTCCAGTTCTTTATATTCGAGAATATCCCCTTCAATAGCCTTGGTATAACGAACACTTTCCCCGAGCTGCAATTTAACCGCATGCTGAATTGTACGTGCAGAAAAATCTACAGCGTCTATGTTTTCAAAGGTGCGACTAAGCTCAAAAGCAATACGGCCTACACTACAACCTAAATTTAATAACCGTTTTTTGTTAATGGTGTCGGTCGCCAACAAAGGAGTTATAAAGTTAAGAATCTGCCTGCTATAATCTTCATAGGCCAATATGCTATCACCGAAATAACAGTCTAGTTGCTGACAAATACTTTGGTCAGTTTCGAATTTATTCACCTTGTTCTGTGCAATTTCAGGCTTTTCAGCTTCAATATAACGAAAGCCAGCATGCTGGAAAAAATGCCGACGAAATGCATATCGAGATGAAGCTAGCGTTTCATTACCTGTCGATATCCATGAACCTCCTTTAATTAAATTGTGCTTACCATCAAAGGTGGGAGTCGAGAAATCATCATACAGAGGGTGAACTTTAAATCCTGGAAAACCATCAATTGCAGTATCTGTCCATTGCCAAACATTACCGACAACATCAAAAAACTCGCCAAGTTGAAATTGGTTAACTGGGCATGAAGAGGCATAATGTGCTAAATCAAAGTTACCTGAAGCTTCAGACTGCTCTCGCTCTACAAGTGCCTTTTTTCTAAGACAATACCATTGGGCTTCTGTTGGCAAACGAATGTAACTTTTACTACTGAGTTGTCGCCAACTGCAAAACGCTTTGGCTTCTAAATGATTCACTTCAACAGGCCAATTAAGCGGCAGTGCTATTTCACTTAATAAGTTACGTTGGCTATATTTACCCTTTTTAAAACGCCAAAAGCGTGGCATTTTTGCCTTACTAAATTGCAACCATGCTTGGCCTTCTTGACACCAAAATTGGCTATTTTTATAACCACCAGCTTCAACAAACGTTAAGTACTCCTGATTAGAAACTAAATACTTACTGGCTTTAAATTCGTCAACCTCAACCTTAAGTGCACCGTATTCATTGTCCCAACCAAAGGTTCTATCTTTAAACTGTTTTCCCAAAACAAGTTTTTGCTGTGCCACGGCAATTAAACTATTTTCTTTCGCGGCGGAAGATGATGTACAAGGTTGCCAAGCTTCCGATTGACTAAGCCACTGCAAAGGTAGCATTCGCATAATGACCGACGATGTTTCAAGGTGAATACGTTCGTGCTCACAACCCATTAAAATAACCCAAGCCAAAGAGTCTTGTGTAATAGGTAGAGTCAACTCCATTGTTTGAATTAAGTCTAAAACTAGTTGATAAACAACTGCTCGATAATCACGTACTTCATCGACACTTGGCCAATCATAGTGCTCACTGTTAAGATCATCCCAGCTCATTTCGTCAACGCCAACAGCACAAATAGCCTCTAGCTTGCCATTAACACGTTCGTCAATGTATTTTCCAAGCATCAATTTATTGATATAAAATGTTGCAGTATGACCAAAATAAAAAATAAGAGGGTGTCGTAAAGGCTCAGGTCTTAGAAAGTATGCATCATCGTGGTTGATTAACGAGAATAATGATTCATAGGTCTTCCAGGTATTTTTAAAGTAAGCGATTAACTGCTGGCGCTTTTCAGTTACCGATTTACCATCGAGCGTCGGGGTACTTAGTTGAGGAATCATTTTATTCATTATTATGTTTTCACTTAATATAACTCAACAGCCGCAAGTTTAAATAACTATACTTGCCGGTTGAAACTGTTGAAGATAATGCCGCTGTATTAATTTTCCTTCACTGTCTGAATTTGCTAAATGACTATATGAACTTTTCGTAACTGACTTTAATGTTCTATCAATAGTTTGATGAAACCAATGATTATTTGCAAATAACGTTATAGCCCCTACATGATCATTGTTATCCCAAAGCGAGTCAGGCAACTGTCTGTCATTATCATTTATCGAATCATTAATTCCATCAAGCGTGTCAATAATATTGAGCAATGCATAAATAATGTTTAAGTAAGGATTATATTTTTTACTCGATGCCCCAAGCCTATGCTCAATACGTGCCGTTTTGTGCCAATTATCCTCACTAAGTAAAACATTATTTTTATCATCATATAACAAGGGTTCAACACCCATTTTTTGATTATGTTTGC
Source organism: Colwellia aquaemaris (assembly GCF_057548755.1). Lineage (NCBI taxonomy): Bacteria > Pseudomonadati > Pseudomonadota > Gammaproteobacteria > Alteromonadales > Colwelliaceae > Colwellia > Colwellia aquaemaris. The sequence goes on along the minus strand of NZ_BAAJLV010000001.1, from coordinate 718,251 downwards.
CAATATCTCGATACAAGGCAATACTGCCTTGATGGCCACCAGAAATATCAATTGGAGAGCATAGCTCTTGTGCCAAGCCGTATTTTGATTTCAATGCTAAACGCTCAAATGCTTCCTCTTCAGGTAAGTACAATAAACAACTCATTAAACTTGTTTGCAAAAAACGTTGCTGTAATTGCTCAGCAAAATCCCCTGACACTAAGATGTTTTTATCGTTTCTATCTTGCAAACTAATATTCATTTGCACGGCATTAGGAATATGTACGGCTCTACTTTCTGTTGTGAAAATATTTTCACATCCGGTTGCCAACTTGCCATTGTCGCCAGCCCATACAACGGGTTTAATTAAGGTTTTATTAACACCTTGCGCGGCAAACAATAACGGAAGAACATGAATAGCTCTTTTAAGATTTTGCGCTTCCTTTAAAGGGCTTTGGCCATTAAATTTAGATACATACTCCCATTGGTTACTCCAATACTCAGCAATAACTTCACCATCAATACCTAAACCATCGAGCTCTCGATTAATACGCTCGTAATCAACGGCAAGATCAATGTCTTTTTGGTAACAACCTTCAAGCTCAAAATGTATTACGGGTCGAAATCCTTGAGCACTTATATAGTGTTGTAATTTCAATATTATATTTTCAGCTAGACTATCTAGTATCGTCATAATGTTATTGTTTATAAGTTCTGTAACTTGTTGTATAGCCGATATCTTAACGATTGTACTTATCTTTAATTGGTTTGTTATACATATACAACATGCATTCGAATTTGAAGATCAGAAGACACTTACCTGATTTTTACCTGAATGTTTAGCATGATAAAGAGCTTGATCTGCATCTACATAGAGTTGTTTAGCGTCTTGACACTGCTCCGATAGCGTCGCAATACCAATACTGACAGTCACTAAACCTTTGTGACCAATAATAACTTCTGATTCGCTGATCAGGGTTAAAAATCTTTGTGCGACTTTTTCAGCTTCTTCAACATTTGTTCTCGGTAAGATACACAAAAACTCTTCACCACCAATTCTGCCAAAAGCATCACCTTGTCGAAACACCTGCTTGCCAATATTTGCAATTTTACAGATAACATCATCACCAACAGGGTGTCCGAATTGATCATTAACATTTTTAAAGTTATCAATATCAATTAATACAATCGCTAACTCAATCTTAGCCAGATCACTACTGCCGATAATTTCATCTAAATATTCAAATATATAACGCCTATTGTAAAGATCTGACAAGGGATCTTTAATGGTCAATCGGTGCATCTTTTTGTTATTTCTGTATTGCACAACCATAACTGCAATAACCACTAAAATCATGCAAATAACAAAAATATTAAAATAGATTTGTTGAGCACTAACACGTTTGCGTTTTTCCAACTCTAATAACTCAACTTGTGACCGCTTTTGCTCTAACGCTTGTGTGATCCGCTGACGCTCTATCTCTAATTCAGCTCGAACTTTTAACAATCGCTCAGACGAATTTTTTAGTAATAGTTGCGTATACTTTTGGTAATATTGATTTAACAACTTATAACCTAGGTTGTAGTCACCACGGGCATGCGCCAATTCACCCGATATTTTAATTACTTCAAGCTGCCATGCTGTTCCCATAATGTCGGGCACTTTTGAAAATTCGCTAGCAGCATTAAATAAAGCTTCTTCAGCATTATCTAGTTGCCCCATAGCAATAAAACAGCTAGCCTTTCTTTTATATAATTCCGCATTGTAATCAACTAAACCGTTTAGAGATAAAGCACGGTCAATGGTTGAAATTGCAAGTTCGCAGTCGCCTTTTTCGGCATATGTCATACCTAAGCCATAAGCTGAGAAAAAGCTGATATTTGAATTTGGCGTATAAGAAATTTTTTCTTGGTATAACTGAAAATACTCAATGGCAAGGTCATATTTTTTCCAATACCGATAAGTTGATGCTAAGCCATAAATAGCCTCAGCAATGTGTGCAGGATATTGTAGCGATGTATAAGACTCTAGCGCACGTTGGTAATATTCAATTGATTTTTCATAGTCATCTAAATAACCATATATCGCACCGTAGGTTTCATTAATTGATGCGATTAAAAACCGATCTTTTAAAGCGAAAGCTTCCACATATGCTTCTTGAATATCAACTAAGGAGGTTTCAAATAACTCCGTTAATGTTTTCGTGTATGCCAACTCTTGTTTGCCATATACATATAAATGACTTAATTTTGCAGCTTTGGCTTGCACTAAAGACTTTGCTAGCACTTGCTCTGATAATGAATAGTTACCTTCCCGACGATGAATAAGCCCCAAAAATAAATTCAAACGAGCTTGAACAGCCAGTGGCGTTTCAGACGTAATAAGCTTGATTGCCTGAGCAACGGTTTTACTAAAGTCATCATAAAAGTAAATGAGGTTTTCTGCTTGTGCTTTACGCATTAGCCACCAAAGATACTTTGGCTCACTATAGTGTTCGGCTGCGGACTGCAAGCCAATCAATTTTTGGTAGGATTGCCAAGGTTCAAGGTATATTTCACTATCCATTTGGCTAAAGTCAATCGCTTCATTAGCTTTGCTATGACCAACATGACTGAAGAAGAAAATTAAAAAACTAGCACAATATGCTTGAAAAACGTTCCTCATTTCGTTGCCACTTCTCCACCTATTCACCCCTTTAACATTACGCTAACATAAATAAAACAATTAAACGATGAAAATCAAACGGTTTAATAAATGAGCAATGTTTAATATCTAGGGGCTGCTGTCAGAAGTTCAACTAAAGGTACAACTAGCAATAGCGTATAAATAATTAACTTTTATAAATACGATTAAAGTCTTTGACGCTAAAACCATTTAATATCTGATCGGCTATTTTCAAAACTGGTACACCGCGCATATTTAACTTAGCAAACTCTTTGCGGCCAGCTGGGGTTTTCACATTACAGAGACGAAAAGGGATATTTTCTTTCTCTAGGTAGCGCTTTGCCGTATCGCAATGTGGGCAATTTTGCATTGTATATAGGGTAATACGTTTCATATTATTACTTTGTTATTGACTATAAACTCACAACATTTTCTCATACTCAGACTTAAAGCCCAAGCATACGGAGTTAATTGTCAGCAAGTGCTAACTCGCTCGCCATTGCTTAGTGATAATAATATCATCAGCTATTAATACCCGCCCAGTAAAAACATCACCACGTTTAACTTTGCCAACACCTGCAGGGGTACCTGTCATTACAATATCGCCATCTTCCAATTCAATAAAGGATAGTACCTCCTTAAGAATGCTCTGCGGCGAATGTAGCATCATTTTTACGGTAGCAGTTTGCTGACGCTTATCATTAATATCGAGTTGCAGCTCAAAATTTTGCTCTACATGGTCAATATAAACAAAGTCACTAAATAGCGCTGAATTCGAAAACGCTTTTGCGCGCTCCCAAGGTAAACCTTTATTTTTCAGCTCAGTCTGTAAGGCTCTTTTGGTTAGATCTAAACCCACCGCAAGCGCAGAAAATTTTCCTTGCTGGTACAAAAAACACAATTCAGCCTCATAGTGTATAGTTTCTTGCTGGTACGAGAATAACTGTGAACCTATAGCCGCATTGGGCTTAAAAAAAAGCACCATGTTATCAGGAACTTCATTCCCTAGTTCACTGATATGATCAACATAGTTACGTCCAACACAAATAATTTTGGAGGGGGTAATATAGCCTTGGTCGACTTTAACAGATTTCATTTGACAGCCCTTTCAAATAAATAATATTACTGGCTATTATATCGACTCTTTCAGGCAGTTGACTATGCTTTTACCAATTTCAGCATAGGTTTTTCCCTATCCATAGGCGTTATTTTTACCGTATCAGACACTCTACGACGTTGCTTAAATCGGTCAAAGTTAACGCTTTTTACTTCTAACTGCTGCGTCATTTTCACAAACGTTTGATAATCTTCACGAGTAAAATCATCCTCCTCTCTTGTTAATAAACCATCAATATATGCACTATTTCCATTCAGGGTGAAATTAGCGATAGCAGAGTATGGTTTGCCAAAGTCATCAACTCGTATTGCGCGCACAGATTTTACTTCAAAAATCCATTTATCAATTTGAACGTAACGAGATAACATTTGAGAGGAAGCTTGATTATTCATATTTGGGGGCCTTAAATATCAGTATAAAAAGGCCGACTGATTGGCTGGGAATGAGTGCTTACAGTCGGCAAAAAAGGGAGTTCTATAACTCTAAGATAACGACTTCTTAATGCTATCTAAGTAGTTATTAAATTCTTGCTCGCTGATCTGCTTATCTCCATTGGCATCAACTTTTGAAAAAACTTTGCTTAACGTTTTATTGTTCGACAGCTCATCAGCACTTAAGGTATTATTTTTGTCAGCATCATAACTTGCCACAAGTTGAGAGAATGATGACGTAGGCTTTTCAACTTTAGGAACAACGGATTTAATATCATTGTTGGCGAATGCAAGGTTTGATGCTAATGATGCAACAACAACTGCGATTGACAGTTTTTTTAAACTAAGATTACTCATGTTTGAATCCTTCTATTTGATTAACAGCACATCAAAAAATATGCCTACCATGGCAAATGCCACACACAAGAAGGATATTGCACATCCTGTACCAAAATTTTAACTCATTGAAATAAAAAGAATTTACAACAAAACCAAAACATTAACTGTCACCTATTAGCAACAGTTATATTAGTTTAATATTTATATATTCAACCTCGCTCTCGCCTTTGAATAAAATTCACTATAAATTCAATAGTTAACATATAAACAAAAGAAAAAAAACATATGTATCCAATTGGAGACACCATTGTTTTTTCACAAAAATTAGCTAACACTAGCGCTAAGCAACACACCTTAAGTAATATTAAATACAGCACTGTGAATGAAATTAAACCGATAAACAGCAGTAAACCACTAATGCGCCTATCAATTTTAAGTTTCTCGATAAAATCGTTAACGCTATTGGGCTTTAGCTTAGTGGCTATTCCCCTCGTTATCGCTTTACTATTTGGTGCATCGCAAGTTAATACCTTGTCTAATGCGAGTGAAGGAGCGATTAATGATGTAAAAGCACTGCTTGATCACCAGCAACTCTTAAAAAGTAGCCAAATTAAGATGGAGCGCAATGCGGCTCAATATCTAGTGCTAAGAGACCAAGCTCTAGCAGACGCCTACCTAGCGCAAGGTCAATTAATTAAGCAACTGGTGCAAAAAATCAAAGCTTCCAGCAAAGATAATGAATTACAAAACTTATCAAGTCGTTATGGTGAGGCCGTAAGCGAGTTGCTCGAAAAAACCATCCCTGAAGCAGAGCAAAAACTGCCAAGTGATAGTTTTATTTTGCAAGCAACTCAGGAAAAATTTAACACACTAACATTAATTTATGAGCAATTAACCCAACGAAGTAACGCGCTAAATACTGAACATATAAACAACATTAAGCAAGCGGCGCAATCAACACGCGATATTATGATTCAAAGCTTGCTGATCATCCCGATCAGTTTACTTATTGCCGCACTGTTTATTTTTCTAATAACAACTCCCCTGAAAGTATTAGCGAAAAGTATTTACCGACTACAACAAGGAAAGTTTGCTCAAAAAATAGAACTTACCGGCTCGCCAGAAATTCAAGAAATTGCCCAAGCATTAGAAAATATGCGCATGCGCTTACACGCCCTTGAATTGCAAAAATCTAGTTTTATCCGTCATATCTCACACGAATTAAAAACACCACTTGCCGCCATTAGGGAAGGTACTGAATTACTCTATGATCACAGTGTTGGTGAACTTAATGCCGAACAACAAGAAATATCACATATCATAAAAAATAGTGTTTTTCGCTTACAAAAACATATTGAGGACTTACTCGACTTTAATATCGTTTTAGACTCAACAAGCTTACAAGACAATGAAGAGATATTTATTGAACAAGCAATTTCTCAGGTTGTCTCAGATAGAAAGTTAGACATTAAACGTAAAAAAATTCACTTAACCATACCGCCGACTGCTATTTATCTTCTGAGTAATAGAAAACAAGTCAACGTTATCATAGATAACTTACTGTCTAACGCCATAAAGTATTCTCCGAATAACGGCGCTATTGAAATTAAAGCAAGAATTAATAATAGCCTACTACAGCTGTCAATAAGTGACCAAGGCATTGGTATTAGTCATGATAATCAAGAGAAAATATTTGATGCTTTTTTCCAAGGGCCGCCACCTATAGACAGTTTAGTTAAAGGCAGTGGCTTAGGACTAACCATAGTTAAAGAATTAATTTTAAGACTTAATGGTGATATCAAGTTAAGTAGCCAACAAAAGCAGCCAAGTGGCACTAAAATTACTATTACCCTACCGCGTGCATATGAACAAAAGGAGTCAGGCTAATGCTTAATTATCGTTTTTTGTCATTATCGGCGTTCAGTTTCGCGGCCATTCTTTTATTCTCTGGTTGCCAACTAACACAAAGCACAGCAACTGAGAATATTAGTTACGGTGAATATTACTTAACTTTGCAACAATTGACTGATATTCAATTAATGGAAGAAGTTGGAAAGCTTCAGGAAAACATTGCGGCAACGTCAGCACATTCATCAACGCCCGACTACGATAGCCAAATAAAATTACTACTATTATATAGCCTACCCAAGTCGCCAATTTACAATAGTTTCAACGCTAAGGCCCTGTTAAACCAAATGAAGCAGGAAGGAAACAATGCTGCTTTTGCCGATATCAACCCTAGCGAACAAGCATTTATAACGCTACTGCGCGATCAACTAAACCAACGTTTACTTATGCGTAACCGTTTGCTGCTTCAACAACAACAGCAACAAAAATTAGCACTTAAAAAACAGCAACAGCTTATTGAACAAATAGCCTTGCTTGAGCAAACCATTATCCAACTGAAAAAAATTGACCAAGCAATAGATGAACGTCAATAACAAGTTTATCAGGCTAATTTTCTTAGCATATGCAACAACAATTTTGAAAACTGTAATTAATCGAGATACAACCAATGACCTTTGAAAACGAATCTTCAACAAGCGATACCAGCAAAATTCTTATTGTTGATGATGACCCAAGTTTATTACGTTTACTTGGTATACGACTGTCTGCTGCTGGCTATCACGTAGAGTCTGCGAAAAACGCTAAAATTGCTTTAGGTCGATTAGAAAGCTTTCACCCACACTTAGTGATCAGTGATTTGAAAATGGAAGGCATGGACGGTATGGCGTTATTTGAACAAATTCGAGCCAAACATCCGCACATTCCGGTCATTATCATGACAGCTCATGGCACCATACCTGACGCTATTAACGCGACTAAACAAGGTGTTTTCAGCTTTCTAACCAAGCCTTTTGAAAGCAAAGAATTGTTAGAAGTTGTGCAGCAAGCAATACGGCTACAGCCTGCTGAACTTAACCACAGCCAAAGGGACAATCAATGGCGCAATAAAATCATCAGCCGCAGTACCGTGATGGAGTCATTGCTGCAACAAAGTAAACAAGTTGCCAAAAGTGACTTTAGTTTATTAATTCATAGTCAAAGTGGCACCGGCAAAGAACTACTGGCAAAAGCGATCCATTTAGCAAGCCCACGCCATGCACAAAAGTTTACCGCCATTAACTGCGCCGCGATTCCTGAACAATTGTTAGAGTCTGAGCTATTTGGTCATAGTAAGGGAGCTTTTACCGGCGCAGAGAAAAATCACATTGGCTTATTTCAAGCAACTGATGGTGGCACCTTATTTTTAGATGAAATTGGCGATATGCCAATGAGTTTCCAAGTTAAACTACTTCGGGCATTGCAAGAGCGGGAAGTTCGTCCCGTCGGCAGTACACAGTCTATTAAAGTCGATGTCCGAATTATTTCAGCAACTCATAAAAACTTACAACAGGCAATAATAGATAAAACCTTTCGTGAGGATTTATATTATCGCCTAAATGTAGTCGAACTCGAGCTACCACCACTGTCTGAACGTCGAGAAGATATTCCCTTATTGGCACAGCACTTTTTAACAAACTCAACAGAACAATCTCATATAAATATTTCTGGTTTTTCTCAAGAAGCAATGGAAATATTGATCAGTGCTGCTTGGCCAGGAAATATCCGACAGCTACAAAATGTGGTAGAACAAACGGTGGCCTTATCAACCGAGCCTTTGATCAGCGAAATGCTGGTAAAAAATGCCCTTCGCGATAAAACCACTATTTTACCGTCATTCGTACAGGCTAGAGATAAGTTTGAACGTGACTACCTAGCTAAGTTACTAAAGCTCACAGCCGGCAATGTTTCCAAAGCGGCAAAAATTGCGCAACGTAATCGCACCGAGTTTTATAAATTACTTAATCGTCACCATTTAAGTGCAGAAGCATTTAGAGAAGAATAAATATTAATTTCAAGAAAGATGGTATCGCGCGCCGGCTTAATAGCTTAAGCAATTAAGCCGGTAACTAAAGTAAATTCTCTTCGTGGCTGTTAATCTTTATTTATATGTAATAAACAAAGATCACCACCTAGTCGATTGCTAACAATTCAACGTCAAAAATTAGCAATGAACCCGGTGGAATTTTACCCGCCGCACTATTACCATATCCAAGCTCTGCCGGAATAAATAGCCGTGTTTTTTCCCCTACAACCATCAGTTGCAGGCCTTCCGTCCAACCTTTTATCACTTGCTTTAAGCCAAAACTAATTGGTTCATTTCTTTCGACAGAGCTATCAAATACCGTTCCGTCTAGCAAGGTGCCGTGATAATGTACTTTTACCTTAGAGCTTGCGCTTGGATGCACCTCGCCCTCTCCCGGCGTCAATACCTTCAGTTGTAAGCCAGATGCCGTTTCAATAACACCTTCGACATGTTTATTATTCTGTAAAAATTCCGCTGCTTTTGCTGCGTTTACTTTAGCCGCTTCACGATTAGCGTTATTGCGTACAAAAAAGCTAATAATAATGCCAATGACGACTAACAGCATAATATATTTCATTTCAATTATTCCTTAGGTTTTAATGGTTACTTGTTATTTTTATTGGCGCAGCGAAAAGATACTTAATTATCAATTAATTGCTTCAACTTCATTTAATGTCAGTTTTCGATATTCACCAACAGCAAGTTGCTGATCAAGCTCTAAATGGCCAATTTTATCACGATGTAAACTAACGACCGGGTTTCTAAAACGACCAAACATACGCTTAATTTGGTGATACCGCCCTTCTATTAATTCAACCTCAGCTTTATAACAATCAAGAATTGTCAGTTTAGCGGGTTTGGTGGTGATATCTTCATATTCAAAGTACATACCATTGGCAAAGGCCGCTATATAATCATGAGTTAGCTTATTTTTCAATGTTACTAAATAGCGCTTACTAACTTTACGCTCTGGTTGGGTAAGCCGTTCAGACCACCGACTATCATTGGTTAGCAAAACTAAGCCTGAGGTATTAAGATCAAGTCGGCCAACAATATGCAGTTGCTCTTTAAACGAATAATCTAGAAGATCTATAACTGTCTTATGCTGGCTATCTTTGGTTGCGCTAACAACCCCTACCGGCTTATGTAACATAATATAATGTGCAGAATTGGCTTGAATAACTTTCCCATCAACAACAATATCAGTGAAGCTATCGATAATTTCATCTATATCACGCGCAACAATACCATTAACTAAAACACGGCCTTGTGCCAGCATAAGCCGCACGCTACGGCGGCTTATTTGGCACTGCTGCGCAATAAAACGGTCTAAGCGCGATTTTCCTAGCGACATTTTGTAACTTTATTCAAAATGAAAATTAGCTCGCTTCCTTAATAAGGTGAACATCACGTTGTGGAAACGGTATTTTAATTTTCGCTCGTTCAAGTGTTAAGTATATCTCTTTATATGCTTTATATTTTGCGCTATACAAATTAGCGGTTGGCGTCCATAAACGTACCGCAATAGTAATAGCGCTATCAGCAAATTCATCTATGCCGATTTGCGGTTTACGAGCATCGCTAACAATATCTAAATCATTTAATGCCTTTTCTAACATGGCAACAACTTCTAATGGGTTTTCCGCATAATCGATACCAACACTTAGCTCAAGTAGCGAGTCATTTTTTGAGTTGTGCAGTACTTCTCCTACTATGTGTTTATTTGGGATAGTTATTTCAACATTATCTTCATCTGCAAGTATGGTATATGCCAACAACACTTCTTTCACCTGCCCAGTAACACCTTGTACGGTAATAGTGTCACCAACCACAAATGGGCGAATTATTATAATATTGAAGCCAGCAGCATAGTTTGCCAATAACCCCTGCAAAGCCAAACCAGCACCTAAAGAAATAGCACCAATAGCGGCAATAAATGGCGTTACACTAATACCTAATTTACCAAGTGCAACAATAGTAATCATCACTACTATCAGCATTTTGCTGGTATTGGCTAAAAATCGACTTAAAGTGACATCCAGCTTGTGTCGTTCACATACACTTAGCACGAGTTTTGCTATTTTTCCGGCAAACATGTAGCCGATAATAAAAATAATAAATGCGCCAACGAGTTGAAAGCTATAGTTAGTAAAAAACTCAACTATGACATTATAAAAGTGGCTTACTTGATCAATTTCATCTTTTAGTAAGTTGGTTGGATTTAAGGTATTTGTTGCCTGTTCAGTAGAGGTTTCGTTGCTAGATTCAGCCATAAGTTCATTCCATTTCACGTATTAATTATACTTAATAGTGATATTAAGGAATTCACAACAAAATTAACAATGTTATTAATGTAAATTAGCGAATAAATTCACAATATTAGCGAAGATAAAATGAGTTAGACATCCTTGTCCGGCTCAGTGAGGAAAGTGAAATTAGCGCTTAGCTAACGTTGTATCAGCAAGCTGATAATTAATGGTGTGACGCAATTCATTATCAATATAGATTTCCATTTGATAATCGCCAGGTAAATCGTCGAAGTCTGTACGCATAAATATTGCACCACGCTTTTTAATAACCATAGCTTTACCCATAACCTTTTTTAAATTACCACGCTCATTCTGTATAGGTACTATATGCACAGAGTTTAAATTAAACTGCTCGTCGTCATCACTGGTAACCACTAAACCATAAAGTGTGGTTTCAACACCATTGACGATTGGGATCTGCGTTGTTTTTTCAAAGGCAATTGGTTCACCTACATCGTTATGACGAATAACGCCAAAATCGAAAGAAAAATTACTGGCTGTTGCTGCTTCAGCAGCGCCAAAAACTAGAACAAAAAACAGGGTCATTACATTAGCAATTCTCATGATACTTTCTCCTTAGTAGCGCGTTTTCTAAAACAAAGAAATAGGGCTGGAATAGCAAATAATCCTATTGTTCCTGGCTCTGGAACAGATACGGCACCAATAGGTTGAGAGCCTTCAATTTCAGCAACAATTTTGTTCTCAATCGCTGTTTGAAAATCGTCAAAATTCCCTGGAGCTAGTAAAAATGGACTTTCGCCGGCAATCACTTCATCTAAGTATTGGTCAACAACATTTTGACTAGTGGTTATCACTATGCCATTAATGGTATCAATACCAGCATCAATAGCGTTATCTGTAGCGGTACTTGGAGAAATGCCAGAGTTATTAGTGCCATCTCCTGAAATATCAATAATTTGCTCAAAGCCTGCAAAGCCATTATTTTCAAACAGTGGGTATGCGTACTCTACAGCTTCACCAATTGCAGTCCAACCTGAGAAAGGTCGTGCAATAGCGCCAATGTTGGCAGCTAAAGTGTCAGCACTACTTGCACTATCGACTAAGGTCCAATCAATCATAACACTTTGTTGATTAGGGCCTGACCACATAATAAGCTGAACCGCTATTTGCCCTTCTGTACCGTTAATGATGGCATTTTGCACATTACTGCTTTCAAACGCGGCTTGGTAACCTTGCAGCTGTAAATCATATTCTTGCGTATCTATACTTCCTGAAATATCAAGCAGTAGCTGCAATTCAATATCAACTTGAGTGACACTGTATGCAGCGCTACTCGTCGACAGCAAAATAGCAGCAACGGCTACCTTCAATGAATTTGTTTGCATACATTTCTCCTCACATTTTTCAATAATGTATTTAAATCTACTCAACGAAAGCCATTGCAGATTCCTTGCCTATTTTTTTCCCTTATTTTTCATAAAGTTAAACAAAAGGGATTATTTCATTTCGCATAATGCAGTTATCACTGTTGCAATTTGCAAAGCTGTTTAGACTATTTTTAACAGGAAAAATATAACCAACTGAAAAATAACAAAATTACAATTGGCAAAGCACTTGCAACTGAGAACAATATTAAGAGCAAAGTTACAAAGAGAGTGAGGGGAATACTATGAGTAGCTATTATAGAAAAGAAAGATATAGTCGCCGAACTACATCATTTACGGAGTCTTTAATTAAAGTAACAATTCTAGCTGTGTTTACGCTAGCTATAGGTGGAATTGCTGCTATGCAGTGGAAAAAAGCTAAAACGCTCAATGCCCAGTTAGATGATAAAACTATTTTGTTAACAAAAGCGGAAAATGAACTTGAAATACTAAGAACACTAAACCCCTATCATGTGGGTAGTAATGAAGTTTTAGCACAGGCGGTAAACAAAGCAGACTTATTTCCTGGTTGGATCACCCGTGTTTACCCGCTGCCATCAAATGCTAAACAGGCAGCACTAAGTGATGATGTTGGTTCATTTGTCATGAATGAAACTCGCTTTTCTTTATCAAGCCACAAAAGCTATGGCATAAGCCAACCAAGTAAAAGCATGTATCGTCTAAATGGGCTTTTTCCAAGCCGAAAAAAAGGTCGTTTACAAGTCGGTGTTGAGTTTTACGTTAAAAATCAATCAATAAACCTAGGTTCAGATACTATGTCTAAAATTAGTTCATGTTATGCCCGCATTGATATGAATAATAAGCGCGTGATTGATAAGAAAATTCATTTAATGACTCGTTTTGAATCAGAGCAGGTTTTAACGGGTTCTTTGGAACTAAATAAGGGGATTTATCCAATTAGTGCCATGCTTTATTGTGATAAAAAGTCTGAGTTAAATGGTAGTGATGTTGAGGTGTCAATTTCATTTAGAACATCAGAGCAGCATAATTTAGCCACCAGCCGCTACGACATTTTTCATATTTATAGCCCGAAAAATATCGTTGCACAGCTCTAAAGAAAAACTTGTTAGTTAGAAGTAGCATTACAGAGAACAGGAAATTTAAGCGTAAACGTACAGCCTTGATCAGGTTTGGAGTTTACGCTTATGGTTGCATTATGCTTTTCAACAATGGCATAGGAAACCGACAAGCCTAAACCTGTGCCTTCACTCTCATCTTTAGTGGTATAGAATGGGTCAAATAAGTGCCGTAGCACTGATTCATCCATACCACACCCCGTATCATGTACATTGACTTCGATATAATCATCCACCAACGCACTTTCAATTCTTAATTCGCCACTTTCTTTCATCGCTTGGCAAGCATTAACAAATAAGTTAACAAAAACTTGCTGAAGCTGCCCATAATTTCCTTGAATTTCAGGGAGTTTAAGCGACAATTCTTGCACTACTTCATGGTCATATTTAAGTTTATTCCAGACAATTTTTAAGGCGCTTTCGATCACATCATTAATATGTATTGCAGAGAATTCATCATGTTCTTTTCGAGAAAAGGTTTTCAAACTAGCAACAATTTCCGTAACGCGTTCAACACCAACAATACAAGACTCAAGCAACTCATCAACATCTTCACGGGCAAACGTCAATTCACGCTGATTATGCAATTGTTCAAAAAGTTTACTAGGTAGTTGAGCAAAGGCCTGCTCATATATTTCAAGGTAATCTTTTAAAACATTTAAATTACTTGAAATATAACCAATAGGATTGTTGATTTCATGTGCGACACCTGCTGCCAACTGTCCTAATGAACTCATTTTCTCACTATGGACTAACTGTTGTTGGGTTGACTTAAGCTCATCTACCGTATTGTGTAAATCACGATAATTGTAAGCTAATTCAATTTTAGTCACCCGACGTTTTATCGCTGCACTAAATTGCTGTACTGCAATATCCATCGTTTGTTTGAAGTCATCGCTATAGCAATAATGGTTGATATCAAGCAATACCAACCACCTTTCGTTAGTCGTTACCCTCATTGATAGATACAAAACCGTATCATTGTCTAACAAAGAGAAAAACGTGTCATTTTGCTCCCCTTTGCTTATTTCAAATCGATGCCAGCGAGTATCTTCGCTCAGTAAAAAGGGCTTAATGCTTGCTAGATATTTCTCTTGCCATTGTTTTGCTTGCCAATTTCCTTGCTGTTCAGATAAAAGCCAAATGTTATTGTTACCTGTTGCGTGAATGCGAATCACGATAGCAGTACTATTTTCTAATAATTTGGTTACGTTTTCGGCAAAATGACAAAACGAATCTTCAATACTTTTATCCAAAAGCAATTCTTGCGTTAAGCTTGCTAAAAACTGCAACTGCACTTGTCGACTTGTCGTTCTTTCGTATGAATCTAAAAACTCTTTATTCTCAGACAGGATCACGTCGGCTTTTTGGCTTAATTTAGCCTCAAGTTTTTTCTTAGCATTACGCTCTCGTACTAAGGCTTTTTCAAGCAAAGCGACCTTTTCTGTTAATGTCGTGTTTAGATCTCGACCCGAATCAGGCAATGTTCATCTCCTTTACATAAACACTTACTTTGGCTAAGTATTGCGCTTTCTCCAAAATGTTCCGCTGCCCCCAAAATTAGCCCTTCAGCAAAATGGCACATTTTTCTTTGTGACAAGTATCTAACAATGAGTACATTATCTTGCGGCTGGTCATAAAGTAAGGTTGGTGTATAAGCCAGAGGGTCGCTTTTTTGCACTTCAATGTGTATTACACTATCAACAGCTCTCATAAAATCAAATAGGTTGTCTATTTCTTTAACAAGCGAAACGCCGAGCGACATCAAGACGGGGAAAAAATGCTTACCAAAGTCTCTAAGCAGCGACTCTTTTTCAATATCAACAATTCTCGCTAATGCTTCAACCAACACATTAAACTCTACGTCTTCGTATAATTCTGTTGCTAAATACTCCCCATTAGATGCAAGTTCACAGCTTTCAAGCGTTTTTAGCCAAACGGTAAGACCAAACTCTTGCTCTACATAGTCAGCAAAGCCCGTAAAAATAGCTCCTTTCATCGTGTAAACATCCTTAAATACTTCACATTTCATTAACTATAATGCTAGCATGAGTTTATGCAACTATTTCATCTTTAACTAAATTTTTTTAGGATTAAGACATGTTACCGTCAGTTTTATTGCTAGATGATGAACAAGAAGTTCTCAATGCCTTGCAGCGGGTTTTGCGCAGCGATTATCAAGTACATGCTTTCACTGACGCGGCCGCGGCAATCGCGTTTTTTCAAGAAACACCAACCCAGCTTGTCATTACAGATATGAAAATGCCGAACATTAACGGCGCAGACTTTTTGGCTCATATAGTTAAGATTAACAGTCGCAGTAAACGTATTGTGCTTACGGGCTACGCAGATACAGAGCTAGCTAAAAAAGCCATAAATGAAGGAAAAATTTCTGCCTATATCACTAAACCATGGGACAACGGAGAATTAAAAGCAACTTTGGCAAAATTGATCACAGAATTGCGCAGCGAAAACAAAAAGCTTGCCATTGTAAAAAGCTTAAAACTCGATAACCAAAGATTGTCTGCCAATCAAAGTTCAATGGAAAAGGTGAGCCACTTTTTACAAGCTCAACACAATAGTGTTGTTAATCAAAGTCAAAAATTATCTTTACTCAACAATGAGCTATTACAATTAAGTGCTAATTTAGTCGCGATGCAAACACACGACATAACAGGGCATACCTTCAGAGTTGCACAACAAAGTAAAATGTTGGCTCGCAGAATGAAATTAAAGGAGCCACACCGCGTCCATGTCTACCTTGCAGGTTTATTTTACCGTATTGGCATTAGCAGCTTGCCTGCTACATTGACGACAATACCTTGGCATAAAATGACCATACAAGAACAGCAAAGCTGGATTAAATATCCGCAGGTTAGCGCTGAAATATTAACATCTGTGGCATCGTTATCGCCGTGCGCTAAAATAATAAAACATATCAACGAACATTATGATGGCTCTGGGGTACCCGAACATTTAACCGCTGATGAAATCCCTATAACATCACGCATTTTGGCAATTGTGGCACATTTTGACTTGCTGGTTTCTGGGCAGTTTACGGGCCTATGTATTAGCCCGCAAGAAGCTCTAATCATTATGAAAAAAAGCCTAGGGAATATTTTCGACAGCAAAATATTCTATCTATTTTCTGACATGCTTAACGATCCGAATGCCAATGAAAGCCTTGAAATTGCAAAAGCTATTAACGAATTAAAACCCGAGATGGTATTAGCACAAGATATTTTAAATCATGAGCAACATAAATTATTAAGTGAAAAAACTGTACTGTCACAGGCTCAAATTGACTCATTAGTATCACATCAGGAACTCAGCCAAAAGAGGCTTATCGCCTACGTGCTGCATCAAGGCAGCGAAATTAACAAGCAACAGAAAGTTGTTAGGGAAAGCTAAGTAATGGAAGTAACAGATAATAGACCATTAGTTATTTTGGTGGATGACGAACACGAAATTCTTGCGGCTTTAAAACGTACGTTAATGCGAGTTGATGTACGTATTGAAACCTTTACCTCACCACGGTTAGCATTAGCTTATATTAAAGACAACCAGCCAGTATTAATCATATCTGACCAACGTATGCCAGATATTACTGGTGATAAGCTACTTTCACAGGTAAAACAGTTGTGGCCAGACACCAAACGCATAATGCTCAGTGCTTACGAAGACTTTGACTCAGTGTCTGCTGGTTTTAATGACGCAATTATTGAAAAGTTTATTTCTAAACCTTGGAAAAACTCTGAGCTAGTGATGCTAGTTCAAGATAGTATTAACAGTAATAATAGCCAGCCAGCACTGACTAAAATTAATCAAACAATCATTGGCGAAAGTACGCCAATAAAGCAGTTAATTGAAAATATTTCTGTCGCGGCTGGGGCCAATGTCCCCATTTATATTCATGGCGAGACAGGGACAGGCAAAGAGCTTGTCGCCAAAGCTTGTCATGAATCAGGTTGTAAACGCGATGGCAGTTTTATTGCCGTTAATTGCGCTAACTTTTCCGAAACCTTAATTGAATCACAGCTCTTTGGCCACAAAAAAGGTGCCTTTACTGGTGCTGTTACTGACCAAGAAGGATTGCTCTCACAAAGTAATGGCGGCACAATATTTCTGGATGAAATCACCACCTTGCCAATGCCATTACAAGCAAAATTATTACGTGTTATTCAAGAGCGAGAGTTTACCGCCTTAGGTGATACTAAATTAATGAAATTTGACGCTCAAATTATTGCTGCATCATCGGTCAAGCTAAGTGATGCCGTAAATCAAAATGAATTTCGAGAGGATTTATACTACCGCCTTAATGTTATTCCATTAAATTTACCGCCATTGCGTGAACGAGAGCAAGATGCCTTTATCATTGCTAAGCATTTTTTAGAAAAATATAATCAACAGCAACAGAAAAGCTTTGTTGCTTTTAGCGCTAACGCGCGTGATTTTATTGTTTCTTACCCTTGGCCAGGCAATGTAAGGCAATTAGAAAACACCATTCACAGCGCCTGTATTATGAATAACGGTAAAGAAATTACCTTAAAAATGATCCAACCTTTACTGGCTGAGCAATTAACCATTAATCAAATTCTACCTAGCTCTCCTAGTCAAGCGATGCAAGCTCCAGCGACAAGTGCCGTAGCAAAGCCAGCAAATAACACAGAAATTATTCCACTTGAACAGGTTGAAAAAAATGCCATTGAACATGCAATAGCGCAATGTGATGGCAATATCACCAAAGCAGCGGCATTACTCGAAGTTAACCCTTCGACCATTTATCGTAAAATGCAAAAATGGAGCTAATAAAACAAATTTTATAAATTAATTATTGATAATCAACAATTTTTCACGCTAGAATCTAGCCTCGTTTAGCATAACTAAACGTATTGACTTGTCGGAGTGCCATAGGGCTGAGATCGCGAAAGCGGGATCCGTAGAACCTGATTAGATTAACATCTGCGAAGGGAACAAGTGAGTAGCATCACTAGCAATTTTCTATTATTGCTAATTTTGTTTCTCCTCGTTACTACCCCAATATAGCTCCGCCTAACTTTTATTTATAAAAACAGGTGAGAGACCATGAGTTCAATTTCTAGACGCGAGCGTCGCGAGCAAGCAGCAAATTTTTTAAAGAATGTTGCCGATCAATCATTTCCAAATTCAAAAAAAGTTTATGTACCCGGAGAAATACACGATATTCGTGTCGGTATGCGCGAAATAATACTCTCCGATACCTTAGTTAGTGGTACCAAAGATAACGCCGTGTATGAAAAAAATGCCCCTTTATGTGTTTATGATACATCAGGTTTCTATACCGATGGCGCTATTGAAATCGATGTTCACCAAGGTATTCCCCGTTTGCGCGATAACTGGATTGACGCGCGCGGCGATGTAGAATTTTTATCCGGTAAAAGCTCTAGCTATAGTCAGCAACGCTTAGCAGATGAAGGGCTAGATCACATACGCTTTGAACATTTACCAAAAGTACGCAAAGCAAAAGTCGGAAAAAATGTCACCCAAATGCACTATGCCCGCCAAGGCATTATTACCCCTGAAATGGAATATATCGCCATTCGCGAAAACTTGAAGCGCCAAGAAGTAAAGGACGATTTATTACTTCAACAACACCAAGGACAGTCATTCGGTGCCAATATTCCAGAGCAAATTACCCCGGAATTTGTCCGTGAAGAAGTGGCCCGTGGTAGAGCCATTATTCCTGCTAATATCAATCACCCTGAATCCGAGCCTATGATTATAGGACGTAACTTTTTAATAAAAGTAAACGCTAATATTGGCAATTCCGCTGTTACCTCGTCAATTGAAGAAGAAGTAGAGAAACTCGTTTGGTCAACTAAATGGGGCGCAGATACGGTGATGGACCTTTCAACAGGTCGCTATATTCATGAAACCCGCGAGTGGATCATCCGCAATTCTCCAGTACCCATTGGTACCGTGCCTATTTATCAAGCCTTAGAAAAAGTCAATGGCATTGCTGAAGACCTTACTTGGGAGATATTCCGCGACACCTTAATTGAACAAGCCGAACAAGGCGTTGATTACTTTACCATTCATGCTGGTGTGCTTTTACGTTACATTCCCATGACTGCAAAACGAGTCACCGGCATTGTTTCCCGTGGTGGTTCTATTATGGCGAAATGGTGTTTAGCGCATCATAAAGAAAACTTCCTTTATACTCATTTCGAAGATATCTGCGAAATCTTAAAAGCATACGATGTCTCATTCTCCTTAGGAGATGGTTTACGCCCCGGCTCTGTCGCTGATGCTAATGATGAAGCGCAATTTTCAGAGTTAAAAACGCTTGGTGAATTAACTAAAATAGCTTGGCAACACGATGTACAAACCATTATCGAAGGCCCCGGGCATGTACCCCTGCATATGGTACAAAAAAATATGACCGAGCAATTAAAGCATTGTGGTGAAGCCCCTTTCTATACCTTGGGGCCGCTAACCACAGATATTGCACCAGGGTATGATCATATAACTTCTGGCATTGGCGCGGCGAATATAGGTTGGTATGGCTGTGCCATGCTTTGTTATGTAACACCAAAAGAACACTTAGGCTTACCAAATAAAGAAGATGTTAAAGAAGGACTAATAACCTATAAAATTGCCGCACACGCAGGGGATTTAGCTAAAGGTCATCCGGGTGCCCAAATTCGCGACAATGCCATGTCAAAGGCACGCTTTGAGTTTCGTTGGTACGATCAATTCAATATCGGTTTAGACCCAGAACGCGCCCGTGCCTACCATGACGAAACCTTGCCTCAAGAGTCAGGTAAAGTTGCCCACTTTTGCTCCATGTGTGGTCCGAAATTTTGCTCTATGAAAATATCTCAAGAAGTCCGAGATTATGCCGCTGAGATAGATGAACATGGTCAAGAGCAAGCAATCAAAATAAAATTACTTGATGAAACTATCGACATTTCCGCTCAAGGTATGGCTAAAAAATCACAAGAATTTAAAGCCAGCGGCAGTGAGATTTACCACAGCATAGATAAAACCTTAGCTGAATAACGGCGAGGAATATAACCATGCCATCCATCGCAATAATTGGCGCCGGACTCATGGGCCGTTTGATAGCTTTGTCGCTGAATCGACAAGGCTATCAGGTAACCTTGTTCGACAAAGATGACAAAAACGGTCAACAAAGCGCGGCTTATGCGGCCGCAGGTTTACTAACACCACTTGGTGAAGCCATGCATAGCCCAGCAAACATTGTCAGTATGGGCTTTGCGTCACTAACATTGTGGCCGCAACTACTTAGCACTTTATCAGGTTACAATTTTTTCCAACAAAAAGGCTCACTGGTTGTCAGCCACGAGCAAGATATTGGCGACTACCATCGACTACAACGTTTTCTAGCGAATAATTACAGCTCACATCAGCGCCAACAAGTAAATCGCCAGCAATTGTTCAATCTCGAGCCTGAGCTCAGCCATCGTTTTTCACAAGCCATATTTTTGCCAGACGAGGGGCAAATTGGCAATCGTAAGTTACTCATTTCACTAAAAGAACAGTTATTTAGTGAGGGAATCAACTGGTTTAGCAACAGCAGAGTTACCGGAATAAACACCAATAAAACAAAACTAAGTTATCAAACGGGAAACGGCTCAGAAATACAAAAAGCATTTGATTTAATTATTGATTGTCGTGGTATAGGTGCAAAAAGCTCGATAGCAAGAGGAGATTTAACAAACGCTGAGCTTAAAGATTTACGCGCTGTACGTGGCGAACTATTTCAACTTTTTGCTCCCGAAGTCAACATTTCAAGGCCTGTAAGGTTAATGCACCCACGCTACCAACTTTATATTGCCCCCAAAGGGAAAGGTCACTTTGTGGTAGGTGCAACCGAAATTGAAAGTGACGATACTGGCCCAATGACGGTACGCTCAGCTATGGAATTACTAAGTGCCGCCTATAGCGTACATTCGGGCTTTGCTGAAGCCAATATTCGCCAGCATATAAGTCAACTTCGCCCAGCCTTTAGCAATAACCAACCAAAAATAATTAGCAAAGATAATTTAATACAAGTCAATGGCCTATATCGCCATGGTTTTTTAATAGCACCCGTGGTGCTTTCGCAAGTTATTGAGCACGTTAATTATTTATTCCAAAAAAGTAGCAAGGAAGCCGAACACTATCAATATTCCCATTTGTTACCCATAACATCGAATTCAACAGATAAATTAACCGAGATATAGCATGAAAATCTACTTAAATGGCAAAGTGTTCGATTTATCTCACTTGCCAAGCCCCATTACTATCGAGCAAACATTACCAGAAACACTGCCAAAAAATCAGTTACAACAAAGCTTTGCATTAGCGCTTAATAGCGAGTTTGTTGGTAAAGATGACTATGCAGTTACCAACATCAAAAATGGCGACAGTATCGATATATTATTTCCCGTTGTTGGAGGTTAACAAATGTCATTAACTATTTATGGCCAGCAACTCAATAGCCGTTTACTGATTGGCTCAGCGCTTTACCCTTCTCCTGAAGTTATGAAACAAGCAATACTTGCCAGCGAATCACAAGTGGTGACTTTGTCACTTAAACGGCAAAACCCGCATGCACAAGCAGGCGAAAAAATATGGCTCTATATCCAAGATATAGTAAAGCAAAGGCAAGGATTTTTATTGCCAAATACTGCCGGCTGTAAAAATGCTAAAGAAGCAGTAACACTGGCGAAAATGAGCCGAGAGTTATTTAACACAGATTGGATAAAGCTAGAAGTCATAGGTGATGACTATAACCTACAACCTGACCCTGTCGAATTACTTACCGCCGCCGAACAATTACTCGCTGATGGCTTTAAAGTACTACCGTATTGCACTGATGATTTAGTCATTTGTCAGCGTCTTTACCACTTAGGCTGTCAAGTCATCATGCCTTGGGCATCGCCTATTGGAACAGGAAAAGGCTTGATGAATCCGTACAATTTACAGTGTATTCGCATGCGATTACCTGAAGCAACCTTAATACTCGACGCAGGCATTGGCAAACCATCAGATGCCTGTCTTGCCATGGAAATGGGCTATGACGGTGTACTTCTTAATAGTGCCGTTGCACTTGCCGACAATCCTGTATTAATGGCGAAAGCATTTGCCAAAGCAATAGCAGCAGGTGAGTCAGGTTATGTTGCTGGCACTATGCCAGAGCGTCAAACAGCACAACCAAGCACTCCAACCTTAGATACGCCTTTTTGGCACCATGTAGAGAATAACTCATGACAAAATCACCAGCCGAGCATACGCTGCAGAAAATAAAACCTATTATTTGGACAATTTCGGGAGCCGACTGCTCGGGCGGTGCTGGCATTGCGGCAGATATAAAAACAGGCCATCGCCTTGATGTTGAAGTTTGTCATTTAATTACCGCCAATACCGTACAAAACTCGACTAAACTTTTATCGATAAATCCTACCGAGATAGCAATATTAGCAGAGCAAGCACAGGCGCTACGTTTTGATAAACCACCACGCACGATAAAAATCGGCTTAATCACCAACAGTGCCCAAATAAATTGGCTGGTGAATTTACTGTCAGAGCTGAAACAGCAAATAGCAGACTTAATCGTGGTTTATGATCCTGTTGGCCAAGCCAGTGTTGGCGGCAGTTTATCTAACATTCCTGCCGAGGCATTACTACCATTAATGCCGTTGCTAGACGTTATTACTCCCAACCTTAATGAGGCTAAAAAACTCAGCAAACTTATCAATAGCGACACCGGAAACGACAACAATATAGCGATAAGTGAAAAAATAATAAGCTTAGGCTGCAATGCTGTGATCGTTAAAGGCGGTCATCAAAATGACATAAGTAATACCTACAGTGTCAGGAAATACTGCCTTGATACGTGTGTGCAGAAATTAGCGAATAATGACTTGCAACGCTACCAACTACAATCTGCTTATATCGAGACTAGCCATAGCCATGGTGGTGGCTGCAGCTTTGCTAGTGCGCTAACCAGCTTTTTAGCACACGGCTATTTGCTTAGAGACGCATTCACTTTAAGTAAAACCTTTATTAACCAAGGCTTAGCGATAAGTACTAATAGAATAGACAAAAACAATCATTATTACGGCGCTTTTGAGCAAGGGCCTTGGCCAACAAAACCCGCCTATTTTCCACAAGTTATCAACCAAGAAGGTGATATCTCGCCTCCATCAACGTTTCCTTCCCTAAACTTAGCAAAAGGCGAAAAATTAGGTTTATACCCTGTGGTAGACTCAATTGAATGGCTCACACTTTTGCTGCCTTTAGGTATTAAAATTATTCAGTTACGCATTAAAAATATGTCTGATGAAGCGTTAGAGCCAATCATTGTAAAAGCAATAACGTTAGCGCGAGATTATCAATGCCGACTATTTATCAACGATCATTGGCAACTGGCAATAAAGTATGGCGCTTATGGTGTTCATATTGGTCAAGAAGACTTAGCTAAAGCAGATTTAACAGCTATTTCTGCCGCAGGATTACGGCTTGGCGTTAGTACCCATGGTTGCTATGAGCTTTTATTAGCGCAACAGTTGCAACCTTCATACTTAGCTGTTGGTGCAATATTCCCAACAAAAACTAAAGATATGACCGGACAAATACAGGGTATAAGTAATTTACAGCAGTTAATGAATTTAACCAATGATATTCCAGTAGTCGCAATAGGCGGTATTAACCTGCAGCGGGCACCGCAAGTTTGGCAAACAGGCGTCAGTGGTGTTGCTGTGGTAACGGCAATAACTCAAGCTCAGCAGCCAATTGCAGCAACAAAAGCCATGCAAGCCGTTTTGTATTAACGTTACGAACCTTTACTGCCTAATCGCAATAACCTCAGGATGATAAACAAATTCATTTAGTTCATCCTGAGCATTGGGAAACTGTGCGCTATGCTGCTGTAAAACGGCAATGGCATTTGTTATGGCTAATCGCGACTCGGCCGACACTAGAGAAGTTTGGTCTTCTTCTGTTTTCAGGTTACCCGGCAATTGTTGACGAATAAAGTCCATATCAATTTTATTACCTGGGCAAGATTTACTGGTACGGTAACGAGAGGATATTACCTCATTATCCGCTAACGTGTTTAATTCTCGATGGCCTATCACTTTATCGACAGGGATGGAGTATTCTGTCATTAATTGTCTAACAAGCTGATATAAACTTTCATATTGCGCCGGCGTAAAGTCATTGATATCGCCATGGCCTATGCAGCAAATTCCAAGTGAACGGCTATTTAAGCCAAGAGCATGCGCTCCTGCTTTATTGGTGGCTCGACCATTTTCAATCGTGCCATCAGCTTTACTACTATGCTTGTCATTTAAAATTACAAAGTGATAGCCAATCCCTGACCAATTTCTAACTTTATGCCAACGATCTATCATGTCACGATCACAATTATTGCCATTAAAAGCGGCGGTATGAACAACAATATATTCTGGTGTCATAATCTTTATCCTCCAATTTTTTGCTCAGCAACTTAATTTAAAGTACGTGGTAGGTTCATTTATCGTGAAAGAACAGCATCTTTTGATAAAGATATTCTTTGATTTTCAAAAACATAAGATACTTAGCTATGAACGTTAACGGTATGAAAAAACATGTTGCACCGAACTATAAACACAAAAAAACGAACCAGAAACTATTAGCAAGTTTTACTGTGTTTGTGATTGCTTTTCATCCATGCACAGCAACCTCCATGTCGTTTTATACCTATAGAGATTAGTACGTTTTTCATACAAAACAACTTTTTGAATTTATACAAAGGTGATTATCTGGCGAAGAAAAAAAGGCCCAAAATTATTTTTTGGGCCTTTCGCTTTTATTGTTTTTACATCGTCAACTTATAATTGAATTAACTAATATCGATATTACTCAAAATCAGCAACTAATTGTGTGCCGGATTGCTGCCCTGTTACCATCAAATAGTGCCAGCCAGCTCTTGGGTTATTAACAACAATAGACTCGTCGCTACTACCTGAAGTTACGGCACTGTTTTGGTAATTGTTACTACTTGGCCAGCCAGCAGCTGATTGATAAATACTGGCGTCGCCATTACCACCTTGTGTAGAAATAGTTAATGACGTTGAACCATTTGCAACATAAATCGCCATATAAACTGTTTGACTGCCTAAGCACACAGCTTGATTATCTTCTAAGTTTCCTCGGGTTATTGCAGATTGCGTGTCACAAGCATTAGTATTGCCCGTACCACCGCCACCAGTGCCATCATCAACCGTCCAACTTGCTGTTAAGCTAACATTATCAAACACTCTATTTCCGTATGGGTTGCCCATTACGTACCAAGTACCTTGCACAGGCGTAGCAACATTAACTGTTTCACTATTACCGCCTTTGTAAGGTCGATAATCCCAATTGTTTAATGTTGCTTCACTACCTGCTTTAACATAAAGGTCAACATCACCTGTGCCACCTGACGATTGAATAACTAAATTACTTGCGTTGGCTGGAATATCAAATTGATAACTCGGTTGCTCGCTGCCATCAGATTTAATCGTTACCGTTTGACCATTAGTTAAAACATTATCGTCAGGAATTATTATGGTATCTTCCGTGCTTTCTACCGTTTGTAACCAAGTTGCAAACTGGGCGTCTAAACTGCTACCAATATTAGTCAAAATACTGTTATAACCTGCAAAATCTCCCACTCTTAGCTCTGCAAGTATGTTATCAACTTGCGCTGGTTGCTGTTCAAACATAAAACGCACCGCCAAATAGCCCCACTTATAAATACGTGTCGAGTCATGATCGTTATAGTTAGTTTTAAATAACTCACTTAGTTTATAAGTGTTCTTACGAGCTTCAGCGATAGCACCATCATCAAAGTTTTTCTTTGCAATGTACTCTGCGATACCTTCTCCCCACCACACAGAATCGTGAGCGTTAAAGTCTCTAAAATCACCGTAAGTATTAAAACGCCCATCTAGATAATGTACATATTCATGATTAAGGTTCCAAACTTTAAACTCTGGCAATAACCAATCAGCTTCATGAGCGAAAAAACGTGGAATATTGCCAACGACCGAAGGGTCACCTTCTAGGTATTGGCCACCATTATCGACACTATTACCAAAAATATTATAAGAAAAACGTTTATATTGGTCTGTGTTGTTATAAATAACTAGCTCTAATGTTGAGTTATTATCGTCTGCAACTGGCACATTATTAGTATTTAACTTTTCATGAAAGTAGCTTTCCCGCGTCGCCAATTCATCACAAACTTCCGTAAGTTGTGCATTAGTTAATTCTTGCGCACGAATTCTTAACGTTGCACTACATGAGTGTGTTATAGGTAAAATTACAGCCTCTAACTCGGCTTTATAATTACATGTATTGTAAAAGCTGCAATTATTCGAGTCATAATAATTAACTTGATTAATGACTTTAAACCACGATTTTGAAGTCGTGCCTGTCATATCTGTACGGGCCAAAAAGTCTCTAATATCATTTTGAGCTTGTGTACGTGTTTGGCCACTATATTTCAGCATTCGGCCAAACTCTGATGCTACATCATTATATTGAGCTTCCTGTGCATGCCCTATCATCGCAGTATTATTTTTTAAAAACTGGTCGAGTGCATTTATTAAGCCTTGTTCAGCCTGAACTGCAGAAATAAACGCAGCATCATCCTTGGCTCGGTAAATATAAATTAGCGATTTAGTAAACCAATTCTGAGCATTTGCGCCCCACTCTTTTTGATAGCGCTCTAGTAAGCCTATTACTTTTGGTAAATAGCGATAACGGTCATTCGCAGAAAGAGCATACATTAAAATCATCGCCTCTTTTGCTAAATAGGCGTGTGTTTCGTCCGTATTGTAGTAATTAGTATTCGCAGCAAGTGCATTGAGAAAACTCACTACGGCAGTGCTCACAGCCGAGCTATAATCTCCTATGATAGCGGAATTAGCGGCTTGTTCTTGCATCCACTGCCCTGCACGAATATAGGCCACAAAGTAGCGTAAATTATTTGCCGTTGTACCATCGTAAGCTTCGGCTAATACACGGGCTTCATTAGCGATAGCTATCATTGCATTTTCATTAAACAAGGCTTGCATATTTGCAGATGGCGTCGTCCAAATATTATTCTCAAAACACTGATAATCTGCCTCCGATTTTATTAAATTTGCCCGAGCCGTACCTGAAACTGCCGCTAGGTCAGCACTGCTTACACAAGCGTTTGCAATAGCCGACTGCGTACGAGGACTAAATGAAAAGCTTTGTATAATGCTAGCTTCAATAGGGCTTTGTTCTGCATTAACATCACGAGCAGTCGGATCTTGCTCTCTAATATCGACTTCAATGGTATTTTCTATATTGGGTTTGTGGTCATGAACAAGGTGCACATCACTATTGGCAAATGCAGTATCAACCATTAGGGCTGCCGATACAGCGAAAAACATACGGGTAAGTTTCATCTTACTTTCCTTCATATTTATTATTGTTATTGACTAATTTATTAGCCTTATTTCACTTATTGAATGAAGCTGTTTATTAATTAGCTAATGATAAGCAATTAAAAAACAAGAAAAATTCAGTGCATATTTTTAATACACCGACAGGTTATATTGTATACAATATATTACGTCAAGCTATATTCTAAACAAGATAAAGCATAATAATTAAGCAAGACACTTAATAAGAACCTAACTAACTGTTATAAAAAAGAATAACCATAAGGTATGTGCAACAGTGGCCACATAAAGAACAAACTTGTCTAAGAAATAGCCAACAAGAATAAAACCTGACCTGCTGGCAATTAGTAATATTTGTAGGAATTCAGTTTTGCTGAATAAATTGAAAAAGATCTGAGGATAAACAACCTGCATAACAAAAGCTTTGCTATGCTAGTTATTATTTAGTTATCAACGAGTAAAAAACTCCCTTGCTCTTTCACTCGCGATTTCATATTTTCTAATCGGGCTTTAACACCACCAAACATTTGGCTAAAACGTTGAGTTTTCGCTAGCTCAGTTAGTATTGGCTCTACCTCCACTTTCCAAGCCTGTACCCAACCTGCATCTATGGCACTTTGAAAAAAGCTAAAAGCTTCGCTTTCTTCATCTTGCAGCGCTTTTACTAACGTCATGTTGTAAAAAATTTCCGGGTTATTATTACTATTTGAAATTAGCTGTAGTAAATATTTTTCATAATCAGCAATCAATGCCTTGGCTTTTTCAAGTTGCTCAATTTGCTGATATGCGAACGATAAATGCAACACCGCTTGACCATCAAGCATGTGGTAAAAGAAATTATTATGCGCTAGCTGAGAACTTTGTAGTTGCTCATACGCATTCACTGCTTGTGCATAGTTGCCCTTGTAATACGCTATTTCACCTGCAACATAAAATTTCAAGGCAGGTTTGGAATCATCATAGTTAACTTGTTCAAGTAGTGACATTGCCTGTTCCGTGTCACCTTTACTGGCAGAAAATCGCGCTTGCAGAAAAATGATATCAGCCTCAGAAAACAGGTTTGCATGTGTACTCAAATAGGCGAACCATTGCTCTGTATCACTCTGGTTGTTCAAATCCATATTAGCCCATAATAAGCCTTTAATAGCTCCCTTATTACCAGCGTCAACTTGCAATGCTCTTTCATACATTTCTAGTGATTCGTCAAGCCTGCCTCGTGTTTTCAAGATATCGCCGGCCAGGTTATAAGCACCAGGGTAATATGGATCATTAGCAATAATTTGTGAAAATAAAGTCATGGCTTTGCTTTCATCACCTTGTTGGTAATAGCACCAAGCAACATTATATGCGGCAACAGGCGATTGCGGGTCAAGTTCAAATGCTTGTTCAAACAACTTGTGTGCAGCAGAAATATCACCACGATTTCGGTATAACGAGCCATACCACATATACGCCATGGCATAATTAGGGTTAAGACTAATAGCTTTTTTAAACGATGATTCCGCTTGTTCTGGTTCACTATCACTTAGCAGTAACCCTTGTGACGCATGAGCATCGGCTAGCTCTGGTGCCAACTCTAAAGCTCTATTTATTGCAACTTGCGCACTTTTGTAAGCGACTTTTTCAGAGAGTGTGCCATATAGGGCGAGTAATATATTGGCATTAGCAACACCAACATATGCTCTAGCATATTCATCATCCGCTTGAATGGCTTGTTTAAAGTGCGATAACGCTTTTTCAATTGATGCTGCTGTTCGGTGTGATAATTCTTTTTGCCCTTTACCATAGGCCACCATAGCGTCAATACTGTGGGTACCTTTTTCGTGATTGCTAAGTTTTGCTTGCCCTAACAAAGTCACTTTCAATTTATCTACTACGGCATTAGCAATTTCGTCTTGAATTTGAAAAACGTCACGGTATTCTCGATCATAAGTTTCAGACCAAATATGCTCACCGGATGCCACATTAATTAACTGTGCCGTTACCCGTATTTTATTGGTGGTGTCATTCTTGCGAATACTGCCTTCTAAAATAGTTTTTACGCCAAGTTCGCGACCAATTTCTGGTATGGTTTTCTTCGTGACATTTTTATAAGCAAATGAGGACGTTCTTGCCGCCACTTGTAGCTCGGAGTTTTTTGCTAATAAATTCAATAGTTCTTCAACCATACCATCGGCAAAGTACTCATCTTCAGGATCAGAACTTAAGGCAACAAAGGGTAAAATAGCGATTGACTCTTTATTATTTTCTTTCGCTAATGTCGCTTTAATTTGCGGCACTCTTTCAGGTGACGTACTAGGTTCAATGGCAACTTGTGGATCAGAAAAAAACACTTGGCTTAACAATGTAACAGCTAACGCTAAAACTAAACTGCCGGCAACGGTAATGGTTGTTCTTAAATTAACTTGGCTACGACTACCATCAATTGGCGCATCAGATTCCTCTGCTCGCACTATGCCTTGACTGGTAAAGTTAAACAACCAAGCAAAAATTAAACTTACTGGGAAACCAAAAATGAAAATCTTCAACAGCAAGGTCATCACACTATCGGGTAGGCCTAATGCCGGAACTGCCAAATCAGCAATTTGAATTAGCGGCCACGCCGAAACAGCATAAATGGTTGCTACCTTAAATACTTGTCGCTGCCGTAACTGCGCTAAAAACTCTTCCAATGACTTTCCTTGATACACATTTATCGAAAATTCGGTAAGTTTAAGTATACAAAAATAACTGAGCAATAAAAGTGTTAAAAATTAACAAATTATTACTAGCCAAGCACAGAATTGAAGCTAGGTTATTTATTTCAAAAGCCTATTCAAGGCGGCCAGCAAGCCAAGAGATAACAGCGGATTTACAATAGGGACCGCTTGCCCATTATTTAAACGACTAAAAATCAGGCATAAAAAAAACAGCTAAAAAGCTGGTTTATGTTTTCAATCAATTGACGATTGAAATGGTACCGGAAGACTGACTTGAGCCGTCACGCTCGAAAGCTACGGATTTTGAAAATAACATGCCTAAATCTCATATTTAAAATCAATAACTTAAATTTTTAAACTCTTTGAAAATCATAAGGTTTTATGAGTACTAGCATTTATGACTTCTCAAACAGAAGTCGACGACATTCACGGCAGATTGTACGTTTACAAACAAAACAACAGCTGTTGCTACGCTCGCTTTTTATTTTAAGGTAAATAGTACAGCAAAGCCAATGACAGAGAATGCCTTAGCTATTGTTGAAAATCGCTTCAAAAGTTGGGAGGTCGAATATAAAAAGTGTGGCTGTATTTAAATTACTAAAAACTAAACTGTTCAATATGTTTGATGTATTGATTGTTATCGCTCAGAAAAAATTTGAAATTTAATATGAGCTCAACAAAAGCTAATATTGAGTCAAACATCGTCCTAATATTAAAGACAAAGTCTTGCTAGAAATAAGTTTTATACACTTTTATCGACACATTTAAATGCGTTAATACATAGCGCCCCTTGATTGTTTGTTTTTTGACCCAATATATAAGTGTAAGTGATCAATTAAGGTCATTTATTCAGAGGGCATTATTATGCCTACTAACGTCACACCTCCTCCTGGAGGTCCATGGGGCGATAAATCGCCTGTTCCACCCGATTTAGATCAACTTTTTAAAAATATTTTGCCTAAGTTTCAAGGTTTTTTGCCTGGTGGGAGTTTCCTTAATTTCTTATGGCTACTACTTTTTATTCTTTTGGGTTTCACTGTTTGGACTTCAGTGTATACCATTCCAAGTGATTCTGTTGCTATTGTTAAACGATTTGGCATGTACGTAAGAGAGGTACCACCTGGGCTGCATTTTAAATTTCCTTTTGGTATTGAATCCGCAACCACTGTTCCCGTTAAGCGACAATTAAAACAGGAATTTGGTTTTACAACGTCTGGTGCTCAGGATCCGTTTCAAAATAGCTTAAACCATGACGAACAGCGTGAAACTCAAATGGTGACAGGTGACCTTAATGCCGCCTTAGTTGAATGGGTCGTGCAATATCGAATTTTAGATCCCGTTAAATTTCTATTTGAAGTCAGGGAGCCCAGTGAAACACTTAGGTACGTCTCTGAGTCAGTCATGCGTGAAGTGGTTGGCGATCGAACTGTTGATGAAGTAATTACCATAGGTCGTCAAGAAATAGAATCACAAGCATTAATAAAAATGCAAACCCTTTCAACTAAATACACTATGGGAATTAGTATTGATCAAGTGCAGTTAAAGAACATTAACCCGCCTAAACCTGTGCAAGAATCTTTTAATGAGGTGAATCAAGCACAGCAAGAAAAAGAAAAGCTGATCAATGAAGCGAGACGGGACTACAACAAAATTATTCCTTTAGCACTGGGGGAGAAAGATCAGCGAATCCGGGAGGCGGATGGATATCGCTTAAAACGTATCAATGAAGCTGAGGGAGATATAGCAAGGTTTGATGCTTTACTTGTTCAATATATTAAAGCACCAGAGGTCACACTTCGCCGTATTTACATAGAAACCATGCAGCAAGTGCTACCTCAAGTGCACTCTAAAATCATTATCGATAAATCAACAAGCAACATATTACCACTGCTTAACCTTGAACAATCAAATAAAATGTTAAAAATAGGAGAAAAGCAATGATCTCCAAAAAAGCTATTATCTTCCTGATCGGATTGGTGTGTTTTGTCACTACTTTACAGCAATCGCTTTACACCGTAGACGAAGTAGAACAAGTGATCATTACTCAGTTTGGTAAACCAATTGGCGAGCCGGTAATGACCGCTGGCTTAAACGCGAAAATGCCTTTCATTCAATCTGTAAACGCTATTGATAAGCGCATATTAGAATGGGATGGTGCCCCCTCCGATATGCCAACTAAAGATAAGTTATATATTTCAGTAGACCTTTTTGCCCGTTGGCGAATTACCGATCCTCTGCAATATTTCTTAAGGTTACGAGATGAGCGTAGTGCGCAGTCGCGGCTCGACGATATATTAGGCAGTGAAACGCGCAATGCTGTGGCAAAACATAAACTCATCGAAATAATTCGCACCACGAATGACCGCAAGCCGCTTCGCGATGCCATGCTAACTAACGCTGAAAGAGATTTGAAAATGGGCAATTTAGTGCCTATTAAGAAAGGTCGAAAATGGGTTGAAGAAGAGATATTTACTGCCGCTGCTGAGAAAGTCAAAGTGTTTGGTATTGAACTGCTTGATATTCGTTTTAAGCGCATTAATTACAATGAAAGTGTACGCCCTAAAATTTATGATCGTATGATCAGTGAACGTAGGCAAATTGCCGAACGATTCTTATCTGAAGGTAACGGCGAAGCGGCAAGAATACGCGGTAACCGCGTTAGAGACTTAAATAAAATTCAATCAGAGGCTTATAAAGCGGTTGAAACCATTAGAGGACTAGCCGATGCACAGGCCGCGAATATTTACGCAAAATCCTACAGCCAAAGCCCAGAATCTATGCAGCTTTATCAATTTACGCGCACCATGCGAGCCTACCCTGACATTATTGCGGATAATACAACACTGGTTATGTCAACAGACAGTGATTTATTAAAATTTATTAATGGCATTAGCCATTCGGGCAAAAATAACTAGGTCTAATTGTTATACGGTTCGCTTCTTTTTACGCGCCGTTTCTTTTTAACCGTAAATGGAGTGAGCATAATGATGACAGTGACGGCTCAAAACCTATTGATGAAAAAGTACGGTATTTTATGCAAGCAAATTACAAGTTATTGTTATAAAAATTCACATTTTAATAATTTTCAAGATGCATTAAATACGGCAGCGTTAGATCAAGATGTTCCTAAGGAGCAATCCAATGATTCCAATAAATAAAGCCGCATGGCAAGAAAGGTACTTAACGCGTTTAATTGACAATAACAAAGACAATAAAGGTAGCATTTATTACTACTGGTCGTTAAACAAGCTTGCTGAAGATTTTCAATTCAATTTGGGTGACATACCATTCATTACCAAAATATTTTTGGAAAACTTCCTTAGAAACTGCGCAACTGATAACACTTTTAATTATCAAAATGTTGTCAAAAAAGTCAAAAATATAGTGGTTTCAACATCTCCAGCTAGCTTTGAATTTCCATTTTTCCCCAGTCGTGTATTAATGCAAGACTATACAGGCGTACCTGCATTGGTTGACTTGGCAGCAATGCGAGATGCAATAACAGATAAAAGCGGTGATGCTACTATTATAAATCCCGTATGCCCAGTTGATTTAGTGATAGATCATTCACTTATTGCAGATCAGGCCGGAAGCGCCACTTCATTAACGCATAATCAACAACGTGAGATGGAGAGAAATCATGAGCGTTACCAATTCTTAAAATGGGCACAAGCCTCTTTCAGTAATTTAACGATTATCCCGCCAGGGCGTGGTATTTGTCATCAGATTAACCTCGAATATTTAGCACAAGTGGTTAGAGATGAAGTTAATGTTTTAATTCCAGACACATTGATCGGTACTGATAGCCATACAACGATGATTAATGGCTTGGGTGTGCTTGGCTGGGGAGTCGGAGGTATTGAGGCCGAAGCCGTAATGTTAGGCCAACCGTTGAGTATCAGTGCTCCTCAAATAGTAGGCGTTAAATTGCTAGGAAAAATGCAGGTTGGTACCACAGCAACAGATTTAGTCTTAACTATCACTCAAATATTGAGAAACTATGGTGTCGTTGGCAAATTCGTTGAGTTTTATGGTTCCGGTGCTTCAGAATTAAGTATCGCCGACAGGGCAACGGTTGCCAATATGGCTCCTGAATACGGGGCGACCTGTGGCCTATTTCACATTGATAGTGAAGTTATTGAATACCTAAAGCTTACTAATCGTTCATCGGCTTTAGTTGAACGTGTTCACACCTATGCATTAGCGCAAAAATTATGGAATGAAGATTCTAAGGCTCATGCAACATACCCTGAAAATATTGTCATAGACCTTAATACAATAGAGCCATCGGTTGCTGGACCAAAGCGACCGCAAGATTGTTTTTCTCTCAATGTTATTAAACGAAAAACAAGAGAAGTAAGCGAACTTGATTGGCATTGTCCTGCTAGAGAGAGTTTACCTTATAGACTAAGGCCTTTAACCTGCGGAGATATTGTTATTGCGGCTATTACTTCCTGTACTAATACCTCTAACCCGAAAGTCATGTTACAGGCAGGATTATTGGCAAAAGCAGCCGTTGAACGAGGGCTGAAGATTAACCCTAATGTAAAAACATCATTAGCTCCGGGCTCTCAAGTTGTTGCTCGTTATCTTGATAGTACTGGCTTACAGCAATATTTGGACAAACTCGGCTTTAATTGTATTGGCTTTGGTTGTACAACTTGCATCGGTAACTCTGGGCCATTAGACCCTGATATAGAACAGCAAATTAGCGAAGGTAATTTAAATGTAGGTGCTGTTTTATCTGGAAACCGTAATTTTGAAGGCCGTATTCACCCCTCCGTTCGATTAAACTGGCTAATGTCCCCTCCGCTTGTTATTGCATTTGCTTTAGTTGGACATACTCGTATCAATTTTGAAAATGAACCTCTGGGTATCGACAAGAATGGTCAAGCAACATTTTTACGTGATATTTGGCCAAATGATGATTTAGTCAACGAGACAATGCATGCGATAACCAAAGAGAGTTATGCATTGTCATATCAAGATATGCTAGTTGGCGATCATGCATGGGAAGATTTACCAATAAGCAATACCGACTGCTATCCGTGGAATAGCCGTTCAACTTATATCATTCAACCTCCTTTTTTCGAGCTATTAGCGCAAACAGGTCAAGAAGGATTAAATAGTTGTAATCAAATACACGGCCCGATAAAAATAAAATCAGCTAACATTTTAGCAATTTTGGGCGACTCCATTACGACAGACCATATCTCCCCAGCAGGACAAATTATCCCGTATAGCCCGGCTGGCAAGTTTCTTATTGCTAAAGGTGTCGCACCTGAACAATTTAATAGTTATGGCGCTCGGCGTGGTAATCATGAGGTGATGGTACGAGGTACATTTGCTAATAACAGGCTACAGAATAAGATCATTTCGCCGGAACAAGGGGGGATAACGAAAATTTTCGATGACAAGCATTTGCAGAACAAAGTACATATGTCAATTTTTTCAGCAAGTGAATATTACGCAAAAAATAACATCCCCTTGGTGATATTTGCAGGTAAAGAATATGGCACTGGTTCTAGTCGAGATTGGGCGGCTAAAGGTTGTCAATTGCTCGGTGTTAAAGCGGTAATTGCAGAATCATTTGAGCGTATTCATCGAAGTAATTTAGTTGGTATGGGGATCATGCCATTGCAATTGCCAATAGATACAACTATTGAAAGTTTACATTTACAAGGCAATGAATTAGTTGATGTTATGGTAGACAATAATAAAAGTAACCACCTTTTAACGCCAAACCAAACGTTACTAGTGACGATACACTCAGCTGCATATGATGGTTCAAAAGGAGCGGTAACTTTACCTGTGGTTATACGTATTAATAGTTCACTGGAGTTAGATTATTTTATTGCTGGAGGGGTTTTGCCTTATGTGGCAAACCAGTATTTATGAGCAAACAAATAACAGATCAAAATTCAACAAAAAGGGAGGCAGCTAAGCAACTTTGGGGAGAGCAAACTCGGTTATCGTTAAAGTACTTTAATATTGGTAAGCATAGTTTCTCGACAGAATTTATTGATACTCTCATCAATATCAAGCGAGCATGCGCACAAGTTAATTATGACGAAGGGCTAATAAGTGATGATTATTTGCAAGCTATTGTAGTGGCTTGTGATGAACTACTCGAAAAAGACTTTCCTAACCAGTTTCCGTTAAGTATTTGGCAAACAGGTTCAGGTACACAAACTAATATGAATGTTAATGAAGTGATATGTGAATTAGCAAATCAGTTTAGAGACAAAAAGTATATTGAAAACCATCAACTAGATTATATTAATAACCGCGTCCATGCTAATGATCATGTCAACATGTCACAATCATCTAATGATGTATTTCCAAGTGCAATGCATATCGTGGTGGCCTTGTTAACGCAAAATCAGTTGTTAAAATCGATAACTCATTTATACGATGAACTCCAAAATAAACAATGGGAATTTAAAGGTATAACCAGTACTGCAAGGACACACCTTATGGACGCGACACCAATATCAACCAGTGCTGTGTTCTCTGGATATTGTGATCAACTATTACAGGTTAGATTAGCGATATCAGACAGCTTGCATGATGTATATCAGCTAGCAATTGGAGGTACTGCGGTTGGCGAAGGTGAGAACGCTCCTGAAAACTTTGGCAGTAAAGTCGCAATATTATTAGCAGAACAATATCAATTGCCCTTTGAAGCCAAGCATAACCGTTATGCCGCGGTTTCAGGCATGGATGCGCTAATTCGCTATAGCGGCGCTTTAAAGCAGCTTGCGAGTGTACTATTTAAACTGGCCAATGATTTTAAATTACTAGGTAGTGGCCCCCGTTGTGGATTTAATGAATGGCACTTACCCGCAAATGAACCTGGTAGCTCAATCATGCCGGGGAAAATAAACCCAACTCAATGTGAAGCAATGGCCATGGTTTGCTTGCAAGTATTTGGTAATGATGTAACGGTATCTATAGCAGCTTCAAGTGGCCAATTGCAATTAAATACCTATCGCCCAGTGATCATTCATAACATTATTGAAAGTATTGAACTATTGAGCGATGTGATGGCATCTTTTGCCGACAACTGTGTTAATGGCCTGAAATTAAATGAGCGTCAGATCCAAAGTAATATGAGACAAAATTTGTCAGTCATCACGTTGCTGGCACCTACGCTAGGTTATGACGTGTCAACACAGATTGTTTATAAAGCACATCATAATAATATTTCATTAGCCAATGCCGCAGAGCTGCTAGGTTTGTATACCTCAGCAGAGTTCGAAGCATTGTTAAATGAAAAAATTCAACAAAGATCTTCTTTCATGGAATAAACGCTTTTTTGCAAGGCCAGCTTATCCCATAAATTAACGCATTTTACGTCTACAACTCAACCTTGCTCATTAATGATGTCTTAACTTTCAGCCACGTTCTAATTAAAACTCTCAATGCAACTAAGACAGAGTAATAGTAGTGTTTACTTCCCCTTTTTTATTCAGAGCATTACTGCACGCTTTACTGGCGATATGTGTATTGAAATATTTGTAGACATAACATGATGACATAGAAGATAAGAGCGCACTGTAGTCCAAGTTAAACATTACAGTTTGGCCAACTAATAGCGGTTTTCCTGAAGTTTCAATAATTAGATGATCACTCGTTGATGACATAATTGTCATTCCGTCTGGAGCACTAAGTCCTGTAATACATACATCTTGACGGCCTAACGCAAGAATAGCTTGTGATACTGCACCTCTTTCTGAAGTATATACCTTTTCTCCAAATGCATTGGCCCCTCTACTTCCCCATGGCAAAGACGGTTTTAATTTTGATTCAATCACTTCAGCAGTCAAGGTAATTGAATCGGTATATAACCCTTCAATTTTTTCTTGAGTTAATGAGTCAAAGCCTAGAAAAATCGCTTCACCTATACGGAGGTTATTCACACGGGTTGTACTGGTATGATTAATTGCCCAATCAATTGAAGCGGTATTTCCCCCTGAAATAATATCAAGCTTGAGGTCAAACTTTGCTTCAATGTCATCGGCTAAATTTGAAAGAAGTGACATATTTTTATCGTCAGTAGCAATACCATATCGACACGCTAGGTTTGCACCTATTCCTTTAATGTTGATATTAGGTAAATCAATAATTTGTTTGATAAAGCCAATAATAAGTTCCGGCATAACGCCCTCTCTCAAATCGCCAAGCTCTATCATGATAATAATGCCATGGGTGATATTTAATTGCTTTGCGGCACAGGAAAGCTTTTCAATAACCTCTATCTCAGTATTCAAACTAATATCACACCATTTAACAACACTGGTAACTTGGCTGAGCATCGGCGTACGAATCAACATTTTAGGCACCAAAACACCCGCTTTCGTTAACCTTTGGATATTTTCGACCCTAGAATCTGCAACCATTTCAGCTCCTGCATCAATAAGCATTTGTGCAATAATAGGATGGCCTGAAAAAACTTTAGTTACCGGAGTAACTGAAATGTTTTTCAAAGCTAATTTAGCCATAAGGTACTGAGCATTGTGACGGACTTTAGTGCAATCGACATCTAATCTAGGATACTTCATTCTTTTCAGCCAGCTTACTTGCCAATTGAGGATAGGCTGACAGCACAATGTCGAGCAATTGTTCAACTGGCTGAGACAACGGGTCAGTAACCTGTATACCTAACTCATTGGAGTAACCTGCAATCGCAGTAAAAATATCATCTGAAGACATTCCTTCGTGATTGAGCGTTAAGCCTATAACCGATGTGTCTGAAAATGTCTCAATCAGTTTTATTTCTGAAGCAACAGAGGGCATTGGCATATTAGGAAAATCACTACGGTGCTGACGTTTAGGAGCATGCTGCAAAATAACACTGGTTGGGCAGCTACCACGCAATATGAACGAACTGGTAGAATATGCGGGGTGACTTAAGGCACCTTGTCCTTCAATAATAATCAGATCTGGGTTTTCTTTTTCATATGCTTTAACAATAACCGACTCCAATTCTCCAGCACAAAATTGGGAAGGGACTGCGTCGAGAGCTACACAGTAATGCGCCCCTTGCATAATACCTGTTTGTCCTGTTGCTATCATCACAACATTGAGACCTTTATTCGTCAATTCGTTGGCCAAAATAGTCGCGGTTGTTCGTTTTCCTAACGCACAATCGGTACCTAATACAGCTATTCTAGGGCAGTTCACCTCTCGAACTTTACCGCTAAATATTTGAAGCTCTTCTTTTCGCTTAGGTTTGCGAATATCAAATATTCGAACACTATGCTCAATACTCGCGTCAACAAATGCTGAATCTTCGGTCAGAAACTCATGTAGACCATTGATGATATGCATTTTTAAGGACATGGCATGTAAAATAATTTTTCTTTCTAAACCCGATAAAAAACCACTGGTAGGCGCAAGACCGAAAATAAAGTATTCGGGTACAGTTTTGCTTAGGTTTATTGCATCTTCTAGGCTAGCAACTATGGGTATTCCATTAGCAGTTTGATCAAGCACGTTACCCGAATCCAAGCCAGCATATTGGCTATCAATGACAGACATAATACGATACTTTTGTGAGTATCGTATCAATCCATTCGCGGTCTTTCCGTCAGTTTTACCAAAATTTCCTTCGCAAAAAACGATAGCCGTCGGTTGAGTGGAGTTATCTTTTTCTTTTAGCTGAGTATCTAATATTAACGAGTTGGCAGTATTGTTAGCATTATTGCTTCCGATATCAGTACCATTTGAAGTTATTATAGAGGGAGACATAATTATAGCCTTAAAGTAAGGCTTAGCGGGGCGTCTAAGGAGTGTCAGGGTGTCGTTCCCGAAAAAGAAAAGAGGTCCCTACTAAGCGGTAGGGAGAATAGCCATGGTAACATACTTAATGAATTTAAGCTTAATATTTAGCCAAAATATTTTTAAATACCAGTCCTTTACTCACATCAACGTTTTCACATAGTAACCCTGAGATTAATTGTAACGGTTGAATAGACATGGAGACTTTGTTGGACGTTTTTTCTTAGTTTCATCTCATATTCAGCAGCTCCAATTAAACCTTAACCTTAAGCACAATACTATCAGGAATCTACTATGTTTAACGCCACCTCAAGCACGTTAAAGATAAAAGACGGTAAGGTTGCTTACTCCATACCCTTTCACTGTCGGATATTGGTATTGCCATTTGATATATAGGTTAATAAAGAAGATATACAATACAATCATCAATGACGTGATTAATGCACTTAGCAATATTAAACAGCGAATTAAAGAGGAAGATAGCTACCTTTCTAGAAACACAAATAAGTAGTAAGGTTTAAACAAAGATACACTGTGAATGATAATCTGGTAGGGCCTACATTAGGTCCGCGCGGATTGATAGATACTTTAAGATGAGTAAATTTCAGGTATAAAAAAACCTTGCATAAGCAAGGCCTTTAATATGGTACCGGAGGACGGACTTGAACCGTCACGCCCGAAGGCAACGGATTTTGAATCCGTCGTGTCTACCAATTCCACCACTCCGGCAACACAGTGACTTCAACCAATGCGAAACATCAATGAAGAGGCTGGCATTATACGAAAAAACTCAAGCTTAGCAATAGTTTTTCTGTGAATATCGACCGACTGATGATTATTTCTTCACATTGAAATAGCACTTACCGTTTTTAACTGCTTTTCTAGCCATAATCGGGCATCTAGGCCATTGTCAAAAAATGCATGTTTAATACCTGCCGCTCGATATAATTTGCTAAACAAGCTTTCCGTTAAAAGTGCCGTTGTACAATAAGCAAGATTCAGCGCTACAGCTTTAGTATTGCCTTGGCGAATAAAATTTAGATGGTATTCTAGCCCAGCCTCTACGCTAATCGCTTCGCCTTTTGGGGTGATTAATATGGCATAGTTATTAACATCAACCTTTGCCACTGTTTTCAGTAATTGTTCATGCAAGTGATCTAAGTATTCGATGTTCCATGGACCTTGCGCCTCAATTAAAATTAAATTGTCGTCTATAACAATGTCTAATGTTCCATGTGGAGAAAGTATGGTCATGTCCGCATCTCCCTATCGCTTTGTCACGTACTATTGAGTACTGTAATTTACGTAAATAACAACACAACTTGAATATAAGTGAAATATGACTACTCACTTATACTTTTATATGTGTTTTGCTACACTAGCGCAAATTTTTTCAATGAATTACTTATGTCTGCTATCTCTCACGAAACATTTCCACGTGCTGGCTTTCGTCGTCGAATGGCCTCTTGGCTTTATGATGCCTTAGTTGCTATTGCCGTATATATGACCGCAGGTGCCGCATCATTTCTATTGATTTCTCTGCTGGTACATTTCGCTGTGTTTGATCTACAAGGTTATCAACACTTAAGCGATACTATTGCTAATACACCATGGTTACTGTGGCCTAACGAATTTTGGAAACTCGCTTGGGTGGCATTTTTCTTCATTTGGTTTTGGTCTAAAAGTGGACAAACCTTGGGCATGAAAGCATGGCGTTTACGTGTACAAAATCAAGATGGTACCCGTATTAATAAAATAACGGGATTAAAGCGCTTATTTCCCACATTATTTGGCTTAGGTAACTTCGCGGTTTTAGTTGATAGAAAAAATAAATTGAGTTTACAAGACCGTTTAACGAATACTGAGGTTGTATTACTTAGCTTAGAAGCTAATCGCGGCAGACTTTAGCAAACTAAATGACATATAGTTTAGAACTCCCAAACATTTTAATTATGTTTGGGAGCATGTTATATCGTTAGCTTGCGCGTTTTCTCATAAAATAAAGTGCAACGCTAACAAAAATAATACTTGGCATAAAAGCACCGAAAATTGCCGGCAATTGATACACTAAGCTTAACGAGCCCAATACTTCATTAACAATAAAGAACAAGATACCAGTAGCAACCCCCATCATTATTCTTGCTCCCATAGATACTGAACGTAACGGACCAAAAATAAACGACAAGGCCACAAGTAGCATAACAGCTAAAGTAATCGGCTGAGCCACCTTACGCCAAAATGCTAATAAATAACGGCTTGGGTCTTGTTTATTCGCTTCTAGGTAATCTAGGTAATCATTCAAACCTCTTAATGATAAGGATTCCGGTTTTACCGTAACCACACCTAATTTATCTGGTGTTAAGGTAGAGGTCCATGACATCAGAGGTTGGTTCTCTTTGGTAATTTTTTTGTCTGTAATCGTAGTTTCTACTACATCGCGTAACTGCCAAGCTTCTTTTTGATATACAGCGCTATTGGCTGACACCCAACTCGATAATTTAAGCTGTTCATCAAAGCGATAAATTTGAATATCTTTAAGCGAACCTTGATCTTGTACTTCACCAATATGAACAAAAAAGTCACCGTCTTTTGCCCAAGTGCCGCCAGTAGAAGAAATTAAACTGCCTCCTGATATGGCTTGTGCTCGCACTTGCCTTGCCGCTGCCTCGCCTTGAGGCGCTAACCATTCACCAACCGCCATACTCACCACAATCAGTAATAGTGCTGATTTCATCACAGATTTAATAATATCTAGACGAGAAAGGCCTGCCGCTTGCATAACAACCAACTCACTATTGGTTGCCATCATCCCCATACCAATTAAGCCGCCAATTAATGCCGACATAGGAAAAAACAATGATACATCTTGTGGAATTGCATACAGTACATACAGCGCGGCATGAGCAAGATCATAATTGCCTTTCCCGACCGATTTCATTTGCTCAACAAACTTAATAATACCACTTAAGCTAACAAATACAGCTAAGGTTAAAAATGTCGTTGATGC
The DNA here is from genome assembly GCF_057548755.1 of Colwellia aquaemaris. Taxonomy (NCBI): domain Bacteria; kingdom Pseudomonadati; phylum Pseudomonadota; class Gammaproteobacteria; order Alteromonadales; family Colwelliaceae; genus Colwellia; species Colwellia aquaemaris. The sequence goes on along the minus strand of NZ_BAAJLV010000001.1, from coordinate 675,080 downwards.
GATTATGCGGCCTATGTATAAATCTAATATACGCATTATATTGCCACCTTATTTTTAGCTCGCTTGGGTAGCATAGATTTTAATTTCATACCGCTTTTTCTACTCTTAACCAACAAACTCGAGCCCAATATCAACACAATCAAATGCACTGGCCATAGGCCAATAATTTGTGGAACAGTGCCTTTTTCGATTCCTGAGCGAATAGCAGTTAATAGTAAGAAATAACTTAAAAACAATAATATTGCGGGTAACATTTTGCCAAATTTACCTTGGCGAGGGTTAACAACACTCAAGGGCACAGCAACTAAGGTCATAATAATACACGCTAAAGGGAAGGCAATTCGCCATTGGCTTTCAGCACTTGCTTCAGGCGTTTTTTCTTTGAACAGCTCAGAACTTGGAATGGCGCTTAACTTACGCCTTTTATGGGCAACTTTTTGATCTTGAATTTGAATATAGTACTTGTCAAAAGCGACTTGTCGAAACTGTTTGTTTTCAATATCGTTTTGATAACGCGTGCCTTCAGATAAAATTAATCGCTGTGTTCCTGTGTCATCTTCAACTACTTGCCCGTTTTGGGCGTACACTAAACTTGAATCAATAACACTACGACTCGACTTTTCCTTATCAGGCAATTGCGCAACAAAGACTTTTTCAAAGGTATTGTCATTACGGTTTTTATCATGAATAAACACCACAGCTTTTTTATTGCCTGTGGTTTGAAATCGGCCAGCAATAAGTGAACTTAAGCCTGAATCTGCCGCTATTTGCTCTTTAATTTGATACTCATATTCATTTGCCATCGGTGATAAATATAAAGTAAAGATACCGGTAATAAGAGCAGTCACTACTCCTAAAATCAAAGTTACCCTAACGACATACCATTCGCTCACACCACAAGCATGCAGTACCGTCATTTCATTTTCAGCGTAAATACGCCCATACGCCAGTAATACGCCAAGAAAAAAGCTTAACGGTAAAATCATTCCAGCAAGATCTGGAATTTTTAAGCCTATGAATGTCATCACTAAATGACCAGGAATTCCACCTTCTGAGGCATCATCAAGTACGCGAACAAATTTATTACTAATAAATATCGTCATAATGACGAGAAATACAGCAATTTGGGTTTTAGCGACTTCTTTAAGCAAATAACGAAATATAATCACAAAGTGATCCTATAAAAACTTTCTATAAAACATGGTTTTTTTCTGACATACCGGCATTTTTTCAGTAAACTTGTCATTTTTAGCAATAAATTAAATGTAAGCTTAACGGGTAATGCATTGCAACCCAGCTATAATTATAGCCTTTAGCCGAATACATTTAAAAGTAAGCTTAGCGATTATTTACTGTTTTTAGCAAGCTAATTAGTATATTTTCAATAAAATATACGCATTTGAGTCAAATTAGGAGACATCATGGAGTTCAGTGTAAAGAGTGGCAGTCCGGAAAAGCAACGTAGCGCCTGTATTGTCGTCGGTGTTTTCGAACCACGTCGTTTGTCGGCTATCGCTGAACAATTAGATGAAATTAGCGAAGGCTATATAAGCAATTTACTACGCCGTGGTGATTTAGAAGGTAAATCAGGACAAATGCTATTATTGCATCATGTACCTAACATTCTAAGCGAACGTGTTTTATTAGTTGGCTGCGGTAAAGAGCGTGAGCTTGACGAACGCCAATATCGCCAAATCATCAGTAAAACCATTAACACCTTAAACGAAACCGGTTCAATGGAAGCTGTATGTTTCTTATCTGAATTGCATGTTAAAGGGCGAGATACATACTGGAAAGTGCGTCAAGCAATTGAAGCCACGCAAGATTGCTTATACAGTTTCAACAGCTTAAAAACAGTAAAAGAAGAGCCTCGTCGCCCATTACGAAAAATTGTCTTTAATGTACCAACCCGACGCGAACTCCCTATCGGCGAGCGTGCTATCAGTCACGGTTTAGCTGTTTCTGAAGGTATCACAACCTGTAAAAATGTTGCCAATATGCCACCAAATATCTGCAATCCGGCATATTTAGCTGAACAAGCAAAAATTCTTGAAAGTGACTACGACAATGTCAGTACACAAATCGTTGGCGAGCAACAGATGGAAGAGCTTGGTATGGGCTCATACTTAGCTGTAGGCCGTGGTTCTGCCAATGAATCACAGATGAGTATTATTAAGTACAATGGTGCTGGTGATGATTCAAAACCAGTTGTATTAATAGGTAAAGGGCTAACCTTTGATAGTGGTGGTATTTCTTTGAAACCAGGCGCTGGCATGGATGAAATGAAATACGATATGGGTGGTGCCGCAGGCGTATTAGGTGCCATGCATTCACTAGCTGAACTTAATTTGCCAATTAATGTTATTGGTGTTCTGGCGGGTTGCGAAAATATGCCAAGCAGTAACGCATACCGCCCGGGCGATATACTTACCACTATGTCAGGTCAAACGGTTGAAGTATTAAATACTGACGCTGAAGGCCGACTAGTTTTATGTGATGCGTTAACCTACGTTGAACGTTTTGATCCTGAGCTTGTTATCGATGTTGCCACATTAACTGGTGCTTGTGTTGTAGCGCTTGGTGCACATGCTACAGCTTTACTAAGTAGCCACAACCCACTGGCACACGAATTATTAAACGCATCAGAGCAAAGTGGTGACCGCGCATGGCGCATGCCATTATGGGATGATTATCAAGAGCAACTTGAAAGCCCATTTGCTGATTTTACCAATTTAGGTGGCAAAGAAGCTGGCACGATTACCGCCGCTTGTTTCTTAGCACGTTTTACTAAAAAATATCATTGGGCCCATTTAGATATTGCAGGTACAGCATGGCGTGGCGGTAAAAGTAAAGGTTCTACCGGTCGTCCTGTTAGCATGCTAACACAGTTTTTATTAAATCGCTCTGGCGCTGAGCAAGGCGAATAATTTACTAAACTGATACACGGAATAACGTCATGCAAACCCAAGCAATGTTTTATAGCATTGAAGCGCAAAGTAAAGTCGCAGGTGTAACTGAACAGCAATTACACCTGTACTACGCGTGTTTACAAGCGGCGTATTTTTACCGACATAGTCAGCGAGTATTTATTTATACTCAAAATCAAGAAGATGCTCATAACATCGATGAAATGTTATGGGCATTTGATCCTAACAGCTTTGTACCTCATAACCTGATTGGCGAAGGCCCAAAACAAGGTGCGGCTGTTGAAATTAGTTGGCAGCCACCAACCAACCGCCGTGCGGTTTTAATCAATTTAACCAGCGATGTGCCTAACTTCGCTAACCAATTTTCACATCTGATAGATTTTGTTCCAGCCGATGAAAGCCAAAAAGAACAAGCACGAAATCGTTTTCGCACTTGTCGTCAATGGGGTTTCAATGTTGCTCATCAAGTAGCCAGCGCACAACAAACTATCAATACTACAAGTTAAGAATCTTCTGACGGAAAATCTGATGGAAAAAACATTTACCCCCTCTGACATTGAACAATCCCTCTATAAAAGTTGGGAAGAGCAAGGTTACTTTAGCCCAACCGGCGAAGGTGACGGTTACTGTATCGCAATTCCACCACCAAATGTTACGGGAAGTTTGCACATGGGGCATGCTTTTCAGCAAACCATCATGGATACTTTAACGCGTTATCAACGTATGCAAGGTAAAAATACTTTATGGCAAACGGGTTGTGATCACGCAGGTATAGCTACGCAAATGGTGGTTGAACGCAAAATTGCCGCAGAAGAAGAAAAAACTCGCCATGACTATGGGCGTGATGCTTTCATTGATAAAATTTGGCAATGGAAAGAACAATCAGGTGGCACTATCGGTAAGCAAATGCGCCGACTAGGCAACTCGATTGACTGGTCTCGCGAGCGTTTTACCATGGACGATGGCATGTCGGAAGCCGTACAAGAAGTATTTGTACGTTTGTTTGAAGACGACTTAATCTATCGTGGGAAGCGTTTAGTTAACTGGGATCCTAAATTTCATACCGCTATCTCTGACTTAGAGGTTGAAAACAAAGATAAAAAAGGCCACATGTGGCATTTACGTTACCCGCTTGCTAATGGCGCAAAAACGGCAGAAGGTAACGACTACTTGGTTGTTGCAACCACTCGCCCTGAAACTATGTTAGGGGATACGGGTGTTGCGGTGAATCCAGAAGACCCACGTTATAAAGACTTAATTGGCCAGCATGTTTTATTACCACTGGTAAATCGATTGATCCCAATTGTTGGTGATGAGCATGCTGATATGGAAAAAGGCACAGGTTGTGTAAAAATCACCCCTGCGCATGACTTCAACGATAATGAAGTCGGTAAACGCCATGATTTACCATTAATCAACATTCTTGATAAAAACGCCGCCATATTGGCAGCTGCTGAAGTTTACAATAGCAATGGTGAAGCATCAGATGTTTATAGCACTGACTTACCAAAAGAATTTGCTGGCATGGATCGTTTCGATGCTCGCAGAGCCATTGTCGCCGCCTTTGACGAATTAGGTTTATTAGTTGAAGTTAAAGAGCATGACTTAGTAGCGCCATATGGCGATCGCTCGGGCGTTATTATTGAACCACTATTAACTGACCAATGGTATGTGCGCGCTGCACCTCTGGCAAAACCAGCCGTTGAAGCGGTAGAGAACGGCGACATAGAATTTGTACCTAAACAATACGAAAACATGTACAACGCTTGGATGCGCGATATTCAAGACTGGTGTATATCTCGCCAACTTTGGTGGGGACATCGAATTCCGGCCTGGTATGACGATTCAGGCAAAGTTTATGTTGGCCGCAACGAAGCTGAAGTACGTGAAAAACACAATATTGCTAGTGACATCAGCTTAACCCAAGACAACGACGTGTTAGATACTTGGTTCTCTTCAGCCCTTTGGACTTTCTCTACCTTAGGCTGGCCAAACAATTTAGAAGATTTGAAAAAATTCCATTCTACTGACGTACTAGTCACTGGTTTTGACATTATTTTCTTCTGGGTTGCTCGCATGATCATGATGACCATGCACTTCATTAAAGATGAAAATGGCAAGCCACAAGTACCATTTAAAAAGGTTTATGTTACTGGTCTTATTCGCGATGAAAATGGCGATAAAATGAGTAAGTCAAAAGGTAATGTTGTTGATCCATTAGATATGATTGACGGTATTTCTTTAGAAAACTTACTTGAGAAACGCACCGGTAATATGATGCAGCCACAACTGGCGAAGAAAATTACCAAACTAACTAAAAAAGAATACCCTGACGGTATTGAAGCACATGGTACTGACGCATTGCGCTTTACACTAACCTCGGTGGCTTCAACAGGCCGCGATATTAGTTGGGATATGAAACGCCTAGAAGGCTACCGTAATTTTACTAATAAATTATGGAATGCCAGCCGTTATGTCATGATGAATACCGAAGAGTTTGATTGCGGTAAAGTCGAAAATTCTGAGATGGAGTTTTCGTTAGCTGATCGTTGGATTTTAGGACAGTTTCAGCAAACCGTTAAAACTGTACATGAAGCCTTTGATACTTTCCGTTTCGATTTAGCATCACAAGCGCTATACGAATTCACTTGGAACCAATTTTGTGACTGGTACTTAGAGCTAACAAAACCCGTTTTATTCAAAGGCAATGAAGCACAACAACGCGGTACGCGTCACACATTAGTTAATGTACTAGAGAGCTTACTACGCTTAATGCACCCAATTATGCCGTTTATCACCGAAACCATTTGGCAGCGTGTTGTTCCACTTACGCGCTTTGAACAATCAGGTGATAGCATTATGGTGCAAAGCTTCCCGCAATTTGATCAAAGCTTATGTGATCAAACTGCCATAGATGACTTGGAATGGGTAAAACAATTCATTGTTGCGGTACGTAATATTCGCGGCGAAATGGATATAGCTCCTAGCAAACCATTGCCAGTATTGTTAAAAAACGTCAATGTTGATGACCAACGCCGTTTATCAGAAAATGAGCAATTCATCAGTGCATTGGCTAAATTGGAAAGCATTACTGTTTTAGCTGATGACGATAATGGGCCTGCTTCTGCAACAGCTGTGGTCGGTGATTTATCATTGCTAATTCCAATGGCGGGTTTAATTGATAAAGATGCAGAATTAGCTCGCTTAGATAAAGCCATTGATAAACTTACAAAAGATGCTGAGCGCGTACGTGGTAAACTCAACAATGAAAACTTTGTTGGTAAAGCGCCAGAAGCCGTTATCAACAAAGAAAAAGCTAAGCTTGCTGAAGCCGAGTCAACCTTAGAAAAATTGGTTGACCAGAAGGCACAAATTTCAGCAATGTAAGTAACTTGTTAAAAAAAATCTATAAAAGCCAGCACCTTAGCTGGCTTTTTTTTGTCATAAAAAAGTAAAGTAATCTTCATTTTTTTTAGAGATTCCTGATTTTTATTGTGGTAACATGTTTTCGCGTTGAGTTTTTGCGTTTCGGGAGAAGGAGAGATCATAGGATTTATTCCTAGATCAGCCTAGGCGCTTTAATATGTGTTACTGGAAACCTTTCTCTGTCTGTACTTAAGGTAGAGGGCATTTACTCCGTATATGGCCGTTTTGGCTAAACTTTAATTTTTGACCTGCGAGAAATGTTGGTATGTCTGATACAGTAACTGGTAAAGTAAAATTTTTTAACGAATCAAAAGGATTTGGTTTCATCGAGCAAGAAAATGGTCCTGACGTGTTTGTTCACTTCAGTGCAATCGCTGGCGATGGTTTCCGCACTTTGACTGACGGTCAAGCGGTAACTTTTAGCGTAAAACAAGGCCAAAAAGGTCCTGAAGCTGAAAACGTAGTTGCATCTTAATCTAATATGCAACCTTATCTTTAGCGTTGGCTAAAGATGACATAAAAAAACGAAACCTAGGTTTCGTTTTTTTGTTTCTGTAATGGGCGCTTAAGCTTAAATACTAGTTTTTAATATGCGGCTCAACTAATTCCACCATAGCGGCAATATGCATATCATCGTCATTTAAAGCCGGAATATAATGATATTGCTCACCGCCTGCAGCTACAAAAACTTCACGATTTTCATGTACTAACTCTTCCAATGTTTCTAAACAGTCAGCGCTAAAGGCCGGGCTTATAATAGCAACATGCTTATTGTTTTCTGCCAAGCTGGCTAACGTTTCATCAGTATAAGGTTTAAGCCATTCAGCTTTGCCAAAGCGTGACTGAAAAGTCATCACATAGTCATCTTCTTTCAAACCCAACTGCTCTGCCACTAAACGGGTGGTTTTATGGCTAAAGCAATAATATGGGTCTCCCTGTTCAAGAAAATATTTCGGCATACCATGGTAAGAAAAAATTAATTTGTCAGGTTTACCATGCGCTTGGAAATGCTTATCAATGCTTTCTGCAAGTGCTTTAATATAAAGTGGATGATCATGATAACCACTTTGAAAGTGAATACTTGGGATCCAACGCCAGGTTCTGATTTTATTAACGACTGCATCAAAGGTTGAACCTGTTGTAGGACCGCCATATTGTGGGTATAAAGGCAATACAATAATATTATTTACGCCATTTTCTTGAAAATTATCGAGGGCACCGGCAATTGACGGATTACCATAACGCATCGCTATATCAACCATCACCTTGTCACCATATTTTTGTGTCAAGATCTGTTCAACTTTTGTCTTTTGCTGTTCGCTGATCACCCACAAAGGCGAGCCTTGTTCCGTCCAAATACTTTCATATAACTTTGCAGATTTTTTCGGGCGCACACGCAAAATAATACCGTGTAAAATTATCAACCAAAGTAGTCGCGGAATTTCAACTACTCGAGGATCTGAAAGAAACTCGCGCAAATAGCGACGAAGAGCACCTGCCGTTGGGCTATCAGGTGTGCCTAAATTTGTTAATAGTACACCCGTTTTTGCACTTTGATCGTGAATTTTTTTACTTCTTCCTACATACCTTGACATAAATATTCTCTACAAAATATCGTTAACTGCGTTCACAAAAACTTCTGAATCTGGCTTTACTCGGCTATTAAAGTGCTTAATTTTTTTACCGTCGGCACTAACTAAGTATTTATAAAAATTCCACTTTGGTGCCGTTGTTTTGTCAGCCAATTTTTTAAATATAGGGTGCGCGTTACTGCCCCAAACATGCACTGGCGACAGCATAGTAAATGTTACGCCATAATTTACAAAGCAGATATCAGCAGTATCTTTCTCATCATCTTCTTCTTGGAAAAAATCGTCGGAAGGGAAACCAATAACCACTAGCCCTTTATCTTTATATTGCTTATGTAATGCTTCAAGTGCAGTAAACTGAGGTGTAAAACCACAGTGGCTAGCGGTATTAACAATTAACATCGGCTTACCAGCTGTTAACTGACACAGGTCCAGCATTTCTTTTGCATGTAACTTTTTTTCACTATGCTGCATAAACGACAAACATTGTCCTGCTTTTGCTTGGTCTTTTGCATCACTATTAAATGAAATTAACGCAATAAATGCGATCAGCATCAAGGTTTTCATGAATTTTATTCCTATACGGGTTCAGGCGGTATGTTATCGCAATTATTAAAACAAAGGAATTTCCCACAATATAATTAGCAAAAAAGCCTAAAAAAATTACAAAGAATCTCATAAAGCTAATAGTTATCATGAATTTACATACCCAAGTAATTAGTGGCTAATTAGCTGAGAAATACTAGCCTTTAACAACTGATATAGTATCATAGCGCATGAATAGTGCGATCAAAGTCCAAATATAGTGACATAAGTCAAATCGCACAGGTATATATTAGGTTATTATCACCCCAGTCACAGTGAATCAGTTAAGTGGATAGCTTTGTCAAATTTAAACGCAGAAGTTGAATTAACAACACAAAATTCGAATGTTTTATTAAGTGCCCAAAACTTAACGTGTATTCGTGAAGAACGCGTTTTATTTGAAGCACTTGATGTGAATATTTCTGTCGGGGATATTGTGCAAATTGAAGGCCCAAATGGCGCAGGAAAAACCAGTTTACTGCGCATTCTTGCAGGCTTATCTCAACCTTATGACGGTACCATTTATTTTCAAAATAAAGCTGTCGCTCAGCAACGAGAGAACTTTCACCAGAATTTACTTTACTTGGGGCACTTGCCCGGTGTGAAAGGAGAAATGACCGCACAAGAAAATTTAGAGTTTAATTTGGCTTTACATGGGTTAAACGCTAGTGACGCCGAAGAAACCTTATCAGAAGTAAACTTGCTAGGTTTTGAAGATGCCTTAGCTTCGCATTTAAGTGCAGGGCAGCACAGAAGAATTTCATTAGCACGTTTATGGCAAAGCCAACATAAAATTTGGATTTTAGATGAACCTTTTACCGCTATTGATAAGCTAGGTGTTGAAAAACTTGAACAATTATTTTTGCGTCATGCCGACAATGGCGGCTGTGTTATTCTCACCACCCATCAAGATTTGTCTTTACCCGCTGAGCGAGTAAAAAAAGTTACATTAACCTATCGGTTTTATTAGAGTAGCCATTCATGACGCAACTTTCTTATCGTTCAGCATTTTCTTTAATTGTAAAAAGAGATTTGATGATCGCTTTTCGCCATCGCGACGATATTATTAATCCGCTACTGTTTTTTATTATTGTGGTGTCTTTATTCCCGCTGGGTATTGGGCCCGAAAGTACAACATTATCACGCATTGCCCCCGGTATAATTTGGGTGGCGGCATTATTATCAACCTTACTTTCACTCGATAGGCTATTTAAATCCGATCACGCTGATGGTTCACTCGAGCAAATGCTGTTAAGTCCGCACCCAGTATTTATTTTAGTTCTCGCTAAAATTTTTGCCCATTGGTTACTTACAGGCTTGCCATTAATTTTAATAGCGCCCTTACTGGCGGTATTATTACACTTACATGAAAGTAGTTATGGCGCGCTGATGTTAACGCTTTTGTTAGGCACACCTGTACTTAGTTTACTCGGCGCTATCGGCGTCGCGTTAACCGTTGGTATTAAAAAAGGCGGAGTATTATTAAGTCTTTTGGTACTTCCGCTTTACATTCCAGTGCTTATTTTCGCCACCAGTGCTATTGATACTGCGGCAATGAACTTACCTTATAACGGCCAACTTGCTATAATTGCGGCAATATTTTTTGGTTCGTTAACCTTAGCCCCTTTTGCTGTTAGTGCAGCATTAAAAGTGAGTACAAATTAATATGATGTGGAAATGGCTACACCCTTACGCAAACCCAGAAATTAGCTATCACTTCGCCGGTAAAATTTTACCTTGGTGTTCACGTTTAGCATTTTTATTTTTATCGGTCGGTATTGTTTGGGCGCTTTTATTTGCCCCTGCTGACTATCAACAAGGCGAAACCTTTCGAATTTTTTATTTGCATGTGCCGGCGGCTATGCTGTCAATGGGCATATATTTAGGCATGGCAATCGCCGCGTTAACAAGCTTAGTGTGGCAATTAAAACTTGCCGATGCATCGGCTGCGGCCATGGCACCTATCGGCGCAACTTTTACTTTTATCGCTTTAGTTACGGGCGCAGCATGGGGAAAACCTATGTGGGGTACTTGGTGGATTTGGGATGCGCGTTTAACCTCCGAACTGATTTTACTATTTTTATATTTAGGTGTTATTGCTTTGCACAATGCTTTTGAAGACAAAAGCTTAGCAGGAAAAGCCGCCGGTATTCTCGCTTTGGTTGGCGTTATTAACTTACCTATCATTAAATATTCTGTGGAGTGGTGGAACACCTTGCATCAAGGTGCAACGGTAAGTAAGTTGGGCAAACCTGCTATGACTGCAGATATGTTTTGGCCATTTTTAATTTGCTTTATAGGCTTTGCATTTTTAGTGACAGCCTTGATATGCATTCGTTTTCGTACCGAAGTATTAAACCGCAATAGTATGCGTCCATGGGTACGTGAGCTCGTTGCGAATGAGGAGAATTCCCATGCAGTTTGATAGTATCAGTGCATTTTTAAACATGGGCGGCTACGGCTTTTATGTATGGCTTTCATACGGTGTCAGTATTTCAGCCTTAGCTCTGTTGATATTTTCTAGTATCAATAGCCATAAAAAAATTAAACAGCAAATAGTAAAACGTCAAAAGCGTGAAACAAAATTACGCCAAGCGGCTAAACAACAAGCGCATAAGCAAACGAATGCTGAACAGTTATAAAAATTTAAGAGGTTAATATATGAATCCCCGTCGTAAAAAACGATTAACTATCGTATCTTCTATTATTATTGGCTTAGGTGTCGTTGCAGGCTTAGTGTTATATGCACTTAGTCAAAATATCGATTTATTTTATAAACCATCAGAAATATACAATGGTAAGGAAGATACCGGTATCAAAGCAATTAATGGCCAACGATTACGTATTGGTGGCTTAGTCGTGCCGGGCAGTGTCCATCGTGATCCGGATAGTTTAAATGTTAGTTTTAAATTAGCGGATATGAGAATACCGATTGCTTTTTCTGAGACAGATCCAATGGTAACGGTTACTTATGATGGCATTTTGCCTGACTTATTCCGAGAAGGACAAGGCATCGTTGCTAACGGTACCCTTGTAAATGGTAACAAAATTGAGGCGAGCGAAGTACTAGCCAAACATGATGAAAACTACATGCCAAAAGAACTTGCTGATGAAAAAGGTGAAATGCACGTTAAGCCTGATTACAGTAAAGCTCAATTAGATCCTAATAACTAACTTGGATTTAGTTTAACTAGCACTAAATAATTTATGCTTGTAAAGCGAACTAATGATAGTTCGCTTTTTTATTGCTTAAACCGGCATAAGTTTCAACATAAACTAAAGTGTAATCTCTATCGACACTATGGTCGTCTCAGAAACCTATGGCTGCTTATCAGGCAACAAAAAGCCCTGGCAAAGTGCCAGGGCTACTTAAGTTATATCTCACCTTTAATAAATAAGACTTAAAGAAACCACCTCGCTAAGTACTACCAAGATCGCAGTTTATGGCCTTTTAGGGCGTAGTATAGAATAAATAAGTAACATGGTAGACCAACAACATAAGCTAACTGCGTACTATCAAGCCATAATGATAATTTACCAAAAATAAGAGGTAATATTGCACCACCTGAAATACCCATAATTAACAAAGCAGAGCCTTGGGCGGTAAACTTGCCTAAACCATCAAGAGCTAACGGCCAAATTGATGGCCAAACTAACGCATGTGCTAAGCCCATCAGTGCGACAAAGGTAACAGTATCAGGTAACACTTGAATACCAGTCCATCCCCAAATAATATCAGCTAATAATGTTGATTCTGTAGACGCAAACATTACCCCTAAAATACAAATAGAACCGGCAATTGCAGAGCCGATTAGCGCTTTTTCTTGTGAAATATATTTAGGAATACAAGTAACGCCAATAATGTAACCAATAACCATGAAAACCATAGTGTAAGAGGTTAAGCCTGAAAAGTTAGGCACAGAGAGTGAGGCACCATATAAACCTATAGTGTCACCTGCAATCACCTCAACTCCCACATAAGCAAATAATGCCACAGCTCCAAGTATAATTTGTGGGTATTGAGTTATACTAGTTTTCTCATCAGCCGACGCTTCAGACTCATCTTCAAAGCTTAATTCAGGTAATGCGGAAAACTTCACTAACGCAATTAAGGCACATAATATTACCGCCATTATGATATAAGGTTGTACAAGTCGGCCAGACAACTCAGCTAATCTCTCAGCTTTAGTCACTTCATCTAATGTTGCTAAATAGCTTTCTGAAAAATCCCCCATACCAGACAAAATAAGTACGGTGAAGACAATAGGTACAATCACACCAGCGCTTTTATTGATTAGCCCCATAATACTGATACGCATTGCGGCACTTTCTTTTGGTCCAATATGCACTATGTATGGATTTGACGCAGTTTGTAAAATAGTTAACCCGGTCGCTAAAACGAATAAGCCCACCAGGAAAAACAAAAAATTAGCACTTAAGGCCGCCGGAATATGCAGTAAAGCCCCCACCGCCATAATTGCAAGCCCGAGTGCCATACCATTTTTATAACCGGTTTTTTTCAGTACATATGACATCGGCAATGCCATAAACGTATAGGCAATATAGAATGCGAAAGTTACAAATAACGCCTGAAATTCATTTAACTCACAAATTACTTTTAGAAATGGGATCAAAGAGCCGTTTAGCCAAGTTACAAATCCGAAAATAAAAAACAAAATGCCAATTATGGCCATAGGTAAAACACTACTACGTCGCTGCGCTGTCATTGTTGTTTCCATAATTTCCTCATGCGTTAATACGCTTTTAATTATCGTTATTCTTTTATAATATCAAGGTCTATCTAATTGTCACCTAAAGGTTATTTTGCAAACAACCTAATTAACTTTATAGTGACAACGACCGCTTATCCAAGTTGATTGCACCTTTAATTCATCATTAAGTTCGACGAAATCAGCCTGTTTTCCGACACCTAGTTGCCCTCGCTGCGATTCATTGATGTAGTTTGCCGGATATTGCGTTGCCATACGCAAGGCTTCATCTAACGACAAGTTCAATTTTTCATTAGCATTTTTTACGGCCATCGCCATATCGAGTACCGAGCCTGCTAATTCACCAGTACTTGAGGTTAGCTTACCGTTTTCCAAATAAACATGACGATCAAAAAAAGCAAAGCCTTGCTCATCTGTGCCAACAGGTGGCATCGCATCTGTGACCAGAAAAACTTTCCCCTTTGGTTTAGCTTTTAAGGCAAGTTTACAATTGACGTAGTCAACATGATGGCCATCAACAATCAAGCCACAGGCGGCATTGTCATTTACTAATGCACAACCAGTAACTCCAGGCTCTCTCCCCTGTAACGGCGACATAGCATTAAAAAGGTGTGTAAAGCCGCTAGCACCCGCATCAAGAGCCTGCTGAGCTTGCAAAAAACTCGCATTGGTATGGCCTAGACAAATATGAATACCTGCCGATTTCATCCGCTTTATATCTGCTAAACTTACCGTTTCTGGTGCCAACGTCACCAATACCTTGCCGATATCTTTTCGCTCTAATATTTGCCACTCTTCTTCGCTAATTGCCCGAATAAAGTCGGCGCTGTGGGCGCCCTTTTTCGCTACCGATAAATGCGGCCCTTCAAAGTGAATACCAATAATACCCGGCTCGCTATTAGCGATTGCACTAGCAATAGCCTCAGCCGCTTTAGCCATCACGGCAATAGAGTCTGTAATAAGCGTTGGCAACATTGCGGTGGTACCAAACGCTGCATGTGCTGCCATTATCGACCTCACGCCAGCAACTGTAGGCGTACGATTAAACAATACACCACCGCCGCCGTTAACTTGTAAATCAATAAAGCCTGGGGTAACTAGCCCGTGCAGATGTTCGTCAAAATCATTAATATCGTCATCAAACCCCATGATGATACCGTCTGTAATGATCATGATTTTATTGTCTTGATAATTTTTACCGTCAAATAAACGATCTACACGTACTCTGAGCATAGTCATTAAACTGTCCTAGTTACCTTTTTAAGGCCTTTAGGTTCGTCTGGATTGAAGCCTCTTGCGACAGCAACGTAGGCTACATCTAAATAAAAGCGCTGCAAAACCACCAGCGGCGCAAGCCTTGGATGCACGCCAGCATCAAGTTGTTGTAATGTAACAACTTCAGCTCCACGAGTGCGCATTTCATTAATTTGTTGAACATGAACATTGGCACTTTCATCATTTATTTGACAATCCAAAATAGCCAAGCCTTGCTCAACTAGGGTTGCTGGCCCATGTAAGAATTCTGCACTAGAAAATGCCTCCGCATGAATACTGCTGACTTCTTTTAATTTAAGCGCCATTTCTTTGGTTATGGCATAACCTAAGCCCCTACCAAGCACTACCATATTTTTTACATTAGCAATAGATTCTGGTGTTAATTGCGCTGGCGTATTCACTATCGCTTGCATTGCCGCTGGTAGCGACGATAGTGCCTTAATAAGATCGGTATTTTGGGTCCAATAAGCTGTAAGTTGCAACAAGGCAGAAAGCGTCGCTAAATAGCTTTTAGTAGCGGCCACAGAGACTTCCTCACCGGCTTTGAGCGGCAAAACATCGTCAACAATATCAGTAAGCGGCGAAGTTTCATCGTTAACTAACGCAACACAATAAGCGCCTGCGGCTTTCGCCATTTCAGCTTGGGCAATAATATCTGGGCTGCGCCCTGACTGAGATATAACAATCACCAGTGCTTGCTCAAGTTTTAGTTGCTTACCATAAACACTAGAAACAGATGGTGCAGCAGCAAACGTAGGTACGCCAGCTTCAATTTCAATTAAATATTTTCCGAACACACCGGCATGATCGGATGACCCACGACCTATGATCATCACCATTTTAGGGTTCAATGTTCTTAAGTTTTCACCAATAGTTTGCGCCAAGGCTTGGTTTGCTTTGAGCTGCTTAGCGATGACACTCGGTGCCTGCTTCGCTTCTTGCTCCATAATCGTATTTGTGACATTTGCTTGAGTCATAGTGTTACCTTATTTACGCGTTTGACTATTGAGAATTTAAAATTGTTAATCTGTACCGCTGGCTTAATTCACTTGTTGGCTTTGTTGTTTAGCAAAAAATACGGCACCAACTTCGGGAGAGTTAAGCGGTGCCGACAAACTTTTTTGTACATCTTCAGCCAGCCAAGGTAGCAATCTTGGCGTTAGGCCACCAATTAACGAAAGACGTGGCGGGCAACGTTTATTAAGCTGCATAGCAACATTATCAATGTAGCTTGCCCCTTCTTTAATAATTGCCAGAGCAATATCATCCCCCTGCTCTGCAGCATCAAACACTGAATTCGCCATGCGAGCATAAAATGCAGCCGGCTTACCGGCTATAGCCTCAACCAATTCAACACCAGTACTAACATTTAGCATAGTTAATAACTTATTGTTCAATGAGCTAGTCGTAACTAGGCCGTCTAATGACAGTAAAACTTGCTTTGCTGCTTGAAGGCCAAACCATGCACCACTGCCTTTGTCACCATGTGGAAAACCATGCGCCCCAACGACAAACTCTTCGCCATCAACATAAGAAAACCCACAAGAGCCTGTACCTGAAATTATCACCGCACCATCTTGGCCTTGATGAGCCCCTAAACAAGCGATCAGTAAATCGGTTGCTAAATGCATAGCTTTAAATGGATGTTGCCAATTATTCATTTGTTCAAATAGTACCGGTAAATTGACCCCAGCTAGGCCAACACCAGCCACAATATTTCCTAGCGATGATTCAGCTATTCCCGCGTCAGCTAAAGCAAGTTTTGCAGAACTAACAATTGAATTTGTCGCTTGTTCAAAGCCGTGTAACGGATTACCTGGTCCAGAGATACCAGTGCCAAGAATTTTATTGTCAGCTGACATCACAATAGCCTTGCACTTACTGCCACCGCCATCGATACCTAAAAATATATTGTTGTCATCGCTACTTAACATTTCGACCTCTTGTCTTTACCTTATTTCCGTAACTAAAATTTATAACTTAGGAAAGGCAAAACTCTATTTGCATTCATCTTAACGACAAATGACAGCGTTGTCATTTGTTTTTTTGAAATTATTTTCTCTTTCCGTCAACAGGCTAATGTCACAAATATTAACCTGTTGAAGTTAAATAATATTTAGTTCACATCATAGGTTTTAGAACGGCGTTCTCCATCAAAAGAACGACTTCTCACCTTAACATTGCCTTTAACTTTGACTGATTGATGGTAAACCTGCCATTGGCCATCATCTTCTTGGAACTCTATGGTGAGCCCCGGAAAGGCAACATTAGCCTTTAACATGCCATCCACAATAATTGCACCAACATTCGGTAAACGATAAAACACGTTTTCCGCTTCCAACTTAGCTAACGCTTTTTGTCCTATGGTGTTTGCAAACTTTCGCCACTGAATATCACGTTTAGTTTTTCTAGTTTCATCAAAAGCATTTGTTTCTTGGCTATAAAGCGCGCCCTGATAATTATAAGGCACAGCCCAGTCCGCTTTATGCCAAGCACGCTCAGCTAAGGCAAATAATCGTGGATATATTTTATATTCACTCATGGTATCGCTACGGGTGTTCTCACTCCATAGCTGGCCTTGAATACCATAGAACTTCAGCCCATTTGCTAAAGCAGACTTCCTATCATCAGCGATATAAGCATTATCTTCTCTGTCAAGCCAAATTTCGGCATGAACTGGCAGGTTATCAGGCATAAACTGGAATACTTTTTCCGTATTGGTATGACGAGATGCCCAGTAGTAACCGTGTTCCTTAGGGTCAGCTTCATAAGGAAAATCAAAATACAGTACATCAGGGCTAGATATCACCACTTGCCAATCTCTATTAGTAAGTTCATGTACTTTTTCATGACCACCCCAAAATAAAACATCCCAAGCATTTGATTGCACAATGGCTGGCATCTTCTCTTTGCGAGTATGAGACAAACCATCACTCCAACCTGCGGTTTCAATATCTAAATCCGACAGAATTCCAGCAACACGCTCAATAAAGTAAGCGCCTAGCTCGCTCATACTTTTGACCCCATGAGTATTATTAGCAACAAATGCTTTGCACGCTGGCGAATCCATCCAAGCGCCAGCGGTTTCGTCAGCGCCAATATGGTAGCGTGTTAATGGTTGGCCCGCTTCGGCGTGTATGCGCTTCACCTGTGTCATTACCTCATGCACAAACGCGTAAGACGACTCTAAGCAAACATTAATAGTATTGTCATTGTAGAACTGTACCGATGAATATTTAGTGGTATCTAAAGGATCATATAAATTAAACTGCTGTGCCTTTTCGTCATTTTCCGCAATAGCAAATTTTTTACTTCGGGCTGCCATGGCTTTGATTGCCGCCCTTGAATGGCCTGGCATATCGAGTGAAGGGATCACCTGAATGTGTCTCGCTGTGGCCGCTTTTAATATTTCTTGATAATCAGCGACACTGTAATAACCATTAACGTCATTTTCAGGGCTAACGCCAGCACCAAGTTGTGGTTGCAAACAATGTGCATCTTCGAGGTCAAAACAACGCTGAGCACTAACTCGCGTAAGCTCCGGCAATGATGGAATTTCCAATCGCCAGCCTTCGTCATCACCTAAATGCAAATGCAATTTATTTAATTTATATGCCGACATTTGTTCAAGTAAGCGTAAAATAAACGCTTTAGAATGGAAGTTGCGGGCAACATCAACCAATAAACCTCGAAATTGATAATGTGGCTCATCATCAATGCGTACTTGCGCTATCGTTTTACTATTGGGCATTAACAGCCCAGCTAAAGATTGTAAACCATTGAATACCCCTGCGTTGTCAACTCCAACAATTTCAATACCTTGACTATTTACATTTAATTGATAGCTACCCACTAGCTTATTGGCATTTTCTACAATACGTAATGACGTTTTAAAACCATCCTCATTTTGCTTTATACCTAAGCGTTGCAATCGCATTATGGCCGCCATAACAAGCTCTGGTTCGACATTGTTAAAAGCAATTTTAAGGCCGCGACTAAGATCAATAACAGGTAATTTGCTATCAACAATTATCTGTTTAGGTGTTGGAATAATGGCACTCGTTACATCAACATGTTCCCCATCTAATTTTAAATTTCGCTGGTATAATTGCGCGCTACTCAACCACTGAGTTTTGTCTTTGTTCGTGCGCTTAAATTGTTTTTCAACATCAGTAAAAGGTACAACAAAAGGCAAGGTCTCTAAACCTGTTTCCGGGTCAATACCCGCCATAGTGCTTTTAATGACCGCTGGTTGAATCATATGTTCGCCATTAACATTTTTTATAGCGCTAACAATATAATTTGGAATAGCATCAGTTTCTGACAATGACCAAAACATGGCGCGATAGACAATGCGCTTAGTTTCATTTTTAGTAAAACCGGTAAAGCTCTCTGTTAATGCTATTTTATGTAAATCACCATTGATGTGAGTAACACTAAACTCGTCACTTTCAAATGATTGAATCGGCGAGATTTGACTAAAGTGAATTTGCCAATTGTTCGCAGCTATCGCTTGGTTGGCAGTTAACAGTAGCTCAACTTCAAAACACTTGCCATCAGCTATATCTTTATTACATTTGTCACTAGGAACATTGGTCACAACCCTGTGTTTAACTTGCAAATGTTCTGCAATATTGCTGATATCGTTTGCAGTTACAGAGCTAAGCGCCAATTTTGCCTCTGCTGTTGAATCGAGTTCGCCTTTACTTGCTTGAACATCTAAATCTTTTTTCCCACAAGCACTTAAAGATAAGACGCCTAAAAAAACTACTGCCATTGATTTACTAAACATAATTACTCTTCACGTATTTTATAGAAAATGATGGAATGGCATAGCGCGACAATACCGACTATGCACTTAGGTTTTGCTAGAAGCGTTAAGTTAAACTAATTAATCGTGAGATACGCTGTAATGAAAATATACAAGCATAAATGGGAGCCAGTAAGTTTTCTTTTTTTAATGCATCAAACGCATCAGACGACAAAGCATTCAGTTTGCTTTCGTCAACTATATATAGGCCAGTTAAATTAACTTCTTCACCTTGATTGGTTTTAACGGTCAGCGCTTGTGGTGATACAAGTTCATTGCTAACAAGTAACGTAGTAAAGTGTTGAGTTGCACTTACTTGTGCATTAAATTTTGACATCAAGTCAATTTTATCAGCCAATAATGCTGATTGTTGCCCGTCAGCTGTAAACAGCTCTGTCCCTTGTCTTTCGCTAACCGACGCAGCATCAAGGTCTATGGCGACAATTTGCTTATCATTATTTTCAGCAGCTTGCGTTAATGCCAATGGGTGACCTTGTAACTGCAATGGAATATATTCAGCTTGCCAGCTGCCGGCTTTGTTAAACAAATTTTCATTTGGTTTTAGGCCGACTAATGCCACTAAATGAAATTGTCCAGTTTGCGAGTCTTTAATCAAAACAATAGGGTAATCAGCTTGTGCTTGTGTAAGCTCGAAAACAGATAGTGGTACAACATGTGAGTTCGCTGCATGACTATAACTGCCATCAACGATTATTTTTAGATTTTGATGTTGCTGACTATTCAACGCTTGGTAATTTGGCATGCTTAATCCTTAAAATTTTTTAAATGGCTTGAAAGTTATGATCCATCAACTGAGTCATTAACGCTCTATTAGTTGGTAACTGTGCCAATAATTGTTGAGTAATTTTTTCATTTTTTTGACGAATATTGTCAGCCATTGCTTGCTGAGAAAATGAACTCGCGTTATAGGCTAGCTTTTGCCCAAACCCCATACCATGCAATACGTATTGATAGCTGTCTTGCAAAAATGGCTCGTAAACATGGGTAAAATCATATTGACTTACCGGGTGGTATTGCCAGTTTTTCACTTGTTCTTGCAAACGTTCAGGAACGGATGATAATACTTTGTTGGCCTGCCAAAAATCTTCGCTACGATTAGATAAAAAGTAATGCAGCTTGATGAAATCAATTGTTTTTTCCCATCGATAAGTAAAGGATTCGTTAAACTTTTTCTCCACTATCGGCAATAAGCTTCGATGGCGAGGAAATTGTTCACACAGCATATTTGCAGAGGCCTCAATAAGAAAGATGGCGGACGCTTCTAATGGTTCAACGAAGGCAGCTGACAAGCCGATAGCAACACAATTGCGGTGCCAAAACTTTTCTCGATATCCGCAGTTCATTTTAATTCGACGTGCAGATAATTGCTCTGCTTGTGGTCCCACATATGCCCTTAGTGTTGCTTCAGCTTCATCATGACTAATAAAGTCTGAGCAATAAACATAGCCTGTGCCACGACGATTTGATAAACCAATATCCCATGTCCAACCTGCCGTTTGGGCGGTAGAAATAGTCGCGCTGTTTATATCTTGCTGTTCAGATAAATAAGGCACTTGCATGGCAATTGCGTTGTCAGTAAATAATGTGTCTTTTATCGATTTAAATTTTATGCCAAAGGTTTCACCCAATAACAGGCATTTAAAACCTGAACAATCGACAAAAAAATCGCCGACAATTGTTCCCGCGCTGTCGGTTTCAAGCGCTTGAATATCGCCTTGCTGGTTTACATTTACTTTAGTGACATTAGCGCTGATAAATTTAACACCAAACTTACGGCAAGATAGTTCCTTGAGAAAGTCGGCAAATTTACCGGCATCAAGATGATAAGCATAATTTACAAGGCCTTCATAAGCTCTATTAGTCATACTTTTCGGGGCCAGCCCTTGCTGACAAATAGCCGCCTGAGGGCTTATAAAGTCTGCATAGGTTTGGCTTTTATCTGACATTGACCAGTAAGGGCTAAGGTTAAATTCCTCGGCGCTAACAATACCGCTAAATAAATGATAGTAATAATTTTGCTTATTTGTGGTCGGCGTTTCCTTCCAATTAACAAACTTGGTTGCTTGTTTAAAAGAAGCAAAACAAAAGCGCATAAACTCACTTTCATCTATCTCCAATTCCGCCAAGGTTTTTCGCATAGTTGGCCATGTGCCTTCACCTACACCTATGGTTGGAATGTCCGGTGACTCAATTAAAGTCACTTGCACGGCATTGTCAGCAGTGCTATTAAGCTTTTTGGCCAGTTTTGCTGCAGTTAACCAACCTGCTGTACCACCACCAACAATAACAACTTGATCGATATTATTATTCATCTGAAACCTCTAAACCTTATTAAAGCCATGCTGTAATACTTGCTCAATCAGCTGTCGTTGTTCAGGCAATTTTTCAATCAACATATTGCTCGCACCATCAATGCGATTGAACATTTCTTGAGCTTTAGCAACATCGGGATATGATGAGGCATTGTATGTTATATCTGTATTAAAATTCATACCGTATAAAACATAAAGGTAACTGTCTAAGTTAAAGGGCTCCCAAGCATTGTCAAAATCATACTTAGTTGGTGGCTGTGTTTTCCAAAAATCTAATCGCTGGGCCAAATGCTTAGGTATGCTTTTGCTAGCACAATTATCGACCCAATACTGACTATCTCGCCGTTGAGAAATACAATAGTGTAGTTTAATAAACTCAACCGTACGCTCCATGCGCATAGTAAAGTGCTGATTAAACTTTTCTTCCACGTATAACATTTGGCTACGTTTACGCGGGAATTGTGCGGCTATCATATTGGCTGCAGCATCAAATAAGTATATTGCCGATGCTTCCAATGGTTCAACAAAGCCCGCCGACATGCCAATAGCAACACTATTTTTATGCCAAAACTTTTTATGGTAGCCGTGGTTGAGTTTGATTTTTCTAATGGCAAGATCTGCTGAATAATCGTCGCCAATATAGTCAATTAGCTGCTGCTTCGCCTGGCTCTCATCAATATATTTACTGCTATAAACATGGCCGACGCCACGACGTTCTTGCAAACCAATATCCCAAATCCAACCCGCCGTTTGTGCCGTTGCAATGGTATGTGTATTAATTGTTTGTTGACTATTTTTATATGGCACTTGTACCGCTAACGCCGTGTCGTTAAATATAACATCACTTATGTCGTGCCAATCGATATGGTAGGTTTGCTTAATAATTAAGCCTTTAGCCCCAGAACAATCAATAAAGAAGTCGGCAGCTATTGTTGGTTCTTCTTTATGATCCGTTTCGACTAAGGAAATAAATTCATCATCATCTAAAACTACCTTAGTTACGTTGGCACTAATAAATTTCACACCTAAATTATTAATACAGTGTCGCTTTAACAAATCAGCAAATTTATTGGCATTAAGATGATATGCATATTCTTGAGCAGCACTATACTCTGCCATCACAATTTGCTTGGGTGCTTTACCTGCATCACACAACCGAGCTTGCGATGCGACCGCTCTGTCATAAGGCTTTCGCAAGTCTTTACTTTGCATTAACCAATAGGGGGCGAGATTAAAATCATAGGAAGAATGGCTAACAGTACTTAACGGGTGGTAGTAACTTGATTGCTCATTTTCAGTCGGTGTATTTGCCCAATTTACAAATTCAGCACCTTGTTTAAAGGTTGCGTCACATTCACGAATAAAATCTGTTTCACTAATGCCAATTTTTCGCAATGTAGCTCTAAGATTTGGCCAGGTTCCTTCACCTACACCTAGAATGGGAATATCAGGAGACTCTATCAGCGTAACTTTCACTCCATCTCTGGCTTTGCTATTTAAGCTTTTTGCCAAAATAGCTGCGCTTAACCAGCCCGCAGTGCCTCCACCAATAATGAGAATATGATTATTTTCTGAGGTCATGATAATTTTCCATATAGCGAGTTAATCATGCGGTTACTATAACGCGATAATTCAACAGTGGAACGATTTCGATTGGAAATAAAAAAAAACTTGAAAGGGAGGGAGAGTTCCCTTCCAAGTTTACGGTTACAACTTATAAACGATACGATACTTTTAAGAAGACATTACGACCGTTATCAGCAGCTAAGCGCATGGCTGTAAAACCTTCACCAAATCGCTGAGTCGTTGTTTCATTAAATAAGTTAGTACCTTCAATACTTACATCTAAGTTGTCAGTGGCATGCCAAGTGGCATTCATATCGAAAATGCCGTACGAATCCCAGTTTGTGTCACCACCAATACCCGTCGAAGGTGAAATAAAGCTATCACGGTAGGTATATGCAGCACGTGCTGAAAACATATCATTTTCAAAGTAAGCGCTTAGGTTATAGCTGAGTTTTGATAAGCCTGACAATGGCTTTTCAACAATGGCATCATTTTCTTCTTGTAAACCAAAACCTTCGGTATAGGTTACGTTTGCAGACCAACCAAATTCACCCATTTGTTGTTGATATTGAGCTTCAATACCTTGCAGCTCACCACCTAAACCTTGGCCAGGCTCACTAACAATGTAGGTTGTACCATTTGCTTGAATTCTGCTTTCGTTAGCCCCAGGAACAATAAATGAACGTATATCTTTACTAAACAAGGTTGCAGACAGCAAAGACTCATCATTAAAGTACCACTCTAAGCCAATATCAGCTTGTGTTGCACGATAAGGGTCAAGCTTGATACTACCGCGAGTAATGTTGATTGAAGCTGCGCCAGAATTTGAAGACGGAATATTTGCTGCTGGGTTTAAAAAAGTATAATTTGGACGACTTATTACTTTAGCAGCTGACATACGCAAGATTAAATCTTCAGACAAGTTCAACGCTAAGTTAAAGCTTGGTAGCCAATCACTATAATCACTTTTTTCTGTTTCAATTTTTGAAGTATCAATATAGCCATAATAATCTGCAGAAGTATCGGTGGCTACATAGCGCAAGCCTAAGTTACCACGATAATCATCACCACTAAAGTCACCTTGCACATACATAGCAAAAATATCTTCTTTAATAACACCGTAACTCGATTTATTTAAACTTTCACCTGTTTTATGCGCGTTGTAATGTGCTCTTAATTTTTCACCATTTACACGGGCAATATTCGTTGGTGAACCGGCAAGTAAACCAGTACCAGAGTGGTTAAAGTGCCCATCAGCAAACGTTGCTTTAGTAATACCTGTTGTTAAACTATCATCAAATGTCCAAGTATTAGAGTAGCTGGTAAATTCATGGTCGCGTAATTTAACACCAGTTTTGAAATTCGACACTGGTCCCCAGTCAACTTCAAAATCAAAATCAACTTGAGCAAAGGTTTCTTCATCTTTACGGAAACCAGCAGTTACAGCACCATTATTTAGAATATACTCTGAATGGTCGCTAGCATCGGTGCCATTTGGCGATAATAACATGGCATTGTTACCACTCATGTCAAAATCAATTGATAGGTCACTATTACTTGATACCCAACCCGCATTATAGTTGCCGCCGTCACCACCGGTTGCTTCTGTTTGACCAATTTTTGCATTTACCGTGTAGGTATCAGCACTGTACTCAATTTCGTAAGCTAATACTTCAGTATCCATTTTTGCATTACGAGTATTTTGATCATCAAATGGCGCTCCAGCATAAGTACCGTTCAACGCAAAACCATTTTTAGGGCCAAAGCTTGTTGCCCCAGTAACATTTGCATTAAAACCATCAGGATCAGTACCAGCAATAATTAGGTAATTTTGGTTACTATTCGCAGCATCTAAATCAACATGAAAGTAATGCAAGTTCATAGATAATTCATCTGACGGTGCATACTCTAACGTTAAATCAATTGCATCACGTTCACGGGTTTGTGCGAATTCAGCAATACCTGCGCCAGCCCAACCATCGTCCATATAGTTTTCAGCTTTATGCGCACGACCTATAGTTTCTAACGTTGACAATGCCGCTAAAATACCAAAGTTTTCATCATTGTTTTTCCAGCTATACATGCCTGTAAAGCCTTGACCATTTTCATCAGCAATGCTGTTATCTTGATATTCAGCCGATAAAAATAAAGTGTTGGCGTCTAAGCTAAGAGGTTTTCGTGTACGTACAATCACAGTACCACCAACACCACCCTCATCTAAAGTTGCTGTTGGCGACTTGTAAACATCAACACCTGCAACTAATTCTGGTGGCAGCAAATCCATATCAAACGAACGTTTTGCCGCTTGCTGCGAAAACCAACCCGTAGAAGCAACATAGTTGCCATTCATACTAACTTGCGTTAGTTCAGAGTTAGTGCCTCGAATTGACACATCACCACCTTCACCGGCAAAGCTACGTACAATAGATACACCCGGTATACGTTGCAAAGACTCGGCAATGTTGCGATCTGGGAACTTACCGATGTCTTCTGCTGAAATAGAATCTACAACTGCATCAGCAAAACGCTTTTGATTGAGCGCTTCTTTAAGTGAACCGCGAATACCAGTAACTTGAATTCGTTCTACTTCTTTTTCGGCATTAGCAGCATTTTCTTCTGCAGCCATTGCAAATGGTGAAGCACCACCTGCAAGGATCATAGCGATACTGCTCGCCAATACGCCTTTTTTAAATGTTTTAGATGACATCGACTTTCCCTTACACACGTTTTATATAGTAGTTATTTTGTATAACCTTGTTGAAGACAGCGCTGTCTTTAATTCATGACAGCGTTGTCATTAGCTAACTAAAACCTTACACAATAATTATCATTTTGGCTACACTTGATTACAAATTAATCGATAACTTTTTATTAAGTTATTGTATTATAATAGTTTAAAGTTTAAATAAGCTTACTATTGCTCGTTTAATTATTTTATTTGTAAGCAGTTTTTATTCACTTTAAATGAATAAAAAAGAAGATATAGTTATAAAACTGAATAAAAAAGGAGGCCATTAGCCTCCTAATTTATCAACAAGTATTCGGTTAATCTTGCGAACTAAGATAGTATTTCATCAGCTGCATTGTTGAACAATCATGATTTTCTGATAATTCTTTTTGCTCTAGCTCTTGCTGAATATTGGCGGCTAAACCTTTACCGAGTTCAACTCCCCACTGATCAAAAGAACAAATTTGTAAAATAATCCCTTGAACGAAAATTTTCTGCTCATACAACGCAATTAGCTGGCCTAAATTAAAGGGGTCAATACGTTTTAGCAACAAGGTATTGGTTGGGCGATTACCCTTATGAACCTTGTGGGGCGCAACTTTGTCTATGTAGTCAGCCGTTCGCCCTTTTGCTCGTAAATCTTCTCGCACTTGCTGTTCGTCGACGCCGGTCATCAGCGCTTGAGTTTGCGCAAAGAAATTAGCCATTAAGGTTTCATGATGACCTTTAACTGGGGTAACACTTGCCACTGAACCAATAAAATCAGCTGGCACTATATTGTTGCTTTGGTGCAAGTATTGATAAAAAGCATGTTGGCCATTAATGCCCAACTCTCCCCAAATTGACGGCACCGTTGGGTAATCTATTTCTTCACCGTCCCAGGTAACAGATTTACCGTTACTTTCCATTTCTGCTTGTTGCAAATAAGCAGCGAGCATATGCAGGGTCTGATCGTAAGGTAAAATAGCTTGTGATTTTGCCCCCAAAAACGTCGTATTCCAAACACTGATTAATGCCATAATAACCGGCATGTTATTTTCTAAGGGGGCATCACGAAAGTGATTATCCATTGCATTCGCGCCGGCGAGCAATTGCTTAAACTTATCAAAACCTAAGTCTAAGGCAATTGCTAATCCTATCGCCGACCACAGAGAAAACCTGCCACCTACCCAATCCCACATATCAAATATATTGTCAGCTTGAATACCAAATGACATAGCATTGGCTGCATTTGCGGTTACAGCAACAAAGTGTTTAGCAACCGCCTTGTCATCAAATGATGCCGCTGTTAGCCAGTTTATTGCGGTTTTGGCGTTGGTCATGGTTTCTGTGGTGGTAAAAGTTTTACTGGAAACAATAAACAACACATTTTCCGGCTCTAACGGCCTTAGAATATCAGCAATTTGCGCGCCATCCACGTTAGAAACATAATGAACATTCACACAGTCATCACTATATTGCTTAAGTGCTTCTGTGACCATTTGCGGGCCAAGGTTTGAGCCGCCAACGCCAATATTTACTATATTTGTAATTCGTTTTCCTGAATATCCAAGCCAATGCCCTTGCCTAACTTTATCAACAAAAACAGCCATCTTCTCTAACTGTTGATTTACTTGCTGATGAATATTCTCGCCATCTACAGTTAGCTGCTCATCAACATAGCCCCTTAATGCTGAGTGCAAAACAGCTCTGTCTTCAGTTTTGTTAATCTTTTCACCCGCAAACATTTTTTCACGCCAATCTTCTAACTCACATTCATTTGCTAGCTGCAGTAGATTTTGCTTAGTTTCACTGTTGATAAGGTTTTTCGAATAATCAAGAAGCATGTTAGGCAATTCAATAGCGAACTTTTCAAAACGGTTGTTATCTGCCGCAAATAAATCATTCATATGCTGGGATTTCATTTCCTGTGCATGATTAAGCAGCTTTTTCCAACTAGGCAGTAATTGACGATTCGACATTATTCATTCCTCAAACAGATAAACAGTGAACTTAATCAGAGCACTTTATTAACAAATGACAGCGCTGTCAATTAATATTAAAAACCTCAAAAATAGCCAAGTGCATTAATCAAGCTGATAAAAAATTAATATTTAAGGTTGCCCACTGCCAAGAGAAACAATACCCTTAGGCACAATAATGATTTACATAACGAATAATTTAAGGCGTTAACTTCGAATGAAAGCAACGATTAACGATGTCGCAAAACAAGCGGGAGTTTCAATTAAAACCGTGTCTCGCGTCATGAACAATGAACCTTCTGTGCGCCAGCCAACCCGCGAAAAAGTAATGGCAGTTGTTGAAGAGTTAAATTACCAGCCTAACTTAGCGGCTCGAAATTTAGCGGGTACAAAATCATTCAGTGTTGCCTTTATATATGATAATCCGAACGCTTATTACGTAATTGACATGCAAAATGGCATTTTATCTGCCTGTAAAAAACAAGGTTTTGAATTATTGATTCATCCGTGTGACGCTAAAGCCGAAAACTTGCTGGACGAAATTACTAAAATGGTAAAGCATTCACGCATTGCCGGCCTTGTATTAACACCACCATTTTCTGAACAACCTGAATTTGTTCAGCAGATGAAAGACTTAGACATTGAAGTGGTTCGAATTGTCTCCGGAGATATAGCGCCAGATGATATTGCCCCTTGCATTATGGTTAACGATAATGCCGCTGCTCATAGCATTACTCAACATTTAATTAATTTAGGGCATAAAAATATTGGCTTTATTGCTGGTGAGGCAGAGCATAGATCAACAGTTGAGCGCCTCAGAGGTTATAAACAAGCCTTGCTCGACAACTCAATAACGTTAGACCCTGCACTGATCATCGAAGGCGAGTATTCATTTGAGTCAGGCGTTAATGGCGCAAAAACATTGCTTAGCAAAGCTAAAAAGCCAACAGCAATTTTCTCATGTAACGATGAAATAGCCGCCGGTGCGCTATTTGCATCGCGCTTGATGGGGATTTCAATTCCCGAACAGTTATCAATTACTGGCTTTGAGAATAGCCCATTTTCACGACAAACTTGGCCAACATTAACCACAGCTGACCAACCAAACCAAAAAATCGCAGAAGACGCCGCTACCTTGCTAATTTCACGTGCTCGTAAACAAAAAAATAACCCCGAAACTCAGCTATATACACCAGAATTAGTGGTAAGAGATTCTACTGGCAAGGCAAGTTAATCAGTGCCTAGGCTACATTTTAACAACTGTAGCCTTTAAGAAACATGGCAATACTAGATTTTAAATAAAGATCGACTTCATCTTCAGATATTTGCTTTTTAGTATTAAATTCTACACGCATCCAACACTCGCCTTTCGCCATATTTAAAAACTGTAAAGCGGCAAATTTTGGCTCTGGAATATTAAGTTGCTTTTTATTGTGAAACTCGGCCATAAGTTGCGCAACTTCATTGGCGACGCGCTCGGGTCCTTCTTGATAAAACAATTCAGACAATTGCGGATATGAATTTGATTCATAAGCACAAATTTTATGTATCGCTAGCGCTTCTTTCGAGGTAAGCATCGCCAAAAAACGCTTTGCTAATACAAACAAAATTTCTGCTGGCTCGCTAGCATCGGCAACCGAAATTTCTGTCATGTGGTATGAGTCACATTTTTGCTTTATTGATGCGGCAAATAGTTCATCTTTATTACCAAAATGGCTATATACTGTTTGCTTGGAAACACCTGCATTTTTTGCAATTAAATCCATACTAGTTGAACTATAACCTTGCTCAGTAAAAAGCACAGTGGCGGCTTCTAGGATCTGCTTTCTCTTGCTTTCACTTTTACTACGAACATTTACCATACTAGTAATCACCACTTCCTACTATTTTTCCAACAGACAATTTATTCACTTTTAACTGGCTATTATGATTTAAAATCCAACACTTTGCACTCTATCAAACAGATATCCTAGTCAAAATGAAGCGCCATTATTTGTATTTCTGTCTATAACATACCCAAAATAAACTGGACAGTCTAGTCTGATTAAACTAGACTCCATAGTCTAGTTAATAGATTTTCTATGTTAAGGTCGGTCTCGTGTTTAATAACCAACGCACTAAAATTATTACTTCAATTACCAGTTTTCTATTGATATCTACAGTATTAAGCGGCTGTTCTAAATCGAACGATGTAGTCGAGCAAGCCAACACCTATCATCAGAGTGCAAATATAGAAACGATTTCTCCGAGTAATTTTTACCAAATCTCATATGAGTATATCGGTAAAGTAGCAAGTAAGCAGTTTTCGTCGTTAAGTTTCGAATATGGTGGAAAGGTTGAAAAAGTGTATGTAGACAGCGGTGATTCGGTGGCAAAGGGGCAACTGTTAGCAGAATTTAATACCGAGTTACTTGCAATAAAACGACAAGAAATTGATGCGAGTATTCGCCAATTAGTGGCACAGGCAGAGCTAAATAAACTAAATCTTGCCCGAATTAATGAATTAAACACTAAAGGTTATAGCTCCAAACAAACATTAGACGAACTGGAAACCGAGAAAAAGGTTATCCGCGCTGATTTATCCCGCCAGCAAGCAGCTAAAGCAACCATTGATTATCAAATCGCTAAGGCACAACTGCATGCGCCATTTGATGCTGTTGTTAGCAGCCGAACGGTTGCCGAAGGCGAAGTTTTTAATGCCAATCAAGCGGCATTTGAACTTATCAAGCAATCGAAACATGAAATATTAGTTGGTGTGCCAGTCAAAGTTGCACGTGATCTTACTATTGGCGATAAGCTTGATGTTGAGCTTGAGCAAGAAAAACTGTCAGCAGAAATACTAGTGGTAGGTAAACAGGTCAATCAAATCAGTCGCACCGTAGAGCTGCGTTTGGCAATTACCGGCCACGCCAACTTTTATAATGGTCAATTGGCAAAAGTCAAAATTCATCAAAAAGTCGAACAAATAGGTTTTTGGTTACCAATTTCGGCATTAACTGATGGTATTCGCGGCCAATGGAATGTTTTTCGTGTTGAAAATCAAAAAGATGGTTTATTCAAAATTATTGCGACAACCGTTAATGTAAAATATTCAACACTAGATGCAGCGTATATTACGGGTTTACCAACCGAGCAACAGCAAATTATTGTCGCTGGCGTACACAGATATGTTCCCGGACAATTGGTGAGAAATTCGCTAAAAGCGTCAGAGCAAACAGCTAAGGTGGGAAGCTCGCTATGATCCGTTCATTTGTAAAAAATGGTCGCTTAATGTCACTGGTTATCGTGCTATTGATTGTAGCTGGCTTAGGCGCGCTAACCAATTTACCTCGCACTGAAGATCCAAGAATCACCAATCGAATTGCCAGTGTTATTACCCAACTTCCAGGGGCTAGCGCTGAACGCGTAGAGGTTTTGATCAGTGAAAAAATTGAACAGAAGTTACGTAAATTACCCGAAATTAATTTACTTACCTCTAATTCAAGGCCAGGAATTTCTATTGTAAAGGTACAACTACAAGATGAAATTACCGACACTAAGCCGATCTGGTCTCGTGTACGCGATTTACTTAATGATTTAAATCCAAGCTTTCCCGAAGGCACTCTAACACCCGTATTAGAAGATGATAGAGGTTATGCCTATACGCAAATAATTGCGCTTAACTGGCAAGGGAGCGATGCACCTAACATTGCCATGCTTGGCCGTTATGCCAATGAATTACAAAATCAATTAAAACTGGTGCATGGTACCGATATTGTTAATATTTATGGCCGTGGCAATGAAGAAGTTTTAGTCGACATTGACCCAATACTTGCCAGCCAATTGAATCTTTCCACACAGCAAATATCAGCGGCAATAGGAAATGCTGACGCTAAGGTTTCAGCTGGGCAATTAACGAATCAATTTAACCAAATGCAAATTGAATTAACTGGTGCATTAAATAACACGGAACGTATCAGTAATATTTCAGTAAAAACAGATCAGCAAGGTAATTTACTGCGCTTAGGTGATATTGCAGACATTCGTAAAACCGTGAACTATCCGCCAACAGAAATCGCCATGGTCGATAATCAACAAGCGGTGGTGGTTGCAACACGTATGTTACCAAATTTGCGCATTGATCAATGGAGCAGTGCCGTTCAAGAAAAGCTAAATGCATTTTCAAACACCTTACCAAGTAATATCTCCCTAAAAATTATTTTTGATCAAAGCAGTTATACCCAGACCCGTTTAAGTGATTTAGTCAGCAATATTGCCGTCGGCTTTGCCATAATAGCTGTGGTGTTACTAATTACGCTAGGCTGGCAAGCAGCGGTTATTGTGGCCTTGTCATTACCGCTAACCGTTTTATTTACGCTTTCTGTAATGAATTTCTATGGCCTGCCAATTCACCAAATGTCGGTTACAGGCTTAGTGGTTGCTTTAGGTATTATGGTCGACAACGCCATTGTCATGGCTGATACTATCAAAACAAATCGAGAACATGGTCAACGCCGACTTGATGCTGTTGCTAATGCCGTTAATCATTTATGGCTACCGTTATTAGGCTCAACATTAACCACTGTGCTCGCTTTTATGCCAATTGTATTAATGCCTGGGCCTGCCGGTGAGTTTGTTGGTGGTATTGCGTTAAGCGTTATATTCTCCTTAGTCGGCTCTTATATTATTTCGCATACTATCGTTGCGGGTTTAGCAGGACGATTTATAAGTAGAACTAACCAAGCACAGAATCACTGGTATCAACGCGGCATTACCATAGCTTCACTTAACCAAGGTTTTGTCAAAACATTAACCTGGTCGCTTACGCATAGAAAAACCGTTATCGCCCTAGTATTTTGTTTACCTTTATTTGGATTTATTGCAGCCAAACAGCTTTCTGAGCAGTTTTTCCCCGCTTCAGATCGCGACATGTTCCAAATTGAATTATTTCTGCCAGCCCAAAGTAGTATTGTCAATACTGAATGGGCAAGTGAAGAATTAACTCAGTATTTAACGCAATTAAACGGCATTAAATCTGTGCATTGGTTTATCGGCAAAAATGCTCCCTCGTTTTACTATAATCTGGTGCCATCTAAAGACGGCGCACAATATTATGGCCAGGCCATGGTAACCGCAACTAGCTTTCAAGAAGCAAATCGTTTAATCCCCGAAATTCAGCAATCGCTTGATGATATGATGCCCGAAGCACAAATTTTAGTGAGAAAACTCGAGCAAGGCCCTCCATTTAATGCACCAGTTGAGTTACGTGTTTATGGGCCAAATCTTGACCGGCTAAAAACCATAGGTGACGACATTCGTGGCTTTATGGCGAGCACTAAAGATATCACCCATAGTCGCGCAACATTACAGCCTGGTACGCCAAAAGTTTGGATTAATATTAATGAAGCTGAAGCAAACTTAGCGGGATTATCATTAAAAGACGTTGCTACACAGCTCAATACCACGCTGTCAGGATTGCACAACGGTTCTATTATCGAGTCGACTGAATCTATTCCTGTACGTGTGCGTATTGGCGATGAAAAACGTAATGAATTGGCCGCCTTAGCAAATATTAACATTATAACGCCAAATGATAAGCAACCAATTCCATTAACAGCAATTGCTGATTTAGACATAAAAGCCAGTCGTGGTGCTATTCCACATAGAAATGGCGTTAGAGTGAATGTTATTGAAGGCTATATTCGTGCCGGTGTTCTACCTTCTGTTGTGCTTAATCGCGTTAAAGAGAAGATGAGCAAGGCAAATTATCAATTGCCTGCGGGTTATCAATTAGAGCTAGGTGGCGAATCAGCAGAGCGTAATAAAGCTGTTGGAAAACTACTTGCCAGCGTTGGCTTAATTTTAACTTTATTATTGACAGTTGTGGTGTTGTCATTTAACTCTTTCCGCTTAAGTGCCATCATCTTTTTGTCAGCATTTCAGTCAATTGGCCTAGGCTTACTGAGCATTTATATTTTTGATTACCCATTTGGCTTTACTGTAATTATTGGCTTATTGGGACTTATGGGCTTAGCTATCAATGCCGCCATTGTAATTATTGCTGAGTTGAAGATGGATGAAAAAGCGGTGCAAGGTGATAGCAAAGCAATTATACGTTGTGTCCAAAGTTGTGCTCGTCATATTAGTTCAACCACTATAACTACGGTTGGTGGCTTCCTGCCGTTAATTCTTGCTGGTGGTGGCTTTTGGCCACCATTTGCTGTGGCAGTTGCTGGTGGTACTGTATTAACTACAGTCTTATCGTTTATTTTTGTACCAGCAGCATTTTCATTATTTAGTAATCGTCACGCTTTTGAGCTAACGAAACAAGCACCATTGTCTTTGGCTAAGGCTAGCTAATCTAATTAACTGTTCAATGACATCGTCATTCTTTGCCCTCCATGGCATCATGACATACTGTTCATCCTGAACATCGTCATTTTTTGCCTTCCGTGGCATCATGACATACTGTTCATCCTGAACATAAAAAAACGCAAAGTGACTACACTTTGCGTTTTTTTTATGAATCAGGATTAAAACCGTTCTTAATTTTTTCAATTCGCTCTTGATGCCGATGATGTGCTTTTAGTCCTGCGATACCAAATGCACCGACAATAGCAACTATGGGAATCAATAACGATAATGTTTCAGGCTTTAATAATGTTTCTAACCATTCCATCGGGGTAACCTACTTTATTTTTATATGTTGATTAATTATTCTTCGAAATATGTACCCCAACCATCATAATCAACTTTGCACTGTTTTGCTAATTCAAACATAGTTTTTGTTTCATCAAAAATAATATCGAAATCTAAAGCTTGCTCGGTGACAATATCAAAAGCAAACACTTTCTCACCGTTTTCTAACTCAGCTTCTTCTGGCTCTTCAATTTCAAAGCCCATTTTAAATGCGCTAACCGCCGCCTTTTCTAATACGTCAAAGTCAACACTAGAAAAGTGGTGCTCGATAGTATGATGAACTTCTTCATTGGTGCCGTCTGCAATTAATGCTTCAATTAACTGTTCGGTATGTTCTCGCCATTGTTGCAATTCTTCATCAATCATTATTTTATCTCACTCGGTTGTTCTTGGTCTGTTGCCTCATCTTTTGATAAGACTATTTCGCGCCCTGTTTCTTTATTAAGGGCGGCAAGTTTCACTAACATTTCAGCACGAGTTTGGTTAGTGATGGTTCTAATTTTATCTCTTTCATCGGCAGTAATGGTAATAGGGTCAAGTAATTCAATAATCATTTTCCCATTATTCCATCGATTTAAATTAATGGTTTTATGCGTGTTACTGGCACAAATAGGTACAATTGGCACCTCAGCTTTCACTGCCGTACGAAAAGCTCCGGTTTTAAAAGGTAACAAGCCGCGACCGTAACTGCGTGTTCCTTCTGGAAACAACCATACCGACAGCTTTTTCTCGCGAATTTTCTTTGCCGTCAACTCAATGGTATTCATGGCTTTATTCTTATTTTTTCTATCAATAAGAATATTCCCCGTTAACCAATACATTTGTCCAAAAAATGGGATCCATTTTAAACTTTTTTTGCCTACGCTAACGGTACCAGGCTGCACAGCCCCGCTAACAGTAAATATGTCGTAACTATTTTGGTGGTTACAAATATAGACCACTGGCCCTATATTTTTCACTGAATCAGGAATACGTACTTCCACCTCTAAGCCCAACAACTTAGATACCTTGCCCATATATTTCGCCGTATGATGCACATTGTCTCGATGAAAAGGGCGAATTAAGCAAAATAAACACGAACAAATAGAAATGATAACCAACACAATAGTCATCAAAATAATACGAATTACAGCTAACAAAAGGCATTCCTAGAAAATTTACGAGGCGTGATTATACCTTTAATTTCATAAATAGCTAAATCTTGCATTTAGCTATTTATCACAATAGCAATATTTCTATTGCACCAGCATGATTAAAAGCGATAAACCTTACTATGTGGCAAATCCTAAAAACTAATTTATTACTAGAAACTCAAATTGTTAGAATGAGTATACTGCGCCAAGCAGAGCCAAGTTAGCTTTATCATCTGTTGCAATAGCGCTATCAGATATTTCATCACCTAAAGACGTTACTGTTAAGGCACCGATAGCAGTCCAATTTTTTGATAATTTATATGTACCAATAAGCCCTAATGTCGCATTTAACGTAGAATCGTTAACCCCATAGTAGTAATTGACCATATCTTTGTCTAAGTGCTCTAAGCGTGCATTTAATGTTAATGTTTTTTCTCTATCAGCATAGGCAATATAACTTGCACTGGTATAAAATTTTGCCCCCTCTGAGTTATTTGAAACGTCTGTTACATAGCCTGCTTCTATATTTAGCTTTTGATAACGGTATGCAGCATTTACACCTACCATAAAAGAAGTATCACGGTCACCCCAAGTTTGTGCTAGTTCATTGTTAGCAATATCTTCTTTATCATAGCCACCGTGGGTTGTTACAACACCCCCAAAACGAAAGCCATTCTTATTTTTATAAAGCCAGCCACCTATGCGATTAAACTTAAAATAAAATCTGTCATTGTAATGAACATTGATAACGGGCAAGGCCGTGGTTTTATTATCATCACTGCCGATAAATTCAGGTAAATTAACCACAGCTAAACCTACCTGTCCGTGTAGGCCATTTTTTGCTTTTTCTGTGCTGTCAGGCAACTGATTTACATCATTTATGCTGGCCGCTAATGACGAGCCTGAAAGTAATGCTAAAGCGATTAAAGATTTTTTCATTATAAATATCATCCTATATTTATGGGGTTTAACCTATTTTCTACACTAGTGCTTATGACTAGATAATTATCGAGCGATCTGGATTTCACGGTACTTTAAATAAAGCAGCCTTAAGTTTTCATATTCAAAAGCAGAGCCAGATGCATAGTAACGAAATGGTAATCGTGCTCTGGTATCAATACTGTTTAGGAATGACAAAAACAGCTCTTCGTCTGCTTTCATTCCTAGCTCATCAATAGCTTGTTGATAGGCTAAAGAGTCAAATGCTAAGCCAGCAGCATCACGCAATGACGATGGTCCCAGTAATGGTAATACTAAATAAGGCCCAGCTCCTACTCCCCAGTAACCTAAGGTTTGACCAAAGTCTTCATCTTGCTCAACCAAGCCTATCGGTGTTGCCACATCAAAAACACCCGCTAAACCTAGTGTAGAATTTAGTGCAAAGCGCCCTAACGTTTCGCCTGCTACCGCAAGTTTTAACTGTAGTAAAGAATTTATAAAAGTTGGAATTTCACCTAAATTATCGAAAAAATTGCTAACACCAGCTTCGATAAAATCTGGAGTGATTTTTTGATAGCCGCTAACTACCGGTAACAATACATATTGATCAGCCTTTGCATTAAAGTAATACATGCGACGATTAAAGCCTTCCCAAGGATCAGCATATTCGCTCATTAATCCCAACTTATTATGATTATCAGGAAGTTTCACTAA
This sequence comes from Colwellia aquaemaris, assembly GCF_057548755.1. NCBI lineage: Bacteria > Pseudomonadati > Pseudomonadota > Gammaproteobacteria > Alteromonadales > Colwelliaceae > Colwellia > Colwellia aquaemaris. The sequence continues at coordinate 637,686 of NZ_BAAJLV010000001.1, read as the reverse complement.
TGGTGCAATTGCATCATCTTCCAATTTTGGTACTGCAGAGCATGCCAATAAAGCCCCTGACACAAACAAACAAATGGCCTGCTTAGTATATCGATTGATAAACGCAAACATTAGTGCACTCCTTGGCTAAATGTGCCATTAATATGAGCAATAAAACTTGCTCTGTCCATATTGCCGCAATGGCCGCCACGTGGAAATATTTTCGCGCGCTCGGTAAATACACTTTGTAAATACTCAACTTCACCTGCCGCCAAAATAAGATCATCAGCATTGGTTACTAACAGGATTTTATCGGAGGTTTTCAAATAATCTTCAATAGCATGCAAGCTATAGCGATGAATTAACGCCTCTTTAGTAATATTGGCATCTTCTCGTTGAGCTCTTGGTAACATTGCACCCTCAAAATAATTAACAAAAGTAATATCACTGGCACGCTGCATAGAGTGCGTTAAACTTTCAAACTTATCTATGTCATGGTTTTTATAGGTAATAGCGCCGCTATTAAAACTGGCATCTAAGGCAAAAATCATATCTGATGATGACATTCGAAAAGATGCGCCAATAAGCAGTTTAAGCTCAGCTTCTGTTAAATGTGCATTTTTAAACAAACTGAAAATAGAGTCTTGATCAAAGTTAGAAGATTCTTGCGCTGCATAACCGTCAGAAAAGCGTGCAAATATTTCATCAAACATAGCAATCGAAGCTTCGCGGTTATTCCGCAAATCGAAATATTTATCGAGTATGCTCACCGAGTTATATAGGCTAACAGGAGGATTGATCATCAGTACTTTTTCAAAATTAAACACTTTCTTTTCTTCGTCAAGTAGTGAAACAAATGCAGAATGTGCTCCGCCTAAACTATAACCCGTTAACGAAAATGATGACGCAAGTACTTGCTCTTCTCGTTGAACTTGCAGCCAAACCCGCTCCATTACATCGTATAACTCTTGGGCATCGTGTGCTAAGTTACCCGGCATATATTTAGTGTTGTTCGAATTAACAATAAAATTAGCAAAAGTAGGCGAAGACAACGAAATTACATGGTAGCCTTGCTGATAAAAATTTTTTTGCAGATTAATCATCTTAGCACTGTCATAGCCAGCCCCAGTACCTGCAATAACAAAAATAAGTGGTGCAGTCGTCTCTTGCTTTAATAACGAGTAATTCATTTTTTTACTAAACCAGAAAACTTCAGGAATGTTTTCCAGAGGTTTAATGGTGATACTTTTATTCAGTACAGGCACAAACTCAGCGAGGTCTGCTCTCGGCTCCTGACAATATCCAGTAACGGTTGCTTGATAACGAGAATACGGCAGGTCGCAAACATTTTTCTCAACAACATCTTCAGGTAATAAATTGCTGGTACACGCTGCTAATAAAACAACGAATAAACACATGACAAAGCGCACTAATGTTCTCCTTAATATTGTTATGCTTTTAACTAATACGACACCTATATTTTTCTATTCTCTTGCTATTTTTATCACTTAAAGCATCGATATTATTCTAGCGTTTACGCATATAAATGTATCTATTTTAACGTTAAAAAATAAAAATAGTTATTTTCTCCACGACTTTAAAATCATTAGCTATAGTTAAATCATCGCGAATAAAAATAATTAGCGCATCAACATCAAATTTTACGCTGTTTTCAAGTTTTACTAGATTAACTTAGAGTGTAAAGGGGAGAATATGAGAATAACGCTTACTCGCAATAGCTTTTATTGTTGCTGCTTTTTGTTGCTTCAATTTAGCAATATAAGTCATGCTAATGAATATTTCTCGGCTATCCAAACATTGCCCGAATCAAACATGGATAACAACGACGTTAGCCGAAATAAAAATACTGCCCTTAACACGGCAATTAACCCTAAAGATTGGTCTGATTCAGCAATTGAGCACATAGCTGTAACCAATAAAAACGTTAATCTTTCGCCTCAAGTGAATGATATTTTTAGCGTAGACAACAGTAAATATTTACAACATAAAATCGCTGAAACGTTTAAAACTGGGCTTTATAGTTTGAAAAACAATTACGTGCTTTCAAGCCGCAGCCAGATGCTTAATGAAGAAGATTTTTTAGTACCAAACTTGGCTCAACAAACTTTATTTCAATATGGCCGTTTCCGTACAGAAACAGGCTATAACAGTACAAATAATTTAAATCATAAGCGTGTTAAAAGCTTTTTACATGGTGCGTATAGTTTAGTTAATTTTGGTCGCTTTAATTTGTCTGTAACAGCAAGTATCGAAAGCATGGAAGGCTCTCAAAATGAACTTCAAGTCAAACCTTTGCCGACAACTAACGCCTACACCAGTGCGTTACCAACAACCAGCACAACCATAGGAGTCATCGGCAGTTTTGATTTAACTAATCATTGGAGTGTCGTTGGCGCAATTACCACAAGCCATGTTGCTAGCACTAAAGATGACTTCACGCTATTGAACCAAAGTGAACAAAAAGTAGCGTTAATTGGTACCACCTATTCATTTTAGTTTACTAGGCTAACTAGCTGTAAAAACAAAAAAAAAGACCAATTTAATTGGTCTTTTTTTTGTTTATAAGATATCAGCTTAAAAGTTGTTACGGTTTAGCCGGCAGTTTCATTAAGGATATAACCTTTACCCCAAACCGTTTCAATACGCGCACACTTCATCCCTTCATTAATTAGCTTGTCACGTAACTTAGAAATTCGAACATCAACGGTACGTTCTACACCGTTATATTCTCGGTTTAGTAGCACGCTATAAATAGCATCTCGTGTCATGACTCGACCAACATTACGTAATAATAGTGCCAGTAACTGAAACTCAAACGAGCTAAGACGAATAATATTGCCGTCAATTTCACATTTATTTGCTTGCGGGTATAAAGCGATGTTACCAACTCTAAAGGCATGCAATGGCCGCTCTTCTTTAGCTGGTTTACGGCGTAACATGGCATCAAGCCTTACTTTTAATACATTAGGCGAAACAGGTTTAGTAATAAAATCATCTGCACCTAACTTAAAAGCACTAATTTGCTCTTCGTCGGTTTCTCTTGCCGTTAAAACGACAATTGGATCATCATAAATTTCTCGAATTTCGTGACAAACATGAAAGCCATCTAATTTAGGTAAGCCGATATCTAAGATAACTAAATCAGGTTTAAACTGACTAATCGCATCTCGTGCCATATCGCCACGGAAAACTTGTTGTACAATAAAGTTGGACTTTTCTAAAAACGATTTTATTAAATTCGACACCATACGATCGTCTTCAATAAGTAATATTTTTTTCATATTACTTTCTGCAGGCATTTCTTTTTTCAAACCAAACATAATCTATTCCACAAAAAAATTGGCAAGTCCGATTTGCAAAGTATAAATGTCTTAAAGCAACAATAAGGTATGATAATGTTACTAAGCCAGTAACATTATGTAACCGCCATACATACTTGAGGTTTAATGGAGCCTGAAGGCTTAAGGATGCTTTAATTCTTCAAATAACACATCAATAGAAACTGACTATTTCGAAATAGCATACGCAAAACCATGAAATTTAATCACCCGGTATCCTTGGTCAACAAACATCATGTTTGCATTTGCTTGAATGAAATATGAGGTAGCGCGTAAATTATGCTTATAACTAAAACTAAAACTAAAACTAAAACTAAGCGAGCGATTTAAAGCGATAAGGCAACTAATCGGTAAGTTTCTTCATTTGCTATGTCTTTATAATTTTACCTGTTTCTTAATAAAAACACCTTAGTTTCAGCAAAAAAAAGCCAATTCACATCATGGAATTGGCTTGTTCGAACGATATTTGTTCAATATGTTTAAAATAATTGCTCTGGCATATCAAACATAGCTTGGCTACCTGCTTTGGCGGAAGAAATTAACGACTGACAACGAGGCAGAAGCCTAGCAAAGAAGTATCTTGCGGTATGAACTTTACTTTGATGAAATTCGCTACCTTCATCAGCATTAAGTGCAACCTCCACCATTTTCGCCCAAACAAATGCCATGGCGGTATAACCAAAAACATGCAAATAATCATTGGCGGCACAGCCCAACTCTTCTGGGTTAGCTTGTGCCGAGAGTAAGATGTCGTGTGTTAAACTTTCCAGTTCGGTCAATGCTTGTGTTAATGGCTCAATGAATTCTTGCATATTTTCAGCGTGTGAGGATGCAATATACGTTTGTACTTCCTCTACAAACACTTTCACAAGCTGGCCTTTACTGCCAGCAACTTTTCGTGCTAACAAGTCCATTGCTTGCACACCATTAGTACCTTCATAAATTTGTGAAATACGAGTATCTCTTACTAATTGTTCTTGCCCCCATTCACGCACATAGCCATGACCACCAAAAATTTGTTGGCCAGCAACTGTGTTTTCAAATCCTAAATCGGTAAAAAATGCCTTGGCAATTGGCGTCATTAACGCCACAAGTTGCTCAGCTTTTTGTTGAGCCTCACCTTCACCATAGGTAGCTATATCAAGCTGCATGGCAATATAGGTAGATAGGGCACGCGAACCTTCATTCAAGGCTTTCATATTTAATAGCATTCTGCGCACATCGCCATGCACCATTAATGAATCTGCTTCTGCACTTGTTGACTTCGCACCACTAAGTGAACGACCTTGTATTCTATCTTTTGCGTATTCCAAGGCATTTTGATATGAACGTTCAGCTGCGCCAAGCCCTTGGATTCCAACACCAATGCGCTCAAAGTTCATCATAGTAAACATGCAGGCGAGGCCTTTATTTAGCTCGCCGACTAAATAACCTCGCGCACCATCAAAATTCATCACACAAGTTGCTGAAGCATGAATACCCATTTTATGTTCAATTGAACCACAACTTACATGGTTAAACTCACCAATTGATTCATCATCATTGACTAGAAATTTAGGTACTAAGAATAACGAGATACCGCGCGGTCCGGCTGGTGCATCAGGTAACTTTGCCAGTACTAAATGAACGATGTTATCAGTTAGATCATGCTCGCCAGCAGTAATGAATATTTTAGTGCCAGTAATTAAATAACTATCGTCGTTTTGTGGAATTGCTTTCGTTCTGATCATGCCTAAGTCAGTACCCGCATGTGCCTCAGTTAAGCACATTGTTGCACTCCACTCCCCTGCATACATGCGAGTAAGGTAGCGATTTTTTAACTCTTCACTACCATGCTTTGCCAGCGATAAACCTGCCCCAGCTGTTAAACCAGGGTACAATGAAAATGAAATATCTGCAGAGCACAGCATTTCTTCATGCAATGCTGTTAACATTTTCGGCATGCCCATACCGCCAAACTCAGGTTCACCACCCAGTGACGTCCAACCACCTTCAACATAAGTATTAAATGCCTGTTTATAACCCGCCGCTGTGGTTACTTTGCCATTATCAAATTTAACACCTGTTTCATCTCCGTTTCGAGAAAGTGGCGCAATTTCTTGCTCTGCTATTTTTGCGCATTCCTGCAAAATGGCTTCAGCTGTTTCTTTATCTACGCGTTCAGCCAAAGTGGGCAACGACTGCCATAACGCATCCGCCTTAAATACGTCATACAATAAAAAACTCATATCTCTTAAAGGCACTTGATAGTCAGCCATCATTTTCTCCAAACACTTGATTAAAACATTTAATTAAAACACTTGTTTGAATATATATTAAACAGAGTAAAAGTAAAGAGCTAACTAGAAATTAGCGTACAAAGAGTTTTTCACGTAAGCTTGAGGTGTACGTGATTAGCTTTTAAGGTTTTATGTGAGATTTTTTGCTACATTTGCTGTTGTTATTTTAACATTTCATAGCTCGCTCTGGGCTAAGCAGCTGAGTTTTAGCAAAAAAGCTAACGAAAATACGGTTCAGTTTAGCTATCAATGGCTAGATCAAGCCCAAGAAAATCAATCTATAACTTTCACGATTGATAAAACCACCCTCTTTGATCGCTTTCGAAATTTTAAGGCCTACCAAGCAAGTCAAGCCAAGCGTTATATAGATCAAGGGCTCAAAAGAGCCTTAAGTAAAGAAAATTCACCTGATGTTCATTTTTCTTTCTTAGGGGCTGGTGACGAGATGCAAATTAAAATTAGCAGTCAAAATCAACAAGCACTGGCGCAAGCTGAAAGAAAAATTCAGGCACTTGAAACTGAATTAATGCGCGAATATTTACACGAAAACTTTTATCAACGCTTCATTTCTTTTGACAATAGCGTAGCCATCAAGCCCGATCATGTTCGTTTTGCTGATGAGTCGGTAAATGACTTCAAGCCGTTAAAAAAGCTAATTTTAGATAAAGCTTCAATACAAAACATTCGTAAAGTGAGTAATTATGTACTCGGTTTTGTCCAAAGTATCCCATATGCCACCTTAGAGTCACGAACAACGTCAACCGGTGCGGGTTTCAATCCGCCTTTAAGAACATTATGGGAAAATCAAGGTGATTGTGATAGCAAGGTAACCTTAACAGCGGCGATATTTCGAATGCTAATGCCACGTATTAAAATGATGCTAGTATTTATTGATAATCATGCTTTATTAGCGATTAATATTCCCGCAGAAGGGAATGAGTTAGCTATTAGTGTCGATGGTTTACAATATGTATTAGCAGAGCCAACTGGCCCTGCACTGATGAATATTGGTGAAGTTTCAGTAGAGTCTGAGTTTGCTATTCGCAACGGCCATTACTACGCAGAGCCATTCTTTGCCAATTTGCAACAGTAGCAGGCAAAATTGTAACGTCCCCCTTAAAGTACCGACAGAATATTTTCTGTCAATGCCGCTAGTGTAATAGGTTTTGCTAAATGTAAGTCCATACCTGCTGCCAAACATTGTTGTTTGTCTTCTTCACGAGCATGGGCTGTCATCGCTAATATCGGTAAATTCTTAAATTGTGATTGCGCACGAATATGCTTTGTGGCGGTTAAACCATCCATAACGGGCATTTGAATGTCCATAAGTACAACATCAATATTATTAGTCGTTAACAGCTCTAACGCTTCTTGACCATTTTCTGCAACGGTAACTTTTATTTTTAATGACTCAAGTAACTTAATGGCAACGAGTTGGTTAACTAGGTTATCTTCAACCAGCAAAACCTTTAATCCGGCTAAGTGCTCTGCAGAGTTTGTATTACTTGCCGCAGGTACAAGTGTATTGGTAACCGATGATAATAATTCAACCTCCTCGGCCAATTTAATAATCGCCTGCCTATAAAGCGGTGTTTCCAGCAATAAATATTTAATTTTCCGCTGGTTAAATTGTTCAAGTAAAGTGGCTGAAATTACGCTTTCAATTGGTTGGCAAATAGCGACCAATGTAATGTGCTCAGCAATTATTGCAATTTCTTCATCAGTAAATTTTTGCTTATTGGTAAGATTATCAAGCAATAAAACGTTGCGAGCACCAATAAGGCTGACATCCAAGTTTTTAAGCTGCTTTATGGTGATAATGTCTTGTTCGAGATTAGCGAAATTTTCTTGCACACTTGCCGGTAAATCTACCGCAAGGTTTATTATTTTTACATCAGACAGCGACAGTTTAAGAGTGCTAAAGCTGTTCATCACTTTATCATGTCGATTATCATGGGTTATTGGAATATTTAAGCTAAATTTTGCCCCCTGGCCTAAGTCACTATCTATGCTTATTTTACCATCAAGTAACTGGGCAATATGCTGGCAAATAGATAAACCTAATCCTGTACCGCCATACATTCTCGTCATTGAATCATCTGCTTGCTGAAATGCTTCAAACAAGTTGCCTTGCTTGGCTTTATCAATACCTATACCTGTATCTTGCACCGTAAAATCAAGTACATCGTGCTCATTTTCTCGGTTTTTAATCAATGACACTGATAGTTTTATATTGCCTTGTTCAGTAAACTTAGTGGCATTGTTTAACAAGTTACTGAGCACTTGTACAAGTCGCATGTTATCGGTATATATTTGCAGTGGTACATTGCTTGCAATCTCAACGTTAAATTGCAAATTTTTACTCACAATTGAGGATATATTTAAGTTAATTGCTTGTGAAATAATATTGTCTAAACTGACAATTTCCTTGTAAATAGACATATTGCCCGACTCGACTTTCGCGGAGTCTAATAATTCATCAACTAGGAAGAGTAAACTATTAGATGCTGTTTGCGCATTCTGTAAGTACTGTTGTTGAATTTTATTTAATTCACTTTGCAGCAATAAATAATACATTCCTTGTATAGCATTAATTGGCGTACGAATTTCATGACTCATATTAGCCAAGAATTGGCTCTTTATTTTATTCGCTTCCTCGGCTTGGTTCTTAGCACGCTTTAACGCTTGGTTAATTTCAAATTGCTGGCTAACATCACGAATTAAAATAATATTACCTAAAGCAATATGACCGTCTCCATAAAAAGGCGCTTTATATACTTCGTAGGTTTTATTGACTGTGCTAACAGTTTGCTGGCTAACTTTATTAACTGGGCTTTGCGCATTATCAGACAAAAAATCAGTTATATCTTGCCCAAATGTTGTGCTAATAAATGCATTAGTTTGCCCACCTAATACCTCATTTTCTTGCTGTGATGCCAACCTTTCAACGGATTGATTACAACCAATAAGACGTCCTTGCTGATCATTAAAAAGAATATAGTCAGGAATAGCATTCATCACTGAGCGCAACAAGGCAAAGTCCCGCTGGTGTTGCTCACTGGTATGCTCAAGTGCTTGGGTTTTTTCTTTTACCCTAATATCCAACTCAACATTTTGATCTTTTAAACGCTGCAACAAGCTGCGGTTTTCGCCAAATAGATCTTCAACTATTTTAAACCAATGGCGCCACTCGATGGATGGTTTAATTTTGCCAGGATCACCTGCTGAACAGTTTTCAATATGGTTAATAAATTGTTTAGAAGGCACGATAAATGTGCGATGCGTAACATAATATATAATAATTAATAACGTGAGCAGCCCGATAAACAAACCAGTAAATATAGCTATAAATCGCTGATCAATTGCGCCATAAAATGAAGACTTTTGCTGATACTCTAATAACACCCAGCCATTAATGGGCAATACTTTGGTTTGCACCACCCAATGGCCAATTTCCGTACTTAAATTTATTTCTCGCAAGGCTTGGTAGCTTAACTGGTTTAATTGCTCTGGGGCAGCATCACTAAATGCGGTACGGGTACTTAATGTTAAATTGTCATTTTTCTTATGCAGTAAAACATGACTGTGCTTATCAACAATTATATAACCATGATTTTCATCCAACACTTCTGGTAGGTAGTCATATAAGCCAGCTGTATTGATATCAACAAGAACGGCTCCTGTCATTCGGTTATCTAAATATACCCCCATACCCAACGCGGTATTGAGGCCTTTGCCAGCCGAGTCTACATATGGCCGAGACCAAAACTTGTCATCACGGTGTACCGAGGCTTGAATTTTAAGCATCAAACTATTGGTTAAACTTTGATCGCTATATTGCCAAATACTTCTAGGCACCCAAGGATACAAGTTAATAAAGCGGCGCATGGAAATGTAATACAGCCAATTAGCTTCTTTGATTGACTCCTGCGCAGTAACAAATGCAGGAGTTAATGCATTTGCCATAACCAATTCTTGCTTCAATGATGGTGTAAATGAATCAACCCGCCCAATGCCCGTTATATTTCCGGTCATAGTTCGTGTTTGACTGGCAATACTTTTACGATTTTTCTGGAGGTAAAAATATTTACCGTCTTGATGTAATGATGGCAGTTTACTTGGTAATTCATCTGGGAACTTTAGGTAATACTGTGCTAAATCTCTGATACCGGTTAAGGTTTCAACGGTCCGGCTCAAGCGATTATTAAGCTGTATACTTTGCGTAGTTAGAGCACTAATTCGATTATCTGCATGAACTTGTCGAGCAAGATAAAAACGATAAAAGGTCACTATAAAGGTCAATAACATGATCACGATAAAAACCGTAATAACTGACTTATTATACCGTTGAAATAACTGCTCTTTTGAACCTTGTGCAAACAAACTAGTGCCCTGCTAATGCAATTTTATTATTATTCATTTAAGCAGTTAAAGCATTTCATGTAACACTTAACTGCTTAATGTCTGACGACTCTCGCCATTGTTTGGTAATGTTAACACCTTAATTAGAGTTAAAATAATACCCGATGATATTGAGCTATGTATATGCTAAATATCATCGGACAACTTATGACTATAAATTTTCTTCTGCAAATGACGCTAATCGACTGCGTACGACACCATTAAGATTAATGGTACTGCTGCCAGGAAAGTCTTTAAATCGTTCAACTATATAGGTCAACCCGGAAGTTACTGCCGTCAAATAATTACTGTCAATTTGTGCTAAATTACCTGAGCACACCAATTTAGTGCCTTCACCACAACGTGTAATTATTGTTTTTAATTGTGAGGCGGTTAGGTTTTGGCATTCATCAAGTAATACTAAGGCATTTTGAATACTACGCCCGCGCATAAAGTTAACCGACTTAAACTGAATATTGGCCTTGTCCATAATGTAATTCAAGCTACCATGCATATTTTCATCTTGCTTATGCAAGACTTCTAGCGAATCGGTAATTGCCGCCAGCCAAGGCGCCATTTTTTCTTCTTCAGTACCTGGCAGAAAGCCGATTGATTCGGCAATTTCAGGTGTACTACGAGTAACAATAATTTTATCGTACAGACCACGTTCTATTACTTGCTCTAATGCTGTCGCTAGTGCCAATAGTGTTTTACCACAGCCTGCAGGCCCCGTTAATATCACCAAATCAATATTTGGATCTAATAACGCATCCATCGCCATACCTTGATAAATGTTTTTTGGATGAATACCCCATGCTTGCTTCGACATTAAGCGATCTCGGCTTAAATCTGTTATTGCTAAGTTTTGCTCATCCCAGCCAGTCACCTTACCTGCAAAATGCTCGCCTTCATCTATTAAATATTCATTCATATAACGATTGGGTAATAACTCACGTTTAACATAGTGGGTTGTATTGCGACCTTCGGTTTCACTCTCGCAATCTTCCACATGCTGCCAAAAATCTCCTTCAAATTGATGATATCCCTTAGTTAAAAATTGAATATCATCAATTAACTGATCGGTTCGATAGTCTTCAACAAACGCTAAGCCTGCCCCCTTAGCTTTTAAACGCATATTTATATCTTTAGTCACCAAAACGACTTTGCTCTGTGGTTTTGCATCTTGTAAATAAATAGCTGTGCTAATGATACGATTATCATTTTCATTAAAGGAAAGCTTTACCTTTTCTTCATCAAGCGCATAATCATTGAATATTGATAAACAGCCACTTGGGTGCTGCTCTGAGTTTTCGGGCAACTTTACGCCAGCAAGTACTTCTTCCGGAGACGCATTTGCTAAAGTGTCTTCTAGCGCCCTGATTGCCACTCGAGCGTCTCTGCTAACATCTTTTCGGCGATCTTTTATTGAATCTAATTCTTCAAGTACCGTCATAGGTACAACTACGTCGTGCTCTTTAAATGAAAGGAAAGCGAAGGGTTCGTGAAGAAGAATATTTGTGTCTAAAACGTAAATTATTTTTTCTGCTGTCATATGAAAATCCTTTACCAAGTTGAAGGTTCTACAGCTCCTCTGGCTTCGAAAAGGTAATAATCAAAGCATAGGCTGCTAGAAACCATTAAAAGTTGATAACTCATCTAACCAAAACAATTTTACTCACCTTAATTGTAGTTCATTACAATTAAGCAGCTTGTTTGTTCATTCCTAAACACAACAAACTTGTCTCCACTGTGACAGTTTATTAAACCGCTAGCAAGTGACTTTTAGGGTAATAAATTAAATTGGTATTGTTGCCAGAAAGTACTTTTTACCTTCATATTTCTATGGCAATATAACCAGTTGTGGTCATCCACTATTCCCCAATTAAATTACATTTCCAGCTTCTATAACTTTTAATCAAAAAAAGTCGTATTTTTCAGATTTATTTAATGATCGCTTCTATGATTAACGGTACTATAGCGCCTTTTTTTTGGTCGTGTATTTATAGCCTAAGCTATTAAGTTGGAGTTTTTCTATGTCATTTTACCCTGGACAGCGTTGGATTAGTGATAGTGAGTCAGATCAAGGGCTAGGAACAGTTACCTCTGTTGAAGGTCGCTTTGTTACTATCGTATTTACGGCCACTGGCGATGCTAGACAATATGCCATAGATAACGCTCCGTTAACTCGCGTCATATTTAACACGGGCGACAGTATCCCAAGTCATGAAGGCTGGTTACTTACCGTAGAATCATTTGAAGAATCACACAACTTAATTACTTACCACGGTGTCCGACAAGATACTGGCGAAACATGCTCATTAAAAGAAGTGATGATTGACCACTTTATTAAGTTCAATAAACCGCACGATCGCTTGCTAAATGGTCAAGTTGATCGCCTCGATTGGTTTCGCTTGCGTAAAGACTGTTTGCACCACCAATTTAGTCAACAACAATCAGATTTAATGGGTCTTAGTGGCGGTCGCGTGAGCTTAATACCACATCAGCTCTATATCGCTGAAGAGGTTGGTAGTCGCTTTGCACCACGTGTTTTACTTGCCGATGAAGTAGGTTTAGGTAAAACCATAGAGGCTGGGTTAATCATTCACCAACAGCTAGTAACAGGACGAGCAAAACGTGTTCTGATCATAGTGCCAGAATCATTAATGCACCAATGGCTAGTGGAAATGTTACGCCGTTTTAACCTGCAATTTAGCATTTTTGATGAAAGTCGCTGTGAAGAAACTTCAAGTAACGGCGAATACGACAACCCATTTAGTTCAGAGCAATTGGTACTAGTAAACCTAGGTTTTATCACTCGCAACCCTAATTGGTACGAAGCCCTTATTGAAGAAGAATGGGACTTAATGGTAGTTGATGAAGCGCATCATTTAAACTGGCAGCAAGACAATGCCAGTATTGAATATCAATGTATTGAGCAGCTTGCACAAACCATTCCTGGTGTTTTGCTGTTAACAGCCACGCCAGATCAACTCGGTCACGAAAGCCACTTTGCGCGTTTACGCTTATTAGACCCAGATCGCTTTTTTGATTACCAAAAGTTCACCGAAGAAGAAGCGCATTACACTGAGGTTGCCGATGCTGCCAATACCTTAGTGGCCAACGAAGCAGTAACGCCTGAGCAAATAACCACGCTAACAAATTTACTAAAAGAAGCGGATGTTAGCGAATATATATCGAATATTAATCAGGCAGATCAAGCTCAACAAGACAATGCTCGCCAGCATATATTGTCACAGCTATTAGATCGTCACGGCACTGGCCGCATCCTATTTAGAAACAGCCGAAATACTATCAAGGGCTTTCCTAAGCGTGAATTACACGCAACGCCATTAGCTATGCCTGAAGGTTACCAAACCGCCATCAATGAATTGTTACTATCTGGTACTGCGGAAGATTTAAAAACGACTAAATCCGCTAAGCTACTATTTACCCCAGAAACACTGTTTGCATTAGAAAGTCATGAAGACTGGTATGACATTGACCCACGTGTTGATTATTTAATTGAGTTATTGCAATCACTGAAAAAAGAAAAGGTCTTAGTTATTTGTGCTCATGCACAAACGGCAATTGATCTTGAAATTGCGTTACGTGTAAAAGAAGGAATGCGCGCTGCGGTTTTCCACGAAGGCTTAAGTATTTTTGAACGTGACCGCGCCGCCGCATACTTTGCTCAAGATGAAGACAGCGCGCAAGTATTATTGTGTTCAGAAATTGGCAGCGAAGGCCGTAACTTCCAATTTGCTCACCACTTAGTATTGTTTGATTTACCAAATAACCCTGACTTACTTGAACAGCGCATTGGTCGTTTGGACCGTATTGGGCAATCTGAAACCATTCGTTTGCATGTACCTTTCTTTGAAGACTCACCACAAAGTTTATTGTTTAAATGGTACAAACAGGCATTAAATGCCTTTGAGCATACCTGTATTACGGGCCACGCGGTTTATCAGTCATTCGGTGACAAACTGTTTGAATTAGCATTAAGTGCTAGCTGGGAATCTGCTGACGCTGAACAACTCATTAAGCAAAGCCATGAAAAACACCTGACCATTAAGCAAGACTTAGAGTCAGGTCGCGACAAGTTACTTGAATTGCACTCTTCTGGCCAAGGTAAGGCTGACGCGCTGGTTGAGAAAATTGAACAACTTGATCAACAAATTCATTTACCGCAATTTATGTTTCAACTATTAGATGTGTTTGGTATTCAACAAGACGATAAAGCCGATAATTCTATCGCTTTACACCCAAGTGAACATATGTTGTCTAGCAATTTCCCATGCCTGCCAGAAGACGGCACTACCATCACTTTTAATCGTCATACAGCCTTGGCTTGTGAGAATTACCAACTTATAACCTGGGACCATCCTATGGTTCGAGGGGCGATGGATTTAGTACTATCGGATGAAATAGGTAATGCCAGCATCGGTATTTTGAAAAACCCTGCATTGCCAGCTGGCACATTCTTCCTGGAATGTATTTTTACCTTAGAAGCGATTGCACCAAGCAATTTACAATTAGGACGCTATTTACCAATTACGCCAATTCGTATTTTAGTTGACAAAAATGGTAATAATTTAGCTGATAAAGTTAGTGAAGCGGTATTAGATCAGCAATTATCGCCAGTTAAAAAACAAGTTGCCTTGCAATTAGTTAAAGCACTTAAAAACCAAGTTTCACCACTTGTAACCAAGGCAGAAGCTCACGCCGAAAAGCAAGTAGCCGATATCCAGCAAAAAGCACTAACGACTATGCAATCAGCTATGGATGAAGAGCACCAGCGTTTAACAGCACTTAAAGCCATAAACCCTAGTGTACGTCAGCAGGAAATTGACTTCATTAGCATGCAAAAAACTGCACTAGCAGAATATATCGAAAAGGCACAAATCAAGTTTGAAGCGATTCGATTAATTGTTGTTAGCCAGTAAACAAAAGGAAAAAGCAAATGAGTGCAAACCCTGATTTTATTTATCAGCCACCAATGTCACCTTACCTTGATATTATTTATCAAGACGACGATATTGTTGTGCTAAATAAACCCAGCGGTTTGCTGACAGTGCCAGGACGTTTACCTGAGCATCAAGATTGCTTGCAAAATCGAGTCATTAAAGTGCTTCCTAGTGCGACCGTTGTTCATCGGTTAGATATGGCCACCTCTGGTATTATTTTAATGGCTTTAAATAAACCTGCGCATGTTGAAATTAGTCGTCAATTTGAAAAGCGGTTAACCCAAAAGCTTTATATTGCTCGCGTATTTGGCAAAGTCGATGATAAAACTGGCTCTGTTGAACTACCACTAGTTTGTGACTGGCCTAATCGTCCAAAACAAAAAGTAGATTTTGAGCATGGTAAAAAGGCACTGACCCACTATAAAGTACTAAGTTATTGTAATGATATTGATGACCAAACAACTACCTTAGTAGAGTTAACACCAGTAACCGGACGCTCTCATCAACTTAGAGTACATATGCTTGCTATTGGTCATCCGATTCTTGGTGACCGTTTATATGCCCATGAAAAAGCGCTAACGGTCAGTAACCGCTTGCAGCTACACGCACAAATGTTAGAGATAAGTCATCCGGTATCAAAGCAAAAATTAACATTTTCAAAACCGTGTCCTTTCGAATAAGTAGCTAAAGCATATAGATAAATCGTCGATAAAGTATTTATCAATACGAAAAACTAATGACGGCTAAAAATTAAGTTTATTCATTTTTAAGGATTCCAATTGTTTGCATTTTCTCAAAGGTTGTTTGTCCCCTTAGTGCTGGTATTTTTAATATCCGCTGGTGGACTCTCCAACGTCACGGTCGCCGCGGAACAAGAAGCAAGTTCACCGCAACAGCAAAAAGCAACAGAGGCTATGGCTGACGAAAAAAAGCCTGAGCCATCAGCCGACGCCAAAACTAATGAGAGTCAAGAATCATCACGAATTGTTAATGCGCCAATAAATGCATTTAGCCAGCAACAGCAAGATATTAAGCATTACCTAACACATACCAAGGTTGAGTCGATATTAGTGGGCCCGGACGAATACTTAATGCTGGTTGACCCACATACCACTGCAATTAATAAAGGAGTCATGATATTAATTCCTGATTGGCAGAAAAGTCCAACCAGCCCTAGTGCTTTTAAGCAATTGCGAAAAAATATGCCAAATCAAGGATGGACATTATTAACCTTACATCCGCCACATCAACCTACAGCTTACCCTTCACAAGCGCTTTTAGCAGAGCAAAGAGAACAAGAAAATTCCGATACTTTAATGGCATATCAAAAAACTTTGGCAAGTGCAGTTGCTGAGGTGATAAAAAAAGCCAAGGATTACCCAGGAGTGATCTTAACGATTGTAGCAGGGCAACATGCCGGGTTAATGATGAATATGATTAGCAGTGAGCAGATTGACACACCAAGTGCCATGGTTATGTTAAGTGGCTATATGTCAACACCAACCGAAGATAGCAAGTTAGCAGAACAAGTAGGGTTATCTGATCTGCCAATCCTTGATTTATACCTAAAACGAGATCATCGTTTAGTGGCCAATAGTGCTAAGACTAGAAAAATTAAAGCAAAAAATGAAATGAAAGTGTACTATCGACAGCGCCAGCTAACTAACCAAATGCCTGGTCAGTATCCAAAGTATTCATTAACGAAAACAATTTTAGGCTGGCTTAAATCTATTGGTTGGTAAACACCGACTTACTCAACATCATATATAGCGACTTTGCCGTCTTGACCAGCAGCCAAAAATAACTGACCATCACTAGCGATTGTGTAAAAGCCCCTTTGCTGCAATTCCGCCGTTTTATCATCAAATTCTTGCCATGCTTTACCACCATCGAAAGATATATCACTACTGGTTTTCCCTACGCTAATACAGACTTTTTCGATACAGCTCATGGCCGTTCGTAACCCTCGCTGCTTAGCATCAATCTTTCGCCATTTACCATCTAGAAAACCTGCGATATTTTCATAATGCCCAGTTCTTTGTTGATAGTCTCCTCCTAAGACGAATACCTGTTGTTGACTGTTTAGCGCTAAACCATAGCCTCCCGCTGTTTGAGTGGCCGAATATAAAGGTACATCTTGTCGCTGCCAGTGTTCGCCATAATCATCACTAAAGTACACTGACGCTGAAAATCCACCTGTTGTCAGCCAAGCTTGGCCGTTTTTTCCGGTAATTAAGGTATTGCCACTTGCCGCAAATGCCGCTTCTTTATCCAGCAAAGCCGGCAAGTTCACTTTAGCTATTCGACGCCACGTTTTTCCGCCATCTAACGTTCGCTTGATAACATAAAAACCATCAACGGGATCACCAAGTAATAAACCATTTTGCTCATCCCAAAAAGCAATCGCATCATAAAATCCTTTGTCGTCACTATTTACATTAAGCAACTGCCAGCTGACACCGGCATTTATAGTTTTATATAAAACAGACTTTTGACCTTCTCCAGCGCCCATGACAATAGCAGTATTTTTGTTAAATAGTTCAATATCACGAAAATCTACTGTACGTTTTGTCTTTACAGAACGGTCGTGCCAGGATTTACCAGCATCGAAGCTAACAAATACTGTATTATCGCTACCACTAACCCATAATGTATTCTCCTTTATCGCACTGCCGCGTAAGGATGCTTTCTTATCGATATCAATACGTTGCCATTGTTTAACTTGTTCAGCTGCCGCAGGCCAAGCCAAAATTTGTATTAGTGCAAATGTAAAAAACAGAAAACCGTAAGTGGATTTAGCAAACATAGCTTTACCTTAAAATAATGAACAGCACGAAGTGCGTAGTTAACGCTCTGATATTATTCACATATATAAACAACTAATGACAATAATGTAAATAACCTGAGCTCAAGACAAGCAATATGCTAAGCGACAGACAATAAAAAGCCGTATTTTCAGACTATAAAAATACGGCTTAATTTATAAAGTTTAATATTCGCTATTGCTTTAAATGCTTAATGGTTGAGCCTAATAATGTGTCGACTCAACATTTAGCGCCTGTCGCCGCTTAAACAAATTGGCAATATCTTCTTTTATCATATACAAGGACGGTATTAAAAACAGGGTTATTACAGTTGCAAAGACAATACCAAAGCCTAATGATATCGCCATCGGGATGATAAATTGTGCTTGCAAGCTGCCTTCAAAATACAAAGGGAAAATACCAAAAAACGTTGTTAATGACGTTAATAAAATTGCCCTAAAACGTTGTGTACCTGCTTGGCTAACAATATCAATCATACGCATGCCTGAGCCTTTAGCTTTATTAATAAAGTCGACCATAATTAAACTATCATTTACCACCACCCCAGTTAACGCAATAAAGCCAAACATCGACATCATATTAATAGTGCGACCAAGTAGCCAATGGCCAATAATGGCTCCAATAATACCAAATGGAATCACAGACATAATCACTATAGGTTGGCTATAAGATTTAGTAGGAATAGCAATTAAGCCGTAAATCAAAAATAAAGCTCCTATTGCGGCTAAACCTAATTGTGATAAAAAGTCAGCCTGATCCTTACTTGCACCTTCAATACCGTAGCGCACACTAGGGTAATCAGCTAAAATTTCCGGCAGATACTTGTCGTTCATTTCAGTCACAACTTTGCGTGACTCAACTTTTTCACTATCAATATCGGCAGAAATGGTAATTGAACGCTTTTGGTTAATGCGGGTGATTGAAGAAAAACCTTGGCCTATTTCAATGTTAGCAACCTGATAAAAAGGTACTTGCTCACCACTTGGTGTTCTGATCCACATATCCTCTAAATCTGAAACCGATAAGCGGTCAGACTCGGGGTAACGTACCATCACTTTCAACTCATCACGTCCACGCTGAATACGCTGCGCTTCATCACCATAAAACGCTTGGCGAACCTGTTTAGCTAAACTTGATAAATTCAACCCTAGCACTTCAGCTTCTGGCTTAATGCTAAGCTTAATTTCTTGGCTACCACGACTAAATGAATGTCGAACGTCGTATACGCCATCATAACTATTTAACTGTGTTTGAATAGCTTCTGCTGCAGCTTCAAGTTCAAGGTCATTTTGTCCTGTTAGTTGAAACTCAATTGCAGCACCACCACCAGCATTAGTACCAGCAAAAAAGCGCAGTTCTTTGGTGCCAGGTATTTCGCCAATTTCGTCACGCCATAATTTTTCAATTTCATAGGCATCTAACTCTCTTTGGTCTGGCTTGACTAATTCAAGCAGCACGCTAGCACTGGTATTGCCATTGGTGAAAATCATTTCATGCTTCACAAAACTAATGCCATTAATTTTGTTATTTTCAGAAACCGTTTCAATGGCTTTTTTAACTTTCTCTATTGCTTTATTACGTTGATGAGCCGCTGAGCCATCAACCATAGTGATATTACCTTGAATAAAGTCACTGGGAATATTAGGAAACACCTCTAGTTTCACAAATGAACCAACAATTAAGCCTATTGATAAAATCAAAATAGCGACAAATACCGCCATAGTATTGTATCGCGCAATGAGCGCCTTCTCTAAATATGGCTTGTACACTGTGTGTATAAAGTTATCTAACTTTTCTTTAAAGCGCATTTGAAAACGTTCCAGAAAGTTAGCGTCTTCTGCCACTAAAGGCACATATTTCATATGTGCTAAATGTGCAGGCAAAATCCATTTAGATTCAATTAAAGAGAAAATTAAACAAAAACTAACAACTATCGATATGGCCCGGAAAAAAGCAGCAAAACTTGCATCGATAAAGAGTAACGGAGTAAATGCCGCTATGGTTGTTAAAACCCCAAATGTCGCTGGCATTGCCACCCGTAACGTACCGCGAATAATGTTGTCACGAGAATGTCCATATTTTTCTATTTCAGCATAAGCACTTTCGCCAATAACAATGGCATCATCAACCACAATCCCCAACACCATGATAAATGCAAAAAGGCTAAGCATATTAATTGAAACAGACCATTCACCAAGTAGCGGCATCATCATTAACGCGCCAAAAAAACTAATTGGAATGCCGAGCATAACCCAAAAGGCAATTTTAATACGTAGGAATAATGTCAAGACGATAAAGACTAAAAACGCCCCCATCATCATATTGTTTATCATCATATCTAAGCGTTCAGAAAGGTAGTATGAGCTATCTCCCCAAACGGTTAACTTTGCCCCTTCGGGCAATTGTTGGTTTTTACCCTCAACATATTGTCTAACTTGCGCCGCTATTTCTAAATCATTTTGATCACCCGTCGACTGCACCATAATGCTAGAGGTATTTTCATTGTCGAAAGTGGCAAAATCCTCTTGTTCAACAAAACCATCTTTAATATTCGCAACATCCGCCAATAATAAACGAGTACCGTTACTATCGGTTCTTAATACTAAATCGCCATATTCTTGGCCAGTATAGGCTTGCCCTTCAGCACGCAATAAAATATCACCTCCGCGGGCTTTAATGGTACCGCCAGGTAAATCAACTGACGAACTTCTTACCGCCTGCGTAATTTCATCAAAAGTAAGTTGATATTGCTGTAATTTTTCCTCAGAAACTTCAATGCTAATTTCATAGTCGCGGCTACCCACAATCTCGGCACTATTAACACTAGGTAAAGCCATTATTTCATCGCGAATATTTTGCGCCATTACTTGTCTAGCACGCCTATCCATTGGGCCACTCACCGACAGCCACATGACTTGACCTTTAAACTCTTGCTTACTGATTATTGGTTTTTCGGTTTGTGCAGGAAAAGTAGTAATGGCGTCAACTTGCATTTGAACTTCATCAAGCTTCTCCGACATAGAATAACCAGATTGCAACTCTATAGTCACTATACCGACACCTTCACGTGCCGTTGCTGTTATACGCTTTATACCTTCAATATCTTCAAGCGATTCTTCAACTTTTAGAATTACCGCTTGCTCAACTTCTTCTGGTGCAGCGCCCAAGTGCGGTACAGTAACTTGTATACTGTTAGTATTGAATTCAGGAAACATTTTTTTGTTAATGCCCTGATACGAGAAGTAACCCGCAACTAAGATAAATACCATCAATAAATTGGCCGCAACACTATTATGCGTAAACCAAGCAATGATACCTGTTAGCTTCTCTTCATTGGCTGGGGAATTATACTCGCGCATTAGTCGTCACCTT
Source organism: Colwellia aquaemaris (assembly GCF_057548755.1). Lineage (NCBI taxonomy): Bacteria > Pseudomonadati > Pseudomonadota > Gammaproteobacteria > Alteromonadales > Colwelliaceae > Colwellia > Colwellia aquaemaris. Next base: position 616,504 of record NZ_BAAJLV010000001.1, on the reverse strand, counting down.
GTGTCTCTGCTGGCTCACTTTGGCTCGCCGTTTCCGTCGGCGTTTCTTCCTCTTCTGTAGAAGGCTCTCCAACAATACGTAATGTCATCCCTTCTACTGGAGTTTCCATTTGCGTTGTGACTAAACGATAATTCTCTGCAAAGTCATCATGACTATAAACAAAGTTTGCATCATTGCGCAAAATACTAATTTCTTGGATATGTAATTTATTTTCGTCATCGACTAAGTAAACTTTATTGGCACCATGCAATGCATCACGAGGAATAGCAACAATATCGGCTATCATTTTTCCGGTGATATTAGCATTAACGAAGGTGCCAATACGTAACTCGTGATGCTCACTAGAAGATAAAACACTGTATGGATCATCAACTTGGGCAATGACATAATGCACACGACTGCGACTATCGACTTCGCCTTCATAGCGAGTCAGATTCGACTGCCACATATGTTCACTACCTAAGAGTTGATAAAAAATATCAACCTTTGATGTTGCTATGTCTTGTTGGTTTATTTTAGGCAAGTTTAAAAATTCAACATCTCGTTGTTTAATCGGCAATCTTACTTCGGCATAATCAACAGCAAACGTCATTGCCAAAGTTGAGCCAATTGAAACATATTGGCCAATCTCAACTTGCTTTTCTTTGATCATGGCATCGTATGGCGCTCTAATTTTTGTTCGAGCTAATTTGACTTCTGCGTCGGTAACATCTGCTTCTGCGGCTTTGACATCTGCTTTAGCTTTTTGCAATTGCGGTAGGCGCAAGGCTAATACAGGTGCTTGTTCCAATGATTTCCCTGTTAATAACCATTCATCTTCAGCTTGCTCTTTGCGAGCTTGTTCTTCAACCAAGAGTGCTTTAGCGGCATCAAGTCGCGACTGTGCTTGCAATAAATTAACCCGATAGCTGATATCGTCAATACTTAACAATACCTCGCCTTTAGTAAAAAAGCCGCCGACATTAAATTTGTCGTTAACTGAGGTTATTTGTCCAGACACTTCAGAAACCAAGTTTGTTTGAGTTCGAGGTAGCACACTGCCTTGGCTCGCTATTGTAAAGCGAATATCTTGTCTTTCGATATTTTCAACTTCAACCAATGGCGCTTTAATAATAGTAGGCTTTTTAGCCGGTTTCGGGGCGAGTGCAGCGACAACAATTAGCCCAACAATGGCTAAGAAGATAATGGCAATTGGCGTTAATACATAACGTAATGGGATCATGCGTTTAGCTTTTTTGTTGTTATTTTCCGTAACAGAACTCATGTTTTGATCTCAATAATTAATAAAATTTGTTAATTTGGCTTTTTGCCAAAACATAATATTTATAGTAACTTAGCGAAAAATATTAACCAAGTATTAACTAAGTAAATAAACGTAAAATTTACTCATGAATATAAACTAATATTTTCTGACAAACTTTGCCCAAGATAGCAGTAATTCTCTAAAATCTTCGCTACCACATGATGACGAGTCTTGTTGATCAAAATCGATATTCTCTTCGGTTAACGTCTCAGGTAATACCTCAGCACCATTCATACTAGCATTGGTTTGTACTGTGACATCACCACGGCTAAAACTGACGCTGTACTCACTACCTGTAATGGTGATTTCAGATTGCTTATCTTCTTCAATTTCATTCATTGCTGACAATAATTGCGCAAGTTTTTTGGCATCTGTTCCTACTTCAACTTCTAGCCAGGGTCCTATAACTTCATGCTCAAGGGAAAAGCGCGCAATAGCTTCCCCTGTGATAGGGTCATCGGTAAATTGATATTCCATAAATACCTCATACTGAAAAAATTACGATAGGCTTTATTCTATCTACTGAAAATCTACTATATTAACTAGAGACATTTATATAATTGATACGATAAGTTAATTGTAGCAAAAACATTACTATTAACACGAAATACTTGGCCTATTCTAGCAAATGAAATGGGCGCTATTGCCTATGAATGAAATGCAAAACAAGCAATACCAGGTAAGCGACTTACCAGAGAATTATAAATCATATTGTCCGCCAATTTGGTTGCCGATATTTATGATTATAGCGCTGTTCGCCTTAACAACTATTTCAGAAAAAGTTTCAGCTAAGCCTTTACCAGCAATTATAGTTGCCATGCACATAGAGCCTCCGTTTTCCGACATGGTTGATGGTGAATTTGTTGGCGAAAATATTGATATTGCCAATGCCTTAGCTGACAAAATAGGGCGAAAGGTAAAGTTTGTTTATTGCCCAGTAGCACGCTGTTTTTCTCTGGTACAAGCAGGACATGCCGATATGATTATCGCCGTTAGAAAAACGGCAATAAGAGAGCAGTTTATGAGTTACCTGTCACCACCAATTAAAATTCAAAAACTACCATTACGCTTTTACATTAGAGCTGATCATATGCTCGTTCTAAACAATTATGATGACTTGCATTTATTTAAAGTTGGTGTGTTACGAGGGGCGTCATACTTTGACAAATTTGATCATGACACCAACATAGCAAAAATTCCTCTTACCAATCATCAACAACTCATTAATATGCTACTCAAAGGGCGCATAGATACCTTTTTAGAACGTGAAGAGTCCATAACACCTTTGGTAGATAAACACGTATATGCTACTAAAATTAAACTCGCGAAGTTTTCATATGATAAGAGCGTAGGCTCTTACATTGCCATTTCGAAAAAATCTGCGTTAAATAAAGACTTGAATCAGCTATCGACAGCATTAGCTAGCTTAGCCGCTTCAGGTTATATCGCAGAGCTTATAAAAAAAACAAAACAAGTAAATTAGCAACATAACTTCACTACATATTGAACTAACGCCGTAATATCACGTCTATTCTATACCTTTAAATTTTCTATTATTTTATTTGTGCGAAACGGAAATTACACAGCCATAGCGTTTTCAATTATTATTCACCTTTTAATTTTGGCGATTATTGTGTTAACACAATCAACCGCTAAACCTCCATTTAAAGCAGTAAAAAACAAACAGCCAATCAAAAGCTTTTTATATAAAAAGCCCAAACCAGTAGTGCCGGTAGCCAAGGAAATAACAGATATTACTCCCGTAGAGCAACAAGCCAAGTTAGAGAAACCTCAGCCAACAAAAAAGGTATTAAATAAATCAGTAAAAGATGCTGTTCAGCCGAATGAGGCAGCAACTGAAGTTAAAAATGAAAATGCAAAAATTCATCAGCAGGAGACCATTTCGCTTCCGCCTCCTGTAGCAAAAACAGTCCCAAATCAACCGCCAAAAAAGCCAGTAAAAAAACTTGATAGTTTTACTCAACTACAAAGGTTGCGTAGTAAACTTAATAGCCGTGCTACCATAGCACCAAGCAATAATCCATATCAGAGCTATCAGCCACCATCGGCTTTTAATACTAACCCGCAAACTGTTCCTCATTCACTACCATTAAAAGATGAAGCACAAGAGCGAGAAAAAAACACCAAAAACATGGGCTCAGGAATCGCAATTGCCAAAGGTGAGGATGGCACCTGTTCAATTACCCAAGATATGACTGTATACGGACTTGATCATGGTTCGTCGACTCAATATTTTAGCTGTGGTGAATCTAAGTTTGATAAAAGCTTTCGAGAACATATGAAAAAAGTAAAAGCAAAGTTAGGCAAGTAAACTAAGCACGCATTTGTGAACAGCCATATCCCATAAAAAAGCAGCATGCAGCAATTTTTATCTGAAAATAAAACGCCACTAAAAAAGTGGCGATTAAATTTCTGATTAATGTTTAACTCAATCTAGCTTGGCAGATAGTGAAACTCTGCATATGAGTAAAAAATCTAAAATTAGGCTTCTACTTGTAAGATAACAGTGTCCGCTTTCTTAATATATTGCTCCATCTTATCAAAATTTAAATATCGATAGGTGTCAGCTGCAGTAGCATCTATTTTCGATGCGTACCCCATATATTCTGTCGGTGTTGGCAGTTTGCCCAATATAGCACCAACTCCAGCAAGCTCTGCTGAGGTTAAATATACATTTGCACCAGTACCTAAACGATTAGGAAAGTTACGAGTTGAAGTAGACAGAACCGTTGTATTATCGCCTACTCGTGCTTGGTTCCCCATACACAATGAACAGCCTGGCGTTTCTATACGCGCTCCCGCTTTGCCATAAATGTTAAAGTAACCTTCATCTTTAAGCTGTGCGCTATCCATTTTAGTTGGCGGTGTCACCCACATACGGGTTGGCAATGAACCAGCAAAGCCCTCGATGAGTTTACCTGCTGCACGAAAATGGCCAATATTAGTCATACATGAACCAATAAATACTTCATCAACGTCTACACCAGAAACCTCCGATAATAGCTTTGCATCGTCAGGGTCATTAGGGCAACAGACTACCGGCTCAGTAATTTCATTTAAGTCGATTTCAATGATATGCGCATATTCAGCGTCACTATCGGCTGACATTAGAGATGGATTGTCTAGCCATGCTTGCATACCATTTATACGGCGCGTAATAGTGCGCACATCACCATAACCTTCACTGATCATCCATTTGAGCATGACAATATTAGAGCTTAAGTATTCTTTAACCGCTTCTTCTTCAAGTTTAATTGTACAACCTGCAGCAGAACGCTCAGCAGAAGCATCTGACAATTCAAATGCTTGTTCAACGGTTAAACCTTTAAGCCCTTCAATTTCCAAAATACGTCCAGAAAATTCATTAATTTTCCCTGCTTTTTCAACGGTTAACAACCCTTGTTTAATAGCTGTATAAGGAATAGCATGAACAAGATCACGTAGAGTAATTCCTGGTTGCATGTCGCCTTTAAATCGCACTAAAACAGACTCCGGCATATCAAGCGGCATAACACCAGTTGCTGCCGCAAATGCAACTAAGCCTGAGCCAGCAGGAAAAGAAATACCTAATGGAAAACGCGTATGGGAATCGCCACCCGTACCAACAGTATCAGGTAACAACATACGATTTAACCAAGAATGAATAACCCCATCACCAGGGCGAAGTGACACACCACCTCGATTCATCATAAAGTCAGGTAAGGTATGATGGGTAATAACATCAACAGGTTTAGGGTACGCTGAAGTATGACAAAAAGACTGCATCGTAAGGTCAGCCGAAAAGCCCAAACAGGCCAAATCTTTCAGTTCATCACGAGTCATAGGCCCTGTCGTATCTTGTGAACCAACGGTTGTCATTTTCGGCTCACAGTATTGGCCTGCGCGTATACCTTCAACACCACATGCTTTGCCAACCATTTTCTGCGCTAAGGTATAGCCTTTTCCTGTATCTTCAACATCTATTGGTTTGTTGAATAAATCAGTTTCACCAAGACCTAATGCTTCTCGTGCACGTGCGGTTAAACCTCGTCCGATAATCAACGGAATGCGGCCACCAGCACGTACTTCATCCAAAAGCACTGGGCTCAATTCAAATTCGGCAATTACATCACCATTTGCATTTTTAACAACGCCTTCATAAGGATAAATATCAATAATATCGCCCATATGCATTTTTTGAACGTCAAGTTCGATAGGTAAGGCGCCGGAGTCTTCCATAGTGTTATAGAAAATAGGAGCAATTTTGCCACCTAAACATACACCACCACTGCGCTTATTAGGAATAAATGGGATATCATTACCCATAAACCACAACACAGAGTTTGTAGCTGACTTTCGAGAAGAGCCAGTACCAACAACATCGCCAACATAGGCCAGTGGAATTCCCTCTTCTTGCAGCGCTTGCAGCTGTTGAATAGGACCGATAACACCATCTTCATCTGGGGTAATACCATCTCGCTCAATTTTAAGCATTGCTTTGGCATGTAGTGGGATATCAGGGCGAGACCAAGCATCAGGTGCTGGTGATAAATCATCGGTATTGGTTTCACCTGTAACTTTAAATACCTTCACCGTGATCTTTTCCGCCACCTTAGCTTTCGAAGTAAACCACTCACCATCAGCCCAAGATTGCATCACTTTTATTGCTGCAACGTTCCCTTCTTCCGCCTTTTCTTTAACATCATAAAAAGCATCAAACATTAATAAGGTATTCGACAGCCCTGCAGCCGCACTATCGGCTAACGCAGTGTTATCTAGCAAGTCGATCATAGGCTGAATATTGTAGCCACCTAACATGGTTCCAAGTAATTCCGTAGCTACTTTAGCTGATAAAATAGGTGAACTTACCTCACCTTTTGCAATAGCGGCTAAAAAACCAGCTTTAATATACGCCGCTTCATCAACTCCTGCTGGCACTCGATTTGTTAACAGGTCAATTAAAAATACTTCTTCGCCTGCCGGCGGATTTTTAACTAATTCAACTAAAGCTGCAGTTTGTTCAGCATCTAATGGCTTAGGTACAATGCCTTCAGCGGCTCTATTTTCTATATGTTCACGATAATTTTGCAGCACGATGTTCACCTCTAATATTTGTGATAACTAACCTTAATTTTGTCCCTTTTGCCATTTCTTTTATTAGATTCACGCAAATAACATAGCTTAGGCATTTGAGACTTAAAAGATAGGTGGAATTATAATCGAATGCACAAATTGATTGATATACGACTAAATGATTAGAGCCAATGCCATTTATATCAACACATTTGAACGACTATTTGTAATAGCACAAATAATTAAGCCATTATTGGCCATCGCCCTGTTATTTTTCTGTAACATAAATCACATAACTGAGGTTACTATCCAGTATAACCACCATGAATAGTGTTTATTTGATGAAATGATTCATAGTAGCTTAAAAATCAGGTAAAATAGCGCCAATATTTATCCTGGCTAATGACTTTGTTATTAGTATTTTTATCGTTAAAGTGAGTGTCAAATGAGCCTTTATACAGATTATATCGCGGAAATTGAAAGCCGTAAGAATGAGCTAGGTTTAGCGCCTAAGCCAATTGATAGTGCTGAGTTGTTAGCGGAAATTATTGAGCAAATTAAAGACCAAGCCAATGAATACCGTGCTGATTCATTAAATTTCTTTATCTACAACACGCTTCCAGGTACAACAAGTGCTGCAGGCGTAAAAGCAAAATTCTTAAAAGAAATCATTTTAGGCCAAGAAGTTGTAGCCGAAATTACATCAGAATTTGCTTTTGAATTACTTTCTCACATGAAAGGCGGTCCTTCAATTGAAGTACTACTTGACCTGGCACTTAGCGACGACACTTCAGTTTCAGCACCAGCTGCCGATGTATTAAAAACACAAGTATTCCTATATGACGCCGATACGTCTCGTTTAGAAACAGCTTTTAAAGCGGGTAATGCTGTAGCCAAAGACATTTTAGAAAGCTACTCAAAAGCTGAATTTTTCACAAAATTACCTGAAGTTGCAGAAAAAGTTGACGTAGTTACTTACGTTGCTGGTATCGGCGATATCTCAACTGACTTACTTTCTCCTGGTCACCAATCGCACTCACGTGCCGACCGTGAATTACACGGCCAATGTATGATCACGCCTGAAGCACAACAAGAAATTGTTGCACTTCAAAAACAGCATCCTGGCAAAAAAGTCATGCTAGTAGCTGAAAAAGGTACTATGGGTGTTGGTTCTTCACGTATGTCTGGTGTTAACAACGTTGCACTTTGGGCAGGTGAGCAAGCTTCTCCTTACGTGCCATTTATCAACATCGCGCCAGTTGTTGCAGGTACTAACGGTATCGCACCAATCTTCTTAACCACAGTTGATGTGACTGGTGGTATTGGTCTTGACCTTAAAAACTGGGTAAAGAAAGTAGACGCTGACGGTAACACAGTTGTGGATGCAAATGGCGACCCAATATTGGAAGAAGCATACTCTGTAGCAACAGGTACGGTATTAACTATCGACACGAAAGCTAAGAAGTTATACAACGGCAGCGAGGAAGTCGCTGACGTAGCTTCTGCATTTACACCACAGAAGCAAGAATTCATGAAAGCTGGCGGTTCTTATGCTGTTACTTTCGGTAAGAAATTACAAACATTTGCTGCAGAAGCATTAGGTATTGAAGCACCTGCTGTATACGCGGCCGCAAAAGAAATTTCACACGAAGGTCAAGGCTTAACAGCTGTTGAGAAAATCTTCAACCGTAATGCTGTTGGTGTTTCTTCGGAAGCTCCTCTACACGCTGGCTCAAACGTACGTGTTAAAGTAAACATCGTAGGTTCTCAAGACACTACCGGCCCTATGACATGCCAGGAATTAGAAGCAATGGCTGCTTCTACTATTTCTCCAATCGTAGATGGTGCATTCCAATCAGGTTGTCACACGGCATCTGTATGGGACAGCAAAGCAAAAGCTAACACGCCTAAGTTAATGGCATTTATGAACGCGTTCGGTGTTATCACAGCACGTGATCCTAAAGGCGTTTACCACTCAATGACTGACGTAATTCACAAGGTACTAAACGACATTACAGTTGACGACCGTGCCATTATCATTGGTGGTGACTCACATACGCGTATGTCAAAAGGTGTAGCATTCGGTGCTGACTCAGGAACTGTAGCAATTGCTCTTGCAACAGGTGAATCTGCAATGCCAATTCCAGAATCAGTAAAAGTTACCTTTAAAGGTCAAATGGCTGATCACATGGACTTCCGTGACATCGTTCACGCAACGCAAGCACAAATGCTTAAGCAATTCGAAGGCGAGAACGTATTCCAAGGCCGCGTAATCGAAGTACACATTGGTACTTTATTAGCAGATCAAGCGTTCACATTCACTGACTGGTCAGCGGAAATGAAAGCGAAAGCGTCTGTATGTATTTCTAATGACGAAACATTAATTGAGTCTATCGAGCTGGCGAAATCTCGTATCCAAATCATGATCAACAAGGGTATGGACAACGAAGCGCAAACATTAGCAGGTCTTATTAAATTAGCTGATGAGCGTATCGCGGGTATCAAGTCTGGTGAAACACCAGCATTAGCACCAGATGAAAATGCTAAGTACTACGCTGAAGTTGTGGTTGATTTAGACACAATCGTTGAACCAATGATTGCTGACCCTGATGTAAACAACGAAGACGTTTCTAAGCGTTACACACACGATGTTATTCGCCCTGTTTCATACTACGACGGCAAGTCGGTAGATTTAGGTTTCGTTGGTTCTTGTATGGTTCACAAAGGTGACATGCAAATTATCGCGCAAATGTTCCGTAACCTTGAAAAGCAAAACGGTTCTATCGAGTTCAACGCACCATTAGTTGTTGCTCCACCGACTTATAACATCGTTGATGAGTTAAAAGCTGAAGGTGATTGGGATATCTTAGCTAAGTACTCTGGTTTCGTTTTTGATGACGAGAACCCGAAAGGTGAAGCACGTAAGACTTACGAAAACATCTTATACCTTGAGCGCCCAGGCTGTAACTTATGTATGGGTAACCAAGAAAAAGCTGAGCCAGGTGATACGGTAATTGCTACATCAACACGTTTATTCCAAGGCCGTGTTGTAGCAGATAGCAGCGAGAAAAAAGGGGAATCTTTACTAGGTTCAACGCCGTTAGTTGTTCTTTCAACTATCTTAGGTCGCTTCCCAACAATGGACGAGTACACTGCCGCTGTTGAAGGTATCGACTTAACGCGCTTCGCGCCACCAACAGAAGAAATGACAACAAAATATACAGCTCAAGCTGTACCTGTAAAAGTTGTTTAATTCACTTTAAACATAAATAATACGTTTAGAGCTAAATAACAAAAAGGCTACTTATGTTAAATAAGTAGCCTTTTTTTATTTGCTATAAAAAATGCAGTAAATCTCTATGCTTTTTTTAGTCTAAAGCTTTGGACACTCAATATTAGCAGACAGCGAAGGCATGATCATATTCGGGAATGACAGCTTATCATCAAAACGCTCTACGCCTTTTAACACCTCAATCTTAAAGCCGTAACTTTTACAGATACGTAAAGATCTACGCATCAAAAATGTGGCTAATTTACTAAACTCAGTATCCTGCTTAGCAATAACTTGCAGGTGATAATTGCCATTTTCCAAATCAGTTTGCTTAAACTGCACTTGATGATCAAAGTCCCATTGGGATTGTCCATTTGAACTATTAACCTTATTTGTACAAGCAGATAAAAACAAAAAACTGAAAATACAACACACTCTTATCATCGTCACTATCCTTATATTTACATCAGATAAAACTACTGCAGCAGCTCATAATGTTAAGCTTTTGGTATATACAGGGCAACTAAAAAGGCCAGCTTGCGCTGGCCTAACCATTCTGACTTACACTCAATAGATAAGTAATTAGAAGTTAATTTGACGTTTTTTTACCGCCAAAACAATCATCGCAATTGCTAGCAAAAATAGTGAACTTGGCTCCGGAACCGAAGTAATTGCTCGTTCGTGGCTAATATTAAAACCAAATTGAAATGTTGTATGCATTTGTTCATTAGTTATTAGTCCAGAACAGCCGTTTACTAAACCAAGAGCTGAACAGTATCCATCGTTAAGCATTGCAAATGGTGCTGCATTATTATTTTCATCAAAGACTAAAATGTTAATATTATAAAGATTACCATCATAAGCGAACGGAATTCCTACAGTTAAATCACCATTAAAACCAAAAATATCAGGACAACCTCCAACATAGCTCGCTGATGGCGAACCATCTAAACATGTACCACTACCTGGATTATTTGCAGTTTCTTGAAACTTAAAGTCAATCCCAATGGTAGGTGCATTTTCAACACCACCAGTATCAGGTACTAATGCATCCAAGGTTAAAAAGTCAGTTAGCGTAGCACCAGTTAATGTTGAAAAACTGCCACTCAGCGTATTATTCCAATGCGTGGCACTTATACCCACACCAACAGTGCCTGGATCACCACCAACGATTGTCTCAACAGTCCCTGATACAACACCGCCACCATATCTATCATTTCCTGTTGGACCATCACCAATTGTTAATGCACTGCGCGAGTCATTCGGGCCTAAACCTGAATTTAAAAAGTCGTTAGTTATATCGCCATCATTAGCTCCCCATGATAGTTCAAAGTCTGAACTACTGGTTGTGCCTGCTCCACCAGTCCATGTTGGACTGCTAAATTCCGCCCAAGTCTGAAAACTCCACTCAGTAACTATATCACCAGCTTGTACAACATTTGCAGAAAAAGTGCATAGTAACGCTAAAGCAAGCGCTCCTATCCGTTTTTTAAATATAAATAAGTTATCCATTAGTTGTTACCCTTCTTTGATTCATAAAATAAAGAGGAAGTACTTTAACTGCGTGTAACTACCTAACCGATTTAATACAAGCATATTTGCTGCCAAAATTATAAAGGCATGATTTCGTGTTTGTTTTTTAACCGAAAATAAAGCTTTAATTGTAGTTGTCAAATATAGCTACACGCTATGTTTGACACTAAAAGCTGATAACTATATGAAATAAAATAACTAAAAAAAATTATCTTTATCTCAATTAGAGATCTCTTTTTATTATTTGTAAAAAAAATTGACAATCGAATCTTATCATTAAAAATCAAAGACTTAAAAAATTCAGCACTAATTTAGAGTGAGTTTTGCCATTTCATCATGAAAGAGTTCAAGTTCTTGCAGCGAGAGTCGCGTTAAAACAGATTCGGCGACTTCTTGTTGATCTGTTAAAGTTAGTGCCTGTGCATAATGTCTAGCAATATCAGAAGACTTATCAATATTATAGGCTTGTTGCAATACTTCAACAGCATTGTCATGTTGCTTTGAATACATCAATGCCACACCTAAAGTATCAAGTATTTCTGGGTGCCTAGGAGATAACTGCTGCGCTTTTCTAGCAAACTCTAGTGCAGTCACGACATTGCCGTTTTTTGCATTAATTACTGCTAAATTATTTAGGATAACCACATCATTTGGTTCCCTCTTCACTAAATCAACATATAGTTTTTCAGCTGCTTCAGGCTTAGCTATCATATATAGCTCAGCTAAGTATTTCTGAATGAGCAAATGACTTTTTAACTTTACTGGAGTTTGCTCTAGAAAGGAAATAGCAGCATATACATTCTCAGTATCCTGATAAGCTTTAGCTAATAATAAAGCAGTTTTTGGATCTTCATTCAAAGCAAAGGAGGCTTGTAGCTCTCTTTTAGCTGTAGAATTATGCTTATTCATTAACGCATGTAGACCGGATAAATAAAGAGCCTGAGCATTGTTTGGTAGTCTTTGTTTCATCTTAAGTATTAAGGTATCTAAGCCATCCATTCTGCCTAAAGTGATGGCATAGCGTACCTCCTGCAATATCAAAATAGCGTTATTTTCTAGATTATCTTGAGCTCTAGCTAATTTTACAACGCTCATTGCCATCTCAATATCTTTCAATTTCTCAAGCAACTCTATTTGCAAGGTATAGCTTTGTAAATTGGTCGGTGATAGTTTTTGCCAATGAGCAGCAATACTATTTATCTGATTTTTATCGTTAAGTAAAAAGTAGCTATTTAGCAAAGTGACAAAATAATCACTTGAGATATTATTTAATTTATCAAGACTTGAAAGCCACTCGAGTGCTTGTTCAGGCTCGCGCTTAAGTAACGACTGTTGAGCAAGTATCACCCGGGGCCACTGCCGTTCGGGACTTGTTGTCGCTATTTTTGCCAATTCAACTAAAAATTGTTCCTTTTCCTTCAATGCTATTTTAATTTTAAATAACAAATCGTAAGCTACTCTAGAGTCTGCTGCTATGGTTAGTGCATCATTAATTACTTTTTCAGCCTGCTGATATTTTGCTTGCAGAAATAGCTGCTGCGCCAGTTCAATTAATATTTTCGCTTGATTAGGCTTTAAAGTATTTGCTTTTTTCAAAGTATCAATAGACTTCTTAGGCATTTGCAACGCTTGTAAAATTTGAGCTTTAAGCAAAAGTGCATCAACATCGTCAGGGTGATTTTCAAGCCATGTATTAATAGTATCTTTAGCTTTTTCAGGTTCATTTTTAATCAAATAAGCGGTAGTTAGTGCAAAGTTTGCAGCACTATCTTCAGCACTTTCCGAACTAGCAGACTTCAAGTCTTCTAATCCTCGCTCGTCTCTTCTCAGTAATTTTAAAATACCTAACTTAGTTTTAACTTGTATATTATCAGGCTTAATATTTAATGCTTTTTCTAATAACGCTAATGAAGCTTCCGATTGCCCTAAAACAGATAATTTTGAAGCAAAATCACTCAAGGTTTCACTTTCATGAGGGTAAAACCCCTCATACTCAGCAATTGCTTCTGTTAGTTTATCTATCTTTCCTAATTTGAGCATAGTTAACATTAAATAACGATGAGAAGGATGCTGCTTAGAAACAATTGATGTTACGTGCAATAACTTCTCATGTGCTTGTGCATAGTTATTTTTAAAGTAATGACTTAAGCCAGACAGGTATAATGCAAGAGGATTATTTGGGAATACTTTAAGGGCAACTTCTGCATGTTCAATTACAAGACTATAGTTTTTGCGCTCTAACGCAATTCGCGCTTTTAGCAAGTTTGCCGTTAATTGATTAGGATTGAGCTGTAATAGCTCATCAGCTAATAATTCACTATTTTCTATATCATTCAAAAGCAAAAAGTTATTTGCCATATAAAGCTTTATAGAGTGAGCATCTGGTTTTACTTTTAAAAATTCAGTGTATGCTTGATTTGCCGCTACATAGTCTTGTGTACTTTCCGCCAATCGCGCTTTTAAAATCCATGCTTCGGCTAAATTATCATTCTTCTCCAAAGTACTATCCAAAAAATTTGAGGCCAATGCAAAATTTTTCATCATCGCCGCTTTTAGTGCAGCTCCATACAAGCTATAAGTAGCACCACTATTTAAGCTAATTGCTTCATCAAAAGCCTCTCTTGCTTTCTTTTTATCTCCGAGGTTTATATAGGCTTTACCGGTCAAAATGAAACTAAGCAAATGCGAAGACTCGTCCTCAAATTCAATATCAGCCAAAAGACTTATAGCCTCTTTGTCTTTTCCAACCTTGAGGTAAACTTGTGCCAATTTCAATGATATTTGCGATTTTTCAGCGCTACTACCTAGTGCTTTTAACAGCTCTTTCTCGGCAAAATCAAACCTTTCCGACGCCAAGTAAATCTCACCCAAAAGAACTCTAGCTTTTGCAAATTGTGGATCTGCTTTAATGATTTTCTTCAATGTAATTTCAGCTGTAGAAAATTGCTTTTCGGCAAATTGCTGATTAGCTTCCAGCATTAAGTCTGATGTTGACTTTTGCTCAAAGCAACCACAAACAGAAGTAATAAGAAAAAAAAAGACGATTCCGTGCCGGCAAGAAAACATGATATTTCCCTAAAAATTTACTTAGTTAAAAATATAGTTTCTAACCCGTTAAAAATAAAGGATGTACTGAATAAGAGTAATAAGTGGTTTGAAGCATAAAACTCCAGTGAGAACTCTGTTAGATTTGCATCAAAAACAGCTCAATAAAAAAGCCAGCTATTTAGCTGGCTTATTAATCACTTAACTTAAAAATTTATTCTAAAAGAAATTATTTTTTCTTTTTAACTGCTTTAGCATTTGGTAAGTCAGTAATTGAACCTTCAAAAATTTCAGCTGCTAAGCCAATAGACTCATTCAATGTTGGGTGAGCATGAATTGTTAACGCTACATCTTCAGCATCTGCGCCCATTTCTACCGCTAAACAGATCTCGCCAAGCATTTCGCCAGCATTAATACCAACAATAGCACCACCAAGCACTCGACCTGTTTCTTTTTCAAAGATCATCTTAGTTTTACCTTCAGTACGTGCTGAAGCAATGGCGCGACCAGAAGCAGCCCATGGGAAGTTAGCAACTTCGATGTTTAAACCTTGCTCTTTTGCTTCACGCTCAGTAACGCCAACCCAAGCCATTTCTGGATCAGTATAAGCAATTGAAGGAATACAACGAGGGTCAAATTCATGTTTCTTACCAGAGATTACTTCAGCAGCGCAATGTGCTTCATGTACGGCTTTATGAGCAAGCATAGGTTGACCTACAACATCACCGATAGCGAAGATGTGAGGTACGTTAGTGCGCATCTCTTTAGAAACATTAATGAAACCACGTTCATCAACATTTACGCCTGCTTTGTCAGCTGCAACTAAGTGACCGTTTGGCTTACGACCAACAGCAACTAGAATTTTGTCGTAACGTACTTGCTCTGCTGGAGCTTTTTTGCCTTCAAAAGTAACGTATAAGCCGTCATCTTTTGCTTCAACTGCAACAACTTTAGTCGACAACATAATGTTGAACTTCTTCTTGTTGTAGTTGTTGTAAATTTTAACGATGTCTTTATCGGCAGCAGGTACTAATTGGTCAGCAAATTCAACAACAGATACATTTGAGCCGAGTGCTGAGTATACCGTCCCCATTTCTAGGCCGATAATACCGCCACCAAGAACCAACATTTCTTCTGGTACATCTTTAAGTTCTAATGCGCCTGTTGAATCAATAACACGTGGGTCATCATTTGGAATAAATGGTAAGTCGATTACAGAAGAACCCGCAGCAATAATAGCGTTATCAAAAGTAATAGTTGTTTTACCGTCAGCGCCTTCAACTTCAATGGTTTTATCAGAAGTGAATTTACCGTAACCTGTTACAGTTTTAACTTTACGTGCTTTAGACATTCCGCCTAAACCACCGGTTAATTGGCCGATTACGCTTTCTTTCCAATCACGAATTTTATCTAAATCAATTTGAGGTGCGCCAAAAGTAACACCATGAGATGCCATTGCAGCTGCATCATCAATTACTTTAGCTACGTGTAAAAGTGCTTTTGATGGAATACAACCGACATTTAAACAAACGCCACCAAGCGTTTCACGGCTTTCAACTAAAACAACGTCTAATCCTAAATCTGCTGCGCGAAATGCTGCTGAATAGCCACCAGGACCCGCACCTAAAACTACTACTTGAGTTTTAATATCGTTACTCATGCTAACCTCAAAATTGATGTATTGATTGCTGGTAATTCCAGCCTATGTTTGCCAAATGAACATAAATGACCTTAGCCATCAAACTCTTCAGCATTTCTTTGTATTTATCTTGCGGGCAATTTTACTTAAACCACACAAGGATCGCTATCTTTTAATCTGCAATTATTAGCGAAAAGTTGGTGAAAATGAAAATTAACCAAGTAACTTTCATTTTACCAACTTTGCTTTAATTATCGCTGATCAGTATCAAACCTTATTTAGAAGCTATAAAATTAGCTTTCTGATATCACTCATTACTGACGCTAAATGCACAGTAAAACGTGCCGCTAATGCGCCGTCAATTACACGATGGTCGTATGACATCGACAATGGCAACATTAACTTAGGTTCAAAGTCTTTACCGTTCCACTTAGGTTTCATTTCTGATTTAGAAACACCTAAAATTGCAACTTCAGGGGCATTAACAATTGGCGTAAATGCCGTACCACCAATACCACCTAAACTAGAAATAGTAAAACAACCACCTTGCATATCAGCAGCCTTCAACTTGCCTTCACGTGCCTTGATACTTATTTCCAGTAATTCTTTTGAAAGTTCGTAAATACCTTTTTTATCAACATCTCGTACAACTGGAACAACCAAACCATTTGGTGTATCTACTGCAACGCCAATGTGGATATATTTTTTCAATATTAAGCTTTCACCATCTTCACTCAAACTTGAGTTAAATGTTGGGAAGGCTTTTAACGCATCAGCTGCTGCTTTTAAAATAAACACTAATGGCGTAATTTTAAACCCAAGTTTTTGTTTCTCACAAACTAGATTCTGCTCTTTACGGAATGCCTCTACGTTTGTGATATCAGCTTCATCAAATTGCGTAACATGTGGAATCGTTACCCAGTTTTTGTGTAAGAACGGGCCAGAAATTTTCTGAATACGTGATAATGGCTTTTCTTCAATTTCACCAAATTTTGAAAAATCAACCGGCTTACTAGCGACAACTTGTAAACCACCAGTACCGCCAGCAACATTACTGCCAGCATTCGCTTTTGGACGCGACAGTTCATATTTAACATATGATTGCACATCTTCTTTTAAAATACGGCCTTTATTACCCGTACCTTTAACTAATGTTAAATCAACACCAAACTCTCGTGCTAAACGGCGAATTGACGGAGAGGTATAGATAGCACCACTTGATTTAACCCCTGATTGAGGGTGATGTGGAACTGGTGCCGCTTTTTTCGCAGCAGGCGCTGGTGCAGCTTTCGGTGCTTCTGGTATTGGCGCTTCGGCTGGAGCTTCTACAGCAACAGGAGCACCACTACTTGTCATTAGTTTAATAACCACTGAGCCTTGCTTAACTTTATCGCCAGTAGCTACTAACACTTCTTTAACCGTGCCTGCATGAGATGATGGAACATCCATGGTCGCTTTGTCAGTCTCTAAGGTAATTAAACCACCTTCTTCAGCAATTTCATCACCAACGGAAATAAGCACATCAATAACATCAACCTCGCCATCTTCACCAATATCAGGCACGATAACATCAATGACTTCGCTACTTGCTGCAGCAGCAGGAGCGGGCTCTACAGCTGGCGCCTCAATGGTTGATTCAACGGTAGTTGTTGATTCAGTTTCAGCTGGCTCTTCGCTTGCACCACCCGAAACTTTCATTTCACCAATTAAATCACCTTCTTTGATTTTGTCACCAACAGCAACATTTAGGGCTGTTAATTGCCCTGCAACAGGTGCCGGAATATCCATAGAAGCTTTGTCAGTTTCAACAGTAACAATACCTTCATCAGCTTCTAAACTATCACCAACAGCAAAACAAATTTCAATAACTTCAACTTCGTCGCCACCAACATCTGGGACTAGAATTTTTTCAATATCAGACATTTTCAATTCCTTATCTAGTCTATTAAGCGTAAAGCGGGTTAAGCTTATCGGTGTCAATTTCAAAGCGTTTAATTGCTTCAGTAACTATGCTACGTTCAATATCGCCACGATTAGCTAATTCAAATAATGACGCAACAACTATGTATGAAGCGTTAACTTCAAAATGACGACGTAAGTTGGCACGGCTATCACTACGACCAAAACCATCAGTACCTAAACAGCGGTAGTCTGTGTCTATAAATGCACGTACTTGATCTGAGTATGCTTTAACATAATCTGTAGCGGCAATTGCTGGACCATTTTCTTTAGTGATAACTTGACCAATATACGGCACTAGCTGCTCAGCTTCTGGGTTCAACATGTTTTGACGAGTCACTTCCTGACCTTCACGCGCTAACTCATTAAATGACGTTACCGAGTAAACATCACTTGAAATGTTATAGTCGTTTGCCAAAATTTGTGCGGCTTCCCTAACCTGTAAAAGAATAGTACCCGAGCCCATTAACTGTACA
Source organism: Colwellia aquaemaris (assembly GCF_057548755.1). Classification (NCBI taxonomy): domain Bacteria; kingdom Pseudomonadati; phylum Pseudomonadota; class Gammaproteobacteria; order Alteromonadales; family Colwelliaceae; genus Colwellia; species Colwellia aquaemaris. Next base: position 598,205 of record NZ_BAAJLV010000001.1, on the reverse strand, counting down.
TTTGCGGTAGCTTTTTTCGCAGCAACACTTTCAAGTTTGTAAATACCTTTAATGATTTCATCAGCAACATCTTTATTTTCTGGCATCGCCGGATGTTGGTAATTTTCATTCATCAAGGTCAGGTAGTAGAAAATATTTTCATTATTTTCATACATACGGCGTAAACCATCGCGAATAATTACCGCTACTTCATAGCCGTAGGTTGGATCATAAGTTACACAGTTTGGAATTAAGCCTGCTTGTACATGTGAATGTCCATCTTGGTGCTGTAAGCCTTCACCGTTAAGTGTCGTACGACCTGCCGTTGCACCTAGCAAGAAACCACGTGCTTGGCTGTCACCAGCCGCCCATGCTAAATCACCCACTCGTTGGAAGCCAAACATAGAGTAGTAAATGTAAAATGGAATGGTTGTCGCGTTACAGGTTGAATAAGAGGTACCTGAGGCAACCCAAGATGCCATGGCACCTAACTCATTAATGCCTTCTTGTAATACTTGGCCTTTCTTATCTTCACGGTAATAAGCAACTTGGTCAGCATCTTGAGGAATATATTTTTGTCCTTCATTAGCATAAATACCTACTTGGCGGAACAAACCTTCCATACCAAAGGTACGTGCTTCATCAGGAATAATTGGCACGATACGCTTACCAATTTTCTTGTCTTTTAATAAGCTATTTAATACTCGAACAAAAGTCATGGTTGACGACACTTCACGTTCGCCAGAGCCTTTTAGAATCGCATCAAAAGATTTAAGCGGTGGGATCTCTAAAGATTCTTCAGCTTGCTCACGACGTGCAGGTAATGAACCACCAAGTGCTTCACGACGTGCGCGCATATACTTCATTTCAGGACTGTCTTCATCAAACTTAAAGAAAGGTAATTCTTCAATTTGGTCGTCGCTAATAGGCATATTGAAACGATCACGGTATTGCTTAATTGATTCAATGTCCATTTTCTTAACATTATGAGCTACGTTTTGGGCTTCACCTGATTGCCCTAAACCAAACCCCTTAACTGTTTTCGCTAAGATAACTGTTGGGCGACCTTTAGTTTTAATTGCTTTATCGTAAGCGGCATATACTTTAACTGGATCATGACCACCACGGTTTAAGCGCCAAATGTCTTCGTCAGACATATTTGCCACCATAGCGGCTGTTTCAGGGTATTTTCCAAAGAAGTTTTCACGAGTGTACTTACCGCCTTTGGCTTTACAGTTTTGGTATTCACCATCAACCGTCTCATTCATTAGCTGTAATAGCTTTCCTGAAGTATCACGAGCTAATAACGCATCCCAGTATGAACCCCAAATTACTTTAGTAACTTCCCAACCTGCGCCACGGAAGGTACCTTCAAGTTCTTGAATTATTTTGCCGTTACCACGAACAGGGCCATCTAAACGCTGTAAGTTACAGTTAATAATGAAGGTTAAGTTATCTAAACCTTCACGTGCTGCTAAGCCAATTGCACCTAAAGATTCTGGCTCATCAGTTTCACCATCACCTAAAAAGGCGTAAACACGTTGTCCTGAACAATCTTTAATACCACGATCAGTTAAATATTTGAGGAAACGAGCGGTATAGATAGCTTGTAATGGACCTAACCCCATAGATACTGTTGGGAATTGCCAAAAGTCTTGCATTAAATGAGGGTGCGGGTATGAAGATAAACCTTCGCCATCAACTTCTTGACGAAAGTTTGCCATTTGTTCTTCAGTTAAACGCCCTTCAAGGAAAGCACGTGAATAGATACCCGGAGAAATATGGCCTTGAGCAAAAATAAAATCGCCGCCGTCTTTTGGTGACGCGGCATTAAAGAAGTGATTAAACCCAACATCATACAACATAGCAGAAGATGCAAACGAACCGATGTGACCACCTAGGTCCAAATCTTTTTTCGATGCTCTAAGTACCAACGCCATCGCATTCCAACGAATAGCAGCACGAATACGCGCTTCAATAGTTTGGTCGCCTGGCATATGCGGCTCTTGCCCTGGCGGAATAGTGTTTACATATGCCGTTGTTGCGTCGAACGGTAAATGTGTACCACTGCGACGTGCATGGTCAATTAACTTTTCCAATAGAAAGTGAGCGCGCTCTGGACCTTCATTTTCCAGAACAGATTCCATTGATTCAATCCACTCTTGTGTTTCAATTGCATCAATGTCGTTATTTGGGAGCTCAGACATAATTACTTAGTCTCCGATTTAGTTTATTAAGTTTAAATTCGTTTGCTTAAAGATAGCTGCTTTTTAGTAGATATCCTTAACTCGTTTTACATGTTTAAAAAATATTTAAAATTCAGTTCTTTTCATACGTCGCATCGACCTTTCCATACGACTATTTTCTTGTGTCATTTTTAATAACACTTCTTCTATGAACGCTAAATGTCGATGACTTGCACCCCAAGCAATTTGAGGTTTGCCACTCACAATCGCGCTCATTAAACGCGTGCGATAATCTGAAATTTGACTAAAAACATCAGGTCGCTTTGCCAAAATTGTTAAATTTTGCTCAATATTATCAATCAATAATGGCGCCATACTGTGTGCTAGTTGCAGTATTACGCCATTATGACTGGCAGCACATATGGCTAAATAGAATTCAAATACGGCTTCCGCTTCAAGGCGGTAATCATCTTCAAGTTGCGCATTGCCTATATTGTCGTGCTTACGTTGAATTTCTTCAAAATCTGCTTGCGTACCGCGCATCGCCGCATAATAGGCTGACATACCTTCAATACCGTGACGAAACTCTAATAAATCAAATTGTGATTCATTGTTATTAGCCATTAAGGCAAATAAGGGATCTGATAAACCACCTAAAATATTTTCGTTAACGTAAGTGCCACCACCTTGCCTGCGTGTTACCAAACTTTTAGCTTCTAATTTTTGAATAGCTTCACGTAAAGACGGGCGCGAAACATCAAATTGTTTTGCTAATTCGCGCTCAGCTGGTAATTTTTGTCCAGGTTTTAAACTGCCTTCTAAAATCATGGCTTCAAGCTGCGACAGAATAACGTCAGACAACTTAGCTTGTTTTACCGGCTTTTTAATACTCGGAATAGACATTTAAAACCCTTTAATATTCAGATATTTTGTATCTAAATTCAGTGTATTTCTTAAAAAACACAAGTGGTAAATTGGTCTTACCAATTGATTTTGCGAGTCATAATGTAGCAAATAGTTGTGCTATTGTAAACTAGCGCTCATTTTTTGGACGAAAGTTAACGCAAAATAAACTAGAATTATTTACTGGTTTTCAAGCTAAATGAATAAACATTTATAGGGTAGTTATAAAGAAATGGCAAAGTTTAGGCATACCTAAACTGCTATAAAAAAGGATTTCTGCAATGCCTAAACGAACGTGTTAAACGTTTTATGCACTTATATCGGAAAGGAAGCACCTTGCGTTCTATTTTGAAAAGCAAGGTGAGATATGACTTAATAGTCAATAATCGGGGCGTGTTTAACTTTGCCGTGCTTTTTTACCGCTGCTTAATGCCAGGGTTTCAGGACAGATCCTAAGCCAAATGGTTATTTTACAGAATTAAGTGGTAACGCAGTCAAAATATGCAGCAAACCTTAGGTAATAGTTCCAGTTAAAATTAATAATGAAATGACCACTAAAAATAACAACAAGGTGCGCTTAGCTAACTTTACTAACAAACAAGGCTCAGCGGTGCAATCGTCGGCATCAACCATAAAATCTTCTGACTTTTCAGCAACCGCAATCAAAACCTTGCTTGGCGCTTTTTCAAATTCAAACAGGTTTTCTAACCAAACAGGCATTGCTTTAGAAAAATGACCGACAAACATATAACCAAAAGCAACTAACCTAACCGGTAGCCAGTCGACCCAAAACAATAGCTGTTGATTGGCATAACAGGCATCGTCATTAGCAGTATTTGCTTGAGCTTTCCCTTTCTCCTCTGTTGTTTCATCTTCTTTGTTATTAGCACACTCATTCATTGTGGTAAGCAAACGATAAAATAATGCTCCTGCTGCGCCAAAAAGTACAAAAAACAGCATAACGGCAATAAAATAGCGATAATTTAGCCACACTAAGGTTTGACCAAAGCCCATATTGGCAATGTTCTTATCTTGATGTAATTGTAAATGATGCAACTCACAGGTGGTTAATTCACCTTTAAATGCCGAAACTAAGTAGCTTTTATATGCATCTCTTGTTTTCACACAGCCAAAGCAAACAATTAATATCAAGGTTGATGCAATTAAATGCAATAAGGCATTGTCAATTTGTGCTAATAAGAAATAACAACCTATAACAGGGATAAAAATCACTGCGTAACCTAAAACGGCTGAATGTCGATAATCGGCAAGCACCTTAGTTTGATTAATTGCTTGGATATACCTTTGATAGAATGTATTAAATTGCCATGTACTTGACGATAAGTATCGTTCGGCTATTAATGCAATTAATAAACTGATTAAGCTCATATTTCGTTATCCAACATATATGTAAGTCAAAATTAAATTTATAAAGCGTTATGTCGCTATAGATTCCCGATAGCGCAACCAATCAAATGCCGGCCCGGGGTCTGTTTTACGCTCAGGAGCAATATCACAATGCCCAACAATGTTATCCGTTATTTCAGGATATGCGGTTCTTAACTGCTTAGTTAAGGCACTAAGTTGCTGATATTGTTCTTTAGTATAGGGAATTTCGTCAGTTCCTTCCAGCTCAATACCAATTGAAAAGTCGTTACATTTTTCTCGGCCTTGGTAATTAGATACCCCTGCATGCCACGCTTTATCGTTAAACGAAACATATTGAATAATATGTCCTGTGCGCTGAATAAGACAATGTGCCGACACCCTAATGTTATAAATTGATTGGAAATATGGATCTATGCTTGGATCTAATTTGCCAAGAAAAAAATTGGTAATGTGATTGCCACCAAATTGACCGGGCGGCAGTGAAATATTATGCACAACTAATAGGCTAATCGCCTCATTTTTATCTCTGTGCTCAAAATGATCAGATTTTTGAATTTCAGCCTGTTTTAGCCAACCATTTTCGATACTTAATGGCAGGACATTTTCGTTACATTCTTGCATACAATGGTTTGTTGTTTATCTCATGTTAAGCTATTACATAGTAAAGTTCACAACAGAACAAGTTATCAATACAAATAGGGGCTATATGAGTAATAACGATGTAACAACAAGTTTTGCTAAAAGTTTTACCTGGATTGCATGGATTATTGGTATTGCTTTATTAGTATTTATTTTTCAAGATATTCTTGATAATCAATATAACCCCAATCAAGAGCCAACATTATCACTTCAAAGCAATGGCAAGGCACAGGTTACACTGCAACAAAATCGACAAGGGCATTACGTAACCAATGGGGCAATTAATGGCAATCAAGTCACCTTCCTGCTTGATACTGGTGCAACACAAGTTTCTGTTCCTGCTCATATTGCAGAAAATCTATCGCTACAAGCAGGCAGTAAGTACCGCGTTCAAACGGCTAATGGCAGTATTTCGGTTTATCAAACAACAATAAATGAGCTACGCATTGGCAATATCTATCTGTATAATGTTGCTGCACACATCAATCCTAGTATGGATGCCGATGAAATTTTATTGGGCATGAGTGCCCTAAAAAGAGTAGAATTCCGCCAAACCGGAAAACAACTTATCTTACGAGAGCAACCTTAGATGTTACCAGTATCATTAACAAACGACATTAGCAAAACCATCACTTGGGCATTATGTGAAGACTTGGGCGTAAACACTTATGACGAACTTGCCACAAGTAGCGACATTACCGCAGAATTAATCCCAGCTGAAAATCAAGCCGTTGCCAATATCATTAGCCGAGATGAATGTATTATTTGTGGTGTTGCATGGGTTAATGAAGTGTTTAAGCAGCTTGATAATATTTACAACACTGACACAAAAATTACTTGGTTTGTTAACGACGGGCAACATGTTAAAGCTAATACCACATTATTTGAACTGTCTGGCAGTGCCCGTATTTTATTAACTGGTGAACGTACCGCGTTAAACTTTTTACAAAGCCTATCGGGTACAGCAACCGTTACTAGCACCTATGTAAAACATCTAGAAGGTACATCGACTAAATTACTGGATACTCGAAAAACTATACCAGGCCTGCGCAGCGCACAAAAATATGCCGTAACCTGCGGTGGCGGCGTTAATCACAGAATTGGTTTATTCGATGCATTTCTTATTAAAGAAAATCATATAGCTGCTTGTGGCGGCATAGAAAAAGCCATACAAACAGCAAGGGTTAATCACAGCGATAAAACCGTTGAAGTTGAAGTTGAAAATATCGACGAACTTACCCAAGCACTAAATGCGGGTAGTGATATTATCATGTTAGACAACTTCACCACTGACATGATAGAACAAGCAGTAAAGCTTAGTGCTGAAATATCAGCGGGTAAAACCAAATTAGAAGTTTCAGGTAATATGACGCTTAGCACTTTGAAGGATTACGCTAAATCAGGCGTTGATTTCATCTCAGTTGGTGCACTAACTAAGCATGTTAAAGCTGTCGATTTATCAATGCGCTTTGTTTAATTTTTAAAACCTAAATAATCATCAAGTTGCTCAATACTTTCCATCATAGTTGAGCAACTAATCCCTGCTATTTTCTAACTCAGTTATTATGAGCTAACAATCAGGTGAACCATTTTACTATATTGAGTTTTCAGTTGCCGAACCACAAAGGTTAATATTTTGTTAAATAGAGTAAAAATTGACTATTTAAGCAAAAACAGCAAAAAAAATTAAAAAAAATCGACACAATGTTTTACATTTGGCAAATTTTGTCGCAGTATCAATTTAGCCCCTGTAATAAAGTATGGAATTAACTAAATTATGAACAAGCTTAATACAATGAAGAAATCACAAGGTTTTACCCTTATCGAATTGATGATCGTAGTTGCGATTATCGGTATTTTAGCCGCAGTAGCATTACCTGCTTATCAAACATATGCTCAACGTGCCGAGTTTTCGGAAGCAGTATTAGCAGCAACACCAGCTAAAACGGCAATTGATATTTGTGTACAGTTAGGGCAAGGTAACTGTCATCAAATAGACGATGGTAATGATGGAGCAGATAATGGTTGGGCTGCTTCAGATATCGTTACAGCAGTGAAAATTGCTGGTACCTCTACGGCACCTCTAATAACTGTCGAAACCAATGTTCCAAACTCTGCTGGAACTAATGTTGACTTTACTATGACGGGCAATACCACGGCTACTCCTGGAACTGTTATCTGGACAAATGGCGGTTCATGTATTGCAGCTGGTTTTTGTTCATCTAATTAATAAATGCCTTTTATTAAAAAACCTATCGTTTACGATAGGTTTTTTTATTGTGGCAATCCAAAATTATACATTCTGTTATATTCATTATATAAAAGCCGTTCAAGCTTTTCATTTTCCCAATTGTTCGTTTTTTTTAATGTACGAATCGCCCCAAGCATGTTTTTATAAATTGACTCACGTGGCGTATGCATTACAAATTCCTGTCCCCAGTTTATATAACGCTCTAGTGCTTCAGCATTTCGATTTTTATATCCATTTACTAGCCCTTGAGTATAAATTACCTGCTCATAATAAGGTTGCCAAGCATATGGATTGATTATGGCCGATATAAATTCCGTCTTCTGATTATTACTAATTTTAAATTGCTCCATTAAATACGCTGTATGTAATGTCGTAAGCATAAATGGTACAACAGCAAATGAAAAACACCATCCAAAAGCTCTTACACTTAACGTATTTTCTACATGAATATTTTCACAATGCTCTAATTTACTAGTAATTTTATCTTCCTCTAAAATTTCATTAATAAAATACCAAGTTAAAATCAAAAAAGTAACTAAATGCACAATTGAATGAGAAAAAGGGTACTCGAGTTGGCTATGAATAAGTATAGGCGATATAAGGGCCAAAAACATAAATCGCATACTCAAATCTCGTTGTTTTATATAAACTTTTAAAATAAATAAAACGAAAACCATAATAGCGAAGAAAGCAAAAAGGCCACCTTCGATTATCCAAAGAAGTATTTCATTGTGTGGGTGTTCTAAATTTTCTAGGGGAGGTGGTAATGTTTCATCACCTAGCATTTGCTCAATATGATATTCCCTATACTTCCTCTCAAAGTTACCATAACCATATCCTTCAAGTGGCCCATCTAGTGACATTTTTACAGCAGTAACATAAATATTTGATCGGACACCTTGGTCCGAATAGATATTATCTTTGATGTCATTATTTGCCAAATATACTTGACTCAATACTCCAAGGCCTACCCCTGCTAAAACAGATAACATAGGCATTATAAATGCGTGTTTAGCTTTAATAACTGCCGGAATAAAAAACATTAAAACAAGCAGTAACGTTAAGTAACCAGTTTTAGATTGCAACAGTACGATTAGAATAGAACTAAAAAGAATAAAAATAAGCATAACCGTTTTTTTAGTTAATGACTCACAAAAGCCTTTAGCTACAAAATAAAACGAAATGGCTATGCCAGTATTAACAAAACTTGACATAACATTGGGTTGAGTAAAAGAGCCATATGGTCGACCATAAATTGGAGTGTAGCCAACTATATTTATATCGAATAGACTTAAAATAAAAAATTGGCACATACCAATTAGCACTTCAATACCAATACCAATATAAAGGACAGTTAATAGGATTTTTCTTTGTTTAGCTGTGAATCTAAATTGAAAAAGTGAAAAGAAAAATAAACCAGCCCCAAATACAGCTATAAGTTTAGTTATTCCATTGAGTTTAAATTGCTGACTAAAAAGTATAGGAAACAATAGTAACACTAATACTAACAGCAATAGTTTAAAGTCTTTATAAAAGAAAATTGATTTTGCCTTAGAAATTGCAAAAAATCCAAGTGAAACGAAAATCGATATAAACATCCAGCCAATAACATTAGGAGCAAGATACAGCCCATAACCACCTGGCGTTGCCAGTACAATATGCATCCCGAAAAAAAAATATGTAAAAAATAAAGCGATAAAAACCTTTTGCAATTTTTTGGTGGCTAGCAAAATATCTCCCTCAATTTTATTTATAGTGATAAATGCTTATGAATTTATCACTCTATTATCCCTTATTTTTACATTAAGTCTTTTGTTTTTTCTCATAAAAGTAGGTTACACTTAGTTTCATTAACGAATTTAATCACAATAAGGTGTTATGAAAGGACTTCATCAGCAATCTAGTGTTTTATCTGCCCTGTCAAAACACCAACTTGTTCCATCAGAGCAAGTTGAAAAAATTAGTGCTGACTTTATTCGTCAAAAAAAGCCTTTTGTACGTTACTTGGTTGAAGATAAAAAGTTTAGCGCGTCAAATATCGCCAATATATTATCTCGCAGTTTTGGTTACCCACTGATTGATTTAAGTAATTTCGATACCTCGCTTGTACCTGATGGTATTCGTAATGAAAAACTCATTCGCAAGCATAATGCCCTGCCATTATTTCTGCGTGGCAAAGTATTGTTTGTTGCCATGTCAGACCCGACCAATCTCGACGCATTAGAAGAGATACAATTTAACACCGGGTTTTCCACAGAATTAATTCTAGCTAATGAAAGTGCATTAACGACATGTATAGAAAAAATTCTTGAAGAAGACAGCGATGCCCTTGATATTTCCGATATGGATGCCGAAGAGCTCGCAGGAATAGATGTACAAGAAGACAGCCATGAAGAAGATAGTACGGCAACAGGTGATAAAGAAGATGCGCCAATTGTTGTTTATATTAATAAAATACTTTTAGATGCCATTCGCAAAGGTGCTTCAGATTTACATTTCGAACCTTATGAGAAGTCTTATCGAATACGCTTTCGCATTGACGGTATTTTAACTGAAGTTGCTAAACCACCGGTATCACTGTCATCTCGTATGGCGGCGCGATTAAAAGTGATGTCTAAACTAGATATCGCCGAACGTCGAGTTCCACAGGATGGCCGAATAAAACTGGCATTATCTAAGAAAAAGTCTATCGATTTTCGTGTCAGCACCCTACCAACAATGTGGGGTGAAAAAATTGTAATGCGTATTCTAGACTCTTCAAGTGCCATGTTGGGTATTGATATGCTTGGTTATGCGCCTGAGCAAAAGCAAATTTATATGGATGCACTAGCTCAACCACAAGGTATGATTTTAGTAACAGGGCCTACTGGCTCAGGTAAAACCGTATCTCTTTATACCGGTTTGAATATTTTAAATACTGATGAGCGTAACATATCAACTGCCGAAGACCCTGTTGAAATTAATTTAGAAGGTATTAACCAAGTACAAATTAACACTAAAGCGGGCCTAACTTTCCCTAGTGCCTTGCGTTCGTTTTTACGTCAAGATCCCGATATTGTTATGGTTGGTGAAATTCGTGACTTAGAAACCGCTGAAATAGCCATTAAAGCAGCGCAAACCGGCCATTTAGTTTTATCAACTCTTCACACAAACTCTGCGGCAGAAACCCTAACTCGTTTGTTAAATATGGGCGTCCCTTCATATAACGTTGCCAGTTCAGTGAGTATAATTATCGCACAGCGTCTTGCCCGTCGTTTATGCGTTCAATGTAAAGAAGAAGAACATATTCCACAAAACGAATTATTAACTCAAGGCTTTCTCCCTGAGCAACTAAGCAATGTAAAATTATATAAACCTGTCGGTTGTGACCTTTGCACAGGTGGCTACAAAGGTCGTGTTGGTATTTATGAAGTGATTAAGATCAGTGACACTACGGCAAATTTAATAATGAGTGGCGCAAACTCACTAGATATTGCTAAGCAATGCCAAAAAGAAGGTTATAACAATTTACGGCAATCAGGGTTAGAAAAAGCTGCATTGGGTGTTACTAGCCTTGAAGAAATTAACAGGGTTACTAACGCTTAATTTAATGGCTATATTCATTTGTATGCTGAGTAAAATTGCCAAGCTGTGATATTAGATATAAGCTAAGTATATAAATAAAATAGCAATTAGTTTATTGTTGCGATTGCCGTTATTAAAGACATATTAAATTAGGTTAAGTAAATGGCCATTTCTTCTACAATGAAAGCACAAGATAAAAAAAACAAAGTAAAAACACTTGATGTTTATCAATGGCGAGGCTTAAATCGCAAAGGCAAAAAAGTAAGTGGCGAGTTAAACGCGAATAGCATACTAGAGTTGAAAGCTCAGCTTCGCAAACAAGGCATCACCCCAGGTAAAATCAATAAAAAGGCAAAACCGTTATTTGGCCTGGGAGGAGACAAAAAGATCCTCCCAGTTGATATTGCCGTAATCACGCGACAAATTGCTACTATGCTCGGTGCTGGTGTACCTTTAGTACAAACCATTGAAATGATAGGTAGCGGCCATAACAATGGTAATATGCAAAAATTACTGGCAACAATAGGTAACAAATTACAATCTGGTGTACCTTTATCAGAATGTCTGCGTGAGCATCCAATGTATTTTGATGATTTATATTGTGATTTAGTAAATTCCGGCGAACAATCGGGTGCCTTGGAAACGATTTATGACCGCGTAGCAACTTATAAGGAAAAAGCAGAGGCACTAAAAGCAAAAATTAAAAAAGCCATGACCTACCCTATTTCAGTACTTGTGGTTGCTTTCATAGTTACCGCTATTTTGTTAATTTTTGTCGTACCCGTATTTCAAGATATATTTAATAGCTTTGGTGCCGAATTACCAGCATTTACTCAATTAGTAATTGCCATTTCTGAGTTTATGCAGGCCTATTGGTATTTTGGTCTAGCAGGTATTTTTATAGCCGGCTATTTGTTTAAAAAGGCCCACCTTAAAAGCCAAAGTTTCCGCGACAGTGTTGATAAGAAAATACTAAAAATTCCCGTCATAGGTGATGTTCTGAAAAAAGCGGCAGTGGCTCGTTATGCAAGAACGCTTTCAACAACCTTTGCCGCGGGTGTGCCTTTACCGGATGCTTTAGAGTCTGCTGCTGGTGCTTCAGGTAATGCGGTATTTCGTGATGCCATTTTAGAAATTCGTGCAGAAGTTACTTCCGGTATGCAAATGAACTTAGCCATGCGTAATTGCGATATTTTCCCTGATATGGTGATTCAAATGGTCGCTATTGGTGAAGAATCTGGCGCTGTGGATGACATGCTGGCTAAAGTTGCCACTGTCTATGAACAAGAAGTAGATAATGCCGTTGATAATTTAACAACACTTTTAGAGCCTATGATAATGGCAGTATTGGGCGTAGTTATTGGTGGCTTAATTATTGCCATGTATTTACCTATATTCCAAATTGGTCAAGTTGTTTAAATATTGTCAATTTCGTAATAAAATTTTGAGCGATGCTAGCCATCGCTTTTTAATGTAGTTAAATTAACAAATAGTTAATTATTTTCGCAAAAATAAAAAGGTAAGTTCTTTGTCAGATTTCATTTCACTTTTAAATACTAATCAATCGTTTCTATTTGCCATTACCTTTGTTTTTTCTTTAATGATTGGTAGCTTTTTAAATGTTGTCATATTTCGTTTACCTAAAATACTCGAACAAGGATGGAAAGCTGAGTGTCGAGAATTCTTGGCAGACGAATTAGTGCAAACCAGTAAAAACGAAAATGAAGCTATTATTACTCTTTCAAAGCCAAGTTCAACATGCCCATCATGCCAACACAAAATTCGTTTCTATGAAAATATTCCCGTTATAAGCTGGCTTTTACTACGTGGCAAATGTAGTAAATGCCAGAATAAGATATCAGCACGATACCCACTTGTTGAACTGTCAACCGCTCTGTTAAGTGTCGTTATTGCCGCTAATTTTGGCGCCACACTAACAACACTATTTCTATTAATATTAACTTGGGGCTTAGTCTGCTTAACGCTTATCGACCTTGATCACATGTTATTACCTGATCAAATTACTTTACCGTTAGTTTGGCTTGGTTTATTGGTCAATATCAATGGTGCCATTGTCCCGTTAAGTGACGCTGTAATTGGTGCAGTAGCCGGCTACATGAGCTTATTTAGTGTTTTTTGGCTATTCAAACTCATCACAGGTAAAGAGGGGATGGGGCATGGCGACTTCAAATTAGTCGCAGTCTTTGGTGCATGGATTGGTTGGCAATTATTGCCTTTACTAATTTTGATGGCATCTGCTGTTGGTGCAATTATCGGTATAAGTATGATGGTATTTAAAGGCCATCAACGTCAACAGGCAATACCGTTTGGCCCTTACTTAGCGATAGCGGGCTGGATCACCTTACTATGGGGTGAAGGCATTTGGGCTTGGTATTTAGGTTACTTATATTAAATGTCTAATTTTATAGTTGGATTAACTGGCGGTATAGGTAGTGGGAAAACCACAGTTAGCGATATGTTCGCAAAATTAAGTGTTGATATTATTGACGCTGATATCGTTGCTAGGGAAGTCGTAGCGCCAAAAAGTAAAGCGTTGGCAGCAATTAAAAATTACTTCGGCGCAGATTTTATTAATAAGGATGGCAGTTTAAATAGAACAAAGTTGCGAACGCGTATTTTTGAAAATCCAAGCGATAAACATTGGCTCAATGAGCTACTTCATCCAATAATTCGTCAAGAAATAACAGCACAGCTGGCTTCATCTCAAAGCCAGTATTCTATTCTTGTTGCGCCACTGCTACTAGAAAATGGTTTAGATAAACTTGTTAATCGTGTTTTGGTGGTGGATATTAATGAACAAGCTCAGGTAAATAGAACCACAGCAAGAGATCCTAGCTCTGCAGAAGAAGTAAAAAAGATTATTAACAGCCAAATGTTGAGAAAAGATAGGCTTAATTTAGCTGATGATGTAATTGACAACCACGACGCTAATTTAGATCTATTAAAGCAACAAGTGTGCTCTTTTCATCAAAAATATTTAGATATAAGTAGTAATTAGACGACTAATCATACCGTATTCCCGATAAAAATTAGCCATTTAAGCTCGCTATGGTTACTATTAAGATATCGTCAGTAAACTTGTAAATAAATGACTTCAATACTATATGAACATCCGCTCAACGAGCGAATACGAAATTACCTAAAACTTGAGCAATTATTTGCTCAAGTTACAGAGTGTTTTCAACATAGTATTACCGCAAATCATAATACATTTTTTAGCTCTATTTTTGCCATACTCGATACACTTGAACGTAATGATGTTCGTGGCGATCTTATTAAAGATTTAGAAAAATTAGAGCAAAACTTAGTTATTTGGTCACAAATTCCGGATGTTGATAGCAGCATTATTGAGGAGAACCTCCGCAATACGGTCACTTATTCTAGCCAGCTAAAAAAAACCACTCAAAATTGGCTAAAACTTAAAGAGAATAAGTTTCTGACAGGGCTCAAACAGCGATTTGCCATTCAAGGGGGTAATTCACATTTTGATTTACCACAATTGCAATTTTGGTTGCATCAGCCAATTCAACAAATAGAGCATGAGTGCCAATTGTGGTTATCTCATTTAGAGCAAATACAAGAAGCACTGGCTTTAATTTTAAAATTTACCCGTCAACGAGCTAAATTTGAAAACATAACGACAGATAGCGGCTTTTATCAAGATAGTGGCGAAGGCTTAGTATTACTGCGTATTAAAGTTAACAAAAGCACTTTGTGTTACCCAACCATTAGCGGAAACCGCTTTCGATACTCAATTCGATTTGCCTTACCTTGTGAAGAGTCTGGGCGTAAATATGCAAAACAAGCAATAAGTTTTCAAATAGCAAAATGTTAATTCGGTGGCTCAAAATCTTGTTTTTTTCTATAATAGCCACTAAACAACCTTAAAATTTTCTCAATATGACCTTGAAAGTACCGTGCCCAACTTGTAAAAAAGAAGTGATATGGCAAGCAGAAAGCCAACACCGACCATTTTGTAGTAAACGTTGCCAATTAATTGATGTTGGCGATTGGGCAGACGAAAACCACAAAATTAGCCAGCCAATACAGGGAGCTGTAGAGCTTAACGAAGAAATGCTAGACGCGTTGGAAGATGAGTTTTTACAACATAACAAATTTTTTGTTGAGCCAGAGTAGTAACTCGTTAGCTGGTTAAGTATTGCTGTAGTTTTTCAATTATCGCTTGATTGGCAGCTGGAAAGTCTAATTTTGAGAACTCTGCTAAACTGAACCAACCTTCTTGCTGCCCTTCTAATGCTTTGGCTTGCCCTAAGTAGTTGTCGACAATAAACACCTCTAAAAGTACCTTTTTATCGCCATAGTCGTGCTCAATCTTCATAAAAGGTGTACAAGTTAATATCTCTATCGCGACTTCTTCTTTTAGCTCACGATAAAGCGCTTCATATACCGTTTCTCCCTGCTCAACCTTGCCGCCAGGAAATTCCCATTTTCCACCTTGATGTGCTTCATTAAGTCGCTTGGTAAGGAAAAACTCATCGCCTTGTTTAATAACGGCGACCGCAACATGAACAACTTTCATTTTTCTACAACCTCTTATTTAATTGTTTGCTGAAAATCAACGAATATTCCCCGTAAGTAATCGCATTATTGCCTACATCAAAATGCGTAGCACAATTATCTCAATGCACGAATACCTCATAAGAAAATCCTGAGCATAAAAATGCCAGTCTATTGACTGGCATTCATGTACTTATTTTTACAGTAACTAAATTAAGTTAACTTACCGTGACATTGCTTATATTTCTTCCCTGAGCCGCAAGGACATGGTTCATTACGACCAACACGAGGCATAGTTGCTTGCTCTGGCTCAGAAGTTGACTCATGCTTGAATTCTTTTGGCGCTTCATCAGCCTTTCTGTGTTGCTCTTCAACCGCTTCAACATCAGATTCTGCTCTAATTTGTACCTTACTTAAAATACCAATTACGTCATATTTTAAATTTTCTAACAATTCTGAGAATAGCTCAAATGACTCACGCTTATATTCTTGCTTAGGGTTTTTCTGTGCATACCCACGTAAATGAATACCCTGGCGTAAATGATCCATCGCCGCTAAATGCTCTTTCCAATGTGAATCTAAGCTTTGTAACATAACCGCTTTTTCAAACTGGCGTAGTACATCAGCACCCACCATTTCTTCTTTCGCAGCATAGGATGCTTCAACTTCCTCAGAAATTTTTTCACGCAGGGTTTCTTCATGTAGTGTCGAGTCTTCCTCTAACCACTTAGCTAATGGCAATTCAATGGTTAACTCACCTTTAAGGCGCTCTTCAAGGCCTTCAACATCCCACATTTCTTCTAACGATTGTGGAGGAATATGTTGGTCAATCAAACCATTAACAACATCGGTGCGGATCGCTTTAATAACTTCAGCAATATCAGCTTCATCCATTAATTCATTGCGTTGTTCGTAAATAACCTTACGTTGATCATTTGATACATCATCAAACTCTAACAATTGTTTACGAATATCGAAGTTTCGTCCTTCAACTTTACGTTGCGCGTTTTCAATACTTTTGGTTACCCAAGGGTGTTCAATCGCTTCACCGCGCTCCATGCCCAATTTGCGCATCATATTGGTAATACGTTCAGAAGCGAAAATACGCATCAAACCATCTTCCATTGAAAGATAAAAACGTGTTGAACCAGCATCACCTTGACGACCAGAACGACCGCGTAATTGGTTATCAATGCGTCGAGATTCATGACGTTCAGTAGCAACGATGTGTAAGCCGCCAAGCTCTAAAACTTTGTTGTGCTCTTCTTGCCATGAAGCCTTAACTTTTTCAATTTGCTCTTCACTCGGGTTATCAAGTTTTGCCAGCATTGAAGCTAAGTTACCACCTAATACAATATCGGTACCACGACCCGCCATATTAGTCGCTATAGTTACAGCGCCAACCTTACCGGCATCAGCAACAATTTCAGCTTCTTGCTGATGGAATTTGGCATTAAGTACTTTATGCTTAATTTTAGCTTTCTTTAAAAATGATGATAAAAACTCAGACGTTTCAATACTAATAGTACCAACAAGCACTGGTTGTCCACGTTCAACACAGTCTTTAATATCTTCTAAAATGGCTTCAAACTTTTCTTCTGCGGTTAAGTAAATTAAATCCGGAAGATCTTTACGCACCATAGGTTGGTTGGTTGGGATAACAACTGTTTCCAAACCATAAATGTGGTTAAACTCAAACGCTTCTGTATCGGCTGTACCTGTCATGCCCGACAGTTTTTCGTAAATACGGAAAAAGTTTTGGAACGTTATTGAAGCAAGGGTTTGGTTTTCATTTTGAATATCAACACCTTCTTTCGCTTCAACCGCTTGGTGCAAACCTTCTGACCAACGACGACCTTCCATCGTACGACCAGTATGCTCATCAACAATGACAATTTCGCCATCCTTAACAATATAATCAACGTCTTTTTGGAATAATTTATGGGCACGTAACGCCGCCATAACATGATGAAGCAAGGTAATATTAGCGGCAGAGAATAAAGAGTCTCCTTGTTGCATCAAGCCTTTCTCTAACATGATTTCTTCAATGCGAACTTGTCCACGTTCGGTTAAATAAATCTGTTTAGCTTTTTCATCAACCGTGAAGTCACCAGTACTTTCTTCGCCTTCTTTGTCTTCTTCTTCCTGTTGCTCCAGAGTCGGCACAACAAGATTAATATTGCGATATAGTTCTGAACTGTCTTCAGCTTGTCCTGAAATAATTAAAGGTGTACGTGCTTCATCGATTAATATCGAATCGACTTCATCAATTACGGCAAAGTGTAGTGGCTTTTGTGCGCGCTCTTCTGGCGAAAATGCCATGTTGTCGCGTAGGTAATCAAAACCAAATTCATTGTTGGTACCATAAGTGATATCGGCGTTATACGCGGCTTGTTTATCACCCGGCGCCATACCGGCAATGTTACATCCAACCGTCATGCCTAAAAATTCAAATAGTGGGCGACTCCAGTCAGCATCACGTGTTGCAAGATAGTCATTGACGGTAATAACATGAACGCCTTTACCTGTTAAGCCGTTAAGATATGACGGTAGTGTCGCCGTTAACGTTTTACCTTCACCCGTGCGCATTTCAGCAATTTTGCCAGAATTAAGTACCATGCCACCGATCATTTGCACGTCAAAGTGACGCATACCAAAAACACGTTTACTGGCTTCACGCACTACAGCAAAAGCTTCAGGTAAAATGGCATCTAGGGTTTCACCTTGTGCTAAGCGCTCTTTAAACTCTTCAGTTTTCGCCTTTAATTCTTCATCGTTTAATGCTTCAAAAACAGGCTCTAGGGCATTAATTTTCGTTACTTCTTTACGCATTTGTTTAAGTAATCGATCATTTCGACTACCAAACAGTTTTGTCATTAACTTTACAAACATCGTGTTAAACCATATTGAGAAGAAAATCTTCCGCTGAAAATAAAATGACCGGTGGGACCGATCACATAAAGTTGCCTAGCATTGTAATGGCAGTTGTATATTAAACAACTGAAATTCTAGCTAAAGCTATTTTTTTGCTTTTCGATATACATATTTCGTCGGGTCAATTTGTCGATTATTACGCAAAATTTCATAGTGGACATGTGGCCCAGTAGAGCGCCCTGTACTGCCCATTTTCGCAATAACTTGACCTTTAGTTACAACATCACCAACTGAAACTGTAAGTTCTTTATTATGACCATAGCGAGTTTTTAGACCATCACCATGGTTAATTTCTATTAATTGTCCGTAGCCATAACGTTCCCCCGCCCAACTAACAACACCTGATGCCGTTGCAATTATGCTTGCATTTTCACTGCCAGCAAAATCAACACCTTTGTGCATTGCAGGTTTACCGGTAAAGGGATCTTTTCTTGTACCGTAATAAGAAGACAACCAGCCTTTCTTAATTGGTCGACCAGACAAATAACGTGTATTTTCTATATGGTGACCCAAAGTGACAGATTCAAGCATTTTCAATTGTTTTTCTTCATGAGCAATTGAATTCTCTAGATCTGATATGCTCAAAAGCAATTCGGCTAAATTTTTACGCGGCTGTTGTTCATTTTGAACCATAGGACCGCCACTTGGCGGTAACTGTTCAAAATTAAATTCTTTATCTGGAATATTCGCTTCTTCTGCAAGCCGATCACCGAGCGCATTTAAACGTAAAACTTGGCTTTGCAATTCAGCCAACTTCATTGTAACTGCCGTTACTTGCTCTTTATTTTCGCTAGATTTTTCAAGCAGAGGAAGACTTGCCAAGCGATACTCTGGACTATTTGGAATATCATCCGAAGAAGCAACTAAGTGCACCAAAAAGCCAGAAACCAGTGCAAATATGGTTAACGCCGATAGCCAATGAAGTTTATTTAGCTTCATTGAAAATCTAACATTTTTTCCGCGGTATAGTAGTGTTAAACTCATATATAAATCTTCGTTTGTTCAAGAGCTGACTTATGGCAAGAAAATCAAAAATACCTACTGATATGTCAGCGCTGTTTAATTCAACGTCAGGCACTTTGGCACAAATAACAGCAAAAACCAACTCTTTAGCTATATTGTCTGACATTGTACGACAAATTTGCCCCGACCTACCAGAAGATGTCTGGAAAATAGCCAACTTTAAAGGAAAATCTTTGGTTGTTGAGGTTACTTCAGCCGTATGGAGTCAGCGCTTACAATTCGAGCGCATGAATATTTGTCGCGAATTAACGCAAGTCACCGATAATCAATTTAATCAAATTGAAATAAAAGTTACCCCTTATCGGCCAAAAGCCCCAAGTAAAACGAGTTTACCTGAAGCTAAAAACAACATAATTTCCCAAGCAACAGCGACGCACTTATTGGAGGTTGCCAAGAATGCACCCGAAAGCCTCCGGAAGAAATTAGAAAAATTGGCTGCACACGCAAATAAATGAGTAACCGCTGTACTAAAACCTTCAGCGTGAAACTTTTCGTCTAAACAAAAAAGCCAGTCAAATGACTGGCTTTTTACTATTAATTTAATTTGTACTTAAAACGGTGCTGTACTTAATTCTTGGAATTGAATTGGCGACTCGACGGTATCCTCATAAGTAACCCATTCCCAAGACTCAGATTGTTTAAAGACTTCACGAAGCAACATATTATTTAAACCGTGACCAGATTTAAACGCATTCAACTCGCCTAAAATGCTGACGCCACTCATATATAAGTCGCCAATAGCATCAAGAATTTTATGCTTAACAAATTCATCATCATAACGTAAGTCATCTTTGTTCAACATACGGTATTCATCTAATACAATAGCGTTCTCTAGGCTACCGCCTAAGGCTAAATTATGAGAACGTAAAAATTCAATATCTTTCATAAAACCGAATGTACGAGCACGACTAATTTCTTTGATAAATGAGCAGCTCGAAAGATCCATACTCATGGTTTGACAAGTATTGGCTATTACTGGATGTTCAAATTCAATAGCAAAGTTTACACGAAAGCCTTCATAAGGTCTCAATTCTGCCCACTTATCGCCTTCTTCAACTCGAATGGTTTTAGTAATACGCAAAAAGCGTTTAGCGACATTTGATGTTTCAATGCCAACCGATTGAATTAAATATACAAACGGTAAAGCACTACCATCCATAATTGGAATTTCAGGCGAATCAACCTCAACAATGAGGTTGTCGATACCTAAACCTGCAACGGCAGAAAGCAGATGTTCGACGGTGGAAATCTGAACACCTTGCTCATTCACTAAACACGTACATAAAGTTGTTTCACCGACAGCTTCTGGTGTCGCTGGAATATCGACAACAGGATCTAAATCAACTCGGCGAAAAATAATACCGGTGTTAGCAGGAGCAGGACGGAGAGTGATCTGCACCTTTTCACCTTTATGTAACCCTACACCTATGGCAGAGACATTTTCTTTTATCGTACGTTGTTTAATCATAAATAGCCTTCTTAAGCCTATATTGTGCTCTATTAGCACCCACCTGAATTTAGCGGAGGCGTAATATAGCAAAAAAGCCTAACAAAATCAAAATATCAACATTCACTGTCTATTGACTCAAACTAAACAAGCAATTTTTAGTCCGCTTGTTTACGTAAAAATGCTGGAATATCCAGATAGTCATCAAGTTCTGTTGCCGCCACTTTCTGAGCTTGTGCATTTGCCTCTGGCATAGTCACAGGGTTAGCTTTTACCTCTGGTTGCGCACTTGGAACATAATCACCGCCTACCACTTGTGGTTCAACTGCTGGCGCTGGGTTAATTAAAGTAATATCTGGCTTACGTTCAGCACCAATACCTGTTGCCACAACAGTTACACGTAGGTCTTCTGTCATTTCAGGATCAATAACTGCACCAACAACTACAGTGGCATTTTCAGATGAAAAAGCTTTAACCGCATTACCAACAGTTTCAAACTCATCAATACTTATATCCATACCAGCAGTAATATTAACCAAAATACCGCGTGCACCAGCTAGATCAACATCTTCAAGTAACGGACTAGAAATAGCCGCTTCTGCCGCTTCTTCAGCGCGATCAGGTCCAGATGCTATACCAGACCCCATCATTGCCGTTCCCATTTCAGACATTACCGTTCTAACATCGGCAAAATCCACATTTATGAGTCCTGGACGGGTAATAAGTTCCGCAATACCTTGTACTGCACCTAATAAAACATTGTTAGCAGCTTTAAATGCGTCAAGTAAGCTAGTTCCTGGGCCTAAAACTTTTAATAACTTTTCGTTAGGGATGGTGATCAAGGAATCTACGCTCTTTGATAAGAACTCAATACCTTGGTCGGCATAGTTCATACGCTTTTTCCCTTCAAAAGGAAATGGCTTAGTAACAACAGCAACCGTTAAGATGCCCATTTCCTTCGCAATTTCTGCTACAACAGGCGCCGCACCTGTACCTGTTCCACCACCCATGCCAGCTGCGATAAAAATCATATCAGCACCTTGCAAAGTTTCTTTAATGGTTTCTCTGTCTTCTTCGGCACTACGACGGCCAATTTCAGGATTAGCACCAGCACCTAAACCTTTAGTAACATCATGACCTAATTGTAAGGTAACATTAGCTGCTGAATTACGTAATGCTTGTGAGTCCGTATTAGCAGTAATAAATTCTACACCTTCAATGGTTTGTGAAACCATATGTTCTACGGCGTTGCCACCGCCGCCGCCAACACCAATAACCTTGATGACAGCTTCTTCATTGTGGTCTTCCATTAATTCAAACATTTTTATTATCTCCGATTTTTAATTCGTTTTGTTCCACCAAAACTCGTTCTTCATTTCCAATTAGCCGCTTGTGCAACTAATTAAAATTCACCTTTAAACCAAGCTAATACTCGCGAGCCTATACTGCCCACTGACTCACTTTTCTTTTGCTCATTGTTTTGTTGTAAGTTTGCTTGCATACCATAATGCAATAAGCCAACAACGGTAGAATATGTTGGGTCATTAACATATTCTTTTAATCCACATACATCCGCAGGTTGTGCAACACGAACCGGCATTTGGAATACTTCTTCAGCAAATTCCACAACCCCTTCCATTTTCGCGGTACCGCCGGTTAATACATAGCCTGCTGCTATTTGATCTTCTAGGCCACATTCACGTAGTTCTTCTTGCACTAACTCAAAGAGTTCATGATATCTAGGCTCAACAACCTCAGCTAAAGTATGTCGAGACATTGAACGAGCAGGCCTACCACCAACACTTGGCACTTCAATATTTTCTTCCATGCTAACCATTTGGCGCAGTGCACAAGCATATTGCACTTTAATTTCTTCAGCATGGCTTAATGGCGTACGAAATATTTTCGCAATATCACTGGTTACTTGATTACCTGCAACAGGAATAACCGCCGTATGACGTAGTGCACCACCTGTAAAGACTGAAATATCCATAGTGCCGGCACCCATATCAACCACACAAATGCCTAACTCTTTTTCATCGTCAGTTAATACTGCGTAGCTCGACGCTAACGCAGAAAAAATAAGTTGATCGGCTTTTAAGTCACAACGTTCAACACATTTAACAATGTTTTTTGCCATATCATTTGCACAAGTAACAATATGGACTTTGGCTTCCATACGTACCCCAGACATACCGATAGGGCTTTTAATACCGTCTTGACAATCAATACTGTATTCTTGTGGTAAAACATGCAGCATACGACGCTCTGCCGAAATAGGAACTGAGCGAGCGGTATGTATGACATTGTCAACATCATCTTGCATCACTTCTTTATCATTAATTGGCACCATGCCATTTTCATTTTGGCAGCTTATATGTTTTCCAGAAATGCCTAAGTAAACTGACGTTATATGGCAATCTGCCATCAATTCAGCTTCATTAATCGCTCGTTGGATGGACTGAATAACAAGGTTAAGATCATTCACTCCCCCTTTATCCATACCACGTGCAGGCTGATTGCCAACGCCAACAATGCTGAGTTGATTGTCTGGAGTGATTTCGCCCACAGCTACTGAAATTTTTGAAGTTCCAATATCTAAGCCAACCACTAAGTTTCTTTCAGTTATTTTTGACATTAACGTTAAACTCTTTCTTTGTTGTTTTCGGTTTTCCAGCCAACGGCCAAACCGGTATCATATCTCAGGTCAACATAATCAACTTGTTGCCCTGCTTTTTTATTTATCTTTATTTGCGGATAAACATCCATAAAGCGTTGTATTCTTTCAACACGATTATCACGCCCTAGGTTGATAGTTACCCCGTCATCTAAAGTCAACTGCCATGCAAAGCGCTCTGAAAGCACTAGTTCGTCAATAGCTAGTTGACTGAAATCCAATAACTTATTTAAATTCTTAAAGTTTTCAAGCGCCAGTTGCTCACTACCCTCAGGGCCAAAAAAGGCCGGTAGTTTAGCACTTAAACGCGCAATGTCAGCTTGAAATGCATTGCCTTTTTCATTTATTAAAAAATCCCCGTTCCAATGGGCAATAGGTTTTTGGTCAACAATGTAAATTTTAAGTTCATCTGGCCACTTTTTACGCACTGAAACCGAGTAAACCCATGGCAGTTTTGCGACTTTTTGCTGTACATCATTAACATCTAAATTAAAAAAGTTGCCTAAATTTACCTGCTCAATGGCATCTTCAACATCAGCCCTAGTGGTATAAGGCATTTCCCCCGCTATAGCGATATTAGTAACAGGCGCCGACTCTTCTGCAGTTAAGCGCTTATTTAGAAAGATGCTAAATGATAAAATTGCGACAATAACAGCAACAAAAAACGCTACACCTAACCAAAAGGTCCAATGTAGTTTTTCTGACTCTTCCACTAATGGAAGTTGCTGTTTAATTGCCTTTGCCATCGTTACGTAACATCCTCGGCACTAATTTCAACAATCTTTGTCACCAATTCACTAAAGTTCAAACCATGTACTTTTGCCGCTTTTGGTACTAGTGACGTTTCTGTCATACCCGGCACGGTATTAACTTCTAATAATTGCCATTGCTTTTGCTCGTTACGCATGACATCAACTCTGCCCCAACCTTTAGCACCTGTGGCATTAAATGCCTTTAGTGCGATAGCTTGTAATTCAGCTTCCTCTTTTGCAGATAAATGGCACGGACAATGGTATTGCGTACTCGTTGATTTATATTTCGCATCGTAGTCATAGAAATCATGCGGTGTTTCCATATGAATAACTGGCATTGGCGTTTGCCCAATAATAGCCACGGTATATTCTGGCCCTTGAATCCATGCTTCAACCAATACTTGCTGGTCATAATGAAACGCTTCAATTAATGCTTGATGTAAATCTTCAGCATTAGCTGCTTTTGACATGCCAATGCTTGAACCTTCATTGGCAGGTTTCACCATCACCATACCACCAAGTTGCTGCAAAATTTCTTTGGCTTCTTGGCGGTGATAGTCCTGCTTATTAACAATAGAAAATGACGCTGTTGGCAAGCCCATCGCTTGAAACACTTGCTTACTGCGAATTTTATCCATTGATAATGCGGAGCCTAAAACATCAGAACCAGTATATGGAATATTCATATATTGCAGCGCACCTTGTACGCATCCATCTTCGCCGCCACGGCCATGTAAGGCGATAAATACTCTATCAATATCTAGAGTTGCTAAATCACTTAAGCAATAGTCTTGGGTATCAATTAGTTGCACGTCAAAGCCAGCCGTAATTAGACCATTTGCAATAGCTTGACCTGAGTTAAGCGATACTTCGCGCTCAGCTGAGGTGCCTCCATATAACACAGCTAATTTTTGTTGTTTAATAGGCTTCATGATTTTACTACCGTTAGTTTTTTATCATTGGCCAAGCTGCGCGCTATCGCACCAATATTACCTGCCCCTTGCGTGATAACCATATCGCCATCGCGTAAATTAGCCGCCAACAATTCAGCTAATTGACTGCTGTCACTAACATAAATGGGTTCAACTTGACCACGTTGACGAATGCTGCGCGCTAAACTTTTACTATCAGCATTGGCAATGGGTGCTTCACCAGCGGCATAGACATCCAATAAAAATAGATAATCAGCTTCCGACAACACTTCCACAAAGTCTTCATAAAGATCACGAGTACGGGAATAGCGGTGTGGCTGAAATACCATAGCTAATTTTTTATCTGGCCAACCATTTCGCATCGCATCTATAGTTGCTTTCACTTCAGTTGGATGATGACCGTAATCATCTATTAATGTCATTTCACCATGTTCAGTACTTAGTGTGGTCAGTTTTTCAAAACGGCGACCTATTCCAGCAAAGCCTTGTAAAGCTTGCTGAATCGCTTTGTCTTCAACCCCTTCGTCGATTGCAACTGCAACCCCCGCTAAAGCATTTAGCACGTTGTGTTCACCCGGCAAGTTAACACTCAGCGATAACGGTGCGCTACCTTCACGTTCAACGACAAACGAACTCATCCCTGCAGCTTGCTGATAGTTGCTGGCTCTAACATCAGCGTCTTGAGAAAAGCCGTAGGTAATTACCTGTCGACTAATACGAGGCAATATTTCGCGAACAACTGGGTTATCTATACAAACAACAGCTAAACCATAAAACGGTAGATTATGTAAAAATTCAATATAGGTGTCTTTGAGCTTTTCAAAATCACCTTGATAAGTTTCCATATGGTCTTCATCGATATTGGTGATGACGGCAACCATAGGCTGTAAATGTAGGAATGACGCGTCACTTTCGTCCGCTTCAGCAATTAAATAACGACTGCTACCTAAACGAGCATTAGTGCCGGCACTATTTAATAAGCCACCAATAACAAAAGTTGGATCTAAATTTGCCTGTGCAAAAATACTCGCTATTAAGCTAGTGGTTGTGGTTTTACCATGAGTGCCCGCAATGGCAATACCGTGTCGAAAACGCATTAACTCCGCCAACATTTCGGCGCGACGAACAACCGGAATACGCTTTTCATTCGCAGCAACTAACTCTGGATTCTCACTGTCAATTGCCGTAGAAACCACAATAACACTTGCGTTATCGACATTATTTTCATGATGGCCTATGGTGACTTTTGCCCCCAGCGCCGTTAATCGTTTAACGACTTGATTTTCACCAATATCGGAGCCGGTAATGTTATAGCCTTCATTTAATAATACTTCCGCAATGCCACCCATGCCCGCACCACCAATACCAACAAAGTGAATGGTTTTCACTCGGCGCATTTCCGGGACTCGGTTATAAGTATTTAAAGCCGCTTTAGTATCATTTTTTTCTATCGTCATACTTTTACTCATTATTCGGCCACCTCTATACAAGTCTGAGCAACATGTATCGTTGCATCAGCATGCGCTGCGTTATGAGCAGCTTTTGACATTTGCTGAACCACTTTGTCTGAAATAAACAAGCTATTCAGCGTTTGCCCTAAGGTAGTGCCATTAAATTCTTTTTGGGCAATTAGCTTTGCCGCACCACAGTTCACTAAATACATGGCATTTTTAGTTTGATGATCATCAACAGCATGCGGTAGGGGCACAAAAATAGCCGGCTTTGCAGCCATGGCTAATTCTGAAACTGTTAATGCACCAGCGCGACAAATTACCACGTCAGCCCATTGGTACGCACTAGCCATATCATCGATAAACTCGGTAACTTTTACTTTATCTTCCGGCAGACCAAAATTTTGGTAACTTGCTAAAACCGCTTGCTCATTGCCGGCACCGGTTTGGTGCCAGACATCAATACTTTGTACCTTAATTTGCTTCATGGCTTGCGGCACAACATCATTTAGCACTTTTGCCCCTAAACTACCGCCAACCACTAACACTTTTTTACTGGTCGCTGGTTGTTCGGGAATAACATTGTCAATAGCGATAATGTCGCTACGTAGCGGATTACCCACCACTTTAGAGGTTACACGTTCACTAAATGCACCAGGAAAAGCACTCAAAGTTTTAGTAGCGAAATGAGACAAAAAGCGATTACTCATACCGGCAACGGCATTCTGCTCATGCAAAACTAAAGGAATACGTAACAGCCATGCAGCGACACCACCAGGTGCACTCGCATATCCCCCCATACCCAGCACCACATTAGGCTTAACATCACGCAACACACGAATAGACTGCATAACTGATTGCAAAACTTTAAAGGGTGTTTTAAGCCACGTTTGCCAGCCTTTATTACGAATACCGGCAATATTGATAAACGAAATTGGATAACCTTGCTTAGGAACAATATCAGCTTCCATGCGCTGTGCAGTTCCTAACCAGTGTACTTTCCAACCTTGCTTTACTAACTCTTCTGCTACCGCAATACCAGGAAATATATGGCCACCAGTACCGCCAGCCATCACTAAAATTGTCGGACGCATTACAGCATGACTTACATCACTTTTGACTTGATGAGATACTTGCTCAGTCATTTTCGCCCTCCTTTATATTGTTCTTTTTCAATTTCTTTATTTTCTTTTTTACACCACTGGTTCTGCTAGTTGCCTGAATACTTTGCAACCTAATTTCATGATCGATACGAATAAGAATAACCACAGCTATGGTCATGATGATCATTGAGCTACCGCCATAGCTAATTAACGGCATAGTCAAACCTTTGGTTGGTACTATGCCAGCGCTAGCCCCGATATTTACTGCTGCTTGGAAACAAAACCAAATACCAATGGCATATGCAAAGAAGCCTTCGAAATATTTTTCTTGATTTACCGCTTTTCTACCTAACAATAGTGCTTTAAAAACTAAGGCCATACTAAGCAGTAAAATAACGCTGATACCGACAAAACCAAATTCTTCCGCAAGCACGGCCATCACAAAGTCAGTATGCGCTTCAGGTAAATACTCAAGCTTTTGTACACTGTTACCTAAACCTTGCCCAAACGATTCACCGCGGCCATAAGCCATTAGTGATTGAGTTAACTGATAACCACTGCCAAACGGATCTTTCCATGGGTCTAAAAAGCCAGTAACCCGCGCCCAACGGTAAGGGGAAAAATAAGCCAACATCGACAATAAACTTATACCGACGCCAGCAATGGCGATAAATTGCCATAACTTAGCACCCGCAAGAAACAATAAGCCAAACGTTGTTACGAACATAACGATAATGGTGCCTAAATCAGGTTGCATAAGTAGCAAGCCACCTAAAACCCCAAACACGGCTAATGGCTTAGCAAAGCCCTTAATATTCTCAATAACTTCATCACGACGGCGTACTAAATAAGCTGATAAGTAACAAAAGAAAAAGAGTTTTGCAGGCTCTGCTGCTTGAACCGTAATTGGGCCAAGTACAATCCATCGTGTCGAACCGTTAACGGTACGACCAATCAACAACACAATAATTAATAGCGCAATCGCCAGCAGCAGTAATTTGCCACTGTATTGATGCCAACGACTCATAGGAATTTGCAAAGTAAGTGCGGCAATGCCAATACTCAAGCAAATGTAAATCATATGGCGTACAACAAAATGAAATGGGTTGTTAAATAACCGCTCTGCCACCGGCATAGAAGAGCTCGCCACCATAACCAATCCTATCATATACATGCTAAGCGCTAGGATCAGATAGCTTCGATCAAACGTCGCAACGGACGAAGACTCCATTTTAAGCCAAGAAGGAAGCGATAATTGTGACACATTAATAAAAGAAGCGGACATTATTTACGCTCCTTTGCCAACAAAACTGACTTAATAAAAACAACACCACGTTCAACATAATTTGCAAACATATCTAAACTGGCACAGGCGGGCGATAACAACACCATATCACCTGGCTTAGCATGTTCTCTTGCCAACTTAACCGCATCAGCTAAGCTCGCAACATGTTGTGTTTTAGCGCGCTGACTTTCCAAACGTAAATGACCAATAGCGCGGCCATCTTTACCTAAGGTAATAAGGTATTCAACTTGCTCAGTTAATGCTTTAGCTAACGGCGTAAAGTCTGCACCTTTGCCATCGCCACCTGCAATTAAAATCAAACGTTTGTCGCCCAAAGTTGGCGCTAAACCATCAATTGCAGCAATTGTAGCGCCGACATTGGTTGCTTTAGAGTCGTTAACCCAGCATATATCATCTTGGCTCTCGATTACTTCGCAGCGATGTGCAAGGCCTTTAAAGGTTAACAAACTCGATACCATTGCCTCAATATTCCAACCCGCACCTTTACCTAAAGCCAGCACAGATAAGTAATTTAATGCATTATGAATACCTTGCAATGGCATATTTTTCAGTGGCGCTAATAATGTATCTTCGCACATTAACTGACTTTCACCATTAATCGTGTCGATACCAAATTGCTCAGCTGCAGGTCGGTCACTGCCAAAACTTAAGTAGGTGCTATCAATCAATTGTTTACTTGGCTTTGTTGCAACGTCATCGCGGTTATAAACAATTGTTTGCGCCTTGTGATAGATGCCCTGTTTTATTGCTGCGTAATTTTCTATGGTTTTATGACGATCTAAATGATCATCACTAACATTTAACACCGAAGCGGATAGTGCCGACATACTACGCACAGTTTCAAGCTGAAAGCTGGATAATTCCAATACCATAAAATCGGCGGCATGCTCAATCTGATCTAACACTGGCAAACCTATATTGCCGCCCAATTGCACTTTATAACCAAGCTCATTACCAACATGATATAACATAGATACCACGGTTGATTTTCCATTAGAACCAGTTACCGCAATGATAGGTGTAGTGCTTAGCCGACAAAATAATTCAATGTCGCCAATAATATCGCAATGCCTTGGTACGGCTGATTCAATATTTTCAGCCGTCAAATCAATACCTGGGCTAACTATAAGTACATCGGCGTCGGCGATAAGTGCTTTGTCCCAGTGACCTAATACTAATTGGTTGTCAGCAAATTGATGCTTGAAATCTCCTGGAGATATAGGCATAGCTCGGCTGTCATTTACCGAAAATACAATATGATGTCGATGTAAAAAACGCGCGCACGATAAACCCGTGATGCCAATACCTAAGATCACGACTTTCTTGTTGTCAAATTGCCTCGTTACCGACTGTTGCAATTGTGTATTCACGCGTTTACTTTTACCTTTTTAAAACCATTAAATTTGTTTTTGTTTTGCGTTACTAACGTAACTTCAAGGTGGCTAAACCTATCAATACTAAGACCAAAGAAATAATCCAAAAGCGGACAATAACTCTTGGTTCTGGCCAACCTTTTAATTCATAGTGATGATGAATCGGCGCCATACGAAAGATTCGCTGGCCTCGTAATTTATAAGAGCCCACTTGTAAAATAACCGATAAGGTTTCCATTACGAAAACACCGCCCATAATAAACAGTACTAACTCTTGGCGAACAAGTACCGCAATTACACCTAATGCCGCCCCTAAGGCCAATGAACCAACATCACCCATAAATACTTGCGCTGGATATGTGTTAAACCATAGGAAACCAAGTCCAGCACCAACAATAGCGGTGCAAACCACGACTAACTCACTAGCAAGAGCAATATGTGGAATGTGTAAGTAATCAGAAAAAACCGCATTACCTGTCATATAAGCAAATACCGCAAATGCACCCGCCACCATTATTGTTGGAACTATGGCTAAACCATCTAAGCCGTCAGTTAAATTAACCGCATTACTGGTACCAACAATGACAAAATAAACCAAGCCGATATACAGTAAGCCTAATTGAGGTAAGACGTTCTTAATAAACGGAATTAATAAGGTTGTTTCTTCTGGGCTTTGAGCAAATTGATATAAAAATATAGCGGTTGCTAAGCCTGCAACGGTTTGCCAGAAATACTTCCAGCGTGCAATTAAGCCATTTGAATCTTTGCGGATAACTTTTCGATAATCATCAACAAAACCAATTAAACCAAAGCTGACCACGACAAATAACACCACCCAAACATAGGTATTGTTTAAGTCAGCCCAAAGCAGCACACTAACTACAATAGATGCGAGAATTAATATTCCACCCATCGTAGGCGTGCCCGATTTTGATAAGTGACTTTCTGGGCCATCATCACGCACAGTTTGGCCAATCTGCATTTTTTGCAAGGCACGGATCAATTTCGGGCCAAAATACAACGAAAGGGCCAACGCCGTGAGCGTTGAAACTATCGCTCGAAACGTTAAGTAAGAAAAAACGTTAAAAAATGAAAAATATTGTGTGAGATACTCACCTAACCAAAGTAACATTATGCATGCTCCTGCGTAGCTTGGCTGTTCTGCCATTGAATAATATCAGCAACTACGTATTCCATATGAGCACTGCGTGAACCTTTAACTAAAATTGTAATTTGTTGCTCCTCACCTTGAAGCAATGTTTGTAAGCGAGAGAGTAGCTTTTCTTTGCTACTAAAATGTTGTGATGTAGAGGCTTGCCCTTGATAAAAAGCATCAGAAGCACTTTGGCTTAGCACACCTAGAGTTAATAAGTCATCAATACCTTGTTTTCTTGCAT
The DNA here is from genome assembly GCF_057548755.1 of Colwellia aquaemaris. Taxonomy (NCBI): domain Bacteria; kingdom Pseudomonadati; phylum Pseudomonadota; class Gammaproteobacteria; order Alteromonadales; family Colwelliaceae; genus Colwellia; species Colwellia aquaemaris. The sequence continues at coordinate 566,360 of NZ_BAAJLV010000001.1, read as the reverse complement.
GTTCACCAACTTCTTGATGATAACGACGAGCATCGCTGCCAAGCTCGCCCATATCGCCTAAAATCAAGACTCGACGCCCAGGGTAGCTTGATAGCAAATCAGATGCTGCATTAATAGATTCAACATTCGCATTATAGGTGTCATCAATTAACTTAGTGTTATCAGCCAGTTGATGTAAATTTAACCGGCCTTTTACTGGCGCCATTTCTGCTAAACCTAAACGAATATCATCTAAGCTGGCACCAAACTCTAATGCTATCGCAGCAGCAGCCACCGCATTACTAACATTATGATGACCTGGCACAGTTAGCTCAATATAAGTGCTACCTTTGTAGGTTGCCAATTTAAAACTTGCACAACCGTTATCATCAAGTACCTCATCATGACTATAACAATCAGCATTTACTTGTGATGAAAATGTTCTTACTTCTTTGTCTGTTAAGCGCCATTGCCATTTATGCGACCACTGGCTATCTTGTCCATAAATTGCCACACCGCCAGCTTGTAAGCCTTGGAATATTTCTCCCTTGGCACGAGCAACACCGCATAAATCGCCAAATCCCTCTAAATGAGCTGCGGCAATGTTATTGATAATTGCAACGTCAGGCTTAACCAGTGCTGATGTATACGCGATCTCACCAATATGGTTTGCACCTAATTCAACAACAGCAAAGTCATGCTCATGCTCTAAACGTAATAGCGTTAGTGGCACTCCGATGTCATTATTGAAATTACCTTGCGTTGCTAATACTTTGCCTAAACGCCCTAAAATAGCGGCAACCATTTCTTTTACTGTGGTTTTACCGCTACTTCCGGTGATCGCTACCGTTTTAACAGCAACTTTTTCTTTAACATGGGCAGCAATTTGACCTAACGCTTGATGACTGTCCTCAACTACAATTTGAGCAATATTGATATCATGGCACTGCTGCTGAACAATAACCGCACTGCAACCCAGTTCACTTACCTGCGCTACAAATTTGTGGCCATCAAAATTAGGACCTTTTAACGCAAGAAACACGTCACCAGAATTCAAGGCTCGGCTATCTGTACTAATAGCATTAACAGTGACATCGTCACCTATTAGCTGGCCATTAATTGCTTGGGCTATTTCAGTTAATGATAATGGGATCATAATCTGCCCTCATTAGCATAGAAACTTCGCACTACCGCACGCTCATCATAATGTTGCTTCTCGCCACCAATAATAATGTAATCTTCATGACCTTTACCGGCACACAGCACTACATCGTCTTTACTTGCTTGTTTTAACGCGCTCAATACGGCTTGTTCTCTATCTAATATTTTTGAAACATGTTCTGTGGTCGAAAAACCAGCCAGAATAGCCTGAGCAATTTGCTCTGGCGCTTCGGTACGCGGGTTATCATTAGTAATAATAATTCGATCAGCTTTGTGCTCTGCTACTTGCGCCATTTCTGCGCGCTTACCAATATCGCGATCACCACCACAGCCAAATACCAGCCACAACTTGCCGTGGCAATGCAATCGGCATGCATCTAATGCGCTGGCTAAAGCATCAGGAGTATGGGCATAATCAACAACCGCAGTCGGCTTACCAGTAGCGGAAAAAGCTTCCATTCGACCGATAATCGCTGATAATTCACTAATCGCGTCTTTAATTGCCCCTAAATTAATATCTTTAGTCAAAAGTACAGCTATCGCTGCCAATAAGTTTTCGACATTAAAATCACCCAAGAGTTTACTCTCTATTTGGCATTGTCCTTTGCTTGATAATAAGTCAAAACAAACACCGGCACTGTGGTGAACGATATTTTTAGCCTGAACAAAATTTTGATAACTTGCTGTTTCATCACCGCGGCCATAAACCATTAAAGGCTGTGTTTTCGACCAGTTTTCTAACCAAATTTTTGCTTGTGCATCATCAGCATTAAGTATTGCTGTTTGTTCAGCTAAGCCAGAAAAAATTGCTTTCTTCGCTTCACCATACGCGTCCATTGTTTTATGAAAATCAAGGTGATCTCGTGTTAAGTTTGTAAAAACAGCGGTATCGAATAACTCTGCGGTTACTCTTTTTTGTGATAAGGCATGGGAGGAAACTTCCATAGCAACATCGGAAATACCTTGTTCAACAAATTTAGATAGAAGTTGCAGTAGTTGCGTTGCTCCAGGCGTTGTATTTTCAATAGCTTGCAACTGTGACAGCTTACCTGCACCTGTTGTGCCAATCACAGCGCAATTGCGTCGACATTGATCTAACAAATTAGCTATTATTTGGCTGGTACTGGTTTTGCCGTTGGTACCGGTAATACCAATGATATTCAACTGCTGTTGTGGCTCACCATAGAACGCCTTAGCAACCAAAAACAAAATACTATTTAGCTGATAAAGTGCAATAACAGGGATCGGGTGCCCATCAATACTATCACGCCAAACTAACTTGCCATGCTCAGTGCTCTTCTCTGTTTCTACCAGCGCCATCGCACACTTTGCTGCTATTGCTTGCTCAAGGTATTGTCTACCATCTTGAACGGTACCAATCACGGCACAAAACACATCACCGGCCTTTAAGGCGCGAGTATCGTTCACAAGATTGGCCTTACTGGCACTATCAAGACTTCGTTTAAGTGCCTGACTTTCTTGCTCGGTAAACTCAATGCCAGTAAGCGAAAATACCGCATCAAGGGCACGCAATATTGTTGGACGATTATAAACGCGTAAAGCGTGATCAGACATGGTCACGCTCCTTAGGGGTATTTTCAATTTGTTGTTTTGGTTTCAGTGAGGATATCCTCGAATTACCATCAGGTGGAACATTGAGCAACCGCAGTGCCCCTTTCATAATTCTGGAAAACACCGGCGCGGCCACTTCACCGCCATGATATAAATCACCGCCAGGATCATCGATCACCACCACCACGGCAATTTCCGGATCAGAAATTGGCGCTAATCCAGCAAATAAACCAACATAATCATTGCCATAACCACCAGCAAATGCTTTTATTGCCGTACCGCTTTTACCACCAACTCGATAACCATCAACTTTTGCTACTGTATATTGTTCATTAACCACATGTTCGAGCATTTCTACCACATTTTGACTATGCTCTTGAGAAAAAATACGCTCACTTTCGTCGGCAAACTCACTACCTTGAGGTTTTTTTAATATCGTTAGTGGCTTTTTCAAACCGCCATTACCTAAAGTGGAGTAAAACCGAGCTAACTGAATTGGTGTTATGGCGACACCATGTCCCCATGATAAGGTAGCTAACTCAAACTTTGACCAGCGTGATCTGTCATGCATCATACCCGAGCTTTCACCCACTAAGCCTGTGCCGGTATCTTCCGAAAAGCCAGCATCAAAAAATTTATCGATTAAATAGTCTTTAGGCACCGATAATGCCAACTTAGTTGTGCCCATATTTGAAGAATGCACTAACAATTCCGGCAAAGTAATTTTGCCTAAATAACGCGGGTCAGAAACACGACTGCCGCCTAAGCGCATCCAGCCTGGATATGTGTCAACAATGCTGTCTTTTTCTACGCTACCAAATTCCAAAGCGGTTAACACTGTTAACGGCTTCATAGTCGAACCCGGCTCATAGATATCGGTAATGGCACGGTTACGAAAACGATGAATTGCCACACCAGCACGGTTATTTGGATTGTAAGACGGACTATTTACCAAGGCTAATACTTCACCAGTATTAACATTAGTGACTACTGCAGAGCCAGACGTCGCTTTAAAGGCTTTTACCGCACCTTTTAATTCACGATATGCCAACGCTTGAATACGTTGATCAATACTTAAAATAATATCTTTTGGTGGAGTTGACTCTTTTACCGAGAGAATTTCAATTTTTCTACCTTTGGCGTCTTTACGGTATTTTTTCTCACCGTTTTCACCCGTCAATAATTGGTTGTATACCCGCTCAACCCCTTCAATACCTTTGTCATCAACATTAGTAAAGCCGACAATATGCGCGCTTATTTCACCGGTAGGGTAAAAACGTTTTGATTCTTTACGCAAATGAATGCCTGGAATTTTTAACTCTCGAATATAATTCGCCATCGCAGGTGCTACTTTGCGTTCAATATAAACAAAGCGTTTATTGGGATTTTTAGTGACTCTAACTTTGAGTTTATTAACATTCTGGCCAAGAACATCAGCTAGTGCTTGCCAATGCTTATCCATTGTTAGCGCATTGCTATCAAAAATAACTTTTGGATCAGCCCAAACCGTCTCAACGGGTACGCTAATAGCTAATTCATGGCCGTTTCGGTCAACTATTGAGCCACGCTGCACCGTTTTAGTATTGGTTCGAAGAGAGCGATTGTCCCCTTGCTTTTTAAGCATATCTGGTTCAATCACTTGAATATAAGCAGTACGAGCCATTAAACCAGCATAAATCAGCACAACCGTCGCAAGCACAACGTAAAAACGCCATGCCACGGTATTCGGGTTGTATTGTGCTGATTTTTTCACTGCTCTATTCATATTTATCAATTTGGTAATTTAATAATGACTTCTGAACTTGCATCCGGTCTAGTCATATTCAATTGCTTTTCGGCCTTACTCTCTATTGCGCTATGCTCAGCTAAACTGTTTTGCTCTAATAACAAGTTACGCCATTCATTCTCTAAGGCGTCTCGTTCGGTTAATAACACTTCAATGGTACTAGTGGTTTGTCGGTTCAAGTGAGTGAAATAAATCACCGCAAATGCCGATGCAATCACTAAAAACAAAATGCCGTATATCAACAAGTGACGTTGAATGTCGTGCCATATATCCAACGCTAACACAACTTTCTTGGTTGTCATTTTATGGCACCTTTGTTAGCGTGCTAATCTCTGGGCAACTCTTAATACAGAGCTACGTGAGCGTACATTTTCTGCCACTTCATTTTTTGTTGGTTTCAGCTTCTTGCCAACTAAAGCTAAGCTTTTACCTTTATTTAGCTCTTCTTCACTAACTGGTAAGCCACGCGGGACCTTTTTCGCTTGTGAGTGCTTTTTCATAAATTGTTTAACTAAACGATCTTCAAGCGAATGAAAACTAATAACGGTTAAACGACCGCCTTCTTTAAGTATCGTCAACGACGCCGCTAGTGCCTTTTCTATTTGCTCTAACTCGCTATTGATATACATACGTATCGCTTGAAAGCTTCGCGTTGCTGGGTGTTTTTTAATTTCTCGTTGCGGCGCTGTTTTCTTAATAAGCTGCGCTAATTGCCCTGTTCTTGTTAATGGATTTTCCTCACGCTCATCAACAATGGCATTAGCAATACGCCAGGCATGTTTTTCTTCCCCGAACGTTCGCAATACCCAAGTAATATCTTCAACATCGGCAACCGCTAACCACTGGGCAGCAGTTTGCCCACGACTGGTGTCCATGCGCATATCTAATGGACCGTCCTTCATAAAGCTAAAGCCACGCTCGGCTTCATCTAATTGTGGTGATGAAACACCAAGATCAAGTAAGATGCCATCAACTTTTTCTACCAATTGATGTTTTTCAACAATATTTTGTAATTCGGCAAATCCGAAATGTTCGATAGTAAATCTGCTATCATCAGCAAATTTTTCAGCTGCTGCTATCGCAGTAGGATCGCGATCAATAGCAATTAAACGACCTTTAGGACCAAGATTTTCTAATATCAATCCTGAATGCCCGCCTCGGCCAAAAGTGCAGTCGATATAAATACCATCTGGCTTAATGTCCAAGCCTGCGATAGATTCTTCAAGTAACACTGAAATATGTGATTTATCTTGTTGCATTAGATTTTATTAACGCTCATTGTTTTCATAAATGTCACTTGCCTACTTATCATAAAGACAAGTCAAGCAGGCGCTCGGTCAGTTCAATTTCACCTGATTGAATTTTTGCAATACCTTGCTGCATTTGCGCCTGCCACGCGCTTTCACTCCAAATTTCAAATTTTCGCAATTGTCCAACTAACATTAAATTTTTTTCTAGTCCGGCATGCTGGCGTAGTGGTCCGTTAATCAATAAACGACCGCTTTTATCAACTTCACAATCGGAAGCATTACCAAGTAATACTTGCTGCAATAATCTTTCTTGCGGATTCATACTCGACAAATTGCAAAGTTTTAACTCTATTTCTTCCCATTCTGGTAGTGGGTATAGCAATAAACACGGATGTTGAATATCTACAGTACAGACCATTTTTCCTTGGCAATCGGCAATAAGCTCCTCGCGATACCTAGTTGGTATCGTTATTCGGTTCTTACTATCGAGCGTTATTGCGCTTGCGCCTCTATACATAATCCGTTTTATTATATGGGATCACCTTTGATCCACTATTTCCCACTTTTTCCCACATTGATACAGTTTAGTGAGTAAAGCAAACTTATGTCAAGCAAAGTTTTTGTAATTTAATTTCGCTGAGTGCCTAGAAAATAAAGGCTTGCAAGGAAGTTTATGAAATTGTGGGCTTTTGTGGATCCCAGACCCAATTCAAGAGCAAAAATTCGCTATTTTTGCTCTCTAAGAGATTTTACATGTCACAAAATAGCGACAGTGGCATAATATTTTGCCGTATTGTGGCGTTAATCAGCAGTGTATAATTGAAATTTATCGCCCGACAATTTTATCGTTAAACTCTCGCCAACGCTAAATAACTGCTGGCTATAAAAACTTAATTGCTGAAAAGCTAAGCGAGAAGCCTGATCTTTGCTACTTAACAAATAGTGATAACCTTGCTCGGTTACGCCAATATGCTCTACCAGCACATTGTCATGTCCGCTTGCGCATAACGTTATATCGTTAGGTTTTACCAACAATTGATAACCCGTATCCTCACGGTTATTTGTTACGAAATTATTCACCTTAGTTGCTGGCAAGGTACCAAGCAAGGTGTCAAATTTAAGCTCATCATTTATTGTTTGTTTTTTTATCGGTAACCAGCTTCCCAATTGCAGAAAGTCAGCAACTTGCCAGCTGTTAGGTTGCTGACAAACTTGAGCGGGGGGACCTGCTTGTAAAACTTGCCCTTGATGCATCACAGCTATTTTATCAGCGAAGGTAAAGACTTCATCTTTATTGTGCGTAACAAATATTGCCGTCATATTTAATCGTTTCAGCAGTTGCCTAATTTCGATCATTAACTCGTTACGTAGTCGTGCGTCAATATTGGAAAATGGCTCATCAAGTAACAATAAGCTTGGCTGAGGAGCTAATGCTCGAGCAATTGCAACCCGCTGCTGCTGGCCGCCGGATAACTGATGCGGGTAACGTTCTGCATATTCATTTAGCTCCAATAAATTTAACAGTTGATTACAGCGATTTTGCTGTTCAGTTTTATCGAGTTTTTTAATACCAAAGCAAATGTTTTCAGTCACTGACAAATGTGGAAATAAGGCATAGTCTTGAAAAATCATACCTATATTGCGCTCTTCCGGCGCGAGCATATTTTGTTGAGAAATTTGCAATGCTGGTTTTTTCTCACAATAGAGAACAATTTCACCGTGCGATTGTTCAATAAACCCTGCCAGCGTATTTAGCAATGTGGTTTTACCACAACCACTTGGCCCGACTAAGCCCAATATTTCACCTTTGTTCAAGGTTAATTCTACGCCTGACAAAATAGACTTATTTTCAAATTCAACCGCTAAACTATCGATTTTAAGCAGTTCGCTCATTTGTTTTCCTTTTCGCGGTTTAGAAAAATAATCGGCAATAGGCCAAACAATACAATTAAAATTGCTCCTAACGCCCCTTGTTCTAACCTTTCATCTGAAATCAATTGGTAAACTTGGGTACTGAGAGTCTCAAAATTAAAAGGTCGCAATAGTAACACCGCAGGTAGCTCTTTCATTGCTTCGACAAAAACCAATAGCCAGGCAATGAATATTGACGACTTTAACAAAGGTAAATGTACTTTAAAAACTGCCAAGCGTGTTTTAATGCCCAAACTTGCTGGCGCTAAATCAAGTGACTTTGAAATTTGTCCTACACCCGCAGATATTGTGCCATTAGCAATTGCTGAAAACCTAACCACATAAGCAAAGATAATGGCAAACACCGTACCTGACAAAACCAAACCAGGTGCTTTAAATGCAAAATATTTTGCAACATCATTAATTGCATGATCTAAAGGTCCAAAGGTTGCCAACATTGCCATCGCTAATACAGTGCCTGGTATGGCATAGCCAAAACCAGATATTTGCAATGGCAACGCTTTCCATCGACTATCATGTAAACGTTGAAATAATGCTAAAAACAAAGCAATTAATGTCGCTATAGTGGCACTATATGTCGCCACTTTAATACTGTTGGTTCCGGTTTCTAATAAATTTAGCAGCTGTGAATAATCGGCATAATCAATTGCCATACTTATCAACAAGCTCAAAGGTAACAAAAAGCCCGCGAAGACTAATCCCCAACAAAAAACGCCAGCAAAAATTTGTTGTGTCATGCTTAGTTTTTTTAGCTCAACATCAGTATTTGGTCGATTTGATTGGTGTCGCTGTCCTGCCCTTGCTCTTTGTTCTGCAACCACCACAAATAGCACTAACAACATTAACATGCTAGCGAGGGCATTAGCTGCTGGAAAATCTCCATAACCTAACCAAGTATCATAAATGGCCGTAGTTAAAGTATTAACAGCAAAATATTGCACGGTTGCGAAATCTGCTAATGTTTCCATAAGCACTAAAGTTAAAGCGACAGCTATAGCTGGCCGAGCGAGTGGTAATGACACTTGAAAAAAGCTCTGCTTTTCACTGCAGCCAAGTAATCGGCTAGCACGTAACAAATTACGATCTTGGCTTTCAAAAGCGGTACGCGTGAGCATATAAACGTAGGGAAATAATACCAGCGCAATAATAATTGCCGCACCACCTAAGGTTCTGATATCAAAAAAGTAGTAATCGCTAGGTGCTTGCCAGCCAAACCAGTCGCGCAATAGTCGTTGCACAGGCCCAGCATAATCAAATAAATCAGTATAAAGGTAAGCTACTAAATAGGCTGGCATGGCTAACGGCAGCATCAATAACCAGCGTAGATATTTAGCCATAAAAATATTGGTTTGACTAATGAAAACAGCAGCAGGAACACCAAAGCACAATGATAGTATTACCACCATAACACCTAAGAAAAGAGTGTTCCGGATATACTCAGGCAACACCGTCGACCATAAATGCGAAAATAAATCGCTGGAGGCACTAATGCCTGCAACCACCATTACCAACACAGGCACCATAAGTGCAAAAGCAAAAAACCAGCTGAAAAACTTCCAGCTGGTACTTTTATTACCCGTAATCACTACTACATTACTTTAAACATATATAAAAAATAGCAAGCTACAAATCAAACTTTGCTTTATCTAATAATGCTAGTGCCGCATTTCGTTGCTTAGCAATCGTTTCTAAAGATAAGTTGTCTGCTTTGAAATTTCCCCACGAAGCAACTAATTTTGATGGTGCAACACCGGGACGAACTGGATATTCCATATTAGTTTCCGCATACATTTTTTGCGCTGGTTCAGAAACCAGGAAATTCATTAACGCCAATGCATTGGCTTTATTTGGTGCATATTTTGCCATACCCATACCTGAAATATTGACATGAGCACCACGATTATTTTGATTCGGGAAGTTTATATTAACAGCATCAGCCCAAACTTTTTGTTTATCGTCATTGACCATTTTACCGTAATAGTAACTGTTACCTAATGAGATATCACATAATTTTTGGTGAATAGCTTGTACTTGGCCGCGGTCATTACCCTGTGGTTTACGCGCTAAATTAGCTTTAGTTTGCTCTAACCAAGTTAGTGTCTTCGCTTCACCATGCTCCGCGATCATAGATGCCACTAATGCAACATTATAAGGATGTTTACCGCTACGAGTACAAATTTTACCTTGCCATTTTTTATCGGCTAAATCTTCGTAATTTAAGTCTATTTTACCTAAACGTTTAGCGGAATAAATATTACGAACACGGGTTGTTAGTGCATACCATGTATCGTCAGATGCTTTAAATTGTGCAGGAATTGCCGCTGTCATTTCTGCTGAAGTAGCCGCTTGCAATAAGCCTTTATCTTGTAATTCAATTAAACGACTGATATCCGTAGTTAACAAAACATCGGCCGGGCTATATTCGCCCTCACGCTTTAGTCGTTCCGCCATGCCTTTTTTGGCAAAAACAACATTTACCTTAATACCGGTTTCTTTAGTGAATTCATCAAAAAGTGGTTTAACAAGAAAAGGTTGACGATAAGAATATACATTAACTTCTTCATCTGCCCACGCGTTGTGAGTTGAAGCAAAAAATGCAATTACAACAAGAAAAGAATAAAAAACTTTATTTAACATGCAGCCCACCTAAATATTTCGAAAGAGAAATAATCTTTACAACTAAATTTTCCGTCAGACTAATGAAGATAATAGTGGCTGTCAAGGTTTTTGAGAATTATTCTCATTTAACCTTGATTTCAGATAATTTATGTCACAGCGAAAAGGAAGCGACAAAGCTATTGTCGCATCCTTTTGCTATTTTGTAACATAAATTTAATCACCGATCGTGGCGATAGCTGTACCGGGTTTACTGTAGTTCACCCAGTTTTTGATCAGAAAATAAGCATCGAGATCCGCACTGACACTCGGGAATGAGTCAATTACTGGCGCATCTATTTCTTTTAACGACATCGCCTGAATTATTAACCCTGACGCGCCGGCAGCTTTGACGTTTTCAACTATTTTCTCAGTTGAAAAATCACTTTGCTGACAAACAACAATTTCACCGTTAAAAGTACCTTTGCTAAACGGCTCTTGGCAATATTTATTGTTACTGTTAGCATCATCAACGGAAATATTTTCTGCAAGCACAACAACAGCTGTCGTGCTGCCCTGGCGACTAAGCAATTTCCCTACAATATTTTTCGGTGGCCTACGCCAGTTAGGTTGTCCTTGAAAATTATTTATAAAGGTTTGTGTATCTACAATTTGGTTTTTGCTTTGTTGCGTAATACTTTCTTGTACGCCAATTGAATTTAATTCTACCGCCAATAAAGGCGCAGACGGCGCCATAAGCCCCATCAACATTCCCAATGTTATTTTTCTCACCTGATTCACCTAGTAAACAGCCGCATAACTATTATTATTTTTTTATATGAAATGCGGATGACAGTTATTAATTATTTTTATCTTTTGTTAACTAGTCCGTTAGCTTTATTTACAAATGTAACTCAATTCATTCTGGTACATATGAGGTTAAAAATAAACCTAAATAATGAATATAAATTCAATAATAATAAATAACTGTTTTATCTAGTGAAAATAGTAAGTAGAATCGTTCAATATGAATACTTGAGAGAAAAAATACACTAAATTGATAAATACTTGACTAAATATTCATCGTTTAGTTAGCAAAAATTGCTTTGCTTGCTCTGATAAGCATAGATTAGAGATATAATGGCGCCCAGTTTTGTGGCTAATCAACCAACCTTTGTCAGTGCCTGTGATATTTTCTATATCACGAAAGTACATTTTATTATCATTATAGAATGAATGAGTGCGTATATAGTCTTCTGTCATTTCCAAGCTAACCTCAGCTTTGGCAACCTTACTCAGCATCTGTCTCATAACCCACCACGGCTTTCGATAGTAAGTACTTACCACCTCTAAGATTCCCAGTGAAAAAATAAACCATGCTGCATAAGGATTAAGCGCTGAAAACATAACTAAAGCTGCGCCAGCAATAAGCAAAACGATTGCTTTAAGATATAATGCCGAAAATGTTTGCGGCTTCACCGACTCTTCATAGCATTCTGTAAAGTGAGCTTTATCTAGTATAAATGTTGTTTGATAATTAAGTGGTTGAGCTAAATCTTGCATAGAATCACAAAAGAGTTTTTATATATTAAGGTTATGGGCATTTTACCCATAACCTTAACTAAATACTATTGGTGCTTTTTTGTTGTGTTCAGCTCATCTAACCACAGCGCAAAGTCTTTATCTAAACTTGTTCCCCAACTTTTTATTAAGTTTTGATATCCTTGCCAATCACCTTCGCGAACATATGCCAGCATATTGTCTATTTTTGAGCGCTGTTGCTCCATCATAAACCTTACCGCCAAATATCCCCAACGATATACACGATCTGAACCGGTATTTTTATTACTACTGGTATTAAATAATTCACTCAATGCAAAACTTTTTTCTTTCGCCAAAGCGACTGCTTTCTCATTATTTTTGCCCCATGCTAAATATTCACCTAAACCCTCAGCCCACCAAACGATATGAGGATAAGCTAAATGAGGCGTTGGGCAGAATTCTGGCCCAGCATGATCATCATGAAGACCGTTACAATAGTCACCGTACTTATTAAAGCGACCATCGAGATAATGAATATATTCGTGCTTTAAATTCCAAATTTTTCCTGAACGCTCATATGCAACAAACTCAGCCTGATTATCTACTTTGTCAGGATAGCCTTCTAAATACATACCACCATTATCCGTTGGCATATTAAAGTGAGCAGTAGCGTACTTTACAAATGCTGCTCGGTCTGAGTAAATATTTGCCCGCATTTTAACATTATTATCATCTTTTACCGGCTTACCTCGGGTATTAAACACCTGATGAAATTTATCTTCTTGTGCAATAAGTAACTTACAAGCTGAACTCAATTGCGCTTTATCGAGTGATTGCGAGCGGATCACTATGGTGTCGTTACAGTGTGTTATTTGACTAAGCACTTGTGTCACTGAAGCTAGCTCTTCTGCTGGTGCTTCAACATTGCCATAAGCAAACAATGAGGTAAACGAGCAACAGAGCAAAAAGTTTGTCGCTAAAACTTGCTTGTGATTTTTAATATTCAATTGATTATCCTTCCTAAAATAAAATTGCATACAATATAATATACAAGGTTATCAATAGGAAGTGCCAATAAAACTTGAGCTCTAGATGATATGAGAATGGCGTATAATTATTACTAACGAGAACTCGTTAACATTGTTACTCTTTCTCTTCTGCTATAGGTGTGTCACCAGTTTTTACTCGGGGAGTTAATATGTTTTCTGGTGCGACATTGCCACTTTCTTTAATTTTCTTACCACGTGAGAGTAACCTTTCAAGATATTGATCAAGTTTTTGTTTTGCGGCAACAGACAACTCTCCACTTTTTTGCTGCTCAATCAGCAGTGCTTCTACTTTCAAAAATATACCATCAACATGACTATCAAGCGGCTTCTGTGCTGAAATATTTATATCTTGTGGTGCCTGTGAAGACTCAATTGTTGGCTCTTCACTGCTATTTTTAGGGAGATCACCAAATAAATTTAGCCAATGATCACTTTGATGGCCTAAATTCATCAAGCGCTGAAAATAGCCATTACCAGCTTGGTTACCTTTAATTAAATCCAGTATCGTGCAAGTAACCGCCACTGGACTCAACAGTACATCCCGAACAGCATCTAACGTTAGCTTAACTTGAAAAATAAGGTTTTCACGAATTAACATCCATTTACGCTTATGCGGCTTAGTCATTAAATTTCCTTTGAATTACTGAGTTAATCAGACTTTTGATAGCAACATAGTAACGGTTTCAATAAATATTAGGCAATAAAAAACCGCGTATAACGCGGTTTCTAAACGATATCAAAACAAGATTACCCGTTGATAAAGTCAACACCTTCTTGGATATCTGCTTTTAGCGTTTCAAGCATGTCGTTTTTAGCTTTTTCTTCAAATGCGCTTAATTCACCATACGAAAGTACTTCGGCAACACCGTTAACACCTAAACGTACTGGGTGAGCAAAATATGGTGCATCGCCACCTTCAACCTCAACGTATGCATAATCAACTACCTCTTCACCTTGTAAGCCTTTCACCAAAGACATACAAAAACGAGCAGCAGCAGCGCCCATTGAAAGAGTTGCAGAGCCACCGCCTGCTTTAGCATTTACTACTTCTGTACCTGCATTTTGAATACGAGGCGTTAAAGCGGCAACTTCTTCATCAGAAAATGTAGCACCTTCAACTTGTGAAAGAAGTGGTAAAATAGTAGTACCTGAATGGCCACCAATGACTGGAATTTTAACATCATTTACGTCCATGCCTTTTAATTCGGCAATGAATGCTTCACTACGGATAACGTCAAGCGTTGTTACACCGAAAACACGGTTTTTATCGTAAGTACCTGCTTTTTTGAATACTTCAGCAACAATTGGAACCGTACCGTTTACTGGGTTAGTAATAATACCAACTAAAGCTTTCGGACAGTTAGCAACAATACCTTCAGCTAATGTTTTGATGATGCCAGCATTTACTGCAAATAAATCCGCACGATCCATACCTGGTTTACGAGGCATACCCGCTGGAATAATAACGATATCAGCACCCGCAAGTGCCGGCGCTAAATCATCTGCACCAAAACCTTCAACTTTAACTGCTGTAGGGATGTGTGATAAGTCAACAGCAACACCAGGAACAACTGGTGCAACGTCATATAAAGATAACTCAGAACCAGCAGGTAATTGAGTTTTTAATAGTAAAGATAACGCTTGGCCGATACCACCAGCAGCGCCTAGCACAGCAACTTTCATTTGATGTCTCCGAAATTTGAGTAATTACGTAATAATTTGTCGGCCAAAAGATATAGTATAAGTGGCCAAAAAACAATGATTATTCATCTGTATTGGCTAATAAGGATAACGTATAATGAGAATTGTGGAATAATACTTAGGTATTAAACAGTACAAATATATAGCAAAACAATTATCAATTAGTGGACATTATGAGCGGACAACAAAAACAAGAAGCGTTAGTACAAGCTTTCAAAGACTTATTAAAGCAAGAACAGTTTGGTTCACAAGGCGATATTGCTGAGGCGTTAAAATCTCAAGGTTTTGAAAATATTAGCCAATCTAAAGTATCTCGCATGCTCAGCAAATTTGGTGCTGTTCGTACACGTAATGCTCGTCAAGAAATGGTGTATTGTTTGCCAGCTGAATTAGGTATGCCCACGGCCAAAAGTCCACTAAAACAGTTAGTACTCGATATTGAGCATAATGATGTCATGATTATCATTCGTACCAGCCCAGGTGCAGCACAATTAATCGCACGCTTACTCGACAGTTTAAGTAAAAGTGACGGTGTATTAGGAACAATTGCAGGTGATGATACCATTTTTATTGCACCAACCGACGTTGCACAAATTAAGCAAACCATTGGCAAACTCGAAGAGTTGTTTTTAAAGAACTTAAGCTAAAAATAAGGCGCCTAATAAAAGCGCCTTATCATCATCCGCATACTTTTCAGGCTTAGGAAAACTTACTCGCCAAGCTCTGCCAAAATATTCAAGCTAGGCACAAAAAATGCTGCTCCAGTTTCGGCCTGAGTGTACTTCAACATATGATCACTATGACCATGGCCGTCTCCAACAATCATACTTGAAAGCATTAATTCAAACGGCTCAGGCGAGTGGCAGTAAGAAACAAAAAATAACCCCTGAAGCTTCATATCGCCATACGGCATACTTTGTCTTAGTATTTCAATACTATTGCCATCACTATCTTTTAAATTTACTCTTTTGATGTGCGAGGTTGGCGCTTTATTCTCTTCCGAGTACTCTTCATTATTGACCTTAGTGCGGGCAAAAACATCTTCTTGATCTTTAACTTCTAATGAATTCCATAAATTTAAATTATGGCGATAACGTTGAATATGCAGATAACTGCCTGATGAAAAAGCTTCATCTTGTTCTTCATTTATTAATGCAACTCGGCGGCGATGATGTCCTTGTGGATTTTCAGTACCATCGACAAACCCCGTTAGATCTCGACCATCTAAAAATCGAAATGCTCGAACTTGTTCAACCAGCTCAACGCTGTCGGCTAATAATTCACAAACTTTCGTAGCAACAATATGGTTAACATCACCTCGATCACTGCGAATTTCGATATAGATATCGTAATTACAAACCGGAGCAATACGATCATCTGCCGCCATTTCAGGAAATTGTCGTAAATGTTTTGGGCGACCTTGCGGATATACTTCATCCCAATAATTGGCGCCGATAGCAACCACTCCGGCAAGATTTGCTTCTGAAAAACGGTCCGCATATTTATCAAATAACGCAGGTAAACGTGACAATGCCTGACGAATAAATGCATTTTTATCATCTAAGGCATTAAATAATAAATAATATCCGTGAAGACTAGGCTCTGCACAAATGCCAAACTGCTCTCTTGCCATAAAATTATTCACTTATAAACATCTAAATTAATGAGGTAATTTTACACACTTTCTTCATGATAACAGCAAAACTTTGCGAAATATTTCAACGCGCTTGATCTAAACCTATAAATAAAATGTCAATGCTAAATTAAAACACCAAGGTAAAATGGCCTTGGTGTTCTGAGCTTTTTTCACTCTCGTTATATCATTGCAAGGTTCTGCTAGCCGCGAGTGAATTCTGGATATGCTTCCATACCACAGTCGGCTTTATCAACACCTTCATACTCTTCTTCAGAACTCACTCGAATGCCTATCAGCTGCTTCAACGCAAACCAGACGATCAAGCTAGTAGAAAACACCCAAATAAATATGGTTGCTGCACCAATTAATTGCCCTGTTAAGCTTGACGCATCATTAGTTAACGGCACTAGCAATAAGCCGAACAAGCCGACAACACCATGTACAGAGATGGCACCAACTGGATCATCTATTTTGATTTTATCCAAACCGATAATGGAAAATACAACAATAACGCCTGCCAAAGTACCGAATAAAGTCGCTTGCATTGGCGTTGGCGTCGAAGGCTCAGCCGTTATTGCCACTAAACCTGCTAATGCACCATTTAAAACCATAGTTAAATCAGCTTTCTTAAATAACAATTTAGCTAGAATTAAAGCAGAAACAGCGCCAGCAGCTGCGGCAGCATTGGTATTGAGAAACACCATAGCGACAGAATGAGAGCTAGCAATATCACCCAGTTTTAACACTGAACCACCATTAAAGCCAAACCAGCCCATCCATAAAATAAATGTTCCTAATGTTGCCAAAGGCAAATTGGCACCGGGAATTGCATTTACTCGGCCATCAGCACCATACTTACCTTTGCGAGCACCAAGTAATAACACGCCAGCCAATGCCGCTGCAGCACCGGCCATATGAACTATGCCCGAGCCAGCAAAATCAGAAAAACCTAAATCACTTAAAGTATATAAACCAAATACCGCATTGCCGCCCCAAGTCCAGCTACCTTCCATCGGATAAATAACCGCAGTTAATACCACAGCAAAAGCGAGAAATGCCCATAACTTCATGCGTTCGGCAACGGCACCAGAAACAATTGACATCGCAGTAGCCACAAAGACCACTTGGAAAAAGAAATCTGAAGCAGCTGAGTATATTGCTGCCCCTGTAAAACCATCTTCTCTTTTAGAAAAATCAGCTAGCACTTGCGCAGGGTCAACCGAGTCAATACCGGAAAGAAAAACACCGCCGCCATACATAATGTCGTAACCAACAAATAAATACATCATGCAAGAAATCGCATATAGTGCGACGTTTTTAGTTAAAATTTCAGTGGTGTTTTTTGCTCGAACTAAACCCGCCTCCAGCATCGAAAAGCCTGCCGCCATCCACATCACGAGTGCGCCACAAATTAAAAAATAAAAGGTATCCATGGCATATTGAAGTTGAAAAATATTCTGTTCCATCGTACTGCTCCTAAATCGCTTCTACATCTTGTTCACCAGTACGAATACGTATGGCTTGCTCTAAGTCATAAACAAAAATTTTACCGTCACCAATTTTTCCAGTGTGGGCCGCTTGAGTTATTGCCTCAACCAGTCGGTTCACAACATCATCATTAACCGCCACTTCAAGCTTCACTTTTGGTAAGAAGTCGACTTGGTATTCAGCACCACGATAAAGCTCGGTATGGCCTTTTTGGCGGCCAAAGCCTTTAACTTCACTTACGGTTAGTCCTTCTACGCCTATTTCAGATATGGCTTCACGCACATCATCTAATTTGAAAGGTTTGATTATTGCATTGACTATTTTCATCTGTTTGAATCCTTGTTTTGTCTTACTGCTAGGTAATCAATCCCCGTGCCAAACACTTTTTACTAGCAAAAACAATAAGATAATTATTTTACATCAAGGTAGTGCGCACCATTGCAGTGCGTGAAATTGTCAAGTTGTCAATTGCTGGTGCAAGGTACAATCCAGCAAACTTAGCGACTAAAGATCTAACATTAGGTATTTTCAAAAATAAGTAAATTTAGAATTCAGCTA
This sequence comes from Colwellia aquaemaris, assembly GCF_057548755.1. NCBI lineage: Bacteria > Pseudomonadati > Pseudomonadota > Gammaproteobacteria > Alteromonadales > Colwelliaceae > Colwellia > Colwellia aquaemaris. The sequence continues at coordinate 548,111 of NZ_BAAJLV010000001.1, read as the reverse complement.
TTAAATAGCGAAAAATGTTTAACTGCTCTCTATTTGGGTGTAGATTATTTAATCAGAATATCGCTAAGGAATAAGCTATTGAAAAATACCGATACTTCTTCATATCAGCACTTCTTAAAAGTGGTCGATTGCCAGCATGCTTGCCCTGCTCATACCCCTGTTCCCGAATACATACGTTTAATTGCAGAAAAACGCTACACCGAAGCCTATATGATAAACTGGCTGTCGAATGTTTTTCCCGGCGTTTTAGGCCGAGTATGCGACCGACCTTGCGAACCTGCGTGTCGGCGCTCTCGCGTCGAAGAAGAGCCCGTTGCAATCTGCCGTTTAAAGCGGGTGGCCAGCGATTACAAAGAAGATATTTATTCTTATTTGCCTGAAATTCCCCAGCAAAAAAATGGCAAGCGCATAGCTTTAATTGGTGCAGGCCCAGCCTCGTTAACGGTAGCAAGAGATTTGCTGCCACTCGGCTATGAAGTGGTTGTATATGAACGAGACGCGAAAGCCGGGGGCATGATGCGTAGCCAAATACCTGCCTTTAGGCTGCCAGAAACCGTATTAGATGAAGAGCTGAATTACATCTTAAAAATGGGTGTGGAGTGCCATTTCGGTGAAGAAATATCAAGTTTGGAAAATTTACTGCAAGCTAAATTTGATGCTGTTTTTGTTGGCACTGGCGCGCCCTCGGGTCGTTGGTTAAACATTAAAGGTCATGACTTAGCGACAAATCATATTGAAGTTGGCATTAACTGGCTATCGAATGTTAGCTTTAAACATACCAAACAAGCGCCAAAACGTGTGGTGGTGCTAGGTGGTGGTAATACGGCTATGGATTGTTGTCGCACCGCGAAAAGGTTAGGCGCCGAAGACGTGACTGTACTCGTGCGTTCAAGCTATGACGCCATGAAAGCTTCGCCATGGGAAAAAGAAGATGCCCAAGCCGAAGGTATTACCATTAAAGCCGATCACAGCCCTGTTGAATATGTTGTTACTGACGGTAAATTCACTGGTGTGCTATTTGAAAAAGTAACATCAAGCTATGACAAGCAAGGTAAAAGAACTTTACTTTCAACGGGTGAAACACTACTTGTTGAATGTGATTTGGTTTTAGTTGCTGTTGGTCAAGATACCGCATTTCCTTGGATTGAGCGTGATATTGGGATCAAATTTAACAAGTGGCAACAACCTGTCTTAAATAAGCAAACTTTGCAGTCGACATTAGCACAGGTATTTTTTGGTGGTGATGCCGCATTTGGCCCAGAAAATATTATTAGCGCTGTTGCCAATGGCCACCAAGCAGCAATTTCTATCGACTTATACTGTCAGGGTAAAGACGCGCAACTAGAGCGACCAGAAGCAAACTTTAATCTGATCAGCCAAAAAATGGGCATTCATGACTGGAGCTATCAAAGTAGCATAAGCCACGAACAACGTAACCAAGTACCTCATATTGCCTGGGAAGAAGCTGTCAAACAGTTAAATACCGAAGTCGAGCTTGGCTTTGATGAAAAACTCGCTTTAGAAGAAGCCCACCGCTGTTTAAATTGTGATGTTCATACGGTCTTTAACGAAAAAACCTGCATCGAATGTTCGGCGTGTGATGATATTTGCCCTATGGATTGTATTAATTTTGTCGATGTTGATGACCACACAGCGAAAAATGCTGAGCAAATTATTGAGAGTTTGCGTGTAAAAGAGGTAAACCCACAGCAAGAGTTACTTGTATCACCGGCACTGAAAACCGGACGAATCATGATAAAAGACGAAGATGTTTGCTTACATTGTGGGCTATGTGCTGAACGCTGCCCAACGGGAGCCTGGGATATGCAGAAACTAACGATTGATAACCTTGGAGCGACGATAAAATGACCCATCCTAATTTGAATTCGCAAACCAAGTCTTGTCAAAGTACCAATGACTTCGTCGTTCGATTTGCTAATACCAACGGTACTGGCTCTGCAAGTGCCAATAATATGTTTGCCAAAGCAATCATTAGAATGGGAGTACCAGTTAGCGCCAAAAATATTTTTCCATCCAATATTCAAGGTATGCCGACTTGGTACGAGGTTAGAGTTAATGAAAATAACTTCCTCGCTAGGCGTGGTGGTCGTTCAGAACTTGTAGTCGCCATGAATGCACAAAGCTTAATTGAAGATATTAACAGCGTTGCCAGTGGCGGCTTTCTGTTATATGACTCATCGCGGGCATTGCAAGCACAGGAAGTAAGAGAAGATATTCATTACCTTGCCATTCCAATCTCAGCGATTTGCCAAAAAGAATATCAAGATCCTCGCCAACGTCAGCTTTTTAAAAATGTAATTTACGTCGGGGCGCTCGCCGCACTGCTCAATATTGAATTTGATGTTTTAAAAACCTTGGTTAAAGAACAGTTTCGCGGAAAAGATAAGCTAATTACCCCCAATATTTACGCTTTAGAACTAGGCTATCAATATGCCCATCAACACTTTCAATGCCCAATAACATTAAAAATTGAACGTCGAGAGTTAATTAACAACCGTATAATGGTTGACGGTAATACGGCTACGGCATTGGGTGCTGTTTATGGTGGCGCCACCGTTGTAGGCTGGTATCCCATAACGCCATCTACATCAGTGGTTGAGAAGTTTGCCAGCTATTGTGCTCGGCTTAGAATCGACCCGGCAACAGGTAAGAAAAACTATGCTTTAGTTCAAGCCGAAGATGAACTCGCTGCCATTGGTATTGCCATTGGGGCAAGTTGGAATGGTGCTAGAGCATTTACCGCCACCAGTGGCCCAGGCATTTCACTGATGACGGAATTTTTAGGCCTCGCTTACTTTGCTGAAATTCCCATGGTATTAGTTAATGTGCAACGGGCGGGCCCTTCTACTGGCATGCCAACACGCACACAGCAATCCGATATTTTAGCCTGTGCTTATGCATCTCACGGTGATACCAAACAAATACTACTATTTCCGCAAGACCCATTTGAGTGTTTTACCATGTCAGCACTGGCATTTGATCTTGCAGATCAAATACAAACCCCCGTGATCATAATGAGTGATTTAGACTTAGGTATGAACGATCACTTAACCAATGAGTTTAGTTGGGACGATAAGCAAAATTACCAACTCGGCAAGGTGCTTTCAGCCGAGCAGTTAGATGAACTAGACGACTATGGCCGTTATCTAGATGTAGATAACGACGGTATTTGCTACCGCACACTTCCAGGTACTCATCCTGAGAAAGGAGCTTTTTTTACCCGGGGTACATCTCGGAATCACTACGCTGGTTATACTGAAAAGTCTGAAGACTATGTTGACAATATGCAGCGTTTAACAAAAAAGTTTAACCATGCCGTAAGCTTGATGCCGAGACCTGAAATAATACAAACCAACAAACGCGCAAAAATAGGGTTAGTATTTTTTGGCACCAGCAGTCATGCAATCCCTGAAGCTAAACAGCAATTAAAAGAGCACGGCTTGTCAGTTGATACCTTGCGTATTAAAGCCTTCCCTTTTAGTGATGCTGTTAGCGACTTTATTAACAGTCACCAAGATGTTTTTATTATTGAGCAAAATAGAGATAGCCAAATGCGAACATTGCTTATCAATGAACTTGCAATTGCACCAACAAAACTCAATGCTATCGCTAATTTTGATGGTTTACCATTAACCAGCGATTTTGTTGTCGAGCATGTACTAAAGCACTTTGCCGCGCAATCTTCTGCAACTAAAACCGGTTAAGGAACGCAGATATGAGTTATCAAAAATCAAAATTTTATCACCCTCGCTTACCTGTAAATGACTTAGGCTTAACTTATCGAGATTACGAAGGTGCGCTATCAACTTTGTGTGCTGGCTGTGGTCACGACGCGATCACCTCAGCCATTGTTCAGGCATGCTTTGAGTTATCACTACCGCCTCATCAAGTGGCTAAAATGTCAGGAATTGGTTGTTCATCAAAAGCCCCTAATTACTTTCTTAATAAAGCGCACGGCTTTAATTCAGTGCATGGTCGTATGCCGTCTGTTACCACAGGTGCTAACCTTGCTAATCGTGATTTAACTTACCTTGCCATGTCTGGCGATGGCGATAGTGCCTCAATCGGTTTAGGTCAGTTTGCCCATGTTGTTCGCCGGCAATTAAACATGCTTTACATTGTTGCTAACAATGGCGTTTATGGCTTAACTAAAGGCCAGCTTGCCGCCACCGCAGACAAAGGCGTAACCAATAAAACCGGTGAGTTAAGCTTATTTTCAGATATTGACCTTTGCGTGATGGCATTACAATTAGGAGCTAGCTTTGTTGCACGCAGTTTTTCGGGCGACAAAAAACAATTAGTGCCATTAATTAAAGCGGCAATTAGCCATCAAGGCTTTGCTTTTATTGATATTGTATCTCCTTGTGTCACTTTCAATAATCACGCCAGCTCCACCCGCTCTTATGACTATGTACACGAGCACATAACCACTGCTGCAGTGACCGATTTTATTCCGGTTAAAACTGAAATTACCAGTGACTGCCAAGCAGGCGTGTGTGAGGATATTTGCTTACATGACGGTTCGCTTATGCGTATTCATAAATTACAAGCAGATTACGGTACTCAAGACGCCATGAAAGCAATTAATGACATTGAAAGCCATAAGAAAAAAGGCGAAATATTAACGGGACTATTTTATCTAGATGCCAATAGCGAGAGCTTCCACGAGGTGAACAATTCTTCAGATACGCCGTTAAATCAATTAAAGCAAGAAGTGTTGTGCCCCGGTAATAGGGTGTTAGCAAATATTAATAACAGCTTCCGCTAACTTTGAAAGTTAGTAAATCGTAGCGGCATTTGGGTTTAATATTGCCAATATGCCTAAACGCTCAAGCTCGCAATACTGGCTCGCTTCCTGTAACAGAGTTTGGTCAATTGGCAATTGCTGTAAAGCATTTTCCGTTAATAGTAATTCAACTGGATAGGAGCTACAGTCATAATTACATAACATTATTCGCTTAACTAAATACAGTAGCTTACTTTCATCACTACTGTATTCAAAATCATCATTGTCTTGATTGCGTATAGGTTCAATAATTGTAAAAGGCAATTGCCATTGTTTTAATAATTCTGCTGAACATTCACCAAAGGAAAAATTCAATAATGCTCGCTGTTTTTGCCATGGCAATTCAGGCGCAACAATCGCATTAACCTCGCTAACTTTTTCAGGGGTAAATTGCTGAACAACCAACTCACCTAAGTTATGTAGCAAGCCTAAAATAAATAATCGCTCTGCGTTAGGAAGAGCTAACTTAACGCCAAGAAACTTAATAATAAGAGCGCAATCGACACTTTTACACCAAAAGTCATCAAGGTAGTTTTGTTCTGCCGATAACTTCTGAAAAGCCTTATTAGTAAAAAACGCGATAACTAAGTTATAAACTTCAGTAATTCCAAGAACTAGAACAGCTTTTGAAACCGTATCAATCTTTCCTGGGTAATTAAAAAATGAGCTATTAGCCAGCTTTAATATTGTGCCGGCAAGTGCTGGATCTAATAAGATGACATCGGCAATATCATCAATTGTCGAGCTTTCATCATCAATAAGTTCTTTTATACGTACAAAGGAGTCAGAAAGTACAAATACTTCATTGGCCTGTTCCACGTAATCACTGAGGTTCATTTTCACTTTCCTACGTCAAACTCGTCTACTGTATTGTTTACCATGTCATTCGCTAAAATTTATTGTAGTCTATTTAGCTTTATTATAAACGAAATTATCAATTTACCTGCAAACTTACGTGATAAGAAGTAAATTTACGAATATTGATGACCCCAGAATCAAAGATCAAATACTGTCCTTTAATACCAAGTAACTGCCCGGAAACTTCAGCGGTTTTATCAAAGTTAAAAGAAGATATTTTAGTTAAATATTCCTGTACGGGAAAATGTAAATTCACAACATTCTCATCAAGTTCCGTAATCGCATCATCACCGTATTTCAATGCCAAGTCTGCTAATTTTTCAGCAATCTTTGGCTTTAGTTCTGTAGCAATGGCTTGCAAGTCTATATCAGCCGCACTGCCTTTTAACATCGCACGCCAATTCGTTTTATCGGCAATAAACTCTGCCAGTGCGATTTCCACCAAACCAGACTGTAAGCGCGTATTTACTTTAAATATAGGTAAAGCTTGTGTTGCACCTTGGTCAATCCAACGAGTCGGTATTTGGCTGTGACGAGTAATACCAACTTTCAAACCTGAGGTATTTGCCAAATAAACATAGTGAGGTATAAAACAGTTTTTTTCGCCCCACTCAGGTTCACGGCAGGTACCTTTTTCAAAATGACAGGTTTCAGGCTTCATAATACACATATCACATTGGGCAAGTTTCTGCATACAAGGAAAACAATAGCCCTGTGAATAACTTTTTTTGGTTTTTTTCCCACAATGTTGACAATCAATATGGCCACTGTATTGCAAAGATATTTGACGACCAATCAGTGCATTTAATTCAACCTCTTGCTCACCAATAACCATTCGATATTGTACTTTTCCGTCTGCGGATAACTGCGCACGCATCTTTCTCAATGCGCCTATTTCTGTTTGCTGCATAATTTAGCCTGTTATTTTTTATCGGCCATAATATAAAAATGAATTAGCGCCAGCTAGCCCTAATTTATTTTTATCTCGAATAATAACTAAGAAATTGCGATGATAGTCAGCCAATTAACGTTAGATTAAAATTGATTATGTGGTACGTTTATATTCTCCGCTGTGCAGACAATAGCCTTTATACTGGGATTACTACCTCTATTTCTAGACGTTTAAACGAGCATAATAGCTGTAATAAAAAAGCCGCAAAATATACACGTGTTCGCCGCCCAGTAAATTTAGCATACGCAGAACAGCAACTTAACAGGCAAGAAGCTAGCCGCCGCGAATACCAACTTAAAAAATATAGCAAAGAAAAAAAAGAGCTATTAGTCAGCTCATTTGTGCCTTCCTCTGATATGGAAAAGTAAACACCTGTTCGCTCAAAGTCCTTATTTTTACTGGTCTGCTTTGTAATGTAAAACTGAATATATTTCGATTTTAATCACGCATACTGATAGAATGGCGCCGAATTAAATAGCTATTAGTGAAGAAAAAGATCTATGTTTTTAGAAAATTATTGCAGCATTTCTGATGAAAAAATTAGTTTTACACGTCAACAGGCAAGTGATTTTGCCAAGCAAATTGCAGATGATTTTAACCCATTACACGATATAACCGCTAAACGCTTTTGTGTTCCGGGCGATTTACTATTTTCACTAATATTAGAGCGTGCTGGCTTACATCAAGAAATGAGTTTTACTTTTTCTGGTATGGTTACAGATGGTATTGCCTTAAATTTTCCAACGGACATAGCAACATCGGCAACTGTTACCGACGAAAAGCAAAAAGAATATTTACAAGTGACTGTTTCTGGAGATAGTACAAAAGACAGTCAAGCCATTGAAGCATTGACTCGTTCATATGTAGAGTTTTCTGGCCATACTTTCCCTCATATCTTGGTTTCTTTGATGAAAGATAACAATGTTATGATTAACCCGGCTCGCCCAATGATAATGTATGAAAGCATGTCCATACACTTAGACAACTTGGCATTTCAAGAAGTTACACTAGAGCTATCATCAACCACATTAGACATTGATGGCAAGCGTGGTAATGCCTGCTTATCATTTAATTTAGTGTCTGATGGCGCAATTGTTGGTCACGGGAAAAAGTTCATGTTACTAAGTGGCCTTAGAGACTATTGCCAAGAGACTATTGACACTATCGTTGCCCAGTACAACGACACAAAAGTCTTGTACTTTAAGAATAATTAAACTTATAGCAAATTTTCATAGCGAGCGTGTTCGGCTCGCTATTGTCCTCCCCCTGCGCTACGAACCTAGTTTTCTCCCTAAATAGCGAAAACTTTCATCGGCTTTTACAGCAGCTTTTCTAAAATACCTTTGGCTTATTTTCAACCAACGTTTTGCCCAATGATATTCCAAACTCAACAGGGCTAAGCCCAATGGAATAAAAATCACTGCCGGTCCTGGCAATAAAATAAACACAGTACCAATACATAAACACAAAAACCCTAAAATGGTTAACGTTGTTTTTTTTATTTTATCTCGCATATCAATCTCTTTGCCCGTCTTCTTAATACTATATTGGTAAGAAAGCAAAACTTATTCCCAAACAACAATTCCAATATTTTACAACTAGATAGCAAGTATCCTAACTATTAACATATCGATAAAATAGTCAATTTAACTAAATATCAGCAATTTACCTTAAATAACTTTGCTCAAATTCAACTTGTTGTCGACGCTTGTCTTCAATACAAGCTGCAAAAGCTTGCGTTGACTTTGGCCGTGCACATTGCTTTTCAGGTTGATAATATTTCAGCCAAGCCTGCAGTTTTTCTCCTTGATACTTTGCTTTGACCACAATTGGCTTACTATTAGCAAAGGGCGTGAGTGTTTTAACTTTTTTACTTTGCGGATTTTTTTTAGCTTTTGAATAATCTTTAGTTGTTTTTTTCTTTGCTTTACTTTTGCTTTTTTTCTTGTTGGATTTAGGCTTTAATTTTCCGGTTTCGCATCGCCACCAGGTATCACGAGCTTTTCGTTCTTTTTTAGCCAAGCTATTACTACGCTTGAGCGAATTTCCTTGGCGCTGTTGTGACTGAATATTATCAAGTTTTTGTCGGTAATTTTGGCATTTTTTCTTCCCTGCTAAGGCAGTAAATGAATGCATTAGCATCACCAATAAAACACAAAATAGAATGATCCATTTCATCTGATATCGTCCATTGAATTCAGTGTGAATGCCAAAAGTGTAGACAAAATTAATTTATTTTCTAATTTAACGCCTTATTAACGTAATAAGTTCAAAATTTAGAAAGTCTTCTATACTTCTCTAATAAAAATTTTATCGGGAACAAGGATGTTTCAATTAGCCAAATTGCGATTAATAGAATCGACCACAGTGTGCTGCATGCTTTTAACTTTCTCGGTGCATGCGACGCAGCAGGTAAAGCAAAGCCGACAACAGAAACCACCATTACAGCTCGCAAGCATCTTTCAAGAAAGCGTCGAAATTGATAAGTATTGGGTCAGTGAAAAGCTCGATGGTGTCAGAGGTTATTGGAATGGCAAGCAACTACTAACCCGTAGCGGTAATATTTTACCTGCCCCGAGCTGGTTTATTCAAAACTGGCCAAACACGGCTATGGACGGTGAATTATGGAGTGCGCGCGGGGAGTTTGAAAAAATTAGTGCTTGTGTGCGTAGAAAAAACTCAAACGGCCATTGTTGGAAATCGTTAACACTTATGATCTTCGATCTACCACAGCAACAACTCCCTTTTCATAAAAGAATTCCGTTAATGCAGAAAATTATTCACGATACTGATTCCCCCTATTTAGCTATGGTCAAACAACAAAAAATTAATAACTTAGAGAGTTTATATCAACTGCTAGAAGCCGTTGTTAACGATAACGGCGAAGGATTAATGTTACATTTAGATACAGCTATTTATCAAAGCGGCCGCACCAAAAACTTACAAAAACTAAAGAAATATCAAGACGCAGAAGCAAAGGTTATTGCGCATATACCAGGCAAAGGTAAATACAAAGGTTTACTGGGCGCAATCAAGGTGGAAACACCGGAAGGTATTATTTTCAAAATTGGCACAGGCTTTTCTCATAAAGAGCGTCAACATCCGCCAAAGGTTGGTAGCACAATAACCTATAAATACATTGGTAAAACACGTCGAGGTGTGCCAAGATTTGCCAGTTTCCTTCGAATCAAAAAACTCTACTAACCATTTAAAGTAAGGCGTATATCAATATGGAATTTCATTTGTGGCTATCCCTGATTGTAATTTGTATTTTAGGGGCGTTATCTCCAGGCCCTAGTTTAGCCCTAGTGATTAAAAACACCTTAAATGGCGGTTCGGGTCAAGGTTATGCTACAGCTATTAGCCACGGTTTAGGTGTTGCTTTATACGCGGCAATTACCGCCACAGGTATAGGTGTGCTTATTGTACAATCGCCACTATTATTTGACGCGATTAAATATGCAGGCGCGGCATTTTTACTTTACCTTGGTATCAAAGCATTAATGAGCAAAAAGCAAAACATTGAATTTGCCAACCAAGGCGACACACTTGACCCGACAATTAACGGCTGGCGTGATGGATTTCTGATTGCATTTTTAAACCCGAAATTAGCAATATTTTTCTTAGCACTATTTAGTCAGTTTGTTGATGCTGAGGCAGGTTGGACACAAAAAGTCATTATGACTGCTACCGTCGGTTTCATCGACATGATTTGGTACATTGTTATTGCTTTTACTATGTCACGAGGACCAATTTTAGATAAATTAAAAGCCAATAGTCATATAGTCGATAAAGTCACTGGCAGCTTCCTAATATTGCTGGCGGCACGAGTTGTCTTAAACTAATGCCTAAGCACCTTTAAAGACAAAGAATTGCCTTAATGGTTATGCGCTATTAAGGCAACTCCGGATAGCTTTATGCGGCAGGTTTGTAAATAAAATACAAACACTTTAAGCCTTTGCCTTGATGTGCTTCTTTGTACACCTCAGGTGTATCTACTTTATATTGAAATATGCATTCAGGGCATTCATTAGCCACTTCGTTTAACAAAAAGTTTTCATCTAAATCAGGTGAATTCAAACACAGCAGCACATCGGCATTTTCTGACATTAACTCGGGTAAACGTCGAATAATTTTTTTGTAATCACGTTCAATATTAACACTGCCCTTTTGAAAAGATGGTGGATCAGAGATCAGTAATTGATATGGGCCATGCTTTTTAAGTCGACCATAAGATTTAAAAATATCAACACCTTCAAAAATCACTTGAGACAAATCTTGCTGATTCAAGCGATGGTTTTCACGTCCTTTTGCCAACGAGCTTTTGCTCATATCTATATTAACAACTTTACTTGCGCCGCCGGCAATAGCAGCAACAGAAAAAGCACAAGTATAAGAAAACAGATTCAAAACTCGCTTACCTTGACTATGTTTTTGCACCCATTCACGGCCATTTCGCATATCTAAAAACAAACCTGAATTTTGTGCCTTACCTAAGCTAATATGATATTTCAAGCCATGCTCAATCGCATGTAAATCACTAATTTCTGCTCCCCATAGCACCTCACACGGCGCAAACTTTCGACAACGATATTGCACTTGAATCGACAAGCATGCACTTGTAAGTTTACGCAATTCATCAACTTGCTTTGCTAACCATCGCTCATCAACCTCTTGATATAAGGTGATCAGTATTACAGGTGCAAGCCAATCAACATTAACATGAGATAATCCTGCATAAGCATGGCCACGGCCATGAAATAGGCGTTGACTTTGGCTAAAGTCTGTCGTTTGAATAAATTCGCGCATAGTGAAAACTGTTTAACAAAAAAGAAGGCCGGATAATAACAAATTATCCGGCCTTCTGGTTTTTTAATGGTAATTTAAATCAAGGTTTAGAAACCAAAAATACTAAAAGCAAAAAACTTTTGTGACACCGTATTGATAAAAATGCCAAAAACAATTAACGGAATAAATGTCCCTAAAGAAAAGTTAACGTATTTCTCTACCCATGAGCCTTTATAGCTTTCATTACCTTGCGCTAGTTCTTCTGAAAGCTGATGCTTCTTCCATCGATAGCTAACAAACATACAAAGTAAAAAGCCGTTTAACGGTAAAATAGTATCGTAGAAAATATCGTAAACTACATCAAAGAATGAACGTACACCGCCGGCATAAGAGGTGAATTCAGTAAAGAATGACACCATGCCAAACGACAGTGTTGCGAACACAGTCAAAATACCTGCGGTCATCAATAAAATTGATAATGCTTTCTTGCGGCTGTGCTGTTTCTCGGTAACTAAATAAGAAACTGGCACTTCTAAAATCGACACTAACGATGTGATGGCGGCAAAAAATACTAAAGTAAAGAAAAATGCCGCAACTGCGCTAGCTCCGATATAACCAATTGAGGATTGTAAGGCTAAAAATATTTTAGGTAAAAAAGTAAAGATTAGCGAGACTGAGCTATCGCTTAACTGGGCTGGGTCAACATCAGGATTAAATGAAAACACGGCAGGTAAAATCATTAAACCGGCAGTAAATGCCACAGCTGTATCAGTAACAGCAACAAGCTTTGCAGAGCCAACGACATCTGTTTTACGATTAATATAAGAGCCATAGGTAATTAAGATACCCATCCCCAGTGATAATGAGAAAAACGCCTGAGAAAGCGCGCCATTAATAACGGCAGGAGTTAGTTTAGAGACATCAGGGATTAAAAAGAACTTAACACCTGAAAAGGCATTGTCTAACGTTAATACATACACCACCATAATTAGCAGCATAATAAACAAAGTCGGCATCAGTATTTTTGATGCTCGCTCAATACCGTCTTTAACACCAGCAACCAAAATAAAATTAATAATAGCGGCCACCACTATCATAGCGCCAAACAAATAAGGACTATTTACAAACTCACCAAAGCCATTTGCACTTGCCAAATAGTCTAAATTACCAGTAACGGTTAATGCGATATAACCAAAAATCCATACCGTTAATACCATATAAAACACGGCAATCATAAATGGCGTTAACACCCCAAGAAAGCCCGCAGCCCCCCAAGCTTTGCTACCTCCGCTTAAGGTTTTATAAGCACCTACGGGTTCTTTTTCGGTTTTTCGGCCTACGGCCATTTCGGCAATCATAACCGGCAAGCAAATTAAGAATACAAATAGAGCATACATTAATAAAAATGCACCACCGCCATTTTTAGCGGCATTCACAGGAAAGCCAACCAAATTACCAATACCAACTGCTGACCCTGCCGCAGCTAAAATAAACCCCAGTCGGGAACTAAAATGCTCTCTAGTTGTACTCATAAATGTCCTTCATTGTAAATTTTGCTGGGCTATTAATTATATTTTTGTACTACACTGTGCCCATTTATGCGCTGTATGCAATTACCAGCGTTGACTGATGCTAGCAGGCTTTTTTAGTAAAGTCTTGTTTTGATATGGCTTAGTACGAAGCAAAGTGTATATAAATTATTGCACCAGTTTACTCAGCTTTGCTTAGAGTAAATTTCCTACCCATAAAATTTAGCATTCATTATATTTAAAATATTTTCCGCTTCTATTCTGGCAAAATCTGCCGCATCTTCGAGATCGCTAGTGGAAATATTTAATGACTGACATAACTTAGCATCAACAGTATCGTCATAGCTAAATACATCAGGATGACATTCAACCAATGCTAAGCGAGACGCCAAGTATAGAACCTTAACATCTTTATTAATTTGTATACTTTGGGCATTGTTGTAATGCCGAATCGGTAAGATGATTTTCTCTGGTATTTGCCAAATTTTTAAAAGCTCAGCAGAAACATCTGTGTAAGTAAAACCTAACTCTTGCTGCTGCAACTGCCAAGGTAATGTAGTGTTATCGTAACCCTCACATTTTTTTGCTACTTCCGGGGTTATTTTAGCAACAATAAGTTCACCAAAATTCTGCAGTAAACCAGCCACAAATAAGCGTTCAATATCACGAATGCCTGATGTTATCGCCAAGTTTTTAGTGGCAAGACCACAGAACACACTCATATGCCAAAATCGTTTTAAGTTAATCGATTGATTAGAAAAATGCTTAAATGCCGTTGCCGCCACATCCACTAGCATCATATTATAAATTGCTTGCGTGCCTATGATGGTAATCGCTCGCGAAATGGTACTGATTTCGCCAGGAAAGCTATAAATAGCACTATTAGCAATTTGCAATAAACGAGAGGTCATGGAAGGGTCAACACTAATAACATTGGCAAAGTCTTCTATGCTTGAATTGTCATCTTCCATTAATGTTTTTACTTTAAAGCATGCATCTGGCAGTGCGAAAGAGCCGTTTGCTTGCATGGCGTATTCAAGAGCATTCATCAATTACAGTCATCCTTATTTATTAACTAAATTACGTCTGGCAATAGAAAAATATCACTTTTCTATTGCGCAAAAGTCAATCCAAAAAAGTCACCTTGATGCCACTTTGGACGCTGTGACTGATTTGCAATTTCGAGCCCTATCATCATGTTAACCAATGCAAAACTTGCCGCTGCTTGATAATTAATAGGCAATGTTACTTCATCACTGTGCTGATGGTAATGATTTTTCAAAAAGTCGCCAAAAACTGCTCCACCATCAATAGACTCATCTGTTGATTTAAAGCCAGTCATCAAAAACACTGACGGAATACCCGCTTTCACAAAACTGTAGTGATCACTACGGGTAAATAACGCCTGCTCTGGCATAGGGTCTTCACTTAATTCAATATCAACTTTTTTCGCTGCTGTTTCAACAATTTCGCCCATTGTTGAATGAGTAGAGCCAAAGGCGATCACATCGGAAAACGGGTACAAAATCAATGGCATATCTAAGTTAACATTAGCCACAAGTTGTGTAACAGGCACCGTTGGATTATTAGCAAAATAACTTGAGCCTAACAAGCCCTTTTCTTCACCCGTAACAACTACGAACAACACCGAGCGTTTTGGTTTTGTTGGCATTTGTGCCATTAAACGTGCTGTTTCAAGTAGTATTGCTACACCTGAGGCATTGTCTAAAGCACCATTATTGATTGTATCTTCTTCATCGCCATGCTGACTGATACCAATATGATCTAAATGGGCACTAAACACGACATATTCATTTTTCAGTTGTTCATCACTGCCCTCTATTGCTGCGACAACATTAGGACTGGTAATTTGCTCATGGCGAGAGCGATTTTTAAGTGTGACCTTATAAGGTAAATCAAAACCACTAATTGCACTGTTATTGTCATCAGCTGCAAAAATATCAGCTAGGTCACGTTTAGCACCATCGAATATAACTGATGCTGCATTATGTTCAATATATGCGCCTGCGACTAATTCAGGATATTTACCAAATGGAGCGTCATTTTTAGTTAACCAACTTAAACGCGGGGTATTCGCGTATTGGGCTGACTTTTCAAAGCTTCGTACTTTTTCTCGCTTTGGCGTGTGTATGGTAATAAAGCCTACCGCACCGCGCTCTGCTGCATGACGACTTTTTTCAGCTCCTGAGCCAATATGTGCACCTTCTTCTGAAGGTAAGTCATCAGGCCGGCCTGACAACGCCACAACAATTTTACCTTTAACATCAAGGTTCTGGTAATCGTTATAACCAAACTCATCTGAAATAACCCCATAACCTACAAACACGGTTGGTGCTGTAACAGTGGTGTTATTTTCAAAACTCGAGCCAGAGGTTAAAAACTCATGACCAAATGTTAAATCTGTATCACCAGACATGCCATGTACTGTTAGTCCCGCGGAGTCATCAATTAAATAACTTTTGCGAAACCTAACTTGCTGCTCAAAGCCCTTAGATTGCGCCCCAATACTTTCGCCCATGGGAGTTAAGCCTAATTGCTTAAAGTAAGACTTCACGTAATTTACTGCAATTTGGTAGCCTTTACTGCCAGTATCTCGCCCTTGCAATGTATCATCGGCTAAAAATTCAATATGAGCACGAATATTATCGGCATTTACCTGACTAGGAAATTCGACAGCCTCCCGGTGGTTTGTTATTTGCTGGTCATTGCATGCCATCATCAGCAAGGCAGGTATAGTGATTAAGCTGAATAATTTGCCGGTTTTAATCAGAGGTAATTTCATGACATTCTCTTGAGCTTTATTTTTATATTTGAAAGCAACTTTTTCATAACATATTAATTTGAAAAAGCGGGTAATATTGTGCTCAACACTATATCGGCTGACATCATAAAACACTAGTTCACTAAAATAAAAACCAACTGATTGAAAGCAATCATGTGTTGCTAATACTTTGCACCGTAAAAACTAATTTTCAAAAATCGGGACACCGGAATAGCGCTTAACATGCTCCATCACCATATAGGTATGTGTTTGTGAAATTCCAGGTAACTCGACAATCATGCCGAGCAGTTTTCGAAAAGCTTCCATATCTTCAAAACGAAGCTGCAATAAATAATCAAAACCACCCGCTACCATGTGGCATTCTGCAACCTCTTTAATTTTTATAACCTGCTCTCGAAAGTCATTAAATACTTCTGCTGTGGTACGATCTAGCGTCACTTGGATAAATGCAGACATACCATACTTTAGCTTACTGGCATTTAAAAATGCGCCGTAACGCTCAATGTAACCATCTTGTTCAAGGCGTTTGACACGCTCTAAGCACGGACTAGCACTCAAGTTAACTTTTTTAGATAACTCGCTGTTTGAAATTCGTCCATTTTTTTGTAAAACGTCTAAAATAGTTAAATCAATTCGGTCTAAACTTTTAGTCTTATCTTTATTCATGACAGTATATTTTATGGAAAATAATGCATTATACAGAATAATTTATCGTAAAAATCGAAAATACGCCAACACATTCTGTAGCGTTTTATTTAAAATGCGCAACTTATAACACAGCTGTAAATCAGCGTAAGCAAATTAAATGAGGAATTACTATGCTATTTAACGGCACACTCAATAATGTCAGCACCATCCGTCAAACTATTCGCGATAATTACCGCGCGGATGAGAATAAAATTTTAGAAAAATTGCTGCCAATTGCCGAAATTAGTGTAGATGCTAAATCTCGTGCCTGGGAATATGCTCGTAATTTAGTGGTTAATATTCGTAAAGACCAAGTAGGTAAAGGCGGTGTTGACGCATTATTAAACGAATTTTCACTTTCTACAGAAGAAGGTGTGGTGTTAATGTGTTTAGCAGAAGCCTTATTACGTGTACCTGACAAATCGACCGCCGATGACCTGATACGTGACAAATTAGCTGAAGGTGATTGGAGCTCACATATAGGTAATAGTGACTCTTTATTTGTTAACGCTTCATCTTGGGGCCTATTACTGACCGGAAAATTAGTTAACTACACTGACAGCAACAAGCAAAACCAGTTTGGTTTACTTAAGAAAACCGTTGGTCGTTTAGGTGAACCTGTTATTCGTAAAGCCGTGCGTTATGCCATGAAAATTATGGGTACGCAGTTTGTTATGGGGCACACAATTCAAGGTGCTATTGAACGTGCAATTAACGTAGAAGCAAAAGGTTATACATATTCATACGACATGTTAGGTGAAGGTGCTCGCACTATGCCAGATGCCGATCGCTATTTTAACAGCTACATGAACGCAATTGACGCCATTGGCATTGCAGCAAAAGGCAAAGGACCAGAAAAAAGCCCTGGTATTTCTATTAAACTGTCGGCCATTCACCCTCGATATGAGTTTTCGCACCGGGCTCGCGTTATTGAAGAATTGATCCCGCGCTTGAAAGAATTAGCACTAGCAGCAAAAGCTTATAATATTGGCTTTACCGTTGATGCAGAAGAAGCAGATCGCTTAGATATTTCACTAGATATTATTGAAGCGGTATTTTTAGATAAAGATCTTGATGGCTGGAATGGTTTTGGTATCGCAGTGCAAGCCTACCAAAAGCGTGGCATAGATGTTATCGAATGGGTGCGCGACTTAACATTACAAGCTGGCCGTCAAATGATGGTGCGCTTAGTTAAAGGTGCCTATTGGGACAGTGAAATCAAAGAAGCACAAGTGGAAGGTTACCATGACTTCCCAGTCTTTTCGCGTAAACCATCGACAGATGTTTCGTATCAAGCTTGCGCGAAAAAACTACTTGAATACCGTGACAGTATTTTCCCACAGTTTGCCACTCATAATGCCTATACTGTAGCGACTATTCTAGAAATTGCTGGCGACATAGAAGGCTATGAATTCCAACGTTTACATGGCATGGGTGAATCTTTATACGACCAAGTTGTTACTGGCAAAGGTGCTCAATGTCGTGTTTATGCCCCTGTTGGTGAGCATTCAGATTTACTTGCTTATTTAGTAAGACGTTTACTTGAAAATGGCGCTAATAGCTCATTCGTAAATAACATTGTTGATGAAAATATTCCGGTAGAGTCATTGCTAGCTGACCCTGTTGAAACGGTGCAAGCATGGCAAAACAAATATAATCCGCAAATACCGCAATCGATAGAGATTTACCAACACGAACACAATGTTGGTCGCATCAACTCTAAAGGCATAGATTTAACCACCATTGATGAATTAACAGCAATGCGTAGTAATGTTAATGCTTGGTTCGAAAAAGCCTCGCAATCAACGCCTGTAGAAGGTGCTCAAGCTGTCACTAACCCTGCCAATCACAATGAAGTTATTGGCTATATAAAACATGCTGACGAAAGCGATATGCAGGCCATTGTTGAACGAGCAAACAGCGCATTTGTAAGCTGGTCAGCAACACCGGTTACTGAACGAGCTGAAATTTTATTAAAAACAGCCGATGCCTTAGAAGCTCATCGCGACGAATTAATTGCCCTATGTATTAAAGAAGCAGGTAAAACTATTCCTGACGGTGTGGCAGAAGTACGTGAAGCGGTAGATTTTTGTCGCTACTATGCTGCTCGCGCAGAAGAATTACTCGCCGATGGTAGTTTGGAATCACGTGGTGTTGTGCTTTGTATTAGCCCATGGAACTTCCCACTAGCTATATTCTTAGGACAAGTATCTGCTGCCATAGTTGCAGGTAATACAGTTGTTGCAAAACCTGCTGAGCAAACTAGTTTAATTGCATTGCGCACCATTGAAATTATGCACGAATGTGGCTTACCAAACAGCGTTGTTGAACCAGTTATTGCCCGTGGTAGTAAAGTCGGCCAAACCATAGTACCTGACGAACGTATTCAAGCCATTATGTTTACCGGCTCTACTGAAACTGGCAGCTGGATCTCGCAAAAATTAGCGGAGCGTACTGGCGACCCAGTGCCACTTATCGCTGAAACTGGCGGGCAAAACTGTATGATTGTTGATTCAACTGCCTTGCCTGAGCAAGTGGTAGATGACGTCATAGCGTCAGGTTTTCAGAGTGCTGGACAACGCTGTTCTGCACTACGCGTATTATTTGTGCAAGAAGATGTTGCCGATAAAATCATCACCATGATCAAAGGCGCTATGCAAGAGCTTCACGTTGGTGACCCTGCATTTTTAGATACAGATGTCGGCCCAGTTATCGACAAGAAAGCACTCACAGCATTAAACGAGCATCTTGATTATTTGAAAAACAACGGTCGCTTACATTATGCCTGCAAAGCACCAACGCTTGCTGACAGCATTGGCGAAGAGCAGCATAACTTTTTCGTACCAAAACTTTATGAAATAAGCGACTTGTCTGTGCTAAAAAAAGAAGTGTTTGGCCCAGTTGTTCATGTTATTCGCTATCGTGGCGATCAATTAGAAAATGTTATCGAGCAAATTAACGGTACCGGTTTTGGTTTAACTATGGGGATTCATACTCGTATAGAAGAAAAAAGCCGCTACCTTGCAGCACGTTCTCGTGCCGGCAATGTTTATGTTAATCGCAATATGATCGGCGCAGTTGTTGGCGTACAACCATTTGGCGGTCGTGGACTATCAGGTACTGGTCCAAAAGCCGGTGGCCCGATGTATTTGACACGCTTAGTTAAAGACAAAGTCGCTATTGCTGATATTGCCATGTCTGCAGAGATGGAAAATACACTCAATGCTGATATTGCTGAAGCTTCAGCAAATATTAATGCGGTTGAGCAACTTGCTCGAGCAGCAAAAGCTGACGAAATAAAATGGAGTTTTGTTTCGCTAAATGACAAAGTCTCTATTGTCCGTCAGTTGTTAGCTCAGCTTGCCAGCAATAAAGCTATTGTTGCGCAAGAAGGTGAACTCTCAAATACCTTATCAGCTTTACGCGCACAATTACTGTTAATTGAAAAACGCTTAGCAGCACCAACAATATTACCGGGCCCTACAGGTGAGTCAAACATTCTATCATTAGAATCTCGCGGTACTTTAGCCTGTATTCGTTGTGGTGCAACACCATTTGAATTTTGGATGATGTCGGTTGTTTCAGCACTAACAGCAGGTAACTGTGTGATTGCCGTAGTAGACAAGCAATATGAACAAGAAGCGAAAGCCATTGCTAACTTGCTGCTCCAAGCAGGTTTACCTAGAGGCGTATTTCAAGTCGTCACTTTAGGCAACCTACCTACAGTACTAAATGCGCCGGCATTAGCAGGTGCGGTAGTTGACAATGCAAGCCCGTTGAAAAAGTTAGTTGGTGAAACAATTGCCGCTAGAAAAGGGGCAATATTACCGCTTATCACGGCTTACACAAACAAAAGCTTGTTTGAACGTATGGTAACAGAGAAAACGGTAACTATTGATACTACAGCAGCAGGTGGTAATGCTTCGTTAATGACCATGGAATCTAATGTCGGTTAACGTGCCAAACAATTGAGGCTTCTTGCTCTGGTAAATGAACAAAAAATCCACTAGTAATTACTATTGCTAGTGGATTTTTTTAGGTGGCTGTTTGAGCGTGTTGAGCTTTAGCATATGCTTTTACAGCAGATGGGTGAACATTTCATCAGGCCGATGATTAATTGTATGGTTAGAATAATCAATAAACCCTGTCCTTTAGGTTCATTTAAAAGCGCAGTAAATTTATTGTTTAGCAATTAGCAAAGACGCTATTTCTTCACTCGGCAAAGGTTTAAAAAAGTGATAGCCTTGGCCATAATTACAACCCATTTCAGTTAACAGGTCAGCATCAGCTTGGTTTTCAATACCTTCACCAACGGTGGCCATATTTAAATTGCCAGCTAAATCAATAATGGTTTTAATTATTGCTTGATGATTGTCTCTTTCATGAACATTGTGAATAAATGAGCGGTCGATTTTCAATACATCCATCGGGAAACGATGTAAATAACTTAAACTTGAGTAACCGGTACCAAAATCATCTAATAAAATTTTAACGCCCATCTTTCTTAATGTCCGCATATTATCAAGCACTATGTCATTGTTTTCTAACAATACACGCTCAGTCAATTCTACGCGAATTTGATGAGCATGAATGCCTGTTTTATCAATAATGGCCTTAATATCGTCTGGCAAACTTAAATTAAAAAAGTGATTACAGTATAGGTTACAGCTAACATAAAGTTGACTGTCACCAAGTCGTTGTTGCCATATTTTTAACTGACGGCAAGATTTTTCCAAAATCTGCATATCAATCGCCATCACCAAGTTTGTTTCTTCCGCTAGTGGAATAAAATCATTAGGGAAAACTACACCACGTTTGCCGCTATGCCAACGTGCTAGTGCTTCAAAACCTATAATTTTTTCATCACTTAACTGCACTATTGGTTGAAAATAAGGCTCGAATTCTTGATTAACAATTGCTTCACGAATATCTGTTTCAAGTGATAAAGCATTTTGCACTTTTTTATGCATGCTTGAGTCAAACACTTCATAACGCCCTTTGCCTTTATCTTTAGCGTGATACATAGCAATATCGGCATCTCTGAGCATAGTATCAGCGGTTTCATATCTATCATTGTTAAACAGCATGCCTATGCTAGTGCCAATAAACACCGACTGATTATCTATATTAAAAGGTGATGACAGCAATTCGGTTATGCGTTTGGCAATATCATAAGCTTCATCTTTGCTCTGTAAGTCTTCAACAAGAATAACAAATTCATCGCCACCTAAACGGGCAACAGTATCTTTATCTCTAACAACATCAACTAAGGCTATGGCAATTTCTTTTAGTAAACTATCGCCCGCATGATGCCCTAAACTGTCATTGACCACCTTAAATCTGTCTAAATCTAAAAATAAAATGGCAAATTTTGCTTCTCGTCGGCGCTTGTTGCAGGCAATAGCATGATTTAATAAATCTATAAATACTGCCCGATTAGGTAATCCGGTAAGAATGTCATGAGAAGCAGCGTGTTTAAGCTTTTCTTCTGCATCTTTACGCTGCTTTATTTCTTCTTCAAGCGCGACGGTTCTAAGCTTAACTTGATGCTCTAATAATTCATGGGCCTTACGTTCATAATCTGCAATTTCCCGGCGCTTTATCGCAGACGCGACATGGCGAGAAACAAAACGTAGCAATTCAGCATCTTGCTCAGTAAAACATATTGCTTGCTGATAACTTTGCAGTACCATAGCACCGAGTACTTCACCCGAATGAATTAAAGGTACCCCCAGCCAAGAAACAACCTCAGCCTGAGCACTGGCAAGCTTATTTTCCAAATATAATTGCTTAATATCTGCTTGCGATAACAGCACAGTTTCAGCGCTTTTTAACACTAGCTCGGTTAGACCCTTTTTAGCTTTTCGCGGTTGATACTCTTTAACAATATGATCAGGGGATTGATCAAGGTAGTAACTGAACAAGATTTCATCTGTAAGATGATTATATTTGGCAATATAAAAATTCTCAGCGTTAATTAACTGACCGACAATGTTGTGTACCATGTTGTAAAAAGTTTCAATATCTAGGCTAGGGTCATTGGTTAACTCGGAAATTCGATACAATGACTCTTGTAGTAGCTCTGACTTTTCACGGTCACGTATTTGCTTCATTAATTCTCGGGTACGGGCATCGACCGCCGACTGAAGCCTTTCTCGATCTTGTACTCGCGTTAAGGCAGTGACAATATGTTGAGCGGTAAAAGCTAATAAATCACAGTCTGACTCTTGGTAACGTGTTGCTGCGGAGTAGCTTTGCACCGCCATAACACCAATTACAAAACCATCGTGCATTAAAGGCACGCCAAGCCAATCTATACCCGCAGTACCTATCGATTTAATTTTCTGCTCTTGTTCTAACTGTTTAATCACCTCAGGTGTTGCCAATAAAGGCGCGCCGGTATCGATAACATAAGTCGTCATTGAGCCTTTAAACTGGCTTAATGGGTAAATGCCTTTTGCCATATCGTCTTTTTCATCAACATGATAAACAAGCTCCAGTGTTGACATGGTTTGATCATATAAAACAATATAAAAGTTACTCGCGTTCATAATTGAGGCAATAGAATGATGAACTTGCGCAAAGAAATTATCGAGGTTGGCGCAATCTGTGGACAATTGATTGAGTTTTAAAAGTGCAGTATAGCGATCTTGTAATTTCTGAAATTTTTTCAGTAAATTAATCGACTCTTTTGCTAAGCCTGACGTATCAGAGGATTCGAATGTACCTGCCAATGTTTTCACCACACTATTTAGTTTTATATGGTCGTTATCACCACGCAACTAGCGTTAGGAATAAAAATACCAAGATTCAAAAACTTCAATGCTAGCTTAGTAAATTTGACGAATTCGCACTGCAATTTTTGATTTGCCGTATGCCAAATGCTCTAACTCCAATGAACATTAAAAAAACTGTTCATATGAATAATTTAGCGCGCAGTTAATTTCTCACCTACTACTACAAAAGTAAAGCACTTACTATGACTAACTCATTTAAAATCATAATTTTTTTTTATAAAGTTTAGTCTTATACAAATTAATCAAGTGCTAAGAAATTTAGTTATCTTCATGGCAGGTAAAATATTAATTATTTAGCTTTTGCGCGTCTGCAACCTCAGCTTTATTACCACAAACACCTGCTTGTTTATCATCACGATAAAAACGAATATCAATACAATCTTGCTGATATCTACGCTCTAACTCTGTGCGAATAATCGGCTTGTTTTTAGCATTAACAATTTGCTTATGTAACGATTGACATTGCTGTACTTGCTCTGACGCCAAAGTTACATCTTCACAAATATTATTATTAGAGCTACACCCTGAAAAAAATAATACTCCGGAAACTATCAAACCTAATTGTTTCATCATTTACTTCACTTATATTGCTAAAAAATTACTTATTATTTAAGGAAATGGCGTCATGCCGTTTAGTGAACTTTGTAACCTAGATTATTGTTATCATCCACTTCCCTTTAGTTTGGGTATATAATACGTAAAAATAAAGAGTAAGTATTAAATATTATTGCCCGAGGGGAAAATTATGCAAGTACAGGTAGTGGATTACCGCGCCAGCGATGCACCACAAAAATTTGTTGATAGTTTACGCAACACAGGGTTTGGTGTACTAACTAATCACCCTATTCAGCAATCATTAGTTGAGAAGATATATCAAGATTGGTATCAATTTTTTACCCATGAAGATAAAAATGCATTTGCCTTTGATCCAGAAAAACAAGATGGATATTTTGCACCTGAAATCTCCGAGACAGCTAAAGGCCACACCAAAAAAGATATTAAAGAATACTACCACATATACCCATGGGGCCGTATTCCTGCACAATTAAAAGAAGACATCTTACACTACTACAAAGTAGCGTCTGATCTTGCTAGCGAATTACTAGACTGGGTAGAAAAACACAGCCCAGCTGATGTTGCTAAACATTATTCAGAGCCACTTTCAAAAATGATCATGGATACCCCCAATACGCTTTTACGTGTATTACATTACCCTCCATTTGACGGTACAGAAGAAGCCGGAGCAATACGCGCAGCGGCTCACGAAGACATCAATTTACTCACTATTTTACCTGCCTCTAACGAGCCTGGGTTGCAAGTTCAACAACAAAATGGAGAGTGGGCAGATGTACCATGTGATTTTGGTAGCTTGATCATTAACATTGGTGACATGTTACAAGAAGCGTCGCAAGGTTATTTCCCATCAACAAGCCACCGCGTTATTAATCCAACTGGTGCAAATTCAAGTAAGTCACGTATTTCACTTCCGCTTTTCTTGCACCCTAGAAATGAAGTTGTACTTTCTGAAAAGCACACCCAAGAAAGTTACTTGTTAGAACGATTAAGAGAGCTTGGCGTAAAATAAACCAATAACCTTAGCTTTAGCCAATAAAAAAGCCATCACACTGTGATGGCTTTTTAGTTATTCGATTTTAATATCTATAACTTGATATTACATTAAACCGTTTCACTTTTAAGATTTTCCATAACAGGGATATCCGCTTGCTTTTTACGTCTAAATAAAGACTTAACATCTTCAATAATCATATATAAACAAGGAATAAGTACTAAAGTCACTATGGTTGCAAATAGCACACCGAATGATAAAGACACCGCCATTGGAATTACAATTTTAGCTTGAGCACTCACTTCAAAGAAAATAATCGGTACTAAACCAATAAAGGTAGTAATTGAAGTCAGCATAATCGCTCTAAAGCGCTTTGTGCCGGCATGCATTACTGCATCTTTTAATCGTTCACCACGTTTTCGA
This sequence comes from Colwellia aquaemaris, assembly GCF_057548755.1. Lineage (NCBI taxonomy): Bacteria > Pseudomonadati > Pseudomonadota > Gammaproteobacteria > Alteromonadales > Colwelliaceae > Colwellia > Colwellia aquaemaris. The sequence goes on along the minus strand of NZ_BAAJLV010000001.1, from coordinate 522,900 downwards.
GCATTATTTACATAATCCACCATGACTAAGGAGTCATTAACGACTACCCCGGCTGCAGCCAATATCCCCATTACAGATAACGCGCTTAAGTCCATACCTAAGATAAAATGCCCCAATACTGCACCAATAATTCCAAATGGAATAACCACCATGATCATAGTTGCTTGCGAGTATGACTTTAAAGGTATCGCCAATAACGAGAAGATAATTAATGATGAAATAACAAAATCACGTAATTGGTTATTCGCACTTTCCATTTCTTCTTGAATACTACCCGAAACTTCACTTTTCACTTGTGGGTATTTTCTTAACAGTTCAGGAATGAAATTATCACGAATATCTTTTGCCACTTTAAATGGTTCAACCTGCTCAGCGTCAACACTCGCCCAAACATTGATAGTACGATTACCATTTTCGCGACGAATACGAGTTACCCCTTCATGCAAAGTTATCACGGCTAACTCAGACAATGGTAATTCAGCACCATTTGGCGCTTGGATCATAACATCATCAACATGGCCAACAGAGCTTCGTTGATCATGTGGGTAGCGCACCATAACCTTAATTTCTTCACTATCACGCAGAATGCGCTGAGCTTCAAGGCCATAAAAGCTGTAACTTACTTGCGATGCAATGTCTGCTAAGGTTAAATCTAAGCTATAAGCTAATGGTTTTAGTTCAAACTGCACTTCTTTTGCACTTGTTTGGCGACTATCATTTACATCACCAATACCTTTTAAAGAATTCAGTTTAGCTTTCAACTCTTTCGCTGCCGCAAGTAGGTTGGCATCATCTTTACTCTCTAACCTAAAGGCAATATCACCATCATCACGGCCACCGCCAAATAAATTATCGCCAATAGTCAGAGATTTAACACCTGGGTAATTAGGAATAGCCTCACGCCATAAATCAGCAAGCTCAAAAGTATTAATAGGACGCTGCTCTGGAATAACCAGTTTCACCATTAATTGACCGCTAGTTCTGCTACGCATGTCAACTTGCATATCTGAAATCATTGAGCTGCCATATTTAACTTCAATATCTTTATCAATGCGGTTAATGACACCTTGAATATTCAATAATGTATTTAAGGTTGCCTTCTCAGAGGCATCAACATTCATTTCCACAGATATCCGAGGGAAGTCATGTGGTATTTTCGGTTGACCAACAAAGCGTACAAAGCCACCGGCAAATAAACCCGCACTGATTAGCATTAAACTAATAAAGAACATCAACACCCCATAACGATACTCAAGAAATAACGCTAATGACGGACGATATACTTTTTCAATAAATACTTTAAGGTTGTTATCAACCCATGCTCTTAGCCTGTCGAGAGGGTTCTTAGGGTTAAATTCTTTAATTTTCATTTTAACTAAATGAGCAGGAAGTATTAGTTTCGACTCAATTAATGAAAAGATTAAACAAAGTATCACGACTGAACCAATAGCTTTACCAAATGCAGAAGACGGACCTTCACCAAATAAGAAAGGTAGGAAAACCGCGATTGTCGTTAAAACACCAAACGTCGCCGGCATTGCCACACGCTTGACACCACGAATAACATTTTCTGTGCTGTGACCATGCTCTTCAATTTCATCATGAGCACTTTCCCCCATCACAATCGCGTCATCAACCACTATACCTAGCACTAAAATAAAGGCGAACAAGCTAATAACATTGATAGTGACATTGATAAATTCTAAAGGCATAAATAATAAAGTACCTAAGAAACATACCGGTAAGCCCATCATGACCCAAAAAGCTAAACGAACACGTAAAAATAACGCTAGCATCAAGAATACCAATATCGCACCACTTTTCATGTTGTCTACCATCATGTTTAAGCGGCCTTCAAGGTAATAGGTCATATCTACCCAGGTTTCTAACTTCACACCTGCTGGTAAGGCTTCTGCTTTTTCATCTACATACTTATTAATGACTTCAGCAACATTCGTAATACTTTGGTTGTCAGCGGCACCAATAAACAATGTCACTGAGTTTTTGCCATTAAATTTAGAATATTGCAGACCCTCTTCAAAGCCGTCAATAATGGTGGCAACTTCACCTAATAGAATGCGCGTGCCATCTTCTAAAGTTACCACTGGAATTTGCTCAAATTCATGACCACGATAAGCTTGATTTTCAACACGAAGATTAATATAGCCGTTTTCTGCTCGAATTTGCCCAGCAGACATATTACGTGAGTAACTACGCACCGCATTGGCAATATCATTAAAACTTAAACCATACTCACGAAGCTTGTCTTTGCTTACTTCTACTGATATTTCATAATCTAAACCGGTAAATAGCTCTGAGATATTAATAAAGGGTAATTGTTGGATCTCATTGTGAACTTTCCGCCCCAGTTCTTTTAATTCACCATTACTTAAGTCACCGTACAAACTAATATACATAACTTCTTGGCGATACTTTTCACGCTCAACTTTTATCCGCTCCATACCGTCAGGAAAACTCGATATAGAATCAATTGCCGACTTAACTTCCTCTAAGACAATTTGTGGATCATAATCTAGTTCTACTTCAAACCAACCATTAGAATAGCCACGGTTAGAATAAGTAATCACTCGCTTTAGACCTTGAACAGTTTCCAAAGCTTCTTCAATCTTAATGGTTATTCCTTCTTCCACTTCTTGAGGGGCTGCACCTGGATAAGGCGCAGCATAAGAAATCCAATTAATTTTAACTTGAGGAAACATTTGCTTATTAATGGTTTGAATAGTTAAAAAACCACCCACTAAAATAAAAATCATTAATAAGTTAGCAGCAACACTATTACGAGCAAACCAAGCAATTAAGCCCCTATTGGTATCAATAGTATGGTCTATTTCAGCCTTTTTTTCTGGTGCAACAGTTGTCATAACTATTCTCCTGAGCCGCTATCATTTAACGCCACTTGCGTATCAGTTTCTGCGTTATCTACTTGCTCTTCATTACTTTCTTCTTGCTTGTCACCAATTAACGCTAATTTCATGCCATCAATTGGGTAATCAAGTGCTGATACGATCAATTGATCGCCATTGGCTAAACCGTTTGAAACTATAACGTTTCTACCATCTTGGCGAACAATATCAATTTCAGCAAAATGCAATTTAGACTCACTGTCCATAATTGCAACTCGATTGTTATTAACTAAATGACGAGGAATACTTGTCGCTTGTGCAAGCTCTAATCCAAGAATTTTTGCAGTAACGTAAGAACCAAAACGCACTGGCGTTTCATTTTTACGCTCAACAAGTCCATATGGATCATGAATTTCCGCAACTAAATAGCTCATACGACTTTTGTTATCAATGACACCTTCACTTCGAGCAATTTTTGCCGGCCATATCGCTTCAGAGCCAGCAAACGTACCAATCAAATTAACGGTTGCGCCTTCTCCTTGTGCAACTAGAAATTCAAGTTGATTATCAGCAACCGGCAAACGAACTTCTGCAATAGAAGTACTTAACAGTTTTCCAACCATACTACCGGTACCAACAAATGAACCTAAACCTACGTTACGACTTTCAATCATGGCATCATAAGGTGCTCTAAGCTGTGTACGCTCTAAATTGCGTTTTGCTCTTAACACAGAAGCTTGAGCTGCTTTTACGCGAGCAAGTTCTTGTGCTAATTGCGGTTTACGTAAGCTCAATTCGGTTGGGGAAGTATTAGTAATACGCTTCCATTCCTGCTCAGCAACTCGACCTTGTGCTCGCTCTGTTTCTAATGCTGCGCGAGCAGACGCCATATTTGCCTCTGCGTCTATTAATGCTGCTTGGTAATCATTAGGATCAATACGTGCTAATAACTGTCCTTTTTTAACAAAGCCACCACGGACAAAAGTATCTGATAATTCAACAATTTGACCACTTACTTGTGCAACTACTTCAGTTTCATATTTAGGTTTAACAACACCATAAGATTCAACTTGTAATGTCATTGGCATAACTGAAATCTGTTCCACAGCAACGATAGGCGTATTATCAACTTCCTCTTTTTCCTCTGGTGGCTTTTTCATGCTTGAAAAAAGCATAAACAGTAAAAAACCTGCAATTAAAATGACAATAGGTATGAATATCTGTTTTTTCCGTGTCACTATAACGTCCTCACAAAGTATAAATTTTATAATAATTAGTATAATTGCATACAGGATACCGAAATCCCTGGCTACAAAAACTAACAAAGATGTAAATGCTTGTTACAAAATCCACGCCGTTTTTAAAAAAGAGCTTTGAAAAAATTAAAAGACCATAAATTACAATGATTTAGGTAGAATTATTTTTCACCTTCACAAAAAAAAGCCACAAAATAAATGTGACTTTTTTCACTAGTTAGCGATTTTAACCAAATAGTTAAACTTTTATAAATATCTTTCGTCGATATAACCAATACAGAAAGAGCCATTGAACAAGCAGTAAAAAAACGATGTTTACGGTCGCTTGCCAGTCATGTGCAAAAAATGTAATAACTCCTCCGAATAAGCTGTGACTGAGGTATTGCCAGTCCACTATACTAGTCGACAAATAAATCAAAATTGAATTGCAGCCTATCACCGACCAAAATTTCGCAACTCTTGTCAATGCGAGCACATCAAATAAAAAATAAAAAATTGCTAACAATAAACAACTGTATCCTATGCTTACCAGCGCAAATGAACTTGTCCATAAGGTTTTGTTAATTGGTAGAATAAAGTGCCAAATATAGCCCGTCATTAAGCATAAAATTGCAAAAGTCGTTAACTTTAAAATTAACTTCAAAGGGCTTGCAGCATAACGCATCAACATTCGCCCAACAAAAACCCCAGCTAATGCATTAACTATTGAACCTAGATTCGACAAAACCCCCTCAGGATCTATAGCTAAATCTTGATAACTAGCGCCAAGCAAAAAGACTTTATCAAACCACACATTTAATGCACCGTCAGCACTGAAATCACCTGCACCCAAGCCTGAAATTTCAACAAAAGTCAGCAGTAACCAATAAGCAATTAATATAAAGCCAGCAACTAACCACTGCCCTTTTTCACTAACATACCAACACAACATTGCTGCAACAAACCACGCAATAGCGATACGTCCCAATACGCTAGCAAAACGCACCTCTTCCACATGCATAGGAATACCGGTTCCCCAGCCATGGTTGTATACTATTCCCAGTAACACTAACAAACAAAGTCGCTTAACACAGCCAAGAAATAGTGTCTTTCTCTTTTGTACTGAATATTGATTCATAGGTTTAGCGCTAATGCCTAAACTGACCCCAGCAAGAAAAATAAAAAGCGGAAAAATAACATCATAGGCCGTAATACCATGCCAAGATGAATGTTGCATTTGCGAAGCTAAATTATTTAGCCATGGCCAGCCAGTTACAACAAATAATGCCGCAAAAATACCTTCTGCCCCTAAAATCCAAACCATGTCGAAGCCACGAAGGGCATCAACTGACAGTACTCTTTGCGGTTTCATTACCCCATTATTTAATCTTGTATTAGCTGATTTTCCATCAATATTCATTTGAATTCCCTAAACCTCAGTTAAATAGCACAAAAAGCAATAAAGACAACGCTGTCATTTTGAAATTAATTCATACTAATAGCTAATACATTGAATAGCAAATCAGGTAATTAATTGTACAAAATGTTCACCGTTACAATTTGTAATCAATTAACAAGCTTAAGCGCTTGTATCAAAAAGAAAATACATTAGTATTAAAGGTAGTCTTTAGAGGGTATTTTATGTTGTCAAAAATTAGTGCATTTTTTCAGTCTTTAGCTGAAACCGAAGACGAGCAAAAAAGTGAAATAAGCCTAGAGATAGCCTGCAGTGTATTGCTTTGCGAAGTTATGCTTGCTGATGGCCAGCTTGACGAAGCAGAACAAGCAAAATTACATGATATTATCGCCACTCAATTTCAATTGAGTGGTGACGAAGTTACCGAAATAATTCAACATGCCCTAGTACTATGCGAAAGCGCCACTGATTTCTATCAATTCACCTCGAAAATTAACGAAAATTATAGCCTTGAACAGCGCATAAAAATGCTAGAGTTACTGTGGCAAGTCGCTTATGCAGATGGTGATCTTGCAAGTATTGAAGAACATATTATTCGCAAAATTGCTGACTTACTGCACTTACGTCACAGTGAATATATTGAAACCAAATTAAACTGCCAAGCAAAACAGCAAGGAAGAAAATAAACCGTAGCTAAACAGGGAAAGTTATAGTTAACTTTGTATCAAATCGGTTATTATAACCGCAAGTTAACTGACCCAAGAGCCCACATGGCAAGCATAGGCAAATATAATACGCTACCTGTTGTAGCAATAAACGATAACGGCGCATATTTAAATGCGGATGATTTAGGTGAAATTCTACTACCAAATCGTTTTGTACCTGAAAATTGTCAAATAGATCAGAAAATTAAAGTATTCATTTATTTAGACACCGCCGATCGTATTATTGCAACAACTGAAAAACCTTTGGCAGAAGTTGATCAATTTATTTCATTGAAGGTTGTGCAAGTAAATAAAATGGGGGCATTTTTAGACTGGGGCTTACCTAAAGATCTCCTCGTGCCATACAACCAGCAACACAGTAAAATGGAAGTAGGCAAATATTACCTAGTACGCATTTTCTTAGATTTAAAAACCAATCGTCTAGTTGCTTCAAGTAAGCTCGATAAATTTATTGATATTTGGCCTGCGGAATATCAACGTTGGGATAAAGTAAAATTAACTATAGGTAGCAAAACAGATTTAGGCTTTAAAGCCATTATTAATGATATGCACTGGGGTCTACTCTACGATAATGAAATATTTAAGCCGTTACGTATTGGCAAAAAAATAACCGGCTATATAAAACAAGTGCGTGAAGATGGACGTATTGACCTATCACTAACACGCCCAGGTGAAGGTAAAGTTAAAGACTTTAGTGATAAACTACTCGCCCATATTGCCGAGCACAATGGTTTAAGCCCTTTACATGATAAAAGTGACCCAGAGTTAATCAAGCGTACATTAGGTGTAAGTAAAAAAACCTTTAAGGCAACTGTTGGTAATTTGCTGAAAAAAGGCAAGATTACGATTGAAGCTAATGGCATTCGCTTAAAATAACTTTAGCAAAATAAAAAGTAAAAAAGCCCTAACGGGCTTTTTTACTATCTGGAGCCTGTTAAAGTTTACTGAGTACCACCAACCGTCATTTCATCAATTTTCAAGGTCGGTTGTCCAACCCCTACTGGCACACTTTGCCCATCTTTACCACAAACTCCAACACCGGCATCTAACTTCAAATCATTACCAACCATACTCACTTTTTGCATGGCTTCTGGACCACTACCAATTAACGTAGCACCTTTAATTGGCGAGGTAATTTCACCATTTTCAATTAAGTAAGCCTCAGAACTGGTAAAAACAAATTTTCCAGAGGTAATATCCACTTGGCCGCCAGCAAAATTAGGGGCATATATGCCTTTTTTAACTGACTTAATAATATCTTCTGGTTTATGCTCACCAGCAAGCATATAAGTATTGGTCATACGTGGCATAGGTAAGTGCGCATAAGACTCTCTACGGCCATTACCTGTTGGTTTTACCCCCATCAAGCCAGCATTATGCTTGTCTTGCATATAGCCTTTAAGAATACCTTTTTCAATCAAGACATTGTATTGACCTGGCGTGCCTTCATCATCAATATTCAAGGATCCTCGACGATTTGCCATAGTGCCGTCATCAACAATAGTACAATGCTCTGATGTTACTTGTTTGCCCACTTTACCTGAAAATGCAGATGAACCTTTACGATTGAAGTCACCTTCTAGCCCATGGCCTACCGCCTCATGTAAAAGAACACCTGGCCAACCAGCCCCCAATACAACGGGTAATAAGCCCGCAGGCGAGTCAATGGCAACTAAATTTACTAACGCTTGGCGAACCGCTTCTTCAGCGTAGGCCAAGTAACGAGGTTTATTATGCTCTAACTCAAAGAAGTAGCTGTAGTCTGTACGAGCACCACCACCGGCACTGGCACGTTCGCGCTTACCATTTTCTTCAACCAACACAGAACAATTTAAGCGCACTAACGGGCGTATATCGGTGGCATAAGTGCCATCACTTGCCGCTACTAATATTTTTTCATATACACCAGAGAGATTAACAATAACTTGCTTTACACGTTTATCAACACTGCGAGCATGCGCTTCCACTTCATGAAGCAAAGTGATTTTTTGCTCTTGTGGTAAACTTGCTAATGGATCAAGTGCCCGATACTGCTCCTTATCTTGTTGGAGTTTATTGCCCGAAAACACTTGCAATTGCGCCGACTGACCCGCATTAGCAATACCTTTAGCTGCATCTGCCGCTTTTTTTAGTGCAGATGGGGAAATATCATCCGAGTATGAGAAACCTGTTTTTTCACCTGAAATAGCGCGAACTCCAACTCCACGCTCAATGTTATATGACCCTTCCTTGACGATGCCATCTTCTAACATCCAAGATTCATGGCTGCTTGCTTGAAAATACAGATCAGCTAAATCTACTTTACGTTGATAAATACTATCTAGCGTACTCTTTAGTATGCTTTTATCAATTTCACTATTGGCTAAGAGCTCTTGCTCAACATTATTCATACGACATCAACTTATTATTAAAACGGTTATGTGAAGCTACGGGCATAGCGCTACGTACTTCAAGTATTGTTTGTTCATTGTATTGTGCACAAATAATACCTTTGCCAGTATCACGCTGTGCTAATATTTCTCCCCAAGGACTAATTATGACACTGTGTCCCCAGGTTTCACGGCCATTGACATGCACGCCCTCTTGACCCGGCGCAATAATATATACTTGATTTTCTATCGCTCTAGCGCGTAACAGTGCTAGCCAATGAGCAGCGCCAGTAACTCGAGTAAATGCACTGGGAACGGTAATTATTTTTGCCCCTTGCTGGGTTAATTGCCGAAAAAGTTCAGGAAAGCGCAGATCATAACAGATAGATAAACCAACATTAATCCCTAATACGTCAACATTAGTTACCTGCTCACCTGCCAATACATGACGAGACTCACAATAGTTGCGCTCACTATCGGCGACGGTAACATCAAATAAGTGTAACTTGTCATAACGTGCAAGTTGTTTTCCTTGTGGAGAAAACACTAAACTGGTGTTGGTATATTTACCTGCTGTTTTGGCTAAAACCGGAATACTGCCAGCAACCAGGAAGATATTATATTGTTTCGCTAAAGCCGCCAATTTAGTCACTAAAAATTGCGAACTGTCATTTTCTTGAGCTAAAAACAATTGTGCCTTTTCTTGACCACCAAAAAATAAACAGCATTCCGGCAAAACAACCAATTGCTGCGACTTTGGCGCTAAAGTCGCTAGCTGACGTTCAATATCGGCGATATTCTCATCAATATCTGTGCTAGAGCACATTTGAATCGCACAAAGTTCAAGCCCGTTATTTACCATTATGCTTTGCCATCAATTTTATCTTTTTTCGGCAACTCTTTTTGCTCTGGCTTATTTGTCGACGGTTTATTTTCATCAGGAACATTATCGACAATTGTTGGAGGCGTTGAGCGACCAACACTAATATTCTGAGTTTTCTTACTCACTTGTTTAAATTGTGGCTCGTCCAAGTTACCGGTAACTTCAAATTTAATTTCGGCAATAACAGATGAGGTAATCACTTCATCCAGCGCGACTCCGGCAAGAAATGTCACAGGGTTTAACGTAGCGATCCAAGCCAGCACTGGCAGACTTGACGTTAAGTTGGGCTTATAAGACATACGATAATCAAGTTCACTGGTATTTAAGTTAGTGTTGCCAATTATCGTTAAATCACCTGCAGTTCCTTTCATGCGTACATTGTCTGTGTATGCAACTCCATCTTTTACCGTAAAATTACCTTTTAGTTCACGATAGAACATACCGTCACTAAAAATATCTCTAAAATCGAAACTCAATTTACGTACTAAAGACTGCAAACTTAACAAAGATAAAATCCGCACACCTTTATCATCAACATCAGCCAAATAGCCATCATCAAATTTAGCAGAAAGATCGCCATCAAATGTTGCCATGGCAAAGTCATGAGGGCCACCTTGCCAATTCACATCATAATTAATCGCCACGCCACTATCTTTAATACTTGATGCATAGCCAATTTTTTCGACTTCTCGCTCAACATTATCTGTATTTAATTCACCTTTTACATAGGTGGTTGAGGTAGTGTCTCCAAGTTGCCATCTAGCATCAAAGGCCATATCAGTTTTACCACGTTTTGCGGTAAATTTATTTAGCAGCAATGTTTTTTCATTTTCACGCTCAACAGTAAACGAAACCTGCCCAAAGTCATACAAACCATATTTACAACTGGCACACTTAACTTTTATTGCTGGCATATGAGTAAAAATTTCTTGATTTAACTGCCTTTTAATTTGCTCTTGCATTGGAGCTTCTTGAGAAAGCTCGTTCAGTGCAATACTGGCTTTATTATTGTTACCACTATCTTGTATTGCTTGTTCTGCATCTGTTGCGCTAACGTTTTCGTCATTTGCTATATTTTTGGTGACAAGGTCAGCTTGAGATTGCTGCTGATCATCTGATAATTGTAAAAAATCGATATCTAAATCAATCCCCTGTTGATGCCAATCAGGGTAAAATTTAGCGCGTGCTCTTGCCTCCTTCGCACTAAGAGATAATAGCCACCAATTTGTTTCAGGGTTAAGCTCAAAGTCGACATCGGTAAAACGTTGACCATAACTCATTAAGGTATCAATACGACCGTTTATTTTATTCGGAGCCGATAATAACGGGCGAGATGATTTTGTCTCGTCGATCTGGGTAACCAATTCGCTTTTCGAATCGGCATTAACATCTTCGCTTGCAACTGACGACAATATATCTAAAACGAGCGGTTGCCATTGTTCATAAATCGCGTTGTCTAAGTCTGCTGTAATATGAAAGCCTTTGGTGGGCAGCCACAACTGTTGTTTTCCTAAAACTAAGTGCGCTAAAGAGAAGCTGACTTGCTGATGATTTAGCAAGCCGTAAAAGTCAATTTTATCACCTACTTCAGCATTAATGGTGCTATTTAACTCATCACCAAAAGCATGAACATTAACCTTCATTTGCTTATCTAAAGCCTTACTAAATGGCGCGGGCAATAACAGCTGTACTTGCTTTAAGTTAGAATTTACTTGGTAGTCATAGGTAAAGTCATCATCCATTATCTTTAACACTAACTGACCTTGCCAGTTTAAAACACCACTAGCATACTTAGTTAAGTCGTCGGGAACTTGCGTTTGCCATTGTTGCTCCTGCCACTGGGCAAGCGTTTCAATACCAACATGGTAGTAATCACTTTTTTGCTGAGTTTCCACGTTCAATGTCAGCGGTAAACCTCGCCAATTAAGCGAAACATCGGAAGCTGTGATCACATCGTTGTTGTATGCCAAGCGACCATTTACCTGAGTAAAATCCATCTGTGGAGCCTGCAAAGCAACTTTATTATCGTTAAAATAGACTTGCCCTTTTGCAACAACATTATCAGTGTCATTCAAAGGTAGCAGCAATGAGAAGTCACCACTGATATCTCCTTCAACAACAACTTGCGCTAATGTCGCCCCGACAGAGCCCTGCATCGGGCTTGAATTCATTAATGCGGTAACTAACTGTGGCGCTGTCTCAGCAAAATGTGCATCAACCGTTAATATTTGCTCATCCGACAAATCAGCAATTGCCGCTTCAACACCGGTAACATCAACACCAGATAATGAGCCGCCTCTGCCAGTAATTAACATACTATTGTTAGTGAAATTTAAGTTCGCTGAAAAGTTCTCAATTGCTGGCCATTCAGGATCAAAGACAAAAGTACTCTCTGTTAATTCCGCATCTACAACAAAAATCCCTTCGTGATTTTCAAAGGGAAAGCTTTGCAAAGGGCCATTAAAGAGTACCAAGGCTTGCTCAACTTTGCCGTCAACAATCGCAGCATTTAAGTAATCAACGAGATCTTGCCCCATTAACAAGTGCGGATAATAATGTTCAGCAACCTTTGCATCACCATGGCTAACACTGGCAAGTAACGCCATAGTCACTGGTTTATCTTGCTCGCTATTTACCGCAACATCAGCCGTTAAGGTAATTTCTGGTGAAGTGAAAAAAACATTCTCTGCTGAAAACTGCCAGCTATCAGAAGAAAACTGGCCATAAATATCTGTATCTAACTGGCTATATTGAATAGGCCACTGAAAGTGTTTATCAAAATCAAGGGCGCCATCTTTTGCACTTAACCCTATGTGTAATTTGCCAGCTTGATAAGTTATCGCACCACTGACATTCTCAATTCCCGGAATACCATGACTAAAACGACTATCAATATTTTTAAAGTTCGCAGCAACGGCTAACTCACCGTTAAGATGTGAAAAATGGATATTCTCCACTCGTCCCGTAGGGGCTAGTTCAAGCAATAAATCTTCAATTGACTTATCGTCAAAGAGTAAAGGAAAAACCCCTTGGAAACTGGTAAGTTCAAGGCCACTAACATAGCCATTAACAATACCTGTATCAACATTGGCTAACACAGTTATTTGGTCGGTTTGCGTGCCATTACGCTTAATCGTAATTGGTGAAGTTGACAGGTCATAAACAAGTTCATCAAGCGTGGTTATGCGAATATCGCCACCAGCTACTTCAAACTTTTGTTCACTGTTATTGTGGTGCCAGCTAATTTCATTGTCACCCAAGGCAACTTGAATGTACTCCGGCTGACCATTTATTACATTTAGCCAGGTACTAAAATTAATTGAAGAATTAGTATTTTTATCTTCAATCGCTAAAACTCGGCCTAGCCATGGCGTAATATCGATTTCATTCGCTTCAAGGTATGCTTGACCAGTTAAATTATCAAATTCATTACCTTTAAAATCGAGTAGTACTTTCAGGTTATTTGAACTTAAGCCATCAACTATCACAGTACCATATGCTTTATGATTGTCATCTTTATTGAGCCAAGACATTTCATTAATTGTAAAGGCTCTAACGCCTGCAATAGTTCGATATAAAACATGGCTGTCACGAATAGAAAACCGCGATATTTGCTCTAAGAATATAGACGATAAATTATCAATAATCGTATTGTTTTCATCACTAACCTCTATGGTACTTGCATCGTTTCCCGCTAAGGTTTGTGTAAACTCAAGTTCTGCACCCGAGATAGCAAAGTCTTCTGTAACGAGTTTTCTGGTTCGTAAACTTGCCCAAAAATTAACTTCAACTTCTAAACTATCAATATAAATTTGAGCGTCTGCGTTTGAAAGTAATTCAACATTACGTACCACTAAACTTGGCCCAAACTTTTGCCAGCCCATGGTAAATGAACCAATACTAATATTAGTGTGGTATGTCGTATTTAAATACTCTTCAACATTTTCACGATAATGATGTGCGTAAGGTAAAAATAAGCGCAAAGTGCTGATCAACACTGCAAAAATTACCAACAAAATTGCCAATAATTTATACAGACGTTTTAACCATCTATTTAATACTGCTGAAACACTCATTACTTTTTAACCAAACCTATAATTACCCCAAAATTACCCAATAGTTACATCATAACCACGTCAAATTGCTCTTGGTTATACATATTTTCTGTTTGTATTTTAATCTGTTTGCCAATAAAAACCTCTAGTTCAGCAAGATTATGGTACTCATCATTGATCAAGGACTCACTGACCGAAGACGAAGCGTAAACAATAAACTTATCAGCATCATAAGCACGATTAACACGCACTATTTCTCGCAATATTTCAAAGCAAACGGTTTCTACAGTTTTTACATATCCTCGCCCGTGACAAACTTCACACTCCCCACACAAAATATGCTCTAAGCTTTCTCGAGTACGTTTGCGTGTCATTTCAACTAAACCAAGTGCCGAAAAGCCAGATAAACTATATTTTACATTATCACGTGACATGGCGACATCTAAGCTATGTAAAACGCGACGTTGGTGGTCCTTGTCATTCATATCGATAAAATCAACTATGATAATACCACCAAGGTTTCTTAACCTTAACTGCCTTGCAATTGCCAATGTCGCTTCAATATTGGTATTAAATATGGTTTCTTCTAAGTTACGATGACCAACAAAAGCACCGGTGTTAATATCAATAGTCGTCATGGCTTCCGTCTGGTCAATAATCAAATAACCACCCGACTTCAATTCAATTTTGCGGTGCAGCGAACGTTGAATTTCACTTTCAACATCAAATAAGTCGAATATTGGTCGCTCGCCTGGATATGGCTCAAGTACTGGCGTTAAGTTAGGCACAAATTCTGTGGTAAATTCTACCAATTGCTCATAAGTTAATTTTGAATCAACTCGAATTCGCTCAAGCGATACGCCAACAAAGTCGCGCAGCATACGAAACGCTAACGATAAATCTTGATATATTGGGTCTTTGGTTTGCTTACGTTCTTTGCGCTCAACCACTTTGGTCCAGACACGGCGCAAAAATTCAGCGTCGTGTTGTAGTTCTTCTATACCCGCACCTTCGGCAGCAGTGCGAACAATAAAGCCATGATCATCACCACAATATGGTGTGACAATAGACTTTAAGCGATTTCGCTCTGCTGGATCTTCAATACGCTGAGAAATTCCCGCGTGGCTAGCATTAGGCATTAACACTAAAAATCGTGCCGCAACGGTAATATCTGTGGTTAATCTTGCGCCTTTTGTTCCTATTGGGTCTTTAACAACTTGCACAACAATATATTGGCCTTCGTGCACTAAGCTACGAATATCAGGCACATGGTCATGATTATTGTTGTCATCTTTTAGAATAAGTTTCGAGTTAATATCAGAAGCGTGTAAGAAAGCTGCTTTACCTAAATTAATATCAACAAAAGCGGCTTGCATACCAGGTAATACACGAATAATTTTACCAAGATAAATATTACCAACTAAGCCACGGCGCCCTTCGCGCTCAACATGAACTTCTTGCAGAGAACCATTTTCGATAAGTGCCACTCGGGTTTCACTCGGCGTAACATTGATCAGTAATTCACCGCTCATTTCAATTCCTATTTATCGCAAGTTGATTATTCTTGTGTAATTGCTGAATTTACACCGAAAGAAGATAACAGCTGAGCCGTTTCATACAAAGGTAACCCGACCACAGCAGAATAACTACCCTGAATTTGTTTCACAAATTGTCCAGCGATACCTTGAATACCGTAAGCTCCTGCTTTATCTTGCGGCTCACCAGTTTGCCAATAGCGAACAATTTCATTTGTTGAGAGCTTTTTAAACTTCACTTCGGTTGTCACTACAACGACTTCACTACGTTGAGCTTTAACGACTGCAACCGCTGTCAGCACTTTGTGCGTGCTATCAGACAGCATATTAAGTATAGCGATGCAATCTTCTAAAGACTCTGGTTTGCCTAATATTTTTTCTTGAAATACAACACTAGTATCAGAGCCCAGTATTACAGCATTTTCATTTACTTGGCGCTTTGCAACGGCCTTAGCTTTTTCAAGAGCCAAACGCGCAACGTATTGCTCCGCAGCTTCATTATTTAGAATGCTTTCATCAATATCTGCTGGCAAACATTGAAAACTATATCCTAGCTGTTCGAGCAGCTCTCGACGGCGCGGAGATTGTGACGCTAATATTAAAGTAGTAGACATGTTATTTGATTCGAAAGTTTCGTCTTATTTTACGTAATAATAAAAATACCCATGGCCACAAGACAATCGTAGTCACGACAGGATACAAATAACTTGGCAAAAATATCGCATCAGTTAAAAAGCGCTGTAACCAAAACACAATTAAATGGTAAAGCGCTGACAAAACGCCAACAATCATTGCCTGTTGCCAAACCGAAAAATTACGTATCTTTTGAAAATTACCGGCAACAATATAAACCGCTAACGCCATAGCACCAGCATGAACACCTAACGTTGAGCCTAATAAAACATCGAGAATAAAGCCCATTACCCAAGCTGTAATCACATTTACTCGACTTGGTAGCGCTAAGCACCAATACAAAAGAACAACTAACACCCAGTCAGGACGAAACGCATCTACACTTAACGGTAGCGGCATAATGCTAGCCATCAAGGCCACTAAAAAGGTTAATAAAACAATTAAATAGCCAGAAAAGTTCATTCACTTTTTCCTTTGTTTACTATCTTTGTGCTGACATTTTTCGCGCTAGCAACCTCTGACTGTTCAGGCCAAAGTAACAACACATAACGTAAACGATCTATTTTAGCGACAGGTTGGCTTTGAATTCGTGCAAATTCACGTGACTCGTCTTGGACGACAGAAGAAACTTTCGCAACAGGATAGCCTTCAGGAAACTTACCGCCCAAGCCCGATGTTACTAATACATCGTCAACGCGAATATCAGTGCTATGGGGCACGTGGTTGTGAGTTAAGCGGTCAATAACCCCTACACCACTGGCGATCAAGCGTACGCCATTGCGACTAATTCTTACTGGCACTGCATGGGTAACATCGGTAATTAATAAAACTCGACTACTGCTAGTACCTACATGCAAAATTTGACCAACAATACCTTCGTCGTCAATTACCGCTTGCCCTTCAAATACACCATCGTTAGCACCACGGTTGATAACAACCTGATGAGTGTATGGATCACTGTCAACGGCAAGAATTTCTGCAACCATTTTTCTGGCATCGCCGCGTAATGGTGATGCTAGCAACGCTCGTAGACGCTCATTTTCTTTTTTAACAATATCTAATTGCAGTGCTTGTTCATGGAAGACTAACTCGTTAATTTTATATTGTTCGTTATCAGCAATTAATTGTCGACGAGTGACAATATTCTCAGCCGCCCAATTCATCATCTGTTTAGGAGCTGTTGCCAAATATTGCAATGGGCTAATCATAGATTGCAAAAAGCCTCGAGCCGACTCGAAGCTATTCATTTTATGATCAAAAAATATCAAAAGGGCAGAACAAAACAGCACCAAAACAAGTCGGTGCTGCGGAGAGGGTCCATGTTTAAATATTGGATTCATTTATGAACTAGCGCTTATTCGTAAGAAAATAAATCGCCGCCGTGCATATCAATCATTTCAATGGCTTTACCGCCACCACGAGCCACACAAGTTAATGGATCATCAGCAACCACTACAGGGATACCCGTTTCTTCCATTAACAAACGGTCTAAGTCTTTTAACAATGCACCACCACCTGTTAAAATCATACCGCGCTCGGAAATATCAGAGGCTAGCTCTGGTGGTGATTGCTCTAACGCCACCATAATAGCGCTCACAATGCCGGTTAACGGCTCTTGTAATGCTTCTAATATTTCATTGCTATTTAACGTGAAACTACGTGGTACACCTTCGGCTAGATTACGGCCACGCACTTCAATTTCCACCAATTCTTCACCTGGGTAGGCAGAGCCAATTTCATGCTTAATGCGCTCAGCTGTTGCTTCACCAATTAAACTACCGAAGTTACGACGTACATAGTTAATAATGGCATCATCAAACTTATCACCACCAATGCGCACTGAAGAAGAATAAACCACACCATTTAATGAAATAATTCCAACTTCTGTCGTACCACCACCAATATCAACAACCATAGAACCCGTTGCTTCTGACACTGGCATGCCGGCACCAATTGCTGCCGCCATTGGCTCATCAATCAAATAAACTTCACGAGCACCAGCACCTAAAGCAGATTCACGAATCGCTCGACGCTCAACTTGTGTAGAGCCACAAGGCACACATACTAAAACACGTGGGCTTGGGCGCAAAAAGTTATTACTGTGTACTTGCTTAATAAAGTACTGCAACATTTTTTCGGTCACGAAAAAGTTAGCAATTACACCGTCTTTCATTGGACGAATCGCTTCAATATTGCCCGGCGTGCGACCTAACATTTGCTTTGCAGCAGCACCAACAGCAGCAACACTTTTAGAGCCACCAGCACGGTCTTGACGAATAGCTACCACAGAAGGCTCGTTTAATACTATGCCTTGGTCTTTTACATAAATCAGAGTATTTGCTGTTCCTAAGTCGATTGATAAATCGTTAGAAAACATGCCGCGTAATTTCTTAAACATATTGTCGAAATGTCCTTTAAACATCACCTAGGCAACAAATTGCCAAAATATTAGGGTTATTGATACACAAGTTAGCGCTTGCTTGCATATATAATAGCGTTACTAACTGGCTATCATACCGCAGACTTTAACGTTTGTGTTGGTAGAATGATAGAAATATAACGAAAATTTACGAATTTTTAGTGAAAGACTCAAAATTGGATAATATCAACCAAGTGAAGGTTAATATTATCCATTAAGAATAGGAGCTATTATCTAGTTCGTTACTTCACGCCAAGAGATAATTCGGTCGTTACCACGGTATAAGCCGAAGGTTACAATAGCCGTTGGATTATCAGTGTATGGGCCATCATTATCAGTATCCAAATTTTGCCAATCAAACTTTAACCAAGCCGGTACTTCATATTCCAATTCTAAAGAACCTTGTGCTTGCGACGCACTAAAAAATAAATCGCCGTGTTCGCCAGCTAAAAAGCCATTAACAATACTTGCATTAGTGTCATCAACCCCAAGTCCATCTGAATTATCAATATCAATCAAACGATAATCCCACAAGTTCATATTTCCTGAGTATTTAGCACCTACTTTTTTAGCAGAAATTAAAGGCACTAAACAACTTTCGTCATTTGCTTGAACAAAGCTGGTGCCATTATAAGTTTGTACATTTAGTGGCACACGTAAATTCGAAGTTTCGGGACCAAAAGTATTTTCAATAACCATACGAGCAAAGCGCACTTCAAGGCCAGTTACTTCGACGGTTTTAACGAATTTATCATTACTTAAATCAGTACCTATTATAACACCGTCTTCATCAGTAATTTGATTAATAGTTAAAGGGATTTTAGCCTGAAACGGCTTAATAAAACTTGTATTATCTCGAGTATAAGTAAAGTGGTCTTTGTCAGAGAAAGTATATATTACTTCTCCTGCACTGCTACCATTTGCGATACTTCCTGAATTGATACTCGCCGTTAAAGCGACTAAATTATCAATATCATTAGGATCTATCTCACCTTTACGCAACTGATTCAAATCATGAGTAGGGGCTGTAATATCATAATCATCAGGTTCTAACTTCATAAAGTTGGTGGCCGTATAGTTTTTGGTAACAATACCACCTGCATTATACGCAGTAACAACTATTTCAGGTTGAATACCATAGAAAATTGCACCTTTCCCGTCCGAATTTTGTTGTCCGGTATACGCCCAATCAACACTAGAACACGTTGTAGCATCACTTTGCTTTGCATCTAAATTACCTGTATTTCCAACAGTTTGTTTAAAATAAGCAGGCGTAAAACGACCTATGGTTATATCATCCCCTTCGACTAAACCATTTGATGAACCCAATCCACCATAATTATTATCCTGAATATCAACATTGATAATACCAACCTCGTCAAACTTAGCCCCAGCATATTTTGATAAGCCAATATTATTGGAATCTGAAAAAAAACTTGTTAAAGCAACATTACTATATGTTGGAACTAAAGCGGTAAAAATATAAGCATTATTAGCATAGGTAAACTTGCCATCAACAGTACCTGTATTATTAGGTAATAGTCGCTGCACTTTTAATTGCAATTGGCCATCTACTTGACGGTAATTTTCAACACGGTTATTCAATACATTTAGAGCTTCTACAGAGAAATCAAATACAGCACCAGCTGGGTGAATTACTCTACCTTCTGCCACAGATCTATCTGTCGAATTACCGTTTATATCTATCACACTACCTGTTTTACGTGCACTCATTACAAACTTAGCAGGCTTGACCCAAAAGTCATTTGATGTCCCTACTAATGAGACACTACCTTGATTGTAATTTGCATGCAGTCTAATTCTTCCCGCATCGAGATAAACAGGGTTAGGTATAATTGCAACACTCTCTTCACCATTATCTGAAGTAAAATTTAACTCGATATCATTTGAAAAGGTTGTGTATTTTCCAATATCATTACCGTTTACTTGAAACATCAAACCTACATTTGTGTCAGAGGCAATTGTTGGTCTATTCTCTTGTGACAACTTTACATTCACCAGACCATTAAAAACTCCTTTACATTCTCCATTGACATTTTTTCTTGCTTGAATTTTTAATCCAGAAAACACATCGCCCGAAATTTGACTGTCAATCGTTTCGTTATTGCTAGCACCATATAAAAACCTGAATTCAGAATTTGAAAATTGCATATTACAGCTCGTACCAACACCTGAGCACTCAAACGCATTACTGGCATTAACGGTGGCATTAGTAATAGATAAAGTAACAATTTCAGCTGTGGTGTGATTAAAACTAAATGATGGGTTATTTAGGTCAGTACTACCGGTAAATGTTACAGGCGCTTTAGTCACTCCATTTACTTGAAAGTCTAAACTTACCGGCTCTGTACTCAAACTTGAACACTCACTATTGGCACAGGCTTTAATGGCAATTGGCTCTGCTGCACAAGTCAAACCATTACCGTCATGAACTATTTCATAATGATGAATCTGTGCACAACCGCTTGGTTGGCGAGTTGAACCATCATAATTTTTACTTAGATTTTGATTGCTATATATCGTACCTATATCAGCAACAGATAAAGCACCTTCAAAAACAATAAATTCGTCTAGTGGCGCTCTAAAGCCTTGTGGTGTGCTTGTACTTATATCATCAAACGAGGTGCCTATATACTTTAACGTTCCAGAGGGAGCTAGATTTATTGTTTCAATAAAACTGCCATTAATATAAAGTTTGGTTTGGCTATTTTGATAAACTAGTGCCATATGGTGCCAGCTATTATCTAAATTACTAAAACTATAATTTCCATCTATTGAAGTACCAGCTGTAGCATCATAAATTCCCCAGCGCCAACCGTTATTGCGATCTACGTAGAGTAAATCACCTCCGGAGGCCATAGCACCCAATATAAAATATCTATTTCCAGAATTGTCTGTCGGCTTTTTAAACCAGGTTGAAACACTGTAGGTTGCCGGCAAAGGAATATTTACTTGCACATGCTGCTGAGCAGAGGAAATGCCAAGTGCTTTTTCTATTTGAGCGTCAAATGAGGTATTAACACTATTGTGGCTGGTGCCAGAATAATTGCCTAGCTGATCAATAACTTCATTGCCATTTCCTGTATATGCACATTCGTCAAACTGATAATTAGCAATAGCCGAAATACAACTTACGGCGTCTCGAGTACTACCATCATAATTTTTACCGCCATTTTGATTGGTGTAAATAGTGGTAATTTCAGTCGATGTTAATGCCCCGTCGAAAACAATAAATTCATCTAATGGTGCTCTAAAACCTTGTGGATTAGATCCTGTAACACCGTCAAATGACGTGGCTATATATTTTAAGGTGCCAGAAGGTGCCAAATTGACAGACTCAATAAAATTACCATCAATATACAGACTTGTTTTGTTTCCTTGATAAACAAGTGCCATATGATGCCAATTAGCATCTAAATTCGCGAATGAATAGGTACCATAAACATTCCCCTGACTTGGGGTATACACCGCCCAACGCATATTTAGGTTGCGGTCAAGCAACAACAAATCGCCCCCTGTTTCCATCGCACCAAGAACAAAGTATCGACTACCACTATTATCACTTGGTTTTTTAAACCACGTAGAAACACTATATGTTGTCGGCAAAGGAATACTAACTTGTGCATGATGTTGAGCCAATGAAACATCAAGAGCTTTTTCTATTTGAGCGTCAAATGAGGTATTAACGCTATTGTGACTGGTGCCAGAGTAACTACCGAGTTGATCAATAACTTCATTTCCTGAGCCAGAGTATGAACATTCATCAAATTGGTAATTTACAATAGCTGTTGCAGGAACTGGAATATCGTCATGAGTTACCGACAAACGAAAATAATCTGTGCCAATCCAATTACTCTCCCTATTAAATGTTTTCTTTTGTGAGACTACATAAACCGTAATTTGGCTGTTGTTATCAACATAGTTAGTGATATTAGCGGTAATATCTTGGTCTAATTCCACCACCCAATCATTGGTATTTTGTGTCACAAAGTCATAGCCATTACTACTATGATTCCAAATATAAATGCGTACGCCATCTGTTTGGTTTCTCTTACTATTTACACCATAACCATTCCAAAATATATTCAACTTATTAATTGCATTAGCATCTTCATCAATTTTCACTACATAGCGAATAGATGGGTACTGGTTCTTTGAGTAGTTTATATAGTCGTGATAACTATTATTATTAGTGGCAATATCGCTATAACTGGACGCTGAATATTGAGACGAAGGAAAAGAATTGTTTGCAGGAAGTTGGCTACCTGAAATACCTTCATAGGCATAAATATTTACACCTGGAGTACGATTAGAAAAATCATAACTTGTTGTGGTTTCTGCCCAAGCTATTGTTTGATATAGCAAAGAGAGAAAAACTAAAAGGTACTTCATACTTCAGAAATCCTGCTTATAAATAAAAATCAGCACTAATTTGCATACTCTAAAAATAATAGTACCCAATTTAGGTAATAAAGCTAGTATCAACGGTACCGCTAAGCTATTCAATAAGCAATAAAAAACCCCGCTTATAGCGGGGTTCTTTAAAAAAATTTTGTTAACTACTTCATCATTTTCTTACGAATACCAAGGCCTAATAACCCGGCACCAAAAATAAGCAATGTAGTTGGTTCAGGAACATTCGCTACAGAAGCACGAACGTAGAAGGTTTCGTTATTTTCAAAACTGCCAGTATCATCTTTTAAACCACTTCGTAGACCAAATTCCAATGCATTAAAATCAATATGCCCTACTTGAAAAACAGTATCAACCTCATCAAAATATGAATTCCAGTAAACAAAAGATTGAATTGCAGTGTCACCCCTCAAAAAGTCTGAAAGAGTCAATTCTTGAAAAATAAGGTCTAAATCACTACCCGCCGTAAAACTCATCCAACCAGAATGCGCACTTGCATCTTCAAAGGTGTTACTTACCACTTCTCCTGTGAAAAAGTCACTTTTTTCATAGTTTGTAACATTTACTGAAGATGCCCAAGTCCAATCGTACCCTTTATATGTAATATATGTATCTTCCGCTAAATCAGTTGTTATATAACCTGCAAAAACGCTACTTGTTAAGAAAAAACACAGTGTAAAAATAAACTTTAGAGTCGAATTGATCATCATAAACCTCAGCTAATGAAAAACAGCATAATCAACCAAAGATAAGCAAAGAGCATACCAAAAAAAATTAAAGAATGAAAAACAACAAGTTAAACTGAAGGGTGGGTTATTATAATGTACGAGTGTAAAAAATACTTACAACACCTCATTACTGGATACTTCTAGCTTCAACTTCTATAACTCTAGAGGTAGACTCTCCATCGAGATCACATTGTCCAGTACTTGTAACCGTATAATAAATAATACCTTGATGTGAAAAATCACTGCATTCTATTGGGCTAACAATTCTACACCCTTTGAAGCCATTAATTTGATCAATTGGCGGCGGTATTTGACTAACATCACTACATGTTCTAGCTGGTGAATCAATTGGAAATAACTCGCCTAATTGCCATTGAACACCTGTTTGTGCCGCAGCAAAGGCTCTGGTACCAAGCACCTCGTATACAACACCTTCCTGACTCGACTCCATCATTTTCACTAAAGCAGCACCAAGTAGCGACATTACAATGACAACAAATATTGCAATAACTAGTGCACTCCCTTGGCTATAAAACTTGCCTTGCATATTGCAAAGCAATTTAGCTATTTTATACTGCTTACTATGGTACATTTGGCACCTGAATTTCATTATTAAAAACTATTTGTTCTAAATTAAGGCTAAATATTAGCCTTACTAAGGCTAGACCATTACGTTGTAAAGTTGCAGGCTCAACTTTAAAAGGAAGTTCGTCATTATCAGAAACATCGTTCGCTAAATACTCAGCCATTAAACTACGATTTGTCCCATTAAATATCGGGGTTTCCTCACTAGAATAACTATAGTCATTATACCTATATAGTGAACTACCCACTAAACAATAGGCAATAGGTTTATCAATCAAATATAACCTATTTGTTGGAGACTCAGCTTCAAACAAAGTATTTGCAGATAAGATTATAGTTGATGGCAAAGTTCGATCTGCATTAAGTGATATATTAGTAAATTCGGCAATAACTCCAGTTTTTCTATTATAAATATCTGCACTATTAAGAGCATAAATAGATATCGAATTAATTGATGCTGGCGGTAAAGCTTTTAGCATCATAACTTCAATACTATTACTAGCAACATCTGGTGCAACAGGAATATCAAGATAAACAATACTGTTTACAATAGGTACATATTCCAAACATTGCATAGTATCGTCTTTAGTTACTCGAATACTATTAGGTAAAGCATTCCTTACTTCACGGTTCAGTCGTTCAATAACAAATCGTGCTGTTGAAATTAATTCATCACGGTCAACAGCATCGGTGTAACCTTGGGTACCAAAACGAATAAATGACGTAACGCTAGTTGCCAAAACTCCTAAAATAACAATAACGGTTACCATTTCAATTAAGGTGAAACCTTTTTGTTTATATGGCACGCGCATTAATAATTTACCTTATAAACAGAAAATACATAGTCAGTATCTTGAGGAGTTGTTACCGTTACAGTAATAAGTTTTGCGGTAAAGTTATCATCATTGACATCACTTTTACCGTTGTAGTTGCTATCATTTATAACATCAACATTAACTTGAAATCCCGTATAAATATTCTCTAATGGGTCGCTACCTCCCAATGAGCTTTCAATACTAGGCAAACCGTTGTAGTCATCAACATCATCAAATAGTTCACGTTTATCAGATTCTTCATTCCTAAGCGTCGTTGAGCACGTTTCACCGTCAACGGGCTTTACAGAACCATCACCATTTTGGTCTTCACCACAGCGATAAAAGCCTCCCGACATATCTGAATTTTCATCAAATGCTTTGCCAAGTATTTCATTGATCATCGATTGACCAAGCTCTGCAGCACGAATTTGATGAACTTGCTCAGCACTTTGATTAGCTAAGGGGTAAATCAATGAAGTGAATATAGAAAAAGCAATCGACAATACAACGATACCCACTATAGTTTCCACTAGAGTAAAACCAGGTGATAACTTAAAGGAAGGTGAATGTTGGCATTTTAAGTGTGTTTTATCGAGCATGAATATACCCTTCTGATTCAACCACAACAACTAACGCTTGCTCGCCTGTAATTGTAATTTCAATTTTAGAATTGAGACCATTAATAAACGGCCTTCCAAAATTATTGAAATCAAATATAAGGTCTTCGGGGCTAAATGAGACGTTATCATGATTATCAACCGACACTACTGTCGCTCGTTGTAACTCTTGATCTGCAAATGTAGCAGCTGAATCACAATCAATTTTTCCTAATTGTTTATTAGTAACTTTAACACGGTGGCAAGGTTCATTAACTTGCTGCATAGCACGCGTTTGGATCAATCGTAACTTGGCAATAACATCACTACGATACGCGAATTCTGAAAAACCTGATGAAGTAAAAAACTTAGGGACAACAGTAGCCGACAAAACACCCAAAATAATGATAACAATAATTAACTCTATAAGAGTAAAGCCTCGATTAGCAGTTAAAAATGAAACACGTTTCGGTTTTATAATATTCACTTTATCCTCAAACTAGTTTTGAGATATTTTATTCACAATCGTTTAGCTCATAGCGAGGAGGCGTATTAGGAACAGTCGGCTCCAAATAATAAACCATACAAGGGCTACCAGCATTAGTCGGCACAGGAGAATCTTTGCGATAAATAACTAAAACATTTAAAGAGCTGGTACCAAAAATTTTATAATCAAAATTTTCATCTATATCAATTAATCGCTTCCATTCATTAATATTAGCCCGTGGATAACCATACTTTATATTTAGAGGTCCATCATTAATTGTAACGGTAGAGTTAATCTCTTTTTGGTTACCTTTTACCAAAGACTTGCTATAAATAAGTCCTGCAGCTCCTTGCATGCTTGCTTTTACAGCTTGTAATGTTGAGGTTCTTGCTTCTGCGGACAAATTGATAAATTTAGGGGCAGCTATTGCGGCCAAAACACCTAGAAGAACAATAACAACCACGAGCTCAATTAAAGTAAATCCTTTCGCCTTCATTCTGTTTAGCCTTTAATATAAATCAGCAAATCGCTTAAAAGTTGATTATAACTAACAACTTAGTTTCAGTTTAAATTCAATATCTACCATAGTATCGTGAAATTAACAATTTATCGACTGGATCGTTCTAAAAATAAGCACAGAAAAAAAGGAGAGCATTGCCCTCCTTTCAAATATTTAACTATACGTTGTTTACAAACAGTCAACAACTTGGATAGTTGGCACAGCTCCAGCGGCTGTAGGCTCAGTATAGAATGCAAAACAATTAGAAGTTGCGGTTGCTTCGTATGGTGATGCTGGAATGGCTGCAGGCTTAGTTCCCCCCTTAGGATAAACAATAAAAGAACCACCAACTACATCGGGCGTAAAATCAGTCGCTACCTCAATTAAATCGGTCCAACGACCAGCACCTGTTGCCGATGTATAATCATCTAACGGATAACCAAAATGAGTATCTAAAATGATACCATTCACCGTAACATTAACCGCAGCAGCTTTCGTACTGTTTTGGTTTCCTTTAATTAGTGACTTACTATATACCATGGTAGATGCAGATTGCATAGATGCTTTAACAGCCTGTAAAGTCGCTGTTCTGGCATCGTCTTGTAAGTCAATAAATTTAGGAGCAGCAGTCGCCGCTAAAATACCTAAAATTACGATAACAACTACTAACTCAATTAGAGTAAAACCTTTTTGCTGACCTAAACTATTATTTGATAACTTCTTCATAACATGAACCTTTTTATTATTAATCAAGAATTAATTATTATTAATATAAACCACAACCGAACTGTTAGCTGGCTGATATGTAAAGCTATTACCTACCGTTGTTAAAACACCTGGGTCAGTAAAATTGTTATTCGCATCTTTATTTAGTGATTCTTTCAAATAGTAGTGACACAAAGTGTTACTACCTGTCCCCGATTTAGCCGCCAAATAATCTAAAGAACTATCGCTATTTAATGTTGCTAAAGTATCTGTAATGCCAGGAGGTTGTTGCAAAATACTTTGCCAAATATCAACACAATCACTAGCTGTCAAGCCACCTAACGTATCACCATTATCCGATAACCCTGTTACATAACCTGGTCTAATTTTTGGCGTAGTTGTATTGTTTTCTTTCGTTAAAAATACCGTGGTACCGTCATAATCAACATTATTTTGATCATTCGCATTTTTAGGTCGACCTTCAGCCTCCCATTGCGATCGAGCAAGTGATATTGCGGTTGCAAAACCTCCCGCCATACCCTCAATATTTGCTTGTTTCGCTTGGTCAGTCAAATCTATAAACTTGGGAATCGCAGTTACCGCTAAAAAACCTAAAATCACGACAACTATTACCAATTCAATTAGGGTAAAACCCGATTGTCTTTTCATACCAACCTCATTTATTTTCACTTTACTTAATTCTAACAATGAATTACTAGCAAAGTCACCTACTTACTTGTAATTATACGTAGCTTTTAAATTCACTGTATAGCCATTACTGAAATTTTACTTTGCCATTTTCACTGTCATAAGTGAAATACTCGCCACTTGGCAAGCTGTACTGGCAATAACTTTTCCTACTCTGGCTGCTAGATTCAATTAAAACCGCCCCTATTGGCTGCTTCATATAAATTAATGGAGACTCCATTACATAGCGCCAAATTCGTTGACACCGTAAAGCAGTATTTTTAACATCGACCCAACCTGCTTTATTCATCGGTACATTAATTTTTTCACTAGAAATACTACTTTCAATGACAACATTTTGAGGCTGAAGATCCATAAACCACTGCCCATGAATACCATTGACGCGAGCAGAAAAAACATGGCTAACCGATTCAAAACCTGCCCGCGTTAGCTGCCCCTGATGCTTAAAAAAATAGAAAATAAAACTTGCCATCAGTAAAGCAACTAGCACTACAACAACGAGCAATTCACCTAGTGATTTTTCACTTTTTTCAGCAACTTGTTGAGATGTCATCGTGCTAACCCTAATAACATTAGTTACCCTTAAATGCCGACATCATGTCCCACATTGGTGTAAATATACCAAGTGCAAGTACCAATACCATAGCAGCAACAATGGCAATCATGATAGGTTCAATACGAGCGGTTAAGGTACTAAGTTCATAATCAACCTCGCGTTCGTAATAATCACCCACTTCTTCAAGCAATTCATCAACACGGCCGGTTTCTTCACCAACTGCAATCATTTGTAATACCAAAGGCGTAAATAGTGTACTGGTAACAGCAGACCGCAACAAACTTTCGCCACTTTCTATGCTACTACGCATGGCAATAATTTTTTCTCGCATATAAGTGTTGTCAACGGCATCGGCAACCAAAGTTAAACCTGAAGTCATAGGCACGCCTGCTCGTAAAATAATAGAAAAGCTATGGGAAAACCGAGACAAAATTGAACGTTCGATAACACCACCAACAACTGGAAGTTTTAACTTTCTTTTATCCCATAAATACATTCCTTTAGGCGTTCTAAGGTAGTGGCGTAATGAGAAAATTCCAACCATAGTAGCGACTAACAAATGCGGCCAATAATCCAAAAAGAAATTCGAACTGGCGATCAACATTTTAGTGGCCCAAGGTAAATCTGCGCCTAATTTTGCAAACATATTAGCAAAGGTTGGAATAACAAAAATATTTAAAATTACTATCGCGGCGACGATGGCGATCATAACAAATGACGGATAACGTAAAGCTGTTTTTATACGCTTTCGCGTTTCTTGTTCACGTTCAAAGTATCCCGCTAACTTTAAAAATGCATCGTCAAGGTTACCCGTATTTTCTCCAACATGTACCAAGGAAATAAACAATGGTGAAAACAACTTAGGGTGTTGATGCAATGCTGTTGAAAGTGGGAAGCCCCCTTCAAGTTGTGCTGCTATTTCCACTAAGGCTGATTTTAATTTTACCGAGGTACTAGATTCAGACATGCCGTTAATTGCCCGTAAAATTGGCACACCTGACTTAATAAGTGCATACATTTGCCGACAAAAAACGATAAGGTCATCTAAAGTAACTTGATTGAACCCTAATAAATCGGCAATGTCGATATCTTGAGGTGACTTTTCAACCGCGTTATTTTTGGCACTTTCAATTGATATTGGAATTATGCGTTGGCGAGACAATTGCTCGGCAACAAGCGCAGAATTAGCCGCTTCAATCGCTCCCTTTACTTGGCTCCCGCTGGCATCTCGTCCAATATAATTAAATGCTGGCATAATTTAACTTATTATCCTGTTACGTCTACAGTTTCGACTAAGCGCAATACTTCTTCAACACTCGTTATGCCTAGCTTAGCATAATCAAATGCAGCTAAAGCTAGCGGCTTAAATTCAGGGTGTTGTTTAGCTAATGAAGTGAACGCTTCTGTGTCGTCTCGCTTTAATGCTGCCATCATAGGCTCGTTCATTTCCAATAACTCAAATACACCAATTCGACCTTTATATCCGGTATATTGACAGGTTTGACAACCGCTACCATGACTAAATTCAATATCTTTAACATCGTCACCAATAAGGTGAGATAGCCATAACATTTCCTGCTGATCAGGAGTGTGAACTTTTCGGCAACTATCACATACTTTACGTACTAAACGTTGTGCAATAATAGCTCTTAATGAACTACCAACTAAAAATCCGGCTGCGCCCATATCAAGTAAGCGCAAGGCACTTGTTATCGCGTCATTGGTATGTAGTGTAGATAAAACTAAATGACCTGTTAAAGCACCTCGTAAACCAATTTCAACAGTTTCTTGGTCTCGCATCTCGCCAACCATCAAAATATCAGGATCTTGTCGTAAGGCGGTTCTTAATACACTTGAAAAAGTTAAATCAATTTTGCTATTAACTTGAACTTGATTCACCCGCGGTAAACGATATTCAACAGGGTCTTCAACCGTAATAATTTTTTTACTGGCTTTATTTAATTCGCTAAGCGCTGCATATAAGGTTGTGGTTTTACCACTACCTGTTGGTCCGGTAACCAAAACCATACCATGAGGACGTGATATTTGATGGCGAATACGCTGTACAAAGTGCTCTGGCATACCGGTTTCATCAAGCGATAAAAGCCCAGCTGATTGGTCTAATAAACGCATAACTACCGACTCGCCATGCTGAACTGGCATAGTTGACATACGGACATCAATACTATGACCGTTTATTTGTAAATTAAAACGACCGTCTTGTGGCAAACGTTTTTCTGAAATATCGAGACCAGCCATTAGTTTTAAGCGTAAAACCATGGCTGAGGCTATTTTATTTTCCTTTAAAATATTTTCTTGCAACACACCATCAATACGTTGACGAATTCTTAAGGAATTTTCATCTGGTTCGATATGAACGTCTGAAGCGCGCATTTGCACGGCATCAGCAAAAACCGATTGCAATAATTTACCGACAGTTGCGTCACCACCTTCTTCAAGGAAAGTACTGGAAAGATCAAAGTCACTACTTTGATCATATTCTTCTTCTAACTGACTAGCGAACGACTCTATATCTGCCGTGCGACGATACAAGCCATCAAACGCTTCAAATAATTGCGACTCCATAACCACAGCAAGCTTTAAACGCTTTGGTGCCAGCATTTGTTCAAGCTGATCTAAAGCGCTTAAATCGGCTGGGTCACTCATACCTAACAGTACTGAATCACCTTGGTCTTCAATCACTAAAGCGCGTAAACGCCTAGCATGTACTTCAGGTAGCAATAATGCAATATCGGCAGGTATACGACGCTGACTAATGTCTAGAAACGGTACATCAAGTTGCTGAGCAAGGAATTCGAGTAGCTGTCGCTCACCAATGTGACCTAGTTCAATCAGAGTATCACCTAGCTTTCTACCAGTAGACTTTTGGCTATTTAGCGCCTGCATCAGCTGTTCGTTACTGATAATGTGCTCGTGAACCAATAAGTCACCTAAGCGCATTTTTAATTTAGGTGCTGCCATATTATTCTCCTAACTCTGAAAGTCGTTGACGAGCAAATTGCATAGTACTATTTGATAAGTTACCCGTTACGATTGCTTGACTATAAGCATTGCTTGCCTGCTTAAACTGTCCCTGACTGTCTAATGATACTGCCAGCCCTAGCCACCAGCGCCCAACACCGGATTCAATATCCAAAAGTTTTCTATAGGCATCACCAGCTTTTTGATGTTCATTTAATTGCGCGGCAATATTAGCCAGCAATGCCAATAATTCCACACGCTGGCTGTTGCTGACCGGAGTGAGCATATTCAATGCCTGTCTCGCTTGTCCTTGCTCAAAATAAATACGCGCACTCATCAAACGCATTTCCTCCGCTTGTGGCGCTAATGCAATACCTTGCGACAGCAAGTTTATCGCATCCTGATAAGCTTTCTTTCCATACCATAACGCTGCAAGCTGTTTTCTTGCTGTTTCATGCTCAGGCAGTAGTAGTAGCACTTCTTCAAATAATGATTCTGCTTTAGCAAGTTCATTTACTTCCATAGCTTGTTCCGCTTGGCTTATTTTCTTTTTTGCCAGCGCTTGAGGAGATAGTTGTGTTCGCGAAATACTTAAACGAGGCTGAGGCGTATCAACCTTTGTTGGTTGGTCGGTTTCTGGTATTACTTTTTTCGGCTCGATGTTCTCAGTGCTAGCCGTCGACTGCGTAGCAGAGTTTTGCGCGCTTAAATCTTTAGCAAGGTCAAGGCTAATTGGTTCCAACTCTTCTTTTGCTTGTGATGGCGTGCTGGTGCTACTTACGAGCTCTTCTTTAAGAGCTGCTTGTTGAATTTCGCTAAACTGTGCTTCAAGCTTTTCAGCAACCGGCTTGGTTTCAAATGTTGATGCAATAGCTTCAACCACAACTTCACCGTTACTCTTTTGCTCAACATTACTTGTATCGTTATCTTTTGATTGTGTCTCGAGCTTGCTCAACTGTGCAGTATTTTCTTTGGCCTGTGTTTTTAATTGTTGGTTTTCGCTGTAAAGTTGCCAAGCAAATATACCGGTAATATTAATGATTACGATGACAACAATAATCGATAAAATTAATTTAACATTTGAATGTTTTGTCACAACAGGTTGGCCAGTCTTGGCCACTGTGTTTTGCTCTGCTTGGCGTTTATCAAGATCTTTCAACATTTGATTGATAACACTCATAAAGGCACTCCCGAAATACTCCATACATAATACAAAACAGTAATAGTAAGAATAAATAACAAGCTCAGTAGCATAGTATTAGATGCTTTTTGATTTTGCATGCCTTCCGTATCTTGAATTGCGCTTTTTAAATGCTTTTTCGTCAATTGATAACTGCCTTCACCATAACCAAGCATAAGCATTTTATGGCAAAGGATATTCACTAACCTAGGTATACCTTTTGTTACTTTCGCAATTTTATTTGCTAATGGACGACTAAATAAACTTGCGCCTTTATAACCCGCTACATGCATACGGTGTTGAATATAATGTTCAACTTCTTGCGCGGTCATGGAACGTAACTTATATGAAAAAGTAATTCGTTGCTTTAGTTGGCGAAAACCCGTTTCAGCCAACCGCTCATCGAGCTCGGGTTGTGCAAATAACACCACTTGCAGCAATTTTCGCGTTTCGGTTTCTAAATTTGTAAATAACCGCAAGGCTTCAAGACTTTCCGCTGGTAGTGCTTGTGCCTCATCTAATATTAAAACCACGGAATGGCCCTGATTATGTAATTCTAATAACCGGGTTTGAATGCGTTGAGTGAGCAATTGTACTGACATACGTTGCGCCTGTTTCACACCTAGTTCAACAGCAACAGCTCGGCGTAATTCATCAGGTTTTAGGTACGGATTTGGAATGTAGGCAGTAACAAAGTGTTCAGGTATTTCGTTAAGTAATTTTCGGCACATTAAGGTTTTACCTGTACCCACTTCGCCAACCACCTTAATAAAGCCTTCGCCAGTTTGTAGAGCTGTTGTTAAAACAGCTAAAGCCTCATTATGAGGCTCAAGGCCCAAATAAAAATTCGTATTTGGGGTTAGCGTAAAAGGTAATTCTCGTAAGCCAAAATGGTACAGGTACATGACGGCTGCTTAATTGCTCGTGTTGTTTGCGTCCGAGTCTTCAGGAAACCATTGTTTTAATAATGCTCGAGCATCTTGTAATTGATTCTTCCAAGTATCGTGACCAATAACGATAGGTTTAAGTAAAATTACTAACTCTTTCTTTTGTACCGATTCACTTTTACTCTTAAATAATTCACCTAATAATGGCACGTCACCCAATAATGGCGTTTTTGATTCTAAATCCACTTTACGTGTTTCAATTAAACCACCAATTACCACTATTTCTCCAGACTTAGCACGAATAATAGTATCTGATTCTCGAACGCTACTTTGTGCAAGTGGTAATACAATATCTTGTTCGCTTAACTTGATAGTTTTTGTTTGTTCATCGGTTATGGTAACCGAAGGATGTACGTGTAAAATCACTTCGCCATTAGCGTCAATTTGTGGAGTAACATCTAAAGCAATACCAGAGAAAAACGGCGTTAAGTCAACTTCAGGGGTAGTGGTGGTTGAAGTACCTGTTGTGGTAGTACTCGAAACATCCGTAACAAAATACTCGTCGTCACCAACTTTAATAATGGCTTTTTGATTATTAGTTGCGGTAATTCTCGGGCTTGAAAGTACCTGCACATTACCTTGTGTTGACAGTAATTCAATTACACCACTAAAATCTTTGTTTAAAAAGCTAAGACTTGTTGTACCACCAATAACGGATGATATTGCGTTACCAGCTATATTGCCTGAGGTTGAAAAGCCAATATCCGTGCTTTCAATATGACCAAGCACTTTATCCCACTTAACACCCTGTTGGTAATCGTCATTAAGCGTTACTTCCATTATTTTCGCTTCAATAATCACTTGGCGACGTAAATGTTCTTGTGTGCTTTCTATAAATGTTTTTACGGCACTAATTTCTGATGGCATAGCACGAACTGTAACTAAACCGGCTTGTGGAGATACAATCACTGAACGCCCGTTTTCATTACCAACAAGGGCCGTTAAAGTTTCTTTTAATTCAGTCCAAAAATCAGATTCATTCTCGGTATATATATTAATACCGCTACTACCATTTTGGTTGTTATTGCCGTTATTGTTACTATTACTGTTATTTCGGCTATTATTGTTGTTATTGCCGCCATTTGAATTATTCGGGTCATTTTCAGATACTCCACCCGAGTTGATACTAGTACTAGAAATACCACTACGCTTTACATATAGATAATCTAGTGGAATGGTTTCTGTACGAATACCTGCAGGATAAACTTGAATAATACGCCCCTGACGACGAATATCGTAGCCGTATAACGACTCAATAACATCTAACGCTTCGTCAAGTGTTACATCTTTCAAATTCAAGGTAATAGCGCCGGCAACATCAGGATGAACTGCAATACTATACGGAGAGTCTTCGACAATAGCGGCAAAAAACTGCTCTGCAGCCACACCGCTTGCAGCTATTTGCAAACGCTTCTCGGCTAATAAGCCGTGACGAGCTTGTCTAACTTCTTTTTGCATCAACTCTTGTCTAACAGAGTTTGGTAAACTCTGTAAAGGCTTAGGCGCAGGTTGGTTAGTTTCGGCAATTGCCTTGTCTAGTGCTTGCGTGACATCCGTTGGTGGTTTAGGAGCCGATTGACAGCCTGCTAATACTAATATAGCTGTGCAACAAAACAATTGAACTTGGTGTTTTTTATTATTCATTATTTTTTTCATTTATTAGTTCGCTATAACACCGGAAAATAAAGACAATTCCATTCTACCCTGTGATGACTGCAACACCACCCCTTTTGAATTTATTGCTATTAACTCAAAACCTTTATACGTTTCACCAAGGTTTAGCACTTGGCCATTAATCACTGCTTTTTTCATATCATTGCTTTGAATAACCGATTGCAAAACAAACACAGATTTTTTTTCACCGCTTTGATTCACAGATGCCACAGCACCAAACGGCCGTGTTGGATCAGTTTGTTGCCCACTGGCAATAAATGCTTGAAGAAGTAACAATAAGGCTATTGAATATTTAAACACCAATAAACTCCTGTGCTGTACTCAAACTATATATTTCAACTTCAAGCTCGCTCACCGGATACTCTTTTAACTGGTAGTCAAATTCTTGCCAGAAAAATTTCCATGATAAACCTTCAAGTTGCTGCAAGTATTCACGTAATTGAAAGTACTGCCCCTGTAATTTGATTTTAATGCCATGACGATATAAACGTAATTGGCCAGCGTCCTCATCGTTTTTGCTAATATCAGCGTTATCATCCTGTGAAGTACTTACTTGCACGGCAGTGGCTTTAGGCTTTGTTACAGGTACAGCGGGTAGTACTTCGAAAGACAGCATTTTCACGCCCTTTTGCAGCTTTAATAATTTAATTAAAGCATGGCGCATTTGAATTGGGTCGATTAAATCTGAGGTTAAACGCAACAGTTTTTCATCAATTTCGCCTAATTTTGTTTGATACTGCACCAATTCTCTTTTCAGTGCCAAATTAGGATCTTCACTTAATGCTTGCTCAAACATGGCAATTGAATCAATATTATTTTGATTACTTTGCTCGGTTTGTACAATTTGCTTATTAAGCTGACTTATACGCTGCATAGGCGCATCTATAAATAAACTATATAAAACAAAAATAATACCAACTAAACCTGTCGCAATAATAAGGTATTTCTCACGGTTTGAGGTATTGCTGAATTTTTCACTATAAACCTGCCACTGAGCCATCTTGTTATTCTCCCTTCACTTCAGAAGAGCTAACGACAAATTCAGTAACCCGTTGCTCGTTTTCTGACAAAGAGAAATTAACAAAACGCTTGCCAGATAGGAAGGTAGAAGATTCAAAACCCGATAACCAATTAGGTACCGCATCTGGGGTGCGAGCCAAGCCTTCAAATGTCATATTGCCATTGCCGATATTAACACGCTGCAAGCTAATATTTTTATTATGCAGCTCAGCCAATTCAGCCATTGCCGTAGAAAATCCAGCACTGTATGTTTGCGTTGGATCGGTTAATTGCTGATGTAAATGTTGTTTGTTTTCAATAACTAACTTTATTGTATTTAACTGCGCTAATAAGTTAGCGTCTTGTTGATTATTGGCAATTGCCAGCTCAAGACTTTGCAACTGCATTTTTTGCTGACTATTGATTGAATTTAATGTCTGAAATTCGGCGTTTAAGCTATTAACTTGCAGTTTCACTGCAAAAATTATCGCCAGCATCAATGCTAATGCCACTAACCATAAGCTAATGACACGATTTAGTGTCCACAATTCTTTTGCGGGCAGCAAATCAGCTTGCAATAAATTAATTGAATATTTAGCCATGATTTTCTGGCTCCATAAAGTTTAGCTGAGTTGCCGCTATTGCTACCGCTTTTTCACGCTCATTTTCAAGCAAATTAGGCATAGTAAATAATTTAACTTCAACGTTAGTGTTTTCAGCCAGTTTACGGGCCAAAAAGGCTTCGTTTTTCATCGGTATCAGCACTTCAATGGTTTTAATGGGTGCTTGCTTTAGCTGTCGTTCAAAATAGTCTGTAGAACGTTGGATTTCTAAGCTTAATGAGTCAACTGTACCAGCACTTAATTCTAATTCATTTTTATTAGCAATTTGATTAAACCCGCGTAAGCGGCGACTAAAAAATAGCTGGCCATTTTTAATGATTAATAAGTTAACTTCTTCATTGGGTTGCTGACAAACAAATAGCACAGCATCTTGTTGAACCGGAACTAAACTCGCAAATGCAAACTCTTCAGTGGTAATGCTTGCAACATTTAAATTATCTGTTGTTAATACGGTGACCAGTTCTACTAAATCACTTTTTGCGGCACAAACAACATTAATTTTTTCATGACCACCTGCTAACGTAGGGCCATCAAAATAATCTAGCACCATATTATCGGGTGTAATACTTACCAAATCTTTAATTTGCCATTTTAACGCAGCATTGATTTCAGCATCAGGTACATTAGGTCTATCTACCTGTACTATTTGGGAATGGCCGTTCGATAACACTAAGTGACATTGCCCTGCAAAGTTATATTCACGTGTTATTGTTTTCAAAGTTTCATTAACTGGTAGCGCTTTATTATCAACCGCATCACACTGAATACCCTCTTCATTTTCTACAAAAAATGCAACTGAGTGCTGTCGCAGTGCGATTCCAATCGCATCAGAGGATTTTGGTTTCGAGAAAATACTTGTGATACGTGTAATAATTGACATTAAGCGATATTGTTATTTTATAAACGTGCAAGATAAAAACTATTATCGCTGATTCTAATTTCGACGCAAGTGTTTTAATTACTTCATTTTATTTGGCTTATTCTGAGATACTGTATTTATGGCTGTACTTTCAAAATTACAACCTCTTCACCACCCAAGCTTTAAAAAGCACAACCTGCGTGTATCAATAAAACGTGATGATCAAATTGACAGTATTATTTCTGGCAATAAATGGCGAAAACTTAAATACAATATACGCCACATAGAAAACTCAAATGCCAAAGGGGTAATTACCTTTGGTGGTTGTTTTTCTAATCATATTCATGCGGCGGCATTTGCCTGTTATCAGAGAAACATTCCTGCCATTGGTATTATTCGCGGCGAAAAAAGCAATCAAAGTAATTACACTTTAAGTTGGGCAAAGCACTGGGGAATGCAATTAATTTTCGTCGATCGGAAAACTTACCGCTTACGAGACAATGATGATTATTTAACAACACTTCAACAACAGTACCCTGACTACACAATAATACCGGAGGGCGGCAGTAACACGTTAGCATTAACTGGTGTTGCTGAAGTTATTGAGGAATTAAATCAGCAAACAGATTTTGATACCTTAATAACTCCTGTTGGTAGTGGTGGTACACTCGCTGGGCTAATTTTAGGTGATAAAGGACGACACCGCATTATTGGTATTTCGGTATTAAAACAAAAAGACTACTTAACGGATAAAATTATAGATTTACTTCCTGAAGGGGCTAAAGAACATGAAAACTGGACTGTACTAAACCAATATCATTGTGGTGGCTATGCTAAGTTTAACCTTCAAGATACTGATCAAATAAGAGCATTTAATGCCACATCAGGAGTAGATTTTGAACCGGTATATTCTGGTAAGATGATACTGGCATTATTAGATCTTGTTGAAGCTGGATATTTCCCACAGCAACATCATATTGTGTTACTACATACTGGCGGCTTACAAGGGCTAGGTGGTATGTTTGAGCGAGGTATTCTTAATCCAAGTGAATGGCCTTCGCTACCTGTGCCACAGGCTCAGTAAAGAAATGGCCTTGCCCGCCTTTGACACCAAGCTGTACTAGTGTTCTCCATTCACTTTTATGCTCAACACCTAACGCATATATCGGGATGTTTTTCGCTGTGGCGAGTGTTTTTAAGCTTTGAATAAAAACTTGGTTTTCAATTTTTTTATCAATATTTAGTACAATACTTCGATGTAACTTTATGGCCTTAATAGGATACACATTTAAATAGTGAGCACTTACAACATACTGTCCAACTTTATCAGCAATAATTTCAACACCTATTTTACTTAACTTATGAATAACAGGAGTTAACTCACCAAGGTGACTCACCAATTGATACTCACTTACTTCAATCATCAGCTGCCCTTGTAATTGAGGAAACTGATGAACAATACCCAGAAATTTTTCAACAAAGTCATTCGATAATAATGAATCAAGTGAAATATTGATACTACAGCCATCTTGTTGCTTTTTTTCATATGCCAACACGCGACAAACCTGCTCAAGAATGAGAAGGTCTATTTTTACCGTGAGAGCACACTTACGCGCCATAGGTAAAAATACACGGGCACTAATTAGTGCGCCATTACTATCCCTTACTTTTGATAACACTTCATGATGTAAAACCTGCGCGGTATCACAGGCAATAACAGGCTGAAAAAAAATAACAAAGGCATTACTTTCTATCGCTGCCGTTAAAAACGTTCGCCACTTCAAAGACCCCTTAGCTTTTATATCTTCCAGTTCACCTGCTTCAAACATAAACCATTGTGACGGCCCTTGCAGTTGTGCGGTACGTAAAGCCATGTCAGCTTCTGCCATAACCTGATATGCCGCCTGATCATGACCAAAATAGCTGACACCAATATGAATAAACTCCTCTTGGTTAATACCAACAGGAAGGGCCACGGCTTGTAGATTTTTTAAGAGTCGTTCAGATAGCTTTTCTACCTCATTGATAAACACTCCAGGTAATAACAACGACAATTCAAAATCACTGCGGCGAGCCAAAAAATAATTAGGTTGCCCATGTAACCTTTGCTTTGTTACTTGAATAAGCATAGATAGCAATGACATCGCCTGCTGATAGCCATACAAACTTTGCACTAATTCTAATTCTCGAAATTGAATTAAGAGTACCGCTCCTTGAACATCTTCATCTTTTAAAAAAGCCTGCAAACGATTATCAAAAAATGCACGATTACCAATACGAGTTTCTTGATCAAGTAACACACTTGAGCGAATATTTTGATCTGAGCTAACATCACTAACTGTGTTGTCATATAGTTGCTGCTGTACTTTATGAATTGCGGTCAATATTTCATGATACTTTTCAGTAGCTGACGGTAGTTCAATGTCATTTATCTCACCACGAATAACCGCTATGTTTGCCCAGGTGCTTAATTTGTCTAAAACTGCGAATTCCTCTTGATAATAGCTCAACGCCTTACGACGACTAAACATCAATATTGCAAAAAACAATAAACTTGCAATGATGAAAAACGGTGAGGAAATCAATAACCAAAATGGTTGCTTAAATTGAACATACTGGTTGCCATTAGCAAGCGGAATTTTTCGATAGCCAATATCATTAGTGATTACCGGCTTGTTAATTTCCCTAATATCCAGAGCTGATATTTTTGCGAATTCAGTGGTCACTTCATCTTGGTTTAAGCCAGCATCAAGCTCACTAATAACACTATTTTGAGATTGATAAATAGCTAAAACTATTAATACACTAAATAGTAGATAAAGCCCGATAAATAATTGCCTAAAAAAACGGTTAAGGTCTTTTTTTAAAGCGTTAACCGCCGATGACATAAGCACTCCACAATTGCACGATAATCACAAAAATATCCCTGTTCATCAGTTATTAAAAGTAAGTGTAGACGATATTCAGCCAAACGAGTTGTTAATCACAAACCTAGTAATAAGTACGGGAACCCAAATACGGCCTTACTCCCAATGCTCTTTGTCCTAGCCTATTAAATGCATAAAAAAACCCTGAACTCCGCATAGAGTTCAGGGTTTTCATTATTCTTTTGCTAGTCGCGATTAAGCTTCAGCAATAACAACAACTTTAATTGTTGCATCTACATCGTTGTGCACGTGAATTACGATATCGAATTCACCTGTTTCACGGATGCTACCTAAAGGTAAACGTACTTCAGCTTTAACAAC
The DNA here is from genome assembly GCF_057548755.1 of Colwellia aquaemaris. Taxonomy (NCBI): domain Bacteria; kingdom Pseudomonadati; phylum Pseudomonadota; class Gammaproteobacteria; order Alteromonadales; family Colwelliaceae; genus Colwellia; species Colwellia aquaemaris. Next base: position 482,140 of record NZ_BAAJLV010000001.1, on the reverse strand, counting down.
TTCAACGCCAGCTTCAGTGATTGCATCAGCAATATCACGAGTACCGATTGAACCGAATAATTTACCTTCGTCACCTGCTTTAGAAGCGATAGTAACTTCGGCTAATTCAGTTAATTTAGCAGCACGAGCTTCAGCAGCAGCTAAAGTTTCAGCTAATTTTTTCTCTAAGTCAGCACGACGAGCTTCAAAGTGCTCAACGTTTGCTTTAGAGGCAAATACAGCTTTACCTTTTGGTAATAAAAAGTTACGAGCGTAACCAGATTTAACTGTTACCTTGTCACCAAGGCCGCCTAATTTGGCGATTTTATCAAGAAGAATTACTTCCATTTTCAAAACCCCTTATTAGGTTACTTATGTAAATCAGTATATGGTAATAATGCTAAGTAACGAGCACGCTTGATCGCACGACCAAGTTGACGTTGGTATTTAGCACTTGTACCAGTAATACGGCTAGGAACAATTTTACCACTTTCAGTGATATAGTTTTTTAGTACAGCTGTATCTTTATAATCGATTGCAGCAGCACCTTCCGCTGAAAAGCGGCAGAACTTACGACGTCTAAAAAAACGAGACATGGATTTCTCCTAAATTGGCTAATTTTATTTTAACTGAAAAATGTCGGTTAAATAAAATGGCCTAAATTAAATCATTTCAATGTGTTGGGCATGTAACACTAAAAGCGGATTACCGTTTCTAGATTCATGACGGTTAATAAAACCAGTCACTTTAACATTACAGCCTTCAATTAAATCACGAGTTAAGTTTGGCGACACATTACCCGTTGCAACAACTTGTATTCGAACAAACGCTTGTCTGTTCATGCCAGCTTCGTTTTGTATAGACTTATGGTCTATTGAAAACTGACAATGCTGAATACCCGCTGGGCTGGTTGACGTTTTTGGCGGCTTTACCACCTGGCCGGTCAACACTAGGCAATTCTCTTGACTATTATTCATAGGCAAAGAGTTGGTCACTGGTTACTTATTCTTCGCTCGCAGCTTCTTCAGCTTTTGGCGCTTCAGCAGCTGGTGCTTCAGTAACCTCTTTCTTCACTTCGCGACGCTCTTCACGACGGTCTTCTTTAGCAGCAGCCATAGCTGAAGCTTCAGTAACCGCGCCTTTAGTGCGCATGATCATGTTACGAATAACTACATCGTTATAACGGAAAGAAGTTTCTAATTCATCAATAACTGACTGTGGCGCTTCAATGTTCATAAGAACATAGTGTGCTTTATGTAGTTTATTGATTGGGTAAGCTAATTGACGACGACCCCAATCTTCAAGACGGTGGATGTTGCCTTCAGCATTAGTGATGATATCACTGTAACGCTGAATCATAGCTGGTACTTGTTCACTCTGATCAGGGTGAACCATAAATACGATTTCGTAATGACGCATTACGAGCTCCTTACGGTTGTAGCCTCATTATCTGGCTCAGCCAACACCAGTTGAGGCAAGGAACAAAAAAGTTCAGGCTGAATTAAGGTCGCGTATTGTAGATAAATCAAGCGCTGATAGCAAGCGATTAATATTTAGCAAGCTAATTCAATTAAAACAGGCAACGGTAAGTCGTGTAGGAATTGTAAGCCGGCTATTTTGCGCTCGCTCAATTGCACCAGCTTTTTACTATCAACTACTTATTATCAAAAAATGAGAAGTAAATATTGCTCATTCCTTGATGATGTTTATCAGTAAACTTAATTGCCAAGCCACCAAAGTCTGCTTCAAATGTTAAAAACTGCTCGACTAAGCACTCGCGTGTTAACGACAAGCCACACTGCTTGGCAACTGCAACAAATAGTTTTGCATTTAGGTAGCCTTCAAAAACTACCTGATCTGCAAATATATTTGAGGACTTAAGGTCGTCGATAAATTCTTCACAAATAGCTAACTGACATGTTTGCGGATTCGGTACCACCTCAGTTACTGCAATTTTTGCTGGTACTTTCACGCCAGCAAATAAATCATGGCTGGAAATAAAAGAAACGGTAGTGATAAAAGGGGTAAAATCTTGATGGAAAGCTTGTTCAATAAATTTAATCAATGGCGTGTAAGTGCCGACAAAGGCGACGGCGTCAATATCATGCTTTAGCATAACAGCGAGCGCTAGTTCAATATCTTGCGTATTACGACGAAAGCGGGTAGTGACAACAGGTTTAAGGTTATACCTTGCCATCGCCGATAAATAACCACTTTCCACTGCCAAACCAAATTCATCAGCTTGTACTAATAACGCTATCTTTTTTGCCTTAACTTTTGTGAATAAATAGTCAATTTGGGCTAACGTTTCTTGGTTATAACTTGCTCTAAGATTAAAAATATAAGGTTTACTCGGCTGACGCAAAAATTCCGCGCCGGTAAATGGCATTAACAAAGGTAATTGATATTTTTCAATAAAAGGCAATATTGCATGCGCGTTTGGCGTGCCAACATAATTAAATAAGGCTAAAGGCTTTTCAGCATCCAATACTTTATAGGTATTTTCTACAGTTTTAAAAGGCTCATAACCGTCATCAAACACTTTTAGCTTAATTTGCCGGCCAAAAATACCTCCTTGCCGATTAACTTTATTAAAATAAAGCCGTGCTCCTTGCGTTAACTTTTTCCCAACCTGTTGATTTGGGCCCGTTAATGCGTTTGAGCTAATTAAAACAATATCATCATCTAGACTTTCTCTGGCACAGACTTTGTTTATTAACATTGCCCAGCAAAAAGTAAAAAACAGTCGTTGCCATATTGTTCTGCTCATATCATAAATCTGCCATTGTTTTTTACTGTGCCTGACTAAGTCAGTAAAAAAACTTTTATATACAAAGTGACATAACTCGCTTTCATCGATAAAAGTTAATATTGCTATGATAACAGTTTAGTCAATACGCAGCCAAAAACTAATCTGAACAAAATTGTACAATTTACAACTTTTCATGTTGAATTTTAATAACTTGTTAACAGTGTGTGACATATGTCATGTTTTTATTGCATTTCCCCAAATGACGTTCTAGCTTAAAGAAAAAGGAAAAAATAATTCTAATTATGCTGGAGATGCACATGCCGTCGAGAACGCTTTCATTGAGAAATAAACTGCTAGTTTTACTGTCAGCCGTTATTGCAGGTTTACTACTTTTACTGTTTACCACTAACTATTTTTCTTATCAAATTAAACAATTGCAACAAGCAAAATCTACCATTCAACAAGTTGGCATTACCGCATTACAACTAAGAAGAAATGAAAAGGATTTTTTAATACGAAAACTGCCCAAGTACTTTGACAAACACAATGATAACTTTGCAAAAATTAAGCAAGAATTAGCCACCTTATCTACGCTCAATAATAGCATAGGTGGTCATATTCCTATTACACAACTAAACGATAATTTCACGCAATATAGAAAATATTTTGTTGAATTGGTGACCGCAATGAAAGCAAAAGGCCTAGACAAAGATTCCGGCCGATATGGCGAATTACGCCAAGCAACTCACGAATTAGAAGCAATCTATAAATCTCTGAATGTGCCCGAACTGCAAGTTATCTTACTCACGATCAGACGTCATGAAAAAGACTATATGCTCCGTGGTGATACTAAATACCTAACAAAGTTATCAGAGGCACTCGCCACATTAAGGTTAGACTCTCAACATATTAATAATACCGGTAAACTAATTGATAAATATGAAAATGCCATGACCGCCTTTAGCGCAGCAGAAAAGCGTATTGGTCTAACACAAAGTACTGGTATTCGTGGAAATATGCGCACGGCAACGCATAAAGCAGAAACCTTATTAGCAGAGACAATTCAAGAAACCAATTTATTTGTTACGCAACAAGAAAATAGAGCATTTTGGAGCTCTTTAATGCTATTTTTCATTATTTCTTCGCTGTTATCTGTCTTTATCATCAAATTAATAAAAATTATTATCTCGCCGATTAAAAGTGCAATTAGCAATATAGAAACCATCATTGAAGAGCGAGATTTTTCCAAACAAGTGTTAAAAGAAACTGATGATGAATTTGGTAAAGTTATTGATGCTGTTAACAATTTCATTAAATTTACACATAAAATAAACTCCGCGGTTGAAGACTTACGCAAAGTCAGTGCCTCGGTTGAGCAAAATGCTCAGTCAACCCAGCAAAGTTTGCATCAGCAAGCAATGAAAAATGAACAAGTATCAGCAGCAACCGTACAACTCGACAGCTCAGCAGCTGAAATTGTTAAAAGTACCCAACACACAACCTCAACGGCAGACTTGATTGCACAACAAGCCGAAGTTGGGCAACAACAACTAAGTCATTTGAGTGACTTTCTCAACACAAACACCAATGAGTTGATAGACTCAACCAAAGACATTGGCCAACTAAAAGAGAAGTGTCAGTCCATCAATGGCTTTATTGAAGAAATAAAAGGCATTGCCGAGCAAACAAATTTATTGGCTTTAAATGCCGCCATAGAAGCGGCTCGGGCTGGAGAACAAGGTCGAGGCTTTTCCGTGGTGGCCGATGAAGTACGTACCTTAGCCAACAGAACGCAAACCTCTACAGAACAAATCACTTACATAATTACAGAGCTACAAGCGATGACAGTTAGCGCAGTTGAGAAAGTGAACCATTGTCGCGATGGTAGCATTAATAATGTGAAGCAAGTGCAGCAGTCGACTCAAACACTGAACGATATTATTTCTGAGGTAAGTTCAATCCAAGAAATGACTGCCAACATAGCAGGAGCTATCAAAGAGCAAAGTATAGCGATTCATGAAATATCTGAAAACATTACGGATATGAAAGATGATAATGACGCCATGCTTACCCAAGCACAGCAAAGTGTAAAAACTTGCTCTTTGGCTAATGAAAAAACCTTAAGCCTTTTAACCTATAAGTTAAACACGAGTATTTAAAATATCACTGATATAAAACAGAATAAGCAGCTTGACACTCAAGCTGCTTATTTATACTTATCTTCATCATGTTGATTATTTTTTAACAGATATATCTTAGTTACCCATGCGTTGACGCACAATTTCAAACAAGCAAATACCTGTAGCCACAGAGACATTTAAACTAGAAACTTCCCCCGCCATCGGCAATTTCACCAATTGATCACAATTTTCTCGAGTTAAACGGCGCATACCTTTACCTTCAGCTCCCATGACTAAAGCCATAGGTCCTGATAATTTTTCGTCATAAAGACAAGTATCAGTTTCACCAGCTGTACCTATAATCCAAATCCCCATTTGCTGCAAAGTTTTCATGGTTCTAGCTAAATTGGTAACTTGCACTAAAGGCACGCTTTCTGCAGCACCGACAGCAACTTTACGTACTGTTGCCGTAATTCGAGCCGCGTTATCCTTAGGGACAATAATGGCTTGTACGCCAGCAGCATCGGCATTTCGTAAACAAGCCCCTAAATTGTGCGGGTCGGTTACGCCATCAAGAATCAACAAAAATGGTGCTTGTTGCTTACTTTCTGCTGCACTAAGAATGTCATCTAAATCAGCTTCAGTAAAAGTTTTACCTGGCTTTACACGGGCAACAACACCTTGATGCTGTTCACCGTCACTTTTATCATCAAGCACCTTACGGTTAGCCATTTGCGTGGCAATACCAAACTTGCGAGCCAAATTTATAATTGGCATTAAGCGTTCATCTTCGCGACCTTTTAACAACCATAATTCAATAAATCGTTCAGGGGCGTGCTCTAACAATGCCTTAACGGCGTGAATACCAAATACCAACTCTTCTTGCTTTGCCATAAATGTTTTCGCTATTAATTTTTCAAATGGAGCTATTGGCAGTCATCACAATAACTGCCTGTTACTTATTATAAATATTTACAGGGCTTTAGCCTTTCGTGCATTTTTACCAGGTCTTTTTTTCCGCGCTTTGCGTTTTTTAGCTTTAGCTGTACTCGTCTTATCGGCTTTTTTCTGTTCTTTTTTAGTCGATTTCTTTGCCGCGCTTTTTTTCTTTCGGCGCCCTTGAGAAGGCTCTTGTGCTTGCGTTGAAGATGTCACAGCAGCTTTTTTACCAGCTCGACCGTTTGACTTCTTATCTGAACGTCGGCCGGCAGGTAGTGGTTTTGCACGTTTTAATACCGAGCCATCGCCCGCTAACGATAAATCAATTTTCTTTTCATCTAGGTTAACTGCGGCGACCTGAACTTCGATGGTATCGCCAATGCGATATTTGGCACCCGTATTTTCACCAGACAAACACATACGCACATCATCAAAATGATAATAGTCATGGCCTAGCGAGGTTATATGCACTAAACCTTCAATATGTAAGTCAGCGAGGCGGACAAAAAGACCAAAATTAGTGACCGTAGAAATAACACCGGTAAACATTGCCCCAACATGATCTTGCATATATTCACATTTTAACCAATCTGAAACATCACGTGTGGCGTCATCTGCACGTCGCTCGGTCATCGAACAATGTTCACCAAGTTCAATAACGGCTTCGGGTGTATAGCTATGGCTACCAACATTAGCATCATTTTGCGCCTGCTCATCCAGTATCGCTTTAATGACGCGATGAACCACTAAATCAGGATAACGACGAATAGGAGACGTAAAATGGCTATAAGAGGGTAACGCTAAACCAAAATGACCAATATTTTCACTTTGATAAACTGCTTGTCGCATTGAGCGCAACAACATAGTTTGGATCAACTCTTGGTCTGCACGCTCAGCTATTTTTTCTAAAATATGGCAATAGTCACTTGGCTCAGGTTGTGCCTTTCGCTCGCCCAATGATGCTATATCTAAACCAAGCTCACTGATATAACTCATAAAGTTATTGTACTTATCTTCACTTGGTTTATCGTGAACGCGGAACAATCCTGGCTTATTATGTTTTTCAATAAATTTTGCCGTCGCCACATTGGCCAGGATCATACATTCTTCAATAATTTTATGTGCGTCATTGCGCACTAGCGGCACAATTGAGTCAATTTTTCTCTCTTGATTAAAAAGAAATAATGACTCGGTTGTTTCAAATGCAATCGCACCACGGTCCGCACGCGCTTTGGTTAGCGCTAAATACATTTCATTAAGGTTTTCTAAATCCGTCACTAATGGCTCGTATTCAGCTCTTAATGCCTCACGAGATTCTTCATCTGTTTGCTGAGGATTAACCCCTAAAATAGTCGCCACTTTACTATAGGTAAAACGAGCTTTTGAGCGCATAACCGCCGGATAGAATTTTGAACCTGACAACTTACCTGCAGCGCTAATGGTCATTTCACAAACCATACAAAGCCGGTCGACATCAGGGTTTAACGAACATAAACCATTAGAGAGTTTTTCCGGCAACATAGGAATAACTTGACTAGGGAAGTAAACAGAATTGCCACGCGATATTGCTTCATCATCAAGTGCTGTTTGCGGGCGAACATAATAGCTAACATCTGCAATTGCCACCCATAAACGCCAGCCACCGCTTGGTTTAGGTTGACAATAAACGGCATCATCAAAGTCGCGAGCATCTTCACCATCAATAGTCACTAATGGTAAATCGCGTAAATCAACCCGTGGCGCTTTTGCTGACTCTTCCACTTCATCGGCAAACACTGAAATTTCTTCTTTGACTTGCGCCGAAAATTGATATGGCAAATCATGTTCACGCAAGGCAATTTCAATTTCCATACCGGGAGCCATATGCTCTCCCAAAACTTCAACCACCTTACCAACGGCATTAGAGCGTTTAGTTGGCCGTTGAATAATTTCTACCACCACCACTTGTCCATGACGAGCACCAGACTTTTTATCAGGTTTTATCAAAATATCTTGCTGAATGCGAGCGTCATCCGGCACTACACAAGCAATATGATGGTCAACATAATATCGACCTACAACACCAGCTTTTCGAGGTTCAATAACATCGAGAATTTTGACTTCTTTGCGACCCTTACGATCGGTGCGATCGAGCAATATAGCTTCTACCACATCACCATGAAGTACACGTTGCATTTCGTGTGAGGAAATAAATAAATCTTTAGAGCCATTGTCTGGCGCAAAAAAACCAAAGCCATCGCGATGTCCAATAACCTTACCCGTCAAAACATTGCTACGCGAAGCTATGGCATATTGTTTAAATTTATTGAAAACTATTTGACCACTATTTTCCATCGCACGTAAACGACGTTTTAAGCCAACTAACATGTCTTCATCATGATAATTAAGCTGCTTAACTAAGGCTTTAAAAGTTGGTGGAATATTGGATTTTTCAATCAAAGACAAAAGTAGCTCGCGGCTAGCTACCGGCTTTTCGTATTTTTCAGCTTCTCGCTGTTGGTGCGGATCGTTTTCGGTCACATTTGTTCAATAATGGTTTTTTATTAAGTATATCGTAGATTTGTGTTATCCCCAAACCACTACCACCATTACCGACTCTTATCATGAAAGATCATTTAGCCACTTAAAGGCTAATACTTGCCTTTTTTAGCGGCATTAACTACCCGCTCGGGCATTTTTTCTGCCAAACTGGCTAATTGCGTGGCGATATTTTTATGGACTTTTTTATCATCGGTAACCGATTGGTGCAATTGTACATATAATTGTGGAAAATCTAACGGACTACCCTTGCCTGCTAAGTAGATATCTGCCAAGCGCAACTGGGCTTTTAAATTATTTAAAGCGGCTGCTTCTTTTAAGAAAATAATTGCTTGATTAATATCGATTTGTACAAACTTACCAACATGATAATAACGGCCCATTTGTTCTAAAGCTTCAGACAAGCCTTGATCTGCCGAGGCTTGCATATAGTGCAAACCTAAGGGCACATTTTTCTTCACACAAACGCCATAGGCTAACATGTCTCCCCACAAAAATTGATAAGAAGGCATTTTTGATTTAACTGCTCTTGCTTCAATATCTTGCACTAACTGACAGTCATCAATAACTACTTGGCTTAAATGCTTATTCTCTTTAATTAAATCGAGCAAAACATTATCGCTATAAATTTGTACAGCGGTTAATTCCGCAGCCGAAGTGCTGAAAACACTAGTTAACACTAATAATATTGCTATGATTAATCGTTGCATATGGCCTCTTTGTACAGTGAAACTTTTCACTCAGTTACCCAGTTATCGTCAAAATCAGAGAAAAACTTAACTCAAACGTTATATAAGTTTTCAACATATTCTGTCAGCAGAATATTTTAAGAATCTATGAGTAATTTTAAAGCAAATATAGTACCAATGTATATAAAAGTCAGTTATCCGCCTGAGATTACTCAGCGGCCAAAAACCGTACTTGCACATTTGCGAAGAAAACCTCACAATGAGCAAAATTTGAGCAAGCCGAGCTACGCAAGTGTCAAATATTCAGCAGTTAATTGAAAACTCAAAAGTTAATGAAAGCATTGCCCGCAAGTTATTTGAAATTGAAACAGAAATACTTGCCTGTCAATCAAGCGAAGAGTTGCTACAACGTTTACTTGGCTTAATTCAGGATAAGTTTCAATTATCAGGCATTTCATTATTACTGGCTGAACCAACACCATTAAGTTACTTAATTAACGGTAAATTACAGTCAAACTGGCACCAAAAAAACACTAAGCATATTTCGGTAGAAAAATTAAGTCAGTTACACCCCAACAGAAAACCTTTTTTAACCAACCAATTAGCACAGCTTGATAAAATATTACCAAAAGCATTATTAAAAGGGGCAAAATCTGCCGCATTGACACCATTGTCACTTGAAGGCAAGTTGTTTGGTAGCTTGCTGTTTACCGATAAAGCGTCTTCTCGTTTTCACAGCAAACTTGGAACATTTCATTTAGAGCAATTAGCGGTAAAAGTGAGTTTATGTTTATCTAATGTACTAATTCGAGAACAACTTGAATATATGGCACATTATGACCGCTTAACAGGCGTTGCTAACCGCCGTTTAATGGAAGTATGTATTGGCGAAGAACTAATTCGCCAACGACGTTATGGCGTACCATTTTCTGTACTTTTTATCGATTGTAATAAATTCAAAGCCATTAATGACACTTATGGCCACGACTGCGGCGACAAGGTTTTAGCGTATGTTGCAAGCCAGTTGCAAGAGCTAGTACGAGAAAATGATAAATGCTTTCGTTATGCTGGTGATGAATTTGTTGTGGTACTTGCTAGCCAAACCTTGCCCGAAGCCGAACAAGCTAGCGATCGTTTATGTGATTTTTTTATTAATAATCCAATGCCGTATCAGAATATGCGTTTACCTATCACCATTAGTTGCGGCGCAGCTGCTAGTGATGGCAAGCAGAATATGGATGAGCTATTAAAAACAGCAGATAAAAATTTATATGCCAACAAGAAAGCACAAAATGGCATGGTATTTAAATTGTAACCTTAGCTTTAGCTACTTTTAATCGCACTTCACTCATCTATACTAAAATTATTCTCGGCTAACTAGGTTACCTATGATCATAGAAGTCAGTATTAGCGAATTAAAAATTGGCCACTTTGTTGTCGATATTGTGAAACAACAAGGTAGTTATAACTTAACGCGTGCTGGCCATATTAAAAATCAAAATGCCATAAAGCATTTAAAAGCTAAAGGTGTAGTTTCAGTATTAGTTGATACCACAAAAAGCATTGCCCAGGCCCTCAGTGAAGCTTCTGCGATAAGTCAAGTCAGTACTGGCCCGGTGATTTTAGAAGTAACGAAAGCCAAAAAACTTTTTACTGCTTCAAAAAAAATACAACAGCAAGTTTTTCGCTCTATTCAACAAGGCCACCCTGTCAATATCGCACCAATAATCGATGTAACTAATCAAACCATAGATGCGATATTTAAAAACCCCGATGCCTTGGCCTGTGTTATAAATATTCGTGATAAAAATGAATACTTACTTGAACACTCAGTATCGGTTTCTATTTTAATGACAATTTTTTCGCGCTTTTTAAAAATAGAACGAGATATTATTCAACAACTGGCTATTGGTGCCTTTTTACATGATGTTGGTAAAATACAAATACCGGACCAAATCCTTAATAAACCCGGAAAACTATCAAGCGATGAATATAAAATTATTCAAAAACACGTCAATCACTCTGTTAATATTATTCAAACAATACCAGGTATTTCAGCGCTAAGTGTTGAGGTAGCCGCTCAGCACCATGAGCGAGCTGACGGTTCGGGCTATCCGCTACACTTGCAACAAGACAATATTTCTAATTACGGTGCAATGATCGCAATATGTGACGTTTTTGATGCTCTAACCGCAGACCGTTGCTATCGAGACAGTTATAGCCAAATTAAGGCTTTTAGTGTGTTACGAAACTTGGCCATGCAAGGTAAGCTAATGCCAAGGCTAGTCGATTTATTTATTAAATGCTTAGGGGTTTACCCTGTCGGTACACTGGTAGAATTAAACTCTCATCAATTGGCCATTGTTGAAAGCCGTAACCAAGATGACCCCATCAACCCAAAAGTGCGCAGTTTTTATAGCCTAGATAAACATAGGTACACACTAGCGAAAGATATCGACTTGGCAAAAGAGCCTGACTTTATCATCCGTGGGGTTAAAGCCAGTGACTTTGATTTAGACATGAATAGAATTATTGAGTTTTTATTAATGGAAGGTTAAGCCCGAAAACATCACATTGCGCCAAAACTAAAAGTGACACAAGACTTTATAGCATTGTGTCACTTAGCATTATCTTTATGAACTTTGATGTATTCCTTTGCCCAAGCAATCCAACTTCCTCAGCAGCAAATAAAATCACCCGAATGGTAATTCGGCCAGGCAACAACCATAACTATGCCTAAACCATCATCTAATGCGCTTTTTGCTTGCTACTTAAGCTGCAGAGTCTACTGCTTTAATATCAACTGGCTGTGTTTGTTTGCGTGCTTGTTTCTTCACTTTTCGAAGATCGCGTAATGCTAATAAACATGGCGTTAAAATAAGTGTTAAAACAGTGGCAAATGCTAAGCCGCCAGCAATAGCGGTTGCTAATTGATTCCACCATTGCGTTGACGGCGCACCAACAACCGCAGTTCTGTTAAAAAAGTCTAAGTTAACCTGCAACACCATAGGTAATAAACCTAAAATAGTTGTTACGGTTGTTAGCATAACCGGTCTTAAACGTTGCGCTCCAGTTCGTAAAATAGCGTCAACTACGGCATAGCCTTCTCGGCGCAACACATTGTAGGTATCAATAAGAACAATATTATTATTAACCACTATACCCGCTAATGAAATTACCCCTATACCTCCCATTACAATACCAAACGGTTTTTGTACTATAAACAAGGCTAAGAATACGCCCACCGTTGAAAATATAACGGCACTTAAAATAAGAAATGCTTGATAGAAGCTATTAAATTGGGTCACTAAAATAATTGCCATCACAAACAGCGCAACTCCAAACGCTTTTACTAAAAAGTCTTCTGACTCTTGCTGATCTTCATTTTGCCCTTTTATCGCTATTTCTACTGATGGATCTATACCTAATTCAGGGAATTTCTCCTGCAAAAGAGGTAGTTCTTTAACCAGCTGCGCCCCGGGAATTAAGTTTGCTTTAATGCTAACAATGCGCTTACCATCCATGCGACGAATACTATCAACTTTAGGAGCTGCGCTGCGCTCAACAAAGCTACTGACCGGCACTAAACCTGCCGAAGTTTTTAATCGCAAGGTATCTAATCTGGAAATATTGCGTTTATCTTCTGGAAAGCGTACGCGAATATCTAATTCATCATCTACATCGTCCGGACGATACTCACCGAGTTTCAAGCCATTAGTGACCATTTGAACTGTTGAACCAACCAATGCAGCATCAGCTCCATAAGTTGCCGCCAAACTACGGTCAATTTGCAATTGCCATTCAATACCTGGCTTAGAGCCCGAGTCTTCAATGTCGGTAAACTTATCGTGGTTATGTAATGCTGCACTAATAATATGCGCTGATTCATTAAGTTTTTCAGGAAAACGTGAGCTTAACTCAATGACCAAATCTTTGCCGTTTTGCGGGCCGTCTTCATTTTTTCGTACTTCAATTTCAACACCAGCTAAATCATCAGTTCGCTTACGAATATCTTCAATCACTTCATCGGCTGTTCGTCTAAATTGCCAGTTAGTGAAATTAACTTGAAAAGTACCAATTTGATCATTGCCACCTGTACGAGTATAGAGTGTTTTAATTTCTGCTAAATCTAAAATACGGTCCTCAATAGAAACCATAATTTCATCTTTTTCTTTAATCGATAAATCACCATGAGAGCGCACCACCATAGTAGCGCTGGACGGTTCTATTTCAGGAAAGAAAATAGCGCCTAAACCAGATGCCCCATAGATGAACATGACAAATACCGACATGGCAAGTGTCCCAATTAATATTTTCCAAGGGTGATTAATTGCCTTTTTTAAAACACGAACATACTTGCCAGTAAAACCCCTTAGCTGAGTTAAGTCTCCTTCTTCAGCTTGTTCTATTTGCTTTTGTTCTTTCGCACTAACTTTGCGCGACTTGCCGATTATACTACCTATTGTAGGTACAAATATTAGCGCCATTGCTAATGACGCCGTTAATACGGCGATTAAGGTAATAGGCAAATACTTCATAAACTCGCCCATAATGCCCGGCCAAAACATTAGTGGTGCAAAAGCGGCTAACGTTGTTGCTGTTGATGCAATAATAGGCCATGCCATACGCCTCGCAGCTAAACCGTAGGCTTGGCGTTTGGTTTTTCCTTCGTTGAGTTCTCGGTCAGCAAACTCAGTAACAACTATTGCACCGTCAACCAACATACCGACAGCCATAATCAAACCAAATAGCACCACGATGTTAACCGTTAATCCGGCAATGGCTAAAACAAGAATACCCGTTAAGAAGGCTCCTGGAATTGCTAAGCCAACCAATAACGCAGTGCGTGAACCTAAGGTAGCAATAATAACAATTACAACTAATAAAACTGCCGACAGTACATTGTTTTGCAAATCATTTAAGGTATCTTGTACATCAATAGATTGATCACCAACATAATCAACAAACACCTGATTTGGCCAACGCTGACGTTCAACTTCAATCAATGCTTTAACTTTAGCAACAGTGTTAATAATGTTTTCACCAGAACGTTTTTTCACTTCAATTGCAACGGAGCGCTCACCATTTAAACGAGCAAATGAACTCGGATCTTTATACGCCCGACGAACAGTTGAAACATCCTGAAAAGTAATAACTTTGTCGCCATCAACTTTAATTGGTAATTCTAGTAAGTCTTGAATGGTTTCAAATACTGACGGCACTTTAATGGCAAAACGCCCTTTACCTGTGTCCATAGTACCTGCAGGTACTAAGCGGTTATTGCGCTCAACAAGGTTGTAAATATCGTTTTGATCTAAGCCATAGCTTTCCATTAATAAGGGGTCAACGATGATTTCAACCATATCTTCACGGTCACCGCCAATATCAACTTCTAAGACTTCTTGTAATGCTTCAATTTTATCTTTGACGTCACGTGCTATCGTCAATAAACCACGTTCAGTCACTGCCCCTGACAGAATAACGGTTATTGCTGGATTTTGATTAGCCATAGTCACTTCATGTACTTCTGGCTCCTCTGATTCAGATGGAAGCTTAGCTTTTGCTAATGTCACTTTATCGCGAACATCGGCAAGTGCTTCTTTTGGATCTAACCCGGCAATAAACTCGAGATTAATTGAAGCATGGCCTTCACTTGCTGTTGCAGACATTTCTTTAATGCCTGCTATCGATTTAAGCTCCTTTTCCATTGGCCGAATAAGCATTCGCTCCGCATCTTCTGGCGAAATACCATCATGAACAATAGAAACATAAATATTAGGAATCGTTATATCTGGATTAGACTCTTTTGCAATATTGGCATAAGTAATTGCCCCTGAAATAAGCAATAGTACAAAAACCATTAACACCGAACGTGTGCGAGTTAATGCTGCATCAATAAGTGTTAGCATATATTCCCGCCTTATTCGCTTTTATTAGCTAATGCTGAATTTGTCGAAAAAACGGCTTCAACTTTATCGCCAGCTCTAACAAAACCTTGCCCTAAGGTAATAATATCCGCTTGTTGGCCAAGCCCAGACAACCAAATGCCATCCTTTTCACTTTTAACGATATTTATTGGCGTAAACTTTACATGGCTTTTTTCTACCGTTTTTACCCCTATATTACCTTCTTCGTCTAATGCTAAAAGCGCAGGAGAAACTTTAATAGCATGAACGTGATTTAGGCTAATATTAACTTCACTGCTTAAGCCTGCCAGTAATGAACTATCACTATTGGCCAGTGCTACCTCTATTTTAAAGGTATTGGTTGCATCATCCGCAACACTTGCAATATAACGCACCTGCCCTAATAAGCTTTCTTTGTGAAGTAATCGCACATTAGCTTTTTGACCAACCGCTAGTTGACTAATATTGTTTTCACTTACATGGGCTCGAACGATTAGCGGATCAAGATCAGCGATCATAGCGATATCGTCGCCACTTTGTACATAATCACCTTGTTCAACATAACGTGTGTTTAGCACTCCATCGAAAGGAGCGCGAATTACTGTATTTGCAATATCAATATGCAAACGTTTAATTTGTGCCTTAACTGCTGCTAAATTTGCTGCTGCACTGCTAACCTGTACTTTTCCTTGGTAACCGTCGGCACTTAACTTTAACGCACCTTGGTGCTCAATTTCCCGCTGCTTTAATAGCGCTTTTGCTTGCGCTAGTTGTGATTCAAGATCGTTAATTTCTAATTTTACGATAATTTGGCCTTGCTTTACTTTAGCGCCTCGTTTAGCCAAAACTTGTGCTATTTGACCGGAAATTTCAGCTTTCACCGTTGTTATGCGATCAGGCTCAGTGCGTCCGTATAGCGCAACAGAGTCGCTGATAGTTTCCGCATACCTAGTTTCTACTTTCACTTTTGGAATAATCACGCTATGTTGTGTTTTTTCATTGGGAACTTCTTGCGCTTGCATTAATCCCGATGTCATCCACAATACCAGTGCTAAGGTGATAATTATCGCAATGATATATGGGCGTTCGGCTAACCATTCGCGACGCTGACTTACGGTACTCATAATTCTTCCTAAATATTTTTATTTAACTGACACTTGTTGGTCATATTACTGATAATAATACAGTGCAATCGGCCCTACGTCTTGTCTAGCTTTGCAACAAAACGTAAATCAAAAACAGCTTGAAAAGATAAACATATTTAATTTACTTTCTAACAGCACCATAAATAGTATTGCAAGGCTAAGTTAAAAAAAACCAGCTTATAAGCTGGTTTTTTTTAACATTTTAAATGCTGCTATTTTATTCCGCGACTTTCTTAAATCGGCGAATGCTTTCGTAGGCCCAATCTTCCTCAGCGTATTTTGCTCTGTATCCATATTGAAAAATATAAGTATCATCAATTACTGACAATAACTTATAGCTTCGAATAGCAAACCCAAAACTATTTAACATATTTGTTTTTGCTTCGGCATAACAAGCATCAAAATCAAGAGCACTACTGTAGGCATTAGGACAGTCATATGAATTAATAAAAGAAATACTTCCATCCTCTTCAAACTTCCAAAAATCCTTAAGCTCATCACCACCAAAATAAGAATTATCACCTCGTCCATTTGCACCAATTTTCATATCAGAATAACTTGAGTTACCAAAAAATGACTGATATTGAGTTTCAAATTGACCGATATATTTTTCAGCATTTAGATTATTTTCTGTTACCTCGGAAAATTCATAAATAGATGTTCGAGTTTCAGTACCATCTTCTTCAAAGGTTAGCGATAAACCTAGCATACCGTTAGGTAAAGTATAAAATTGATGAGCCCGAGTATTGCCATCTATTGTTACCGTTAAAATTCCACCATCTTTCGACCACGAAAAGTTTTGCGTTATTGAGCTATTCTCGCCAGCTACTTTTAGTTTTGTTTCACCGTCTTTATCGCTAACAAATTTAAAAACACTTGCTCCTCCTCGATAATCAACACCGTCAATATTTGTTGAAACTATAGGTAACAACCTAGCGGCATAACTTGTATTTAAATTTAAGTTAACTTCGTTGTTTTCTGATATTCCATTCAGAACATCGTAAGTATACTTAGGCTCTAACGAATGCCCTAGGTTATTGTAATTATTATATTTTGAAGGCTCAATATCCGTTAATAATTCAGCGTGATATAAAACTTTTACAATTACAAATCCTGATGATATTGGCTGCAGCTCGACATTATCAACAATAACATCAAACATTAATTCTTCTTCTTGGTTAGTATCAAAATTATAAAAACTACCCGTTTTACCGTCGAGCAATTTATTAGAAGACGTTAAGGAGATATCAAAGTGCCCTGACTTATCTATTAAGTTACCTTCAATTGTAAAAAAAGAACCATATGAAGTATCACCTAACGAAATATCTTCTACAGTTACGCCAATATTGGCTATACCATCATCCACTTTAACAACAGAAAGAGTGTTATATGCTGCCTGAGGAATATTAATAAAGTTCTCATAGATAAATTCATTTGATTGTTCTTTAGTAAGGTTGACATATTGGCGTACACCGTCTTCTATATCTATCTCAACTCTCAATTTATCGCCTTCTTGTGCAAGCAATGCAACTTCCATGAAATCAATAATTCCACAACTCGAATTACAACCCGGCTGCTGTATATCAACGACAATTGTGCCATCTAGCTCCCAAGAATGAGGTACTAATTTATTATCAGAAAAATAAAGCCCCTTATCGTTTTCAAAAAAGGTAAGTGATAATCCACCATTTTCATCCGTTGACCATGTACCTATAAGCTCCTGCTCCGTCATGTCAACATGTTGCCACTGTGCAGGGTTATCAATAACGTCTACAATGAATTTATATTCTGTGCTTGCTTTACCATCAGATAAGGACAATGCGAGTTCATAATTATCTATATCAAAAAAGTCAGGCTCAATTGTAATCGTTACTTGATTGTTATTACTTAATTCAAAACTTAACCACTGCGGCTGCTCAGTAATAGCTAAGGTCAATGAATCATTCTCGGCATCAGCAATATCAAATACCACTACGGTTTTTTGCATTGCTTTTGCATCAGAGGTAAATGTACCACTCATAGTTGGCGCTGTATTAGGTGCTGGTGCTGGTGCTAGTGCTGGTGAGTCAGATGATGAACCTCCACCACAAGCAGAAAGTAAAAATAAAATAAATATTAGGGGGGTAAATTTAATCAAAATTTAATTCCATTTATTGATTTATAAAGTGTTTATGCGTAAAAAATCCGCACATTATAAGGTATCCAATACATATGTACAGTGTGAAAATATTTGTACATTAGTAAAAGTAGAAAAGCCGACATAAAGTCGGCTTTTCTTTAAACTATTTATCTAGCGTTAGATTGAGAATGAAGAGCCGCAACCACAGGTTGTACTGGCATTGGGGTTATTCACTAAGAAACGACTTCCTTCTAAGCCTTCAATATAATCAACTTCGCCGTCAACCAAATATTGTAAACTCATAGGATCTATCACCATAGTGACACCCTTTTTTACTATGGTCATATCGCCATCGTTTACATTTTCATCAAAGGTGAAACCATACTGAAAGCCAGAACAACCACCACCAGTAACATAAACGCGTAGTTTTAAGTCTGGGTTTTCTTCTTCCGTGATCAACGACAATACTTTAGTGGCCGCTGCATCAGAAAATTTAATTGGTAATTCAGGATTTGACATAAAACTCTACTTAATACGAATGAACTGGGCTAATTATCTTAAACTTGACTGTTTTAATCAAGTATTATGGTAGATTCTGCTCAATATTTTCTAGTGTTTTCTGCCAAGAATAACTGTGATCAACACGATTATAAGTTTGCCATTTGCCTTTAGGTAAAATTGCAGAAACATCGATTTTCTCCGCAATAAAATTTTCCGGTAGTGTTATTTCGCCGCTAACAATTTGAAAATATTGAAAACTAAAGGATAACTCTTTTTTTGTTATTGACGACACCTCAGCCAATGATAATTTTGTCGGCTTGCCATCTAAACTCCCCGTCAATGATAATTCAACGTAACCTTTAGCATAGCGTTTTCGTAATAATTGCTGTACAAGTATCACTTGAAAGCGATAGTGATTAGCACTTTCTGTTTTTGTTAGCTTAATACCATCAATAACTAAACCATTTGCTTGTTTTTCTGGCGCCATCACTTTTTCATAAAATGCCAACTCTTTTTTTACTT
Source organism: Colwellia aquaemaris (assembly GCF_057548755.1). Classification (NCBI taxonomy): domain Bacteria; kingdom Pseudomonadati; phylum Pseudomonadota; class Gammaproteobacteria; order Alteromonadales; family Colwelliaceae; genus Colwellia; species Colwellia aquaemaris. The sequence continues at coordinate 462,930 of NZ_BAAJLV010000001.1, read as the reverse complement.
GAAAATGTTCTTGTTCAATTGCCTTAAGATCTTGCTGACTACGTAAATTAGCCATACGCTCCACTTCAAGCTCAACTTCTAAGGTATTAATACGCTGGGATTTTTCAACAAGCTTTTGATAAAGCATATCTAGCCTGTTTTCTTGTTGCGCTAAAGTTTGTACTTGAAATCCATGGTAAAAATTGCCTATTCGATAACCACAGAACAAGCAAATAGCGATAATTGCAACTAATAGAAGCGCTGAACGAAAAGCGCCTAAGCGTGTAACAACGGTACTGAGATTTATTTTTGCTAACCAATTCATTTGAAAAGTATTATGATATCCAAAAAGCCTATAAATTCGCTTGATTAAAATGATAATAATATGAAAACGTTAATCCAGCTTAAAAAGCGTTTAGCTATGCCACAAACCTCATGGCAGCTTTGTTTACTTGCCGCCATCGGTGGCTTGGCATCCGCTATGCTCGTCGTTTTGTTTGTATTTGCCACAGAGGGCATTCAATCATTTTATTTGAACGAAAAAGACGACTATAGCAGTTTAAGTTCATTAAGTCGTTTTCAATTACCAATTATTGGCGCAGTAATCATTTTATTCTTTGCCTGGTTAACTGGCTATAAATACATCCGTACCGGTATTCCATTTGTTTTACATCGCTTAAAAATTGCCAATGGTGTTATGCCACTACGTAACACCATTAATCAATTTATTGGTAGCACTATTGCCCTTGCTAGTGGTTTTTCGGTTGGGCGAGAAGGTCCTGCGGTTCATTTAGGCGCTGCCTGTAGTAGTTATATTGGTAATAAACTGAATTTACCTTATAACGCAATTCGAAGCTTAAGTGCTTGTGGTATCGCAGCCGGAATTGCCGCATGTTTTAATACCCCGGTTGCTGCGGTACTTTTTGTGATGGAAGTGATTTTACGAGAATATAAAGTACATATTTTTATTCCGGTGATGATCGCGGCAATTGTAGGCTCAATGACAACCAGTAGTATTTTTGGTCCTGCCCATGAATTTGAATACTTCACAACCATTACCTTAAATAGCCAGCATTATTTAACATTAGTGCTACTTGGGATTGTATTAGGTGTTATTGCCTTTGCCTTTAACCGCTATTTAGTACTGATTATCAAGCATAGTGCTCGTTTTCATATTGTACCGCGAATTCTAACCGCGGCGTTTATTACTGGTGCTATTGGTTATGCTGTACCTTTTGCCATGGGCACTGATTTAAGTGCTATCGACTTTTCCTTGCAGCACAATCCTGAATTGCAACTATTGCTAGGCTTACTTATCGCGAAAATTTTAATGACTATTATCGCGTTAGGACTGGGGATTCCTGGTGGAATCATTGGCCCTATATTAGGTATTGGTGCCATAGTTGGTACCTGTGTTGCTATGATTGCCAGTTATTTTGTCCCTATGAATATACAGGCAAGCGATTTTGCCTTAATGGGCATGGCTGGATTTATGGCGGCTACGCTAAATGCCCCTTTAGCTGCTTTACTATGTGTGGTGGAATTGTCGAACCAAATTGAAATTATCGTGCCTGCCATGATAGTGATCACCAGCTCTTGCATTTCATCAGGGCAGTTTTTTCGCAACCGCTCAATATTTATTATGCAATTAGAAGTACAAGGTTTAGCATACCGTAGACCGCCAATTGAAAAATCACTGCAACGCGTAGGCGTAATCGGCGTGATGCAAGAGCAATTGACACTCATTGCCGACAACGACAACAAAACCATCGCAGAAAAATTCTCAAATTTAACGCCTCACCAACATATAATTATTAAAAAAGAGAGTCAGCAAAATAAATATGACTATATTTGGTGCCAACCCGAGCATTTAAACGATAGTCATACCAATCATTCACTTATTCGACATAAGCTGCTGCCATTAAATAGTCAGTCAACTCTCGCTGAGGCGTACTTATTACTAGTTCGAGAAAGAAGCGGTGGCGTGTATGTATATCAAAATAATCCAGATGAAATTATGGGTATAATAACCTTTGATGCAATACGCTCTTATTTATTGAAAGGAAAAACGCACTTATGACAAGCATTCTTTGGCTTAAAGCATTTCATATTATCTTCATGGTGGCTTGGTTTGCCGGCATTTTTTATTTGCCTCGTATATTTGTTAACCATGCCGAGTCGAAAGAGCCGTTAGTTCATCAGCAGTTAAAAGGAATGGAGCGACGTTTATTATTGTTTGTTACACCTTTTGCCATATTTACCGTTGCATTGGGTATCGCCATTATTTATCAATATGGTTACGACTGGTTCGTCACAGCAAAATGGCTACATGTAAAAATTACTCTCGTCACGTTTTTACTCATTTACCACGGCTATTGCTTTAAGCTAGTAAAAACATTTGCTGCCGACAAAAATGAACGCTCAGGAAAGTTTTATCGGATATTCAATGAAGTACCGGTAATAATCTTGTTTATTGTGGTGATACTGGCCTATGTAAAGCCATTTTAATGAAAATGCTCCAGCCATAATGATTTATTGTTAAGAATTTTTCGGCTTTGTTCTGATAAAAGTGGATTTTCTAAAGAGAATATTCTTCTTTGCGGCAAGTTCGCTTTTACTAAAATATTTTGCGTTACCTTATGTTGGTAAAAAAATTCGTCAAAAGCCCCTGACTCAACAATCTTACTAAAGCCATATAGAATGCGTTCAGACAATCGCATATTTTCTTTACTGGTAAAAAAATACATTGGCGCTGCGTACTTTAGTAAAAAGTGCGATTCAACAATAAACTGTTCTTTTCCGGCTATCTCAAGCCAAGGCTCATGGAGTGCACGTGGGAAGTAGTCAAATCGATACTTTTCAAGCATAGTTAGCATTGAAAAAGCGCTGCCTTCAATAACATCAAAACCATTGTGACGTAGAATATCACTATCAGGCCAATCATAACCTTGTCCTGCTGATAATGCCTTTAATTCTTTAAGAGATAATGTCGGTGAAAATAAATGGCTATCTTCTCGGCGAATAACAGCAATACGCATGCCCATTAACCCCTTCAAAACTGGAATATAAATAGCCTGTAAATCGTCCTCCAGTGCTTTCGTAGTCATTCGCCATGTAACGTCAATGGCTTTTCTTTGTTGCACCATAATCGATGTACGACCTTGTGACATTTCTAGAGTCACAGGAATAAGTTGGTAATCACCATACTTATCACGAGAAGAGTTCAAAATGAGAGTGAGTAAATCAATATAATAGCTTTGTTTAGGATCGGGATAAATTTCTGATAAATTATATCGAACAATATCCTTGCCAGCTGCAGTCAAACTGACTAACAGTAGAATAATTGCCTTTAAAAACAAGATGAGATTTCGCATTTCCCTAGCTACTTTATATCCATTATGCCTATAACTATACCTTAGAATAAAAAACTGTCTACTGCGTATAATTGTTAATCAATTATCTTAATCCAAATCAAGATAATACATTCTCAGCAATTGAGTTTTGTGCTATATTTCGCTGCAAATTTTCCGTCGCTCTGATAAAGCAACGACTCACTAAATTAAGCAATCAAGTAAATGATTAACATCAGGCATTTCATTGCTACATAATTAGGTAAAACCTATGATGAAATTTGAAGGAAGCCATATCTTATCTGTCTCGCAATTCGATAGAGAGAGTATTTCTCGCATCTTAGAAATTTCGACATTGATGGCCCCTTATGCCATGCGAAAAAAGCGCTGTCATGTCCTTGATGGTGCCATACTTAGTAATTTATTTTTTGAGCCAAGCACTCGAACTCGTGTTAGCTTTGGTACTGCATTTAACTTACTGGGTGGTTTCGTGCGCGAAACTGTTGGGCAAGAAAACTCTTCATTGTCTAAAGGTGAATCACTATTTGATACGGCGCGAGTAATCAGTGGCTATTCAGATGTTATCGCTATGCGCCACCCTACGATGCATTCTGTGGAAGAATTCGCCAAAGGTAGTAGTGTGCCGGTTATAAATGGTGGCGACGGCGCTAACGAACACCCCACCCAAGCCTTGCTCGACTTGTTCACTATCCAGTCTGAAATGGCGCGATATGATATGGGCTTAGATGGTTTAAACATTGCACTTATGGGTGATCTTAAGCATGGCCGTACCGTGCACTCATTATCTAAGCTATTAAGCTTATATAAGAATATTACCATCACTATGATTGCACCTACTGCGTTACAAATGCCAGACAGCGTTATTTCAACCCTCACAAACGCCGGCCATAAAGTCGTGCTAACAGATAAAATTGAAGGCAATCTTGCTTGTGATGTTATTTATCAAACTCGTATTCAACAAGAACGTTTTGCCAGTAAAGATGAAGCAGATCTATATCGTGGCCACTTTAGTTTAAATCGTGAAATATATAAGAAATACTGCCAAGACCACACCGTTATTATGCACCCTTTGCCACGTGACTCTCGTGCTGAAGCAAACGAGCTAGATACCGATTTAAATGACCTAGACAACCTCGCTATATTCCGTCAAGCACAAAACGGCGTTTTAGTGCGTATGGCATTATTTGCTTTGAGTTTAGGGGTCGAGAATCGCCTCAGTCACTACGAAAAACCTGTCACTTGGTACACCAACAAATATTGATATTAGCCGTAAATTAACCATGGCTAAGACTAACAAAGAGTAAGATATTATGACAAAAGATTCACAGCAGTTGTTTAACGAAGCACAAGATATTATTCCTGGTGGCGTTAATTCACCCGTACGCGCTTTTAATGGCGTTGGTGGCACACCTTTGTTTATCAAAAAAGCACAAGGTGCCTATATATTTGATGCCAACGACAAAAAATACGTAGATTATGTTGGTTCATGGGGCCCTATGATATTAGGGCACAACCACCCAGCTATATTAAATGCCGTTATTGAAACTGCGCAAAATGGTTTAAGCTTCGGCGCACCAACCGAGCTTGAGATTACTATGGCTGAAAAGGTACGTGAAATTGTACCTTCGATGGAAAAATTACGTATGGTTAGCTCAGGTACAGAAGCAACCATGAGTGCTATTCGCCTAGCCCGTGGTTTTACGGGTCGAGACAAAATATTGAAGTTTGAAGGTTGCTACCACGGCCACGCCGACTCATTATTGGTTAAGGCAGGTTCAGGCATGTTAACTATGGGCGTACCAAGTTCGCCAGGCATTCCAGACGACTTTGCTAAGCACACGTTAACCGTTAGCTATAACAACCTAGACGAAGTGAAAGAAATTTTCGCAGAGCTTGGTGATGAAATAGCCTGTATTATTGTAGAGCCTGTTGCCGGCAACATGAACTGTATTCCACCAGTTGAAGGCTTTTTAGAAGGCTTACGCGCAGTATGTGACCAATACCAAAGCGTGCTAATTTTCGATGAAGTAATGACTGGCTTCCGCGTTGCTTTAGGAGGCGCTCAAGCTCATTATAACATTGTTCCAGATTTGACCACTCTAGGGAAAGTGATCGGCGGTGGTATGCCGGTTGGCGCTTTTGGCGGCAAAAAAGAAATCATGGACTACATTGCTCCTGTCGGCCCTGTATACCAAGCTGGTACATTATCAGGTAACCCAATCGCTATGGCAGCTGGCTTAGCGTCGCTAAAAGAGCTTTGCCAAGGTGACAAACACCAACAATTAAGTGATGCTACTGAAAAATTAGCCATGGGCTTTAAAGCAGCAGCTGAGCGCAATGGTGTTTCACTGTCTATTAACTATGTTGGTGCTATGTTTGGTTTCTTTTTCACCGATGAAGAGAAGATCACTAGCTATGCTCAAGCAACGGCATGCGACAGCGAGAAGTTTAAACGTTTCTTCCACTTAATGTTAGAAGAAGGCGTATACCTAGCACCATCAGCATTTGAAGCAAGCTTCTTGTCAACAGCACATACAGAAGAAGAATTGAAATTTACTTTAGAAGCTGCTGACCGTTGTTTTGCAAAACTTTAATACAGTAAATACTAATGAGGTAGGATAAAACCATCAACCTACCTAATTAGAGTCGATAAAAAAGGTAAGCTGTTGCTTACCTTTTTTAAATATTTTACACAATGTCACAATTGAACTATTTGATAACGGTTAAACTCGGCTTTTTCGCCGCAGGCTTATCTTTTTTCTCGCCTTCAGATTTTTTAGCACTATCACTACTTGTAACGGCAGTAATACTAGGCGCTTTAGAGCTCTCTTGCTCACGTTCTTCAGGCTCAATGTGCTCGATGGCAAGTGATGTACCCGCACCGTTTTCTTTCGCATAAATAGCCGCAATAGCGCCGTATGGAACGCTCATATGCTCTAACTTACCGCCAAAGCGAGCGCTGCACTCAATAGATGAATCACCTAAAGCAATGCTACCTACAGCAGACGCTGATATGTTTAAAACAATTTGACCATCATTAACATAGGCCATAGGCACTAGAACACCATAAACGTTAACATCAACAACAATATAAGGTGTTAAGCCATTATCAGAAATCCAATCATAAAAAGCCTTAACAATATAAGGCTTATTTGATGTCATTTCGACTGTCATAGTGAATAACTTTACACTGAGGCGCCAAAGCGTAATTCACGCTCAGCTTCAGTTAATGATGCTTGAAATGATTCACGCTCAAATAATTTAAGCATATAAGACTTCAATTCTTTTGAACCTTGGCCTTCAAGTTCAATACCCATCACAGGTAAGCGCCATAATAATGGTGCTAAATAACAATCTACCAAGCTAAACTCTTCACTCATAAAGTATGGTGCTTCGTTTAAAATCGGTGCCACACTTAATAAACTTTCTTTTAACTCTTGGCGAGCTTTAGCTGCTGCTTCAGCTGGACCGTTGTAAATAGTTTTAGCTAAGCTGTACCAGTCTTGCTCAATACGATGCATCATTAGACGGCTACGTCCACGTGACACAGGATAAACCGGCATCAATGGTGGATGAGGAAAGCGCTCATCTAAATACTCAATAATGATAGATGCTTCATAAAGCGCTAATTCACGATCGATAAGTGTTGGAACTGTTCCGTATGGATTTAGGTCTAGTAAATCCTCTGGCAAATTGGCTAAGTCAACTAAATGGATGTCAACTCCAACACCCTTCTCTGCCAACACAATGCGTGTTTGATGACTATACATATCATCTGCATGCGAATATAAAGTCATAACAGAGCGTTTGTTTGCGGCTATGGCCATAATGCCTCCAAAAAATCTTAATAAAAAAAACTAACAAAGGGGGCCAAAGCCCCCATTTAATATTTATAGCTTACACTGTTTTACAGAACATATGTAATTAGTGTACATCTCTCCAATATTCTTTCTTCAATAAGTATGAGAAGAATAGCAGGATGAATAGGAAACCAATTACCCAATAGCCCATGTTTTCACGTTCAAGCTTATTTGGTTCACCGGTGTATTCTAAAAAGTTGGTTAAATCGCGAGCGAAATTGTCATACTCTTCCGCTGTCATAGAACCACCTGTCGCTTCTGATAAATTGCCATGCTCATCCATAGTGCGAACACCTTGAAGGTTTTGCAATACGTGCGGCATACCAACATCTTTAAACACTTTATTGTTAACACCAAACGGGCGTTTTTCATCAACGTAGAATGAACGCAAGTAAGTGTATATCCAATCAGGGCTTCTAAAGCGAGCTTCTAACGTTAAGTCTGGTGGTGTGCTACCAAACCACTTAGCAGCTTCTTTTGGTGGCATAGTATTAGTAATATGATCACCAACTTTTTCGCCAGTGTACATATATTTAGCTTTACCATCTTCGTCAGAAATTCCCAAATCAGCAAAAGTACGATTATAACGTTGGTACTTCAACTGATGACAACCTAAACAGTAGTTAATGTATGACTCAAAACCACGTTTTAATGACTCTTTATCAGTTAAATCATTGTTTGCTTTGTCTAAGTCTAAGCTTGGGCCAGCGGCTATTGCCAGCATAGGTAGTGCAGCAAGAACTGCAATAATAAATTTTTTCATTATCCTGTCACCCTCTCTGGAACTGGCTTAGTTTTTTCATTTTTACTGTAAATCCACAGTGCAACAAAAAAGCCAAAGTAACCTAAACTTGCAATAGTACCAATCATGTTATTTAGTGGGTTTGCAGGTAGCGTACCTAAAACACCTAAAACAATAAAACAAATAGCGAATTGAATAAGGTTTACTGTGTGAGCAGTACAACGGTAGCGAAGTGATTTAACCGTACCACGGTCAAACCAAGGTAACATGAACAACGCAATAATAGCGCCGAACATACCAATTGCGCCTAATAACTTATCAGGAACAACACGTAGAATGGTATAGAAAGGACCAAAGTACCAAACCGGTGCAATATGCTCAGGGGTTTTCAGGCCATTTGCAGGTTCAAAGTTTGGCGCCTCAATAAAGTAACCGCCACCTTCAGGTGCAAAGAACATTACCCAACAAAAAACAATTAGGAAAATAACCACAGCAACCAAATCTTTGACTGTGTAGTATGGGTGGAACGGGATCGCATCGACAATATCGTACTTTTTAGTGTATTGCTCATGGAAAGTAAACTTACTTTGCTCTTCAGGAGGAACACTACCTTTAGGCTTCTTGATATCAGTGCCATCAGGGTTATTTGAACCCACTTCATGTAACGCTAAAATGTGCAAGAAAACCAAAACAACTAACACTAATGGTAAGGCAATAACATGTAGGGCGAAGAAACGGTTTAATGTTGCACCAGAGATAACGTAATCACCACGTATCCAAAGAGTTAAATCATCACCGATAACTGGAATAGCACCAAAAATGGAGATAATAACTTGAGCTCCCCAATAAGACATATTACCCCAAGGTAATAAGTAACCCATGAAAGCTTCAGCCATTAGTACTAAGAAAATTAGCATACCAAACAACCACAATAACTCACGAGGCTTTTGGTAAGAGCCATAAATCATGCCACGGAACATGTGCATGTAGACAACTACGAAAAATGCCGACGCACCTGTTGAATGCATATAACGCAATAACCAACCGTAGTCGACATCACGCATAATGTATTCTATAGAAGCAAAAGCGCCATCACCTGATGGTTCATAGTTCATTGTTAGCCAAACGCCAGTTAATATTTGGTTAACTAAAACAACACTGGCCAAAATACCGAATACGTACCAAAAGTTAAAGTTCTTTGGTGCAGGGTATTGTACCGCGTGCTTGTTCATTGCATCCATTAAAGGTAGACGCTGTTCAATCCAAGCCATTAAGTTAGAAAACATTATGCCTCTCCTTCAGCTACACCAATTAACAAGGTGTCATCGTTAGGGAATGAATGATCTGGAACCATTAGGTTTGTTGGTGCCGGTACACCTTGGAATACACGACCAGCCATATCAAACTTAGAGCCATGACAAGGACAGAAGAAGCCATTTTTCACACCTTCAACGTGTTGTTCAAAATCACCTTTATGATATGTAGGAGCACAGCCTAAGTGAGTACATACACCTAATGCCACCATATATTCAGGCTTAATTGAACGGTATGCGTTTGTTGCATACACAGGTTGTTGTGGAACTTCAGAGTTAGGATCTCTTAGCTCATCATCATGTGCACTTAAATTAGCAAGAACTTCTTCAGTTCTACGCACAACATATACTGGCTTACCGCGCCACTCAGCACGAATTAATTGACCAGGCTCTATTTTACTTACATTGACTTCAACCGGTGCACCAGCAGCTTTCGCTCGCGCACTTGGGTTCCAAGATCCAATGAAAGGCACAGCCACACCGACAACACCAACACCACCAACTACCGAAGTAGCCGCGGTTAAAAAGCGTCGACGGCCGTTGTTAACGGGCGCATTGCTCATTCAAACTCTCCAATTATTATCTAGCTAAAACAACAACACATAAGCAGAAAAACTGCTTAGCTAATGTGCTGATTGCTGATTGACTAAATCAACGACAAAAAAATTGCTCTGATGATAAAGAAAAGCCCTGTTTTTTACAAGGCAATTCCCCATTTCAGCGCGTGATTATGCAAATAAAAGTCAATTAGTAATCAACACAACCTGTAAATAAAAACCATTCGCATTTGTGCGTTTTGTTGTTGTGTTTGTTGAAAAAAAATTTTGGTAAAAGATCTAAAATAGCTGACGCTTTAACGTCTAAAAATCATCTTGCTGTGCAAAATCGAAATTTGATATTTACCAGCGTAAATTTTAAAGGGCGGGGATGGAAGTACTTATGATGTTAATCAAATTTTAGCAATAAAAAAACCGGCAATAGCCGGTTTTTGAAATCGTATAACGTAAATATTAACGTTTTGAGAATTGTGGACGTTTACGTGCTTTATGTAAACCAACTTTCTTACGTTCAACTTTACGAGCATCACGAGTAACGAAACCTGCTTGACGTAGAGGGCTACGTAAAGTTTCATCAAACTCCATTAATGCACGAGTAATACCGTGACGAATTGCACCAGCTTGACCAGAAATACCACCACCAACAACAGTGATGTTAAAGTCAAACTTTTCTAGCATTTCTAAAAGTTCTAATGGTTGACGAACTACCATACGAGCAGTTTCGCGACCGAAGTATACAGAAATGTCACGCTTGTTAATTGTGATTGCACCGTTACCAGCTTTCATGAACACACGAGCAGTTGAGCTCTTGCGACGACCAGTACCGTAATATTGATTATCAGCCATTGCTTAAAGCTCCAAAAGTTGTGGTTGTTGTGCTGTATGCTTGTGTTCAGTACCCGCATAAACTTTAAGTTTACGGAACATTTCACGACCTAAAGGACCTTTAGGTAACATACCCTTAACTGCAAATTCAATTGCACGCTCTGGCGCTTTTTCAATTAGCTTTTCAAAGCTAATTTGCTTAAGACCGCCAACAAATTCTGTATGCGAGTAGTAAATTTTACCTTTCGCTTTGTTACCAGTAACTTTTACTTTCTCAGCATTGATAACAACGATGTAATCGCCTGTATCTACGTGAGGAGTGTATTCTGGCTTATGCTTACCGCGTAAACGGCTTGCAATTTCAGTAGCGATACGACCTAAAGTTTTATCTTCGGCGTCCACTAAGAACCATTCGCGTTGTACGCTTTCTGGTTTAGCTACAAAAGTTTTCATTAAAAAACCCAATTATATAAATGTTACTTAAATAATAACCTAAGAATTCCTTAAGTTATCCGTTATAAAGACTACGCAATTGCCCCTTCGAGCATCGAGTCCCTTGCAAATTCTCTGGAAAAAGAACATGCATTTGTAACGTAGGGAGCGCGGATTATACAGAAGAAGTTATTAAAGATCACGCCTATTTTTTAATCTTTTTCGAACAAAGTAGCGAAACCATCTCTAACGTCACTAAATATTATCAAGTTGTTGTTTTAGTCTTGCTTTATCAGCTTCTAGTCCTGCACGTTGCAATTCGATATAGCTATCCATATGCCGCTCAATCTTTTGATGCACTTTAGGGTATTTTTCTTCAATACGTTGCAACGCCGAAATAGTGCTTTGTGCATAAGCCTGCCACAGCCAAGTTTCCGCTTGAGTTAAATACGCAGCCAGCCAAGGAGATTTTGGTAATTTTTTATTTGTAGCTAATTCACGTGCTTTAGCAACCTCTGCCACTAACAAATTTTTATAATCTTGGCTTGTAGTAACTTTAGCTAAAGCAGCAAAGGAGTTTTTGTCATCATTTATCATTGCATATATTTGCGCATCAACTAGATGACTAAATTGCTGCTGGCGAGCTAAATATGCTGGCAACAAATATTTATTTAATATTCGCATGGCATGTATATTATCTTGCCATTGCTCATTTCTTAAGTTGCCAGTATGACGCCACGGCAACATCGCAGCATGATCCACCGGGAAGTTTTCTGACATTTCCTCTGCATCTATACAAAACTCTGGGTTTATTTCAGGGTAATGTTTTTGGATAACCTTTAGACGGTAAATATAACCATAACGGTACGCTGAGCTGTATATTTTATAATGCAGCTTAGCCATATCTGCTAATGCAGCTTTCTCGTCTTCAGTAATTAACTCGCCATTTAAAATCGCTTGGTCAATAATTTTGTCATGTACCAAAGTAAAGCTTGCGGCAATCTCGTGGTTTATTTCAGTAAAATCATCAGTACACGCAGCTTGAAACAATTGTGCTCGCCAACTTAAATGCTCAGAATTCCACATACTAATGACGGCGCCACGCATGTACTTATTGGAAAGAGTCATGGCCTGAACAAACGGGTTCGAGCTAGCAAAAGCTGTTTGCGAGACAAAAACAGCACTAAACAGCAGTATCAACAGCTGAGCTGATTTTCTTTTCATAAATAAAATCCTTTTTTAAATTCAAAGCAAGTCAGTGCTTTAAGGTAAGTGCTCACTTGCAAGATAATCGTGAGATTGCATTTCAAGTAATCGGCTCAAACAACGCTTAAATTCAAACATTAAGCGGCCATCGATATATAAGTCTTCAAGTGCCACTTCCGCAGACATAATTAATTTAACATTGCGTTCGTAAAATTCGTCAACAAGGGCAATAAAACGTCGTGCAGCATCGTCATGTTCGGCATTCATTTGCGTCACATTCGCCATTAACACCGTATGATACAAACGGCTTAACTCCATATAGTCACTTTGACTTCTGGCCGACTCACAAAGTGTTGAAAATTCAAAATGAACGACACCATCTGATTCTTGTATCGTCGTTAGTTGTCGATTATTCACTTCAATAACTTTATTTTTCGTGCCTGCTTCTACTGATAATTGTTTAAAATAATGGGTTAAATTCTCGTCGGCTTGTGGGTCAAGCGGATAATGAAATATCTCTGCTTGTTCAAGGGTACGTAAGCGATAATCAATACCGCTATCAACATTAACAATATCGCAATGTTGATTAATCAACTTTATCGCCGGTAAAAATCGTTCACGCTGCAAACCATTGCGATACAGTTCATCAGGAATAATATTCGATGTTGCAACTAAGGTAACATTGTGGGCAAAAAGCTCCTCAAATAATGTGCCTAAGATCATGGCATCGGTGATATCAGAAACGAAAAATTCATCAAAGCAAATAATACAGGTTTCTTCAGCGAAACGTTTAGCAATAATCTTTAGTGGATCCGACTGTCCATGCAAACTCTTGAGCTCTTCATGAACGCGGTGCATAAAACGATGAAAATGCACTCGCATTTTATTTTCAAATGGTAAACAATCGTAGAAGGTGTCAACAAGGTACGTCTTACCACGACCTACTCCCCCCCAAAAATACAAACCTGTGATGGTCTTACGTTCAGATTTTGCTACCACTCGCTTCCAGCGATTGAGTACTTTCTTAAATCCTGTAACGGGTAAAGGTTTGCTTTTCAGATCGTCATATAGCCTTTGTAAATTTTTAACCGCATTTTCTTGCGCGGCATCAAAGAGAAAATCATCTCGAGTTAAATCTTGGGTATACTTATCAAAAGGGGATAATTTAATCATTTAATAACCGTTTAGTTAGCAACTTATTGTGTTTTCTTCATACGTTTGCACAAACTTCGCTTGAAAAATAGTTTTTTGCAAATATATTCACTAGGTATGTAGCGTGAAGCGCGTTATATTGAATTATACCAAGTTGAATAATTGGTATTAAAGGTTATTTTCTCTAATTTTCTCCATGAATACAATGAAGGTAAAGAAATATGAATGTTGTTTTAGGATTAGGAATATTTATCGTTGGTGCAATCGTCGGGTTTATTGCCAACAAAACGCTTTTCGCATCATCTCAAGAAACTAAAAAGTTAGCTGAAAAAGCCAGCCAACGCGAATCTGAATTGGCACAATATAAGCTTGATGTTGCAGAGCACCTTGATAGTTCTGCAAAATTGCTAGAGCAGATGAATAACACTTGTCAAACTGCAATGGCACAAATGGCACAAAGCACACAGTTGCTGCAACAAGCAACACCGGAAAATATTGAAAGCATGCCTTTTTTCTCTAAAGAAACACAAGAACAGTTAGCGCAAACGGTCAGTTTGCGACATAACAAGCAAGAGCGTAAAAGCGACGAAACCATTTCAGAGCCACCTTTAGATTATTCTGGCGCGCCAAGTGGTTTGTTTGATGATAAGAAACAAAGTGTTACAAATACCGAAACAAATAGTTAGGAACTAATTTTTTTATTATATGTCTTCACTTGAGTATAAATATTTTAGTTAGGAGTTTTCTGTTATATGAGAAATTTATCAGTTTTAGTTAATAGCGTCTTACTTTCCAGCACTATTGCGATGGCAAGTCTTCCAGTGCAAGCAGCATTACCTCATGCAGTTAATGGCCAAAGTATGCCAAGCTTGGCACCTATGCTTGAAAGTGTAACTCCAGGCGTTGTCTTAATTTCTGTTCGTGGCACCCACGAAGTAAAGCAACGAGTACCAGACGCGTTTAAATTCTTCTTTGGCAACCCACGCCAAGGCCAAGAGCAAGAGCGCCAATTCCGTGGTTTAGGCTCAGGGGTTATTATCAATGCTGACGAAGGCTATATTGTTACCAATAGCCATGTAGTAAATGATGCTGATGAAATTCAAATAACACTTAAAGATGGTCGTCAATTAGAAGCCAAAAAAATAGGCGGCGACGAAGCGAGTGATATTGCACTACTGCAAATAGAAGCAGATGATTTAGTCGAAGTAAAAATTGCTGATTCTGATAAGTTGCGCGTTGGTGACTTTACAGTCGCAATTGGCAGCCCTTTTGGCTTAGGGCAAACGGTAACTTCTGGTATCGTTAGCGCTTTAGGTCGCAGCGGTTTAAATGTAGAAAACTATGAAGACTTTATTCAAACAGATGCCGCCATAAATAGTGGCAACTCTGGTGGCGCTCTAATTAATTTACGAGGCGAGTTGATCGGTATTAACACTGCAATATTGGGCCCTAACGGTGGCAATGTCGGTATAGGTTTCGCTATTCCAAGTAATATGGTGCAAAATTTGGTCAACCAAATTATTGAGTTTGGTGAAGTTCGTCGTGGCGTACTTGGCGTTGCCGGGCGAAGTGTCACCAGCGAAATTGCAAAAGCAATGGAGCTTGATATTAACCAAGGTGGTTTTGTTGAACAAGTTACGCCTGATTCTGCCGCCGATGAAGCGGGTATTCGAGCAGGAGATGTGATCATTAAAGTTAATGGTAAAATGATCAAAAGCTTTAATGAACTAAGAGGTAAAATTGGTTCAATAGGCGCTGGAAAAACTGTGCAAATCACGGTAATAAGAAAAGACGGTAAGGAAAAAGAGTTTGACGTTACCTTGAAAAAGTCTGAATCGACTAACATTGAAGCGGCAAGTTTACATCGTATGCTTGATGGCGCAGAATTAGAGAACAATAGTCAGGGCAATGGCATTTCAGTTGTCGACATTGCTGAAAACAGTCCTGCCGCTGCCGTAGGTTTACGTAAAGGTGATGTTATCAATGGCATTAACCGTCAACGTATCAACAACATTGGTGAACTGCGTAGTTACCTTAATGAGCATAAAGGTGTATTTGCTTTAAACGTTGTTCGTAATAATTCATCATTATTCTTAATGATCCGCTAATTACCTATCACTTTAAGCGCTAGAATGCTTAACCTTAAAAGCCTATCAGATTGATAGGCTTTTTTATTTTCCCAAAGAATTTTCGTCATTTCTTTTATTGAGTGGTAACCAATGAGGTAAGACAACACTTTATCCGCGTTAAGGGATTATGTTAGTCTAGAAAAAACCATCTAATAAAAATAAACCTGTTGAAAGTCTTTAATGCTCTGAAATTTGTTATTCGCTCCGCTAGTTACGGCGTTATGTTCGCGGTTGTGTTACTGCTACTAGTACCAGAATTACGCAACGACAGTTTGTCTTTATGGCAAGTATTTAATAAAACTGAACCACAAAAAAAACCTTTATCTTATGCTAACGCAGTAAGACTAGCCGGCCCTGCGGTGGTAAATATTTACTCTGAAGATATTCAAACTAACAGTAACTATACCCGACAACCACGCAGAACGACGCGTTTAGGTAGTGGTGTTATCATGCATGAGCAAGGTTATATATTAACCAATTATCATGTTGTACAAAGTGCCGACTTAATTGTTGTAGTACTGCAACGAGGTCAAGAATTACATGCCGAGCTGATAGGTTACGACGAGATTACTGACTTAGCTGTGCTAAAAGTACAAGCAAATAATTTACCTGTTATACCTCAAAATCAGGCATTGCAATCGCAAGTCGGCGATGTGGTGCTAGCGATAGGTAACCCACTTAATTTAGGACAAACCGTTACTCAAGGTATTATCAGTGCCACAGGGCAAAGTGGCCTCAGTAGTAGTTATTTGCAATTTCTTCAGATGGACGCCGCGATTAATAATGGTAATTCAGGGGGTGCCCTGATCAATTCAAATGGTCAACTTGTCGGTATTAATTCACGAAACTTTACTCGAGGCGATTCTGGTTTAAGCATTCAAGGAATATTTTTTGCTGTGCCCTATGAACTGGCTCATAAAGTCATGCTAAAAATCATTGAAAATGGTCGAGTAGTACGCGGCTGGTTAGGGGTTGATGCCAGAGACAATGTTTCAAACTTTAAAGGCTTTATTATTGATGCTGTAACACCAAATAGCCCAGCTATGATAGCAGGATTACAAGCAGGTGATGTGGTATATCAAATTAATGATATCCAACTTCGCAATGTAAAGCATGGGCTAGATATTGTTGCTGAAGCATCACCTGGAAGTATATTAAACTTCATCATTTCTCGCGGTGGCCAACAATTCTCGCTTCCAGTAACCATTGCTGAGGTCACTAAATAGTTTGAATTCAGCCAGTTTCAAATTAGCGGAATTAAAATAACAAAAAGCCCAGCATTCGCTGGGCTTTTTGTTATTACTTATCCGAAATTAACTGGCCTTGATGCGGGTAATATTTGCCCCCAGTGCCTGTAACTTATCTTCAATTTTTTGGTAACCACGGTCAATATGATAAATTCTATCAACTTGTGTTTCAGTTGTAGCAACTAAGCCTGCAATCACTAAGCTGGCAGAAGCACGTAAATCCGTCGCCATCACCTGTGCACCATTGAGTTGCTCAACACCTGTACTGATTGCCGTATTGCCCTCTAAGCTAATATTAGCGCCCATTCGTTGTAACTCAGGTACATGCATAAAACGGTTTTCGAAAATCGTTTCTGTCGTGGTTGCTGTGCCTTCTGCAATAGCATTAAGAGCCACAAACTGTGCCTGCATATCTGTTGGAAATGCCGGATGCGGTGCAGTACGAATATTGACAGCTTTCGGCTTAGATAACATTTCCAGTTCAATCCAGTCGTCACCACAGGTAATTTCAGCACCAGATTCTTGCAGCTTACTCAAGACAGCTTCTAGCGCTTTAGGATCAGTATTTAAGCATTTTACTTTACCTTGCGTAACTGCTGCAGCAACAAGAAATGTGCCCGTTTCGATGCGATCTGGCATGACGGAGTACTGCTTGCCTAATAACTGTTCAACCCCTTCAATAGTTAAGGTATCTGTACCAGCACCAGAAACTTTCGCGCCCATTGCATTTAAACAATTTGCTAAATCAACAATCTCAGGCTCACGAGCAGCATTTTCAATAATTGTAACACCTTCAGCAAGAGCAGCTGCCATCATTAAATTTTCCGTGCCTGTGACACTCACGGTATCCATAAAGATGGTTGCCCCCTGCAAGCGACCATTATTGCGTGCAATGATATAACCATTTTCAACGTCAATATCAGCGCCCATCAGCTTCAAGCCATGGATGTGCAAGTTAACAGGACGTGCACCAATTGCACAACCGCCAGGCAGCGAGACTTCAGCATGACCAAATCGAGCCAGTAGTGGCCCTAAAACTAATATTGAAGCACGCATAGTTTTAACTAGTTCATATGATGCTCGACAATGGTCAATATTGCTGGCATCAATGGTTAAGCTGTCATCATTTAACCATTGCGTTTTTGCACCAAATTGCGTCAATAATTTAAGCGTCGTTTCAATATCATTAAGCTTAGGAACATTGGAAAAGGTGATGGGAGTTTCCGAAAGTAAGGCTGCCATTAAAATAGGCAGTGCAGCGTTTTTCGCCCCTGAGATGGTAACTTCGCCTTGCAGTGGTTGTCCACCAATAATTTTAAATGCGTCCAATAGTATATTCTTTTCTGTCAGTTTTTATTAAAAGGAAAATTAAAGTGGTAAATTAAACATTTTTTCACGTTGCCAATCAGCTGTTGTGAAAGTTTTAATGGATACTGCGTGTATGGTGCCTTCGTTAATTGCTTGAGCTAATGGCGCATAAATTGTTTGCTGCTTTTTTACTCGACTTAACTCGCCTAAAAAATCTGCAACGGCAATAACTTTACATTGCGAACCATCAAAGGCTACATGAATTTCATCTAACTCAATCGCATCAGTAATAAGTTTTTCTATATCTTTTATTTCCACTTCTTGCTCCAAATAGCGTTTAGGCTCATTAATTTAAATTCGCCTATTCTATAGGTAATAGGGTATCAACTGCACTTAGTTTTGCCAATTTCAATAAATCTTCAGGTAAATTAGCTAAGTTCATTTGACAAGCATTCTTGCCAGCAAGCTCAACCAACATTAATAACCATGCAAGACCGGCAGTATCAATTTGACTAACATTAGCCAAGTCAATGGTGACTTTTGTGTCATTGACAATTTTGCGATATTTTTTATCGAAATTTCGCGTAATTGTAGCACGAGTCAACGCGCCACTGATAACCACTTTATGCTCTAGTTGCTGTACATTTATCATATCAACCTACTGATAACGTCATTTTAATACGCTATTTTAATTTCACTCTATAAATAATGCTTTAAGCGATTTACTTAAAAACGATATTCTTGGCACTTTTCTCTTTCAGCATAGCGGTAACATGTGGCAAACCTTTTTGACGAATTAAACTGCTTAACTCTGCCTGTTTGCTATCAAGTAAACTAATGCCTTCAGCCACCATATCGTAGGCTTTCCACTCTCCGGTTTTCTTGTGTTTACGCACTCTAAAAGAAATATTGATCGGTTCGCGCCCTGGTTCAATAACCCTAGTATCTACGGAAACAACACGTTCTTTAGCGAAATTTTTTGCCGGTGAAAATTCTACCTTTTGATTGTTATATAAGGTGAAAACTTGCGCATAAGAAGTGATCAAATAATCTCGAAATGCTGGTACGAATTTAGCGCGATCTGCCTTGTTTGTTTTCTTAAAATTACTGCCAATCACTTTATATGCTGCATATTGATAATTTACATACGGCATTAACTCTTCACTAACAATGTTCTTTAATAAATTAGGATCTTTTCGAATTTCGCTTTGTTCATTGGCAAAACGCTTAAAAGTTATATCAGCAACCGTTTTTATCATTTGATAAGGGTCTTTTTTATCAACCTCAGCATTAGCCACGGCTGACAAACCTAACAATGTAATACAAAACGCTATTTTCTTAACAAGATGCTTCATCATAATTAGTCATCGCTCCCTTGGCTAAATAAAAACTGGCCGATTAATTCCTCTAATACCAACGCTGGTTTAGTATCTTCAATAAAATCACCTGGCTGCAAAGTATCTACCGAATCATCAATAAAACCTGGCAACAAACCAACGTACTGCTCACCTAATAATCCGGCAGTTAAAATAGATACCGAAGTCGCTTCAGAAAAGCCATCATACTCAGTGTAAATATCTAATGTTACCACTGGCGTATAATCTTCCGGATCGAGTGATATATCACTTACTCGTCCAACGACAACACCACCAACTTTGATAGGCGAACGAACTTTTAAACCACCAATATTATCAAACTTAGCATAGAGCTGATATGTTGTACCATTGCCTGAAATACCACTGTCAGCAACTTTTAGCGCTAACATCAACAAAGCCGCAATACCTATTGCTGCAAATAAACCAACCAATAACTCTACTTTTTTCGACACCATGTCTTCCACCAAATTCAATAAATATTCAACTAAATAACAGCACGCACTAGTTTGCGAACATTAACGCTGTTAAAACAAAATCTAAACCCAATACCAATAGCGATGACTGTACAACCGTTGACGTTGTTGCTCGGCTAATTCCTTCCGAGGTAGGCTCACAGGCATAACCTTTGTAAACGGCAATCCAAGTAACGACAAAGGCAAATACTAAACTCTTAATAACACCATTCATGATGTCTTTTTCAAAAGAAACTTGTGCTTGCATTACCGACCAAAACGTACCGCTGTCAACGCCAAGCCAATCAACGCCAACCAAATGCGCACCGAGTATGCCAATAGCAGAAAATATAGCGGCAAGTAGCGGTAAGCTAATAAACCCTGCCCAAAATCGTGGTGCAACCACGCGTCGGAGTGGGTCTACCGCCATCATTTCTAAACTGGAAAGTTGCTCTGTTGCTTTCATCAAGCCAATTTCAGCCGTTAATGCTGAACCCGCTCGACCCGCAAACAATAGCGCAGCAACCACAGGACCTAATTCACGCAATAATGATAGCGCAACCATGGGCCCTAAACTTGCTTCAGCGCCATAGCCAACTAAAATAGTATAGCCTTGCAATGCCAGTACCATACCGATAAATAAGCCAGACACTAAAATAATAATTAGTGATAATACCCCTACCGAATACAACTGGTTCATTAAAAGTGGAAAACCCTTGCGCGGGTTTGGCATATGAAACAAAGCAGACGCTAACATCAATAATGCTCGACCTAATCCTGAAACTAGGTTGATGATCGTACCACCTAAATTTTGCAATGCTGTCACTACTTGTCACCTCGGCCAATAAGTTCATCGCGATATGATGCTGCTGGAAAATGAAACGGCACAGGGCCGTCGGCCTCACCTTTAACAAATTGTTGTACTAACGGAGACGTTTGCTTATGAATTTGCTCTGGCGTACCTTGGCCAATAATTTTTTGCTCAGCAATTATATAAATGTAATCTGCAATACTCATGACTTCGGGAACATCGTGAGAAACCACAACTGATGTTAAACCTAGTGCTTGTCCAAGTTCACGAATTAAGCGAACAATCACCCCCATTGAAATAGGATCTTGGCCAGCAAAAGGCTCATCATATAATATTAACTCCGGATCTAATGCTATTGCTCGGGCTAATGCAGCTCTACGCGCCATACCACCAGAAAGTTCACTTGGGCGTAATTCTCTGGCGCCACGTAAACCAACCGCTTCTAACTTCATTAAGACCATTTTCTCAATTAAATCTTCAGACAGTTCAGTATGTTCACGCATTGGAAAAGCAATGTTGTCGTACACACTCATATCGGTAAAAAGCGCACCGCTTTGAAAAAGCATACTCATACGTTTACGAACATCATATAAGGCATTACGGGATAGCTTAGGGATATCATGACCATCAAACAAAATTTGCCCTGACTCTGGTTTGATTTGGCCACCAATGAGACGTAACAAAGTTGTTTTACCAATACCGCTAGGGCCCATAATGGCGGTAACTTTACCTTTAGGGATAGATAAACTAATGCCATCATAAATGACACGCTCATCACGTTTAAAGGTCATATCTTTAATATCAACTAAAATTTCGGACATATATTGGGGGCTAACGTCTTGGCTTATTATTGTCTTATTGGAAAGAATTCTACCTTAGGGTTAGATGGCAGTCATTACAAATTCACAAATATTTGGTACTAAAAGCGTATGTAAATGTAATAAAGTGTAAGATTGACTTTGCTGTTGCTTATTTTCGTGCTTAAGTAGATTTATCAATAAAATGCTGAATGCATCTGCCAAAAATTTTAGAAAAAGTTTATAATGATCTTTGCCCGACAAACTTGTTGGCAAAATCAGCAGTTATGAGTATTAGTAGGGTGTCATCAAATTCCAACATTGGTTTATAATTCCTCTTTATTTCATTATTCGCACAAAATTGTAAATTACCTAGCCAACAGGAGCTTTGAATGTTCGTCCAAATTTTGATCTTATTGCTTTCACTAATCACTTTAGTGTGGAGTGCAGACAAATTTGTATTTGGTGCCTCATCATTAGCACGAAATTATGGCATTTCTCCTATGATCATTGGTTTAACTATTGTCGCCATGGGCTCGTCAGCGCCTGAAATGATGATTGCTGGAACGGCCTCTTTTCAAGGTAACCCTGATACAGCGGTCGGTAATGCTATAGGTTCAAACATTACCAATATCGCATTGGTACTAGGTTTAACGGCTTTATTTCATCCCTTATCAGTTTCCTCTTCAACCATTAAACGAGAAATCCCATTAATTTTACTGATCACCGCAATCGCAACTTATATGTTGGCAAATAGTAATTTTAGCTTTATTGAAGGCTTAATATTAATTATCGGTTTTGTGTCGTATCTAGCAATCTTATTAATGGTGACATTAAAGCGCGCTAAGCAAAACCCAATTGATGACAAAATGGTGCTAGAAGCTGAACAAGAAGTGCCTGAGGCGGTAAGTAAACCAAGATCATTTTTCTGGTTAATATTTGGCATGATATTTCTGCCTCTTAGCGCCAATTATTTGGTTGACTCTTCAATCTTTATTGCCAAAGCTTTCGGTATAAGCGATTTAGTCATTGGTTTAACGGTAATAGCTGTTGGCACAAGTTTGCCTGAGCTTGCCGCCAGTATTATGAGTATAATTAAAAAAGAAGATGACTTAGCTTTAGGTAATATCATTGGCTCAAATATCTTTAATATTCTCGCAGTACTATCATTGGCTGGATTAATTTCTCCTGGCGCTATTGATCAAGCAGCAGCATCTCGCGATGCACCTTATATGCTTGCCACAACCTTTTTGTTGTTTATTCTCTGTTTTAGCCGCAGTGGTAAGTTTCGCATCACACGCGCAAAAGGTTTACTATTATTAGCGGTATTTATTGGTTATCAAATTTTACTTTTTAGTCAGCTTAAAGCATAACTTGCGGTTTATAAGATGAAAAATTTTAAGCAATTAGCAAAAAACGTTATTGAAATAGAACAAAACGCCATAGCAGAATTAGCTTCATTTATTAATGATGAATTTGCGCAAGCTTGTCAGCTGATGTTTAACTGTAAAGGTCGAGTTATTGTTATCGGCATGGGAAAATCAGGGCACATTGGTGGAAAAATAGCGGCAACATTAGCCAGCACAGGCACACCATCCTTTTTTGTTCATCCGGGGGAAGCCAGCCATGGAGACCTAGGTATGATCACGCTTGATGATGTGGTGATGACCATTTCAAATTCCGGTGAAACTGGCGAAGTACTCGCCATTATTCCTGTTATTAAACGCATCGGAGCCAAACTCATTGCCATGACCGGCAATACTGATTCAACATTAGCAAAACTCGCCGATCACCATATTTGTGTCAAAGTTTCACAAGAAGCCTGTCCATTAGGCTTAGCGCCAACGTCCAGTACCACAGCTACGTTAGTTATGGGTGATGCTATCGCTGTCGCACTATTAAATGCACGTGGTTTTACCGCCGATGATTTTGCCTTATCACATCCAGGCGGTAGTTTAGGCAAGCGTTTACTATTGCGTTTAACAGATATAATGCATAAAGATGACCGTATCCCAGTGGTTAATGCTGATGCTAAAATCAAAGATGCCTTAGTGGAAATGTCACTTAAAGGCTTAGGTATGACCGCGGTTACAGATAACAACAACACCTTGATTGGATTGTTTACCGACGGTGATTTACGTCGAATATTAGATGCAAAAGTCGATATTCATCAAGATACAATTACTAGCGTAATGACCAAGCAACCTTATGTTGCTAAACAAGATATGCTAGCAGCAGAAGCATTGAAGATTATGGAAGATAAAAAGATTAATGGTTTGATTATAGTTGATCAAAATAACCAACCTATTGGCGCCATGAATATGCATGATTTACTTAAATCTGGAGTGTTATAACTTTGAACAGTTTATACGGTGAAGTAGCTGATAACATTTGGCAAAAAGCTAAAAATATTAAACTTTTCATTTGCGATATTGACGGCGTTTTTTCTGATGGTCGCATATATTTAGGCAATGCTGGCGAAGAGTTAAAAGCCTTTCACACTAAGGATGGTTATGGCATAAAAGCGCTGGGAGCAAGTGGTGTTGATGTTGCTGTTATTACTGGTCGAAAATCGAATATAGTGCAAACCCGCATGACTGCCTTAAACGTTAAACATATAGTGCAAGGACAAGAAGATAAGTTACCAGCACTAAAAGCAATGGCAAAATCACTGAATTTAACACCTGAACAAATTGCCTATATTGGCGACGATATGCCCGATTTTGAGTGCTTAAATTACGTTGGCTTAAGTATTGCTGTAAATGACGCTCATCCAGCAATATTAAATACTTGTGATTATATTACTTATACCCGTGGTGGTTTTGGCGCCGTTCGTGAATCCTGCGATTTAATTATGCAAAGTCAAAGTACGCTAGAGCATGCCACAGGCGCAAGCATATGAATAGAATATACGGTGCAGCAATAGCTTTTTTTATTTTTGCTGTTGGCACTTATGGCTTAATGGAGTGGTATAACGCTAAAGACGTTGACACCAATATACTCGATAACAGTAATGAGCCAGAGTTCATCGCAGAAAATTTAAATAGTGATATTTATCAAGAAGCTGGCGATATATCTTACGTTGTAGAAGCACAACGCATGGAACATTATGCACAATTAGATGTCACACACTTTGAGTATCCGCGTTATACCTTATACCCAAAAAACAACAAACCAACGTGGCAAGTAACCGCTAACGAAGGCACACTGTATAATAACAATCGAGTTAGATTGGAAAATCGCGTACGCTTAATTGCTACTGACAAGGAAAGCTTAATACAAGAAGTACACGGCAAAAATTTAGAAATGGACTTAAAAAGTAATATTATTAGCTCAGAACAAACTATTCTGATATTAGGTAAAGGATTTACTATGTATGGCTCAGGATTAATTGTAGACTTAAACACAACTCAGATGACATTGACCGAACATGTACAAACCATTTACAAAAAAACTAAAAGTTAGCTTAGCTTGCATTGCTACGGCAATATTCTTAACACCGGCAGTGAATGCTGAAAAATTTGATGTTGACCAAGAAATTAAAATTTCTTCTTCTCGACAGGCCGCTGATCTAAAAAACAAGATATTCAGCTATATCGACAATGTCATTATCTCGCAAGGCACGCTCACCATTAACGCAGAGTTAGTGCAAGTTATTGCCCAAGACAAAAGCGAAGATAAAATTTATATTGCCAAAGGCTCACCTGCTACATTTGCACAAACCTTAGAAGACGGCAGCCCAATTAACTTACAAGCTAATGAAATTAGATATGAACCAGCAAAAAAAATCGTCATTATTTCAGGCAACGCCTTACTAACCCAAGAAGGCAGTGAAGTCAGTGGTAATAAAATCACCTATAACTTTGAAACTGAATACGTCAATGCTGAAAGCTTAGAAAATACGGTTGTTGAAACAGTGCTACAACCTAAAAACAAACCTGAATTACCGAAAGAGAAAAAGGAAAAGCAGAACTAAATGTCAAAATCTACATTATCTGCAACGGGTTTAGCGAAATCTTATAAAGGCCGAAAGGTTGTTAAAAACGTTAGTTTAAAAGTATCGGCTGGACAAATTGTCGGCTTACTTGGCCCTAATGGCGCCGGTAAAACAACCTCATTTTATATGATTGTAGGCTTAGTAAACAATGATAGCGGTGCCATCGTATTAAATGACGAAGACTTAACATTACTGCCAATGCATGAACGTGCTCGCAAAGGTATTGGCTACTTACCGCAAGAAGCCTCTATATTTCGAAAATTGTCTGTATATGACAACATCATGGCCATTTTACAAACTCGAAAATCATTATCAGATATCGAGAAAGAAGAAAAGCTTGAGCATTTATTAGAAGAATTTAATATCGGCCATATTAAAGATAATTTAGGAATGAGCTTATCTGGTGGCGAACGTCGCCGAGTTGAAATTGCTCGCGCTCTTGCCGCCGATCCTAAATTTATTTTATTAGATGAGCCATTTGCCGGTGTTGATCCAATTTCAGTAGGTGATATAAAAAAAATTATCCTACACTTAAAAGAACGAGGCATAGGTATTTTGATAACCGACCACAACGTACGAGAGACCTTAGACGTATGTGAACATGCCTATATTGTTAGCCATGGTGAACTAATTGCAGAAGGTGACGCGGATCAAATTCTTGCAAATCAACATGTAAGAGATGTATACCTAGGCGAACAATTCACGCTATAGTTAATAGCAGGCTTTAGCAATAAAATAACAATGTGTTAAATAGTAACAGGGAAAAGAAAACCTAAATGCGTCCTACTCTGCAGCTCCGTATCGGACAACAGTTAACCATGACCCCGCAATTGCAACAAGCAATTAAGTTGTTGCAACTGTCGACTTTAGACTTACAGCAAGAGATTCAGGAAGCGCTTGAAAGTAATCCGCTGCTTGAAATGGATGAAAATCAAGTAAACACTTCAGAAAGCACCCCTGATAATTTAGAAGAGGCCTTTTCAGCCAATGTTGGCGAAGCCTCAGAAGTCACTCTTTCAGATGGTAGCGAAGATTCAGCGCCAACGATTGACGAAATAAGCTCAGCCGAAGGTTTAGCAAAAACAGATATTCCGGAAGAGTTAAATAACGATACCACTTGGGATGACAATTTTAGTGCCGGTGCTAGCAGTGGTGCGGTAGGTCCAGCCTCAGAAGATTATACTTATCAAGGTGAAACTAAAGACTCTATTCAAGACCACTTATTATGGCAAATGGAGCTAAGCCCTTTTACAGAAACAGACCAAGCTATTGCTACAGCCATTATTGAAGCGGTTGACGAAGCCGGCTACTTAACTGTATCTGCAGAAGAAATATTGGAAAGTGTTGGCATAGAAGACGTAGAGCTTGATGAAGTTGAAGTTGTACTTAAACGCATCAACGTATTTGACCCAGTTGGTGTTGCAGCTCGTTCCATCCCCGAATGTTTATTAATACAGTTAAATCAATTTTCCAGCGATACGCCATGGTTAGAAGAGAGCAAGTTAGCTGTTAGTAAATATATCGATTTACTTGGTAACCGCGACTACCGTCAATTAATGCGAAAACTGCGCTTAAAAGAAGACCAATTACGTGAAGTCATTCGCTTAATCCAAACCCTTGACCCTCGCCCAGGTGACAGTGTTATCAAAAGCGAAGAACAATATGTTATTCCTGATGTTTCAGTAGAAAAGAAAAATGGTCGTTGGACGGTCGAATTAAACCCTGACACTGCCCCTAAGCTTTCAGTGAATCAGCAATATGCGGCAATGTCTCGTTCAATGAAATCTTCTACCGACTCACAATTTATTCGCTCAAATTTGCAAGAAGCAAAATGGTTTATTAAGAGCTTAGAAAGCCGAAACGATACCTTGTTAAAAGTATCTAATTGTATTGTGCAACGCCAGCAAGGCTTCTTCGAACACGGGCCAGAGGCAATGCGCCCTATGGTTTTGAATGACATTGCTGAAGCGGTTGATATGCATGAGTCAACAATTTCTCGGGTTACTACGCAAAAGTACATGCATACGCCAAGAGGTATTTTTGAGTTAAAGTATTTCTTCTCTAGTCATGTTAGTACCGAAAATGGCGGTGAATGTTCATCAACAGCTATTCGTGAACTTATTAAAAAGCTCGTTTCTGCAGAAATTCCAGCCAAGCCGCTAAGTGATAGCAAAATGGCTGATATTCTGGCAGAACAAGGTATTAAAGTAGCAAGACGCACTATCGCTAAATATCGCGAATCACTTTCAATACCACCATCGAATCAACGTAAAAGCCTATTGTAGGTTTGGTTTATTTACCCGAAAAAGAGGATTGAAGCATATGCAAATTAATCTTACCGGACACCATGTCGATGTTACCGATTCATTACGTGATTATGTTAATGGAAAATTTGAAAAGCTTGAGCGACATTTTGATCATATAAACAATGTTCATGTAGTTTTAACCGTTGAAAAGCTTAATCAAATTGCTGAATCAACGGTTCACCTAAGTGGCAGTGAAGTACATGCTAAAGCTGAAAATAGCGATATGTATGCTTCTATCGATTCATTAATCGATAAGCTCGACCGCCAAATATTAAAATATAAAGGCAAAATTAGTAAACACTAATATCCCTCTCATTAGGTCTTTGAAGTAATTATGAAGTTGCAAGACATCTTAACTCCGGACTGCACAATATGTGCAGCTCCGGGCTCCAGCAAAAAACGTGTATTAGAATATTTAAGTAGCTTAGCTTCAGAGAAATTACCCAATCACGATACATTTCAGTTATTAGAGAGCTTAATTAAGCGTGAGAAAATGGGCTCTACAGGTATTGGAAATGGTATTGCCATTCCACATGGTCGTTTAGAAAATGCCGAAAAACCAATTGCCGTCGTTATCACCACCGAACAAGCCATTAATTTTGATTCTATTGATCATCGCCCTGTAGATATTTTTATCGCCTTATTTGTTGCTGAAGAAGAATGCCAAAATCACCTATGTACACTACAAAGCATTGCCCAAACATTTCGTGATAAACAATTTTGTAAACAAGTCCGCAAGTGTGACAATAGCCAAGCACTATTCGACTTAATCCAACAAGCGAGTTAAATTGTAATGAAGCTAATTATTGTCAGTGGTCGCTCGGGATCTGGTAAAAGTGTTGCGCTACGTGTTTTAGAAGACTTAGGCTATTACTGTGTTGACAACATTCCTGTTAATTTATTGCCGGCACTAACCCATACAGTCATTAATGATTATGAAAATGTTGCCGTCAGTCTCGATGTTCGCAACATGCCAGCAGATCCTAATGATGTACCAGAAATAATCGACTATTTGCCCAGTGCGGTTGAGCTAAATTTATTATATTTAGACGCAGATGATAGCGATCTCATTCGACGTTTTAGTGAAACTCGACGCTTGCACCCCTTGATCAAACAAAATATCGCTCTTGACCAAGCGATTGCGCTCGAAAAGCAACTCCTTGAACCCATTGCTACACGTGCGCACTTGTATATAAATACCAGCCAATTGTCACCGCATCAATTAGCCGATCTAGTACGCGAAAGAATTCTCGGCAAGAAATCTGGTTCTATGGTAATTGTGTTCGAATCTTTTGGTTTTAAACATGGCGTTCCTCAGGATGCTGACTATGTTTTTGATGCTCGCTTTTTACCTAATCCATATTGGGATAAAGAACTAAAAAGTCACACAGGGCTAGATAAACCTGTACAAGACTTTCTAGCAAGCCAACCAATAGTCACTAAGTTTATCTGGCAAATTAACAGTTTTATGATGACCTGGTTACCGCATCTAGAACGCAACAATCGCAGCTATGTCACTATCGCGATTGGTTGCACAGGAGGAAAACACAGATCGGTTTATATCGCGGAGCTTCTTGCTAATAATATGCGAAAAGAGCGTGATGATGTGCAATCTCGCCATCGTGACTTAACACTTGCCAGTACCTGATTTCACCAATAACTATGCCAATTGACCGCCAAGTAAAAATAATTAATAAGCTAGGGCTACACGCCCGAGCAGCAACTAAATTGGCACAACTTAGCCAGAAGTTTAATGCCTCTATTACCATAGAACTTGAAGGTAACCATGCTGACGCCAACAGCATCATGGGCTTAATGTTACTAGCTGGCGCACAGGGTAAAATTGTCAATGTCATTACCTCAGGTACAGATGCTGAACTTGCATTAAACGAAGTTTGTCAATTATTTAGTGATAAATTTGATGAGGACGAGTAATAAAACTTGCCCTATCTGCTCAACCAGTTTTTAAGTCAATAAAAAAGCTGCGAAAAATAACAAATTACGATAAACTCAGTCTCGGAGTTTATTAAAATTACTCTGCAACATTAACTTAATAAACATCCTCCATAATAATAATTTTCAGTTTTCGTTTTTGTAACGGCACAGGACAGTAATATGCCGGAAGTTTCTGAACAAGAGTACAGCCACCAACGCTTACAGCAAGTAAATGATGCCCTTGGCAGTGGTATGTATGTCTATGTCCGTAAACTATTACAAGACATGCCAGCCTTTGATCTAGCCCTATTACTAGAATCTTCACCAATTAAAAGTCGTGCTGTACTTTGGCAACTAATTGACGCTGATAATCACGGTGAAGTTCTCGAAGAACTAAATGAAGAAGTTCGTAAAGGCATACTGAAAAATATTCGACCTGAGAAGCTAGCTGCCGTTGCAGAAGGTATGGACGTTGATGACTTGGCGGAAGTTTTCCGTACCTTACCTGATAGTGTTTACCGAGAAGTTCTCAGCTCAATGGATTCACAAGATCGTAGCCGAGTCGAAGCGGCATTGTCATACGAAGAAGATACCGCTGGCGGTATCATGAACACTGACACCATCTCAATCCGTCCCGATGTGACGGTTGATGTGGTTTTGCGCTACTTAAGACTTCGTGGTGAGTTGCCAGAAGCAACCGACTCCTTTTATGTGGTTGACCGAGAAGATCATTTTGTCGGTGCAGTCTCCTTAACAGCCATAGTAACGGCAAAACCTGAAACCATCATTTCAACCCTCATTGATGATGAAATTGAAGCTATCGCCGCAGATTTAAATGAAAAAGACGTTGCACAGTTGTTTGAAAGGCATGATTGGTTTTCTGCGCCCGTTGTTGATGAAGAAGATCGCCTTGTTGGTCGTATTACCGTAGACGATGTTGTTGATATTATTCGTGAAGAAGCCGAACACTCCATGATGAGTATGGCAGGTCTAGATGATGAAGCTGATACATTCGCCCCAGTTATTAAAAGTACTCAACAGCGCTCTGTTTGGCTTGGCGTCAATTTAATTACCGCACTTATGGCTGTTGCCGTTTCAAGTATGTTTGAAGGCATTTTAAGTCAATTGGCGATACTAGCCGTTTTAAATTCACTAGTACCGAGTATGGGGGGCGTAGCAGGAAATCAAACCTTAACTCTGGTTATTCGTGGTATTGCCTTAGGCCATGTCGGTGAAAGTAACTCACGCGTTTTACTTTATAAAGAGCTCGCGGTTGGCTTCTTCAATGGTATGATTTGGGCGATACTAATCGCCACTGTTGTGGCCCTTTGGCAACAAAATATAATGCTAGGTGCTATTATTGCATTTGCGATGTTAATGAATATGACCGCAGCGGGTATTGCCGGAGTTACCATTCCATTAATGCTTAAAAAGATGAATATCGACCCTGCTTTGGCTGGCAGCGTCATACTAACCACGATAACCGATGTGGTCGGTATTTTTGCCTTTTTAGGCACTGCAACGCTATTTTTAGGCACGTAGATAAGACGAGCGCTCTTTGATCGCCCGCCTAATAGGCAACTTAAGCTAGTTACCCGCTACTTGCATTTCGTTAATAATAATAGAACCAGTACGAATACTGCCGCGCATATCTAAATCGTTACCGATTGCCACAATACCAGCAAACATATCCTGCAATTTACCAGCAATGGTTATTTCATCGACAGGATAAGCTATTTCACCATTTTCTACCCAAAAGCCTGCAGCACCGCGCGAGTAATCACCAGTAACTACATTAACGCCTTGACCCATTAATTCCGTCACCAGTAAACCTGTACCCAAGGTTTTCAGCATAGCATCAAAGTCTCCACCTTGACCTTGTTCTTTTAGTGCTAACTGCCAGTTATGAATGCCACCTGCATGACCTGTGGTTTGCATACCAAGTTTGCGCGCAGAATAACTGGTCAATAAGTAAGAAGCTAATCGACCATTGGTAATAATTTCTCGATCGATGGTTGCCACCCCTTCACTATCAAAAGCACTACTGGCTAACGCCTTTTTCAAATGTGGTCGTTCATTGACAGTTAAAAATTCAGGGAAAACTTGTTTTCCCATCGAATTCATTAAAAATGATGACTCACGGTATAAGTTACCACCACTAATTGCTGCAATGTAATGACCAAAAAGCGTATTGGCAATATCAGCACGAAACATCACTGGCACTTTCGTGGTTGCTAGTTTATGTGCCCCTAAACGCGACAAAGCTTCTGATGCGGATTTTTTTCCGATACTGGCGGCACTTTCCATGGCATCAAAATCGCGATTTACCGTATAGGCGTAATCACGTTGCATATCTTCGCCTTCATTGGCAATCATGACACAGCTTAAGCTATGGCGGGTGCTTGGATAACCGACTAGTTGACCATGACTATTGCCATATACTTTAAAGCCTTCAAAACTTGCCAATGTCGCGCCATCAGAATTATTAATACGTTCGTCATAAGCTAAGGCTGTGTCTTCACATTCTTTCGCGAAACTAATGGCCTGCTCAGTTGTTAGTGTTTTTGGGTGATATAAGTCTAAATCATCAGGTGACATAGCTAGCAGCTCTTTATCTGCAATGCCCGAGCAGTCATCAACTGAGGTATATCTAGCAATATTTACCGCAGCTTCAATCGTTTGCTTTAGTGCCTTTTCAGATAAGTCTGCCGTCGAAGCGCTGCCTTTTCGCCCTGCTTTATACACTGTAATGCCCAAAGCGCCGTCACTGGTAAATTCAACATTTTCCACTTCTCCTAAGCGGGTATTAACACTTAAGCCTTGTTGGCGGCTCATAGCCACTTCAGCACCATCAGCACCTAATGTTTTGGCCATCGCCATTGCGTCACTTACACGCTGCTTAACATGTTCTATTTGCGTTTGGATACTATCTGAATCGCTCATGGGTAAATTATTTCTCACATTGAATGCTATTTTTTTCGATACCAGCAATAGGAATGTTTTTGCTGTACCAGCTTTGTTGTATACTATAGGGAATTATTACTTGATTACCCAATATTATGCCCCAGTCTGCCAACGATATCGACGAATTAGAAGAAGAATTACTGAGTAAATCAGAAATAAAACGCGAAATGCACCGACTACAAGATTTTGCTCTTGGTTTAGTGAAAATGTCTAAGCACCAGCGTAGTCGCCTACCGTTAACAGAAGAATTAAAAGATGCCATGATATTGGCTGACAAAATTACTAACAAGCATGAAGCCTTGCGCCGTCATGTTCGCCATATTGCAAAAATTTTATCAGAAACTGATCTTGAGCCAATCAAGCAAGCCATGGATGTTATGGCCAATAAGCATCAGCAAGAATCGGCTAAATTTGACAAGTTAGAGCAAATGCGAGATGAGCTTATTGCTCAAGGTAATGAATCAGTGGAAGCATTATTAGCAAAATTTGACACCATGGAAAGGCAAAAGCTGAGACAATTAGTACGTCACGCAAAAAAAGAACATAAAGCTGAAAAAACAGGCAAGCATACTCGTGACTTATTTGCTTACCTTAAAGAGCATGTCACCTTTTAAGCCATTTTAAATCAATAAAAACGCCTAATGTTTCGCTGAGCCATACAGCGTTAACATAAGGCGCTTGCTACTAACTACCCGCATATTTTAACTTACTACAATATGGAAAACTTACTAAAAACCTTATAAAGCTCCGTTCCTTGGTTAACGCTGGCCGAAGCAAAGTGCAAAATAGGAAGCACCGGATGATCTAAGCTAATATAATGTAACGGGTCACCATCACCATCACCATAATTATCCATACGTAGAATTCTCGCCAAAGGCTCACCCGCCGCTAACGGCTTGCCAAATTCAGCTAAATAATCAACCATACCACCCATAGGTGAATATAAGGCCTTGTAATCCTCAAGCATACAACTATAACGCACCATAGTCTTTGGAAAGTAACAGCTTGAGTTAATTACTCCTTGGTACTGTAAATAACTTAAAATACCCAATGCATCTTGATGGGCGACATCCAAATCTATTTGTTCTTGCGAGCCCAGCTCAACAGTAAAGCTTTCTTTTACTATGCTGTTTACGCCATCATTGACGGTACGAATAGAAAAGTTGCGACCTAATGCTGTAAAAGCCGATTGCAATTGCCACCATGGGCAAAATGTTGCTTCATCTAGCGCACCATCAAAACTATCTGGTATTAATATTGTGTGAGCAATATCAAAATAACGGGCACTGTCTTTAGCATATTCAGGACAATATAAATGCTTGCTAGAAATGGGCCCAGTGTGTAAATCTAAGACAATATCAGATTGATGGGCAAGGCGCTGTAATTGGTAGGCAATGCGCTGACCAGTAGTTAGGCCATAAATATTGTGATTTAACTTTTGCTCAATTTGCTCAAGCATCAAGGTCTTAAAGGCACTTTCAATTTCAGCATTACTGGCATCAATATATTCTTGAGCGAATGGGGCGATGATACTGGCATCAAAATGATACATTCTATTCCAATTTACCCCGGTTATCGGGTCAAATCGCCCTAAAGTATATTCACCATTTTTATGATTACATCCAACCGGGTTAGCGTATGGGACTAAGGTAATTGAGCCTTTAAGTTCAATATGCTTAAGTTGCTCCAATAGTTGAAAAATAACGGCATTACCTTGCACTTCTGCACCATGCATATTGGCTTGAATATAAGCACTAGGCCCTTGTTTTGAACCGTTAATACGATATACAGGCACAGTGAGTGCTGCGCCACTTGCCATTTCACCA
Organism: Colwellia aquaemaris; assembly: GCF_057548755.1. Lineage (NCBI taxonomy): Bacteria > Pseudomonadati > Pseudomonadota > Gammaproteobacteria > Alteromonadales > Colwelliaceae > Colwellia > Colwellia aquaemaris. Next base: position 428,345 of record NZ_BAAJLV010000001.1, on the reverse strand, counting down.
ACATGCATGACTTCTTTACTAATTACATTCATAGCTCAAATTTTCCAACCTTAACGTAGATACCAAGACGCAGGCTCAGCCGCACGAACTTGTTCGATAGCACCATGTTGCAATACATATTCAGCAGCAATTTGATGACAAAGAAAAAATGGCATACTTTCTGTAAAACCATAGGCGCCAGATAAACCAAAAATAATCTGCTCGCCAACATTGATATCTTCAGGCAACGGCAAGGTTCCCAATTTATCTAAACTCGTGCATAACGGGCCATGCAGATCAAAATCAACTTCTGCTGCACTTGAGTTCCGTAACAAACTGGCTGGAAATGCTTGTTCGGTGATGGCAGGGCGCAATAAATGATTAATACCACCCGCCAGCACAAGTTGTTGCTGCTGATAATTTTGTTTTTTATCAACTACTGAAGTCACATAATAGCCCGACTCAGCCACCGCATAGCGACCTAACTCAAGCCACAACTCTTTGACACCCGCGCGCGCTTTTATAATTGCCAAATCGTCAACAATTTTTTGCCAACTGAGTTGTTGGCCTTTTTGCAAATAGTCAACACCTAAGCCACCGCCTAAATCTAATATTTCTAACGACATGCCCACTTGCTCAGCTAGTGTCACTAGTGGCTCTACCATCTGTGACCACAACTGATACATTTTTCCATTACTGAGCATATTGCCCCATTGGAAAATATGTAAACCATTAATATTAAGCGCAGAAAAGTCACTAACATGAATGGTTTGCCACTGCTCACACGACAAGCCAAATGGCGTAACTTCATTACCACCAAGCGGATTTTTCTCGCCATCAGGCCATTGTAGTTGCACTCGCAATAGCACCTGCGGCTGACATGCCAATTCAATTGCGGCTTCATTCAACCATTGCAATTGCAACAAGCTTTCAACGACAAAAGTGCTTACTCCTTGCGTTAGAAATGCTTTCATTTGACGTTTTGACTTTGCTGGGCCGGTATTTAAAATTCTATTTGCCGCTATATCTTGCTTCAGTACTTGGCTTAATTCACCTTGGCTCGCGACATCAAAATTAAAGCCTTGCGCTGCCAAGGTACGAATAACCCGTGATAAAGGGTTCGCCTTAACAGCAAACCAAAGCTTAATGACATCTTGCTGCATTAACGCCGACACGTGTTCAGCCATAGCATCCAAGTCATAAAGAAAAAAACCTGCCTCATCGGCTTGTTCATCGCTGATAACATTACCTGCTTGTTGTTGATTTAGCGCGTCAACAACACTTTGCTTCAACCAATCAGGCTTAGGCTTTAAATGAGATATAACGGTCATACTTCTTCCTACCGTAAAACAGATTCTAGCTCTAAAGCCGCGTTACTTTTCTCGTCTCGATATTTCACAATCAAAGCACAAGCCATATTCAGCCCTTGTTTTTCCGCCCAGCCGCCAGAAATAGGGCGAGTACCAGGCACAACAACAGCATTTTCAGGAATATCAGCGCCTTTTTCTAACATTACGTCATTCACACAATCATAAACCGGTACTGATGCTGACAGAGAAACGCCTGGTGCTAACACCGCCCCTTTTTTCACAACAATACCTTCAACAATAATAACGCCAGCACTCAGGAAGGCATTGTCTTCAATAATCACAGGACTAGCACCAATTGGCTCTAACACACCACCAATTTGTACGGCTGCCGAAACATGGACATTTTTGCCAATTTGCGCACAAGAGCCAATTAAGGCATGACTGTCAATCATAGTGCCACTGTCAACAAAGGCGCCAACGTTAATATAGGCCGGAGGCATAATAATAACGCCTGGCGCAACGTAAGCACCACGGCGAACAGAAGAACCGCCCGGAACCATACGGACATTATCACTTACCGAAAATTCACGCGCTGGCAAATTATGTTTATCAACAAAGCCCCGATAAATACCATCGAATTCTGTATTATCTCCCGCCTTAAACGCCGCTAATATAGCTTGTTTTACGTCAATATTTGCGTGCCAATTGCCCGCATCAGTTTGCTCTGCTGCACGTACAGTTCCAGACTCTAATGCCGTTAAAGTTTGTTGCCAGGTCATTGATTTACTTCTCTTAAATTAGTTATTGATGAATTTGTTGCTGGTGTACAAGTTTGTACCGCTAACCATTGTTGAATTTGTTGATGAATCGATTGCAAGCCATGATTTGTTGCTAGCTCCTCTTGGCACAGTGGCATACGCAATGTGGCATGTTCGATCATGCCAGTTTCTGCCATTAGCACTTTCACGGGAATTGGGCTTGTCACTTGAAATAATGCCGCAATAGCCTTGTGCCATAACGGGAATATATCTGAGCATTGCTGTGTTAGTGCACGTGTTACATAGCGTTGAGTCGCTTCAGGCCATGCATTGGCACATACTGAAACTAAGCCTTTAACACCCGCATTCGCAAGGTAAGGCATCATGGCATCTTCACCACTGTACAGCTCAATTTCAGGGCAAGCTTGACGGTAGCTCAATAGTTTTTGTAAATCACCACTGGCTTCTTTAAGCGCCCAAAAATTCTCATGATGTTGTAATTTTTGTAGTGCAGAAAGTGCTAATTCAACGCCACTTCTTGACGGCACGTTGTATAACATACAAGGGACATGAGCGGCATCAAGCAGCGCTTGATACCACGCGGTTTGCCCAACCGGTCCAGGCTTAGCATAGATTGGACTGCCTAACAGGTAAGCATCAATAGATAATTGGTTACACTGCTCAATCCATGCAAGTTGGTTAGCAAGATTATAACCACCAACGGCTACCATAATTGGCACATCGAGTGTTAAGCCTGCAATAAACTTAACAATTGATAATTGTTCGGTATCCGTTAGTGCCAGACCTTCACCTGTACTGCCGAGCAATAAAATGCCATTTCTTGCCTGACTTTGTTGTATCGCAATATTTTCTAAGCTAGAAAAGTCAATTTCACCACAGGGCAATAAAGGCGTAATTAAAGCGGTCCATACAATAGGCCGCTGAAAATCTTTTAGGGTATTAAAGTGTTTTGTTTGATTCATTTCTCTCGAACTCGTTTCGTTCGGAGAACTTATAGGCGATTGCGAAAGCCAAATTCAAGAACTGAATCTGGCCTTAACAAAGGCCAGAAGCTCTCCACCCAATAGGTGACAGTTGCAAGGATTCAACCTAGCGCTAAGTTTTATACACTTAACGACGACAACCGATAATTGCACCATCAAAAATACAATTATCTCGGCGATTTCCCCCCTCATTATTGCTCATAAGAGTTTGATCTCTTCACAATAACTACCTGGTAAACGCTCCTCTTCTGGCCCTTCATCATCAAGTTAGCTGATAATTAGCTAACCTAACTGGAATAAGGGACTTAATTATTAAACCATTTAAGTATAAGCTGCGTCAATAGACGTCTATACGGATATCAGCATTATTCAGCTAATTTATTGATAAATTTAATTTTATTTCTTTTTCCAAATATGGAATGCGATCTTGCCCCCAATAACTATGATTATCTAATTTAAAGCAAGGAACTCCCCAAAACTCCAGTGCCGTTAGCGCTTTTTGATTACAGTCCGCCCACTGTTGCCAGTCATGTGTTGCTTGGTATGCCTGCGCTGCAACTTTATCTAACCCTAATTTTTCTAGAATAGAATCAACATTCTCTGCCACAGACAAGTCAATATTTTCTACATAAACTGCGCGAAAACAGGCCAGCATATATTCCTTTGCTTGCCCTTGCTTTTGGGCCCATGCAAACATTCGATAGGCATTAATTACACCAGCCCCTAATGGATCAACAAAACCATTAAATTCAATAGCCAGTTTTTTTGCTTCTCGTAACGCATCTAAATAAATATATTTTTGTTTAGCAATGGGAATTGACGCCCCCCGCATTAATAGCGGCAACACAGGTTTAATAACAAGCTCTAGTTGATAGCGCTCGGCAAGGGCAATTGCTTGCACAAATCCCAAATAAGAATACGGGCTGCGTAACGACAGATATATCTCTAACTTTTTTGTTGCAAAACTAACTCCAGCTTTAATTTTGCTATGACCGCCATTAGCTTTTATTAAATCCTGAGTCATTGGTGTGTACGCTAACAGTTCATTGGCCGGGTTTGCCAACAAACCCAATTGACAAAGAGCCTGTTCAAAATGATAAAGACGGTCGACACCGATAAACCAGTCACCAGAAAAATTTATGGTTGCTGCACAATAATGACCTTTTTCTTCTAATCGCGCTTGATTTTTCACTTGGTGAGTAATGGTGGGTGTCGATGTTTGAAAATAGTCACGGTATTCGTTACACCATGTTTTTAAAAAAACTTGCTCTGCGTTCTCTATATTGTTGGCAAGCATCTGCCATTCTTGCTGCCCAGTAGAAAGCTGTAAAATTGATGGCGGCGTACTAACTTTAATTAACTGGTACTGCTCAGCAATTAAATTGGCATCCTGAATTGACCAACGTCGATGAAGTTTTGGTGAAATTGTCACACCAGGCAGTGCCCCCCAGATAAAAAACACCGTTAGTTTTAAATCATATCGAGTATGCAAGCGAGATAGCATTTGCACTAACATAAAGCTGTGTGGATCATTTAATGCTAAATAAACATCGGCACTGGCCTGTTTACCAAAAAAACGTCCGAGAAAAAAATAACGAAAAGTAAGCAAATTCTGCCGAATACGACTATGTAGCCACTTTATTTTTAAACGGAATATCATTTTATTAAAAATACCCAACTCCTTTGGGACTATTGATGGCGAGATATTTAAAATCGCGTAGAATAGCCAACATTATGACATAGTCAGATTAATTTCTGCTTATATTTGTGGCTAAATTCAGTACAAAATAGCGCAAAATTCGACCTAAATACAGTAGCATTAAAGGTACCTTACATGGCAACCAGTAATATCAGCCAATTATTACTTCGTAATATTAACGAGATCTCTGCAAACAATCCGTTATTCGTTAATCTAACAGACGACGGCTTTATTACCGAATATCTTAGTAATCACAGCCAAGCAAACATAACTTGCTATCACACCAACTTTGCTGACTATCAATTGAGCCAAGCCATCTCTGATGAGCGAGTTCAAAGCCATTTTTGTGCTGAATATAAAACCCCATTAAGTCATGACTTAGTGATTATGACATTTCCAAAAAGCAAAGCAGAATATGGCTTTACCTTGGCAATGCTGGCCCGTGCTGTTACCGAGGATGCTACAATTATTATTGTTGGCGAAAATAAAAGTGGCATAAAGTCAGCAGATAAATTAGGAAAAAATTACTTAAGTTTTTGCAATAAAATTGATGCCGCACGCCATTGCCTGTTGTACGTCGCAAGGTTTAAATCAACATTGCCTGATTTTGTATTAGCAGATTTTTATCATAATTATCAGATAGAAATTGCTGGTCAATCAATTAAGATAGCCGCCTTACCTGGTGTATTTAGCCAGAATAAACTCGATATTGGCACACAAGTTTTACTTGATAATTTACCCGAAACGATTACCGGGAAAGTGTTAGATTTTGGCTGTGGTGCTGGAGTCATTGCCGCCTATATCAGCACATTGTTCCCTGAAAGCAAGCCTACACTTGTAGACGTCAACGCCTTAGCATTACAATCCGCTAAAAAGACATTTGAACTGAACCAACTTGAAGCTGACTTTATCGCCTCAAACAGTTTATCACATGTTACTGATAGCTATGACTATGTCATTTCAAACCCGCCTTTTCACCAAGGCGTGAAAACTCACTATGCGGCTACTGAGCAATTTTTAATGAAAATTAAGCAACATATAAGACCTAACGGTTGCATCACTATAGTCGCCAACAGTTTTTTAAAGTATCCTCCAATAATGGAGCAAGCGATTGGCACGACGAAAACTATAACGGTAACCAAGGGATTTGCTATTTATCAGTGCCTTAACCGCACAACAAATTAATATTACAGACACAAAGCGATTGTTGAATGCAAAAAGGTTTTCTACAATCATATTATCTGCCACTTAACTAAAGCTAAATTTTATATGCCCACAACCAAACGCATTTGGTCAATTCGCCGAATATTTCTGGTCTCGATCATTGGCTTTGTTATTTTTATCAGCATTATAAACCTTGCTATTATTTCACAGCAATATAGTTCAAGTTACAACAACTTAGCTGCCACTCATATTAAATATTGGGCTGATGAGGTGGCCAGTGAAAGTAAAGATTTTCTCTTGGGTTCAGACCGTCAAGCACTGAAAGACAATTTAACCATTGCCCATCAAATTCCCAATTTAAATTACTTACATATTTACCAGCACAACAAGCAAGATAATAAACTTGAGCTGTTTTATAGCTACAAACGCAATGAAAGGCGTTCCGCAATCTCTGAAAAATCTAGCGAAATTAATAACCTTCTTGAACCTAGATTTAGAGAAAATTACCTTGAGTATATGTCTCCAATCACTATGGATGACAAGATATTGGGTTTTGTTTATATACAAAGTAGTAAAGAGCATATTACGGTAATCACAGACAAATTGTTAACCACGAGCGTGCTCATTACTTTTATTGTTTTATTAGTCGCTATTTTTATCGTATTGCAATTAGAACGTTATATTTCAACCCCATACATGAACTTGGTCAATACAGTACAGGTGGCGGCTCGACAAAAAAACTTTCAGCAAAAATGTCAAGCAATGCCATATCGAGAAGCCGACATACTGGCAAGAAATATCAATATATTATTCTCACGTATGGAAAAACATATTGCCCAGTTAGACGCCGCTGAACAACAAAGTATTGAGCATTCACATGAGCTTGAAGACAAAATTAATAAGCGCACCGCGGCATTAAAAGAGTCCAACCAAGAACTGCTATCAACACTTGAGAAGCTACATCAATTTCAGGGGCAATTAGTCGAAAGTGAAAAAATGGCGTCATTAGGTGACATGGTTGCCGGTGTTGCACATGAAGTTAATACACCAATTGGCTTAGGTGTTACGGCATCAACTTTATTGTCGGATAGAATAGATGAAATCACTCAAGCTTTTGATAATAAAACATTAAAATCGAGTCAACTTAAAAAGTTCTTACACGAAGGTGGTGAGAATATTGCTATTATTTATAGAAATTTAAACCGAGCGGCCAATCTCATTTCTAGCTTTAAAAAAGTCGCCGTTGATCAGTCAAGTGAAGAAGTTCGCCAATTTGATGTCAAAGAGCTATTTTCCGAAGTATTGCTAACGTTAAGACCACAATTGCAAAACTTACCCTATATCATCAATATTGATTGCCCAAAAGAGCTTATTATTGCCAGTAAGCCTGGGCCGATAAATCAAATACTCATCAACCTGATTATGAATTCAGTCATTCATGGCTTTGAAGGTAAAGCAGAAGGAAAAATAGATATTTCTGTTATGCCGTTAAGCAACCAGCTCAATATTCTATTCAAAGATAATGGGGTTGGTGTTGATGAAAAAATCAAAAATAAAGTTTTCGAGCCTTTCACCACCACTAAACGTGGCGAAGGTGGTAGCGGCTTAGGTTTGCATTTGGTTTATAACCTAGTTACACAGGCGCTTGGCGGCACCATTATGCTAAATAGTGTTTTGGGGGAAGGGGTAACTATTGAAATAAATTTCCCAATTAACTAGATCTTTGATCTAAACGGAACATTTAATAAGCGGATTATTTTACAATCAGCTAAACACAGCAACGACGATTGTGTTTTTATATTAGCTTCTATACCATTAAGCAATATTTTTAATTCTTGAAATCATCTATAATTACAAGAATCTAATCAATAGCTGTTAACTATTGATTTACATATGAACCATATAATACTGGACACTTAACATGCAAAAACCACATATACTCATCGTAGAAGACGAAGACGTAACACGCTTTAATCTACGAAATCTATTTGAAGCTGAAGGCTACCTTGTGTCAGAAGCAATAGATGGTGACAGCATGGATCGCGAATTACAAAACAACACCATTAATTTGGTTATTATGGATATAAACTTACCCGGAAAAAACGGCTTACTATTAGCTAGAGAATTAACTAACAATAATAATTTAGCTTTGATTTTTCTCACCGGTCGAGACAGCGATATTGATAAAATTTTAGGTTTAGAAATTGGTGCTGATGATTACTTAACTAAGCCGTTTAATCCGCGTGAATTAACTATTCGTGCACGCAATATTTTAAATCGTATGTCGAATAGCAAAACAGAATCAAATGACGCCATAATCACATTTAATCAGTGGTCACTTGACGGCAACTCAAGAAAAATGACCTCACCTGATAACAAAGAAATTTCAATCCCTCGTGGTGAATATAGAGCACTAAGACTTTTAATTGCAAACGCAGGTCAAATTGTTACACGCCAACAATTGATTAAAGAGATGACAGGTCGAGATTTACGTTCAAATGATAGAACAGTTGATGTAACCATTCGTCGTTTACGTAAGCATTTTGAATCGGTAGAAGATGCACCAGAACTTATTAATACTATTCACGGTGAAGGTTATCGTTTTATTGGTAGTGTTGACTAAGCACTCCAGATAGGCAATTTAGTAACACTGAAAAGCAAGTTAAGTCACTTAACTTGCTTTTTTATTGACTATCTATAGACTAGCAAGCCATTGTTTGAAAGCATCAATTGCCTGTTGATTTAGCAATACTAGCGTTTTTAAGTGCGCTGACTTTATTGGCCAGTCTTGTGTTGACTTCTCTATTGCAATAAGCTTTTCACGCACTTGTGTTAAACCCGCACTAGCCGCTGAGCCTTTCATTTTATGACATTGCTCTTGCCAATCTTTTTGATCCATATTTACAATGGCACTGTCAATTTCACTTAAATATACTTGCGATTGTTGTTGATACAAATCTAACATTTGTGTCAATACGTCAATATCTAAAGCTTCTAAATAGCCTTCAAGCAAAGCTAAATCTAAATGTTGAATCGTCCCCATAAAATCCCCTTTGTGACGCCGAATGGATCCAGCCAGTAGCTTATTATTTTCGCTGCATTATTTGTGGAATACAATGCCCTAACATTCTTTTCTATAGAAGTTATCTCAGACAGTCAAAGTAAATATCATATTCTTGATCAATATCATTATCGCCATGACAAACATTGCTTTTAGTAATTGGATGGTTCAAAATGGCCGCCCTTTTTAAGGTCACAGCATTACCTGCCGCTTCAGATATTCAAATAGGCTTATCTGGACAGAGATAATAATGCAAATTTTAATTTTTACTATGTACTGAAGTTACCATAGATAGCCCTTTACATAGTGCACAAGCGAAAAGCGGAGTCAAAATGCCAACAATAATGCCTGATATAGCAAATCATACCACAGCACAAACTGAGGGGACTTTGGATTGGGTCGGCATGGGAAATATCGAAATGCCCATCATGGTTGCCTCAAAAGGTCAATCTGAACGTATGGTTTCAGCTTACGTAGACGCGTTTGTAAACCTTAAAGAGCCAAAAGCGAAAGGCATTCATATGTCGCGCTTATACCTATTGCTTGATGAATTATCAAACTCAAATGTACTAAATCATCAAAGTTTAGTGACATTGCTTGATGGTTTTATTAGCAGTCATCAAGAACTTAGTGATAATGCCAAAGTTAAGTTCAGTTTTGATTATCACTTACGTCGTAAATCTTTAATAAGTGGCAAACAAGGCTGGAAAGCATACCCAGTTACGATCACTGGCCGTTTAAACAAAGGCAAACTTGATATCGAACTAAGCGTTGATGTTCGTTACTCTTCAACCTGCCCATGTTCTGCCGCCTTAGCTCGCCAGTTAATACAAAAAGCATTCAAAGATAAGTTTTCAGATAGCAATGAAATCAATTTAGATACAGTACATGAATGGTTGGGCACAACAGAAGGTGTTGTCGCCACTCCACATAGTCAGCGTTCTGTTGCTGAGTTGAAAGTGAAATTAAATAGTACGACAACAGAGTTTCCAATTACGGATTTAGTTGATTTGATTGAGAATTCACTTAAAACACCAGTACAAGCTGCCGTTAAGCGTGAAGACGAGCAAGAATTTGCACGCCTAAATGGTCAAAACTTAATGTTTTGTGAAGACGCAGCGCGTCGTTTACAACATACCATGAATACTTCTGAACAATTTGATGACTTCTGGCTACGTATCAATCATTTAGAATCTCTGCACGCCCATGACGCGGTTAGTGTAACAACTAAAGGCATTGCTGACGGTTACCAACCATAGCGGCTTCACGCCCCTACACTCTAGTAAATAACAAATAAACCTCTAGCAAAATAGTACCTTGCTGGAGGTTTTTTACTTTCTAGTCAGCTAATATTTATGTAATTACCAGTCTGTTTCACTTTAAAAAACACATTATCGCTGAAAGTTTCCAAATTTCTTAGCTACTGTTAGCTAATCGCACTTATTAATAGCAAGTTATTAATTTCTAACCCGATAGCCCTGCCGACTATTTGCTTAGTACTTTATCGATTCATCATATTTACTCAGCATAATTTGGCCAAACACATGACTCTAGCCGTTAAAAGTAAAGATTATAACGCTGAATAAATATTGAATATAAACAAGGGCTATATTTTTCAAATTGCAAAATATTCCCCCACAAAACAACATGTAATTAAATTACAAAAATATAAATTTTAATTATGTTTTTGCTAAAACCCCCGCTAAAAACGCAGAAAAACAGCATGAAAACTCATTAAAAACCAAGTTTAGTGCGATAAAGCATCAAACAACCTGTAAAAAACCTACGAGCAATTACTCTATTTACATTGACGTTTCAATTGTAAATGTTTAATGTAGGCATGATTCCAACAAAATAATTTAGACTATTTATGCAATATAAGCATAATTATATCCATTTTAATTAATTTCAAAAAAACAAAAGTTGGTGCGATTATTTAGGAGAAGAGAATGCAGCTTTACGATCATACCTATCAGAAAGACAATTGTGGCTTTGGCTTAATTGCCCATCAACACGGCGAAAGAAGTCATAAGCTAGTAAAGACTGCAATTCATGCGCTCGACAGAATGCAACATCGAGGTGGTATTGCTGCCGACGGAAAAACCGGTGATGGTTGTGGTTTACTGATGCAAAAGCCAGATAGTTTTTTTCGCGCCATCGCTGAAGAAAATAATTGGCAATTAGGCCGAAAATACGCCGTTGGCATGATTTTTCTCAATCCAGATCCTGTACAAGCTAGCCTAAGTAAAAAAGTTCTTGAAGAAGAATTAGCCCGAGAAACGTTAACGTTAGTAGGCTGGCGCGAAGTACCTACCGATATATCGACATTAGGTGAAATCGCTAAAAGTAACCTGCCAAGTATTGAACAAGTATTTGTTGATGCGCCTCCTGGTTGGCGTAATCGAGATTTAGAGCGCCGTTTATATATGGCACGCCGGCGCGCAGAAAAACGCATTACAGATGAACGTTTCTATGTGGCAAGCTTGTCTTGCTTAGTAACTATCTACAAAGGCTTAATGATGCCGGTAGATCTGCCAAACTTTTATCTTGACCTTGCTGATATTCGCATGCAAACCGCTATTTGCTTATTTCATCAACGTTTTTCAACTAATACCTCACCACAATGGCACTTAGCACAGCCATTTCGTTATTTAGCGCATAATGGTGAAATTAATACCATAAAAGGCAATAGACAATGGAGTCGAGCACGTACTCACCGTTTTCAATCTCCACTACTACCCGACTTACAAGACGCTGCGCCGTTTGTTAACGAAAAAGGCTCAGACTCGTCATCATTAGATAACATGCTGGAACTGTTTCTAGCGGGTGGTATGGATTTATACCGTGGCATGCGATTACTAATGCCACCAGCTTGGCAAAATAGTCCGCTTATGGATGATGATTTAAAAGCGTTTTATGAATTCAATTCTATGCATATGGAGCCATGGGATGGCCCTGCAGGTGTTGTTGTTACCAATGGTCGCCATGTTGCTTGTAACTTAGACCGTAACGGCCTGCGCCCTGCTCGTTATGTTATCACTCGTGACGGCTTTATTACACTTGCGTCAGAAGTTGGTATTTGGGATTACGGTGAGGATGAAGTTGTTGAAAAAGGCCGTTTAGGCCCTGGCGAGATGTTCGCTATCGATACCTACACAGGTAAAATATTTGACTCTAACGCCATAGATAACGAACTTAAAGTTCGTCATCCTTATCGCCAATGGCTAAATAATAATATCCGCCGACTAATCCCATTTGACCAACTCGATGGCGAGTTAATTGGTCAACGCGTTTTTAACGACCAAGAAATTGCTCAATACCATAAAATGTTCAACTACAGTTATGAAGAAATTCATCAAGTAGTAAAAACATTGGCAGAAAATGGCCAAGAAGCGACTGGCTCAATGGGCGATGATACGCCTATGGCGGTTTTATCAAGCCAGCCTCGCTCTTTATACGATTATTTTAGGCAACAATTTGCTCAAGTAACTAATCCACCAATTGATCCATTGCGTGAACGTTACGTTATGTCGCTTGGTACTTGTATCGGTCGAGAGCATAACGTTTTCAATGAAACAACTGGTCATGCTGATCGCATTTTATTTGCCACGCCAATATTAATGTATACCGGCCTAAAGCAGCTGCGTGAGCTGGATCCTAAGCACTACCGCTCTGATACGTTAACGCTGAACTATGATCAAGATGAAGGTTTAGAAGCCGCGATATTACGTTTATGTGATGAAGCGGAAGAATTAGTACGTGAAAAAAATACTGTAATCTTAGTATTGTCAGATCGCCAAATACACCAAGGCATGCTACCAATTCCAGCAGCAATGGCAGTTGGTGCGGTACAAAAACGCCTAGTTGAACAACAACTACGTTGCGACTCAAATATTATTGTTGAAACCGCATCGGTTAGAGACTCTCACCAGTTTGCCGTTTTATTAGGGCTTGGTGCAACTGCCATTTATCCATTCTTAGCTTACGAAACCATAGAACAACTTGTTCAGCAAAAACAAATTGATTTAACCCCACGCCAAGCCGTAGTGAACTACAGAGAGGGCATAAATAAAGGGCTGTTAAAAATATTATCAAAAATGGGGATTTCCACCATAGCAAGTTATCGCTGTGCTGGTTTATTCGAAGTGATCGGCTTAAACCAAAATATTATGCAGCTTTGCTTCCCTGATTTACCAAGTCGTATTCAAGGCGCTGATTTTTCTGACATCGAACAAGATAATATTAATCTCGCCCGTAAAGCCTTTTTACCACATCAAAAAATAAGCCATGGTGGCTTATTAAAATATGTTCACGGTGGTGAGTATCACGCTTATAACCCTGATGTTGTCAGCACACTACAAACCGCTGTTCGTAGTGGAAACTATAAAGATTATCAAGTATTTGCCGAGCAAGTTAATAATCGCCCAGCTGCCGCATTGCGTGATTTATTAGCCTTAAAAGATGACCAACCAGCGATTGATATTGCTACTGTTGAGCCGGAAAGCGAGTTATTTAAACGCTTTGACAGCGCCGCGATGTCGATTGGCGCTTTAAGCCCAGAAGCCCATGAAGCACTAGCCATCGCCATGAACCGCTTAGGTGGTTTTTCAAATTCTGGCGAAGGTGGTGAAGACGAACGTCGCTTTGGTACGGTAAAAAATTCTCGTATTAAGCAAATCGCTTCTGGCCGTTTTGGCGTTACACCACACTATTTAGTCAATGCTGATGTATTACAAATAAAAGTGGCGCAAGGGGCTAAACCAGGTGAAGGAGGACAATTACCAGGTGATAAAGTCACACCGTTAATTGCGAAACTGCGCTTTTCAGTACCTGGAGTAACCTTAATATCGCCACCACCACACCATGATATTTATTCTATTGAAGACTTAGCTCAGCTTATTTTCGATTTAAAGCAAGTGAATCCAAAAGCCGTTATCTCAGTCAAACTAGTTTCTGGTCCTGGTGTCGGTACTATCGCCTCAGGTGTTGCCAAAGCTTATGCCGATTTCATTACCATTTCTGGTTACGACGGCGGCACAGGGGCAAGTCCTCTAACCTCAGTAAAATATGCTGGCTGCCCTTGGGAGCTTGGCTTAGCAGAGGCACATCAATCATTAGTCACCAACGGCTTACGCCATAAGGTGCGCTTACAGGTCGATGGTGGTTTAAAAACTGGTATTGATATTGTTAAAGCAGCCATTTTAGGCGCCGAGAGCTTTGGTTTTGGCACCGCGCCTATGGTAACGCTAGGCTGTAAATTTTTACGCATATGTCATCTAAATAACTGCGCAACAGGTGTGGCAACACAAGACGAAGTGCTACGCGAGCAGTTCTTTAAAGGCTTACCTGATCAAGTAATGAATTACTTTAAGTTCATTGCACAAGATGTCCGAGAAATATTAGCGAAATTAGGCGTAGAAAGCCTAACAGCAATTATTGGTCGTACCGATTTACTTCAGTCTTTATCTGGTATTAGTGCGAAACAGCAAAAACTGGATCTGTCTCCTATTATCGCACCAGTTGTCGCAGGAGAAGATACCGCTCTTTATCAAACAGAAGAAAACCAACCTTTTGATAAAGGCGAGTTAAACCAAAAATTGGTAACGCTGGCAGCAGAAGCTATTGCGCATAGCCAAGGTGGCGAGTATCGATTAACGATACAAAACACCGACCGCTCTGTTGGCGCGGCATTGTCAGGTGAAATTGCTCGTCAGCATGGCGACCAAGGAATGGCAGCAAATCCAATTAAAATTGCTTTTAGTGGTACCGCGGGGCAAAGTTTTGGGGTTTGGAATGCCGGTGGTTTAGAAATGACCTTAACCGGAGATGCCAATGATTATGTTGGTAAAGGTATGGCGGGTGGTAAATTAACCATTAAGCCACCAAAAGGCGTCGAGTACTTAAGCCATGAAGCCATGATCATGGGTAACACCTGTTTATATGGTGCTACTGGCGGCAAACTTTATGGTTGTGGTAAAGCCGGTGAACGTTTTGCAGTACGCAACTCAGGCTGTCATGCGGTTATTGAAGGCACTGGTGATCATGCTTGTGAATATATGACCGGTGGTATTGTCACTATTTTAGGACAAGTCGGCGTTAACTTTGGTGCCGGTATGACAGGTGGCTTTGCTTATGTGTTAGATGAAAATAATGATCTTAATATCCGTTTAAATACTGAATCAATTGAAATGTTACCTATTGATGAACTTAGCATTCATCAAGAGCATTTACGTGGCATTATTAGCCAACACTTTGACGAAACCAGTAGCCTAAGAGCACAAGAAATTTTAGCTAATTTCTCATCTTACGCACCATTATTTAAGTTAGTGAAACCAAAAGCAACTGATGTAAAAACCTTGCTAGGTCATCACAGCCGTTCGTCTGCAGAACTTCGTGTTCAAGCACAGTAACAAGAACACGAGTTGGAGAAGTTAATTCATGAGTAAAAATATTTATCAATTTATCGATGTAAAACGCATTGATCCGCCGAAAAAGGCCATCGAACAGCGAAAAATCAATTTTGTCGAAATTTATCAACCGTTAAGTAATGAACAAAGTGCTGGCCAAGCCGATCGATGTTTAGATTGCGGCAACCCCTATTGTGAATGGAAATGCCCAGTGCATAATTACATTCCACAATGGTTAGAGTTAGTGACCGAAGGTAAGATATTCGAAGCCGCTGATCTTTGTCATGAAACCAATAGCCTGCCTGAAATGTGTGGCCGCGTTTGCCCGCAAGATAGACTATGTGAGTCAGCCTGTACCCTTAATGATGACTTCGGTGCCGTTACCATAGGTAATATTGAGAAATACATTACCGATACGGCAATTTCTCAAGGCTGGAAACCCGATCTTTCTGACGTAATTTCAACCGGTAAACGTGTCGCAATCATAGGTGCTGGTCCTGCGGGCATAGCTTGTGCCGATGTGCTCACTCGTAATGGTGTTCAAGCTGTAGTATTTGATAAGCATGCGCAAATTGGCGGCCTGTTAACCTTTGGTATTCCATCTTTTAAACTAGAAAAAGACGTTATTCAAACTCGTCGAGAAATACTCGAAGGCATGGGTATCGAATTCCGCTTAAACACTAATGTCGGTGTTGATATTAGTTTTGAAGATATTAGTAACGAGTTTGATGCGGTATTTTTGGCACTTGGTACCTATACCGACATGGCTGGCGGCTTTGAGCATGAATCAGCGCCGGGTGTATACAATGCACTAGATTTTTTAATTGGCAACACCCAAAAATTAATGCAACTTTCGCAAGAAGACGGTAATGAAAATGCTAAGCCATACGTGAATTTTTCTGGTAAAAAAGTTGTCGTACTCGGCGGCGGTGATACTGCCATGGATTGCGTTAGAAGCTCTGTTCGACAAGGCGCAACCTCAGTTACCTGTGCTTATCGTCGCGACGAAGCAAACATGCCTGGTTCGCCACGCGAGGTACAAAATGCTAAAGAAGAAGGTGTTGATTTTCAATTTAATATTCAACCTCTTGATATTGCTGTTGATGACGAAGGCAAAACGTGTGGCGTTAAGTTTGTCAAAACACAACTTGGTCGCCCTGATGCTAATGGCCGTAGAAGTCCGGAAGCCATTGAAGGCTCTGAGTTTATGATGCCAGCAGATGCTGTGGTAATTGCCTTTGGCTTTTTACCTAGCCCACCGCAATGGATGAAAGATGCCGGTGTCGAGGTAGACAGCCGTGGCAGAGTGATAGCCTCCGACAGTAGCGATTTTGCCTTGCAAACCAGTAAGGCTAACATTTTTGCTGGTGGTGATATGGTACTTGGCTCTGACTTGGTGGTAACTGCGATAGATCAAGGCCGAAAAGCAGCAATCGGCATACTTGATTATGTAACCACAAGCCAACAAAAACAGGCATAACTAAGCAGTATTATACTATTTGCTAAGGGAGTAACCATTATCTTCGAGCTGCACCTTGCGCTGATTTCCTAGCTTAACTCTGAAACTGCATCTTCAAGTGGCTTGGGTATAAACATCACTCTTTAAATTTAAGCGGCTTCGGCCGCTTTTTTATTGCTTAATCATGACTGCTTCGACAAAAGCCTATCAATAGTCTAGGCTAAAACTATGTGCGAGGGAGGTTATGACGTAACAGTGGCTAAACTCAATAAAATAAAAAATTCCTTTAATTTAACTACAACAAAGTTAATTTTATTCCCGTATCTTTTACTGCTCGCTTTTTCGATATCGCTGTCGACGAACGGTAGTGAGTTGCCAAAACTCAATATCGTGACCGAGAATCTTGTCCCCTACCAAATCCTAAACACTAATGGCCATTTAACTGGCTTGTCCGTTGAAATTGTTCAGGAAATGCTACAAAGGCTTGCCGTAACACCTAATATAAAAGTTATGCCATGGGCTAGAGCATATGAAATAGCAAAAAATGAAGCTAATGTGTTGATATTCTCTATTGCTCATACGCCACACCGAGCAGATTTATTTCATTGGATAGGTTGTATTACCGATGAGAAATTTTCATTTTGGGGGCTAAGAAAATACTATGGCAATAGCAGCTACAGTATGGCGCAACTTAAAGCGCATAAAATTGCGGTTTCACGGTACTCAAATGCAGAGCAATTTGTTTTAGATAAGGAATTTTCAAACATATTACGATTAATCCAAGAAGATCAAAATATACAAATGCTGTTTAATAGTCGTGCTGACTTAATTGTTGCAACAGAATTAACGGTAAAACATAGGGCTAAAAAGCTAGGTTATGATTATCAGCAACTCGTTAAAGTGCGTAACGCTAACGAACTTAATAATAAACTCTGTATAGCTTTAAGTTTAAAAAGTGAGCCGCAATGGGCCCAGCGTTTAAGGTTTGCTTATCAGCAACTAGAGCAAGATGGAGTTATTTACAAGCTTAGGCACAAATGGTTGTCAGATCAATAGCTATACCGGTGCTAGTCTAAATGTGTTACTGACATTTTATTCCGACTATTGTTCTTTACCCAATATAGCTGTTCATCAGCAAGTGCTATCCACTGCTCAATTTTTTCAGCATAACTTGCCTGGGCGGTAACTGCACCAATAGAAATAGTGACACCGAGATAGTGCTCTCCATCATAAGGAAAGCAATGACGAGCAACCTCTTCACGCAATTCTTCAAGTTTTTGTATCACACCATGTTTTTCATCATGTTGAGCAACTACGATAAACTCCTCGCCGCCAAAGCGTGCAACAATATCACTACGACGATCAAATTTGTTTTTCATTAATTGCCCAATATATTCTAAGCAGTTATCGCCAATAAGGTGGCCATATTCATCATTTAAACGCTTAAAGTGGTCTAAATCCAGCATTGCCACTAACATAGCGCCATTGTTACGAGATAATATTGCTTGCAGGTCACTAAATTTTTGCTCTAAATAGCGGCGATTATATAATCCCGTCAAGCTGTCTTTATTTGCTAGTTCTTTTAACGCTTTATTCGCCTTATTAAGATCACGCGTTCTCTTTTCAACTTTTTCTTCCAAAATATATTGGTGTTTCAAGAGACTTTGTTGTGATTTTTGCAATTCATTGTAAAGAGTTAAAAACTCCGTTGGTGCTTCAAACGGCATAGCTTTGTAGCCGTCTTTTCCGCCACCATTAGCAAGTTCGTTTAAGGCAAACTTCAATGGCTGATTCAACGTATGCGAAAACTGGTTAGCTAACAAGACAACAAAAATGAAAATAAGAAACAGCGACATAAAAATGGTGAGATATTGTCGCTCAATTAAATTCAGTAATTGGCCATGCTCTACCACGACAAATATTTTCCAACCATTTTTTAGCGAACTTTGTCGATATAAGTAATGATTTCCCTGACTATTGCCGGCATCTATCGTCATCAATTTATGCTTCAATTTTTCCTGAATAATAGTAAAGTTAAATTGAGATAGAGTAATTAAGGCTAAGTTATCATCAGCATAAATAATGTTATTATTTTCATCTGTTAATATAATCGAAATACCATCATCATTATTTTCAATACTTTTGGCACTCTCAATCATATTAAGATTTAATGAACCTTCAACAATCCCTGTCGGCTTTTCGCTGTTATTTTGATATATCGGCGCACTTATTGCGACAATAGGATCAACACCAAAACCTCGGCCAAGAAAAACCGGAGAAACATATAAACTTTCATTGTAAAAGGCTTGAGAAAAGTAGGCCCTATCAGCAACACTAAATGCACTTTTAGGAAGGTTATCCAACAAGTCTCCTGGCGATGCAGCCGTTATATTAGCCTCTTCATTGGCAATTAGCATGGTTAAATATCCAGGGTATAACTGGTGAACTTTTGCTAAAGCCTCAGCATATTCATTAGTATTAATCACCGATAACTTATTGGCCGTTTGAGCAATTGCGATCATATGTTCACTGATATAACTTTCAACCATACGATTAAGGTATTTGCTGCTAATTTCAAGTTTCTCTTCAAACTGTTGATGGTGAATATCATTTAAGCTTCGGCTTAAAAACAAACAAATACCAACCACAAAAAATGCCGACATTACCCACAAAATATAATGTAAATATTGCTTTAAGTTTTTTTCTAGCTTCGGTTGTTGCGATTGAACCCATGACGTTAGTCTTTCACCAAAAACAAAAAGAAAAATAACAGCCATCGCCGTATAAAACACAGCATTTATACTTTGTTTAAATAATGAAAATAGCACATAACCCTGTGCATCAGCATTGTTGATCCAAATAAAAAATGCCGTTAAAGGCATGCCAATGATTAGCCAATATAAGAAGTCTGCGGTTGGTAAATACCACCCACGTCCACGCATAAAAGCAACGAACAAGGCTTCTAAGCCAAACGTGACAAAACCAAAAGGATGTCCCCAAATGTATAACAATGGCGTTACACAAATTAAACTCGTTAGTAGCGCTAAAGGAGGACGCAAATAAGCGGCAGCAATAATAAACACAAAATTGCCTAAAATCAGGGAAATGTTATAGGCCAGTTCAATAGGAAAGCTATTAATAAGTGCGCCAAACAAACCCAGTAGAATTGCTAAAAAAACAGGTTTATATTGTGGCTTTTTAATTTCGGTAGGTTGCTCTTCAAGCTTCAATGATATCTTTATCGGGGAGATAGTCATCTATAACACACCACATTACTCATAAGTAAATTGCTAAAATTCAAACCACATTGCATTAAGTACATTTTCTACCCATACATTAAATCCTTTTATTAGCTGACCTTTTTTGATTACGTTTACCCTCTGTAGAAAGGACCGGCTATACAGCTCACAATTTCAAAACACGATAAAATTACTTCAAAATTAGCGGCATTTTGATACAGCTAAGTCTAACTTAGCTTTCACTCAACTATAGTGCAATAAAGACAAAAGCCCTGTCAATAAAATTGCAGGGCTTTATAAATTAACGAGAAATACTTTAGCTCATATCAGCAAATGGATTAACTTGAGGTAAAGAAATTTTATTGGCAAAGCCCGTTACGCTAATATCTTCTGATGATAGCTCGACATCATCATCGGTTAATGTGCCATCGCCAAAACGATAAATTATTTGAAATTCACCATTGTCAGCTTGTTTTTGATAATCAGCTCTTGCGCCGTTAACTAAGGCTAATTTATCACGGTAATTAACCATAGCATCACTACCATGGCGCTTTTCTATCATAGATAGAGTAACCTCTGGTGAAAATAGCGTCGCGGTCGCATTATTCCCACCAAAGCCTTTCGAATTAATAAAGGCTACATCCATATTATGACAATCCCAATGCTCAGTCGCTATATTTAAGCGCTCGCTATACACATCATCGGCCACTTTATCGATAGTGGTTATACCCGGCATAATATTGTGTTCGAAAACACCTAATGCCATCGCCACTTGGTCACCACTTGCTGGGCCGATAGTATGGCCAACAAAAGCTTTTGGCGCTGCCACTGGCCAGTTAGAAATATTAAAACTTTGCGCAACACGATCATAAATTAACGATTCGGTAACGCGGTTTTGCGGTGTACTTGAACCATGGGCCAAAATAAAGCTGCGCTGCTGAACAGATTCTTCACCAACAATCGCTGTTGCTAATGCCACTGATTTCGCCATAGTAATGTAATTACCAGGGCCAGGTGCAGTAATAGACTTCTTAATGCCATCGGCATTGGTATAAACATCAGCAACCGAACCTAAAACATTTGCGCCCAACTCAAGGGCTAGGGCATCATCGACTAAAATGATAAACTGCGCCGCTTCACCTATAGTAAAACCACAGTTATCACCAAATGGGCGACTGGTTCGACGATGGTCTGCAACATCATTGCCGTCGAGTTTTTTCAAACCTTCTTCATTCGCCAACGCACTCATGTTACCAAAACCTTCAACCACTTCAGGGGTAATTGCACAGTCATTGCTACCAACGATAGCCACACGAATACGGCCTGCTTGAATATCTTGCACTGCCGCTTTTAAGTTATATAAAAATGTTGCACATGCGCCAGTGGATGTGAAAGTTGTACCAACATTACCGGTAACATAAGCATTAACAAAATCAGTCGGCATAGTATTTAAGCCAAGCGCTAAGTTTTTCGTTGAAACTCGCTCACCTTTAAGGCGGTTTTGCATCATACCGCCAACGCCTTCAGCTTGTGTTTGACCAAATACAGATGCCGAGTAAGTACCGATTTCATCTGGGCTTACTTTATCGGCAATTTCATTCCAGCTATAGCCTGTTGAATGAATTGCATCGGCAGCACCAAATATTGTAGCTTGTAAGCCACGTGGCTGGTAACGGCTATTGTATAAGCTCGCTGGTTTAAACCCCGTTGGAAATTGCCCTGCCGCCTTAATTGGATTGTCGCGAGTTGAGTCATGCTTAACTTCCACTTCGCCAGCAATTTCAACACGAACACGCTTATCTTCTAGCTCAGTTACCTGCCAAGTGCGAGGCAATGGATTTGGTAAATCACGTGCACGTGTTTCAAAGCTAATTCCTTGCTCACCAACATCCATAGTTAATTTCTGCTGCCAAGGCGTTGCATCAGGATCAAAATGTTCATTTTCGATTTTACGAATTAAAGTGCCGGCCAGAATTTCTTCACCAAAACGTTGTTCAACAGCAGATTTTTCTACAGCATTACCTGCTTGGTCAACAAGCTCGCCATCTTTGCTGGTTAGCAAATTCATTAAGGTCGCTAAACCCACAAAAGTTTCTTGGCGAGCTTCAGCATTTAGTTTATCGATAACAATGCGACGAAAGCCTTGATGAAAGGAAGTTCTACCAGCAGCATTAATGCCACCCATGCCAATGATAATCGGTAATGCAGTCATGAAAAATCTCTTTAAAATTCAAACTTAATATTTAGTTGTTTGTAGTTTAAAAGTTAGTAAAAATAATTAATAATCAATAATAGCCAAAAAACATGCAAATAAGGCCACAAACTAGCGTAAGCTGCCGATAAGTGAATTTATATGAAAGCTAAACTCAAGCGTAATAAAGAAAACAGTATCAACATTGCCTTACTCCTCTATGACCACATGTTGGCTACCAGTGTCAGCTTACCGGTAGAAATGTTGCGTGCTGGCGAGGCTGTCGCACTACAAGAAAATCGAAACGCGCCACGTCTGTCTATTCAAATGGTGGCAGAATCTGTACAACCAATTTCAACACGTGCGCTTATTAAATTGTTACCAGATACCGATGTTGAAAGTGCGCAAACACCTGACTTTGCCTTTATTCCAAGCTTATGGCGTAACCCAAGGCCCACCATAATTAAGCAACCTAAAATGCTCAATTGGCTAAATAATATTTGGCAGCAAGGTGCAACATTAATTGGCGGTGGTACTGGTGTTTGTTTAATCGCGGAAACCGGAATTTTAGACCACCACCCAGCAACTACCCATTGGCACTATGTTGAGCAGTTCAAACGTGATTACCCAAAGGTTGACTTAAAACCCGACTTTTTTATTACTCAATCAGAGCGAACTTACTGCGCTGCCAGCTTGAACGCGTTAGCCGATATCGTTGTACATATTATCTTTCAAGTTTACGGACAAAATGCCGCACAACAAGTAGAAAGAAACTTTTCTCATGAAATACGAAAACCATATGAAGAGCAACGCTATTTAGAGGGCGCCGGAGACCGACACCCTGATGAGCTCATTAGCCAAATTCAGTTCTGGCTACAAACTAATTTAAACTCATCATTAACACTGCACGAAATTGCTCAACAATTTGGTATCAGCCAACGAACCTTTACTCGAAGATTTAAAACAGCAACAGGCGTAAGCGCGAATCAATATTGGCAAAAATTAAAAATTGAAACGGCAAAAGAATTACTGGCGGCAAGTAATTTATCAATTCAAGAAATTGCCTTTCAGGTAGGTTATCAAGACCAAACTAACTTTACCCGTTTGTTTAAGCAGGCACTAAATCTAACGCCTAAAGCTTACCGAGCTATGGTAAGAAAAAAACTTTTTAGTAGCGATTAGCGCCATCCAGGCTATGCACAAAACTCACTATGTAAAAAGCTAATCAACTTCACCACCGAAGGATTAGCAATGCTGTAAAATATGGTTTGAGATTCGCGACGCGTTTTTACTAAGCCGTCTTGACGCAACCTAGCTAAATGCTGAGATAAACTAGATTGGCTTAAATCAATAAAGTTATTAAGTTCATTTACCGACATTTCTTTCTCGCCAAGGTGACATAAAATTAATAAGCGATTCTCATTGCTCATCGCTTTTAATAATTCAGCCGCTTGTGAGGCGTTACTACGCATTTCTTTTATATCAATTGGTAAAAGGGTCGTCATTTATTTCTCTCTAAAGCGGCAGTATCAATCCCGCCGCTATATAAAACATATTGAAAATTTAATTCTAGTTGGATATTACATTAGATACTGCTAATATAAAAGTATATTACGATTCTCTAATATAGCAAATAACCATCTTTATCTATACTCGTGTTAGTTGCTCACTAAGGAAATACATTGAATTATCAACGCGTTTTAAATTTTGCCATTGCTAAACCCAAAGCAATTTACTCATTAGTGTTATTCATTACCTTATTGAGTTTAGCCATGATACCTATGATTGAAATTGATACTGATCCAGAAAATATGCTCAGTAAAGATGCACCAGCTCGGGTATTTCACAATCATATTAAAACTGACTTTTTAATGCGCGATATGATCGTTGTAGGCCTCGTCAGTGAAAACAACATTTTCACTCCCGACACCTTAGCCACTGTTGAGCATTTAACTAATGATATTCTTCAGCTTGATGGCGTTATTAAGCAAGACTTATTATCGCTCAATGTCGTTGACAACATCAGTCAGCTAACTGACGAAAACGGCCAAAACCAAGGTATTGTTTTTGAATATTTAATGAAAAATGCGCCGGCAACAACGCAAGGCAGTGCGGCAATTCAACAAGCAGTAAAACGTTTGCCTATGCTCAATAACACACTGGTTTCTGGCGACGATAAAGCTATTGCTATTTATGTGCCTATCGTTAGTAAAGATCAAAGCTACATTATCGCAGAAGAAATTAGAGCAATTAGCGAAAACTATATTCACCAGAAAAATACAGATTTAGCTTTTCATATCACCGGTCTGCCGGTAGCTGAAGATCAATTTGGCTATGAAATGTTTGTTCAAATGGGCGTGGCAGCGCCTTTAGCTGGTTTAGCAATTTTTGTGTTACTTTGGTACTTCTTCCGTAATATCCCACTGATCATCGCCCCTATGGTTGTTGCTATGGCAACCGTGCTTATTATTATGGGTGCGTTAATTGGCTTAGGTTTTACTGTGCATATTATGTCTTCGATGATTGCAATATTCTTAATGCCAATTGCTGTGGTTGACTCTGTGCATATTCTTTCCGAATTTGCCGATCGTTATAAAGCCGGCGACAAAGCATCAGATACTGTCAAACAGGTGATGAAACACTTATATACCCCTATGTTGTTCACCTCTATTACTTCAGCAGTCGGTTTTTATTCACTAATGCTAACACCAATTCCACCAGTGAAAGTATTTGGCGCCTTTATCGGCACCGGTATTTTACTAGCATTTTTCTTAACCATTACTTACATTCCCGCTTATATCGCTCGCATGAAACCTAAAACACTGGCGAACTTGCAACGTGCTTTACAAAGGATGGAGCAAAAAGGTCGTTTAGCAAACAGCTTACAACAACTTGGTGTTTTTTCAGTAAAGCGAGGCAAAGTAATCTTAATGGCCTTTATTGCTTTATTTGCCGTTAGTCTTGAAGGCATTACTCGTATAGAAATTAACGATAATCCTGTTAATTGGTTTAAAGCCGATCATGAAATTCGTATTGCCGACAAAGCTCTAAATCAACATTTTGCTGGCACTTACGACGCATGGTTAGTTTTTAGCAATAACAGTGTTAATGAATCCGCTGCTGTTGATCGCTTTCAGCAAGTGTTATCAGCTGTTAAGGCAAGCTCAACAAAATCAACTGTTGTAAAATTAGTAGAAAAATTACAGCAAAATAAAACCGCAAGCAGTAAGCAAAAAAATCCATTCTTTTCACAAAACTTATTAATTAGCTTAGATGACTTACGCTTTGAAGCGCCTGATACTGAGCAAGCTTGGCTCGAGCAACTATACAATATTAGCGAACAAGCATTGACTGCTAAACAAGTATTTACTGAGCCTACTATGCTCAACTGGCTAGCCGACTTGCAAAGCGCATTGGTCGCCAATG
The DNA here is from genome assembly GCF_057548755.1 of Colwellia aquaemaris. Lineage (NCBI taxonomy): Bacteria > Pseudomonadati > Pseudomonadota > Gammaproteobacteria > Alteromonadales > Colwelliaceae > Colwellia > Colwellia aquaemaris. The sequence goes on along the minus strand of NZ_BAAJLV010000001.1, from coordinate 402,648 downwards.
GTGATGTTGGTAAAGTTAATAGTTTGACCGATATTGTAAGTACCGTTAATCGAGAGCTTAAATCAGGCGATGACCACGACTTTGCTATTCCAACAACAAGTCAAGGTGTGGCACAAACCTTACTACAATTTCAATCATCTCATCGACCGCAAGATTTATGGCACTTTGTTAGTCAAGATTACCAAAAAACATTGCTTTGGTTACAAATGACCAGTGGTGATAACCAACACATGACAAAAGTTGTTAACTGGGTGGAAAGCTACATCACTAACAATCCTCCGCCAATGAATGTGCAATATCAATGGGCAGGAAAGTCATACCTAAATGTTGTGTGGCAAGACGCTATGGTCAGCGGTATGATCGACAGCTTGTTATCGTCGTTTATTGTCGTGTTTTTAATGATGATGTTACTATTTAGGTCAATCAAATATGGTGTGCTTGCCATGCTACCACTGACTTTCACGATAACGATGATTTACGGTCTGATCGGTTGGTTTGGCAAAGCGTATGATATGCCTATTGCAGTATTATCAGCACTAACTTTAGGACTTTCTATCGATTTTGCTATTCACTTTATCCAACGAGTTCGCGAGTTAGAAAATGAATATCAAAGCCTTACACAAGCACTTAGCGCCATGTTTCAAGAACCAAGCCGGGCAATTAGCAGAAATGCCATTGTAATTGCCATTGGTTTCACACCGTTATTATTATCGCCATTAATGCCTTACATCACTGTTGGCTTTTTCTTGGCCAGTATTATGATCATGTCGGCATTAGTGACATTAGTGCTATTACCGGCATTGCTTACTTTACTAAAGCGCGCTAAACCGAGCGAAAAAACAGCTTAGTAACGTCATAAATTTAATGGAGAACTAGAGCATGAAACGTTTACGTGATTTGTCTTTATCAAATATAAAGCCTCTAATGCTAACAATGTGTATCCTCGCACTTACTATTAATAGCCCATTGCAGGCACAAGAGTTAACTGCTCAACAGATAATCAACAAAGCAAATTTAGCCGCTTATTACGCAGGAGATGATGGTAGCGCACAAGCAAGAATGATAATTGTTGATGAGAATGGTCAAAAACAAATGCGCCAATTCTTTATTTTACGCCAAGATATTGCCGATCTTGGTGATCAAAATATGTTGGTATTTTTCTCTCGCCCCAGTAATGTTAAAGACACAGTATTTCGTGTTGAAAAACACACCACTGAGGATGACAATCGCTGGTTATACTTACCCGCACTCGATTTAGTAAAGCGTATCTCTGCTGGTGATAAACGCACCTCATTTGTTGGCTCACACTTTTTTTACGAAGATGTTTCCGGCCGAAACCCGAATGAAGACACTTTTTCTTTATTAAGTGAAGATGACAATAGTTACACCATTAAAGCACTACCCAAAAACAAAAATAGTGTTGAGTTTAATTATTACACCATCAACATTAGTAAAAGTAACTTTTTGCCGACAGTGAGCATCTATTTTGATGCCCAAAATAAACCGATTAGAAAGATGACAGTGCTAAAAGTTAAAGATATTGCAGGTAACGCGACGGTAATGAAATCTCGTATCACTGACCTGACTAACAACAGCTATACCGAATTACAATTTCGCAAAGTAAAATATGATATTGGTTTACCTGAAAATATTTTCAGCGAGCGCAGCATGCGCACTCCACCTAAAGCCTGGTTAAAATAAAATATTAATTATGACATCTTCATTTTTACGCTCATTATTGCCGTTTATCATCGCTTTACTTGCTACAGCAGCTTTACTAACTAACAATCAAGCACAAGCAATAGCTGCGCAGAATAACTATGGCAACATTAATGACAATATTCCTGAGCATACTAGTGAAGAAGAGGACGACTGGGATGATGATTGGGCTGAAGAGCAAGAAACGTCACTCTGGCAAGTTACTGGCTTTATCGAAACTGCCTATGGCCAATTTCTGCAAAATAATGTTACTGAAAAATCATCATCACTTAATGAAATAAAAGCGAGAATGAATATCGACTATAGCCATCCAAGATTTCAGTTAAATGGCAAAGTCGATAACTATTATGATGCAGTTCTAGAGAAAGTAATATGGCAAACTCGAGAGCTAAATGTCGCCGCCAGTGTATCCAGTTTCCTTGACGTAAAAATTGGTCGACAAGTGCTTACCTGGGGAACCGGAGATTATTTATTTCTTAATGATTTATTCGCTAAAGACTGGCAATCTTTCTTTTCGGGTCGAGCAGATGAATATTTAAAAGCTCCGTCTGACAGCATACGTACAAACTGGTACTTTGTTGACGTAAATTTTACGTTAGTTTGGACACCAGAATTTACTCCAGATAACTACATTACCGGAGAGCGCTTCTCATTTTACTCACCACAAATGCAGCAAGTGATAGCGCCTGATGAAACGCTTCTGATCGACAAAACCAATAAATCACAATGGGCAGCACGCCTAAATACCCACATTGATAATATTGAACTTTCAATTTATGGTTACCGTGGTTTTTGGCCAACGCCTATGGGCAATAAAGCACGAATAATTGAAGAAATGTCGACTCAACTGCCAAGCCAGTCACAAAGCCAAGGGTACTTTCCAAAGCTAAATACTTGGGGGGTAAGTGCATTAGCACCTTATTTTGGGGGAATATTTAATTTCGAATATGCCAGCTATAATAGCATTGAAGATCAACAAGGAAATGATAACAAAATAGCGAATGGCCAACACCGGTTTTTGATAGGGTATGAGCGAGAACTTGCCAAGAACTTAACCGCCAGTGTGCAATATTACTTAGAGCGTACAAAAGACTATCACGCTCTTATAAAAAACACCCCGCTACCTGAGCAAGTAGTTAATGAAAATCGCCAGTTAATGACACTCCGTTTAACCTACCGCACTCAACAACAAACATTAACCTACTCACTGTTTAGCTTTTATTCACCAACAGACGATGATGGCTACCTAAAGCCAAGTATTAATTACCAATACAATGACCAATGGCTATTCAGTGCTGGTGCAAATATATTTTTTGGTAAGAATGACTATTCATTTTTCGGGCAGCACCAAGACAATAGTAATATTTGGCTAAGTACTCGATTCCAATTTTAATTAAGCTGAAGTTAATAAAATACTTGTTTCGCTATTAAGTACACCCTCAATCATACGCACTTGTGCCAATACATGGTCAAACTCAATTAAGCTACCCGTTTGTAATTCAGCCACTAAATCCCAAGCCCCATTGGTGGTATGTAACTTTATTAACTGAGGTAGGCCTTTTAAGGTTTTAATAACCTGTGCCGTAGAGCGCCCTACAACTTCAATCATCATGACCGCTTTAATCGAGTCTGACTCAATGGCTTCATGTGCTCTTACCGTGAAACCTAATATAGCACCAGAAGAAACAAGGCGATCAATTCTATTTTGCACTGTGCCTCGTGATACTTTCAATCGTTCAGACAGTTTAGAAATTGACGCTCTACCATCTTCACGTAGTAAGGCAATTAATTGCTGATCAAGTTGATCGTGTAGATAAGGCTTTACCTTTAAATTTGTCATATCGCCAATCCAACCTTACAAAATGATAAATATTAATCATAAATAACAACAATAATGACATTTTAACTAGCAAAAATAAAATTTACACTTTAGTTATAATTTAAGTTCGTACTGGAAACTTGCCTTGACTGTTTTAAACCCACAAGCTCCAAACAGTGTTGTCATGATCAGAGCACACCATTTTTTACCTAATCCGCAAACCCTTGATGACAATAGTTTTCAGTCAAAACAACTCGCTGCAACAGCACAAGAAATTGCTAAGAATGCATATAGGGAAATTAGCCAAGCAAAAGTCACTTTGGAACAATACGGAATAACTGTGCATATGTTTGAAGATGAAGGCTTAAAAACACCTGATTCAGTATTTCCCAATAATTGGTTTTCAACCCACAATGGCGGCCATATTGCCATTTACCCTATGTATGCCAATAACCGCCGCCTAGAACGACGTAGCGATATTATCGAATTGCTTAAACAGCAATATAGAGTACAGGACATAGTTGATTATTCAGGTTTGGAGCAAGATAAAATTTATTTGGAAGGCACTGGAGCTATGGTATTAGATCATTTAGACCGAGTCGCGTACGCAGTGCAGTCTAAAAGAGCGAACTCTTTAGCGCTTGAACGCTTCTGTACACATTTTAACTATGAACCTATGTTATTTGACGCCGTAAATCACACAGGGCAAAGTGTTTATCACACCAACGTACTAATGTGTATAGCCACGGAGTTTGTATTATTGGCACCTGAGATGATCACAAACCCTTTACGCCGTGAAGAAATTATTCAGCGCCTGCAAGCATCAGGCCGTGAAATTATTACATTATCAGAGCAACAAATTGATAGCTTTTGTGGCAATGCCATCGAACTTCAAGGCAAAAATGGCCGAATACTCGCTTTGTCGACAACGGCATATAACGCCTTAACACCGCATCAAATATCCTTAATACAAAAAAGTGCAGAGCTTGTTGCTATCAACGTTGAAACCATTGAGCTAGCTGGTGGGTCGATTCGCTGTATGCTAGCAGGCGTGCATTTATCCGCTCGATAAAGCTACCAACGCATCGCAAGCCACGGTATTTGTATAATTAAACGGCTATAAAAAAGTAAGCCCAACTGGCAAGTAATAACACCCAAGGTAAAAAAACGAATATTGAATTTTTAAGCTTTGAGGTTTGCTGTTTGCTTTCTGTCGGTTGAGGGCTTAAATCTGTTACATTTTTAGCGTTAGTGAACGATTGTTTTTTACGCTGTTTATCACGCTCTCGTGCTTTCGCTTTCTGCTGTTTCTTATATTCGCTAATTCCCTTTTCGATACCTTGAGCAATTAATTTAGTTTGTTCTTTAGTTAATGCTTTCTTTTGTGTGGCTTTAGCTATACGTAATGCTTCTTGTTGCACTTGTGTCGAGACTTTAGTTGTCAAAAACTACTCTCTGTTCTGGTTAGTTATATGAGTATAATGCCATTAATATTTCATAAATTTAAGTACAATGCTTGTTAGTTTATGTTTGCTGCGGCAAACTATTAATAAGTCACCTTGTTGACCGTCAATTCCACTAGAATAGAGAGAAAAATGAGCGATTCACTTAGCACCGCAAAAAATCAAATATTACAAATGTTATCAATGCAAGACGCGATGAATTCACGCGTAAGTGAAACTTGGCGCGATAACAACTATGAATGGTACCGTGCCATCTGGGTTGAATGTGCTGAAATGTTAGATCACCACGGTTGGAAGTGGTGGAAACATCAAGAAATCGACGTTGCTCAAGTACAACTTGAACTGGTTGATATTTTTCACTTTGGTCTAAGTTTACGTTTAATGGCAGGTGGTACTATTGAAGAAATTACCGAAACTTTATCGGTAGAGTTAACAGAAAATAGTGGTGAACAGGACTTTAAAATTGCCCTAGAAAACTTAGCCTGTGCAGCTGTTAGCAAAAAGGCATTTGATGCCGTAGCATTAGCCGATTGTATGCGTTTAATGTCAATGGATTTAAATGAGTTATTCCGCCAATACGTAGGTAAAAATACCCTAAACTTTTTCCGTCAAGATCACGGCTACAAAGAAGGTAGTTATATTAAAATTTGGCATGGCGAAGAAGATAACGAAGTGTTAGCGAATTTAGTAAATACCCTAGATGCGAGTGCAACAGATTTTCAACAGCAACTTTATACTGCACTAGAAGAAAAATATCCAAAATAAAATCAGCCACTTAATGGTAATTATATAAAAACCATTAAGATGGAATAGTTTTTATATAAACATCTCTGGCACAGTTTCTGCTTTATTTTGACACTATAAGATAAACGTCAAGAATTTGAACTGCCGGAGATGTCTATGGAACTCATTCTATTTGCTATGATCAGCCTTATTGTTATTGTTGCTTTGTTAGCAAGTCGCCTAAACGATAATAGCTTTCCTTTTCCTTTTGATCGTAAAACTGCCATTTTTACCCCGGCAGAAAAAAACTTCCAGAATTTAGTTGAACAAGCAATGGGTGGCAGATACCGCATTTTAAATCGTGTTAAGCTAGCTGATATTGTCACTATTCGTAACGGTGTCTCTAATCGTGCTAGTCAAACGGCGGCGAATAACGCCAATGGTAAGTACTTAGATTTTGTTATTTGTGACCGAGAATCTATGAAGCTGCTTGGTGCAATTGATTTAGTCGATACTAAAGGTAAAGGCTACAAAGTCAAAAAAGACTGGTTTGTCAGCGGTGCATTAGAAGCTGCGGCCATTCCTCATATTCGTATAAAAGTAAAGCCCAATTACACTATTGATGAAATTCGCGCTTGTATTAATAGCCGTATTTTAGGCAATAATGCACCTTTACCAAAAGTTAAAGGTAGAGTTATTCCTGCACCTTTAGTTAAAGCCCGTCCTAGAAGTGTCGGTGCGATACCTGCCACGGCAGCAAAAGAACTAGCGCACACGTCAAACCCTATTACGCCGCAGCAAATACCTGCTCCACAAATGAGGGCTTTACCACATTAATGAATGCTATCTGATAGCATTTAAACGAATAAGCTAACTCGACACTATTTTTTGCGAGTTAGCATGTTTACATCCCGCCCATGTACATGGCATTTTGCAAAATTTAACAAGCTCTTCAATTCGTAACGGAGTAATCGCCGTTAAAACGTACAATTACATTATGAATTCTTCGGGGCGGCGACATGCAAAAATGTAAAGGTTTTACCCTAATAGAGTTAGTAATAGCCTTTGCGCCATCGGCAACCAGCGCACTGCGCGGGGTTAGGCTTTTCAAATTCGGAACGTACTATGGTCTTTAGTAGGCCAAAAGATTGCCGATTAAACGACTTATGCAACAGTTATTACTATAACCTTGAAACGGGTGCTGCCCCGAAATTTGGCGAGTTCACGTCAAGCTGCTAAGCAAGTGGCATATTTATTAACTCTTGCTACTAAGTTCATTTTATTTGCTTTTCTCATCAAAAGTTTGACCACTGCCAGCGACAAATACTGGTTCAGCCTTTATAATTAGCCAATATTAAATATTGTTAAATGTGATGGATAAAAATGAAAGCAGGTATTATTGGGGCAATGGAGCCAGAAGTTGCGATTTTAAAAGGCAAATTAAGCAATTGTGAAACATCAACACACGCTGGTTATACTTTTTATCAAGGGCAATTAGATGGCTCTGATGTGGTAATTGTGCAATCAGGTATCGGCAAAGTTGCTGCAGCTTTAGCAACAGCAATTCTTATTGATAAGTTTCAACCAGACTATGTGGTAAATACTGGCTCAGCGGGTGGTTTTGAACAATCACTTAAAGTTGGGGATATCGTTATCAGCTCAGAAGTGCGCTATCACGATGTCGACGTTACCGCTTTTGGTTACGAAATTGGTCAACTGCCAGCAAATCCTGCGGCTTATATTCCACACCCAACACTTGTCGACGCAGCAAAAGTAGGGGTTAGCTCTCTTGAAAATATTCAAACCTTAGTCGGCTTGATCACCACAGGCGATACTTTTATGACCAAAGATGATGATATTGCTAAAGCCAGAGCAAACTTCCCAACAATGGCGGCTGTAGAAATGGAAGGCGCAGCAATTGCCCACACTTGTCATCAATTTAACACACCATTTGTGGTTATTCGTTCAATGTCTGATATAGCTGGTAAAGAATCGCCGAGCTCTTTTGAAGCATACTTAGAAACCGCCTCGGTAAATTCTTCTCAGCTAGTTATTAGCATGCTTGCGGCGTTGCAAGGAAAATCATTAAACTAATGGATAGTTTGAGTAATATTTTAGCGACACCATACCTTTATTCTTCTGCGGTAATCCTGTTATTGGTAATTGCATTAAAGGCGATAGTTGGCTCTTTTACTACTCAACAACCATTCTCATTTTTTAATTTTTATTGTCAGCGCCTAGCCAATAAGGTCAACAAAGCCAGCAATAGTACCCGGCAGCAAAATATATCCGGTTTCATCGCCATTCTTGTTACCTTAACGCCCATTATTGCGATTCTCTGGCTGTTTGAAACCTTTATCGAAGTACCTTGGCTTTGGCATGGCTTATTGTTGTATTTAGCATTAGGCAATATTGGCTTAGGACGGGTCAACAAAGAAATTGCACGCGAACTTGTTGCCAATAATAATTACCAAGCCAAGCAAGCCCTTGCACCATACTTGTTACGACAAACGGAACAGCTTTCAATGCTAGGTCTTAGTAAAGCCTGCATTGAAATGCAAGTACTGCGTAGCTCGCAGCTGCTGGTTTGTGTTGGTTTTTATGCACTATTTTTTGGTCCGCTTACCGCCTTGTCTTTTCGACTGCTATTAGAAATGCATTACGTTTGGAACATAAAACTATCACGCTATATATATTTTGGCGCGGCAATTAACCATATTGTTAAGTTATTACAGTGGTTTCCCTCAAGAATATTTGCCATTATTTTACTGATTGGCACTGTTGGTAAAAGTCCGGTTCTCTGCTGGCGATTAACACGAAGTAAGTTCTTACAAACTGGTAATGGCTTATTGCTACATATTCTGGCATTAGGGTTGGAAATTAAGTTAAGTGGTGTGGCAATGTATCAAGGCAATAAATTACGAAAAACAAGCTTTAATGACCATGCCCGGCAACCACAAGCTACCGATATCATTCACGCCAACAAGCGTATCAACTACGCACTGTATATTTGTATTCTTTTAGTTATGATGGTTGCAATTATTTCATATGCAACATCTGGCTTTCGCTAGTGGTTTGATATTCTCCTAAAAAAAAGACATTATTTACTTCTACAAAACAACCAACAACAACGCCTTTAACGTATAGGAAATCAAATGAAATTCATAAAATTAACGTTACTTACAGTACTCAGCGTTTTTGCTTTTATCAGTGTTGCCGGGCAAACCCCAACCATTACCCAGCAAGAATTGATTGCATTAATGGCCGCTCCTAAAAATCAAACAATTGTTTTGGACGTGCGTACACCTCAAGAATTCGCACAAGGTCATATTGAAGGTGCCATTAATATTAGTCACGATCAAATATCAGACAATCTTGCCAAAATTATTGCTCATAAAGACCAAACCGTTGTTGTGCATTGCCGCTCTGGTCGACGTGCGGTAAGTGCAGAAAATGCGCTACGAGATGCAGGTTTTAGTGATCTTCGCCATCTTGCGGGCGACATGAAGGGCTGGAAAGCTGCAGGACTGCCGTTAGTAAAATAACTAGGGCTTCACATGTCTGAACTCCTTTATTGGCTAGATCTTTTTGGTGTCGCCGTTTTTGCATTGTCAGGTGCCTTAATGGCGGGACGCTATAAATTAGACCCATTCGGTGTGGTTGTGTTGTCTGCAGTAACGGCCATAGGTGGTGGCACCATACGAGATGTCATTCTACAAACACCAGTATTTTGGCTGGAAAATCCAATATATTTATATGTGATTTTGGCCACTGCACTACTGACCATCATTTTTATCCGTTGTCCTAGACGCATACCTAAGCGATTTCTGCTGATCTCAGACGCATTTGGCTTAGCGTTATTTGCGGTATTAGGCACAGAAAAAGCCTTAAGTTTAGGTTCAGCAATCCCTGTGGCTATTGTTATGGGCATGATGACGGGGGTTGCAGGTGGTATGATACGAGACGTGTTATGTAATGTCATTCCAATGATTTTACGACAAGAGATTTATGCTACAGCCGCTATTTTAGGTGGCGCCTTATACACGTTGTTAATTCATTTTGCGGTGCCAGAACAATTTGCTATTGTTGGTGCAGTGTTAGGGGCGCTGCTGTTGCGTTTAGCGGCTATTTATTGGCGCGTAACCTTGCCCGCATTTCAAATATTAGAGTCTGATCAGAAGAAAAAAGACTGATAATTATCTTTATAATATTTACCAGCCTCACTTCACTATACTTTCACAGCAAAAATGCAAAATTAAAAAGAATAACTAACGCCAAAAGTGGCGTTGGTTCTTTCTAAATCCCCTAAGTCATGATGTTGAACACCAGCATTAATCCCCATGCCATTGTCCCATTGGTATTGCCAACCGGCCTCAACAAATAAGCCAACACCAGACTCATCAGATAATTTATTGTTATCTAGGCTTAATTCGTATTCGTAAAATTCAGCACCCGCTTTTGCATAAAGACTATTGCGTTTAGACAAGCTCAGGTCGGTTTTTAAGGCAAGAATTAAACTGTCTTGTTTGTAATTATCAACTGCCAGTGAAAAGTTATTGCTGCCCTCTCGACAACGCCAACCACTATCTGCCTCATTTTCACATTTCCAATCATCAACATCTTCAGCGCGCACTAAACCAACTTCTAAGTAATAATGCGGCAAAAATTGATAGTTATAATAAAGATATGATTGGCCAACGCCAGTACCATCTGTGTCTTTGCCTTTGTAGTCAATGCCTCCACCTGAAAACTCTAAACCAACACTATGAGGTTTATCTACGTCGGCATTTACGGAAAAGCTTACCACTGTGGCCAAAAGTAATGGGGGAACTATCGTCATAAATTTCATCTGCTAAATCCTTGTAATTAAGATAAAGCAATAGTGAAACAAAAGTTCAGTAAGGTCTGTTTTACAAATGTTTTGAAGATGTATAAATGTGTAAGAAAGTGAAAATTACTTGAAAATAAAATAGCCCGTCCCAAGTAACCACTAGTTAGTTACTTGGATAATATTAATAAATTTCAGTCGTTAAGCTTCAATGCCCCAGCCGTCATTGTAACCTTTAAATTTTCCTGCAAGCTGTTCAAACTCGGCTTCTTGCGCAACTATGGCTTCGTAGCTTGGCGTCATCTCAACAGTACAATTAACATCCCATACATTTGGCATTTCATCTGGTACTAACTCTACAATCATATCAGGAGCCTGAGAAGCTAAATGGGCAACCATAGCTTTTGCTTGTTGCTCTTGTTCAAATAATTGAAAAAAAACAACCTTATGTTGTATTGTTAAATCAATACCTGCCGTTTGCATTTCAGCAAGCACTTGGCCAGTTTCATCGTTGGGAAATGTCATAAAGAATGATACCTATAAAATGTTGTCGCTATTATAACCTTAAACGAAACGAATATGCTTATTTCTAAAAGAAAACTTCTTCGTTACTTATCAAAGGCTACTTTACCTAGTTTCCTAACGTGCAAAGGTTTTGTTGGCATTGAAGCATACTCAACTCAGCGGCGTCAGGACAAGACGAAATAATACTATTTTTGCTGTTTAAGTTACGCAATAAAGATGCGCCAATATTATTAATAGCCACTCGACATTGGTTATTTTTAAAATCAACCGTGACAATTTGGCATTGTGATGTAGAAACACAGGTTAAATTACCAACGACAATTTTTTCAAACTGCTCAATCACCCGCATATTTTCAGCGACATTGAATACTTGCGGCGACACTTTAGTTTTCGGTGCAGGTGAGGGATATGCCGCTATTGATGTGCGCTGCTCTCTACTCGCTTGTCGCGCTTTTTCGCGTAAACTTTCCTGCTCAAGCTGGGCCTTTAACGCAGTCGTCGACTTCTCATTTTCGTTTAATAAATAACCTAGGCCTAATAATATTGCCATAAAGCCCGCTAATACAACAATTGTGATCACCAACCACTTAAGCATAAGCGTTCCTTTGTAGCCTCAAATTACTTAAATTTGGGTTATTACCTTTAGGAAAATCTTTTAACATGTTCTCAATGGCACTGTTGATTTTTTCCTGCATTTCTCGACTATTGTCTTTCTCTTTAAAGCCTAAAGGGTAAACGCTACGCCATACACTACGTTGACTTTCGGGATCAATAATATCAAGAATTAAACTGCCTGGCAGCATTTTAGCCTCGAGCTCTTTACGTGATGCTTGTCCTGCTTTTAAGCAATAGCCACAATATTTCACCTCTCGGTTATAGCGCTTTAATTCGTTAAAATTCCGGTTAATCACATGGTAGGCAACGACTATGTCTGCTTTTTTTATGGTTTTATAATGAAACCCATTATCATCAAAGCCTTGCTCTATCGCTAGTTCAATGGTGTTTCGTGTACTATCACTTAGGTTTTGTAGATCGCCAAATGCCGAGTTTCGGCCATAAGTGCTATAGCTTTCAACAGCCGTAAAATTAAAGTTACTACGAAAGGAAGTTGTTGCTACCTTAGATGATGAACAAGAAACAAGCGTGGTGGCAAAGGCTAAACAACTCAGTAATCTAATAATTATCATGTCGGATTCAAAGAAAAAATGATAAGACTAGATTACCGATCTGCCTAAAAATTACAACATACCTTAAAACTCTGTTGCAATTTATGAATAATTACCTGTTTAGCTATAAAACATCGTAGCGGATCTGTTCAAAACTAATAACACGACCACCAAATTCACTGGCAAATGCTTCAGCATCGGTTTGCTTAGAAAAGCTTGCTAGCGTTTTACCCATGGCTCCTGTTTGGCTTGAACCAATAACATACCAAGCTGTTCGCGCATCAATAAAAAACTCATCTTTTGGTGCATCCCACGGCGCTTTACTCATGTCGTGCACTAGAATGCTGGTCACATTGCGCTTGTTTTCAGGATCAAGATAAAAACTAAACATATCTCGGGTTGAACAGAACTTTTTCACGGCATTACCGTCAGCTTGGGTGATACCTTTTCGAAATAATTCGGCTTTTGGTCCGGCAAAATTGCTGATTAACATGCCGCATAAGTGACATTCATCGCTACTTTCAATGGCGACCGCCTGATGAATAACTTCTTGTTGCTGTGACTGCTCAGAACAACCAACTACAGTGATTAAAATAAGAGAAAAGAATAATTTACGAAGCATGGTTGTTACCTTTACAGTTTTTTATTTTTAAATATAAGCGAAGCAATAGTTAATGGCGCCGCTACCCAAGCCACTAATATAAATAAAAGTTGGCCTTGAGTAAGGTTTGCTTTAATCGCAATAGCAAGTGCACCATTGACATCGGCACTATCTAAGCCTGCTAAATTAACGAGTCGGAAAATATCGGCGGGATTTAACATCATTAATTGTGTTAATGCCGACTGGCTGAGCCCAGTTTCAGCGCCAACCAATAATGCTAATAGTGCAAGGTCAAACACTAAAGCAAAAAAGAACCAAGTGATCAAAGCCACGCCCGCCGCTTTAGACTTTTCACTAGCAACTAGGCTGATCATATAAGCAATTGCCGTAAAACTTAAGCCCAATAATGTAGCACTAATAATAAAGTAGCCAAAAGTTTGCAGTATCGCGATATCGTTATTTTGAATAAAAAGTAATATTGCCGACGAACCAAACCCTAAAACAGTGGCTAAAGTAATAATACCACCTTGGCCAAGGAATTTACCCAGCAATAATTGATTTTTACTCAACGGATACGTTAACAATAGCAGTAAGGTTCCACCTTCTTGTTCACCAACAAAACTATCATAGCTTAACAAAAGAGCGATAAGTGGTATTAAAAATACCGCTAAGCTTGCTAAACTGGCTATGGTTGTTGAAAGTGAAGTTACGCCTACGGTACCAGATGCTGCGGCACCAAAATAAGTTAACCCAACTGAAAATATCGCAAATATTAATGTGATTGATAACAACCAACGATTACGTAGACCATCATGAAACTCTTTATTGGCAACAGTAATTATTTCTCTCATTACGCACCTGCCTGACTGTTGTTTGTTGTCATTTTATCCGCTTTGCTTCGCTCGGTTTTTGCCAAATAGTATTGATAAACTTGTTCAAGGTTGGCTGATTCAACTGAAATATCTTGCAATGAGTCGTCCGCTAATAAATGGCGTAGCACCATAAGCTTTTCTTGCTCTGGCACCACTAACTGTCCTGTTGTGCCCAAATAAGGTTGTAGTAAGCTATCATCCGCCAATGCGCCATTAAGTCCCTGAGGAGTAATTTGTGTTGGTAAATTCGCCTGTGCTCTTAACTCAGCAATAGTTCCTAATGCTAAGGTATTACCACCAGAGATAATCATTGCGCGATCAATATGTTGCTCAACGCCAGGTAATACATGTGAACACAACACGACACTGGTTCCTTGGGTTTTAAGTTGGTCAACGCTTTGATAAAATTCAGCGGTGGCACTTGGATCTAATCCTACAGTTGGTTCATCTAGTAATAAAAGTTTTGGCTCACCAATAAATGCTTGTGCCAACCCTAAACGTTGCCGCATGCCCTTTGAATAAGTTTTAACTTGCCGCCCCATCGCATGAGCAATACCGACTTGCTCTAATAAAGCCTTGGCATGAGTTTTAGATTTTCCTTTCAAGCGAGCAAAATAAGTAAGTACTTCCAAGCCAGTTAGTTGCTCATAAAACATAACATTTTCTGGTAAATAACCCATTTTAGCCCGCATATGCCACGCAGCCTTGTTATCAGGTTTCATACCCATAACAGTAACATCGCCAGCATCAGCAGAAATAACCCCTAAAATCAGCTTCATCATAGTAGTTTTACCGGCGCCATTATGACCAAATAAACCTAATACTTCACCCTGCGCCAATTGCAGGTTTACGGATGAAAGCGCCTGCAATGATTTATAATTTTTGCTGACATTTTCAAGAGAAACGACTGGTGTTTTCATTGTTATTAATTTGCCTTATTTACATTAGCGGCTAATTTACCACCACTTTTTTCAGATGATAAATCGCGATGAGTAATCGTTTTCGCTGGCATTGACGATTGCATTAATGGGAAACTGTCTTTAACCCCCGGTGGCTTTAATACTGGGAACTCTTTTTGAATCCAGCGCAATATAAGCACCACAGGGCTGTCCATAATCATTTTCATTTCAGGATATTGCCATATCAATTGGTCTATACCGTCATTAGGTTCAAAAATAACATCGCCAATGTTATCACCGTTCATGTCCCAGCCTAAATAGTTACTCCAGTAGTTGCCTTTGCCTTTATGGCTCCATTCCTGTTTTTTATTGGAAACATATTTAACTTGCACAGGGTTATTAATAAAGCTGTTGCCATAAACCTTAGTGTTTTCAGAGCCAGCAGTTAAATGAATACCAATTTCTGCGGTATCTATGCGATTATTCTTAATGGTATTGTAGGCTGAGTTATAGACAAACAAGCCTTTACCGTCTCGACCTAGCACCTTATTTTCAGGCTTAGTCCACACGTTTTCTATAGAGTTATTGCTGATGGTTGACGAGGTAATGAAGTTCATTAAAAAACCATAGTCTTCACTATCTACACTACGATTACCATCAACCACTAAGTTACGCGAACTCATCAAAGCATATCCGGCACGTGTATTATAAGCGTAATTATTTAGCACCTTGTTACTATGAGAGTACATATAATGCACACCATAACGTAAATCGTGCATAGTATTGTTTTCTAGAACATTATTTTGGCTAGAAATAATATATAAGCCATCGCGCGTATTAAATACTTCGTTATCTCTGACTTCAACTTGTTGCACAATAGATAACTGAATACCGTTACCTCGGTCGGCCGAGCGTAAAGCGGTATTACCTTCAATAACATTGGCCAATACTTTTATATTTTTACCTTTTTGCAACCAAATACCAAAACCATCACCTTTTAAGCGATTATTTTTAATGATGATATTACTAGCATTGGTATCAGCATAAATTCCGGTGTTTTGCGCGGTTAAATCATCGCCCCAATTAACAATCGTTAAATTCTCAACCGTGATATCACTCGCCTTAAGTACTAAAGCATTTCCTTGTCCTTGCGCATCAAGCGTTGCGGTATGCTCACCATTATTACTAGTTAAAGTAATTTGATGATTCACAACGAAATTGCCTAAATAACGCCCAGGTGACAACGTAACGACATCACCATCGACACTCGCATCGAGTATTTGCTGTAAATTATCATCGGGGGAAACGTGAATTGTTGCAGCAAATACTAAATTTCTTGCGGCAAAACACACAATCAATATCGATAAAATTTTAAATAGTGGCAATTTCAAAATTCGGCCTTTTTAAAATTAAAAATGCGGCAATAACATAACCTGCTATTGCCGCTTATTTTACGCTGGTAGTTTGATTATTCTAACACTAGCATATAGTTAGCGCGATAAATCAAATCACTTAGGCTGTTTATTGCTTAAGCTTCTACTAACATACGGCCGCGCATTTCCATATGTAATGCGTGACAGAACCAGTTACAGTAGTACCATTGTACGCCTGGTTGGTTTGCCGTAAAGGTAATTGACGCCGTAGCTTGAGGACCAATTTCCATTTGCACACCGTGGTTAGTCATACAGAAACCGTGTGTAACATCTTCAACTTGGTCAAGGTTAGTTACGATAACAGTAACTTCGTCACCTAACTTAACTTTAAACTCATTCATACCGTAGTTAGGTGCAATTGACGTCATATAAACACGAACTTTTTTACCGTCACGAATAACTTTGTTGTCCATGTAAACATCAACACCATCGCGTTTTGCTTGTGCAATTGTTTCAGCGAAAATAGGGTCGGTACGTGGCCATAATTTAAGTGGCTTCATTTTGCTACGATGTACAATCATACAATCATGCGGTTCAGCGTATGTTGGGCCATCATGAACAAGTTTCATTTCGTCACCAGAAATATCAATTAACTGATCATTTTCAGGGCGTAATGGGCCAACAGGTAAGAAACGGTCTTTCGAGAACTTACAAAGCGAGATTAACCATTTACCATCGGCATCACGCGTTTCACCTTGTGAGGTGTGGTTATGGCCTGGTTGGTAATGTACATCAAGTTTTTGACGAATGTAGTTAACTTTTTTACCGTTATGCGCATCAATTGCGTCTTGTACATTCCACTTAGCAATTTGACTATCTAAGAATAAGGTAGTAAATGCGTTACCTTTGTTATCAAAAGCAGTATGTAGTGGACCTAAACCTAATTCTGGTTCAGCGACTACTGCATCACGCGGCTTGATCTTGTTAGCGAATAAATCATCTAATTTTTTGATAGAAATGATTGATACTGTTGGCGATAATTTACCGTTAGCAACAAAGTACTCACCATTTGGAGAAGTGTTTAAGCCATGCGGTGATTTAGGTACTGGGATATAACGCGTTAATTCAGAGCCTTTGCGACCGTCTAACACAGGTACATTATTACCATTGTAAGTTTTGAACTTACCTGCTTTTAGTGCCGCTTCACAAGCTGCAAGGCTAAATACAACAACATGATCACGTTCAGCTGTTATCATTTCACCTAAGTTCATACCCATTTCTGAGTTATAACATGTTGATGCAAAGTATTTACCGTCGTAATCGGCATCTGTGTTATCTAAGTTACCATCAACCATAACTTGGAAGGCAACTTCCATTTTTTCAGCATCAATAACATTGTAAAGTGAACGGTAAGTACTAACATCTTCCATGCCGTCTTTGCCGTCATTGTTCATTGGGATTTCGAACTCACCATTACAAACTACGTACTTAGTGTACGGTGCTTTTTGTACACGTAAACCATGGATAGCTTGTACGTTAGGGATGGTAATCATTTTATCAGTTTTCATTACATCACAACGAATACGCGCAACACGAGAGTTGGCTTTATCGTTAATGAAAACGTACTTACCATTGTAGCTACCGTCAGTCATACTCATATGCGGGTGATGTGAATCACCAGCAAGTAAATGAGCACTGTCACCTTTAATACGCTTACTTTCGTCAGTTAAACCCCAACCGGTAGCACTGTCAACGTTAAATACCGGAATACGCATTAGTTCGCGCATAGATGGAATACCCAAAATACGTACTTCACCTGAATGACCACCACTCCAGAAACCGTAATATTCGTCTAAGTCTCCTGGGTGTACGAATGGGCTATTTGCCGCTTCCGCTGCGTTAGCTTTCGCCATTGAAGCAAACATAGCCGCAGTCATTGGAGCAGCAACAGCGCCTGCACCAACTAAGGCTGTTTTACCGAAAAACTTACGTCTGTCGGCGTTCTCCAACTCATTGTGTTTTGCATTTTCTTCGTTGTTACTCATTAACTTTCTCCGTTGATTTATTCGTTTGGTGTTAATAGAAAATTTTTATCCGACATTTACTGCCGCGATTTCTTGTTCTTTGTACTTATTTTTTTTATATTTTTGTTTTTTCAATGGTGGACATTTGTCATCATTAAAATAGGTTACCTGACAATCTAAGCAGTAGTGACACTCACGCATGTTGATTTCACCATCAGGATTAATCGCTTGAATTTCACACTCTTTTGCACAGGTTTTACATGGTTGACCGCATTCAGGACGACGGCGTAACCAACTGAATAAACGCACACTATTACTGGTTGAAAGTGCGGCACCTAACGGGCATAAATAGCGACAGAAAAACTTACGATTAAAAATGTTAATAGTTAATAATATTAGTGCATAAAGAATAAACGGCCATTCACGGTCAAACTTCAATAAAAACGTGGTTTTAAAAGGTTCGATCTCTGCAAATTGCTCAGCTAATGCTAATGAATCAAGCGATAAAGCAAATAACCCTAACAGCACTAAATATTTAATTGCCCATAGGCGCTCATGTACGGCCCAAGGTAATTCAAATTGAGGTATTTTTATGTAGCGTGCAAAAACATTAATCAGTTCTTGCAAGGCACCAAATGGACATAACCAACCACAATAAACTGCACGTCCCCACAACAACATAGTTACCGCGGCTGCTCCCCAAAGCATGAATATTACCGGGTCGAGTAAGAATAAATCCCATGAGAAATCTGACATAAAGGCTTGTAGGAAGGTAAAGACATTTACCACAGACAATTGTCCACCCCATACCCAACCAATAAAGACTACAGTTATCACTAAGAAACCATGACGAAAGTTATGCATAAAGGTTGGGTGTCTAACTAAAATATCTTGGAAAAATAATGTTGCAAGCAACAGCACCATCAAGATAGCTAAAATAACCACTTCGGTGTTTTTCTCTTGCCAAACTTGCTGAGTCAGCGTTAATTCAGGTTCTGGCAAAATAATTGGCGGGCGGTCCATGTACTTATCTAAACCATGATAACTGCCTTTGAAGCTGGTAAAAACACTATCTATGGCACCTATTTGGCGACGTACAAGTAATTCAAACTGCCAATCAACACCAGGATTAAATTCTTGATGTTCACGCACAATGAATAATGACATTTCTTGAAAATTCGGTGCACCTTCAATAAATAAATCAGTAACTCTGTTATGATCTAAATCGCGAAAAGCGAATGCGGCATCATTTTGTAAAATCTGAATACGATCAAAAATCGCGCCACGCACATACCCTGAGCCTTTAAACGAATAACCGTTACCCAGCACGACTATGGCATGCTCACCCGGTTGCAAAGTTTTCATTAGCCATTCGTATTCACTGTCGCCTAAAATATTACGACCTATCGTAGGAATGTCGGCTTGTGCAAAGTAAACTTCAGCAAACATATCTGCTTTTTGTTCGGCTGATGCTTGTTCAATATTTTCCGCTTCTGTACCAATAAATGCTTCATCGACAGTTTTACGATCTAAATAGAGTTTTCGAATTGAACCATCACCTACTAAAGTTTGCCAATTAGCTTTTTGATAAACCTCAGGGTAAACCGTTGCCATTGGCTGTTTAATTTCATCTGCTTCATCAATAATACCAAGCGAACGTGCAACCTTAGTGGCCGACTTAGTTATTGCAACATTCATCACCATAACGGTGACTGTAGCGCCAGATAATCCATCGAGGTGGATCATGTCACCTTTAGCATTACCACCAACTTTTAAGCGATCGCTAACATTTAACCCAGGATATTGGTCTGAAAACGCCCATAATTTACTTTCAGGGATTCCGGCAAGAATAATAGGTTCATGGTGCTCTAGTACTTTAGCACCTAGATAAACACCTTTAGGATCAATAGCAACCAGCATATTTACTGGCTCTCCTGAATAGGCAGGAATTCTTGCGATATCATTGGTTTCAAAAGCATAACCAATAATTTCGTCTTGTTTATAAATGGTCCAAACTAGTGGCTCCCCAGTTTTATCTGAGATTTTTGTCGCTTGTGGGAAAATTTCATTTATTAACGGAATAGGATCTCGCGCTTCACTAACAAATAAAGCGTAGGCTGAAAACTGACTACACCAGAGCAGCAAAGCGGCTATTAGTGTTAAATGTTTTTTAAACCGCGACAATAAAAGTAGCATTATTCCGTATAACCTTAAGTACTTAGCTACGTCATCAAAAGTTGAGAAAAATATCAGTCTCAAAAATTACATAACTGCGACAATATGTCGCACATACTACGCCGATTGAAATTAACGATACTGACTTAGATCAATTAAAGTTATGTTAATTTTAGAACATATAGCTGACTTTGCTTAATTTGAATTTTTTGAATAGAAAACAAGGCTATATGGATAATGTTTGTTAACTTTTTTAAGCAAGATTAGGAGTAACTTTGCCAAGGAAACGTCTAGTATTGACACAGTGATATTTTCACTGCACTACAAAAAAGCCAGCATTTATGCTGGCTTAATTTAATAGGTTTATGCTGCTTTACAGCTTGAACAAAACCATATTGCGCTACTTAATGGTAACTTTAGCAAATTTACGTTTACCTACTTGGTAAATAGCACTAGTACCAGCGCTGACAACCAATTTATTGTCGGTAATTTTTTCACCATCAATTTTTGCTGCGCCTTGTTTTATCATACGCATAGCTTCTGAAGTACTTGCTACCAATCCAGCTTCTTTTAAAAGATTGGCAATGGCAATTTCACCATTTTCAGTCATTACGTCTTTTTCAGGCATATCGTCTGGCATAGCGCCTTTTTGAAAACGGTTGATAAACTCTTGATGAGCGGTTTCTGCAGCTGCCGTGTCATGAAAACGTTCAATTAACTCTTTTGCTAAGTCAATTTTGACGTCTCTCGGGTTAGCACCAGCGGCGATTTTATCTTTATAATCGTTAATCACGTCAATGGGTTTAAAGCTTAACAATTCATAGTAACGCCACATTAAATCATCAGAAATTGACATCACTTTACCGAACATTTCATTTGGCGCATCAGTAATACCAATATAATTATTTAATGACTTAGACATTTTTTGAACGCCATCTAAACCTTCAAGTAATGGCATCATTAAAACTGTTTGAGGACGTTGCCCTTCAGATTTTTGCAGTTCACGACCCATTAACAAGTTAAACTTTTGATCAGTACCACCCAGTTCAACATCAGCTTCAAGCGCTACAGAATCCCAACCTTGCACTAACGGATACATAAACTCATGAATAGCAATAGCTTGACCACCAGCATAGCGCTTTTTGAAGTCGTCACGCTCCATCATGCGCGCAACAGTTTGGCGTGAGGCAAGCTTTAACATGCCAGCTGAGCCTAACTCTTCCATCCATGTTGAGTTAAAGGCAACTGTGGTCTTTGCCGGATCTAGTATTTTAAATACCTGCTCTTTATAAGTTTCAGCATTCGATAACACATCTTCTTTCGTTAATGGTTTACGCGTAACATTTTTTCCGGTTGGATCACCAATCATGCCGGTAAAGTCACCAATAAGAAAAATAACTTCATGACCTTGTTGTTGAAACTGGCGTAACTTATTAATAAGTACCGTATGACCAAGGTGTAAATCTGGTGCCGTTGGATCAAATCCCGCCTTAATTTTTAACGGTTTCCCTTGCTTAAGCTTTTCCAATAACTCATCTTCTAGCAGAATCTCTTCTGCACCACGTTTTAACTCTGCAAACGCTTGGCTTACATCTGACATTTATTAGGCTCCAAACAGGGGGTATTAATATTTAATTGCCGAATTCTACTGTAATTTTAACTGCGGTGAAAACCCTATCATTGTTTCAGTTGATATTATTTTGTTATAGTAAACGACAATTGTCGTATTATATTCTCATCTATAGGTCTTAGCTTTTTGAAAAATATAAAAAATTTATATTTTGCCCTCCCGAAACAACACCAAGTCATCATTATCTCCTGTGTTGTGGTGGTGCTTTTTTTGTTAGTTGTACCACTTAAAGGCAATGTCCCGTCAAAAGAAAACGCCAATGGTGAATTCAAAGCTGGGCAAAGATATCAAGTCGCAATGCCAGAGCAAGGCACAACAAAGCCTTCACCTGAGGCAATTCAGTTACCCGCGAAATCGTTAGCGCCATTGGCAATTACTCAAAAAAAACAAGCAGGCGGCAATGATAACCAAGTAAATGATATTGACGAAAACGCAGCTCAATTACATTGGCAAACCGTAAAAGTAAGGAGTGGCGACTCTTTAGCAAAAATATTTAAACGCAACGGCTTAAGCGCCACCACGACCCACAATGTTATGATTGCTAAAGGGCAAGAAAGTAAGTTACTGAAAAAGCTCAATGTTGGTGATACTTTACGTATTGGAAAGGACAACGAAGGCACCTTAATTTCTTTAGAGTATCCGTTATCAAAAACAGATACTCTCTTTGTAAATTTGCAAAATCAGCAATATCACTCTCATAAAGAAAGTAAAACTGTCGAAATTCGCGAAGCCATGGCTTATGGCACAATTACATCTAACTTTTGGAATGCCGCATCTTCTTCAGGCCTTAATGATGGCCAGATTATTAACTTAGCCAATGTCTTTGGTTGGGATATAGACTTTGCTCTCGATATTCGAGAAGGTGATAGCTTTAATGTTATTTTTGAAAAGCAATATATTGAAGGTGAATTCATCGGTACAGGAAAAATATTAGCTGCTGAATTTGTTAACCAAGGTGATGCGTTTCAAGCTATTCGCTTTACCGACGATGAATTTTATTCACCTGATGGCAAAAGCATGAGAAAAGCTTTTTTACGTGCGCCAGTTAACTTCCGCTATATTAGTTCAAACTTTAAACGCAAACGCTTCCATCCAATACAAAAACGCTGGAAGTCACATAACGGAACTGATTATCGTGCTAAAAAAGGCACCCCCGTAGTTGCTGCAGGTAATGGTAAAGTTACGCATTCAACCTATAACAAATACAATGGTCATTATGTATTTATTCAGCACGGCAATGGCATAGTGACTAAGTATTTGCATTTCTCGAAGCGGGCAGTGAAAAAAGGCCAGCGTGTTAAACAAGGGCAAGTTATTGGCTATGTTGGCTCAACAGGTATGTCGCAAGCACCACATTTACATTATGAGTTTTTACTCAATGGCGTTCATCGTAATCCGCGAACGGTAAAATTGCCTGATGCTAAACCTATCGGCAATAAATATAAGCATGATTTCGATATTCTAGCATCACAACGCTTAGCAGAATTAGCAGGCTCTCGTCAGGCATTAATTACAACGCAAAAAACTTCGAGCCGTGCGGATTAATATGGGTACAAAAATTCGTTATATTGGTTTAATGTCAGGGACTAGCGCCGATGGTATTGACCTTGCACTTGTTGAGTTTGATGTAAATAACTCAGAACACGCCAATAAAGCGAATTTAATCGCTAGTTACTATCAAGCTTATGACCAAGCCACTCATGAGAAAATTACTAGCCTATATAACCCGAGTAATTACGAAATTGATCGCGCAGGTAGCTTACACGTAGAGCTAGCACAGCAATTCTCCACTGCTATTAAGCTCTTTTTAGAGCAACAACAACTGACAGCAAAAGATATATGCGCCATTGGCTGTCACGGGCAAACAATTCGTCATCGCCCGCAAGTTAGTGCACAAATAAGTGCCCCATTTACCTTGCAAATTGGTTGTTTGCAAA
Source organism: Colwellia aquaemaris (assembly GCF_057548755.1). Classification (NCBI taxonomy): domain Bacteria; kingdom Pseudomonadati; phylum Pseudomonadota; class Gammaproteobacteria; order Alteromonadales; family Colwelliaceae; genus Colwellia; species Colwellia aquaemaris. Next base: position 378,894 of record NZ_BAAJLV010000001.1, on the reverse strand, counting down.
CCTTAGCGGTATTGACAGGAATTCGTGTTGTTGGGGATTTTCGTACAAAAGATATTGCCTTGGGTGGTCAAGGTGCTCCGCTAGTACCGGCATTTCATCAAGCAATATTTGGCTCTGCTTTAAATGATGTTTTTGTGGTTAATATAGGTGGTATTGCCAACATAACATTTTTACCCCAAAACGCGCCCGAAAACACCTCAGGGTTTGATACCGGTCCTGGTAACGCATTAATGGATTTTTGGTATGCTCAACATCATCAAACACGTTTTGATCATAACGGTAATTGGGCAAAATCTGGGCAAGTGTCACAGTCATTACTGAATAAAATGCTAAGCGATAGTTACTTTTCACAATCTGCCCCTAAAAGTACCGGTCGAGAATATTTTAATCCACAATGGCTAGCAAAATTTACCCAAAATACTGCGCTTTGTGCTGCTGACATTCAGGCAACATTAGCAGCACTTACAGCCGAAACTATCGGTAATGAAATTGCTAGATTAAGTACGAAATCTGACGTATACATTTGCGGCGGTGGCGTCGAAAATCACCATTTAATTTCATTGCTAAATCATAAACTTAAGTCACATTCACTAATGAATACTCATACAAAAAATATAAATAGTGATGCAATGGAAGCTATGGCTTTTGCTTGGTTAGCCTTTGCATTTGATAAAAATATTTTTGGCAACATTCCAGCAGTAACAGGGGCTAGCAAGCAAACTGTTTTAGGGCACAGTGTTAATCCATAAAAATGACTAGATTTGAATAATTTTCTCTTTATAATAAACCGTCCCTGTCGAAAAAAAGCACGTTATTTGCAGAATATTTGAACTATTCTAATAACTGATTTTCTAAGTAAGTGCGGTTTGCTTAATCGAATATATTATTCGATGTTCGACGACAAACTAGGAGGAAACAATGGAATTTAATGATATTCATATTGGTATGAAGTGCGGTAGTAAAAAAGGTAGCGGCACAGTAACCTGGATAGATGGTTCAACCCGCACAATTTATATGGCAAATACTGATAACAATAATAGTTTTGAAGTTGGCTTTGAAGAGATCATTGAAGATCCGCAAGCACACAATAAAGAAGATACCTACTACTAAGTATTCTCAAAGTAATTCGCTTAGTGTAATTAAGCTCCTTAGGGGGCTTTTTTATTGTCTTATATTTAGCAAATTTCAAAATCACGTTATTTTCTTGCTAAACTAATCCGACGTGTTAGCTAATAAGACTCAGTTTCCCTCAAGTACTTTACAGATTGCCTTAAAACAACTATTAATTAAGTTATAACACTAATAAAAATCATTGGGTTGTCAATTTGAAAGCAGAATTCATTGCTCACGGCACATGTAATTATACCGTTGAAGATAATATTGTGACTATTGATGCGACAGGTCCTTGGAATTTAGAATTCTTTAAACAAATGCATCGCGAGCTATCTGAGATTATTTTACACGATGTCGATTTTCATAATTTTGCCATTTTACTCATTCTAAAAGGTGACTCTTTCGCCACTCAAGATGGCTTAAATTACCATTTACAACTCGTTAAACAAGGGCCGACTAAAGCCTTAGCAATAAACTCCTCATTAAGTAACGCGGCGCAAATAACCGAAAGTGTTTTTAAAAAAGTGTATGATAAAGCCGGTTTGGAAAATCAAAGCTTCGACACCACTGAAGCGGCGAAATCCTGGTTAAAAACGAAGCTAGTATAATTATCAATCCCACACAGTCCTCCTGAAAGCTTAAGCAATTTTTGAACTTGCCGTATTTACTATGTTTTGACAATTATTGACTTAAAAGGCAATAAGTTAGATTATTTACCTTCTCCGTTTTAGCGATTAAATACTGGACTAAACACGTGATTTTTACTCAATTGTTCTATGGCTCCCTGCTAATTGTTGGCACGGTAATTATTCAGGTAATTTTTATTAGTACCTTAACTCATAGTTTGCATAAATTAACTACATGGCTTTCCATGCCTCCCGTACAATTTAAAACAGTTTTTATACTCAGTGCCATGGTACTTTGGCTAGTAGCAGGGCTAAGTGTTAGTGCTGCCTTATGGGCAGGTATTTATATTATTATGGGAATTTTTGATAGTATTGAACCGGCGCTATATTTCTCAATCGTCACTTTTTCAACCTTAGGCTACGGTGATATCGTTTTAGACCCCCAATGGCGCATATTAGGTAGCTTAACTGCGGTTAACGGGCTAATAATTGTCGGATTAAATACTGCGGTATTAGTAGAAGCCATAGCGCGAATTCGACATGCACAACATGGAAAGCTTCATGAATAATATCGCCATTGATAGTTTTTTATCATACACCATAGGCATTATAGTTTTCTTTCTCGGCGTTACCTTAACGAAACGGGTCAAAGCTTTTCAAGATTATAATATACCAGAGCCAGTCACTGGCGGACTGCTTGCAGCCATGGTGATATATGGGATATATCTTATCAGCGGGGCAGAGGTGAGTTTTGATTTATCGACCCGTGATCGACTTTTAGTTTACTTTTTTACTGCCATTGGCCTAAATGCACGCTTTTCTGATTTAGTAAAAGGTGGCAAACCACTCTTAATATTACTTTTTCTTACGTTAACATTTATTGTTGTGCAGAACATAGTTGGCATGGGTAGTGCAAAATTATTAGATTTACCCATGGCTATTGGCGTTTTAGCAGGTTCAGCTTCTTTAATAGGCGGACATGGTACTGCAATTGCCTGGGCTCCTGAGATTAAAAACCTTGGCATAGAAAACGCTTTAGAGATTGGCGTTGCAAGTGCAACATTGGGCTTAGTTGTTGCCAGTTTAGTAGGCGGCCCTATTGCCAAATTCTTATTAACTAAAAACCAGCTTTCAAACGATAAAAAGTCAGCCCCTTCGGTTGGCATTTCCTACGACAAAGTGAATACAGAAACCTTTAATCACCTTAACTTTATGTCGGTTATTTTAGTGCTCCATATCTGTATTATTATTGGCTATTTAGCAAATAATGTCATTACCGAACTTGGTTTTAAATTGCCATTATTCGTTACTTGCCTGCTGACCGGAATTATTCTGTCGAATATAGTGCCATTATGCTTCCCTAAACTTGCTTGGCCAGCACGTACTCGCTCATTAGCTATCGTTTCTGACTTTTCATTAAGCTTGTTTTTAACCATGTCGCTTATGAGCATGCAATTATGGACAATAGCTAGCCTAGCCGGGCCTTTACTTATTATTTTAACCCTACAAACCATAGCAGCCGTGGCCTTTATTTTACTCATTTTGTTCCCACTAATGGGTAAAAATTATCAAGCCGCAGTATTAAGTGCGGGCTTTGGTGGCTTTGCGCTAGGGGCAACTCCAACTGCCATTGCCAATATGACAGCAGTTACCAAAGCACACGGCCCAGCACCTATGGCATTTATTATATTGCCGTTAGTAGCTGCATTTTTCGTTGATGTAACGAACGCGTTTGTGATCAGCTTTTTATTGAAGTTTTAGTGGAAATACCAGTAATCGACTGATAGCAAAATGACTCAAAAATAACAGCCATAAAGCAAAATTTATGGCTGCAACATCTTACTAATTAGTTCTTTTTCCATGGGCACGATCTACAGCTTCACGAAAGCCAGTAATGTTGCTGTAAGGTGTAATACTTATTTTTTATATTACAAATACTTACCTTAAAAAGCTGTAAGGTTTTGTTAAAACAAACTAAATTATTACACTTATGACATATGAGAATGTTAAGGTTTAAAGACTTTATTACCGGCCCAAGAGCGAATTAATGCCCATACAGCAATTACAATAAATATAGTATGTACCAGCACAAAGTAGGTAATTACAAACACCCAAGTCCAGCCTGAATTAAAGCCTCCTAACATGATCATTAAAATACTAACCAATATTAAAGCCGCCGCGGCAATCAAGTTTAGTTTGATTGCAAACGAGAGATGATAATCAGACAAGCTGCTTTTCTGACATTTATTAAGTTTAAGCAATAAAAAAATAAAGGCGATACCGGGCAAGAAAGTTAAGTTTAATATCGACCATAAGGCAATATTAGAGGCCTGCTTTATTTGTTCTTTACTCTGGATTTTTGTCTGTAAATTCATGATTAGCTACCTATGTTGATTGCTACTATATAAACTTAAAACTTCAACTATATGATGACCTTAGAAAAACACTGTTGCAATAATCAATGACGGAAATAAGATGAAATACATACGCATCAACCAACGTAAATTTTTATTGGCATGTTTTAATTCCATAAAATGATCAATAACGGTAATTCCCTTATACATTACGGTTAATGCCACAATAACACTAACGAGAGCCGTGGAAGCAAACTGCTCTCCTAAAAACGTATTAAATAAGGTAATAAATATTAGTATCGCCCAAAAAAGCTCTAATTTTTTAAATTGTTTCATATACACCTCTAACGTAACACGTAAAGTAATGGAAATATTAAAATCCACATTAAATCAATCATGTGCCAATAAACCGCTAGAGCTTCTAAACCGCTATGTTCTTTCGCTGAATATTGCCCTGCTCGTAAACGAAAAATAACCCACAATATCGCACAAGAAGCCCAGCCTACGTGTAAAAAGTGATTGAAGGTCATATAATAGTAAACCGTATAAAACTCATTGGTACTGGTGCTTAAGCCTTGCAGATTGTTCCAATAGAACTCCCACGTTTTGATAATCAGATAGAAAGCACCACAACTTACCGCTAGCCACAAATAACGTTCACATTTAATGCGATTATCAAGTCGAATATTCATCATGGCTTTTGCCATAAAATAACTACTCGATAATAAAACTATAGTATTTGCCACACCTAAACTTGTGCTCAGCCCTTTAGGGCCACTAGCAAACACTTCTGGGTAATGATATTTGGCAATAAAGTAGGCAACAAAAAATATCGCAAACTCTGTGAGTTCAGATAATATTCCGACCCAAATGGGAATATTGCCGGGAATCCGCCCTGCGCGCTCTTCACTCCATGAGGAGGGAAAAATGCCTAATGATTTACTTGGGTATTCGTTATTCATATCAACCTTGTCTACTAGTCGCGAGCTAAACAAAGCACAGCATACAGATTCGGTAGAATATTTAAGTGATATAAATCAAATTCTGCCATTTTGTCTAAAAAACAAACGTTGTGAAAACACTAATTGAAACCTTAAAATTTGAAAAATAGAATTTAGAAAATAAAAAACCCAGCATTTAGCTGGGCTTAGAGATTACTTTAGCTTTAATACGTGCTTATATTTACACTTTTAAAGTTAACATGATCTAGAACGGAATATCGTCATCAAAATCAATCGTTGGCTCTTGCGGGTTTACTTTAGGCGCATTCTGTTGAAAGCCACCGCCTTGCTGTGGAGCAGCGTGTTGCTGGTTAAAACCACCTTGTTGCTGACCTTGCGGGTTATTATAGCCACCTTGTTGAGGCTGGAAACCACCTGATTGTTGAGCCGGTTTATTATAAGCTTGCTGAGGTGCTGCTTGTTGGTTAAAACCACCTGATTGCTGCGGAGCTGCTTGTTGATTAAAGCCACCTGATTGTTGAGGAGCTTGCTGGTTAAAACCACCTGCTTGAGCACCACTGCCACCACGAGAATCTAACATTTGCATCGTACCGTTAAATCCTTGTACAACAATTTCTGTTGTGTATTGATCTTGGCCTTGTTGATTCTGCCACTTACGCGTTTGCAACTGACCTTCAATATAAACTTTTGAACCTTTCTTTAGGTACTCGCCAGCAATTTCAGCTAACTTGCCAAACATTACCACACGGTGCCATTCTGTTTTTTCTTTTTGTTCACCCGTTTGCTTGTCTTTCCAACTTTCAGAAGTTGCAATCGTGAGGTTAGCAACACCACCACCATTAGGCATAAAACGTACTTCAGGGTCTTTCCCTAAGTTACCTAAAATTATTACTTTATTGACACCAGCCATGAACAAAATCCTATATTTGCAGTAAAGCCCAGCTTCACTGATTTAACATTTATTCGAGCGACAACTCGCTCAGAATATTAATTTTCAATTACGATAAGGTGATTCTACCACCAGACGTAATAAATTACGCGAGATTTACAGCCCTTTTTCTAAAAAATTTTACGAACGAAAACTCAATTTCTATTCCACCACATACAGGTGTTTTTTCATTTCATTTTCTACATCGACAGGAATTTTTTGAGAGCGCTGATTTTCATAGCAAAAATGTACCATCACCGCATTTCCAGAAGCACATTTTATATTATTTTGCCATAACTCTTGGTAAACATCGAAAGATGAGCCGCCAATTCTTCCAATATATGTTCTTAGTTCGATTTCCTTGCCGTAATATATTTGAGCATGAAAATTCACCTCAATTTTAGCTAATATTAAACGCCACTCTTGTAAGTTTAATTCTGGCATAAACCACTTAAAAACTGGATCACGTGCCCCTTCAAACCATACTGGTACCATAGTATTATTAATATGACCAAGCGCATCAGTGTCACTAAACCGAGTGGTAATCACTTCACTAAACATAAAAACTCTTTTTAAATAGAAATTTTGCTCAGTATTCTACAGAGAATTAACAATAAGGTAATTAAATTCCTTGCGCATTGTTGTATGCTTGGGCCAGATTAATAATAAGAATATAGCTATGACTGATTTTATCGAAGTATACCCGAACGCATTAAGCAAAGAATTTTGCGATAAATTTATTTTAGATTTTGATAACAGCCCACATAAAGTCCCTGGTAGAACAGGTAATGGTGTTGATACCACAAAGAAATTAAGTGAAGATATTTACTTAAACCAACATGCTGATTTTCAGCCAGCATTACAAACCATACTACAAACCTGTGGTGACAAAATTACGGATTATATTAGCAAATACTTTTTCAGTTTAATTAGTGGTATTTCGCTGACAGTGCAACACCCAGAAACCAAAGAACCGGTTTTACTTACTGCGGATAATTTTGAAGAAGTTGGTAAACCAAACCTATTTAACTTGGTGCGCTACTTATTTAACTTAGCGCCAATTAACGCTCAGCGTTATGAACAGGGTAAAGGCAACTATGGTTATTGGCACTCTGAAATTTATCCTCAACCTGGCGAAAATAAAGCACTACATCGTATTTTACTATTTCTCATTTATTTAAATGATGTTGAAGAAGGTGGTGAAACAGACTTTTATTACCAAAATAAAAGTATAAAACCTAAGGCAGGTACTATGATTATTGCACCTTGTGGCTTTACTCATACCCACCGAGGAAATATTCCAATTTCTTCAAGTAAATATGTTTTAACCTCATGGGTGAGTTTTAATCAAGCTAGCCAAATATATACACCAACTCAATAATCGATACGACTATCAGATAAAATACTGAAAAAGAAAACACAGCGCTAGTGCTGTGTTTTCACATCATCAACCACTAAAGAAACCGCTTTAGTAACCGATCTATTTGGGTCATTTTTATTTTTTTCAGTAACTTTCTCGGCTTATCAGGGTAACTATTAATACCTTCAATTTGTGCAGGATTACTAATTACCGTGGTATGAGCGGTTATTCGCTTAAACTCTTGTGCAAATTTGTTACGTAAAACGCCTTGAGGATCATCTAACAAAATGCCATTTTCAATATCTAAAGCCCACGCCCTTGGGTTTAAATTACTACCGGTTAGCATGTGGTAACGATCATCAACAACAAGGCCTTTTAAATGAAAGCTGTTTGAACCGTCTTGCCAAAGCCTCAGCGTTAGCTGACCATTATCAAGGTATTTTTGACGTCTTGATAAAAATGCAACTAACAAACGTTCGTAGATATAAGGCACTATTTCCACCGTTGAAAACGTGTCTTCATTGGCGTTATAAAAATCGTTTGCCTTTTTATCCCCAACGGTCAAAGTCACTTGTACACCGCGCTTTAACGCTGCGTCTAAATCACGCAATAGTGGTTTGGGCAAGTTAAAATACGGGGTAAAAATAACCAAAGATTGGCGACTACTGCGCACTAAATCTCTAACAACACGATTTAATTGATTACCACGACGACCACAACCTACAAACATGGCAGCTTGAATATCACTAGGCTCAGTTACCAGAAAATCTCGATATTTCGATTTTTTCAATAGCTTAGTTAAGCGAATAATATCGCGTTTTAATTGCTTTTTATCGGGTAGAGTCGCTTGGTTTAATAGCGGTGCTAATCTTGAATCAATAAAACAACGTTGGAAGTATTCACAAAAATTATCCGCTAATGCTTGGCTTTGTAACCGATAATAGCGGTCAAGACGATATCGTTCAGCTTGTTGCAGATAAACATCATTAATACTGGCACCGGAATATAGCAGAGTGTTGTCGACCACCATACCTTTTAGATGTAAAACTCCAAGTAGCTCTTTGCGTTTAACAGGTACGCCATAAATAGCAATAGAAACTTGATGTTGCTGCTCAAGCGCTAGGTATAAATCTCGATTTCCACCTTGTGCTTTCTCACCAATTAAACCGCGTTGTGCGCGGTGAAAATCAACAAAAACACAAATATCTAACAGCGGTTGCCGCGCTTTTGCTTGGTACAATGCCCCAAGTACTTCTCGTCCAGCATCATCGTCTTGCACATAAAGCGCAGAAATGTATATCCGAGTTTCAGCACATGAAATTTCGGCCAATAGCAACTGTTTAAAATCAGCCGCTGATTCAGCAATATCAATATCTTGTTCCGACAGACCTGTCGACGTTTTAAATGTCACCATACTAACAGCTAGCCTTTGAATAACGGGCTAAATTCTGATATTTGTTATTATTCATTTTTGCGTAAAGTTATTTTTTCAAAGTAAATTGCGCTAATTGTACCGCAAGTTCTTCCGCTAGTTGAGAAATATTCACACCTGCGCTCGCTGCATCTTCGGCAGATTGCAATAAGTTATCAGTACTTGCCGCTATATCATGTGTATTGCCGGTAATTCCTACCACCATATTGCTTTGCTGCTCAACTGCGCTAGATATTTCTGTAGTTGCTGAAACTATCTCACTAACATTGTGACTAACTTGTTGAAATGTTTCTGCAACTTGTGCTGTTTTTTCAACACCTTGTTCCGCTTTTTCAACACCACTTTTCATTGCTGCCACAGAGCGGCTTGTACCTTGTTGCAAGTGTTCAATAATACGTTGTATTTCACTGGTTGAATCTTGTGTTCTGCTGGCTAAGGTTCGAACCTCATCAGCGACCACGGCAAAACCACGACCTTGTTCACCAGCACGAGCCGCCTCAATTGCAGCATTTAACGCTAACAGGTTAGTTTGCTCAGCAATTTCACGAATAACATTCACAAAGGTACCAATTTCAGCACTATAAGCCGCTAATTCATCTATCACTTGTGCAGAATTATTGACCTCGGTTGAAATAGCCGTGATCACATTCGCGGTATCGCTAATAACTTGCTCACCGTGCTCAACATTAACACTAGCTTTTTCTGTTAATTCCTGTGCTCCAGAGGTGTTAGAGGAAATAACCTGCACAGAGTCACTTACTTGATTAATAGAGCTGGCAACTTGATGTGTATCTTGCTGTTGCTGAGCAATATTGCGCTCCATAGATTCAGTTAGGGTATTTATGTTGATTGCAGCCGACTTCAAGATGGCTACATCATTGTCTACATTAGACAATAAATCATGAATTTTACTTTGCATCAGGCGAAAGCGTTGGGCAATATCACCTAGCTCATCTTTCGATTCTATTGCAATTTCTTGTGAAAAGTCGCCATTACCCAAGCGCTCAGCGGCTAAGTTGATGTTTTTAACATTGACATGTAATGAGTGATAAATACCAATCAATAAATAACTAATTGCGAGCATGATCACCACTAGCATAACTGATAATAGCCATAATGTTTGCGTGCTGTTACTTTGTAATGTCTCAATACGTTTTATTAATAATTGCTCAGACATCGACATTAATGTCAGTAAGCCTTGGTACTGGTTATGACCTAAACTTTGTGCTTGTCGGCTACTCCAGGTAATAGTATCAGGGTTGATCACTTCATTTCGTAACTGCAATTGATAGGCATCTAAAGCCGCGTCAATTTCTTGGTATTGTGTTAAGTAATCTTGAAACATATTAGGCGCAACACGCTTTAATTGCTCATTGGTTTTTGCGTATTGCAATTGCAATTCATCAACACGGTTGTCCAAAGCCACTAATAATGTATAGGTTTCAGCACTAAAGCCATCATTGTTGATAATAGAGAAGGTAAGATCTTTGATTCTGCCAATATATTCAACCAATGCCGGCATGCGAATAACCGCGGCTTCGGCAAGATAAAATGCTTGAGGATCAGGTTCTCGCGATAAACCACTAACGGCTGACAAATTTTCGCGTATAGCTAAGGTTTTATCATAATACATTGAAAAATCAGCAAACTGCATTTCACCTGATAACAAGGCTTGCCAGCCTTCTTGTAATATTTGCTTATCTGATAATGTTAACTTTAATGTTTCAATATGCTGAGTTACTCGTTCAGTATTACCTTTGTTTAAACGACTATCAGCTGAAAGCTGCTCTAAAGCTTTGATTGTTGTAATTTGACTATGGCCTGACAATTCTTGTTGATACTGGCTTAAATCTGCAAACTGCTGTTTAACAATCCAAATAAAACTGACAATAAGCGGTAGGTAGAACATCACTGCAAGCAGAGAGAATTTAGCTTTAAATCTTAAAGAATTAGAAATGGCGATTGCCGGCTTAAGTATTAACGTCATAATTACTCTTATCTTTTTTATTATCAATATTATGCTTTACATAGCATATCATTTGACCAAGATAAGGTAATGATTATTTCAAATTTAATTCACGAGCATAGAAGCCATGTTTTAGCCCGCGAATTAAACACCATAATTTACTTAACTAATTAAAATACAATTCCGTTTTTAAACTATATTTTTGCTGCCAATTCTGCCGCTTGTCTAATAGCCCGCTTTGCATCCAATTCAGCAGCAACGTTAGCACCACCAATTAAATGCGCTTGTACACCTTTATCTTCAAGTTGCTGATACAAGGTACGTTCAGACTCTTGCCCCGCACAAACAATAACATGATCAACAGGTAAAGTTTGCTGCTTACCATCAATAGTAATGACTAAACCATCGTCATTGACTTCATCGTAGCTAACACCCGCAAGCATTTGTACACCGTTTTTTTGCAGTGTTGCGCGATGTATCCAACCGGTAGTTTTACCTAAACCCGCACCAACTTTTGTGGTTTTACGCTGCAATAAATACACTTCTCTAATTGGCGTTTCTTGAGGTACACTTTTCGCTAAGCCACCGTTTTCTTGATAATCTTTATCGACTCCCCAGTTTTGCAACCATTTTTCGGGGTTGGTGGTTAATGATTGCTCTTCCACTAAAAACTCAGCAACATCAAAGCCTATACCACCGGCACCAATAATTGCCACACGTTTACCAATTGGCGCTTTATCTCGAAGTACTTGCAAGTATGACTTTACTTTTTCATGCTCAATACCGGGAATATTCAACTGACGAGGCGAAATACCGGTTGCTAGCACAATTTCATCAAACCCTTCAGCAATTAACTGCTCGGCGCTTTGTTCCTGATTTAAATGTAAAGCAATTTTGTGTAATTCAATTTGCTTATTAAAATAACGTAGCGTTTCATAAAATTCTTCTTTACCTGGGATTTGTTTAGCGTAGTTAAATTGCCCGCCAATTTCCGAGCCGCGATCAAATATTTCAACTTTATGCCCACGTTGCGCTGCATACACACTAAACGCTAAGCCCGCAGGGCCCGCACCAACAACCGCTATTTTTTTACTACTTGGGGCTTTTGCAAACGTTAATTCAGTTTCATAACATGCGGTTGGGTTAACTAAACAAGAAGCCCTTTGTTGTTTAAAAACATGATCTAAACAAGCCTGATTACAACCAATACAGGTATTAATTTCATCACTTTTGTTAGCAGCCGCTTTTTCAACAAAGTTTTCATCCGCTAAAAATGGTCGTGCCATTGAGACCATATCGGCTTGTCCAGTAGATAAAATATCTTCTGCTACCTCAGGTGTATTAATGCGGTTGGTTGTCACTAGTGGTACCTTAACTTCTTTTTTCATGCGCTCAGTGATCCACGAAAACGCTCCTCGAGGCACTGATGTAGCTATAGTAGGTACACGAGCTTCGTGCCAACCGATACCGGTATTTATCAGTGTCGCGCCGGCCGCTTCAACACCTTTTGCCATAGTGACAACATCTTGCCAGCTATTACCACCTTCAACGAGATCCAACATCGACAAGCGAAAGATAATAATAAACTCATCACCAGCACTAGCACGAACAGCGCGAATAATTTCAGTGGCTAAACGCATTCTATTCTCAATACTGCCGCCCCACTCATCGGTGCGCTTATTTACCTTTACACAGCTAAATTGATTAATTAAATAACCTTCCGATCCCATAATTTCAACACCGTCGTAACCAGCCTTCTTCGCCAACTTGGCAGAATGAGCAAAGTCTTTAATGGTGCCTTTTATTTGTCGAACAGACATAGCCTTTGGCGTAAACGGGTTGATCGGTGATTTTACTTTACTGGCTGAAACGCTAAATGGGTGATAAGAATAACGGCCAGCATGCAGTAACTGTAAACATATTTTAGTTGGGTATTTATGTACCGCCTCGGTAATTTTTTTATGCTTTCCTACCTGCCAAAACTTACTTAATTCGCAACCAAAAGGCGCTAAACGACCACGTGTATTAGGGCTAATTCCACCCGTAACAATTAAACCAACCCCACCTTTTGCCCGAGCTTGATAAAATGCAGCCAATTTATCAAAGCCACCTTTTTCCTCTTCTAAACCAGTGTGCATAGAGCCCATTAAGGTTCTATTGGCTAAGGTAGTAAAGCCTAAGTCTAATGGTGCTAATAAATGTGGAAAGGCAGCATTGTCATTCATATTCAGTCACTTTTTGTTGGTGTTATAAATTATATTTAAAACTAGCTCACAATTTATGGTCGAACCAGTTAGTGTATAAAATATCTGCTACTAAGGTAAAACTCAAGCTTTATTTTGACACCTGTCAGATTGAATTATGACAGTGAAAACTAAAATTCGTTGCTCGATGAATATTTACTTTCCCTGCAATCTCCGTATGCTGCGAGATAAATCTATTACTTAACACCTGTTCGGGAAAGCGCTATTAAAGTCGACAAAAACACTATTATTTCGGAAATAGTCTCACAGCTGCATGGAGAATTAAGTTCAGCATTAATTGCCGCAGATAGCGCTCATAAAGCTGCTACAGATGATCAGTCCGTTGCTGAAACGCAATATGACACCTTAGCCATTGAGCAAAGCTACCTAGCAGAAGGGCAATCAAGGCGAGTAGCAGAAATTCGCCAAGCCATTAAAAGTTTTGAAGGTTTTCAAGTTAGATTATCTGATGAGCAAGAAACGATTGTACTTGGCTCACTTGTGCAATTAGAGCAAGATATTGCCAAACAGCGGTGGTTTTTTATTGCCCCTGCTGCCGGCGGTTATCGTTGTCAAATTGTCGAGCGAGATATCGTGGCAAATATTACGGTTATTACGCCAAAATCACCTATGGGTGAGGCTCTGTTAGGTAAAGAGCGTGATGATGAAGTCAAGCTACTCATTGGCACAAAAGCACATTATGACTTCATCACTGAAATCCAATAGCCTCAGCTTGGCTACGCAATAATTTTAAGCACCTAATTAATTAGCTATTGAGCAGGGCTTTAATGTTTCCTAAATCTGCCGTTTTATCATCAACTTTTAAATAAGCGACGGCTTCGTCATGCATTATAGTTGCTTCAATAACACCGGGCATTTCACTTAGTTTTGCCGCTATCTGTATTGCTTTTTCATCATTATCAATATTGGTTGAAAAGCTGTAAGCTTTAGATTTTTTCAGCGGCTTCATACCTAAGGTTAACAGCAACCAAATAACTGCAAATATGGCCATAACCAAAAATATATATTGCTCACCAAATGCACTAGCAATAAAACCACCAAGAATGCCACCTGCAAAAGCCCCTAAAAATTGACTACTAGAGTAAATTCCCATCACACTGCCTTTCACACCAGCCGGTGCAATGCGAGAAAGAATAGACGGCATGGTAGCTTCTAAATAATTAAAAGCTGTGAAGAACATCATCACGAGTACTACCAGCGACGTGATACTTGTTGGCAAATACCAAAGTAACAAGAGTGCTAATGTTAATAAGGTAACCGCGGCACTAAACATTTGATTTTCTTTTTGCTTTTTAATACCAATAATCATAAAAGGTACCATTAAAAAAAACGAGCCAATCAGTGTTGGTAAATAAAGCTGCCAATGTTGCTCAAGCGCCAAACCACTAGCAACAAACTGTTTTGGTAATGTGACAAAACAAGCGGTTAAGGCCATGTGTAAAATAAACACGCCCCAATTAAGTCGAGATAATTGGCCATCAAATATTAAGCCTTTTAACTTTTCGGGCAGGGCTACGTTGTCGCCTTTAGGTGCACTATTAATAGAGTTAGGCACCACAAATTGAATTGTTATCATGGCGAAAATAGTTAGTATCGCGATAAACCAAAATAACCCACTTAAGCCAAATGCTTGTGCAACAATTGGCCCAATAATCATAGCAACAGTAAACGAAATACCGATAAACATACCAATAGTTGCCATCACTTTCGGCCGTTGTTCTTCGCGACTAAGGTCTGCGGCTAACGCTAATATAGCACTGGCAATCGCCCCCATACCTTGCAAGGCGCGACCAATCACCACACCATAAATAGTTTCAGACATAGCCGCGACAATACTACCTAATAAAAATACCACTAAGCCGGCGAGAATTACTGGTTTTCGGCCAAATTTATCAGAAAGTATACCCATAGGTATTTGTAACAATGCCTGCGTCAAGCCATAGGCACCTATCGCTAAACCAATCCATATTGGGCTATAACCAATAAGCTGTTCACCATAAATAGCAAACACCGGCAAAATCATAAATAGGCCCAACATCCTTAAACCAAAAACGGAGGCGAGTGAAAAGGCTGCCTTTTTTTCAATACTATTTAAACCGGATGCGCTCATGAAACTTATTAACTCTTAAATTGTTTAGAATATTGCTAGGAAAAACTCGCATATCTTAACACGGCCACCGAATGAACAAAAACAGAGATTTAAGGTGAATTCGGTTTAAAAACTGTGCGATAATGCTCGGTTCTAACTTTATGTTCAGGTGAAAATAACCAAAAGCTTATTTCGTTTTATCAGTCACCCTATTTAGTGGCTATTTTATCGTTATTGGTTATTTCAAGTGTTGATATAGCGTAAGGTAATTTGCAATCAGTCTATCCATTTACTGCGGAATTGTTCGCACCTTATTGGTTGGGCGTTAAACTGGTCACATTGTCATTATGAAGAAAATTGAAGTCAGGGGTGCGCGCACTCATAACTTAAAAAATATTAATTTAGATATTCCCCGCGATAAATTAATTGTTATTACAGGTCTTTCTGGGTCGGGCAAATCTTCATTAGCTTTTGATACTTTATATGCAGAAGGACAAAGGCGTTATGTTGAGTCGCTTTCTGCTTACGCTCGCCAATTTTTATCACTAATGGAAAAACCCGATGTCGACCATATTGAAGGCTTATCTCCCGCTATTTCTATTGAACAAAAGTCAACGTCGCATAACCCACGCTCAACCGTAGGTACCATAACCGAAATATACGATTATTTGCGTTTATTATACGCCCGTGTTGGTGAACCTCGTTGTCCTGATCACCATTTACCACTGACAGCACAAACTATTTCGCAGATGGTTGACCGTGTTTTAGCGCTAGAAGAAGGCACAAAAGTGATGGTGCTGGCGCCTGTGTTACAAGACCGCAAAGGTGAACATGTAAAGCTTTTAGATAACCTAGCTGCCCAAGGTTACATTCGCGCCCGTATTGATGGCGAAGTTTGTGATTTATCTGATCCTCCAACATTAGAGTTACATAAAAAACATACTATAGAAGTGGTAGTGGATCGCTTAAAAGTACGCGAAGATATTCAACTACGCTTGTCTGAGTCTTTTGAAACGGCACTGTCGTTAACTTCAGGCACAGTTAAAGTGGCCTTTATGGATGCTCCAGATAAAGAAGAGCTAGTATTTTCTGCAAACTTTGCCTGCCCTAAATGTGGCTATAGTATGCAGGAACTCGAGCCAAGATTATTTTCATTTAATAACCCAGCGGGGGCTTGCCAAACCTGTGACGGTTTAGGTAATCAGCAATATTTCGACCCAAGCCGAGTGATATCGAATCCAGAGTTAAGCCTAGCGGGTGGCGCAATTCGCGGCTGGGATAAAAGAAATTTTTACTATTTCCAAATGCTGCAAGCTTTAGCAGACCATTATCAATTCCAATTAGATTTACCATTTAATGAATTAGACGAAAAAACGCAGCAATTAATTTTACGCGGTAGTGGTAAACAAGAAATTGAATTTAAATACATGAATGATCGTGGCGATATTGTTATTCGCAAGCATCCATTTGAAGGTATTTTAAATAATATGGATCGTCGCTACCGCGAAACTGAATCAAACGCAGTACGAGAAGAATTGGCAAAGTATTTAAATAGCCAACATTGCCCAGATTGTAGTGGTAGCCGTTTGCGCTTAGAAGCTCGTAATGTTTTTATTGATGATACGCCACTGCCAACCGTGGCAGAGTTTGCTATAGCAGACGCATTAGCATTTTTCCAAGGGCTAAGCTTAACGGGCCAGAAAGGTCAAATTGCCGAAAAAATTCTTAAAGAAATTAATGACCGCCTTGGCTTTTTAGTCAACGTTGGTTTGAATTATTTAAATTTGTCCCGAAGTGCTGACACTCTTTCCGGAGGTGAAGCGCAACGTATTCGTTTAGCAAGCCAAATCGGCGCGGGATTAGTTGGGGTTATGTATGTACTCGACGAGCCATCAATTGGTTTGCACCAACGCGATAATGAACGCCTATTAGATACATTGATCCACCTACGAGACTTGGGTAATACCGTCATCGTTGTTGAACATGACGAAGATGCTATTCGCGCTGCCGACCATGTGATAGATATTGGCCCAGGCGCTGGTGTGCACGGCGGCAGTATTATTGCTGAAGGTGACGTTAATGCTATTTTAGAATGTGAACACTCACTAACAGGCAAATACCTGTCTGGTAGAGAGGCGATAGCAATACCTAAAGTAAGAACACCATTTGATAAAAATAATGTTGTTGAGCTAAAAGGCGCAACAGGCAATAACTTAAAAAATGTTGATTTAACAATTCCAAACGGTTTAATGACATGTATTACAGGGGTTTCTGGCTCAGGTAAATCAACCTTAATTAATGATACCTTGTATAAACTTGCTCATATCGAATTAAATGGTGCAACCACACAAGAGCCTGCACCTTATAGAGAAATTATAGGGTTAGATCAGCTAGACAAAGTTATCGATATTGACCAAAGCCCAATTGGCAGAACGCCTCGCTCAAATCCTGCTACTTATACTGGTATTTTTACAGCGGTAAGAGAAATATTTGCCGCCACACAAGAAGCTAGATCTCGCGGTTACAAGCCAGGCCGTTTTAGCTTTAATGTTAAAGGCGGTCGTTGTGAGGCCTGTCAGGGTGATGGCTTAATAAAAGTTGAAATGCACTTTTTACCTGATGTTTACGTGCCATGTGATGTTTGTAAAAGTAAGCGCTATAACCGCGAAACATTAGAAGTAAAGTACAAAGGTAAGAATATTCATGAAGTATTGGATATGACTATCGAAGATGCCTTTGAATTTTTCGCACCTATTCCTGCTGTGAAACGTAAATTACAAACCTTAATGGATGTTGGCTTAAGTTATATTAAGCTTGGGCAGTCAGCCACCACATTATCGGGTGGTGAAGCCCAACGGGTTAAATTATCAAAAGAGCTTTCAAAACGCGATACGGGTAAAACGCTTTATATTCTTGATGAACCAACTACAGGTTTGCACTTTCATGATATCAAACAATTACTGCAAGTAATTCATCGCTTACGTGATCATGGCAATACCATAGTAGTGATTGAGCATAATTTGGATGTAGTGAAAACAGCTGACTGGATTGTTGATTTAGGCCCAGAAGGTGGCTCAGGTGGTGGTGAAATATTAGTAACCGGTACACCGGAGCAAGTGGCAAAACATAAAAGTTCACATACCGCGAGGTTTTTAAAGCCGCTACTTTCTTAAACTTAGCAGTTTAAACTTGATGCCCCAAAGTTAGGGGCATCAAGTTTATTTATAACGCTAATGTTTTAGCTTATTGGCCTGCCCAAACAAACGACATCGCGTCTGCAACCGTAGCTGAACCTTGGTCTCCGTCATGTTCTCGTGTCAAACTAACTTGTATTGACTCTCCTTGAACCGCCGCTACTGTACCGAGTAATACCCATTGCCCGGCCGAGACATTTTGATTTTTAATTACTATTAAGTTATTTGAACCTGCACTTATTTTATACTCTGCTGAACTATCCCGAGTATATTTAGAGCCATCAGATTTAGTGTTTGTCCACCAAGCAAATACGTTGTAATTTCCTGTTTGCTGAACCGGACTACGCCAGCGGGTTACTTCACCTGCTTGATTGGCATATCGCGATTTACTTAAGTTTTTAATAGGGTAATTATCTACAGCATTTGATGGTTCCCAATCATTACTTTCGTAGTAGCCCTTATGGTCACGATCAACCAAAATAGTTTTTGGAGAACAAGGGTAATTAGCCACGCTACCATTACAATAGTAAGTTTTCATAAAGGTTCGAATATTGTCAGCCATATGATCAGCAAATAATGCCCGCTCCGCTGACGAAAACCGAATATTACTACCAAGTTCAAACTGTATCGCATCTATACCAAAAGCATTGTGGCTACCATTAAACTTAATTGTTGTACCACCGCTTAAACTACTTTCAGGGGTTAAATTTGAATTATTTGGTATTTGGCTATTAGTGGGCTGTAAACTGAAACCTTGTTGCGCCAACAGACCAAAAATACCTTGGTTACCCACTATTGCATCCCAACCATACTTTCCAACTAAGTTTTCAACAGCATAACCATTGCGAGTACCACGCAGAATCTTATCTGGATGTTGGGCTTGCCCATGAATATCTAACAGTAAACCTTGGCCGAACTTCTGTTGTATATCGGCAATGAATTCATTAATTTTATTATGATAAGTATCATAGTAAATACGCGCAGTTTCACTTTCAAATGCTTGATGTTCAGGTCGATTAGCATCTATGTATTTACGATGAAAGTCCGCAGCAACAAGATAAGGAACACCACCATATTTTTGCACATACTTTGCTTGTATATCTTTAGCAATACTTTTAGTCCAACTATCCTTAACGATATTAAAATCTTCAATAGCGACACCATTACTATCGACACCTGTACGAATACTGACACTATCAGGCGCCCCACTCCCCCCATGAGGGGCAGTAATTAGCAGAGGGATTGTACCTTTGACAAAATAAACTAAATTGTCACTTTCTGCTGCAACCTTAGATAAAGGCAGAGTCATGAGCATAGCAACAGAAAACATTTTAAACAGTTGTTTTTTATTCATTATTATTCTCCAACGTTATGTATGTTTTTTAATCAAAACACGATAATTTAGTTTTTGCACATAACGATATATTACAAGCACATAGACATTGTCTATGCGTTTACAAAAGCGCCATAAAAATTGATGTCGATTTCTCCCTGCTAAAAAACCTCGAGTTCTAATGCGAGTTAACTGTTGCTATTAAGTTACAAATAATCAAAAGCTCCTACTAGCAACCTATTGTCAGTTAAAGGTATTATGTTGAACAACCTAACCAAAAAAAGACGTATTAAAAATATGCATACAAGTACAAACAGCAGATTTCAAAATCCCTTAATCTATCTACTAGCTTTTAGCAGTGGCTTTTCTATCATGGGTATTGAGTTACTTGGTGGCCGTATCTTAGCGCCGTTTTTTGGTAGCAGCGTTCATATTTGGGGCAGTATCATCACGGTATTTATGCTGAGCTTATCAATTGGCTATTTAATTGGCGGAAAGCTTTCTACTAAGGCTGCGTCATTAAATCGTTATGGCTTAATTTTTATTTTCGCTGGTATCACAGTATTACCGGTTGCCTTTTCGTCGCAAGGCATTATGGAAAGCATATTCTTAGCAATAGAAGATACTCGCTACGGCTCGCTCGTCGCTTCTATGGCGCTATTTTTCATCCCTACGGTTATTCTCGGAATGATTTCTCCTTACTCTGTCCGCCTACTTGTTACTGACAAAAATAAAAGTGGTCAAGTTGCTGGATTTCTTTACTTTGTCTCAACACTCGGTAGTGCTTTAGGTACTATCATTACGTCATTCTATTTAGTACTTTGGTTCGAAGTCAATGATATTATTACTGTTTATAGTGGTGTATTAGTCATGCTTGGTATCAGCGCAATGTTATTTAATCGTTTAGGGCAAAAAAATAGCGTTAAAAGCAACCTACCTCAGCAAGGAACAGCCCATGAATAAAATTATCACCATGACCATTCTCGCTTTGGTTACTAGCCTAACCCTTGCCACCGTTTTTAGTGCACCAACACAAGCTAAAACAATTCATAGCGAACGTTCACTTTACCGTAATATTTTGGTGGAAGAGAAGCGAGGACTACGCTGCCTAAAATTTAATGTCCGAAGTTCAAAAACTCAGCAAAGCTGTATGCTGGTTGATGATCCACAGCGCTTGGTATTTAATTATACCAAAATGCTTTTCTCAAGCTTATTAGTTAACCCTGATCCTGAACGAATTCTTATTATTGGTTTAGGCGGTGGCACTATGTCGAATACCTTACACCAAATTTTCCCCAACGCAGCAATAACCAACGTAGAAATTGACCCTGCGGTCATTAAAGTAGCCAGAGATTATTTTGGTTTTTTTGAAAATGAACAAATAACCTCAGTAGTGCAAGACGGACGCATTTTTGTTAAACGTGCAGCATTAAGAAAGCAAAAATATGATTGGATAATTTTAGACGCATTTAATGGTGACTACATTCCAGAGCATTTACTAACCCGAGAGTTTTTGCAAGAAACCAAACAACTGCTAAGTGATAAAGGCGTGTTATCAGCCAATACTTTTTCGGTTAGTGATTTATATAACTTTGAGTCGGCCACATACAAAGCCGTCTTTGGTGACTTCTTTAACGTCAGAAACAATAAAAACAGTAACCGTATTATTTTAACCAGTATGCAGCCTTTACCAGACGGCAAACTGCTAGCAGATCGCGCTAAGACATTGGCAGAAAAACTATCGGTTTTCGGAGTTGATATAGGCCAAATTACCAGTCAAATGACCTCTACCGCAACATTGCAAGACTGGCCCAACAATACTCGACTTTTAACTGACCAATACTCACCAGCAAACTTATTAAATTTAGATAATTAGCCTATTGGCCAAACATAGTGTCGTTAACACGTATTAGCGACACTAATTTTTCTTTTTTAGACTCAGTTTTTTCTTACCTGTAGAAGCCGAAGAACGCTTGTTCACATCAATACGAGTAAGCTTTCGTTTAGTTAACTTATCCGCTGTAGATTCAATGGTTTGATGTGGGTGCTTAATATCAGTAATAGCAACTTTAGCTGGCTGCTCTTTAACACTTGCCTCAACAAAATCATCATCGGCAGCCGTTTTACGCGATCCTGCAACTGCACTATTAATCTCAGCCATTTCTAACTCTGTTAAGTCTCGCCATTGTCCCGGACCTAGATTGGCAAGTTCAACATTCATAATGCGTGAACGCTTTAATTTAGTAACTTCATAACCTAAATATTCACACATACGGCGAATTTGTCGATTTAGACCTTGGGTTAATATTATGCGAAATACATACTTGCTTTCTGGTCGAACAATACAAGGCTTAGTTATTGTGCCAAGAATCGGCACGCCTTTTGACATTCGCTCAACAAAACGTTCACTTATCGGCTTGTCTACCGTAACAATATATTCTTTGTCATGGGCGTTTTCAGCACGTAAGATCTTATTAACTATATCGCCATCACTAGTTAAAAATATTAAACCTTCCGACGGTTTATCTAAGCGGCCAATAGGAAAGATACGCTTGGTGTGGCCAATGGCATCTATTATATTGCCTTTAACGTGGCGCTCGGTGGTGCAGGTAATGCCAATAGGTTTATTGTAAGCAATATAAATACGGTCGGTATGATTACTTTCACT
Source organism: Colwellia aquaemaris (assembly GCF_057548755.1). Lineage (NCBI taxonomy): Bacteria > Pseudomonadati > Pseudomonadota > Gammaproteobacteria > Alteromonadales > Colwelliaceae > Colwellia > Colwellia aquaemaris. The sequence continues at coordinate 356,605 of NZ_BAAJLV010000001.1, read as the reverse complement.
GGCCTTAATTTCTTTACCATCGACACATACAATATCACCAGGAAGTACCTTAGTACCCAATTCCGGAATCTTGCCATTAATTTTAACGCGATTATTTTCAATCAACTTATCAGCAAATCGACGTGAGCAAAAACCTGAATCACTGATATATTTATTGAGACGTTTTCCGTTATTAGACACCGAATTTCCTAGTTATATGGCAGCAAAGCGCTGTACAAATGAATAAGTTCTATTTTACCGAATATTTATAGCATTGTAGAGTTGTCTTAGAATTTAAATTTTATTCACCGCAATATGACTAAACGTTGTATTGTTGCATTACATACAATAGTTATTTTCTCTTTCTGCTATTTATTACGATAAATTAAAAACATAACATAGTTTCAAGATTTTTAAAGGCAGCAACTATCATGACAAACAATACCAAAATCCTTACATTTGATCAGTTACCTAAAGGCGGCTTTGCTGGGCTGATTGAAAAGCGTTTTGTCATTAATCAACAAGTATTTGGCCGTTCAAATACCATTGCCTTCCCTGGTTTAGGAAACTTTGTTTATCTAGCAGACGCAAACTTTTTGCCCTTTGGCGAAACGCATATGCACAACCACAAAGAAGTTGACGTAATTTCAGTTATTGTCAAAGGAGAACTAGAGCATCATGGTAGTTTAGGCCACGGCGAGCACTTAACCGCTGGCACTGTGCAAGTACAACGAGCAGGTGCCGAAGGGTTTAGTCATAACGAGGTTAATCCAAATAACAGCGAAAACCATATGATACAGCTTTGGGTTTTACCGGATACGCCGGGCAGCAAGGCTGACTATAAAGTATATCAAGCTGCTCCAGGCGAATTACAGCATGTTTATGGTGGCAATACATCCCAAAAAACAAGATTTAACAGTCAAATTTCTATTTCCGTTAGTAATACCTTGGCAGAACAAAAAGTCACAATTGCACAAGAAGCTTTACTGTATTTAAGCGCAGGTAAAGCAGAGGTAAATGGCCAAGAAATCAAGCCCCGAAGCTTAGTGCATTGTAAAAAAGGAATAACCTTCAAGGCATTAACAAAAGGGCAAGCAATATTTATTTATCACACCAATACACAAGACGAGGCATAATTATGAAAGTTATCGCATTTGGCGCCAGTACAAGTCGCAATTCAATCAACAAACAACTTGCAGCTTATGCCGCAAAAGTTTTAGCAAAAAAACAAGTAAACATCGAAATAGAAGTACTTGATTTAAACGACTTTGAATTGCCACTCTTTAGCCAAGACAAAGAGCAAGAGCTTGGCCAGCCTGAAGCTGCAAAGCAATTTTTTAATAAACTAGGTGCAAGTGACGCAATTATTATCTCATTTGCCGAGCACAACGGAAGTTATACTGCCGCCTATAAAAATATTTTTGACTGGGCATCGCGTATTGATCAAAAAGTTTTTCAAGAAAAACCTATGCTTTTGCTCTCGACATCACCCGGACCTGGCGGCGCCGGCAGCGTTCTGGCGGCAGCAACAGGTTCAGCACCGTACTTTGCTGGCGATGTAAAAGCCAGTTTATCCGTTCCAAGTTTTTTTGATAATTTTGATGTTAAAAACCAAGTCTTAAGCAATAACGAGCTTAAGCAACAAATGGCAACAGCCATTGCAAGCTTAATAAATTAAGGCCATTGAAATAACCAAGCAAAGACAGAACTTAGTGTTTTAGTGACAGCAGCAATGGTGAAATCATCATCATTGCTGCTACGTTAATGACAAGCTTAGCGCAACTTGGCCAACTGTTTATCGTGTGAACGAGCTAAAATAAACAATGAAACAATTGCCCCTAATAGCGCAATACCCATGTCAGATTGAGTATCCCAAACATAACCTTGAGTCCCTAAAAACGCTTCTGCATCTTCACCACTTGCCAATGCTACCCACCATTCAATAAGTTCATAAAAGGCACTAAAAGCTAAACAAACTGAAACTGTCATAGCATTGCGCCAATACGTACCGTTGATAACCTCACGCCTGATAAATATTTCACGTGCTAGCAGTGCAGGTACAAAACCTTGAAAAAAATGACCAACTTTATCGTAATTGTTACGCTCTGACCCCATCCAATGGGCAATTGAGTCAAACAACGGTACTTCAGCATAGGTATAATGGCCACCAATCATTAGTACAATACAGTGTAATAAAATGAAAAAATTTAATAGTGGCGTCAATGGGAATCGCTTAATAGTATAGGCCATTAATACAACACCAATTAGGGCAGGCAAAACCTCTAGAAACCACGTGAATTGGCCTTTCGGGTTTATAGCTGACCAAAGAAATACTGCAATAAAAACCACTAACCACAATGCTTTTAACATCAGATATAACCTATAATTGTTTTGCTTTTATACTCTGTTAAACAGAAAACGGAATTTTCAATGAAAACGCGTAGGGTGACTCACCATAGCAGCGCAAGTGCTCTAAACGAACAATACCATCGTCAACACTTGGGAGCTCGCCATCTTCAACCCACCACAATACATAATTCGCTTGTTTCATGGGGACAAACCATTGCTGTTTATTGCGCATAAACTCTCGATGATCTGTTTTAAACATAAAAGCTTTTAACGCTGCAATCGACGACCAAATTGACATATTCACGATGATATTAGGATCGCTAAATGCTTGAATGTTTGTTGCATTATTGCCATCACCTTTGAGTCGCCAAATAAAGCCTTCACTTGCGTCTGCAATAGCATTTACACGGTCAAGGTTATCAACAAACTCTTTCATTTCTGGTGCATCAAGCGAGTATTTTGCTTGGGCAATATTTAACTGGGCTAGTTGCATTCTTCATCCTTGTAAACACAGCAATTTTCTTCATATCTTCAATTTACACTAACTCGACTTTATAGCCAACACTATATACAGATTGGATAATTTCACTGTCAGACCTTAATACATTTATCTTTTTTCGTAATTTCTTCACATGACTATCAATGGTTCGTTCACTAACCACACGATGATCCTGATAAACTAAATCAATAAGTTGTGCGCGCGAATAAATCCTTCCGGGATCTCTAGCTAACACCTTTAGTAAATTAAATTCGATAGCGGTTAACTCAACTGATTGCCCATAAACTGTAGCTAAATGCCTACTTTCATCTAACTCAATCACCGCATGCTTGGGTGTTTGCTGGTTGCGGTGACTTCGACGCAGCACGGTTTTCACCCTAGCAACGACTTCTCTGGGTGAAAAGGGCTTACAGATATAATCGTCGGCACCAAGTTCTAACCCTAACAAACGATCAATCTCTTCAACTCGCGCGGTGATCATAATAATAGGAATATCAGAAAATGCTCTGATCTCTTTACATAGCGTTAAACCATCTTTAACGGGTAGCATCAAATCCAATAAAACCATATCAAAATTATTGGCTTTTATTGCAGCAACAACGGAGCTGCCATCATGTAGCATTTCCGTATGATACTGAGCCTGAAGCAAGTAATCTGACAATAGTTTCGCTATTTTAACTTCGTCTTCTACCACTAAAACATTTGTCATAAGGTTTCCTAAAGCTAGGTTAATACGAATACCTAACAGGTAGGCAAGGTAATTTTTATCATCAAGCCACCTAATTGCGTAGGATGAGCAGAAATTTCACCTTGGTGAGCATGCACTATATTCTTACACAAAGCTAAACCAATACCACTGCCACCAGTTGTGCGGTTTCGGGAATTTTCAACCCGAAACAAGTGCTCAAATAGTTTATCTAAGTCAGCCTCATTTACCCCTGGCTCACTATCTTCGATATAAATAAGAACTTGGCTTTTTTCTTCTTTAACTCGCAAAGCAACCTTTCCTGGAGCATCAGTATATTTGCTGGAATTTGAAAATAAATTATCTAAAAGTTGATTAAGCCTTGTTGCATCTGCCCAGCAATTAATTTTCTGCTTAGGCAAGTTAACCGACAATTCAATCCCTTTACTTTGTAAAAGTTCACGGTGCCTGTCGCTATTCGTACTAATTAATTGGTTGATATCTATTACTGATTTTTGATAACGCATAGCACCAATTTCAGCTTGATTTAATTCGTTCAAGTCACTTATGAGGCGCTGTAAATGATTTACTTCATCCGCAATGCTACTAATGCTTTCAAGATTCAATGGCCGAATACCATCTTCCATTGCTTCTATTTCACCTTTAATAATTGCCAACGGCGTTCTTAATTCATGAGCAATATCCGCCAGCCAACGCTTTCTAGATATTTCGTTTTGTTCCAGCGTTGCCGCTAAGTCATTAAAATTTCGACCAAGTGTGGCAAGTTCATCACTACCCGTTATCGGTAAACGCGTTGCCAACTCTCCAGAGTTAACACTAATAACCGCCTGTTTTAACTTAGTTATTGGTCTAACGAAGTGACGAGAAAGCGGGATAGTTATAATAATAATAATGATAAAAACAACCATTAAAACTACTGTCAAATATTGATTAATTTCATCAACAAATTGTAAATCAAACTTATTGGTAAGCTGTTCTGTAGGTGGTATGGCAACGTAACCAACAACTTTATTATTAACAACTATATCTTTTTTAACAAACCTTGGCGTATATCGGCCAATCAACAGCTCACTGTTTTCATTAAGTAGACTGTACTTCACTCGTGAAGGAATCGCAGGGCCATTTGCTGGCGCACGTTTGCCATCTTGTCTTGGTCGTTTATTTCTCAACCTTTTATCGACTAAATTTTTTGTTCTATCTTGTTGAGAATACCGGCTCTCAAACTCGTCACTTTCAGCTAAGCTCTGCCGACGGCTATTAACAAACTTAAGTTCCGCTAAGTCATCTGGATAATCCAAGCCTTGTTCAGACAAACGAACGATATTCCGCCAATATTCAACTCCAGTATAATGACGCTGACGTTCACTAAAATTGTTTTTATGACGCCTATTAGGTGAATGTCTAGGTTCGAACCTCTCGGGCCTAGCTCTAGGATGATTTATTGTTGAGAATGTATTTCGTTCATGCGGCGGAGCACTTGACGCGATCACTTTCTGCCAGTTTCCATGCTCTTGATAAACTGCAGATAAATTTTTAGAGATTAGCTGTAAACCCTGCATTTGCCGTTGGTTTACGTAATTGAGCATGCCTCGATCGAGGCCCCACTGTAATAATGCATACAAAAGCAAAAGTAGTATTAAACTAGTCAATATGAGTACTAGTAGCAGCTTTGGGAATATACGCATTTTATTGATAACTATGGCTTGTTAAATAAACAGTTATACTGTTTATTTAAGTAAATGTCTTTTTTTGTCGATAGCTTGCACATTTTTTCCTTAATTCTTACATTTTGCTTCCTTAATCATTGAATAAACTTTCTATAACACCTGTTAATGCCGTCCGGAGTTTATAGAAATGTTAGTTAATATTTACATAGATAACTGTAAAGTAAGATTTTTCATGATATGGGTAACCTGTAGCATACTTGGTGCTTGTGGCGGTTCAGATGGCACTGAAACACCTGTCATAGATGAACCAATAGTCATAGCTCCCGCACCTGTAGAGACAACACCTACAACACCGATAATTACCGAGCCAGCAGAACTTGATCAAACATTAACGAATATCATAATTGATAACGACCTTGCGGTTTCACCACTTGCAAATCGTATTGTTGCCAATATCGATTCCCCTTTAGCTAAATTAGGCAGAAAACTATTTTTCAGTAAAAGTTTAAGTGGCGTACAAGACACCGCATGTGCAAGTTGCCATCACCCTATGCTAGCCGGAGCAGACGAGTTAAGCCTGCCTATTGGAGTTGAAGCAATCGATAGTAATGTCTTAGGGCAAGGTCGTGTTAATAACCTTGGCACGCCACTCGTACCAAGAAATAGCCCCACAATCTTCAATGTCGCACTATGGGATAGTGGTTTATTTTGGGATTCACGAATTGAAAGCATTAACAAAGAGCCGGGCGCGAATGGCGCTTTATCAGCAATTAGTACGCCAGATAGTGGTTTTGGTATCGCCGATGTAAATGCCGGCGCGAACTTAGTCGCGGCACAAGCAAAATTTCCGGTAACATCTGTCGATGAAATGAAAACATCAGCTTTTGAAGAGGGTAGCTCAAACGATAATATTCGGCACCACCTAGCAGCTCGAATTGGAGATTTTGGTGTCGGTAGCAACGAACTATCACTAAATCTGTGGCTAGAAGAATTTCAACTTGCATTTAACTCTAGCAACAATGCTGAGCAACTTATTACCTTTGAAAACATCGCTCATGCCATTGCTGAATACCAACGTTCAATGATTTTTATAGATTCACCATGGCAAAACTATCTTCAGGGTGACTTAACCGCATTAACCGAACAGCAAAAGCAAGGTGCGTTATTGTTCTTTCAAGCACCAGAGGATAACGGCGCTGGGTGTTCTGCATGCCATAATGGTCCGTTATTAAGTGATGAAATGCATCACACCGTAGCGTTCCCTCAAATAGGCACAGGCAAAGGTGCTGGCACTAACAGTGATGATGATATAGGTCGTGGGGCAATCACTCAATCAACAGCAGATAACTATCACTTTAGAACACCAAGCTTACTTAATATTGCCCAAACAGCGCCTTATGGCCATAGCGGTGCTTACGCCACGCTAACTCGAGTAGTACGACATTATAATAACCCTCAGCGCAGTGCGATCGACTATGCTAATAATCAAGATTGGTGTCAGCTTGGGCAATTTCGTAATATTAGCAACTGCCAACTTTTGTACCCAAATGCCAGTGAAAATTCTCAAGCGGCGGCCAATAAGCTTAATCGTGAACGTATGGCGGGAACATCGCGCCTTCCACAAATTAACCTAAGTGATCAGCAAGTAGAGCAGTTGGTCGCATTTTTAGAAAGCTTAACAGATCCATGTATTGAAGATAGAGCTTGTATGGCGCCTTGGATTGCCGACGCTGTAACAGACAACCCTGATGGCAATGTGCTTATCGCCATTGATATAAACGGGCGGACACTTTAAATATTATAAATCACGGAATAAATTATAAAGCCACCAAAAAACAGTGAACAAACACCTAAATAGCGAAACATCGAATTAAATTTCGTCGCCGACCAAAGCGCAAACTTTCGATGTTTCACTTCACCAATAACCACTAAAAATATCGACGTAAACCCCATCAAAAAGCCAAACAGGCTATTGATCAGTTCAGCATTTGTTTCCTCTGCATAGTGAATAAAAATGACCGCAAACAATAGCCGGCTGATTATTTCGATACTATGGAAGTATTTAAGCTGACTAAACGCAATAATTGCCTTAGCAAAACCGTCAGGCGCCTTTATCATATGCACACTTATTAGCATCATTAATAGGCCAAATAAAGCAATCAAGAACATAAAGTTTACTAATCTTCAGTCATCCAAAAAAAAGTTACTGCTAAGCGCTTATCTCTTTTATCTTTTCCAAAATATCCACTCGCACTATGTGCCAAGTTTCCTTTAAATAATATCAATCGATTAAATTTATTTTCAATCGTTATATCTTCATACCATGCACTCGGAGGTAAACTTGTCGTATTTAACGCATCAACCAAATTATCGTATGGTGCTACTACTTTATTACCTCCTGCCGCTCCATTGCTATATTTTAGGCGATAAAAGCTCGTACCAGAATGTGGTTTGGGGTATTGACTTAAATATAATACAGCACCATATCTACATAACTTTCTATTATCAACATGAGGCCTAGCCGAGCCTTCATCTTCGCCAACTAAGATGGCCGTATTGGAATCAACAATAACACTATCTGACTCTGCGACCCAAAACTCAGATTTGTTAATTTGTGCTTTTGCCCAATCCTCAACGAGTTTCAAGTCCTTTTTATTCAAAGCATTTTTAGAGCGCATGCCCGGCCAAAGTTCATTAGTATATGGCTTACCTAATTTCCACTTCTTTTTGTTAAAACACTTATTTGCTATTTCATTAGCCTTCTTTGTAGGAAAAAAATCATCTTTAATCCAATAGTTTACCCCTAACTCAGGCTTTTCATACGGAATAGTTGGCGAATTATATGGAACATCTGGTAGCTCCATTTGATTATTATACTTATCATGCATACAAATTAAATTTACATCCGATTTAGTTCTGAACTAATTACTTGTCAGTATTTATTCGTTATTTAAAATAACTCACGTAAAATAGGCACCTTTAGGTGGTGCGCCAAATAAACTCATCGCCGCTTGCATCTCCTCTTGTGGATAATTGGTAATCGCTTGTTGATGGCATTCAATATTACGCCAGCGCTCGATAACCATAAACTGATTTGTATGCTCTTGATGTGTTAATAGTTCACATGACAAGCATCCATCAGCACCGCTAATATAAGGGACTAAGCTTTCTAAAAATGAAAAAAGCTCGGCAGTTTTTCCATCTGCAGCAGTAAATTCATTTACTCGTACAATTGTCATAACAGCTCCTACATTGGCTTTTACATATTATAATAAATTATGTTCTTGATTAATGTCGTGTTGCAATTGTTCTAATGCGTCTGTGATAGCCAAAAACTTTTGACCAAACTCAGTCACAAAGTACTCTACTCGTGGTGGTAATTCGTTATAACTAACCCGCTTTAAAATGCCAAACTCAACGTTTTTCTTCAAGCAGCCATTTAGCACTTTAGTGGTTAAGCCATCGACATTACGTACCATTTCACCAGGCCTTTTTATACCACTTGCTAACAATTGATAAACCGTCAATGACCATTTACAACCATAAATTGTTTCCACCATTCGAGCACTATCAATTGGCGGTAATTTTTGTGAAATTAAATTTTCATTATTATTCATAAAGATGTACCAAAAAGTACCTACCCCACTAAATTGTACCTACTTTTCAACAAGCTAATGAAGTCGATAAGCTGAGTCTACTTTAGCAAGTGTAGACAACTATTTGGAGAAAAATATGAGTGATACAAGTAAGAAATTAGCCTTAATCATTGGAGGATCAAGTGGTATGGGCTTAGCCACGGCAAAACAGCTGGCAGAAAATGGCAGCAACTTAATTATTGTTGGCCGCGATGAAGAAAAACTAGCACACGTAAAAGAGCAACTGTTACCACTAACTCAGGTTGATACCTTAGCAGTGGATTTATATAACTCAAAGCAAATTAATCAATTAAATCAATATATTGAACAGCTACCAAAACACATTAACTATTTAGTAAATGCCGCAGGCTATTTTAAGCCAACCAGCTTTATCGAGCACGACAATGCAATATATGATCAATATATGGAGCTAAATCGTGCAACATTTTTTATTTCACAAGCAGTTGCAAAGAATATGATTGCTAACAATGGCGGGGCAATTGTTAATATTGGCTCGATGTGGGCACAACAAGCAGTAAAGGCAACGCCATCTTCAGCGTATTCTATGGCGAAAGCAGGCTTACATGCGCTTACTCAACATATGGCGATGGAACTTGCACAATACAATATACGGGTAAATGCTGTAGCGCCTGCTGTCGTTAAAACGCCAATTTACGGCTCTTTTATCGCAAACGATGAATTAGACTCAGCCTTAGCTGGGTTTAATGAATTTCACCCTATTGGTCGAATAGGCACGGCTGAAGATATAGCCAACAGCATCAGCTTTTTACTTAGCGAAAAAGCATCTTGGGTAACCGGCGCTATTTGGGATCACGATGGCGGCGTTATGGCAGGTAGAAACTAACTTTTACACGCTAGCATATCTGGTTGACTGAGATATTTCGGGGAAATGTGGAGTATCTCAATCTATTTAAACGCTTGTTGGAAATAACGCCGAAAAATAGTTGATTCTTTAGGATTGATAAAAGCTAAATGTATATTTAACAACTCGCCAGAATGATTTAATTTAATTAGCTGCTGATTTATTCGTGCAATAAATTTATTAGTTTCAACATTATCCGTGCACATTAAGTGCCCTAAGGTATATGGAGAAATTGTTGCCACCTCATAGGAGCGAAAATTTATCTCATTTGAATAATCATATACTTGTTGAGGGTAAAGCAAGGCAAATTCAGCCCTTCCCTTAGCAAACATATTAATTAAACCCGTTTCATGCTCACTACTGAATCGTTCTATTTTATTTTTATCCGCTAAATTTGCAATTTGCTTATCAAGATTGTCACCGTAAGAGATATGCCCTGAAACAATAACCTGTGACTCAGGTTTAGCATTGAATACATCTACTAACGTCACCGACGTATCAATGCCAAGCGCAGGTTTAACAATTGGCGTAAAAGAAGCATTTTGGTATAAACGTCGGCTTAAAAACAAGTTTATTGGTTGGCTAAAAACATACTTGCTAAGTCGCTGCTGAGTTTTTATTTTATTAACAATACAAATATTTTCACCTTTATCCATCAAGGCTAGCGAACGTTTAGTATTCATATATTCAAACTGAATAATTCCACGCTCATTCTGTAAAGTAGATAGGTTTGTGGCGGCACTCAAACTTGCTTTTTTGTTATTGCTTTCAAGATTAGCTAAATCATTAATATTATCGGTATGAATAAAAATAGTATCCGCACTAGCTGGTGCGGTTAATCCTAAAGTAAAAATTAATGAAACGATGCTTAGATTATTAAACATAAAATTTATGTCACGCGACAAAGCCTGTAATAAGTATAGTTATGTGAGGATAATAAAGAAATGATCTTTATGTATTGCGCTAATTACCTATAAATTAACCTTAGAACAACGCCCTTTTTTACTAAAAAGTTAAGTACCTGACAAAACTTTACGCACTTATTTGAACTAGAGCGCAATATTAACAAAGGCTTGTATTATAAAGGCGTAGGCTTGGTTGTACAGGCAATTGCAATTAAGGCTCAATCATAAAAAATAGCTTTCTTTTATTTGCAAAGACACTAGGTTTATTCTTAGGGATAAACTTTTACAGGAATAATTTTACTATGGCCGGAAAAATAATCATCTTAAATGGCACTTCAAGCTCAGGAAAAACAACCCTAGCGAGAGAGTTGCAAACACAATATGCAGACGCTTACCTGCTATGTTCTCTTGATGCTTTTTGGGATATGACGCCTTACAAAATACCCGCAGGCTCAATTAATTTTCCAAAAATGAAACTAGCGATGGCTAAATCAGTAAAGGCTTTAGCAGAGACAGAGCATAACGTGATTGTCGATATTGTATTTTGTGGCAAGAAAACCTATAACGAATTTTCTAGTACTTTAGCTGGCTTTCAGGTTAGCTTTATTAAAGTCGACTGCCCGTTATATGAATTAGAGGAACGCGAACTAGCAAGAGGAGATCGCCCCCACGGTTTGGCACAATCGCAACTAAAAAGTACCCATGACGGTGTCACTTATGACTTAACTCTAGATACTGCGGCAAACTCTCCGCAGCAATGCGCTGAAATCATAATAAAATCTTTGGCCTAATACACTACAACTCACGTTAGTCTACCCTGCTTTTATTGCTTTATTTAGCAAGGCAATAATTTCCCGTTCATTATATAAGTCAGCTATTTTTTCTTGAAATAAACTTAGTGCTTTTGCATTTGGAAAACTGTAATAATGACCTTGCCCACGCTGAACCCTAGTTTTTAATCTACCATTTTCGGCAATATTTTCCAGTGCCTGAGTAATAAGCGAGCAACCATCAAAATATAAAGTCAATACATGCCACAAATATGATTTATCAGCTTGTACATTAGTACGTGAAGTGGCAACAATACGCCCAGTATCAATCAAATTATCGTCAATAAAGTGTAATGTTGTACCTAGGCTTTTTTCGCCATTTAACATTGCCCAGAATGTAGCCATAACCCCACGAAATTCTGGCAATATACCAGAATGAAGATTCAAAACTCCGTAACGCGCAATATCAATAACCGGTTGTTTCAATATCACACCATAACGAACAGAAATAATAATATCGGGTGACAGCTCAGTAAGCCTCGCTAGGCCAATTGGGCTATTGATCTCATTTAAAAGTGAGACATCAATGCCATAGAATTTTGCTATTTCATGGTAATTTCGAAACTTTTCTAGATCTTTCGGCTGATGTTCATCACCTAAAGTACTTTGCTCTAAACATTGATAAATTGTCTTTTGTTCAAATTTGGCTAACTCTTGTAACGCTCTAGGTTGAGTATTTTTACCACCAACTTTGCTCGACAAAAATACCGATACCTGATGTGCGCTAAGTTTAGGCATCAATAAATTTAGCGCTAAATTACTCGCGATATCATTATTTAATAATAAAACAATGTTCACTAAAACACCTATAACTGCATGTATTGCTTCACTTTAACCGACTAGGCTCAAAGGTCGAGTAGCGGGGTAAATCGGCATCTAAATCTTCCCAGTTTGCTTTAGAGTCAATAAAGTTATGTGACATTGGCCGTTCAGATAAATCAGAATCAAAAATTCCTAATCTTACGCGAACTCTACTTTGGTCTTCTTCATTACTGCTATAAACAGGGCTGCCACAATTTTTGCAAAAATGCCTTGTTCGACCTGGCTTAAAAGAGAATTGACTTAACAGCGCTTCACCTTGCTCAACAATAAAATTGTCACGGTTTACAAAACCATTTGTCGCATAAGCAGTGCCTGAATTTTTTCGACATAACGAACAATGGCAATGGATAATATCACTGATATTGCCTGTTACCGTTATTTTCACTTGCCCACACAAACATTTTCCTGAATACATTCACTTTCCTTTCTTTAATTGTTATTTGCTCTTCAAACGATTATGCCAACTGCTTAACCATATAATATTTACAGCCGGTTTTTGGGTAGTTTTCTTGCGTCCACTGCACTTGATAACCATGCTTTTTGTAAAATGGCATGGCTTGAAAGTTTAAGGTATCTAGTAACGCTTTATTGCAGCCGCGTGCCTGCGCTGCCATTTCAATTTTTTGCAAAAGCTTACTGCCCACTTGTTGGCCTCGTAATACCTCACTGACCCATAAAGTATTAATCATCAACCAATCACCAAACGTTCGACCAGCGGCGCCGGCAATAATTTCGCCATTTTCATCAGCTAATTTCACTGCAATGGCTTTACGTTCACTGACTTCCCAGCGAGCCCAATTAAATTCCGCTATTTTAGCATCTAAAAATGACACGAGTTCGGAATCAAAGGTATCAATAACTTCGATTTTCAAAATATTCCTAATTATACTCTAGCCTCAGTATTATTTGATGAGTGTACCGTGTTTTTTGATTTATTGAACGATCAAATTACTAGCAATAAAAAACCCGGATAATCCGGGTTTTATTTAGTTAACTAATCTAGAACAAGTTACTTTTCGAAATAAAATTTCTTACGCTTGTTATCATAGTTACCCACTTCATCCATAGTTTCTGCATCGTATAAGCGACCATTGACCATGGTATAAACAACTCTATCTGATAATCGAATATCTTGGCTAACATCACCATCAACAACAAGAATATCGGCTAACTTGCCAACCGTTAACGAACCTAATTGGCTATCTAAACCTAAAGTTTTAGCAGGCGACATAGTTGCGGTACGAATAGCATTAAGTGGTGACATACCGCCTTGCGCCATCATCCACATTTCCCAGTGCATAGCTAAACCTTCACGCTGGCCATGACCTCCAGAGTTAACTTCAACACCTAAGTCTTGCATTTCTTTTGCAACTTTTGCCACGTTAATGTGGTTGTAATGATGGTGTGGTGCTTTAGTACGGCGCATTGAACGTGGGTCTAAAAACTCACTAGGTACATACTGGCTTAAACGCGGGTGCTTCCATACATCAGTTGTATCGTACCAAAAGTGCTCTCCTGAAATTCCGCCATAGGCAACACCCATAGTTGGTGTGTAAGCCATTTCTGATTGCGACCATAACTGTCTAATATCGTCATAAATTTTCGCCGTCGAAATCGAATGTTCTAAGGTTGTATGGCCATCGACTATCATAGACAGGTTGTGCTGTAATAATGATCCGCCTTCTGGCACCACCATAATTTCTGCTTCACGTGCCGCTTGTACCATTTGTTGGCGTTGGTTACGACGAGGTTGGTTGTAACTCTTAACACTAAATACACCAGCTTTTTTCAAACGCTCGATATGGAACTTAGCGTCATCTAAGCTATCCACATGTGAGGTATAACCAGCAACCGTTGCACCATATAAAATACTACCAGTTGAAAACAAACGTGGGGCAACTATATCTCCGGCTTTTTGCATTTCACTGGCGGCAAAAAATTCGGTTGTGTCATTTGAAGGATCATGAACCGTTGTTACGCCCAATGCTAAACCTGCATAGTTTTTCCAGTTTTGCTGTGGAATAATCTCATAACTACCTTGCGGGCCATGTGCATGTGCATCAATTAAGCCTGGCATAACGGATTTACCCGTGGCATCAATAATTTTTGCATCAGCAGGCACATCAACTTGGCCTTGTTTGCCAACAGCAATAATTTTATTGCCCTCAACCACAACTACACCATTGTCTATTACTTGCTCGCCTTCCATAGTGATAACTTTACCACCAACGAAAGCAACACGACCCGACGGCTTATCGGCCTTTTCTTTGTAACCTAAATAAGTTTTAACTGGTTCTTGTGACTTGTTATCCACCTTTTCTGCTTCAGATATATCAAATAAACCACTTACGCTGGCTTGGTATAGATCTGGGCCTAAGCTCCAATACAACTCGTTTGATTTACCATTCCAATTAATACTTTCTCCCGCGCGCATTGACAGTTTTTTCACTGGCAAGTTTTTCGCTTTCGGGCCGATATCAATCACTTGGCCTCGTTCAACAAATGGTGTAACAAACACTTTAAAACGTTCAGCAAAAGCTAAATATTTACCATCTGGCGAGACTTTATATTCAGTGGCAAATTTACCTTGATAGATAGCTTGCTCTTGTTCGGCATTAGCAGAACGGTTCAAGTTAACTTTTACTAGCTGAGGCTTGTCGCCATCACGTAATAGATAAATTCGGTCATTATGGCTGCCAAAGTGAGGGAGTGAACCAGATTCGGTGATAAGTTTAGGAGTACCTCCTTTTACACTCATCGTATAAATACCTGGGTTTAATCCCCACGTAGGGTCAGTAATGTAACCACCTGAAACTTTACGAAATACTATTGTTTTGCCATCAGGTGAAAAGCTTGGTTCAATATACTTGCCCGGCTCTTTAGTAAGCACTTTACTTTTACCGCCACGGGCTGAAACAATACGAATTTCGCCAAGTTTGTTGTCGTTCCATGTGCTGTAAACAATGTATTTGCCATCACGAGAAAAACTCGGATTTAACTCAAAATGAGATTTTTGTTTAGTCAAGCGCTTAGCTTTGCCCTTCGCTTTACCGTTGGCAATATTGCGAGTGTATATATGCCCCATAGACTCATAAACCACTTGGCGACCATTCGGTGAAATTTCTACATCACGCAACATTTTCACGTCAAAATTGTCTTGGTCAACATCTTGTTGAAAACGTAACGCTGTTTGAATTTTCTTTTCAGTTTTTACATGGAAAGGGATCACTGAACTTTGCTTGCTTGCAAGATCTAACTTATTAATCTGCCCGCCTGACCAAAACACCATGCCTTCACTATTGGGCAACCACGCCATATTCGGATATACACCATGAATAGCCCAAGTCTCTTGCATATCGCGGTCTAAGCCTTCAAAAATCAGGCTCTCTTTACCGCTTTTTAGGTCGTACAAATACAGGTTTGACTGAAAGTCATCACGGCTAATGTAGGCTAAATACTTCCCATCTGGCGACGGTACTGGCCTAATTGCACCACCTTTACCAGAAACTATAACTTTAATTTCACCTGTGGCTAAATCAAGGCGCTTAATTTTATATATACCCTTTTCCGAGTCTTTACTGTAGTGGAACGTTTTACCCGGTGTTGCATCTTGAGAAAAGTAAACATATTTACCATCAGGAGAAAACGCTGGCTCACCTAAATCTTTTTGCTGATTTGGGCGCTTCGTTAGCATGACACCATTGCCACCGGTTTTATGGTACATCCACACTTCACCCGCACCTAAAGAACGAGAGCCGGTAAAATGTTTACGACCAACAATGTAGTTGCCATCAGGCGACCACGCAGGACTATTTAATAAACGAAATGTTTCAGAACTTACCGCTTTTCCTTCGCTACCATCGGCTTTCATGATCCAAAGGTTATCACCACCATCTTCATCAGATGTGAACGCTATATGTTTACCATCAGGGCTAAAACGTGGTTGCATTTGCCATGCAATATCTGTCATTAGCGCTTTTGCTTCGCCACCTTCGATCGGTAAAGTATAAATATCACCTAGCAAATCAAAAACTAATGTTTCTCCATCAGGACTTATATCAACGTTCATCCAAGTACCTTGGCGTACATCAATTTTCGCAGTAGTAAATTCTCCTTGCGGCTTGTTTACCGACCACTTTTCAGTTTTAGTTTCTTCGCTAGTTTTTTTTGCGTCATCTGCAGCAATAGCATGTTGGCCTGTTGCCAAAACAAGCGCAACACTAAGCGCAACCGAAGACATTCGAGAAGTAAATTTAGACATTATTTTAAAACCTAATTAACTGTATGAATTATTGTTATGCCTCTACTACAACACATCAGCACGGAGAATTTAAGCCTTATACGATAAATTGTATAAAATTACCGTTCAGCGCCAATTGTTAACCGACTGTAAATATAAAAATTTATTTGATGAAAACGAGCGAATAATTAGACAATTATTTATTTTTCAGTATGGTAGAACAATAACCATAATAAAAATAAGGATAGATTTATATGGAGAGATTAGCCGAAGCACAAGCTAACTTAATTGCAACTTACTCGCTTTATAATGCTGCCAGTGAAAAGCCACTGCCGGCAATCGATGCTAACGATTCTGAAACACTAAAAGCTCTGTTAGAGGTGATTCAAAATCGTGAGGCTATTGCATATGTACAAAAAGCAAAAAAATCCGTGCCTTGTGAAGTTAGTGAATTAAAAAGGCTACTTGCAGATGTCATGCTACTACTTGATGGTGTTGATATAAAAGAGATTAAAGCACAAAATAAAGTGCCGTCCGATACCGATTAACGGCGCTGTTACTTTTTACATCGAGTTAAATGTTTTGAAAAAATCTAAGTTGGGACTATTTTGCTTGATAGCCCCAACGTGGCATTATCGACTGCTCGATTGCCAAATGGTCAAGCAACCGCCCCACCATAAAATCAATTAAGTCACTAATCGACTCTGGTTGATGATAAAACCCTGGCGCTGCCGGCATAATGGTTACTCCCATTTGCGATAAAGTCAGCATATTTTGCAGATGTATCGTCGAAAACGGCGTTTCTCTCGGCACTAAGATTAATTGACCACGTTCTTTAATCACCACATCTGCAGCACGTTCAATTAAGTTATCACTCATGCCTTGACTAATCGCGGCAAGCGTTCCTGTGGAACAAGGGCAAACCACCATTTTTTTAGGTGCTGCAGAGCCAGACGCCACAGGTGAAAACCATTGCTCTTTACCAAAAACAATAATTTGCTCAGGCTTGGCTTTATAACGCTCAGTTAGAAACTTACTGGCAGCATCGGGGGAACTTGGTAATTTCAGGCCAAGTTCAGTATCAAATACCACACGCGCCGCGCTTGAGTATAAAACAAAGACCTGATAATTCGCGGCAACTAAGCATTCGAGTAACCTTAATGCATAGGCAGCCCCTGATGCTCCCGTGATTGCTAAGGTAATTTTACTATTAAAGTTTGTTTGGTTTTTAATATTAGTTGCTTGTTGCACTCGCCTGCCTTAAAAATTTATCAATGAAGAAAATGAACAATTATGTAGTCAATTCGCTTTATTATACATTAGAAAGCGCACTTAGCAGCTTTTCATGAATACCGCCAAAACCGCCATTACTCATAACCACTATGGTATCGCCCGCTTCGCTACTGGCAACAATGGCACTGACTAGTTCTTCTATATCCTGTTCAACAAAACAGGGTTGATGACAGTCCTCAATTAATGAATCGACCGACCACAGTACTTGCTCACCTTGATACACAAACACCACATCGGCATCAACTAATGACTTGGCAAGGGTATCTTTATGCACGCCTGATTTCATAGTGTTCGATCTTGGCTCGAGCACTGCGATAACACGCTTATTGCCAACATTTGCCCGCATACCTGCTAAGGTTTTACGAATAGCAGTAGGATGATGAGCAAAATCATCAAATACCCTTATTTGCTTTATTTCACCTTTGAACTCTAAGCGTCGTTTGGTATTAACAAATTCTGCTAAAGCTTCAATAGCCACCGCCGACGGAACTCCTGCATGGCGTGCTGCTGCAATTGCCATTAGTCCGTTTTCAATATTGAAGTCACCAATTAAATTCCACTTAACCCTTCCTTGAATTTCCCCTTGAAATGAAACTTGATATTCGCTGCCATCTACTTGTTGTTTTTCAGCATGCCAACCTAGGTTTCGCTCTGTATCCGAAACACTAAACTCAGTCGGTGTCCAACAGCCCATCTGTAAAGTTTCAGCAATTGCTTGCTCATTTTTCGGTGATAAAACTAAGCCATTATTAGGCACCATACGAATAAGGTGGTGAAACTGTCGCTGAATATCACTGATATCATTAAATATATCAGCGTGATCAAATTCCATATTGTTAATCACTAATGTGTTTGGTCGGTAATGCACAAACTTAGAGCGTTTATCAAAAAACGCTGTGTCATACTCATCCGCTTCAATAACAAAAAATGGTGCGGCACCTAAACGGGCGGAACAGTCAAAATTTTGTGGCACACCACCAATTAAAAAACCTGGCTTCATACCGGCATATTCTAAAATCCAAGTCAGCATAGAACTGGTGGTTGTTTTACCATGTGTTCCCGATATTGCCAGAACCCAGCGATCTTTTAAGACATTTTCCAATAGCCACTGTGGACCAGAGGTATACGCTATTTTACGGCTTAATACATATTCAACCATAGGGTTACCACGCGCCATGGCATTACCAACAATCACCAAATCCGGTTCATCATCTAAATGCTCAACTAAATAACCCTGCTTAAGTTCAATACCAAGCTGCTCTAATTGCGTGCTCATTGGTGGATACACATTGGCATCACAGCCAGAAACCCGAAAACCCATTTGCTTGGCAATAGCGGCAATGCCACCCATGAAAGTGCCGCAAATACCTAATATATGAAGATGCATAAGAACCTTATTAATTGATAATGATACTAATCGCCGTCAATAAACGTTTTGCTATCAAAACAAATCAGGCCAATTGTTTGGTTTGCACTAACAGGCGCTAGTGTAATTCCAATTTAGAAATTATGCCCCCAATATACCTTAATCTGGTAAAAATACATATTGCAAAATTGCCGCTTTTTGCTCACTATCAATGCCGTTGGCCAGATGCAATATTTAAGGGAATTCATGACGAAAGCAAGACTGCAAAATATCAATATATATCCGATAAAATCCACTTCAGGTATTGAACTATCATCCAGTTGGGTAGAGGAACTTGGCTTAGCTTTTGACCGTAGATTTGTTGTGGCAAGCTTAAATGGCGAATTTTTTACCGCTCGTACTGAGCCGACATTATGCCTAATCCAAGCAAATTTAACCGCTTCAGGCCTAGTACTCACAGCACCTGACATGCCAGCCTTAGTCATTGATTACCAAAAACTAACTAGCAATTACACCAATGTTTTAGTTTGGAAAGATAATATAAATGCCCAACAATGCAATAGCGATATTAACGCTTGGCTCACGCAGTATCTGCAAAAACCTTGTCAGCTATTATTTTTTGGTAAAGATTCACAACGCTTTGTCAAAAACAGAAACACGCAAGTAGGCTTTGCCGACGGCTACCCACTTTTATTAATTTCTCAAGCTTCTTTAGACCAGCTTAATAGCCAAATAAAAACCGACGAAACCACAATAGCGATGGCACAATTTAGGCCAAACATTGTTGTTAATGGTTGTGGCGCCTTTGCAGAAGACTCATGGCAGCACATTCGCATAGGTGAAGTGGAATTTGAAATTACCAAACCTTGTACACGTTGCATATTCACAACTATTGACCCCGATACAGGCGAAAAACATCGCCAACAAGAACCATTAAAAACCTTAAAAAGTTATCGCCAACTCGAAAATGGTGACGTTATTTTCGGGCAAAATTTGGTGCCCTTAAATCAAGGACAAATAAAACAGGGTGATAGTATTGAAGTACTCAAAACACAATCTCCGCCAGTGCTTAGAAAACCAACTACGAGCAGCAATAAGCTACAGGCCAGTGAAAACCGAGAATCGGCCAGTTCAGCACTCACTAAAACGCCTAGCATTTCTTTTAATAGCTTTAATAAAACGTTTCAGGGTAACAATCAGCAAAGTTTATTAGAGCAAGGGGAAAATGCCGGTTTGATGCTGCCATACTCTTGTCGTGCCGGAATGTGTGGGCGATGCAAAGTACAATTAATATCAGGCGAGGTTCGCCAGCACTGCCAAGATGGTTTATCTGACGAAGAACAAAGCCAAGGCTACATTTTAAGCTGCAGCAGCACACCATTGACCGACGTAGCAATTGAACACCCGGTAAGAAAACGCCGAGCAATAAGCCAAAATTAAACCATTGATTAGGAACACCATGAAGTTAAACTGTGATTTAGGGGAATTTAAAAGCAATAATGATGCTGACATTATGCCCTATATTGATATGGCCAATATTGCCTGCGGTTTTCATGGCTCAGAGCCATTGACCATAAAAAAAACCATACAACTTGCTGTTAAGCATCAAGTCATCATTGGTGCTCATCCAAGTTACCCTGATATTGAAAACTTCGGTCGCCAATCCATGGTTCTGCCATCTGAAGAGTTAATCGCCATTATTCAATATCAAATTGGCGCTTTACAAGCATTGTGTCATGCCGAAGATGCGGATGTAGAATACGTGAAACCACATGGCGCACTATACAATGACATGATGAAAAACAGTGAGATATTTACCATCATCTGTCGTGCAATAGCTCAGTTAAATAACAACAGTAAGCAACCATTAGCACTAATGATTCAAGCAATAAAAGATAGCTCAGCCTTTGAGACAATAGCTAAAGCGCAAGGTATTAAATTATATTTTGAAGCTTTTGCCGATCGTGCCTATCAAGATAATGGCTTGCTGGTGCCACGTAGTGAACCAAATGCCGTGTTAAGCGATAACCAAACCGTAATAGCACGCTGTACTAAACTCATTAATAACGAACCACTACTGAGTATCAATCAGCAGCCTATTGAGTTTCACCTCGATGCTTTATGCGTGCATGGCGATACGCCAAATGCCCTAGCTATGTTAAAAGCATTGCGCCAAACCATAACTAATAATGCTAAATAGCGTTACAAAGAAATTTATACCATGAAGCTTGTAAATAATCAGCCAAGCGCTGTTGATTTCAATATCGAGCTAGTTGCAGAAAACGCCTTGTTATTAAGTTGGCAACCGCAAGTTTCAAGTGCGCAACACCACAACATCATCACACTACAAGCTGAACTTAAAGACAAATTACCAGAGCTAATACTAGAATCGGTAGCTAGCTATCATTGTTTGATGATTTACTACCCATTTCAGCACATTGCAGCGCAAACCTTGATTGAGTACATTCTTGCCATTGCCAGCCAACAAAACGACAAAGGGCAAGCAGCGCCTACTGCAGGTACTATTCGTATTCCTGTCTATTATGATATCGAACAACAATGGGACTTAAATCATGTTGCAACAAGTTGCCAACTCAGCACAGAACAGGTCATAAAACTTCATAGTTCAACGGTTTATCGTAGTTATGCTTTAGGTTTTACACCTGGTTTTTGTTACTTAGCAAGCTTGCCTAAAGCTATTGTAATGCCTCGTAAAGCATCGCCACGCATCAAAGTACCAAAGGGGGCAGTTGCTATTGCCGAGCAGCAAACTGCGGTTTATCCTAATGAAAGTCCAGGTGGTTGGCATATTATTGGCCAAACACCACTACCTATGTATCATTCAGTAAATGGGCAATTCGCCGCAACGATTAACGTTGGGCAAAGTGTACAGTTTTATCGTATTTCAAAAGCACAATTTATAACCATGCAGCAGGAGTTACAGCATGGCTGAACCTTGTTTAGAGATTATTGCCATAAATGGTCGTGCAAGTCTTCAAGATCTTGGCCGAACCTATAGCCAACACTTAGGTGTTAGTGGCAGTGGCGCTGCAGATGAATATGCCTTTCTTTACGCCAACAAGCTATTGGGTAACAAATATTATAAGGTTTCAAATGGCAGCACTGAAATACAGCAAGCTTGTGCCGCACTTGAAATCACCCTAGGACAAATCAGTTTTAAAGCGCATGCAAATTGCATCATCGCTATTTCCGGCGCAGATTGCCAAGCACAAATTAACCATAAAGCCATTGAAAATTGGCAAAGTTACAAATTGTCAGCCAATGACATCCTTACTTTTTCAATGCCAAAATCAGGCTTACATAGCTATTTAGCCATTAAAGGCGGGGTAAAGTTACACCCTCAGCAACAGCAATGGCTTGGCAGTTATTCACAAACAATCAATGAACTGGCATTAGCCTATTGTGGTGCACTTTTATCATCGGGCAGTAAAATCTATTTTTCTTCTGCGCAAATTAAAGCCGATGATTTTGAGCAAACAAAGCACGACTCAAATAAACTTGAACAATTTTATGCCAAGCAAACCTTAACACTGCGTTTTATAGCCAGTAATGTATTTTTAAATATGACAAAGCAAAAGCAACAAGAGTTTTGCTCCTGCAAATACAGCATTGCCGCTAGTAGTAATCGTATGGGTTATCGGCTAGCGCCAAAAGTTAAGCATTTAGCAGTAGCTGAAAAAATACTAGCCGACGAGTTACGTCAACAGTGCTTACTTTCACAACCAGTTAATTACGGCACGATTCAATTGCCAGCCAACGAAGAGCCCATAGTTCTAATGAAAGAAAGGCAAACTATGGGTGGTTATCCAGTATTAGGTACAGTGATACAAACCGATTTATTTCGCTTAAGCCAAATGCGCCCTGGCCAATCCGTTAACTTTGTCACCATTAATTACCAACAAGCACAACAACAATTGCACGCATTCTTTGAAAAGTTTTAAAAAAGAAAATTTCATCATCTAAAATATGCCTCTATACCGTTAACACTTAACTACCGTTTGTTTACAAATTAACGATATTTTTAAAGTACGAACAATACAATTTTCGAAGAGTTCCCTGAAAAATGCACTCATTTATTGTTCCAGATCAGCTTTGCGACACTAATCATGAATTTTTCGCTTTTTATCATTCTCATTCGACCAGAGTAGTGCTAATTTTACCGTCATTAAAAGTTACTCGTTTTTTAAACAGGTTAAATATCGAGCCAAGTAATGGCCAATGTGTAAAATGGTGCAACCAAAACAAAAAGCGAAATGTAACGATATGTAATTAAATAAAAATTTTGTTTGTTATGACAAATTATAATTATTAAAAACTGCCTTAAACAAGCTGGAATTTTGACTAAAGTATTACTACAGTTGATTAAAAAATAAACTCTCTCAAGTTTAAAACATTAAGGTTTGATATTATGAACACTAACATAAAATACACTACTCTAGCTTTACTTTCAGCTTCTCTATTAAGTGTACCATTAGCATTTGCCGAAGAAACTTCTGTTGCATCAGGTGTTAAAAAAGCACTTTCAGATAGTACAGTTAAACTAAACTTCCGTGCTCGTTACGAAGGCGTTGATGAAGACAATGCTTTAGATAATGCAAGTGCATTAACATTAAAAAGCCGCATCACAGTAAACACAGGTAGCTTTGAAGGTTTTTCTGCTGGCGTTGAAGTTGATAACGTGACAGACATTATCGATAACTACAACAGTACCACTAATGGTGAAGATGAATATTCAAAAGTTGTTGACCCTACAGGTACTGATGTAAACCAATTTTTCTTAAAGTACACAGCTGACAATTTTTCAGCAACTGCTGGTCGTCAACGCATTTTACACAACAACCAACGTTTTGTTGGCGGTGTAGGTTGGAGACAAAACGAGCAAACTTACGACGGTTACCGTTTCCAAGTTAATCCAGCGAATGGTTTCTCTGCAGATTATAGCTATATATACAATGTAAACCGTATTTTTGGCCCTGACAGCCCTGCGGCTGATTTACACGGTCAATTCCATTTATTAAATACTGGCTACAAAATTAATAAAGAGCATAAAATCAACGCTTATGCATACTTACTTGATTTTGATACTGCGGCGGGGTTATCTACTGACACATACGGCGTAAGCTACAAAGGTAAATTTGGTCCAGTAATGGTTAATGCTGCCTACGCAACACAAAGTGAAGCGGGCGACAATGCTGCTGACTTTAGTGCCGATTACTACAACTTTGAATTAGGCACAAAAGTAAGCTCAGTAACATTATTAGCCGGTATAGAATCTTTAGGTAGCGATAACGGTGTAGCGTTCTCAACGCCTTTAGCAACATTACACAAGTTCCAAGGTTTTGCCGATAAATTCTTAACTACTGATAAAGACGGTATTGAAGATATTTACGTTACCGCTAAAACAAAAGTAAACGGCATTAAGCTTTCTGCCACTTACCATGACTTGTCTTCAGATGTTAACAACAGAGATTACGGTACAGAAATTGATGTTGCAGCAGCTTATGCATTTAACAAAAACTACAGTGTTTTAGTTAAGTTAGCTAGCTTCAGCTCAGATGATTCAAAATATATAGACACTGATAAACTTTGGGTACAAGTTGCTGCTAAATTCTAAAAAGAATTTGCCATAACTTAATTGCTAGAAAAGTTATTAAAAGGGCTTAAACATTTGTTTAAGCCCTTTTTTATGTACAGGATGTAGGTATGTCGCGATCACATGGATGTGAAAGAGCGTGTATATACAGGCCTCTCTCAGACTTCCTATCTTTCGAGGCATTAGTGCATCCGTGCACGTCGAAGTACCGTATGTCGCTGTCACTAGGGTGTGAACGAGTGACGATAGCTGCTACATTTCAATCTCAAGCTTGTTAAGAGCAAGTTTAGGGGTAGATTGGCTAGACATAAAAGACTAGAATAGCGCCCGCTTTTAGTTCTAGCTCGGCGCAGGTATTTTTTTGTTATTAATGATCGACAATTACGACTCTTTTACTTTTAACTTAGTGCATTATTTCCAAGCACTGGGCCAAGAGGTCGTGGTAAAGAGAAATGATGAAATTAGCCTAGAGCAAATTACCACATTAGCACCGCAAATTATTGTCATATCTCCCGGACCATGTGACCCTGATGCTGCGGGTATTTCCTTAGCAATTATTGACAAGTTTAAAGGCAAAATTCCTATTTTAGGCGTTTGTCTTGGTCATCAATGTATTGCCCAACATTTTGGCGCAAAAGTCATAAAAGCCAAAAAAGTTATGCATGGTAAAACCAGTGCTATTAGTCACAATGAGCAAGGGCTATTTAAAGCTTTAGCCCAACCATTAACGGTTACCCGTTATCATTCCTTAGTCGTCGATAAAAATACATTACCTGATGAACTTGAAGTGAGTGCTTGGTTAGGTAAAGGGCAACATTTGGAAATAATGGCGTTACATCATAAAAGCTTAGCCATTGCCAGTGTGCAATTTCATCCCGAATCAGTACTAACTGAACAAGGCCATCAATTATTGCAAAACTTTATTGACCAATACTGCAATCAAATAGATGATAATATTAATGAAATTAATTAACTGGTCGATAACCAAATTAGCCACTAAATAACAGTACACCTATAATTAAGTTCTGATGCAGATATTTGAAGATAATAAACTCGTTGCTCCAATTTACAGTCGCGCTATTAGCCTTGCGATTAGTAAAGACTTTGCCCAACTAAAAAACGGCAAAGTGCGAGTAGCTAAGCATCAAGACAGCGAACAACTAAACCGTCGCCGCGAATTATTGGCCGTTGAAGAAGAAGCTAAAAAAAATAAAATTATTCAAGCACATGGCCAAGAGCATTTTAAAGCTCAGGTAATGAATAGATTTTTTAATAAAGTATCGACACAAGTTAATAAAGAATTTGATAACAAAGAACACCTTTATAGTAATATCTTAAAAATTGAGGATGCTGCACCTTCTATCATGGAAATACTGGCAGTAAAAGCCGCTTCAATTAATCGCATCACCCCACTGGCAAAAGCCTTACCTTGGCTATGTACAGAATTAATTAACCTAGTTAATAAACCACAATATCGAAAACGTTCGGATGTACAGGTTACTGAACCAAACTTGGCATTGAGTTATGTTGGCTTAGACAACCTTAAACTGGTGATGCCAACCTTTATGTTAAAACATTGGCTACCAATAAGTACCGCTCCTTACCCGCTAATGAAACGGAAATTATGGAACGATAGTTTGTCTATTGCCCTAGCGTCTCAACGTTTAGCGAAAGAACAGGGACTTGATGAATTTACTGCATTTACTGCCGGCATGCTTAGTAACTTAGGACTACTGGCTGTCACACGTGGATTTTTAAATACCTATAATGAGCTATACAATGAAGAACTGCGTAGCGCATATGAAAACAAAGATAAAAGACTACACGATGTACTAGTGGAGCTTGATGTCTCGCCAGAATTATTACTAGAACAACTTATTCAACGCAGTAGTAAAGTGGCCGCCGATATGGTGGAGCTGATGCGCTTTGATCGCTTACAAATCACCGAAGCACTTTTTGACCTTGCCTACGCCATAAATATTAACCATATGTGCCCAATTGCAAAATTAGTGACGAAAGCAAAGGCCTACATCGCTTTTAGAAGCTTGGCAAAAGAAGATTTAATCAGCCCCGAAGAAGCCAAAATATTACTCACGGCAGGGCAATTAAGCACGAGTGACATCGCATTATTAAAGAAAAGTGATATTGACCATATTAAATTGAGTTTTAATTAAAATTATTTTTGATTAATTATGAAACATTATCAACAATTCTAATTCTCTTCAGTTGACTTAACGCACTAGTACACCACTTCACACAAGCAAAATCATCTCAAACATAGTTATGCACTAATTCTGAATAAAAACGGTTAAGCCTTTATTTTATAAGGCTTACAGCCTGATTAGGCAAGACAATGCTGGTTTTTTCTGTCATAATCTCTGTCTATTTTTTGATTAGTAGTCACTTTTAAACAGTAATACTAGTTAATTCATTTAATTTTGTTCACTTTATTTGAGCGAAATTAATATACATATATTGATTACAATATCCTAATTATGAGAGGAGTTTACAATGTCTAACCACTTCCCGGTAAATCGTGAATTATTTGATGATGTTATGGTACCAAACTATGCGCCATCTGCTGTTATCCCTGTTCGCGGACAAGGTTCTCGTGTTTGGGATCAACAAGATCGTGAATTTATCGATTTTGCTGGCGGCATTGCGGTTAACTGTTTAGGACATTGTCATCCTGCATTAGTTGGCGCATTAACTGAACAAGCCAATAAAATTTGGCACTTATCAAATGTCATGACTAACGAGCCAGCATTACGTTTAGCAAAAAAATTAACTGACAACACCTTTGCTGATCAAGTTTATTTCGCCAACTCTGGTGCAGAATCAAACGAAGCAGCACTTAAGTTAGCACGTCGTTGGGCATTAGATAACCACGGCGCAGATAAATCGCAAATCATTGCCTTTAAACAAGGTTTTCACGGTCGTACATTTTTCACAGTAACCGTAGGCGGTCAAGCAGCTTACTCTGACGGTTTCGGCCCTAAGCCTGGCGATATCGTTCACGCTGAATACAACAATTTAGAAAGCGTTAAAGCACTAATTTCTGACAAAACTTGTGCTGTTGTAATGGAGCCATTACAAGGTGAAGGCGGTATTGTTTCACCAACAGATGAATTTGCTCAAGGTGTTCGCGAACTTTGTAACGAACATAACGCACTATTAATTTTTGATGAAGTGCAAACAGGTGTTGGCCGTTTAGGTGAGTTATACGCATACATGGGTTTAAATGTTACTCCAGATATTTTAACTACAGCTAAAGCACTTGGTGGTGGTTTCCCTATTGGTGCGATGATTACTACTAAAGAGATTGCTAAGCACCTTAAAATTGGTACGCACGGTAGTACATACGGTGGTAACCCATTAGCGTGTGCCGTTGCTGAAGCTGCATTTGATACCGTAAACACACCAGAAGTATTAGATGGCGTAAAAGCTAAAGCGCAACTATACGTTGACGGTTTAAATGCTATCAACGCTAAATACAATGTATTTAGTGAAATCCGTGGTAAAGGTTTATTAATTGGTGCGGTATTAACCCAAGCATACCAAGGTAAAGCAAAAGACTTTTTAAATGCTGCAATGGCTGAAGGCGTAATGACGCTAGTTGCTGGCGCAAATATTGTACGTTTTGCTCCTTCTTTGGTTATTCCAAATGAAGATATCACCGAAGGTTTAGCACGTTTTGAAAAAGCCGTTGCTAAGTTAGCTAAGTAAAACACCTATTATTAAAGCGACTAAATATCTTTACATGCAAGGTGTTTAGTCGTCTCATTGAGAGTTTTCTATGATTATTATACGCCCTATACAAAATAGTGATTACGATGCCCTTCATCGCATTGCTGTTGAGTCAGGACACGGTTTTACATCACTGCCGGTCAACGAAGAATTGTTGAGAAAACGTATTTCTCACGCGGAAGTATCTTTTCAAAGTACAGTAACAGAGCCTGGTAATGAAGGTTACTTGTTCGTAATGGAAGATACCGAAACAGGAAAAGTCGTTGGTACCAGCGGTATTGAAGCGGCCGTCGGTTTAGACGATGCTTTTTATCATTACCATTTAGGTAAAGTGGTGCATAGCTCTCGAGAGCTTAATATTTACAATACGGTGGAAACACTATCTTTATGTAATGACTACACAGGTGCATCAGAAATTTGCACATTATTTTTAAGTGAGAGTCATCGTAAAAATAGCAATGGTCGTTTTTTATCACGTTTTCGCTTTCTATTTATGGCAGAGCATACTGAGCGCTTTTCTGAAACCGTTATTGCCGAAATGCGCGGTGTTTCAGATGAAGATGGCTCATCGCCATTTTGGAAATGGTTAGAAGAGCACTTCTTCTCTCTAGACTTTCCAACAGCCGATTACCTTACAGGTATTGGTAAAAAAGTATTTATCGCTGAATTAATGCCTAAGTACCCAATTTATGTCAATTTGCTTAGCCATGAAGCTCAGCAAGTGATTAACAAGGTACACCCGAAAACTGTGCCAGCATTAAGGTTGTTAGAAGCTGAAGGTTTTTCTCGCCGCGGTTACGTTGATATTTTTGATGGTGGCCCAACGGTAGAAACACAAACTTCATTAGTAAAAACCGTGCGTCAAAGCCAGAAGTGCCAAGTATTAATTGGCGATGTTGACAGCGATAACAAATACATTATTTGTAATAGCCAAGTTGCAAACTTCAGAGCAACACAAGCATCGGTATTATTACGTGAAACGGCTAATCAAGTAGTGTTATCACAAACCGTTGCCGATGCACTTATGGTGAATGAAGGTGACTGGGTTCGCCTAGTTGCTAACTAATACGTCTCAATAATTACTATACTCATTTGCGACAAACGCGCAGAGGAATAAAGAATGTCACACAAAATACAACTGATTAATGGCAACTGGACAACCGGTTTAGGCCATGAAATATTTTCAAAAAACCCTGCTAAAAACGAAGTTATTTGGCAAGGTAATACTGCTTCTCCTGCACAAGTAGAAGAAGCAGTATCTGCGGCACGTACAGCTTTTGAAACCTGGTCTAATATGCCAATAGAAGAGCGTATTGCCATAACAGTTAAGTTTTCTGAATTATTAGCAGAAAACAAAGAAGCGTTGGCTACTACCATTGCCCTTGAAACAGGTAAACCGCTTTGGGAAACCCGTACTGAAGTAGGTGCTATGGTTGGCAAAATTGCCATATCTGTACGTGCCAATGAGGAGCGCACAGGTACCGTGGAAAATCCTATGCCAGGTGCTAAAGCTTTTATTCGTCATAAGCCACATGGTGTGGTTGCTGTTTATGGCCCATACAATTTCCCTGGCCACTTACCTAACGGCCATATCGTTCCAGCGCTAATTGCAGGTAATACTGTCGTATTTAAGCCTAGTGAATTAACCCCTATGGTTGCTGAAGAAACCTTGAAGCTATGGCTACAAGCTGGCTTACCAGCAGGTGTAATTAACATGGTTCAAGGTGAAGTTGAAACAGGTAAAGCATTAGCAAGTCACCCACAAATTGACGGTTTATTCTTTACTGGTAGTTCAACAACTGGTCATTTATTACATGAACAATTTGGTGGCCAACCAGGCAAAATTTTAGCACTTGAAATGGGTGGCAATAACCCACTCGTTGTTAAAGATGTGTCTGATATCGATGCGGTAGTACATGACATTCTACAATCTGCGTTTATTACCACCGGCCAACGTTGTACTTGTTCTCGCCGCTTATTTATTGAAGCGGGCGAAAAGGGTGACGAAATTTTAGCGAAATTAGTTGCCAGCACAAAAGCAATTAAAATCGGTTACTTTGATGATGAAGAACAACCATTTATCGGTTCAATGATTTCTGAAAAAGCAGCACTAGGCTTAGTTGCAGCCCAACAGCAGTTGCTTGACCTTGGCGGTGAATCAATTGTTATGATGAAGCACCTTGAAGTGGGTACTGGCTTTATTTCTCCTGGTATTGTTGACGTTACAAACATCACTGACATGCCAGATGACGAGCATTTCGGGCCATTATTAAAAGTTTACCGCTACACTGATTTTGATGCCGCCATTGACGAAGCAAACAATACCTCGTTCGGTTTATCGGCAGGCTTATTAAGCGATAGCGAAGAGTTATACAACCACTTCTTCCGTCGCATCCGTGCAGGTATCGTAAACTGGAACAAGCCTATTACTGGCGCTAGCAGTGCAGCACCATTTGGTGGTATTGGCGCTAGCGGTAACCACAGAGCAAGCGCATTCTATGCAGCTGACTATTGTGCCTACCCAGTAGCATCAGTTGAAGCTGAAAAAGTTGCCTTACCTGCAACCTTAAGCCCAGGTTTATCTATTAAGTAATTATTATTGTTTAATAGCATGAAGTTTCACTGTCCAATTAAAAAAGCTGGGATACGTCCCAGCTTTTTCAAGAGTATCGATCAAATATAACCATCGTTCTGAGTGGTTATCAAACACGCTTGTCCTAAATATTTTGTAGAACTGTTATCTACTCTAAATATCCAGTTAATTAGCTTTTTTATGCCATTCAATCAAGATGAATTATCGAAAAATTTTATTTTAAGCATATAGGAATTTAACATGACTCCAGTTAAAAATTTATTTAACAATATTTGGCAAAATTACTTAGAAGTTACTCCGTCGGCTAATAAAGTACACCAGCTATTAAGCTCAGGTAGCGATTTAATTAACGACCATGTAGCTTATCGCACGTTCAATATTGCTAAAGTTAATATCGAAAAGATTTCTGCTCATTTACTTAACTTAGGCTACAAAGAATGTGGTGAATACCATTTTGAAGCTAAAAAGTTATACGCAAAGCATTTTGAGCATACAGATACTAACTTACCAAAAGTTTTTATTAGCGAATTATTAGTGGAAGAGTTTTCACCACGAGTACAAGAAATTATCAAAGG
This sequence comes from Colwellia aquaemaris, assembly GCF_057548755.1. Lineage (NCBI taxonomy): Bacteria > Pseudomonadati > Pseudomonadota > Gammaproteobacteria > Alteromonadales > Colwelliaceae > Colwellia > Colwellia aquaemaris. Next base: position 324,902 of record NZ_BAAJLV010000001.1, on the reverse strand, counting down.
TATGGTTGCGAACATCAACGAGAATGACATCAATGTTGAGAGCTTTTTATACTCAGGTACGCACTGGCAAGTAAGCCATCAAGAATATTTAGACCTATTAGCGGAAAGTGAATATGCCGCTTGGGTTGCTGCATGGGGCTACCGTGCTAACCACTTTACCGTTAGTATTAATCACCTAGAAAACTATGATTCAATTGAATCTGTAAACGATGCAGTTAAAGCCGGTGGTTTTACACTAAATAGTGTTGGTGGCGAAATCAAAGGCGACGAAGAAGTGAAACTTGAGCAGTCATCAACTATGGCTGATCACGTTTTAGTAGAGTTTTCAGATAAAACAGTTGCAATTCCAAGCTGTTTCTACGAATTCGCCAAACGCTATCCAATGGATAACGGCGAGCTTTACACAGGTTTTGTCGCCGCGTCTGCCGACAAAATCTTTGAAAGCACAAACGCTGCGGCATAAGAACCGTTCGTTCAAAGCACCTATTAGAAAATAGGTGCTTTATTTGAACAATTCGCACTCATAATTACCTTATTGTAATTTGTCCCCTCTGAAATCCCCTCATAAATTTACACCTCTTGATTATCGCCTTAATTAAAAGGTAAAGTAGTATAATAAGTTAAATAATTAGTTGCATGGCATGGTTACCGATACCGAAGGTTACATTCATATTATTGAATACCTAACTGAACATTTAGAGCTGTTTGAAAATTGTGAAGGCAGTTCAGGCAATAGTAGTGTCATTGAAGTTATTGAAGAGGAAATGAGCGAGCAAATCATTTCCCTGTGCAATCAAAATGAAGCACTTACTTTTAATCAGCGAAATACTATCATTCGTGAAATTGACGCCATTGTGTATGACCTGCAAGAAATTCTTTCAGGTGTGGTTAACAATGCAGTTACCGAGCAACAACTAACATTCATTAAAGAGTTTTCGTTATTAATCAAAAACTTATTTGATACTGAGATTCACAGTCAGTTTTTGCTATAGAGAAAGTTCTTTATAGCAAAGTTTTCGCCGTTTAAAGATAACTTTTCCAATACCGCTAGTTTAAAGCGAGTTACCTATAGAAACAATACGCCTATGTTAACTGAAACACCCCACAACCACTTATGTAATGTCACTTTGCTAGGTAACTTAGTGAAAAAACCGGAAATACGTTACCAAGCGAATCCAGTGGTTGCTGTCGCTGAGTTAACACTGGCTACCCATAGTCGTTGGTTCGATAAAACAAGCAAAAAATTTAAAGAATGGACAAGCTATCATACCGTTAAGGTTATTGGCGAAATTGTCGAACAAAGTCTTATTCATGCAGACAAAGGTGATATTTTGCTACTGCAAGGCTACCTAATTAATAGCAAGCAGAATAATCGCGAAATCATTCACGCAAGTTATGCACAAACCTACCCTAAGGGATTTGCACAGTCACTAAATCAAATACACTTTAGTGGCACAATTACGTCAGATATAAATGTTATATTGACTGAAAATAATAAAGAGCTTGCAGAAATAACTTTAACATCAAAGCTAAATGTCTACTCAACCCTAACTCAACAACATCACACCTTTACCATCGAAAGGCCGATACATATTTGGGGTAAGCAAGCACTCAATATTGCCGAACACGGTAAAAGAAATGATCAAATAATAGTTGACGGAAAATTAAGCTATCTGAATAATAAGAATAAAAGTCAATTTATAGAAGCTCATCAAGCTATTTTACTTAGCAAACACTAAATTGCACTTAACTTGCCTTACAACTTGATTAGGACAATAGCAGTTTTATGGACAAACCTTGCTGGCTAAAACATAGTAAAGTAACTTTAATCTATTTAGTATTGCTAGTGCTCAGCACTAATGTACACGCTTCGCAACATGCATTAAATAAGCTGAAATTATCAGTAATTGCAGACCTTTCAGCAGTAAAACTTAATAACGATGAGTGGCTGACTGTTTCGCCGATTGTCAGCACTAGTTCCGAGTACCTTCTTGCAACAAAACAAGGCAAAATATACACCTTAAAAGACAGCACAATTGCAGCAGAGCCACTGTTAGACTTAACTAAGAGAATTGAAGATTCAAACCTAATCGCCTTGACGGCTATGGCGGTCGACCCAAGCTTCCATTATCGTGACCGCAACGGTTACAACACAATTTACACTGCCCATATTGAAGAAAACAATAGCCATCAGGATAAAAACGCACCCAATAGTGGGCTAGATAAAAGCCTACCGTATGATGCTGTTATTATTCGCTGGCAATTAAGTAAAACCCTTAACCAACCGATAGCTGTTGCCAACCAGCATGAGGTTATTCGCATCGCCATCCATCAACCTTATGAAGCTTTTAAGCAATTATCATTTAACCCGTATACTGAGCCTTGGCATGAAGATTTTGGCTTACTTTACGTGTTGCTAAGTAAAGCAGAGAATGAAAAGGTCGCGAAACAAGCAATCTACTCTGGCACTATTTTACGGATAAGGCCTGAGCGCTTTGGCTTACAAAGTTACACCATTCCAGACAATAATCCATTCATCAAACAAGCTGATATTCGTAATGAAATTATCACCATTGCCGGTGGCAATGTTCAAAACTTTGATTGGATTAAAAAAGGCCAAAATACATTGCTGATGCAAATCGCAGGTGCCGCGGAAAATTACTTTATACAAGCAAGATTAGGAGATGATCTAAGACAATCAACATCAGCTGAATTGGAAAACAGCTTACCCAGCAAACATAGCAACCACAACACAGCAATTATTTACCATGGACGAGCGCTACAGAACTTATGGGGAAAAGTGCTACAACTAAATAAAATTGAAAATAACTGGCAATTACAGGCGCTATCTCTAGAGCCAAATACAACAGCCCAAACCTTGCCAACATTTAGCTCGTATAACTTAGCAAATATCGCAACATCAAAAAAACTTAGCTTGTATAAACATAGCGACAATGAATTATTAGTACTCACTCACGACCAACAACTTTTATATACTATTAAAGCAGATTTAGAAAATGTCAGTGTAGTCACACCAAAAACCGCAATTGCAGACGGTGACACTGAAAATAGTTCTGCCATTTTAATTATTTTTATCTTAATTATCGGTGTTGCTGGCAGCATATGGTATATAAAATTAATGGCTAAAAAGAAGCAACATTTCCTTCATAGTCAGTGGGCAAATTTTGAGATCAACACTACCAATGAAACGCTTTCTCTTTATAAACGTCATAGCCAAACCGCTGAACAGAAGCTCGAGTTATCGACAATAATACGCAGTGAGTTGCTATTAAACGATCAGGTAATATCTATTATTAGCAATAATGCTGAGCACGGGTTTTCTAACGAATTAGAAGACCAGGTGCTAGCAGTTTTTGCGAAAGAGCATCGACTAAAAATGATTAACGACAAGCAAAGAAAAATACAAGTACGTTTAATCGATGACAACGAAGTAAGCTTCTTAATTTGTCTTTATTATCGTGTTGGTAATATTCGTCACACCAAACTCAAATATAATAAGGTACTGACCAAGGTTATTGATTGGCATTGGTTGTTTGCCAGTTACATCAACCCTCAACACAGCAGTAAAAGAAAAATCAGGGTGAAATCAAAAATAGCGCCGTCAGTTGATAAAAAATATAGCGCACAGGTGACAAAAGCAGTACAAGTACCATCAAAAACCATTAACAATAGTGGCTTATCACCTGAAATCGAAAATGAAGCTTTAGCATCCACAGATCATAGTGCAACAAGTCAAGACACTAAACTTGTCATGGCGTTAGACAAATTAGTGACAATGAAAAAACAAGGCTTTTTGAGCGATGACGAATTTAACATTGCAAAAACTAAAATTATTAACGATTTAGCCAAAGAATAATAAACTTTATAGGAACAAGAATTCAGCCTTGTTTTTCACTATCAAGCGCCGCAAAATAGCGCTTTATTTCATATTGAGCATAAAGTTGAGCGGTCAATGTTGCCAAAAAAAAATACCTTTAAAATTGCTGTTTTGGCTAGTCTTTTATCAATTCTTATCGCTATAGTAATGCTCACCATACTGCTAGGCACTTATGGTGAGAATATTCAAAACTATTTAAACTCAAATATTCCTAACTCCTTCCAGGGCGCTGTTACATTTGTCGCCATACTGACGCTAGCTATGGCGATTGGTTTACCTAGACAAATAACAGCCTTATCTGGCGGTTATTTATTTGGTGTCAGCTATGGTATGTTGCTCGCGACAATATCGGCTATTTTCGGCTGTATATTCACGCTAATATTAGCTAGAAAACTATTTAGTAACCTTGTACAACAACATTACCCTAAACAGCTCATACGAGTGCAGAGTTTTTTTGCACATCAAACATTTTTAAAAGCCGTAATCATTCGTCTGATACCTGCAGGCTCTAACTTTCTAACAAACATCTTAGCGGGATCAGCCCGAGCTCCGACAGCTGCTTACATATGTGGTTCAGCTCTGGGCTTTATTCCACAAATGGCGATATTTACTTTAATGGGAGCAGGACTAAAAGTCAGTAATCAACAACAGATCATCTTCAGTATTATCTTACTCACTATTGCCATAATACTGAGCGCCTACCTTTATAAAAATACCAGGTTAAAACTGCCATTAAATTAGTACATACTGCTCTTTGTCACATAAATTATATCTAAAGCTAGTTAGACCTGAAGATTGCGGTGCGCCTCCAATACTCAAACATCACCTTAACTAAATCACATACATTGGACATAAAAAAAGAGGCCGTAGCCTCTTTTAACAAATCAATTTAGTCACTTATTTTAATGTTAATAGGTGATTAACTAAGTTGATATAATCTTGCTCAAAGTTATTTCTATCTAAGCCTTTGGCATCAACACGGTATTTACCGTTAACAATCACTGCTGGCACACCCGTTAATGCGCCTTTGTTAGCAAAGTAATCTTGTTGCTTCTTCATAGCTTTTGCTTTGCTTACCACACCAAAGCTTTTCATTAACTTGTCAAATTTTTCACCGTCAGCGCCGTTAAGCACGAAAACATTACGAATATCTTTTTGTGAAGTAAATACCGCACGTTGCACATGAATATAGTTAAATAATGCGCCAATTACCTTTTTCTCCACGCCCATTTGGTGTGCAACAACAACAGCTTTACTCAGCATTTGTTGTACTTTAGGAGAAGCTGCACGTAAGAAGTCAACGTGGTTCATTTCAAACTTTGCGTCTTTTGGCAGTGATGTTTTTAATTTCGCCATAAATGGTTCGAACTGAAAACAATGCGGACAATAAAAAGAGAAAAACTCACGCACTTCAGGTTTTTTGGTGATTTCTTCACTTACTTTAGTGTAATGCTCGCCTTCGGTGTAATTTGCTGCAAAAGCAAATACCGGTAATAACATTAAAGCGAATAAGCTCACTAACTTTTTCATAAAAATACAATTCCTAATCATTAATAAAATATACAACAGCAAAAATGCTTTCTACGGCATTAAACTTAACGGCGGCTGCTGTAAAGCTGACATTTGCTCCTTCAGCATAAGAATTTGTTGCTCCCAATATTTTTCAGTATTAAACCAAGGAAAATTATGTGGAAATGCGGGATCTTGCCAACGTTTACATAGCCATGCCATATAATTAACTACCCGCATAGTACGCAATGATTCAATTAAAGGCAATTGATTGCTTTCAAAGCTATGAAACTCGTCGTAACCCATTAATAGGGTATCAAGTTGTAGAATTTGTTGTTGTCGGTCACCGCTGAGCATCATCCATAGATCTTGTATCGCCGGCCCCATGCGACAATCATCTAAATCAACAAAGTGCGGACCATCATCGGTCCAAAGAATATTGCCGGCATGGCAATCACCGTGTAAACGAATTTGTGAGTCAGGCTGATATTGCTCACTCGCAACCTTGATTACCTGCTCTAAAATAGTGAAAAATGGTGAGCTTAAACTATCAGGAACAAAATTTGATTTCTCAATAGTTTGATGCGCTTGCTGCAACATCTCTTCACTATTAAATCTCGGTCGCTCAATAAAGTCTTTTTTCGCGGCAACCGCGTGAATACGGCCTAAAAATCGCCCCATCCACTCTAGCTGCTCAAGGTTATCAACTTCAAAAATGCGTCCTCCACGACAAGGAAATATTGCAAAATGATAGCCTTGATAGTTAAACAATGACTCACCATCAATTTTTATTGGTGCTACTAACGGCAATTCATTAGCATCTAATTCAAATGAGAAGGCATGCTCTTCGCGAATTTGTGCTTCCGTCCAACGTTGCGGTCGATAAAACTTAGTCACATATTTAGTTTTATCAACATCATGAAATTGATAGACACGATTCTCATAACTGTTTAACGCTAACAGGCCACTGTCGACGGTTAAGCCCGTGCTTTCCAAGCCATCTAGAATTAAGTCTGGTGACAGCGAGGTAAAATCAAATACTGACATTAGCGTTTATTAAAGAAGCGACTTTCATGTTCAAGTCTTACTTCATCCTCATCCGAAACTAACTCAATCACAAAACTAATATCTGTCATATAACCTTCTAATTCGTACGGATCAACCGAAAGGCTGATTGGCAGCGTATAAACAGTTGCAGCCTTAACAAAAATTTCTTGTTCACCATGCCATTTAGTATTTTCTATACCTTTTACTGAAATACGGTAATGGTTATCTTTTTGTGATTTATTCAATATTTTAAGAGTGTAAACATTTTCAATATCACCATTAAAGTTCTCTTTTGCTAATTCTGTTCGATCACGAATAATGTCCATAGAAACCGGTACTCGGCTTGCCATTTCCATAATTAATAAACTCGTCATAACAATCAAAACCACGGCATAACCAATAAGCTTTCCACGCACAAAATGTACTTTTTTTCCTGCCAATTCATGCTCAGTGGTATAACGAATTAAACCCTTGTCATATTTCATCCGTTCCATAACGCCACTGCAGGCATCAACACAAGCACCACAGTTTATGCACTCATACTGCAAACCGTTACGAATATCGATACCAGTTGGGCAAACCTGCACACATAGATTACAGTCGATACAATCCCCTAACCCCATTTCTTTTGGGTCTTGCTTTCTTGAGCGTGGGCCTCGGTTTTCACCACGTTTTGCATCGTAGGAAACCGTTAGTGTGTCTTTATCAAACATTGCTGACTGAAAGCGCGCATATGGGCACATATGCAAACACATGATTTCTCTCATCCAGCCTGCATTGCCATACGTACAAAAAGCAAAAAACCAAACGGTAGCGGCCAAAGTAAATGAGGCATTAAAGGTAAAGAAGTCAATAAATACTTCTTCTACTGGTGCAAAATACCCTGCAAAGGTCAAAGCGGTTAATAGTGAAAAAAAGCCCCAGCAAAAATGTTTTAGCGCTTTACGCCAAAATTTATTAGTCGACATTGGCTGACTATCAAGCTTTTTACGTTGGTTTGCACTACCTTCAATTTTTTCTTCAAACCAAATGAAAATAAAAGTCCAAACCGTTTGCGGGCAAAGGTAACCACACCAAACACGCCCTAAAAACGTGGTAATAAAAAACAACAAGAAAGCGCTAAGAATAAAAATCCAAGCCAGTAAGGTTAAATCTTGTGGCCATAAGGTGACGCTCCACAAGGTAAAGCGTTGTTCACTAATATCAAAAAGAATCGCTTGGTGCCCGTCATATCTAAGCCAGGGTAACACAGCAAATAACGCTAAAAAGAAAAAGTTCATCTTTTGACGTATTTTTTGAAAGACTCCCTCTACCTTGCGTACATAAATCTGATCGCGTGGTTTGTATGCGCCACTTTTTTCTGGTTGATGTATTTCAACATTCTTAACCGGAATTTGGCGAGGGGTTTTGGTTTTATTATCGTTTGATTTCAAAGCGGATCCTTTAGTTCGACTCTTAGTTCGATAATGCCGTCCAATTATAACGAATTAGACCTGATTACCTATCAAAAAATAGCAAAATATTGCTTTGTTAGTACAAAATTGATTACCCTAGAACTATTCTCATTGTATTTCGTCCAATTAAACAAAAATGTTCTGTGCGCTCAGCAGATTAAGCAAATGTTAACTGCTTGTTATTTAATCGCGCATCTTGATTATAAGGTAGGATATGAAAAAATTATTGATCTTAATCGTCGCAGCCGCGTTATATTTTCATTTTTATCCGAATGAAAAACTAAACGCTTGGTTAAGTGAACAAAAAGCTATGGTGCTCAGTGTTTTTTCTGATGCAACGGATACTAAGGTTAGATTGAAGGCAGATAAAATATATCAGGATTTATCACGTGATTTCGCACAATTCACCACCAAAGAACAAGAATACATAGCAGAGATCACCAAGAACAGAAAAAGCGTTAAAAGCTTTTATAACCAGTATTGCGACACTAAAAAGCAGACGCCAAAATTACATAGAGAAAACTTGGCTAAGGTCTGCCAAGTAATTAGCCAATACAGTGCTTTACTGTAATGAATGTCAAAAAATAACTAGACCAACTAGCCAATGCTAGTCGTCTAGAATATTTAACATTAGTTACGCTGAGAGTTTTGACAATAAACGAGCAAAGCTATCAGCACTAGTTGTCTCCAGTGCGTGCTGCCCGTCTCGAATTACCCATTGTCCAAATACCATAACATCTTGCACAGGGCTTTGCTGACTAGCAAAAATAACACTATCAAGTAGATGCGTATCATCATGAGCAAATAAACGTAATTGGCTAGCATCTAATACTAACAAATCGGCTTGTTTACCTATCGCTAATTCGCCGGTATTACTATTTGTACTTTGCGCTCCACCTAACGCGGCCCTTTGCCATAAATTTAACCCAACCGATGGCTGCTGCGTATTTGCCAATAATGCCCGTTGTTGTTTACTTAAACGTTGCGCATACTCTAACCAGCGTAACTCCTCAATTGGGTTAACAGAAATATGGCTATCGGAGCCAATGGCAAAAGTACCTTGTTCAAGTAAAAACTCATCGGTTGGAAAAATACCATCACCTAAATTCGCTTCTGTTGTTGGGCAAATACCTGCAATTGCTTCACTGGCAATAATACCTTTACGTTCTTCTTCATTAATATGTGTGGCATGAATTAAACACCAATGCTTATCTAAATCAGCATTATCAAGTAGCCATTGCACCGGGCGTTGACCATAATGTTCAAGGCAATCATCAACTTCTTTTTGCTGCTCTGCGATATGAATATGTATTGGCGCCTGCTTATCCAGTGCTCGAATATGGCTAACAGCGGCAATCAGTGAGCTTTTGTCCACAGCACGTAATGAATGTGGGGCAATACCAACATTGCTATTTTTTTGTTTACTCGCAATGTTAAAGCAATCACTAATTAACGTATTAAATTGTTCCACCGTATTAATAAATCGCTTCTGACCACTATTCGCTGCTTTCGGACCAAAACCACTATAACGATAAAGCACAGGTAGCAATGTTAAACCTATACCTGAATGCTGGGCGGCGGCAAAAATAGCTTCTGCCATTGCCGTTAAGCGCGGGTAATTCCCACCATCAATATCGTGATGCAAATAATGAAACTCCGCCACTCGGGTATAACCCATTTTCAGCATTTCAATATACAATTGGGTTGCGATAACTTCTGCATCGTCTGCCGTCAACTGTTCGATGAACTTGTACATAATACTACGCCAAGTCCAAAAGCTATCTTTACCTTCACTACCTTGTTCACTAAAGCCAGCAAAAGCGCGCTGAAAGGCATGAGAATGACAATTAACCATACCAGGAATCACCACGCCATTTGCCTGCTCCGCACCGTCTACAAAACCGGCAGTAATGTCAGTAATAATACCATCTTCAATGGTTAAGGTTTGCTCCGTTGCCCAACCGTCGGCAAGCAAAATTTTATTTGCAAAAAGTTTCATAGTGCTTCTCTATTTTTCTGTTGGTGCTAATGCAAAATCAATTAATGCTTGCACTAACATTTGTAACTTGGGCTGCACCTGTTGTGCAAATTCTTCCTGATATGTCATTGCTTGCTCATCCATATATGTGCGTTGCGATAACTCAAGCTGAATTGCATGAATATTTTTTTCAGGTTGACCATAAGCTCGGGTGATATAACCACCTTTAAACCGGCCATTACACACCATAGAATATGGCGCATAGTCAAGACTGGTAATCGACTCAACTAAGTCAGCTGCACAGCTTTTACCATCAGAGCTACCAAAATTAAAGTCAGGTAACTGTCCGTCAAAAAAGCGTGGCACTATGGAACGAATCGAGTGTGCTTCTAATAAAACCGCTCGACCAAATTGCTGTTGAATTGCGCTTAATGTTGACGATAGAACATCATGATAAGGCTGCCAGTATTTCAACACTCGCTGACTCACTTGCTCTGCAGAAGGTGCACGGTTGTCTTTATACAGTGGTGATAAGTCAAACGCCGTTGTGGGACACAGTTCTGTACTATTAGCGCCTGGATATAAATCGACACCATTAGGATCACGGTTTAAATCGATAACATAACGACTATACTTAGGCACTAAAATAAAAGCTCCCAGTTTACGTGCAAACGCATATAAACGATCCATGTACCAGTCAGTGTCAGCAACCTCAATGCCTTTCTCGGTCATCACCTGAGCGATATCGCTCGGAATTTCTTCGCCATTATGTGGCATGCTTATTAATAAGGGTACGCTACCTTTTATTAACTGATAACTTTCTGACATTTGACTCTCCAAATTGTATATACAACTTTATTGTGGATAATTTACCATGCAATAATCTGAACATAAATAGTTTTGTTAGCTTTACCAATATTAATCATATGTCCACATCTCTTCACTAGCAAAATCACACCCAATTACAGACTCAAAACTTCAAGTATTTGGCCTTGAAAACAATTAAAACAAGGCAATTGTTACTAAGTTCTTCAAACTTTGTTAACCAAGCGTAACTAAGCCTTATTTAATTGCTACTGGCGTGTAAATCTGCTCGTTATTACTGCCATTCAAGTTACAATATAGCTTTATTTTCCACTCACTAAGTTTCCAATTGTTCGCTTATCTTCACCAGCAGAGTAATCATACTGATGACATTTAAAATACCTTTGTTAAAGCTTCTTTGTATGCTGTTTCTTATTTCGGGGCATTGGTTAACGTCGGTAATTTATGCCAACGACACCCTTGCTCAAATAACAACAAAACAACCACCGCTACGTATTGCATTACCCATACAAAAAGCAATAGAAGATACTGGCAACAGTGATTTACAACGCCTAACGCAATTTTTGCGTGAATATTGGCAAATTTGGGCTATTGATCATCAAAAAAACATTGAATTTGTTTACATGGCATCGCGCGATATTTACCAAGCATTAGCCAATCATGAGATTGATATTGCTGCAATATCTGTTTTGGAAGAAAACCAAAAGCATGTCTTATATAGCGTGCCTTTTGCCAGTTTTCAGCAACGGGTTTTTAGAAGAATAAATAGCAGCAATAATAATAATATTCAAATTGGCATTCATAGCGACAAGTCAAGCACATTAAACTATTTAAATAAAAATATAGAGCGTCATTACTACCCTTCTATCAATAGTTTAATTAGCAACATTAACCAATACGATGTGCTTTATTCTGTTGAACCTTGGCATTTAACTCGACAACTTCAACAACGCAATTTACTGGATAATTACTCGGTAAACTTTGACGAATCCCCTAAAATATATTTTCATACCGTTACCCGAAAGAAAGATCGTAAATTGCTATATCAAATCAATGACAGTTTACGCGCAGTAGGAGCAATACAAGCACAGCTTTGGCGGAAGAAATACGCATTTAATGGTAATGGCACAATTAATATTACCTTAGGCAACTATATTGAAGATTTATCAGAAAATGAAAAGCAATACCTTATTGATCACAATGAACTAACATACCCAATACTTGAACAAGGGTTTCCACCTTATGTGATCACTAAAAACCTCAATAACATCACCGAGCGCGGCTATGCCATCGATTTACTAAACATTATCACAGAAAAAACAGGCATAGTTTTTCGGCCGCAATATGTACCCAGTTATCCAGCATCAATTGACAGCGTTAGAAGTAAGCAAACCGATATTATCGTGCATATTGAACAAAGCCCAATCTATGAAAAATTTTTCAACTTTTCTATGCCTTACCTTGAAGCCAATCATAGTGTTATTTATCGTGTTAATGAACATGACGACCTTAATGTAGATAACCTAGCCAATAAAAAAATAGCTATTGTTGAACAGCTAACTTCAAGCGAGCATCTACTACAAAAATACCCGCATGCTCAATTTCAGCATTACAACGATATTAATAAAGCAATTCTGGCGGTGGCAAATAAAGAAGCAGACGCTTTTATCGGACAATCATTGTCATCTGCTTACTTGATCAAGAAAATGCAACTATCAAGTTTAACGAGTCAGCCACTACCAGAGTTTTTACCAGATGCAAACTTTGCCTTTGCCAGCCACAAAGACAACTCTCGCTTACTCACCATAATTAATCGCGCCATCAGCGATATCTCGGCAACCCGACTCGATGATATTTATGCCAAATGGAATAAATCGGTTTTTAGTAATCGGCAAACTAACACAGGCGAAATAGCGGTAACTTATCAAAATGTGAAGTTTTTTCTTTTAGTCACACTGCTAATAATATTGATCATCACATGGTTTAACTATCAACGTCGACGTATCAAAAAAGCGCAGCAAAGAGAAATTGTTCAAGCATTATCGAAAGCAGAAATCGCCCGCGAAAAAGCGGAACAATCAGCACAAGAAAAACTCACCTTTTTAGCACGCATGAGCCACGAAATTCGTACGCCAATGAATGGGGTTTTAGGCATGGCGGAATCGCTGTCATTTACCGATCTCAATAGCTCTCAGCAAGAATTACTGACGACACTAAAGGGCTCAGCCCGCAATTTACTGGCATTGATTAATGACGTATTAGATTTTTCCAAAATTGAAGCGGGTAAATTAACTCTTGAGTCAGTTGCCGCGAGTTTACAGCTAATTGCCAAAGACGTTATTAGTAGCATTAGTCATATCTCTGACAACAATCAAACGCCTATTATCCTAGAAATTGATGATAGAATTACCAACCGCTATTTCACCGATCCAACTCGTCTGACACAAATTCTTAATAACTTACTCAGTAATGCGAAAAAGTTCACAGCCGAAGGTTCTATTAAACTATCAATACAACTAATCGATGAAACTGTGAGTCACAATAATACTTATCATACCATCTGCATTTCGGTCGCTGACACAGGCATAGGAATAGCCAAAGACAAACAGGCGCTACTTTTTACACCTTTTATTCAAGCAAACGACGAAATAACTCGAAACTTTGGTGGCACAGGGCTAGGCCTTAGTATTTGCCAAGAAATCGCCACAGCTATGGGGAGTAAAATCACCCTACAATCGACAGAGGGTGAAGGCAGTACATTTTCATTTAATTTAAAGCTGAAACTAGCAAAACAAATAGAAGCAAAAGATGATCGCAGAGAAAGTACTAGGCTAGTAAATGCAGAAGATGACTTACGCTTTCATGGTATAAGAGTATTAATTGCTGAAGATAATTTGGTAAATATTAAAGTGCTTACCGCGCAGTTAGCTCGTTTAAAAATTACTGCCGATATAGCTTATGACGGTCAACAAGCACTCGATAAACATACCGAAACACCATACGACATCATAATTTCAGATTGTCATATGCCAAATATTGACGGTTTTGAGCTAGCCTCCCGCCTCACAGAAATTAAGCACCTCAGACCACTATGGCTAATCGCGGTAACAGCTGATGCTTTAAGCGGTGCTGCACAAATGTGCTTAGATGCAGGGTTTGACGACTATATGGCCAAGCCGTGTCCACAGGAACAAATTACCAATAAACTCAATCATGCCTATCGCCAATTACAGCAAATGAAAAATAGCAGCCAAATATCGCAAAATCTGTCGTCAAACTACCGCTTATTTGATTCACAATCATTATTGGCTACCAACGGTAATGATATTGAACTAAGTCGAGATGTTGCTGCGATATTTATCGAGTCTTGGGCGCAAGACAAAAGCAATTTCCAGGCAGCGCTTGTTGCTTTAGAGTATCCGAATATTCAAGCTGTTGTTCATAAAATAAAAGGAAGTGTACGCTATTTATGTGGCCAAAAGCTCGATGGCATCGCTCAACAAACAGAATTGCTTGCTCAAAGCCATGAACAGCAAAAAATGAATACCAAGGCCGCAGAATTAATTATGCATATAGACCAGCTTGTTGATGAAATACATCATTGGTTAAAACAGTACAGTTAACATTTGAGCCCAAATTGCGTTAAACAGCTCTAGCAGCGAAAAGAAAATCTATTGCTACACTAAATAATCGAACCTATTATTTGTTATTAATCTATTTTTTAGATTGATAGCATCCAAATTAGAAATTTTACTTAAGCATGGTATAGATGAATAATAACGCCATACCAAATAGCAACAATAAATAAGCAATAGATAGCGGAGCTAGTATGTTAAAAAATAAAGAGCAGCAAACAGTCCCAAATGTGACTTTCACCTTACGTGCCAACGACGAATGGACAACACGAACCAGCGACGACATTTTTACCAACAAAACTGTTATTGTGTTTTCATTGCCTGGCGCCTTCACACCTACTTGTTCGTCTTCACATTTGCCACGTTATAACGAATTGGCACCAACATTTTTTAATAATGGTGTTGATGAAATCATTTGTATGTCGGTAAACGACACTTTTGTTATGAATGCTTGGGCACAAGACCAAGATGCCGACAAAATTAGCTTCATTCCTGACGGTAACGGCCAATTTACGGATGCTATGGGCATGCTAGTCGACAAAACTGACATTGGCTTTGGCAAGCGTAGTTGGCGATACGCCATGTTAGTGAAAAATGGCATTATTGAAAAAATGTTTATTGAACCTGACGTACCTGGTGACCCTTTTGAAGTATCAGATGCCGACACTATGCTAGCCCATATTAACCCAGCTGCATGTCAAACGTCAGCAATTACCATTTTTAGCAAACTAACCTGCCCATATTGCAAAAAAGCAAAAGCATTGTTAACTGAAAAAGGCTTAACATTTGAAGAGTTAGAGGTTGGCAAAGACATTAATTTAACTATGTTTAAAGCCATTACCAATGCCGATACTGTGCCACAAGTTTTTATTGATGGTCAGCACATTGGTGGTAGCGAAGATTTAATAGCTCACTTTAGCTAATTTACCAGTTGATATAAATTCAGGTTGAGCGGCATGTCACGGATGACAATAAACGACGATATTCTGGACAAAAGGAATGTCGTCGTGCCATGACTGTGCCTAGGCCTCTTCACTTCACAACATCAATATATCCTCATATGTCGTTAGCAATGTGGCCATGTTCACCACCTCATATTTAATGCTAGAATAGCGATACAATATTTTCTTGGACAATACTATGGATCATCAGCCATATAATCCTTTACACGGCATCACATTAAAAACTATTGTCACCCAGCTTGTTGAACACTTCGGTTTTGCTTACCTTGGCAAACAAATTAAAATACGCTGTTTTACCGATAATCCAAGTATTAATTCCACATTAAAATTTCTACGTAAAACACCCTGGGCACGTGAAAAAGTTGAAGCGCTCTACATTCAACATAAAAGCAAATTAAGCTAAAAAAAGGCATTAGTATATAGCTTAATATTATTTACGATTCAAGCGTTGAAGTGACACACTGAAAAATCGTTTTTACAAAGATTTACAGGCACATGGAAAATACCCATCATTACATTTTAACTTGGCAATGCCCTGATACGTCAGGCGTATTAGCTAAAATTACCCAAAGCTTATTCGAGCACGGTGCGTTTATTACGGAAACATGTCAATACAGCGACCCATACACCGACACTTTCTTTTCTCGTATTGCTTTTGATGATCGGGAACTTAATGTCACCATAGATGAGTTTAGCCAAGCCCTAGATTTACTGGCAAAACCATTAAACATGCAATACCAGCTACGTGAGCTCAGTAATGTGCCTAATGTTGTTATTGCAGTTTCAAAAGATGATCATTGCCTAGTTTCACTGTTAACAAAATGGAAAGCCGGTGTGCTACCCGTTAATATTGTTGCCATTACCTCAAACCACCAACACTGCGAAGCGTTAGCTAAATGGCATAAAATTCCATTTCACTATTTACCAGTAACTAAAGAAAACAAACCGCAGCAAGAGCGTGAAATGCTCGCTATTTTCGAACACTACCAAGGCAACTTACTCGTGCTGGCAAGATATATGCAAATTCTTTCTGACGAGCTTTGCCACAGCTTACGCGGCCGCGCAATTAATATTCATCATTCATTTTTACCAAGTTTTAAAGGCGCAAAACCTTATCATCAAGCCCACCATCGCGGTGTCAAAGTGATAGGCGCAACTGCACATTATGTTACGGCTGATTTAGATGAAGGGCCAATTATAGTGCAAGAAGTAAAGCCGATTAATCACACCTATACCATAGAGAAAATGGTACACCTTGGTCATGATTTAGAGGCAACAGCTTTATGCCAAGCAGTGAAAATGCACGCTGAACAACGCATTTGTTTAAATAATGATAAAACAGTGATTTTAAGCTAACTGTTACAACGGCCAATCAACCTTTAAGCTGCTTTATTTCATTAACTCTGATAAATTGAAGCACAAATATGTCACCAACATTTGTGCTTTATGATCCAATATAAAATTTCTCCTCTTCACCCAAATAGTCATATCTTCGAGGTTTATTTAACATTTAACACCTCAGCAGAAAAAGAATATTCCTTGTCACTCCCAGCGTGGTTGCCTGGTAGTTATATGATCCGAGATTTTGCAAAAAATATTATTGAAATTCAGGCACGTAATGAACATGAGCAACCAATAACATTAAACAAAATTGACAAGCAAACATGGACATTCATTGCCACTAGCACACAAGCTCATATTCGCTATCAAGTCTTTGCCTTTGACCTTTCCGTACGCACAGCTTATCTAGATAGCCAACGGGGCTTCTTTAACGGCAGTTCAACTTTCCTTGAAGTTGCAGAACTTAATCATTTGCCCTGTGAACTAATTATTGAGCAATCTAAAATGCCAGCGCATGCAACTTGGCAAGTTGCGACAGGATTGACACGAGCCGGAGAGACAGAGAAGTACCATTTTGGTCGCTACCTTGCTGATAATTATCAACATTTAATTGACTGCCCAGTCGCACTTGGTCATTTCGATAGCACAGAGTTTACCGTCGAAGGCGTGGTACATCACTTAGTTTTTACCAGTAAGCATTACGGAAACAGCGAGCGTTTAGCAACCGACATTCGCAAAATATGCCAACACCATATTAATCTATTTGGTGAAGCTCCCTTTCAAGAGTATTGGTTTATCACTCATTTGCAAGCCAGTGGTTTTGGTGGCTTAGAACATAAGAACTCAACCATTTTACAGGCCAGTCGTTTTGATTTACCTAATCCACAACACCCAGAAACCGAACTAACTGACAATTACAAAACATTTTTAAGCTTATGTTCACATGAATATTTTCATGCTTGGAATGTATGCCGTATTAAACCGAAAGAATTTGCACCATATAATTTACAAGAAGAAGTTTACACTAAACAATTATGGGCGTTTGAAGGTATAACCTCTTATTATGATGACTTCTCTTTGTACCGAACAGGCCTGATTAGCTTTAACGAATACCTAGCATTATTAGCCAAAACAGCAACACGAGTTTACCGGGGAGAAGGAGAACTAAAGCAAAGTGTTATTGAATCAAGCTTTGATGCTTGGACAAAGTTTTATCAGCAAGGGCCTGATGCTGTTAATAATATTGTCAGTTACTACACCAAAGGCTCGCTAATAGCTCTTTGGTTAGACTTAACCATTAGAACTAAGTCTCAGCAAAAATATAGCTTAGACACGTTAATGAAAGAGCTATGGATCCATTTCGGTCGCACTAGCATGGGTACCAATGAAGAAGACTTTATTAACATCGCAAATATACTTTGTGCAGAAGATATTTCGGCTCAATTCAAACACCATCTATATAGTAGCGAACGTATAGATTTAACGGATGAATTAGCAACTTTCGGCGTACAGTTAACCCAACAAAAATTCAAAAAACTTAATAGCCTCGAAACCACAACGGCAGAAAACTATCATGCTTATTTCGGTGCTCACTTTAAAGCACAAGATACTGGCTTAAAAATCACACAGGTTTTAGCAAACTCACCAGCAGAAAAAGCGGGTTTAGCTGTAAATGACATACTTATTGCTGTTGATGGACTAAAAATGACCGAACAATCAATACAAGCTTTGTTTGATCATATAGGCAAAAACACTGACGTTAATTGTCATTACTTTCGAGATGACCAATTATTAACAGCATCGTTTACCATAACTGACTCGCCGCTTTCAGCCATTGGCTTGAAAGTTGTTGACGAGATGCAGGTAAAGGGCTGGCAGAGCCAAGGCTAGCACATTAAAATTTGGCTATGTAAACTAAAGCGTACGTATTTGCTGACAATATAAATGTATAAAACTGGTGAGAAAATTAGGGTCACTTATTGAGTTATGGTAAAAATTAGCTCATTCGAGAGTCGCATAACAAACAATATTATGATTAATTTAAAACGCTTCCATCACGTCGCATACCGTTGTAAAGACGCAAAAGAAACCGTAAATTGGTATAAAAAACACCTCAATATGGAACTTACTGTTGCCATAGCAGAAAATGAAGTACCGTCAACGAAAGCGCCTGACCCATACATGCACATATTTTTAGATGCAGGTATGGGCAATGTTTTGGCTTTTTTTGAAATCCCTAACTCACCAGATATGGGGCGTGACGAAAACACACCACAATGGGTACAGCATATTGCGTTAGAAGTAGAAGATGTTGACGCTCTAAATGCAGCAAAAGCAGAATTGCAAGCGCAAGGTATTGACGTTCTGGGGCCAGTTAATCACGGGGTATTTAAATCAATTTATTTCTTTGATCCGAATGGTCATCGCTTAGAATTGGCCGCTAATACCGGCACGGCAGAACAATATGCGGAATTAAAGCGTGTTGCGCCATTAATGATAGAAGAATGGTCACAAACCAAAAAAGCTCCAACCCACGCCGCTTGGTTGCACCAACAAGAAGATTAAATTCAATTAGTTAAGACAGCGAGCTTCTTAATAAGTAGCTCGCTTTTTTTATCCCTAATGAAAAATTAAAATCTAGCACTACCGCTATTAACGAAGAATTTCGTAACCTATATATCGCAATTTAATTCAATTACTAAATGCCAAACTTGTAAGACATTGACCATAGTTTTACACCTCATTAAAAATAAATTACATTTTTTTTACATTAAATTACATTAGAAAACAGCCAGTTATAAAAAAACCTTTTTTTGCACATTAAATAAGCGTTAAAAGTCACTTGCCGCTTCGAAAAACTTCAGTAAAGTATAGGGCAGCTGCTGAAGCAGCATATAACAAAATGGAAAGTTGTTGCATGGAAAGCAATACGCGTTATTAACGCAACAAATCATTTTAAATACGGATTATTCACTTTATCTCAGGACGAGAACTGAAGTTAAGCTCAAAAAGGGCATTAGGGAAAGCACTAGAAAGCGTTAGGATGACCGAGAAAAATAAAATTAAACACGGAAGATAATATAACAAGATCGGAAACTGTCAAATTCACAGGGACTGTAACAAAAGGTTAGGACAACCACTTAAGAATCGGAACTACATATGTGGATAAACACCACATTCTTCTCCAAAAGCGACGTTATTAACGTCGCTTTTTTTCTTTCTATCGCTGTTTGGTTCGGAATGTCGTAAAATACCAACAAGTGTTCATTATTTTAAGTTTATGACTATGTCCCGTACGAAAAAATCACGTAAACCAGGTACTGGTTCAATTGGTGTTGTAAAAGACGACAAAAAGAAACTAGCTTCACCTGCACCTCGTAAACCAAAGAAAAAAAGTGGCAAAGCAGCAGGTAACCGACAAAAAGAGGCAACAGCTAGCGTTAATAACAAGCAAAGTCCAAAGGTAAAAAAAGACCCTCGTATCGGCAATAAAACACCTATTGATTTAGGCAAAGCCGTTACGGCGATGAATAAACCTCAGCCAACTAAAAAGAAAACTCAAGAAAATTCACCAATTGCTGCTATTCGCGTTGTTGAATCAGGCGAAACATTAGCCGAACAACTCTCGCGAATTGAGCAAGATGCTAAGTTACAAGAAATCATTGAAAAACAAGATAGCAATCAAGCTTTAACGGCAGATGAAGTTGACTATTTTAATGATTTAATGGAACAGCATGAAAAAATTAGTCAAGAGCTAGACACTGGCGAAGAAGATGAAGTAGCGATAACAACAACCAAAACCGATTCTGAAGACGATCTTTGGGATAAATTTGATAACAGCGATTTATCTCGATTTGAATAGGGCTAATTAATGTTTACAAATCCTTGGCTATATATCACTTTAATCGGTGTCATTATTATTGTTGTGCTCGCAACAATTGCCATTAAGTTGTTACGACAATTAAAACAGCAACAGCAGGCACAACAGCAAGCAAAACTTGCGCAAAAACAAGCATTACAAAAACACGATAAAAAAATTATCTCAAGCGTTGTCATTATTGTTCGCGCAATGAAAGAAGAACAATGCGATCTCGCGGAAGGTTGTTGGCGCTTAAGTGTACTGCTTGATTCATTAAAATTGAGCAAAGACCTGCAACAGCAGTTTCCCGCCATTTTCCAACTTTATGATGCAATAAAGCATATGCCTATTTTAGAAGAGCGTAAAAAACTAGCTAAAAAAGCACGCATGAAACTCGATTTAGAACGTATGAAAATTGAAGCAACGTTAGCCGATGATATTAAACGCGATCTTGAACTATTGCATCAATATGCCAACGAACGCACAGCCGTTCTGAATAATGAAGCGATTTAAGTCGCTTCATTACACCACAATAAATAACAGCTACTTTATATAACTTTAAGTAGCTGTATTTATTAATAAAACTACACAGAATTTGATATAAGTCACAATAACAACACCTGCTTTGCGCTTGATCAATGTTTGTGCGGCCAGTTTCCCTATAATAACGACAGATTGATAAACGGGAAGACTCATGCAAGCAACTCAATTTTTCGATAGCGCACTTTTAAAGAAATACAACACTAGTGGTCCACGATATACTTCATATCCAACGGCGCTTGAATTTCATGATCAATTCAACCATGACCATTTAGTGCAAGCGATAGAAACATCGCCTAATCGTGAGTTGTCTTTATATGTTCATATCCCATTTTGCCATAGCCTTTGCTACTACTGTGGCTGTAACAAAGTTATTACGCGCCATAGAGACAAAGCCGATACCTACCTTGAGTTTCTAGCAGAAGAAATTGCGTCTAGAGCACCGTTATTTAAAGACTACACAGTCAAACAATTACATTGGGGCGGCGGTACACCAAGCTTTTTAAGACACGAGCAAATCACCAAACTTGTTGAACTGTTAAAAGAAAAATTTACTTTTGCAGAACAAGTTGAGATGAGTATTGAAATTGATCCTCGTGAAATTGAAATGAACTTGGCCGAGCACTTGTACAGTTTAGGTTTCAATCGTTTAAGTATTGGTGTGCAAGATATTGACGAGAAAGTACAACAAACTATTAATCGTGTGCAATCAACCGAATTTATTGAAAACTTTATTGCCCATGCAAAACAGGTTGGATTCAAATCAATTAACATTGATCTCATTTACGGCTTACCACACCAAAATATTGATACCTTTACCCGTACGTTAAATAAAGCCCACGAAATGGACGTTGACCGTATTTCATTGTTTAGCTATGCCCACTTACCAGCACGCTTTGCTGCACAACGAAAATTACGCGATGAATGGCTACCTAGTGTTGATGAAAAATTTGCACTAATGAAATTAGCAATTGAAAAGTTATGTGACTTTGGCTACGACTTTATTGGCATGGACCACTTTGCAAAACCAGAAGACGAGCTGTCAATTGCGCAAAAAGATGGTAGCTTACACCGTAACTTCCAAGGCTACACCACCAAAGGTGGTTGCGATTTACTGGGTTTAGGTGTGTCGTCTATTAGTGCCATAGGTAACAGTTTTAGCCAAAATACCAAAGAGTTGCAAGACTACTATAAAGCCATCGACAAACAAGCTCATGCACAAGTTAAAGGTGTTAGTTTATCGACTGATGATATTATTCGCGGTGAAGTTATTCGTGAACTTATGTGTAATTTATATTTAGATAAAAACAAAATTAATACTAAGTTTGCAATTAATTTTGACGACTACTTTGCAGATGATTTGCCATTACTTGAAACATTTATTAATGACGGCTTAGTAACTAATAACCAAGATGAAATTAAAGTTGAGCAAAAAGCTCGCTTACTCATTCGCAATATTTGCATGAGTTTTGATGCCTACATGAAACAACATGTGAGTAAACAGCGCTTTTCACGTGTCATTTAGGTTAATTTTCTAACACTCCCAACACAAATCTAGTTTCGGCACTGTATAAACACAATTCAGTGCCGTTCTTAATTGATTCCTCTGACGCCATATCAACCCATTGATAATAAACATTGCGATGCACTTTCGCTAACAGGTTACGCCTAACCCTAACATATAAGTTACCTGATTTATCAAGCGAAATAGGGTGCTCATTACTGAGTTCAAAAGTATCATCTAAATTAGTCGTCACTTGTAATTTTGATTGTTCGCTATCCAACCATTGCCACTGGGTAATAAGAAACGGCGCATCCTCAACAACAATGCCAATTTTTTCTACGGGTGTTACTAAGTAGTAATTTTCTTGCTCTTTCTTAAGTACCGATGCAAATAATTTAACTAACGATAAACGCTTAAAAACCGTGCCATTATAAAACCAACTCCCATCAGATTTAATCACCAAGTCAATATCTCCACAAAAAGGTGGATCCCATAATTCTACTGGTGGAATTTTACCCGCAACACCTTGTTTAGAATTGGATATTTGTTCAGTTATTTTTTCTAATGACATAAAGTTTTTCTTCAAAGCATTGTTATTTAACTGTAGCAAAATAACAATAAAAGTAAAAATATACTAATTAAATTAATAACTTTGACTACTATCAATAAAAATAGTCATGCCAAGTCGAAATATTGAAAATTTGTGTTACGCTCAATACAAAGGAAATTATTTGAGTCAAGGAGGAATAAAAAATAAATCTAAGGCAGCTAACTCCATGTTCAAATTTAAAAAAATTAATCACAAGTTGGTATTTTCTTTTTTATCCCTTTCTTTGTTTCCTCTAATTATTTTTGCATTTTTTACCATTAATATGGCCAAAAGCACCATAGAGCAACAGGCCTTTAATCAACTCGAATCTGTTAGAACAATAAAAAAGTCACAATTAGAAAATTACATAAATTCGTTAAAATCTAGCTTATTAGTTCTCAACAACTCCCCATATACAGCCAAAGCATTGCAAGACTTTACCTCAGCAACATTAAACACTGGCATTGCAAGCCCCGAATGGCAGCAACTTGAGCAGCAATATGGCGCTCATTTTCAAAATATAAATAAGCTAAATGCTTGGTACGACTTATTTTTAATCGACTTAAACGGCAATATTGTTTTTAGTGCCGCAAAAGAGTCTGATTTAGGTATGAATATACTCAATTCAACTTTAGCAGACAGTAGTATTGGAGAAGTTTATAAGAAAGCTCAAAACAGTAGCAACGACACATTAAGCATTAGTGATTTCAAGCCTTACCCGCCATCCAATAACGAGCCTGCGGCATTTATGATGACCAAGCTACTAGATGAAAATGGCAACGCTGCGGGCTATGTAGCATTACAATTTCCAATAAATAAAGTTAACGAAATTATGCAACAACGTGACGGAATGGGCGCAACAGGTGAAACCTATCTCGTCGGGCAAGATAAACGTATGCGCTCAGATTCATTCTTAGATCCTAGCGGTCATTCTCTTTTGGCTTCGTTCGCTGGTACAGTGGCTGAAAACGGTGTTGATACGGAAGCCGTTAACGACGCATTTAACAACCTACATACCAGCAAGATAATCATTGATTATAACGGCAATCCCGTACTTTCCTCTTTTACAACCATAGAACTAGATGGTTTTAAGTGGGCATTAATCGCAGAAATTGATGAAGCTGAAGCCTTTGCAACTGCAAACAGCCTCATTAACATATCAACCATAACCGTTATTTTGGCATCAATTATTATTACTTTGATTGGCCTGTTTATTGCGAAAAATATTAGCACTCCAATTGTACAAGCGGTTAATGTTGCCCAGCATGTTTCTGCTGGTGATTTAACGCAAAATGTAGCCGTAAACCAAATTGATGAGCTAGGTTTATTACAACAGGCTATGCACGATATGATCATAAAGTTAAAAGACATGATTGAACATATCTCTGCGTCTGCACAGCAACAAGCAGCCGCGTCACAAGAACTATCCAGCATAACTGCACACACGAATACTAATGTTAATCAGCAGCATCAGGCCACTGAGCAAGTAGCAACGGCGATAAACGAAATGAGCGCTTCTATAGATGAAGTAACAAGTAGAACCTCGGAAGCCTCCGATGCTGCCGATGATTCAAAACGACTTGTACATACTAGCTCAACGGCAGTAAACGAAACCATAGAACAAATCAGGCAGCTGTCCGAAGGTATTTTGGCTTCAAAAGCCATGATCGACGAAGTACAAGAAGGTACAACCAATATTGTAAACATTCTCGTGGTAATAAAAGGTATTGCCGACCAAACAAATTTATTAGCGCTAAATGCTGCCATAGAGGCTGCCAGAGCGGGTGAACAAGGCCGAGGATTTGCTGTTGTTGCCGATGAAGTGAGAACTTTAGCGCAAAATACCCAAAATTCGACCATTGAAATCGAAAATATGATCCAATCACTAGAAAGCAAAGTGATTAAAGCAACAGACTCTATGAATTTAGGTAGCGAACAAGCAAAAAGCATTGTAGCCAAAACTCATGAAGTAACGCAGTCATTAACCGAAGTAGAGGCTTCAGTGTCTGTCATTTCTGACATGAATATTCAAATATCAACAGCCACACAACAACAAAGTGAGGTTGCTCGTGATATCAGCCAACAAGCCGTGCAAATAAGCGATATTTCCGTGGAAACAGGCGATAGTGCAAAAGAAATTTCTGCGGCAAGTGATGAATTAGCAACCTTAGCGGCTGACTTATCTGATCAAGTAAAAACATTTAAAGTTTAGATCGCTAAGTTCATGGCATGTTGCAAATAATAGCCAATGAAAATACGATAATTTAAGCGCTAGTTTTAATTATTAATAATTATTTTGCTAAAAGTCGCTACAAAGCCGATATTTTTCTTGTCAATCGACCATAAAATGCAATACAATCCTCGCGCCTTATCAAGAGGCGCTTCAAGTAAATTCAGTGGTGGCTATAGCTCAGTTGGTAGAGCCCCGGATTGTGATTCCGGTTGTCGTGGGTTCAAGTCCCATTAGCCACCCCATCTTCTCCTTCTTAAGAATTCTTTAATCTAGTCATTAGCTCTATAGTCATGCTCAGTTAGTTAATTATTTAATTCTATTTTCTATTTTCTATTTTCTATTTTCTATTTTCTATAAACTAAAATCATTGCTGCTTTATATTCAATGGCGAAACGGGAATGACCTCCAGCCTATTAATCCATGGATTTAAAATTCATGACCTTCATCATTTCTCTGTAACTAAGACGTCAATTGTTATTAATTTCAAGACTTTAAATTAATTGTTAAATATTAATTTGTTTACCTTATGCCAAGTGACATTTGGTTGACATTTGCCTTTCTATAATCACCGCATATTAGTCAATCTACTCACCTATAAAGGTTTATTATGAATACGTTAAATAAATTTTTAACAGCTATCACGCTTCCTACACTTGCTTTAGTTTCTTCGGCTGCACAAAGCGTTGAAATTTCAAATGGCCCAGATCGCCTAAATATGGGCTTAGGTATTAAAGTTGAATCTTCACCTTTTGTCGATGTTGGTAATGATAGTCATCCCATCATTGCCGGCAGCATTAAGCATGGTGGTTTTTATTGGCAAGGAAATGAACTTGGTTATCGCTTTATTGAAAATAAAAACTTTCAATTTTCCTCAATCATTCGACCTTTTGAAGGCTTTGATTTAGAAGCTGCCGACTTATCTGAAGGCTATAAAGGCTTCAAAGACCGTGACGGTAAAATGGAATATGGTTTCAGTGCAGCTTTTAACACAGGCCCGGTCGTTACCACCATTACCCCTCTATACAATGGCGAAGGACTTTCACTTGAATTAGATGCCAGCCGTAAGTGGGTATCTGACAGCTATATTTTCAAACTTAAAGGCTATGTTCGATACGACAGTGCTGACTACCAAAACTATTACTTTGGCATTAGTGAAGACGAAATGAACAACCCTCTAAACCATAAAATTAACAGCACTTACAATGCCGACAGTGGTATTAGCTACGGTGTAAAAGCTATTGCTTCTTATCAAATTAGTGAAAGCTTTTACCTACAAGGTTTACTAGAAGCCGGTAAATTAAATAGCTCTATCACCGATTCTGATCTTGTTGACAGTACCAATATATTTGGTGCAGCAATAGGCATCGGCTACCGATTCTAATCACGGGCTATTCACTAGCTAAAACCGGCAGGAGCCAGCTCCTGCTATATTGGAACAGAGTTTAGTCATGAAAAAAACAACAAAATTATTTTGCTTAACAGCCGTGTTGGCATTAACGGCATGTTCATCATCAATGCGTTATTTACAAGGCCAGGATGATTGGTATCGTGATTTACGTACCTATGGTTGGCAAGCATCCGGCGCTAATCAACAAACCATAACGCAAATTATTAATAACATTAAGGTAAAGAATCAAAACCAAGACGCTCGTTTTGACCTTGCAACCACAGAATACAAAAGTGGTAATTGGCATTATGAATGGGATAGTGCGGGTCAGCAGGCAAATGCCGATGGTGATTTTCTAGCGGCAAGCATGTATTACACTATTGCCGCTTACCCATTTATCAACGAACAACCTCTCTCAAATAATTCTTACCGTAAAGCTTTAGAAAATTATCAACAAGCGGTTGAAGCTGACGGTGCGGTACTTGAACAAATCTCCGTATCTACTAGCGATGGCCAAGCAAGAGCATTTTTACACTTACCAAAACAACAGCCTGCTAAGGCAATGCCTGTTTTAGTAATGACCAACGGTAGCGACCACGCATTAACCCAGCTTTATCCTATTTATCGTGACTACATTAAAAAAGCCGGCTGGGCCATGGTAACGTTTGATTTGCCTGGTTTAGGCAGTAACAATAACTTTGTACAACATACTGATCGCACGAATATTATTCATCAGCAAGTCATTAAAAAACTTAAGCAAGACCCACGACTCCAGCCAGATAATATAGTGTTAATGGGGAAAAGTTTTGGTGGTAACGCAGCAATTAAAACCGCCTTCACCAATAGCGACGAGATTGCCGGTGCCATTAGTTGGTGTGGTGCAGTCAATGGCCCATTTCTAAAATTCGATTTTATTATGACATTGATACCTGATATGACACGAGATGCACTATTATCTCGTTTTGCCTTATCGCAAGAGCAATTAGAACAACAAGGCTCAGCCTTAGCATTATCAAGCCAATATTTAGGCAAAATAAAAACTGAAGTACCTATGCTGGCGATTAACCAAGGCAGTGATAAAATTTCACCGGTTAGTGATATGCGATTAATTGCACAATCATCAACACAAGGACAGTATATAATTGTTGAAGAAGAGATTAGCCAAGGGCATTGTTCATCTGACGAGCTAACTATGCCATTAGTCGTCAACTGGTTAAATCAGCATTTTCCAATCAACTAGGCTATGCAACTTTATTAACCTTACTGACAAAAAGTCAAGAAATCACTATCACGATTTCTTGACCGACTCAAACGCCTAATACTGAAATTATTTGCGTACAAATAAGGTTACTAACAGAAAAAATTGATATGCTCATGATAACAAGGTTGCCAAGGACAATACCTGTGCTACGTATTTTAATCACTGAAGATCATCTCGATTTGGCCGAAAATATAGCCGATTACCTTGAAGCCCAAGGTCACCAAGCTGACTTTGCATATGATGGGAAAATGGCTATTGCTTTAGCGGCTGAGAATACTTACGACGCGATCATTATGGATATCAATATGCCGAAAATGGACGGGTTATCGGCAACAGCGGCAATACGAAACAGTGACAAACCCGCAACTCCGATATTAATGCTAACGGCTAACGATACTCTATCTGATAAACTAGCAGGATTTGACGCTGGTGCTGACGACTACATAGTTAAGCCGTTTGCGATACAGGAATTATATGCACGTTTACAAGCGCAAGTTCGTAGAATAAATCTCGATTATGTTAATGAGTTAACCTTTGAACAATTGACTATTAATCAAACAAATAAAACCGCCAAAGTTAGCAATAGAGAATTGCCATTAACATTGGCTAACTTCAAAATTCTGCAAATTTTAATGAAAAAACAACCGGAGGTTGTCGCCAAACGAGAAATCGAATTTCAATTATGGGGAGACTTAAAGCCTGAAAAAGATGTTTTACGCAGTCATATCTACAAAGTAAGAAAGTTGTTATCGACTTATGTTCCAAATTTAATTATTACCTCTAAACATGGCGAGGGTTACAAACTGGAACATGTAAACCATGAACAATAAAAACCACGTCATTAAAGCTTACCTTAGTAAACTAAGTTTAAGCCAGCAGCTTAAGCTAACGCTAATTAGCGGCTTTATAGTTATTGCATTACTTGGTGCTGTCGCACTGGTTTTTACTAGTAAATCTGTAGAAGATCATATATTTGAACGACAACTACAAACAATAGTAAAACAATACAAGAAACTTTCCACAGCCCAGCGCAACGAATTTTCCAGTGTCAATCTCACTATTTATCGAGATATAAAGCAAGTACCAACGCAATATCAAGAACGCTTAGCAAGTCTAGGTGTTGGTTTTCATGATGTAGAATTCGCACCATATCAAGAGTTTCATATTGCTGTAGTAAACGATTCTAATTCCACACTTTATTTTTTTTATGATGTTTACGATTTAGAGATTAGTGAAGCGTCTGAAATTGTTATTGCCGAGATCACCCTAGCACTCTTTTTCGTATTATTAATCGTCGTTCTGTATATCTTCCAACGCACAATCAATAAGGCAATGGCACCAATGTTTAAGCTTATTGCACAAATAAAAAATACGGATAACAGCACACTTAATACCTTTGCAAATCCAGGTTTATCGGCGAATGATCAAGAAGTTGGCTTACTATATAGAACCCTTCATGATTACAGTCAGCGAATTTCAAGTTTTATCGATCGTGAGCAAGAATTCACCAGTTTTGCTAGCCATGAACTTAGAACGCCAGTAACGATAATTAAAGGGGCAACTGAATTATTAGAAATGCAACAACAGCCCGGCACCGTCAAGCAAATACAGCGTATAAAACGAGCAACACAGGAAATGGAAGACATTATAAATGTCTTGTTGAGCCTTGCTCGGGAAAGACAAGAAACGAATATAGAGTATGAAAATATCACTACACTATTCAATAGTTTATTAAAAGCTTACCAACAACGAGCCGAGAAACAAGGCAAACACTTTAGTTGTCAGGGCAGTATTTATCCAACCTTGTCGGTACCCAAAATTCATTTCAATATCACGATTGGCAACTTATTAATAAATGCCATTAAATATGCCGAAGGAAATAACATAGCGGTTCATTTATCAGGTAACAGTATCAGCGTCAGCAATGTTAAAAGTAATAATTATCAACATACTAAAGCTCAAGGGTATGGCTTAGGGCAAATCATTATTCGCCGTATTTGTGAACAACAGGGCTGGACATTTACACTAAAAGAAACAGAGCAAAACTTAACAGCTACTATTGAATTTACTTAGCCGTTGTTATTAAAAGTTATGTTAAAGCAAGCACCGCCTAGTTTACTTTCTTTAACCTCTATAGAGCCGTGATGTTTGTCGA
This sequence comes from Colwellia aquaemaris, assembly GCF_057548755.1. Taxonomy (NCBI): domain Bacteria; kingdom Pseudomonadati; phylum Pseudomonadota; class Gammaproteobacteria; order Alteromonadales; family Colwelliaceae; genus Colwellia; species Colwellia aquaemaris. Next base: position 294,725 of record NZ_BAAJLV010000001.1, on the reverse strand, counting down.
CTATAGAGGCAACAATAGCTAAACCAAGGCCACAACCGCCAGAGTCTCGCGAACGGCTAGGGTCTAAACGCGTAAATGGCTCAAAAATCCTTTCTGCTTTACCTGGGGGAACCCCAACGCCGTCATCTTCTATCCAAAAATTAATATTTGACCCATTCATCTTAACGCTAAGGCGGCAGCTAGATTTGGCGAATCGGCCGGCATTTCGCAATAAATTGACTAACATTCGTTTAATTTGTTTACCATCTGCATACATAGGAACCGCATGTGCAGTCTGCAAAGAAAACTCAACTTCTGGATAAAATGAACTCACTTGGTCAATACTTTCATTACAAATATTCACTAAATTGACTAACTCACACTGTAAAACAGTTTGACTGTCTTTCAAACGCGCGTAATACAATAGCTCTTTCACCAATTCGTCTAAATCAGCTAACGCAGTATGCATGCTGTTAGTTAGTTTTGAATGCTCATCAATTGGGGTATCTTCAAGCATATCTAAAGCAAATTGAATCCGCGACATTGGACTTCTAAACTCATGTGCTACACCATGCAGTAAATCTCTTTGTGATAACAAACGACTTTCATTTTCTCGCTGTGCCTGCGCTAGTGAATCCTTTAGTTGTGCAAGAATTGCTAAGGGCTGCTCATCAGCTTTAATTGAAATAGGCAGCGCTAAAATTTCTTTGGTCAATTCTTGCTGCTTTCGTTCGCTATAGGTTAAGTAGCAATAGGCAAAAATTAAATTCAAAACTATCGCTAAGGCCCATGCAAACCAATCATAAATAAATGAAAGCATGGAACTAAATGGAATAGGTCCCAACTCTGCAACAAATTCACCATTAAGTGGGTAATAAACCATAGCACCAGTTAAGTCGGCAACGCCCGAGACGGATTGCGGCGAATTAATGAGTTGTAAAATATCATTAGAGAAATTATCACTGGTATTGGCAACAATTAAACACTGAGTATCGTACATATTGCCTAACTCAGTTGCCTTTAATTGCCAGTCTTCCACGTTAAGATTATTAAAGGTTAAATGTACTTTCTCTTTAGCACTTAATACGTATTTATCGTATTCTTGATAGATATAATCTTCTACTAAGTTATAAATATGGCTATGCAATAAGCTTGCAAAAACCAAATTAAGCAAGAGTAGTAAAAAAAGTAACGATAACTTTTTTTTAGTTTTACTTAGCAAGTAAATAACCTTTATTTCTAATAGTTTTAATTATATTGGGCTCTTTGGAGTTATCAGACAACTTTTTACGCAACCTTGAAATGCGTAAATCTATCGATCTATCTATACCGTCATAGGCAAGACGAAATATTTCTTGATGTAATTCATCCCGTGAAATAATTTTCCCAGCATGGCTGGCAAGTATCCATAATAGGTCAAATTCAGCGCAGGTTAATGAGATTTCTTGCTGCTGATAACTAACTTTTCGCTTAGTGGCATCAATCACTAACTCATCAGACAATGCCGTTTTAATATGAGTATCAAGCTGCTGGCTGATATGAGTATGGCGACGTAATTGTGCGCGAATATGAGCCAACAAAACTCTCGGCTTAATTGGCTTAGACAAATAATCATCAGCACCAACCTCAAGCCCTGTTACCTCATCAATATCATCATCAAGCGCTGTTAACATGATAATAGGACCGAAAAAATCCTCTCTAATTTGACGACAAATCGATAAGCCATCTAAGCCTGGCAGCATTAAATCTAAAACGATTAGATCCGGTTTCGCTGAAAGTATATGGCTAATCGCTTTAGCACCATCCCCTTGTACTTCCACCTCAAAGCCATTCATAATCAAAAACTGACTAACTAAGGCAGTGAGTTCAATATCATCATCAATTAAGAGAATTTTTTCTATTGCCAAACCCTTTTTACCTTAATTTTTTATCGCATTTAAACAATGAACATACATAGCTTGGTTAAATTGTTTCGCAAAAGCATAAGCTAATTTTTGCTGCTGCCTTTGCTCGCTGGTTTTCATAACATCATTGCTATTATTCATAGGCTTTAATCCACACTGTGACTGTATCAAGGTTATGTCTTCTTGCTCTAACCCCGGTACGACAATCCGTCTTCCTTTACTGTGCAGTAAGCGAAAGTCTTTCTTGGATATCGACTTTTCAATTGCAACTGATATATCACTTTCTGTTACCGCTTTAACTGTTGTTTTACTCGCTAATTGTTCGGCTTCTGGCTGGTTATTACAAGCTACCATGCTCGCTAACGCCACGATGAATATTATTACTAAACAATAGTTTTTAAGCATTATTCGATCCTTTAACAGCAATACGACGCAGAGCGATAAATAAAACTAGCAGTAAATAATAAACACTACCACCGCCAGAAGAACTACTTTCTGGCTCAACCGTTGGAGGAGTTACTGGCGTTGGTGTAACTGGCGCCGCAGTAACCGTTATAGATATTTGCGCACTGGCACCGCCTTGTTCAGAATCTTCAATGGTATAATTAATGGTTTCAGAGCCGCTAAAGCCATTTGCTGGTGTGTAATTAACTTTATTATTAACAATAGTGACCGTGCCGTTGCCTGAGGCATTAACTGTTTTTAGGGTTAGCGCTTGCCCTTCGACGTCACTATCATTAACCAGAACATCTATTTCATTGTTCGTGGAATCTTGAGCGACAGTTGCACTATCAGCATTTGCCACCGGCAGGTCGTTTATAGCTTTAACATCAATACTAACTTGGAATGGGTCACTCACTAGGCTATTGGCAGTTGCCGTCATATTAACCTTGATATTGCCATTGAAATTTAGCGCTGGTGTTACCGTTAAACCATCAAAACTATAGTTTTCACCTGCTGTAATGACTAAGCTCTCGATTACCGGACTATTTTCAAACGTTAGTAATGCCGCATTTAATGCAATACTAGTGTCTTCATTTGTACTTATATTATTTTGCCCTGAAAACACTGGCTTGGTTGGTGCAGCATCTGTTGAATTTATTTCAAAATCAGCGCTATTAATTGCAAAGAAAATATTGTCACTACAGGCAACTTTTATCCGTGCTGTACTCGTTGTTAGGTTAGGTAAATTAATTGTATGGCTACCATCATTGTCAACGTTACTTGCCAGTGTTTGCGAGAAGCTTTGACCAGAGTCCGTTGAAAGTAAAATATCTACCGCCGCACAAGATACAGGAGCATTTTCCGTTCCCGCAGTTAGCCAAGTTACGGTTTGTACTGAGCTATTCCAATTGGCAATGTCATTAACTTTAAAGCCTTCTTCATTAGCAATCACATTAACTTTTAGCGCATCATCAACTAAGTTATTTTGATTGTCACGCACTACCAGTCTAAAGTTTAACTCACGCGTCATAGTAGGTAGCGCTTCACCATAGGTAGTTGTATTGGTCAAGATATCAGCTAGCTTAGGAAACGTACGCTCAGCATTACTAACCGGGCTAAATGTGCGAAATAGTGGCCGTTTACCATCATCAATTGCATCTTCAGCGGCACTAGTCGATTGCGCACCTAAGTCAAATTGCTCCCAGCTATAACTTAAACTATCACCGTCAGGATCAGTTGCTGTCCCAGATAACGTGAACGGAGTTCTGGCTGGAATTGTCCGATCAACTCCAGCATTCACCGTAGGAGCATCATTCGATAAGCTTGAAGTTGTACCACAGCTTGATAATCGCGAGGTAAAGTTACGCACTTGTTCGATAGAATGAATATGAAAATAAGGATCTGAGTTTCTTTGTATATTTTGTTCTCCACAAATACCAGCGTAGCCCATAATAGTAGATGCACTTCCTGGCTCATAAGCACTGCCAGCTTCACGATTGCCATCACACGCTTCTATACCACCATTAAAGGTATGATCCGCACCAAACTGATGACCGATTTCATGAGCAACATAGTCAATATAGAATGAATCAGATGTTGGTCTACTGCTGCCCGTAACGCCTTCTGCTTTGATACTCGTACACACCACTTCAAAGCCAGCTAAACCGCCACCACCTGTACCTACCAAGTGACCAATATCATAATTTTCTGCACCAATAGCGCCGTCAATAACTCCGGCATTTAAATCAATATCCTCATCGGTGTTGGCAAAAGGGTCGGTACTACTATCGGTAAAAATAATGCTATCATTCTTAGCTACCAACTCAAATTTCATTGATAGATCACGCTGATAAACATCATTTAATCTATTAACTAAAGTTACTAATGCCGCAAGGGTACTTTCTTTTGTTCCGCCATGAAATGCTGCATATTCCCCTGTAGTAGCAATTGCAAGTCTATATGTTGTTAAAGTTGTCGCCTTGGTATTATTTGAAGTTAATTTTTGCAAATTTACATTGTTTGCGCCTGCCGCTCGTTTGCGCGGAGCTAAGCGTTTAGAAAATTCGGTTGTTACAATCGGCTCAGCATCTTTACGGTAATAATTGTAATAGTGCCTATTACTGGCTTGGCTGCTCGGGTCGATAAAAATTTGTTCATCCCCTTGGTTAAATACACCATGAAAACCTTGCGGGGTAATATCAAATTGTCCGACGTTATTAGCATTTTCTACTTGCCTACCAGAAAAAGTTCTTATGGTAGGGTATTTAGCTGCTAGCTCAGGGTGCATTACTTGTGATGCAGTTAACTCAAATTTAGCGAAGCGACCATCAGGTAAAGGTAAGTCCACTAATATTCTGTCGTTATTTAAAAGTTGCTGCTCAAGTACTGAGATATCAACTTCAAAATTTAAACCTGACGTTGCCTTACTATTTACCTTTGTCAACGATACAGGTGCCATACTTGTGTCGCTAGGTGTTTGCCAAAACTGTTTATCAATAGCTACATTTTCATAAGCACTTGCTTGAGCAATGTTTATTGCTCCGATAAAACAAAACAAACCGAGAAATAATTTTGATTTAACCATTTTTAATTCCTGCTTTTACAACTTTGAATTTACATCATAGCGTTAAAAATAATTGCTGTTAGTAGCTAATTGTCTACACATTGTATCCGCTTGGATACATTGAAATATATAAGTTAGCTTATCATAGGTTAACAAAACATTAACAAAATATTTTTTGCCAAAAAAAAGCGCCTCCAATTAGGAGGCGCTTTTAACTATCTTTAATTTTACCTTGTAGCTAAATGTTATGGCCTTTTCGAATATAACCACCAATAAGCAATGCTATTGCAAATATAACTAAACTGGTTGGCTCTGGAATTCTTGTCGTATTATCAATTGGATCTCGAGCCCAAACATTTAAATGTGATATGCCTTTATTACCCAAGTCACCGGTATTCAAAGTTCCACCTAGTTGATACGGCGTTAGAAAATTCAATGCTGGATTATTTTCTGCAGCGAAGATTGTTTTAAAATTAAAGTCATATACCGCGAAACCTCCCGTGTCATTTCCATTTCCATTTCCATTTCCATTTCCATTTCCATTTCCATTTCCAGCTTTAACTGAAAAAGCTAAATGGTCAAATGTAGAGGGGCCCAGTAATGACTGTACATTTTCAATCACATCAAGTTTAGTCGTTAAAAGCCAGCTAATCGAGCTACAATCCGAAATACTACCAGATGTACAAGTCAGGCTAAGTGTTAGTAAGTCACTAACATCTAAAGTTAATGCAGGGTTATCATTCAATGGTGCGGGCCCCACTGTACTGTAACTTATATTGTTATTTTCTGCATTAAAGTGTGCTAAATGAATCCATCCGGGATCATTTTTAATGCCATCAACATCTAATGCCTGAAAGTCACTTGGATCAACAAACTCTTCGCCATTAAAAATATCTTCTCCATTCAATAAACCATCGCCTGCTTGACCGATATTTGGGCTAGGAGAGCTCAACCCTCCAGCATCGTCATTACCAGCGTAAACTCCCACACATGCAGTCGCATCATAAGCGTTCACAAGTAAATTGACACCCGACGGTTGTCCTGATGGCAAAGGAGGTGCAACAATTTGCTCAACTGAAGTTAGAGTTGCACGGGTTACATCACATGTTCCTGGGTTGGCGATAAAACCAGCAAAAACAGGGCCAGACGTCAATAAAAATAAAATGAATAATATTTGAATTAATCGCAACATAATCAAAATTCCTTATGACTAAGTTAAAGAGTTCTAAATGATCATATAGTAATGCATAAAGCACACCATATAAAAAAATCTTTATTTTACAGCGAGGTAACGTATTCTTGAATTCTGACTTAATAAAATTGTTAAAAATTTTGACACTTTGATCTACACGTTAAAAAAAGTATCTTGCGGCAACTTGCCACTGACGTTCAACTAAATTGGCGGGCTGATTGAGATACATTCGAGCCATACGTTGGCTGTTAATCCAATTGTATTCGACCGATAGTAGCCAAGGTTTACTATAGCGATAGGTATAGTTTATTGTCGCAGACTTACCGTATTCATTGTTATTATCACCAACGGTTTGATCATTATCCGTTACTGAAAACTCTTCTAATCTTATGGTGGCTCGATGTTTTTTAATTCTTTTCGATAGCGCTAAATAACCACTGGCGTAATCATTATTTACCACATCCATTTTCAGTGGGCTTTGCATCAGGGTATCGCCATAAAGGTATTGTCCACTTAGCTCGACAGCGTAGGGCAATCGCCAGCTAAATCCAAAGTGACTAAAACGCGTGCGCCAACCATATTGACCGTTTTCCACCATATAAGGTGTGGCTTTATTATCATAATAACCTACCGAAACTTGACCTTTATTATGAAACTTTATTTTACCGCGTAAGTGCAAGCCCCAATTATCATCAAGTTCTAAAAAAGGCTCTGACTTGCTGGCTTGGCCATTTAGATCATAACCAGGCATGCGCGCACGAAAATCCGGGATCGCTTTTGATTCTGTCCATAATGTTTGCCGGTTTCCTATCGTCCAGCCGTGCCAAGATAGTAAGGCGCCAGCAGGGTCATTGTTGACAAAGGTACTCGCTGCGATAGTTAGGTCAAATTTATTGTCATTAAACTTTCCTAACCGAGTTATCGCCAACTCACTTCCTAATACTCGAATTTCTTCACCAAGCCAGGTATTAATTGCCGAAGAATTTAAAGTATTTCGGCTTGCCCATGCAAAGGCATTATTTTCAAGTGAGATCTCAGGGTAGAAAATACCGGCTTTGGTTTGCCAGCGGTAACCTGAGCTACTAGGTAAACTACGATACTTTAAAAACGCTTCTGTTATTCCTAAAGTGCTATCGTTTTCATCGCCATAGCCATTGGCGACAATATGAGCGCTGACGCCAGTATCAAACTCAATTAAAAGTTCTAGCCCTGCCTGCGCTAGTGACAGGTTTTCGCCGTCACTACTGGTAAATTTACCATAACCCCCATCGATGTAACTCGCTATCGTTTTTGCACTAGTCGCCCTAATATCGACTACGCCATGCACTTTATACTCCGCCGCAATTGTATTGGCGATGCAAAATAGTAATGCAAAGGTTAACAGAGTTTTTAACAAGCTAAAATCCTATTCAAAAACATATGCTTCCTGCTCCAATAGCCACGGTGTTAGTTCATTGGCATGCTTAGGGCGACTAACATAATACCCTTGAGCAAGTTCACAATTATTTTTCGCTAGCCAATTTAAAGCAAACTCATCTTCAATGCCTTCGGCAACAACACTTAAGCCCATATTGTGCGCCAACTCAATGGTTGAGCGTACAATAATTCTATCGTCTTCGTCATCACATAAACGCTGCACAAAAGATCGATCTATTTTTAGCTCGTGCACCGGCAATTGTTTAAGCTGTGCCAATGATGAATAGCCTGTACCATAATCATCAATCGATATTCGCATACCATGTATTTTAAATTGCTGTAATAATGCAATGGCTGACTCTGGGTCTTCAACAACAGCACTCTCTGTAACTTCTAGCGTGACCTTTTCAGCAGGAACGTCATACTCTTGAATTGATTGACAAATAAACTGATAGAAATGACTATCTTTAAGGTTTTCGGCCGAAATATTTATCGCAACGCTAATATTTAGCCCTAACTTTCGCCACGACTGATACTGCTTTAATGTTGTAATAAACACCCAACGTGTTAAGGCATTAATTTGCCCGGTTTGTTCTGCAATATGAATAAAGTTATCAGGTGGCACCATACCTAAACTAGGATGTCGCCAGCGCACTAGCGCTTCAACATGAGTGACTATGCCAGTTTGAAGGTTTAGCTTAGGTTGATAATGTAATTCCAACTGGTCACCGGCAATGGCATCTTTAAGATCATTAATTAAGTTTAAACGTTCGACACTATTAACATCTAAATCTTGGTGATAGGTTTGTACACGTTGATTTACTTTGTGGCTATGGTGTAAGGCAGTATCTGCCATTTGCAATACTGACTTAGTCGTTTGGCAATGCTCTGGCACGGCGGCTATGCCAATCCGCACTTGTAACTGTAAGCTAATACCCTGATATTCACAGTTTTCTTCTAGCACCTGATAAATTTTTTCTACCAAAGCGTCGGTCGATAATTCAGGAGAAATTTCTGCTATTAAAACAAATTCATCGGCACCAACATGACATAACAATTGAAAGTCTTTCAAGCTACTCAGTCGTTTAGCGGTTGATTTGATGAGCCAATCACCTACATCGTGGCCTAGTGTTTCATTGACATCTTTTAATCGGCTTAAATTCAAATGAAACACTGTAAACGCGATCTCCTTATCAGCCAATGTTTGCAGAGTTTGCTTTAATACGCTGCGATTAGGTAAATCCGTTAGTGGGTCATGGTTGGCCCTATGAGTAATAGATTTTTCACGCGACAATACTGCTGATTGCATGGCATTAAACTCATTAGCAAGCTGGCCTAACTCGCTATTATCGTTAACTTTTACCGTTTGATGATAATCACCACTTGCCACTATTTTTGCTTGTTTTACGAGTTGTTTAATGGGTTTAGTTATCGACGCAGCAATGATATAAGCAACAGCTAGTGAAAGTAGCAGGGTTACAAAGGTCAATATTAAAAACTGCCACCATTGCTTTTGTAATACTTCAACAATATCTGATCGCAAGCCATACATGGCTAACGCCAATTGCACATGTCCATCTTCATCAATTAAGTGTCCAACGGCAATATATTCATCTGGCGTATTGTTAGTAACAATACTTTTAGTTAATGACAACTGGGCAGCGTCATTAGATGAAGCAATTAAACGCCACTCGTCTCCTTGTTGAATAGCAAAGTCGGTATGCAATTGGGTAATATCAAAAAAGTGTTGTGCTAACTCCTGATCAATTTCAAATCCAAACGCTAACCATCCTATGGTTCTTGCTCCTACGGTCATAGGAGAAAAACTAATTTGGTATACTTCATCGTTAACCATATATAAATGCGCTTGATCTTGGTTCTCTAACCACTTTGGGAATCGAAACAATTGATCACGCTCACTACCTTGCCTAATTTTCGTTTTGCCTGTGGCTGTTTTCTCTGCAATCAACTGCGCACTAACAACACCATCTGCGGAAATTGCCATAGCAATATCAGCATCAATACGCTTACGATGATTATTCATTGCTACTAATAAGCTACGTAATTCATCTTCAAACACTTGTTTAATACCATAGTCTTTCGCGGCCGTTTCAGCGAATGCCGTTAGGTAGTCACGTCGGCTGTCAAATTGCGCATTAAAAATAGTCTTTGCTGTTGTCAAACGATTGGTAATTTCTTGCTTTTCCTGGCTCTTGTTACCAGCCATGATAGTCCAGAATGCAATCGCTTGTACCAGCAATAATAGCAATACAAAAAATATAAATATCTTGGTTTGTAAGCTTTTCATTAAGAAAAACAGTCCTTAGTAATCTGATAGAAAGTCGAAATCTTCTTCATTTTCCTGCTTTGGTGCTTTAGTAATTTCATGAGGAATTTTTATCGTTATTTGTTTTATTTCAGGCCATTCAACTGCTTGGCTATAACTATGGCCATCAACTTGCATTTGCGGATGCCAAGCAACTAATTCATATTTGCCCTGTTGCTCAATCGCTATATTAACAATTCCCTGAACATTAGTTTTACCAAAGTAAGGCGTATCAACAAGGTATAAATATCCGCTCATCCAATCATGAATATTACAGCCCATGGCAACTTCACCCAATTGTTGAAAGTCGTTTTTATTTCGTGATTCTCCCGCACGAATTTTAAATGAGAATTTGTTTTCGCCAACGGGGGAATATATATGGTGCGTAATATCGTCTTTATTTTGAAATATTGCCTGATTACCAAGCTGCATAACACTAATGTAAGGAGTAAATGCTCGCTGCAACTGGCCAATTTCAATAACTTTATCGCTAACAGGAAGCGCCATTGCATTTAGAGGTTTTAAAAATACCACTAAATCGGCAAGTGGATTATCACTAGCATCAACCAGTGTGATCTCAAAATCTTCAGCTTTCACCGAGTATGAATTCAGTAGTATTAAAAAAAATGTAAAACAAAAAAACCGCACAACTATACCCAGAATTAATTTAAGTTAACTAACCATGACCTAGAAAATCGAAATTTTGTTTCAATATTATATGACTATTCTCATTTATTTTTGTTGCCGTACCTAGATCATAAAACAATTAAATACAGCAACAAAAATGAAAACTTTACCAAGTTATTAAGCTATTTTAAGATAATCTTTCACAATTTCAGCGCCGTTATCAGCTTGGATAGGCTTAAATATAAAGCCAGAAATACCATGTTCTTGGCACTGGCTAACTAAGCTTTTATCCGTTACTGACGACAACATCACTACAGGTACATTGCAACCATTGGCACGTATTGTTGCTAACGCTTGGTCACCATTCATTTCACCCATCACCACATCCATGATCATAAAGTCAGGCTGATGTTGTTGCACCATAGTTACGGCCGTGGAACCGTCATCCGCTTCAATAACATTATTATAGCCCAGCTGCGATAAATAGCGTCGTAAGGCTTTACGTATCATAGCACTATCGTCTACGAGTAAAATTTTACTCTCAAGTGGCAGCGTTTTAGTGTGTGTATTGGCGATACCTGTGCTCGCTTCGCGTTTAATACCAACCGATTGATACTCAACATTACGAATCAATAAATTAAAATAATAACGACCAACACCGGCAACAGTAATAGGCACAGTAATCACTTCTTTTACCGCCACTAAATACTTATCCATATCTTCAACATCATGAACAAAGTAAGGGCTAGAAAACTTATAGTCTAAGCTATAACGACCATGCAAATCGGTTGAGCGACCCACAATGGTATTGCCCCACTCTGCCAGCGCATTACTTAGATCTTGATTAATTTCCTGATAGTCATAGTTTTCTTCAAACATGTTTTGACATACAGAGTTACCAATAGCAATTGCAGTTTCTGGGTAATGATGCATCATAATGACCCCGTCTAAGCCACCAGTCACTTCTGAGCAAACCGCATAACCTTTAAAACGAAAATCATCGACACTATCAACAAAGGCCTCTCCCGCCTCACCAGATAAGTTGGTCATCGCTTTCAAGCTTGCCAATGATTCATTAATAAATGGGTATAAAATAACTTTATAGAGAGCTTCAACAGACATAACGATTCCTTATTTATTATTGTTTTTATCGTAATTGTCGAAATACCATACTGCGCCCAAAGGAAAAATACAAATATCGTTACTTAACTGTAATAGCCATACACTAACTAGATAAGTAAATGGTTATCTATCGGGAAAAACTTACTAGCACTGTTGATTAGCGCTTGTGCCGTTAGTTCTGTAACACCGTAAACATGCGTTTTTACGCCATCACGCAACATTACTTTTCGAAGTAGAAGCTCAAAATCTCCATCTCCTGATAACAACACAACAATATCAACATTTGGCGCAGCTTCCATAACATCAATAGTAATGCCGACATCCCAATCACCTTTTGCTGAGCCATCACGTCGTTGAATAAACGGCTTTAACTTCACATCAAAACCAATATGTTTTAATGCTTGTTGAAATTTATGCTGTTGATCATCACTGCGTTGTATCGCATAGGCATTGGCCGTGACAATTTCACCTTCTTGCCTGATTTGCCGCCAAAACGCTCGGTAATTAAATTGCCTAGCAAAGGAATCACGAGTGGTGTAATAAATATTTTGCACATCAACAAATATTGCTATTTTTTTTGGTGGCACACTGTTTTCTGACATATTTTCTAGCTCATAAATTATAATGCTGATATCCCATTATGGTACTTTGCTTTTATTGAAATAGCAGGCAAATATTTTATAACGAGTTATAAACTAAAAATTAAAAAGTTGTCGAGATATTAGCGAAAAAGAGACAAGATTGCTGCTAAGTGATACAATAAGCGGTCAAATAAAGTTGAGTAAAACAAGATGTTAGCCATTCGTAAAATATTCTATTTAGTGCTTCGTTTCCCGATCATGTTATTGGTTCGCTGCAAAATTGTTGCTGATAAGATCATAAGCGCTGGTCAGCTCAAACCTGAGCAACCCATTTTTTATGTTTTACGCCATCAATCTGCCAGCGATGTACTATCTTTACGTAAAGCTTGTAAAAAAGCTAACTTACCTGATCCACTTGAAAAAGTAACTGTTAACGAGCAGCAACTTTCACGTTTATTATTTTTAGAAAAACCAACTGCCTTATTTCATTGGCGTAAACCGACTAAAACAACGGCTATTGCACAAGGCTTTGAACTACTTAATGCTCATGCCAAAGATGAAAAGCTTGATGCTCAATTAATTCCCGCAAATGTTATTTGGGGACGTACGCCAACAAAAGAAAAAAATACCACCAATGTCGGCACCTTATTGGCCGATCAAGAATCCCCAACCTGGCTACGAAAATTCTTTATCGTATTATTTTTAGGTCGCCATACCATGGTGCGTTTCAGTGAAGCAATCTCATTTCGCCATATGGCCGACAAACACGGCAGTGACGAAGCTAGCGCACGTAAATTAATGCGTATCGCTCGCTTTCATTTTCATCGCCAAATTATTGCCGCCACTGGCCCACGATTAATGCATCGTCAGCAAATGTTTGAAACCTTAATGGTGAATCCCGCAATTAAACGCTTAATTAGTGACGAAGCAACTAATAAATCGATCAGCGAAGCCGAGGTACGTAAACAAGCTCTGGCTATAATGGATGAAATTGCTGGCGATTATCGCGATGTTACCGTGCGCTTTGGCGAGCGAATTTTAGGCTGGTTGTGGAATCGATTATACAATGGTATCGAGGTCAGCAAAGCTGAACGTTTACGTAATTTAGCGCAAGAAGGCCATGAAATCATCTATGTACCTTGCCATCGTAGCCATATGGACTATCTACTTTTGACCTATGTTATTTTTCAACAAGGCTTAGTAACACCGCGAATTGCTGCCGGCATTAACTTAAATTTCTGGCCTGCTGGGCCTATTTTTAGAAAAGCAGGTGCGTTTTTCATTCGTCGAAGCTTTAAAGGTAATCGCCTTTACTCAACCATTTTCCGTGAGTATTTAGGCTTGCTTTTTGAGCGTGGTTACTCGGTAAAATACTATTCTGAAGGTGGTCGCAGCCGCACTGGCCGTTTACTTTCGCCAAAAACCGGCATGCTTGCCATGACCATTCAAAGTTTATTGCGCGGTATTGATCGTCCATTAACCTTAGTGCCCGTGTATTTAGGCTATGAACATGTGATGGAAGTTGGCACTTACCATAAAGAACTCAGCGGCAGTCAGAAAAAAGGTGAGTCGATATTTGGCGTAATTAAGGCAATACGGAATTTGAGAAACTATGGTAAAGGTTATGTTAATTTTGGTGAGCCAATTAACATTAACCAATTTCTTAATAAACAAGTTCCTGACTGGAAACAAGCTATTGACCCAATCGACCCGCAAAAACCAAAATGGCTAACACCTAGTGTTAACACCTTAGCGCAACAAGTCATGGTTTCAATTAACCAATGTGCCGCTTTAAATGGCGTGGCGCTGGTTTCACTGATTTTACATGCAACAGAAAGTAAAGCACTAACCAAGGCCGAGTTAATTACTCAGCTTGATTTCTTTTTATCCTTACAACGTGCAGCACCTTACCATAAAGAGCTAACAGTACCTGAACAAACAGGAGCAGAGTTACTTGCTCATGTTATTACCTTAAATAAGGTCACCGTCAACCAAGACAGCTTTGGTGAAATCATTTCATTAACAGAAAGTGCTACTTTAGAACTGCGCTACTACCGCAATAATATCTTACATTCATTCGTTGTACCTTCTTTGGTTTGTCGTTTGCTAGAGCGCAACGCGAAAATTAATGAAGAAGATTTGATCACACAAATTCAACGCTTAGTACAACTACTGAAAACTGACTTGTTTTTATGGCAATCGGCTGATGACATCAAAGAGCAAGTACAAACAATTTGCCAGTTTTTAGCTGATGAAAACATAGCTAAACAAAGCAAAGCTGGCTTTTGGTCACTCAATAACACCAGTGACGCACAAGCAACAGTGCGCTTAATGGCGGAGTGTGTTAATGAAACCATGCAACGCTTTGCAATAATTACCTCACTATTAAGCCGACTAGCGCCTATTGCCAAATCAGAGTTGGACGAGAAAGTCGTTGCTATTGCCCAACGCTTATCGGTTCTAAATAATATTAATGCGCCAGAGTTTATTGATAAGAAAGCGCAATCAACCTTAATTTTGGCGATGAAAGAGCAAGGTTATATTATGCAAGATGAAGACGATAAGCTCATAGACAGCAGCACATTAGGCTTATTAAAAGGTTCGGTTAGTAACTTAGTCGATATTGAAGTACTGCAAAGTATTATGCGTTAATAAACTGCAAATAAGCACTGACTCCACCAAGTAAGTGCTTATTTTCACTATAGTGCTATAAATATTCGATTGTAACGCCAATAAAAACAATCAAACCAACATAATGGTTATTTAAAAAAGCCTGAAAACAACGTTCGCGCTCTCGGCCAGCAATAAGTATTTGTTGATAACAGAAAAAGCCTGCTGCAATCACTAATGCTAGTAGATATGGCCAACCAAAAGCTAGCATATCACCAACAGTAAACAGTAGAGCCAATGTTAGTAACTGTAGCAATAAAATAATACGCTTGTCGTTATTACCGAAAAGTATTGCAGTCGATTTAACACCAATTTTTAGGTCATCATCACGATCCACCATGGCATACATAGTGTCGTATGCTACAGTCCACAATACATTGGCACTAAACAGCAACCAAGCAACAACAGGGATTTGCCCTTGCTCTTCAGCAAATGCCATGATCATGCCCCAGCTAAATGCTGCACCAAGTACCACTTGTGGTAAATGGGTAATGCGTTTCATAAATGGATAACTGGCCGCCAGTCCTACAGCGACAAATGACAGTAGAATGGTATATTCGCTTAACGTTAGCACTAAACCAAAAGCGATAAGAATAAAGCTGGCAAATAACTGCAATGCTTCGCTACTTGTTAATGCTCCTGTTACGAGCGGTCGGTTTTGTGTGCGCTTTACTGCGCCATCAATTTTGCGGTCTGCATAGTCATTAATAACACAACCGGCACTGCGCATTAAAAATACCCCTAAACTGAACACTAATAACATATGCAACGACGGCCAGCCATCAGCCGCTATCCAAAGCGCCCAATATGTTGGCCAAAGTAACAAATAAGTGCCTATGGGTTTATCCATACGGGTAATTTGTTTTATCGCCGTTAATTTCTCTGTTAATTCACTCAATGTCAAATCTTCTTATTCTTGGTATGCAAAAGCACCCGGTAGAAAAACTTCCGCCACCATTAGTGGTTTATTATTAAGCATAAAAACCGAACGACGCCCCCACATAGGCTGCTCAACTTTTAATGCCAAATGCTGGGCTATGTTTGCCACCGTTGACTGCTCATTAAATTTTGCAACTTCAATTTTCTTTCTTAACAAATTGGGATGATTAAACAATACCTGCCCCAGCGATTGAGTGCCGAGTTGTGCAAGCTGTTGTTGGTCGCCAGTAAGTGATTTCAACGGTAATAAACTACGGGCAAAAACTTGCGGTATGTCGTCACAATACAGCAATACTTCGCGCACTAATACTTGCTCGCCTGCAACTATGTCTTCATTGGCTTCAGCTGCATTGCAGCTTGCAATTTTTTGCCCAAGTACTTCAACACGAAATTGTTGGCTATGCTGTTTTAAGCGCGCAGTTAGCGACGCTGGGTCGAGTAACCAGTTACGTAACATTGGCTTTAATACAACCGAACTTGGTGTTAGCCAAGTTGCAATCATTTGTACAGGAAATAAAGAATGCTCTGCTGTCATACCTGTTAACGATACCTTTAACTGAAAATGCAAAAAACGACGTATGATAGCGCTTAGCATGGGAAAAATATAGCCTACTCCGCCCCTTTACATGTTTGAAAGATTTATCAATACATTCAAGAATACCAAGCACTAAGGCAAAAACTAACTTAGCAGGTAAAAAAATCGCTAAATAATTCTGCGCACAAGTAAAATTCGCGTTATTATTGATCCTAATGACCTAATTCACCAATGTACTAACGACTTCATTCGAGTTTGCGTATTATGAAAATGCCGATAATTTTATTGATAGCCCTGCTAGGTTCAACAACAGTCAAAGCCGCGGATTACGCCTACTTTGGCTTTGAACCGTCAATTGTGACTAACTACATCGCAGTAAAGAAAAAAATGGGCTATGTGCGACTAACGGTAGAATTGATGATTGAAGATGCATCAAACTATGAGGTTGTGGAACACCATTCACCACTGCTACGTGACGCTATTATTAACATTATTGGTCAGCAGCCAGAGTCAAAAGTTAAATCAATTAATGGTCGGCATGAAATCCAACGTTTGTGTGAAGAAAAAGTGAAACAGTTGTTGGAAAAAGAAACTGGCAAACCGTTAATTAAAAAGCTTCTGTTTACACAATGGTTAGACAACTAAAGTTAGCAGATTAACAATACTGGAATATTACAAAGCGCATTTTAGTAGTAACTAAATGCGCTTTTTTTCTTTTACAACTTTAAGATATGCTAAGCAACAACCACTTACCAAACCCAGTAAATGCGCGGTATTAGCAATATTAAATGGTAATATGCTGGTATAGCCTAATAATAACCAAAACAACATAAAGCCAACAATTGGCTTAGATAAGGCTAAACCTTTTTCTGGTAACAGCCAACCCAGCCACCAAACATACCCTACTAATCCATATACCACACCTGACAAACCAGCAAAATTTGGCCCATCAACGATAAACTGGCCAAGGTTTGAAATAACAGCCGTTGCCAAAAATAACTTAATTAAACTGGCTCGACCAAACGTTTGTTCTACAGAGCCACCCAGTTGCCACCACCACATAGTATTAAACACTATATGTAGCCAAGAAAAATGAAACAAGGCTGGCCCTAATAAACGATGCGGTGCTTGAAAAATTTGCTCTAAGTTCAAATATGAATAAAACTTCAATTGCTGAAATATAGTGCCAGCCCAGCCCAATAGGCTCGCAATAAATACTGCCCAGCACAAAATAAAAACTGATAAAGTAACGATACCAGCATGAGCAAAAAACTGCTTTTTGAAACTAGTCAGTAACGGTGGGGAATGTGGGTTAACATCAGTAATATTGCCATTTTTCCAGGCCGCTTGCTGATATTTAGCTTGATACGGTTGTTCAATAAATTGCTTAAATTCAACAACCGCTAATTCGTATTTATCCGGCTGACAATAAATAACAAAGTTATCGTTTTCATTGTTGATTTGCGCCCTTATTTCAATAGTGTCTAAGTAGTCACAAAACAATAAAGCAATATTGTGTTGCTTAACACTAACAAGTGGGCGCAAACCTTCAGTAGTCATTAACGTGCAATAGTATCCGGATATTGCAACTGCCAATCAGTAAAGCCACCGTCAAGTGAGTATACGTCGGTAAAGTCTTGACTGATCAAAAACTGCGCCGCTTGCTGACTTGAAATGCCGTGGTAACAACAAACCACGACCGGTGCATCAAAATCAGCCGTACGTAAGAATTCAGGTAAGCTTTCGTTACTTAAATGTAGAGCATTTGGAATATGGCCCGCTTGAAATGAAGCCGGATCGCGAATATCAACCACAACATGAGTGTTATCAGCTAGTACTTGCTGTAATTCACCAATTTGCATGTGTTTAAAATTTTCTTCGCTACTTGCCATTATGCTTCCCAATTTAAGATAACTTTGCCTGATTGACCTGAACGCATAATATCAAATCCTTGCTGAAAATCATCAACATTAAAGTGATGGGTGATAATTGGCGTTAAATCTAAGCCAGACTGGATCAAACTTGCCATTTTATACCAAGTTTCAAACATTTCTCGACCATAAATTCCTTTAATGGTTAAGCCCTTAAAGATAACTTGGCTCCAGTCAATTGCCATATCTTGCCCTGGAATACCCAACATAGCTATTTTACCGCCATTGTTCATATTGGTTAACATATCAGTAAAGGCCATAGGCACGCCTGACATTTCCATGCCAACATCAAACCCTTCGGTCATGCCCAAGTCAGCCATAACATCAGCTAATTTTTCTTTACTAACATCAACCGCACGTGTGGCACCCATTTTACGTGCTAAATCTAAACGGTACTCGTTAACGTCGGTGATCACTACATGGCGAGCACCAACATGCTTAGCAACCGCTGCCGCCATAATACCAATAGGGCCAGCACCGGTAATAAGCACATCTTCGCCGACTAAATCAAAAGAAAGCGCAGTATGTACAGCATTACCAAATGGGTCAAATATCGCTGCTAAGTCATCAGAAATTTCATCGGGTAGTTTAAAAGCATTAAACGCAGGAATAACCAAGTATTCAGCAAATGAACCTTCACGATTAACACCAACACCAACAGTATTACGACATAAGTGTGTGCGGCCACCGCGACAATTTCGACAATGCCCACAAGTAATATGTCCTTCGCCTGAAACACGATCACCTATGGCAAAGCCTTTCACTTCTTCACCAATGCCAACCACTTCACCGGCATATTCGTGACCAACAACCATAGGAACTGGAATGGTTTTTTGTGACCACTCATCCCAGTTATAAATATGAATATCAGTACCACAAATCGCGGTTTTCTTTATTTTGATCAGCAGATCATTATGCCCTAGCTCTGGCATTGGTGAGTCGGTCATCCAAATGCCCGGTTCTGCTTTTAATTTTGCTAAAGACTTCATGATTAACCCTCAATCACTTTCATTTCTTTACCGATACGAATAAATGCTTCAATGGCTTTATCTAATTCAGCTTTAGTGTGTGCAGCAGAGATTTGCGTACGAATACGTGCTTGGCCTTTTGGAACAACTGGGAATGAAAATCCAATCACATAAATACCTTCAGCTAATAGACGGTCAGCCATATCGCTTGCAACTTTCGCATCACCTAACATCACAGGTACTATGGCGTGATCAGCACCGGCACAAGTAAAGCCAGCCGCTTCCATTTGAGTTCTAAAATATGCAGCGTTATCTTTTAAGGTTTTACGTAGGTCATCACCGTCTGCAAGTAAATCCAATACTTTAATGGAAGCATTTACAATTGCCGGCGCTAATGAATTTGAAAATAAGTATGGACGCGAACGTTGACGTAACCACTCAACAACTTCTTTTTTCGCTGACGTATAACCGCCTGACGCACCACCCATAGCTTTACCTAACGTACCGGTAATAATATCAACACGACCCATTACTTCACAGTATTCATGGCTACCACGACCTTGCTCACCAACAAAACCAACTGCGTGTGAGTCATCAACCATGACCATAGCGTTATATTTATCCGCTAAGTCACAAACGCCTTTAAGGTTGGCAATAACACCGTCCATTGAGAACACACCGTCAGTAGCAATCAACTTAAAACGAGCACCCGCTTCATCAGCTTCTTTTAAACGCGCTTCTAATTCTGCCATATCATTATTGGCATAACGAAAGCGCTTCGCTTTACATAAACGCACGCCGTCAATAATTGAAGCATGGTTAAGCGCATCTGAAATAATTGCGTCTTCTGGGCCTAATAAGGTTTCAAATAAACCCGCGTTGGCATCAAAACAAGAAGAATACAAAATTGTATCTTCCATGCCTAAAAAGTTACTTAACTTCTGCTCTAAAGTTTTGTGAATATCTTGCGTACCACAAATAAAACGTACTGACGCCATACCAAAACCATGCTCATCTAAGCCTTGTTTTGCTGCGGCAATTAACGATGAATGGTTTGCCAAGCCTAAGTAGTTATTGGCACAAAAGTTAACCACGTCTTCACCTGTATTTACCGCTATTTGTGGCTGCTGGGCAGTTGTAATTACACGCTCAGCTTTATATAAACCATCAGCTTTTACCTGCTCAATTTGCGCAGTTAAATGCGTGTAAAAACCTTTTGTTGATGCAGATTCAGTCACGTTAATTCCTTAATAAATTAGTGTCATTTAATCGTTATATTATCAGTCTAGTCAGCCTTGCAAGAAAAGTGACACTAATTGTTGATATGCACTTTTTAATAGTTAAATTGACATATATACATGTCAAAGTGTAAGTTACAGGCTATTTTATGAATTTACTGCTGAGAGAAGTGTAGTTTGCTAACTGAAAAAGATGAAGAATTGTTGTCAATATTGCGGATAAATGCTCGAGCCAGTGTTTCTGATATTGCTCGAGCAACTGGAGTTTCGCGCACAGCAATACAAAACCGCCTCAACAAGCTTGAAGACAACAATGTTATTAAAGCCTATAGTGTTGTGCTAGGCAGCGAATATACTAGTAAGCTTATTTCCTCTAACGTATCTTTAAAAGTTAATCCTAACCTGCGCCAAAACATTTGCTTGGCATTGCGAAAAGTTCATCAAATTAGTCATATTTACTCTATAAGTGGCGAATACGATCTGTTGGTTACTATTCAAGCCAGCACTTTAGAAAAGCTTAGTGAAGTATTGAACTTGGTGTGCTCAACCGAAGGAGTAGAAAGAACAAATTCATCAATTATTTTAGACACCATATTCGAACGCTAGTACGTAATTTACTGATATTTAGGTATACTAGCCCCCATAAACCAGTTGATGTTGAGTCCCGTTGCGTGCGAAATTCTTTAGCTTTATTTCTCTATCGTTTATTAGTTTTATTATTAACACCCGTGCTTTTACTGGTACTGGTTATTCGCTCAATTAATCATCCAAAATACCGCCAACGACTTAGCGAACGGCTAGGAATATTGCCTTCGTCACTAAAGTCTGATGGTATCATCGTCCATGCTGCGAGCGTTGGTGAAGTTATTGCACTTAAACCCTTTATTAGCGAATTGATAGAAATATATCCAAACTTGCCGATTACCGTCACAACATTCACACCAACTGGCTCTGAGCAAGTTAAAAAGCTTTTTGCTGACAAAGTGCAACATTGCTATTTACCGCTCGACAATATCTTTGCAACACAGTTATTTTTGCGATGCCTAAAACCTAAAACTATGGTTTTTATGGAAACAGAATTATGGCCCAACCTAATCGCACAATGTAAAAATAGCAAAATCAAATTACTCTTAATTAATGGCCGCCTTTCGGACAAATCCATGCGAAGTTATCAAAAGCTTAAATGGTTAATTACGCCGGCAATACAGCGTTTTGATAAAATATTAACCCAGAGCCAAGTTAATCAAGATAATTACCTGGCCATGGGTGCAACCCCTAAGCAGTGTCAGCTATCTGGCAATCTTAAATTTGATATTTCATTAAATGATGACGTGGTTAAAAAGCAGCAAGAGTTAGCAAAACTTATCGTAGAGCCGCGCAATATATTGCTCATTGCCAGTACTCATCCAGGCGACGAAGCCATAGCTTTACAAACCTTTGAACACCTAAAACAGCAAGATAATAATATTTTATTAATTATCGTTCCTCGTCACCCAGAGCGCTTTGCACAAGTAGCTAAGCTGGCTGAAGAGGCGGGTAACAAAGTACTCAAACGTAGTGAAAAACAAGCGGTAACACTCGCTACCCAAGTTTGGATCATTGATACTTTAGGTGAATTACTTCCAGCTTGTGCTTTAGCTGATGTAGTAACTATGGGTGGAAGTTTCAGCGATATTGGCGGTCATAACCCATTAGAGCCAGCATTATTTAAAAAACCGGTCATCGTTGGCCCAAATATGAGTAATTTTAAAGAAATTTTAGCACAGTTGACATCCGCTCAAGCAATAGTGCAAATTGCTGAAAATGACGATATGCCAAAAGCATTAGCGACTGAAGTATTGCTCTTATTATCAGATAGCGCTTTGGCAAAGTCGTTAGGACATAATGCTTATCAGGTCGTGCAAGCAAATCAAGGAGCAACAAACTTAAGCATCGAAGCATTAAAATATTTAATATCGACTCATTAATACCTTGATATAAAAAAGCCCCGTATCAACGGGGCTTAAAAACTAAATATAAACGATAAGATTATATTTTTACTTCATTACTATAACCAGAGTTTTCACTGCTGTTACTTGCTTTTACACGATACTTAAACGTACCAGAACCGGGCACATCGATAAAACTGGTAACATTAGCGCCAACTGTCGCCAATGTACTGAAATTGCATGTTTTGCTCTTACCTTTACCTGTTTCAAGGCAACGTTCGATAATGTATTGATCTTCAGTCGCTGCATTATCTTGCCAACTCAAAGCTACCGACTTAGTCGCATTTTTACCTTTGCCCGAGGTGGTAACATTAGCTGTTAAATTGCTTGGTGCTGGTAACCCTGTACCAGTGCCGCCACAACCATTTAAACAAAAGGTCATACTTGCCGCAGAGTTACTAATATTACTTATAGTATTACCTGTTTGGTTAATCAAACCATTTTGATACGTATCTGTATTCGGGTGACCGCCAGGGCCTTCAGCTATAGCGTCGTTACCTTGACCATGGAATAGGTCGTCAGCATCGCCACGATCTATGCCTTGTTCAAGTTCGTATCCTCCATCAGCTTGCAATAATGCGACTTGATAATGATTTCCATTTTGTGGCCAATTTCTCTGCCCTGGATAACCTTCCGTATTATGTCCGGTCTGCTCATCGATATGCCAAATAGCAAGGCCTCCTTGTGGCATCGTACAATCAAAACCTGAATTCTGCCTATTTTCTACAAGCAAATATTCACCATTTGGGAAACCTTGAGTAATTTTATAAACATCAGGGTGGTGTTCAGCTTCACGTAATGTGTATTCACCCGCTGTATTAATTACTTGTGGTGTATACCAGCCTAATTGCGTTTTACTCCATGGAGAAAAATGTGGTGGACAATATTGTGTGCCTTCAAAATCCCAAGAGTTAGCCATTAAGCCGAAAGAACCAATACCTGCGCCACCTCCGTCTGTATCATAAAGATCAGGTAGACCAAAGAAATGCCCAGTTTCATGGGCGATAACACCAATGCGGCCTATTTCAGATCCTGACGTACTCCATAAAGCTGGACTAATATGATAATCATTAACGGTAACACCTTCAGCGGAAGTCCAGGCGGAACTTTGCATTGCCCAACGATGTGACCAAATACGGTCATTTTGACCTGCGCCATCAACATCGGTACCACCCCATTCAGCACCATAGCCCGAATGCAAAAACGCTATAGCGTCAATATTACCATCACCATCAGAATCAAAATTGCTAAAATCAACCGTTTGATCTAACTGAGTTAACGCCTCTCGTAAGCCTTCCCATAACGTTTGGTCACCTGATTGGCCATTGGCATAATATGCTTCAGTTTCAGACAAAGTTATCCATGCATAAACGCTGGAATTTAGCTGAAACTGACCATACGAGTTTTCAAGATATAAATCACGAATACTGCCCGTAGGTGCTATTACTGGATCACCACCAATAGCATTAAATAGGGTATCAACTTGCGCGACAGAAGGCAGGTTACGTCCAGCGTGATCAGCAAAACGAATCATAACAACAAGGTTATTAACCGCACCTACTGGCGTAACACGTTGAGGTGCATCTGCATTAGCACTAGCAATTTTCTTTGATGATTGTGCTTGCACTGCCTTTGATGGTTTTAGTCTCTTTTGTAAACCTAATGCTTTCGGGTTTGCTTGACCAACAACATGTGGTGATGCTTTCAAACGACCATTACTTTCTTTAGTCGCATACTTGTACCAACCGTTATGGCGCAAGATAGTATAGCCATCTTTATCTTCATTCCAGTTAAAGTGTTCATCACCTTTAACTCGAATTTCAATCATAGTGCCATCAGGTTGGCGTTCCAGAATAGGGTTTGGGTTTGCTTGGTTTGCCATTGCTGATGGTGCTACCGCGAATTGGCTACCTAAGCCAATAGCGGCCGCCACTAGGGCTACTTTTGTATTCAACTTCATCTCT
Source organism: Colwellia aquaemaris (assembly GCF_057548755.1). NCBI lineage: Bacteria > Pseudomonadati > Pseudomonadota > Gammaproteobacteria > Alteromonadales > Colwelliaceae > Colwellia > Colwellia aquaemaris. The sequence goes on along the minus strand of NZ_BAAJLV010000001.1, from coordinate 270,338 downwards.
ATCACCTCGTTAATCAATTATTATTATTGTGATGGTTGAATATCGAGAACAAATTATCATCGATATCCTTGGAGACATTATGAACATACATTGTGGTTGACCTGTTAGCAGATAAACGACTTTTTTTCGTAGGTTACCGACATGTTATATTATAAAAAACAAACTAATGTAAATAATATCAGTTAATTACAACTTAACTCTTAAGCTCAAAAAACTGAGAAATACTACAAATACTTTTTAAACCAAGTCACAATTTCTTCTGTTGCTTGCTCTTTATTTTGAACTAGTCCGTGATTATCGCCGGGATAAAGTACCAGCTTATGCGGCATATCAGCTTTTTCTAACGCTTCAGCCAAAGCTATAGATTGCTCAACAGAAACACGTTCGTCAGACATACCATGAAGTAATAAAATGGGCACATCTTGAGGGATTTCATCAAGCCAATAAAGTACAGAACGTTTTTCAAGCTCGGCCTGTTTGTTTTGTTCGTACTTTGGAATACGTTCCTTATAAACCCTTTCCATTATTGGTCGTTGTTTTAAGCCAACAATAACATCTGATTTACCGGCAATTACTGCGACTGCTTTTACTTTATTCGTTTGCTTTAGTGCTAAGTACGTTTGCATACCACCACGACTCGCGCCTAACATACCTATGCGCTTATCATCTGCGCCAGCTGCGCTTGGGATCAAATCTAGCAAAGCCGTAACATCATCAACATCTTTACCACCAAACTCATCATCGTCAGCTTTGTTCTTATTAAAAGTTCCACGGTACTGGCTACCAATAATAACAAGACCCTACTCGGCAATTGGAAACAAGTTATGCATCATAGAGCCAAAGGTAACGGCACCAAAATCGCCATTACCACCACGGTTATAAATCACGACAGGTAACTTTTTAGAGGTACTTTTGGTTTGAATAATAAAGCCTTTCACTTTAATACCATCAACCAAATATACAAATGTTTGACACGTTAGTTGCTCTTGATATGCAGTGAACGCCTCTTGCTTAAATGCTTTATCAAAGCGAGCTAACGCACGCTTTATTTTTGCTTCTGTTTTAAACTTCTTTTGATACTTTTGAGCCATACTCTCACGCCAAGTATCGTAATCACTATAGTTTTGACGAAAACAGTTTCTTTCAGCGAGAACACTTTTATCGGCAATAAGTTCCGCCGTATGACCAAATAACGGCAATTCCAAAAAAAATAATGCAATAAAGGTTTTATTCATCTTAAATCCTTATAAATGACTGAAAATAGAGAATTGGATACAACAGCTCATTCATTGAGCCATACCGTTGACTTCACAATACAGGTTTATTTTTTAAGATAAATCCTAACACCTAAAATTGTTAATAAAATCAGTAGGATTAAACCCAACACTCCTAGCACTTGATCTATCTCTTTATGCGATGTCCATTGCAAATAATGCACTTTATAAAGCAAGTTTATTAAATGAGTGTCTTGACCTTTTTGACTTAAGCGTAAGTTATTCCAATCCAGCTTTACCTCAATGCCGGTATTGGTTTGAGCAGATAAACCATCCAATTTTATTACTTCGCCATAACGTCCACTATTGCGAGCAAAGGCATCGGTTAATAAGGCTTTAAACTCAATTTCGGTCGGTACAGGTTTAGGGAGGAATGAATTTGGGTCTAGATGTTCAGTTTTATTATTAGCCTTTACCAATAAATGGTCACCCAAAATGCTGCTGACTAATTTCATTTCTTGCCAGTCACTTTTTGGCCGAACAAGGATTGCATCGTTAAGTGAGTAAGTTTTTATTGATAGTTGTTCATAAGCGCCTTGATATCCAGGTTTTATGAAAAAAATTACACCTGTGATAGTCCAACCTAGCATAGGCAACACTAAAATGAGGCCAATAATTTTGTGCAGTTTTCTACTTTTCATCACCTTGTTAATGCGCCTTATAATAGTATTTCAATGAAGCCTTAATGTTATATTCAGTTAAGCAGTCATGCGCTCTTGTGCTATTTCACGAATTCGAACAGGAACCGAAAAATCAGCCTGTTGGTCTAATGCCAGTGGAATTAACCAACGTAAATTGGGAATAAGATTTTCAGGTAATTTATTAACGTTAATTATATGCACTTCTTCTTGCTCAATGCTTTGCACCTGAAACGCGAGATTAGATTGGGCAAAGTACATATCAACATCATAAACCTTCGGCCGATATACATTAGCAAAGCAAGTCCAATCTGCTGCTTGAGTGCTAACTCCTGTTTCTTCGGTGAATTCTCTGACCATAGCATCAATGGAGGTTTCATTAGTTTCAATTTTACCGCCAATACCATTTAATAAACCCCGTTGCCATATCGGATTTATTTTCTTGATCAAGACAATATGTTCTAAATTTTTAGAAAACATAAAGCCGGTAACATATTTTTTCACTCGTTATCCTTTGTCGTATTAACGCAACGCATCAACCTAATACCATCAATATCGGTAGAAAAACCAAAGCTTTCATAGAAAGGGATCATCTCGGGTAAACAATATAATTCAAAGTGCTGCACACTACGTAGCCGCTCATGATTTTTAAGCAACTGCATTAATTGCTGCCCTAATCCTAAGTTACGGTGAGCCTTATCAACAATCACATCAAAGATGATGGCTTTAAAAATATAGTCAGTGATAACACGGGTAAAGGCAATTAGGTTTTCATTGTTATCCAGTATGCCAATACAAACTTGCGAGCCTTCAATACATTTTTTGGTATCTACAATTGAGCGACCACTGCTCCACCATGCTTGTTTGTGTAATAGATAAACCTGCTCAATATGCTTCGCAGAAAAACTGTAGATAACTTTCATTCACATCCTTGTCGTCATAAAGCTGAAAATTGTCTTTACAGTAATTCAGGGTAATTATCACAAATGACTCGATCAATGGTCTTATTAACTTGAGTGATGCTAATTTGCATCATTAAGTCTTTACCTTTAGCGCGCGTTCCCCAAGGTAACTCACTAACACTTTGATTATATTGTAATTGAATAGCAGATTCATAAGCACTGACAACATATTGAGGATATAAATATGGCCCTGTGCGTTTTGGATTACTATGTGCGTATAAACCAATAACGGGTGTACCAACGGTAACGGCCATGTGTGCTGGCCCAGTATCTGGGGCTATCACTAAGTGCGCAATTTTCAATACTGCCAATAATTGCTTTAAGCTTGTTTTTCCAACCAAGTTAACTATTTCATTATCGCCCTGACTGAACTCACTGCGACTGATAATAGCTTCTGCCAGCAACTTTTCCATGGTCGTTGGCCCGCCACAAATAACAACTTTAAAACCTTTCATTGTTAAATGTTTCGCACTTTGAGAATAACCTTCAGCATGCCAATTACGCTCTGCTTTACTTGCAGCCGGACAAATCACTGCTATTGGTTTATTACCCGGATTATGGTTGCTTAATGTCTCGCTTGCCCACAACTGGTCAGTGTCGGTTATTGGCATTTTCCATAGTGGCGGGGTTACTTCTAAGCCAAGTGCTTGGGCAAAGCCCATAAAGCCGTCTAATACATGTGGTTCAGCTTGAGCAGCAATTTTTTTATTACTGAATAACCATTGACCTTCTTTCGCCCGTTGGCTATCAAAACCAATTTTTACTTTCGCAGGAATACATAAACTTGCAATACTGGCTCTAAGTGCCACTTGCATATGCAATAACACATCAAATTCACGCCCCTTTAATTGTCGACGTAAGCTTTGATAACCTTTTATACCCGCTCGTTTATCAAAGATAATAAATTCAACACCATCCAACCCTTGTAACAAACTCGCTTCTACCTTGCCAATAACCCAAGTAATTTTCGTTTCCGGCCACTGTCGCTGGATGTTTTGCACCATAGCAACCGCATGACAAACATCACCGATTGCCGATAAACGTAATAAACATAAATTTTTTGGTACAGATAATTGACCCAGCATAAAGGAATCACCACAATAGGAGCAGATATATAATATAGGTCTATTATCTTGAACCAGCCTGCAATTGTAAAACCCTGTCAGCAAGAAACTTTCCAAAAAGGCAATGTTTATTGCCAATACGATCACCTAGAAATTGGTGACTTTTCTCCAGAAATGCTTGATGGAGAATACTGGCAAGAAAAAAATGCCATCGTTGGCAGTGCCCAAGGACGTGGCACAACTTGGTTTATAGCCACAGAAAATGCTAATAATGAGGCTAGAAATTGGGTGCTACGCCATTACTATCGCGGTGGTTTAATTGGTAAGGTAATTAACGACCAATATTTTTTTACCGGTATAGAAAACACCCGTGCAGCACGAGAATTTTCCTTATTGAAAACCATGCGAGCGTTAGGTTTACCGGCGCCAAAACCGGTTGCTTTTCGCATTATTAAACAAGGCTTATTTTATCGCGCAGATTTATTATCATCACGCATCGAAAACGCCAACGATTTAGTCGGTATTCTTAGTAAGAGTTCGATAGATAACCAACTTTGGCAGCAAATTGGTCAAATAATTAAAGCGTTTCATCAGCAAGGTATTTATCATCACGACTTAAACGCCCATAACATTTTAGTTGATGATAACAACCAAGTTTGGCTAATAGATTTTGACCGAGGCGAGCAACGATCGCATAAAAATAAATGGCCTGAAGAGAATATGGCAAGATTATTACGTTCATTTCGCAAAGAAGTGAATAGGGTAGCTAATTTTCAATGGCAAGAAGAAAACTGGCAAGCACTTTTAGGCGGTTACCAGTCAAGTTCATAAGATTACGTTTTAAGCAGCGTTAAGACTGTCTTGGCATCGTTGGCGATACATAGCCCGAGCTTCTAAAAATTCGTTACGCGCTGAATCACTAATATATGGTTGTATGATCACTAATATTTTTAAAACGCCTTGATAAAATACTGCGTCATTAATCTCAGTGTCATTATTTTGCGTTTGATAGAAGCTTAACCAAAACGTATTTACTAAACGTAATATACTGACAATATCAGGTAAATCTTCATCAGCAAACTCCATCATATTTGCTTCACGCAATGAAAGTAACAACTCACTTACACGCTGCGCTATAAAGCCTTGTACTTCGACATATTTGTCATGCAACAATGGATTTTTTGCCAATAACACTGGTAAGTTACTGTAGAAAAAGCGGAACTTCATCATTGCCTGAAATACTACATCCATATATAAAATAATGGCGTCAAGTGGTTTTACGTCAGGGCTGACTTCCGGCATGGTTTCAATTAATAAATTACGCGCATATTCTTCATAAATAGAGAGAATAATGTCTTCTTTATTGCGGAAGTGGTAATAAAGGTTGCCTGGGCTTATACCAAGGTCGGCAGCAATGTGATTCGTGGTAACATTACGTTCACCTTGTTCATTAAATAATGCAATACTGGCTTGAATTATTTTATCCCGAGTTTTCATCGATACTACTTCTCGTATTTATTGACCTAGATTTTTCTATCATACTATCAAAATTAGCCAAAATTAAAGCATTTCGAGTAAATACTTTAAGCAAATTTTATCTAAACTGTTGCCAGTCCCCATTCTTGCTTTGTTTCTTCAATATAATTTAAGAAAAAAATTGCGTTTTGAGTTTCATATCAACAGCTATTACAATGACAACTAATATTCTTAAACACATTTAACATTATGTCAGTAAAAGCAATTTACCCGGGAACCTTTGATCCCGTCACTAATGGTCATGCCGATTTAATAGAGCGAGCTAGTCGTTTATTTGGCGAAGTAATTGTTGGTATTGCAGCTAGCCCCAGCAAGAAACCTAGATTCGATTTAGCACAACGTGTGGAGTTATTAGAAGCGGTAACGAAACATCTGCCCAATGTTACTGTGGTTGGTTTTAGTGGTTTATTGGTCGACTTTGCTAAAAAACATCAAGCCAATGTTTTAATTCGTGGCTTACGTGCGGTATCTGATTTTGAATATGAATTTCAACTCGCAAATATGAACCGTCGGTTATCACCTGATCTAGAATCAGTATTTTTAACGCCTGCAGAAGAAAATTCATTCATTTCTTCAACGTTAGTGAAAGAAGTCGCCTTACATAATGGGGATGTTAGCCAGTTTGTTCATCCGGTGGTAAAGCAAGCACTTGAGAGCTCATTACAGCAAAAGAAAAACATATAAACGAAACTCTACGAGATAAACTCAAGCATTATGAAGCTATGGGAAGAGGTTATTTTAAACTCTTCCCATATTTGGGCTGAATAACGTTAATGCTTTAACAACTCCGCTAAACTTTGCTCTTTTGACAATAAGTTGTTAGCTCCCGTTACTAACCTATGCGTACCATGACAACGTGCACAAGCAAGTACAGCTAAGGTACCTAAATCTCGTCCTTGCTCTTTAAGTGTACCCTCTTTCAAACTATTTTCTAAGCTTAAAAGCGTGTTGTTCATTTGCGCGCTTGGGTATGGCTTTTTGTCTTTTTTATGGCAATCAGTACAAACTTGTCCAAGCGATTGCATATCTTGTTTAAGATCAGCTAATGATGCTAATGCTAGCTCTGTCATGCCATCAGTTGAGGCAATTTTGATCTGATTTACATGGGTGATTAACGTCTGCATATGGCCATTAAAAGATTGCTCAGATGCTACCTCAATGCCTGAAAAGTCAGGAGCACGGTAAGTTAACGCAGTAATGGCTTGATAATCATTATGGCAAGCGTCACAGTTTTCTTGCAAGGCTTTAACAGAAGTAAGCACATCAGCGTAACTTTTCTCCGCAACGCTTTGCGTTAAGTTAACAAGCGTTAGTTTATCGAGTTTTTTCTCCCAACTCGGCACCATGTCTGCTATTTTGAGATAATGCTCATTTAACGAACTTGCCCATTTTTGCAAATGCTCATTGTCTTCTTGCTTAGCATAAAAAGCCACTGCTTGCATTTCGCGGCGAAGCTTAAACATATTGTGCAGCCAAACTTGGCGTTTGTTTTCTGGTTTGTACCACTGCGCTAACGCTTTTGGCGGTGTTTTAACAATAGCTGCCTTGTCATCATGCTGATAAACAACTACAGCTATTACTAGGGCAATAATGGCTTGCAGGACAATAAAATAAATCCATCTCATAGTGTTTATACTTCCTCAAGTAACAACCTTATAAAATGATTGTAAAACATTATTGAAAATAAGCTGTTGATCAGGCGCAAAATATTTCAATTTCGCAGCTCATCAGCAGCTTTTCACTAAATTATCTATTGACTTGTTTTTACCTTCGCTGATTTCACTTTTTTCTTCGCCTTTACCTTCAGTTTGGGCAATACTTGGCATTGTGGACAAAATACAGAACTACGATTTGATTGCCTTATTTCTTCTAAAACACTTTGGCAACCATCGCATTTTTCACCCGCGCGGCCATAAACATAGAGTTTTTGTGCAAAATAACCCGGTTTGCCATCAACCTGAGTAAAGTCTTTCAGGGTTGTGCCCCCTTGTTCAATCGCTGCCGCCAATACCTGTTTAATAATATCAGTTAGCTCATTAAATTTTTCTTCACTAATACAATTCACTGGTGTCGCCGGATGAATACTGGCAATAAATAACGATTCATTGGCATAAATATTACCAACACCAACAACAACGTGGTTATCCATAAGAAAAGTTTTAACTGGCACTTTACGGTTACTGGCTTTGGCAAATAAATGCCCATAGGTAAAGTCATCACTTAATGGCTCAGGCCCTAACTTTGCCAACAAACCTTGTTGATCATGATGTTCTGGAAACCACAGCACAGCACCAAAACGACGCGGGTCGTTCAGGCGCAGCATTTTTTCATTATCAAATATAAGTTCAAAATGATCATGTTTGGTCTCTGGAGTGCCTTGCTCTAATATTCGTACGGAGCCTGACATGCCTAGGTGTAATAGCAAAGTGCCGCTGGAAAATCGCAGCAATAAATATTTTGAACGTCGTTCGATATTCTCTAGGGTTTTTCCTATTATGCCATGCACTGCTTCAGGGATTGGCCAACGCAATTTGGCATTTCTAACAATAACATGCTCAACTTTTTGTCCGCTGATATGCGGCGTAATGCCTAAGCGGCAAACTTCTACTTCTGGCAATTCTGGCATTTTATTTATTACCTTCGGCGATGCGCACCGCAAAAGCATCAACAAAACGTTGCGGGGATTCAGCGTCCATATTGAAATATAATGACGGTTCAATCAGTTCCGCTTCCATCAGCGCAAAAGTATCTTGATGACGAACAAAATCAATACGAGCAAACAGTAATTCGCCATGTAATTTGCTTATAGCTTGCATGGTATTATTTGCCGCCGCTTGTAATGCTGGCTCAGGTGCTACCGCTAATAAGCCGCCACCATGTTCTTCTTGCACGCGAAAGTCACCCTTGGCCGGTGTTTTTAATATGGTATGGCTTAACTCTCCATTAAAGTAAAACAGTGAATACTCACCCTCTTGACAAATATCAGCCATAAAAGGTTGAACCATTAGTTCACGGTCAGCAAACGCGCTTTGCAACTCAGGAATTTTCTCTTGGTAATTATCTTTACTTAGCCAAAAGGTATTATCAGCATTGGCACTTACCCGCGGTTTAAGCACTATTTGCTCGGTAGCAAAATGTGAAAAATACCCCGCCATATTACTAGCTGAAAATGCTTCTGGCCAAAGGGTTGGTACAATAGTAACGCCATCGTTTTCTAAGCACTTTAGATAGTCTTTATTGATGTTCCACTTAACAACCGCCAAACTATTTTCCAGCCGAGCCGTTGATTGCTCAATTTTCGTCAACACGTTAAGAAAATTTTCCATATCATCTTGATAGTCCCACGGGCTTCGAATGATAACTACCTGATAGTCTGACCAATTGACCTGACTATCTCGCCAAGAAACCACATCAGTTTGCCAACCCAAAGCATTTAACGGCTCATCAATTAAATAATCATAAACTTCAAAGTCAGCCAAGCTGTCCATAGATAAAATTGCACACTTTCTCATAATTTCTTACCTGTAATTGAAAAGCGATAATAAATAACGGTAACTAATTAACCTAAATGCTGGTTAATTAGTGAAGATTTCTGGTGGAAATAACTGACTATACAATGCAATCGGTAACACCAACCATTGCTCAGACAACGGGTTAAAAACCAACAATTGTTGGTCAGTGGCAAAAACGCTTAACTGCATTGGCTCATCAAGGCCAGCAATATCAAGTTTTACTTTCAAGGCAAATTGTTGATCTACTTCAGGTGCTTGCGCCATTAATTGCCCACTTGTTTGCTGCCAAGACATCATCATTTGCTCTAAAGCTTGCCCTGAAATTCGAGCTGGCAGCGCCCGCCACGTGCGACCAATACGTTCAATAACCACACTATTACTAATATTTAAGGTTAAAATAACCTGTTGCGGCCCAATCAACGCTACCTGTTCATCAATATTTTTATCACCGCTATTATTCGGCGAGTAAACGTTTTCATGGGTGGCATTAATTAACAAAATAAAGCCCATTACCGCAAAAATAATGACATTATTCCAGCCCGTTTTTGACAATTTGATCATGACATCACAATAAACATTAAAACCAACCAACATCATACGAAATAATTGAGCTTAATTGTACTTAGCTTTACACTAGCAAGCACGAATATTGTATCCAATTATAAAAATACCAAACCTAACGCAAGGCCTTCATATGAAATTAAAACAATTAGGTGCTGGCATATTCATGTTTGCTGGCTTATTCAGTGCAGCAAATGCAGTTGCCAATCAAGCCAACAAGCAGTTTTCACAGCTACTTGATGAGCACTGGCAAACAGCCAATAAAGAACAAATATTCTTCCGTAAAGACCCTGACGCTTTTCGGATGAATGGCAAATTGCCAGAAATGTCGGCGAAAGGTCGCGAACGTCGCTCAAAATATAACAACGAATTATTGGCGCGCATGGCAAATATTGATGTCGATAAGTTATCTGCTGCCGACCAAGTGACATATCGCTTATTTAAATACGAGCGCGAAGCAGAAGCCAAAAGCTACCAATATCAAGACCACCTTTATCCGTTAACCTATTATTCAGGCTTTCATAGCTACTTTGCTGGTGCGCCGGCTAATATGTCATTTCTTACCGAAAAAGACTATAGCAACTACTTGATTAGTCTGGCAGATTACCCAAGGTACAACCAAGAACATATAGTTGATATGAAGCAAGCAATCGCTTTAGGTCATACCCATTATTGTGAAAGCTTTAAAGGTTATGAAAAGTCTATCAGTAAACATTTAGTAGCCAATGTTGAAGACAGTGTTTTTTATGCTCCTATGAAAAATATGCCAAAGACTATTTCAGCAGCAGCTCAAGAAAAATATCGCCAACAAGTAAAAACTTTAATTGTTGATACCGTATTACCTGAATACCAAGCCTTTTACGATTTCTTTACCCAAGAGTACATGACTAATTGTCGCACAACGGCCGGTATCAGCAGCGTAAAAGGGGGGGATGACTACTATCAATATTTAATCGAATACTACACCACCACCAACTTAAGCGCAGACGAAATACACCAGATAGGCCTAGATGAAGTTAAACGGATTCGCCAAGAAATGCAGCAAATCATCAAGGAAGTCGGCTTTAATGGTGAGTTTAAAGACTTTATTCAATTCCTACGCACAGATGAGCAGTTTTATACTAACAGTGCCATGGATATGATTGAAAAAGCCAGCTATATCGCCCGTAAGATGGCAGCGCAATTACCGAAATGGTTCTCGGTATTACCTCGCTCAACATTTGATATTAAATCTAGTCCGAATGGTGGTGCATATTACGTTGCTTCTGACGGCAGTGGTACTACTTCAGGCACTTACTTTTTAGACACTAAAGACTTAAAAAGCCAGCCTTTATATACCTTAGAAGCGTTAACGTTTCATGAGGCCGAGCCCGGCCATCATTTTCAAAGTGCTATTGCCCAAGAAGTTGATATGGCTGAATTTCGCAAAACGCTTTACCACGCTGCTTATGGTGAAGGTTGGGGCTTATATTCTGAACGCTTAGGCAAAGAAATTGGCTTTTATCAAGACCCTTACAGTGATTTTGGCCGCTTAACCTATGAAGCATGGCGCGCGTGCCGTTTAGTGGTTGATACCGGTATTCATGCAAAAGGTTGGACGCGCCAACAAGCGATTGATTATTTAGCTGAGAATACTGCCTTAAGCATGGCTGATGTTATTGGCCAAATCGATCGCTACATCAGCTGGCCAGCACAGGCTTTGTCGTACAAAATTGGTGAAATTAAAATTCGCCAATTACGTGCCAAAGCTGAGCAAGCATTAGGTGACAAGTTCGATATTAGAGCCTTTCATGACCAAATGTTGAAAAATGGTAGCTTACCGATGGCATTGCTTGAAGAGTTAACCATGGATTGGATTAAGCAACAAAAAGCTTAAAATAGAATCATTATTCGATTGATAAAAATAAAGGAGAAAACACATGATGTGCTTTCTCCTTTTTTATTGGGCACGATGTAACTGAAAAAAGAGCTAATCTTCTCGTTCATTTGATATTAATGGATGAAACAACAAGCGCTCATTGTTTGCTGTTAACAGCTCAGCTTTAACCACTTGCTCGTCATTAGTCAGGGTAATTAAACCAATGCCACTTTGGTTCACTAAGGTATTATTACTTTCGGGGTCAGGCTTACGTACTTTCACTTTCATACGCCGGCGTTTAGTAAACCAATTCAATGGTGAATACGTAGCATATAAATAGCGATTTAAACGCTCTAACCAACGTAATAGGCCACTTGGGAATTGGTTTTTAATACCACTTGATGTGATTTGGAAAATACGTGAACTATTTCTCCTAAACCTATGAGTAACCTCGTAAAAAAACGAGTAATGTACATCACCAGAAAGAATAATAAAATGCGGTGGCGTTTTGTGGTGGCGAAAAATATTCAGCATTACGTTAGCGGTACCAGAATGTGCCATCCAGTTTTCAGCATCCACTACCAATGGCTTTCCTAGGAAGGTAAATACTCGTTGGATAGTTTCTATCATTTTGACACCATATATCGGCGCAGGAGAAACCAAAATAACCTCAGGTTGATTAATCAGCTCCTGCTGTAGTTCCGACAAGGCTTCCCAATCCATTAGTCCAGATGGTTTGCCAGCATTACTTTCTGAACGCCAGCGCTGGGTGCGGGTATCAAGTACGATAACCTTTGGCGATGTAGCCAAACTGTAATGCCACTGTTCCCAGGCAAGTAAGCTATCGATTAATTCATCTTGCTGACGGTATTGACCATCAGTAAAGTACTGACACGCTCTCTGATTAAATTCTGTAAATTTGTCTGGCGCATTACCCCAACCTTGGCATAACCAATAACCAATTAAAGTGTTGCCTATAATACGCTTTGAAAACGGGTGTCCATAAGCTGCCTCTTCCCAACCCCGAGTTAAGTTCCAATCATCGGTAATGTCATGATCATCAAATATCATATAGGTTGGAATATGCGCTAATGCTCGGCTCACCACAGATAAGCCATCAACAAATCGCGCAATAATTTTAGCTTCTTTGCCATAGGTATCTAAAAATTCATCAGCTATCTTATGAGCTTCTACATCAACAAAGCGCCACATCACAGGTGACCATGTCAGTAAATACATAGCAAACACTTCTGCTAGGGTAACCAAATGATTTTTCGCATTCACCGAGGTAAATATCGGTTTTTTGCTGGCGGCAAATATTTTGTCATAAACCGCTTTATTGGCAGAGTCATGTGGTAGCAGCTGATCACGTTGATAATAACAAAGTGGGCTAGCAAAAAGTTCATCGCTAGAATTTACCACAGTGCCCTGCCATTGCTCATCATATAAACCTAGCAATTCAATCACTTGATGTATCGCTACTAGCGTTGGTCCCGCCACATCATCTGCATAAATTTGATCGCCAGACATCATTAACATAGCAGGCCTAGCTTCTGCATCAAGAACAGAATCGGCAATAACATGGTCAACCTGAACTAAGCCATCACCACTATCAAAATGCGGCTTACGACAGGAGCCATGCAACATCTGCTTTACATCAGATTTTATAATAAAATTTGGGTACTGCTGGTTGGGATATAACAGCTCGGGCATCAGCTCAACTAATGAATGCTGCTGCCCATTTGCTAACAATAAAAAGTTATAAGAAAGTAACTGATCAAGAGCCAGTGGCTCAGTAAAGCTTATTGAAACTAAGTTAACAATTGCATGTTCACCAATAGGCACTTGCTGGTGCTGCTCAGCAGCTAATACCATGTTATGCACCGGTGCATTATTGCTGCCAGTAAATAGTTGAAATTGCAGCGTGTAGGACTTACTCGTTACTAACCAAAATGTTAGCTGCTGCTGGCTAATATGCCTAACAATAGGACCAGCAATAATAGCTGGAATTTCATGCGCTGTACTGATAATAACTCCGAAAACAACTTATTTTGCCTTTGCGTTAAACTATAAAAGTTCACGACGACAATTTATTTTTCTGTCATTAAGTGTATATCAGATGAATTTATCATGACAACTTTCCACCAGCAGATAAACGTAAGCAAATATAAAGTGGGATGGAAGGTATCGACAAGAGTAGTTGTTACGGGCAATAAAAAACCCGGTAAGAACCGGGTTTTTAAATCAGAAGTTATCAATTATTTGATTTTAGCTTCTTTATAAATCACGTGCTTACGTGCTTTAGGATCAAACTTTTTGATTTCCATTTTTTCTGGCATAGTCTTTTTATTCTTATCAGTAGTATAAAAATGACCTGTACCAGCACTAGAAACTAAACGAATTTTATCACGCATTGTAATTCCTTAAACTTTTTCGCCACGGGCACGAATGTCAGTTAATACTGCATCAATACCTTTTTTATCGATAATACGCATTCCTTTCGGAGTTAAACGTAATTTAACGAAACGGTTTTCACTCTCAACCCAAAAACGGTGAGATTGAAGGTTAGGTAAGAAACGACGACGTGTTGCGTTTCTTGCGTGAGAACGGTTGTTCCCTACGACTGGCTTTTTGCCTGTTACTTGGCAAACTTTAGACATGTGAGTCACTCCAAAATTAATTTCAGCTCGAGCTATATTTCCCCAAGACCGTCGCCTCGGGATCCTGAAAAAGGTGGCATATTATAGAGAAACTGAAAAACGAATACCAGCTTTAATCCAATTTAAAGCAGATAGATTTAAAAACCTTTAAAATTCATAACCTTAACCAAATAAAAACTCACTAAGCAGGTCACTTTTTGCTGCAATATCATCCGAGTCGAGTAATATTAAAGCAAATTTAGCCTATTTTAGACGCCAATAATTTGGTTAATTTTTCTTTTTGATCCTGATTACACAATTCATCAATCAAAATTCGAATGATATGAGATTTCGCCAACTTGCTATCAATAGACAATTCTTGTAATTGTTCTATTGCTGATTCACTCAGGGTAAAAGTTGCATGGCGAAAGCGTCGACCACTATCAGCTTTGTGTTCTTGCTTTTGCTTAACATGCGCTTTTGCCGCCAAAATGGCTTCTTGTAAAGACAAGTCTTTCTGCTCAGAGCTAACAATTTTAGGTTTGCCCTGCGCATAATTTTCCGCATCTGCAATAAATTCATCAACAGTGAATTGCTTCTTTTTCTTCGGCCCGTCCTTGGATTTTTTTAGATCAGTTAAACTCATGGGAGTTGTCCGGTTTCATCGCTAATAGCTCTTCTGCTATTGCCTTCATTTCTGCAGCTGCTTTACCATCAGGCTCAATTTCTAACACTGAAGAACCTAACTCTTCACTATCATCATAAACGTTACGATTAAAAGTCACAGCATTTAATACATTAATCCCATATGAGCTACAAACATCTTTTGCTTCTAAAATTCGCCCTGCTTGATTAGGTAGTGAAGGACACTGAGTAATAACAAACGATGCCAACATTTTTGGATTGACCATTTTACAGGTGCTTAGCATGTCTTCCATATGTGGAACGGTTTTTAAATCACGGCGTTTAGGTCGTAACGGAATAACAACGTGATCAGCTACAGACATTGCCGCTCGTAGTGCTAAATTATCTTGGCCGCCACAATCAACCACAACATAATCGTAGTGTTGGTTTAAACTTAATAAATCATTACGAATTTTACCATAAAGCTGAATACAATTAATTGCGGGTAAGGAAGGATCAGCATTACGTGCTTGTATCCAATCAGACGTGGTACGTTGGGGGTCACAATCAACCATTAAGACAATGGCTTTCTTCTCTCGGGCAAAATACACAGCTAAATTTTGTGCTAGGCAGCTTTTACCACTTCCGCCTTTTTCCCCGCCTACTAAAATCATCATTTTGCTAATTCCTTGTTTACTACTACAAATACAACAACCATTTCATTATAGTTCAATAATTAACAGTCAACTTACACTCGAATATTTAAGCTAAGTCAGTAAGCTGCATTGCAACCTCAAACCAACCGTTTTCTTGTTTGATACAACGAACTACTTGGCCAAAAAGTTTCTGGCTATTCGGGTTAGCGGCCTTAAATATAATAGTGACTTGGGTATTAGTTGCTATTTCACAATCACAATCCACTTTTAAACCGCCACGTGAAAAATCTAAGCAGGCAATTTTTTTTCGCTGTTCATCACCTTTGGCATCAGTCCAAACAATATCAACTAACTCTTTTTCCATATCAATTCGAAAAGCCTGTCGACGTTCGTTTTCTTCATTATCTTTCGTATTGTCAATAACGCTCATAGAGACTCCTTGTAAACACCGTGATTTCAATCTAGCCGATTATTGTGCATTTATTCGACCATGTTCAGCATACGAATAACAACGACAACCCGCAACTATTATATGATCAAGCACGGTAATATCGACCAGTGCCAGCACTTTTGGGTAAACAGCTTGTAACGCACAATTTTACTTAAGCATCCTATGAATAACCTTTAGCACTTATGATTTCATTATTTACTCAATATAAAGTGATTTTTTAACCACATATGTGAGAATAAATATAGCTTAATTTAGGATAGTTGATATTTGAAGAATGAAATGCAACTGAGTTGATCAACTGGAATTTTACAACCCGTATTATCTTAAATGAGCCAGAAACAGCCATAACCGAACACGGTCATCTTGAAATCGACGGGTTGTATTCTCTATAGCTAAACATCTTTGGTGCTTTGGTTAATGCAACAATAAATGGCATCAAATCTATGTGGGCAGCGCCTATAACCCTGCCGAAGATTTTCAACAAACTGATATACCAAAAGTGATTCATCGGTTGATAATTTTCTTTGTTTAAATTCTAAATTGGTTTCTTAGCCCAAGACCGATTAAAAATAAGAGCATCATTGATACAAGTGCTTGGGTACCCATTAGCCAATAGAGCTTTTTGTGTAGTTTTGGCTTATCAAATAGCTTTGGTAGCAAATATTCTTTAGTGTTTTTGTTTATGGATAAAAACGGAACACTATTTGCCAATGATACCGTCAGTACCAGGCTCACTTTTTCACCTGGGTGTTGATGCTCCTCATCTGCCATTACACAGTATAAAGAAGCAAAAATTAGGATTGAGGTAAAGAAGTACAATGCAGGTCGAAGAACCGATTGGCCATAATTACTCACATCTGAAAATATCATATCTAAAATTGAGCCGAAAGCACCCGTTTGAAGCCATCGTTTTGCTCGCTGCTCATCGGCATGGAAGGCCATTGCTTGCTCATGAGCTTTGTTACTTTCGGCCAATTCTTTTAAACGCGTGAATCGGTGAATGTCTTCTTTGTCTTCGATAATTTCAAAACATTTTTCTCGCTTCCTATTCAGTCGGCAAGTTAGGCCATCAAGAGATAACTGATTGCTTAGCTTTGTATTACGAAAGTCAATGGGGCATGGAACGTTCATGTTTTGAAAGGTTAATGCGTCTTCGAATTGAGCATTTTGGAAAGTAAATTGTTTAAGATTGTCAGTGAATTCACAATTTTCAAAAACAACTTGGCCTTTGAATTTGCATGGGGTAAAAGTGATAGTTTCGTTTAGAAACTTGGTTCTTAAAAAGTTCACACTTCCATTGCCAAAGCTGGTATGCCCAAAGGATACCCCTTCACCACTAAATGTGGCACCTTCAAAGCTTATATACCCATCACCAAAGGTGACTCTATTAAAGTCCACCCACTTATCACCAAAGAGCACGTGACTAAAGCAAATCTCTCCATCTCCAAAGGTGGCTCTATTAAAGGATACTGTCGATTTATTAAAGCTGGCGCCATGGAATAATACATCGCCATTACCAAAGTTGACACATCCAAAGCTTACATTCCCACTTTTAAAGGTGACACCACTAAAGTCCACATTTCCTGTGCCAAAGGTGGTGGCACTAAAAGACACATCCCCATCGCCAAAGATTGCGGAACTAAAGGACACATTACCGTCATCAAAGGTCGCATCACCAAACATCACATTCCCATCACCAAATGTTGCATAATTGAAGTTCACATTGCCTTTTGGAAAATTGTAGCTGTGAAATCTAATGAATGGCTCTTTTCTTGTTCGGTATTTGGAAAAGTCGACACTTTCGAAACTCACGTCGGCGTCAGGATTCTCTTTTACCCATTGATTCCATTCGTCTTTGCCTTTTTGCCATAGGTCTATGGCTTCTTGCCCTTCTAGTTTGATACGCGCATTTTGTTGTGTCATGGTTTGTCTACTTGGTATGGATATGTGGGAAGTTAATTTTGCACCACTAATTATTAATAGTTTTATGCAAATTATTACGTTTTTTAGCCGCGCTAATATGGGCTGGCGTGAATCAAAATTATGCTTTTAGCCTTCGGTTTTCAGACTACAAGTAGAATAAATGAAATCCTAAGTCCATTCAACAGACTTGGATATTATTGAGTTTAAGTCTCGCACGCTGATGCCACAAATAGGTTATTTTGGCTGAAATAGCATTAGGATGAATAACGATTGTCGGTTTAACGAAAATTGTGATTGTAGTTCAATATTTGTTCAGCCATCTTATGTTTACGGATCTATTCGCCCATGTTCAGCATACGAATAACAATAGCAACCCGCAACTATTATATGATCGAGCACCTTAACATCGATTAAAGCAAGCGCTTGCGCTAATCGATCGGTTATTTGATTATCCGCAATACTTGGCTCTGCAATACCCGAAGGGTGATTATGAGCCAAGATCACAGCACCCGCTTGGTGTTTTATTGCCGCTTCGACAACAACACGTGGATAGACAGCAGCGGCATTAATCGTGCCATGAAATAAGCGTTCAAATTTAATCACTTTATGCTGAGTATTTAAGAACAAAATAGCGAACACTTCTCGGCTTTCATTGCGCAATTCAGCCTTTAAAAAACGTTGTGTTGCTAATGAAGACGTTAGCTCATGTCCGGTTTGCATTTGTTCGGCCAAGTAACGTTTAGACATTTCTAAGCATGCTTGTAATTGCACATATTTTGCGGCCCCTAAGCCATGGTGCTGACAAAACTCATCTAGTTCTGCTTGATATATTCGCGAAATACTACCAAAGCTTTTCAACAGTTTCCTCGCTAAGTCCACAACATGACAGCCCTTAACACCGGTGCGCAAAAATATTGCCAACAATTCGGCATCACTTAAGCTTTTTGCACCATATTGCAGTAACTTCTCCCGAGGTTTTTCATCGCTGGGCCAGTCTTTTAACATAGTTGCGTCCTTGCAAAGTGATTTTAAAAAAAGTGTGAATAATGCTATCTTATCGCCAATTGTCGTTATTAAGATTAGCAGTTTATGCAGATTCTTCAGGGTAAAAAAATTCTATTAGGTATTAGTGGTGGTATTGCTGCCTATAAAACGCCTGAGCTAGTTCGTCGTTTAAAAGACAAAGGCGCCGACGTGCGAGTGGTGATGACAGACGGCGCGAAAGCCTTCATCACACCATTAACATTACAGGCGGTATCAGCAAACGCTGTGTCAGACAGCTTATTGGATACCCAAGCAGAATTGGCGATGGGCCATATCGAGCTAGCAAAATGGGCCGACTTTATTTTAATTGCCCCTGCAACTGCCGATATCATTGCAAAAATCTCCGCCGGTATGGCGAGTGACTTATTGACCACTTTGTGCCTAGCAACTTCAGCCCCTGTGGCGATTGCTCCGGCAATGAACCAACAAATGTGGCACAACCATGCAACGCAAAATAATATCAACACCTTAACCTCATGGGGTTACAAAGTATTTGGCCCTGGCGCCGGTGAACAGGCCTGTGGTGATGTTGGTTTAGGGCGCATGCTTGAAGTTGACGAATTAGTGGCTTTAACGTGCCAGCAATTTACCCATAGCGAACACACCACCCTCGCTGAACTGCCATTACTATTAAAAGGGCAGAAATGGCTTATTACCGCAGGCCCAACACGCGAAGCTATTGACCCGGTACGTTATATATCGAATCACAGCTCTGGTAAAATGGGTTTTGCAATCGCATCCGCTGCACAAAAATTAGGTGCCGACGTCAGTATCATATCTGGGCCTGTTAACATACCAACACCTGAGCATTGCCAAAAAATTGCCATCGATAGTGCGGTTGAGATGCACCAACAGGCAATGTCATTAGCAGCCAACGCTGATGTTTTTGTTGCTTGCGCCGCTGTGGCAGATTACCGCCTAGATACTGTCGCCAGCCAAAAAATCAAGAAGTCTCACGACACAATGCAACTTAATCTGGTGAAAAACCCGGATATTGTCGCGGATGTTGCCGCAATGAATAACAAGCCGTTCACGGTTGGTTTTGCCGCAGAAACACAAGATATTGAGCACTACGCTCGTGGGAAACTTGCGCGCAAGAATTTAGACATGATAGCTGCTAACAACGTGGCTGAACAAGGGCAAGGCTTTAATAGCGATGATAACGCATTATCAGTTTTTACAGCCAACAGTCAAAAAGACTTTGCCCTGACCAGTAAAAGTGAGCTTGCCATGCAGCTAGTACAATTTATTCAAGAAAAATTTCAAAATTCACTGAAAAGTTAATCTAGCATATGATTAGCAGTGTTGATTGTTGAATCGCTGCTAACTCTCGCTATACAATTACGCTAACATTTCAGTAGTTACACTGAAAAATAACAAAAATAGAGAATCAGTTTTATGCCGGCGACTCAAAAACCAAATCGCAAACAACAAATTTTAGAATGCCTTGCCCATATGCTACAAACCGGAACAGGACAACGTATCACTACAGCAAAACTTGCCGCTGAAGTTGGCGTATCTGAAGCCGCTCTTTATCGCCATTTCCCGTCTAAAGCACGCATGTTCGAAGGATTAATTGAATTTATTGAAGAATCAATTTTTTCAAGAGTTAACTTAATTCTGTCTGACCATAAAGAAGCATTAGTGCGCTGTCATCATATTCTGCATGTATTATTAATTTTTGCTGAACGAAATCCGGGTATGTGCCGTATTCTTGCTGGTGATGCGTTAATGGGTGAAAATGAGCGACTACGAGCTCGTGTAAACCAATTTTTTGAAAAATTAGAATCGCAATTCAAACAAGTATTGCGTGAGCGAAAGCTACGTGAAGGCAAGGGCTTCACTATTTCAGAGCAAGCATTAGCTAATATTTTAATGGCCTTTGCTGAAGGTAAAATTAATCAATATGTGCGTTCTGATTTTAGCAAAAAACCAAGTAATGATTTTAACGAGCAATGGCAATTTTTAATGGCAGATAAATAGCCCATCATTATTAATATTGCATTGTTAATTGTCTGCCAAATTATTTGGCAAAGCATAAAATTAAGGAAACATCGTGAGTAAGTTAGCACACCTGAAACCAAGTTCATTATGGCAAATTTTTGAGCAAATTTGCAGTATTCCACACCCATCAAAGCATGAGCAAAAAATATCACTTTGGATCCAGTCTTGGGCAAAAGAATTAGGGCTAAGTGTCAAAGAAGACGCAGTAGGCAACCTTATTATTAAAAAGCCTGCCACCGCAGGTATGGAAAATAGAAAGGGGGTTATTTTACAAGCTCATATGGATATGGTACCGCAAAAAAACTCTGACACTGAGCACGATTTTTTAGTCGACCCTATTAAGCCATATATTGTTACCGAAGCTGATGGTGACTGGGTAACTGCAGAAGGTACAACCTTAGGCGCTGACAATGGTGTTGGTTTGTCTTCGGCGCTAGCGGTACTAGCCAGTGATGACATTCCTCATGGGCCACTGGAAGTTTTAGTTACCATTGATGAAGAAGCAGGCATGACCGGTGCCTTTGGTTTAGAAGCCGGCTGGTTAGAAGGTGATTTACTGATCAATACTGACTCTGAGCAAGAAGGCGAAGTCTACATGGGCTGTGCTGGTGGTATTGATGGCGAAGCAACCTTTGCCATTAAATATGAAGATGCACCTGCTGATGTTGAGTCTTTTAATCTGTCAATTTCAGGCCTAAAAGGCGGTCACTCAGGTGTTGATATTCATACTGGCCGCGCGAATGCAAACAAACTATTAGTACGTTTCTTATTAGATGCAAGTAACGAGTTTGATTTACGCTTAACTGAGCTAAATGGTGGCAGTTTACGCAACGCTATTCCACGTGAAGCCGATGCAAGTTTTGTTATAAGTGCGACACAAGTTGAAGCTTTCAAAGCTAAATTAGCAGACTATTTAGCAACAATGCGTCAGTCGTTAGGTTCAGTCGAAACTGACATTGAGATGCTATTAATTTCGCCAGAAACTTTTGATGAATGTTGGACTGTCGACACTCAAAGCATTATTTTACGTGCTCTTAACGCCTGCCCTAATGGGGTATTGCGTATGAGTGATGATATTGAAGGTATTGTCGAAACATCACTAAACTTAGGTGTTATGCGCAGTAAAGGCAATAAATTTGTTGCCATGACTTTGATTCGCAGTTTACATGACGATGGTCGATTAGACGCACAAACAGCTGTACAATCAGTATTTGAATTGGCTAAAGCCGAGATTAAATTCTCTGGCGCTTATCCAGGTTGGAAGCCAGATACTAGCTCAGCCCTAATGCAAACAGTACGTGATACCTATCAGTCATTGTTTAATAAAGTACCGGAAATTATGGTCATTCATGCTGGTCTTGAATGTGGCTTATTTAAAACCGCCTACCCGAACTGGGATATGGTTTCATTCGGCCCAACCATTAAATTCCCACATTCACCGGATGAAAAAATCCAAATAGCGACCGTTGAGCAATACTGGCAATTATTGGTGGCTGTATTAGCCAATATTCCTGAAAAAGCATAACTTCTTAGCCGTTACACTTTCGCGCAGTATATGCCTTATACTGCGCTAGCATTCCTACTATTTTGCGCTTTAATTACCTATAATAAAAAGGTCGACCAGATCAATGTTAGCGTAATTAGCCTAAAGTCTAATAAACAAATAACGTTAAACGTCCTAAACTAATTTTGGGGTTCTTTAAAGGAAACAATGACATGATTCAGCCAGATAAAATAATAATAGCTGACGATCACCCATTATTTAGGCAAGCGTTGTTAAGCACATTAAAATTAAAACTAACGCAAACACAATGGTTGGAAGCACAAACAATTGCTGAGTTAGAACAGCAACTTATTGAAAATAATGATAGCGACTTGGTCTTGCTAGATTTACACATTCCCGGCGCACATGGTTTTAATACCTTAATTCATGTCCGTAACCACTTTCCACAAATTCCAGTGGTGGTGGTATCTGCTCATGAAGACCATGAAACCATTTGCAAAGCAATGGGCTACGGTGCTTCAGGTTTCATTCCAAAATCAACACCTGTGGATGATATTTACAATGCCATTCAACATGTACTCTTAGGTAATATTTGGACGCCAGAAGCTTATAGTGAGTCTGCACCAACACAAGACAACAATGATATTGCCGAGCGCGTTGCCAGCCTAACACAGCAGCAATACAGAATTTTGATGATGTTTGCACAAGGCATGCTTAACAAGCAAATTGCGTATGATTTAAATGTTTCAGAAGCAACTATTAAAGCACATGCCACCGCTATTTTTCGTAAGCTTGATGTTCGCAATCGCACGCAAGCGGTTATTGCCATTAGTCAGCTAGACCTTGCTGACGTGCAATTACAAGATAGTTAACGACAAATACAATCGAACTCCAAGCTTTATAAATATTTAGCTTGGAGTTTTTTTGTTAGCATTGCGCTCATCATAGCTCTTAGTGCTGCAGGTTTAACTAATTTACGCATAAAGCCAATATCGGCCGCTAAGGTTTTTTCTTCTAGATCGCTATCAGTCGTGGCGGTAATTAAAATGGCAGGCAAGTAATGGCTAAGCTGCTTTCTTAATTCAGCAATTAAAGCAATACCATTGAAGTCATGATCCAACTGGTAGTCTACTAGCAATATCTCAATATCATTTTTGTGGTCATTGTATAGCGAAAGTGCCTGACTATATGAATTGGCCGCAATAACATCACAATCCCAAGCCGTCAGCAACTCTACCATGCCATTAAGTACATCTGGGTCGTTATCAATACACATGACCGTTACGCCCTTAAGGCCAACATTACCAATCGGTTTAACAGTAACCTCTTCTGTTTTCGCTGCAGCTTGTTCAACACCAACGGTGAACTTACAGCCCATATTAACTTCCGAATGCAATGCTAAGGAGTGGCCCAATAATTTTGCTAAACTCTGCGTTATATTCAAACCTAAACCTAAGCCGCCGGCGGTAGAGCTTTGTTGGTTATCAAGTTGGGTAAATTGTTCAAAAACCATAGTTTGTTTATCAACAGGGATACCTGGGCCATTATCTAGCACTTGAATGTAGATCATTTCATCTTTAACTCTGGCGCCTAATAACACCTTGCCGGGGCTAGCATAACGAAAAGCATTACCGACTAAGTTTTGTAGAATACGACGTAATAAATTACGGTCTGAACGTAACCACAATGAATTGCAGTGCACACGAAACTCGACATTAAGCTCAAGCGCATTGGCAGAAAACTCTTTTGCCAGGTCATCAAACAAAGATTTAACGGAGAATACCGTAATATTTGGTTTAATATTGCCGCTTTCAATACGCGCTATTTCTGCTAAATCCGCCACTAGGTCGTTGGCAACCTTTAATGAATGGTCAATGTTGTCCACTTGGCGCTGCTGGATATCAGTCAAGTTGCCTTGACTTGCTAACGCTGAAGTAAATAATCTTGCTGCTTCTAAAGGCTGCATTAAATCGTGACTACACGCCTTTAAATACAAGCTTTTCTTAACATGGGCCTGTTCTGCTTTTTCACGTGCTAAAGCTAATGCTTCATTGGTTTGCTCTAATTTTTGCGTACGTTCAAGCACACGAGTTTCTAGGTCAACATTAGCTTCTTTTAGGCCTTTTTCTGCTTGCCGATAAGCGGTGATATCAGAAAACAACATAACAAAACCACCACCCGGAAGCGGATTACCCTCAATACGTATAACCCTACCATCACTATGTTCACGTTCTGAGCTATGCGGACTACCATTGCGTAAATGTGCTAAACGCTTATTAACTTGTTGATCAACCTTACCCACACCACACAGGCCTCGACGAACATTATAGCGAATTAAATCACTAACAGGGCTGCCCTGATAAATAAGCTTGCTTGGATAATCAAATAGATCGACATACTTTTTATTCCAAGCAACTAAATTAAGATCACTATCAACAATCGAAATACCTTCACTGGCATTTTCGATGGCGCTTTGCAATAAATCTTGGCTAAATTGCTGACGTTGGCTTGATGCCTCTTCAACCAATACCGCTATTTCATCTAAAGCAATATCACGTCCTTCTAAAGCAGAAGAAAGCACTAAACGCGCTGACGATGCCCCCATAACACTGGCTAAAGTTTTTTCGGTGTGTTGTAAAAGTTGTTGGTTATACGCAACATTCCCTAATGTATCTTTGACTGCTAACCGTTGAAACTGGGCAAAACTGACACTGGCTTTTTCTTCGCCAACAAAGCGAGAAACTAATAGCTCTAATTCTTGATAATTTATTTGTTTATTACGTTGCGACTGCAAAGATTTTGGCGCTTGATATTCCATAAATAACGATGCTTGCATCCGCTCTTGCACACTTTGCCGACTAACATGAGACAGTAGCCACATTGAGACAATATTGGCAGATAATGACAATAAACTTGCCATTGAACTCGCTGGTATAAAGCCACCTTCAAAGGGATGCGCATAAAGCCCAAATTGTGGCAGAAAGTTTAAAAATAACCAGGCGCCAAAACCAATAACAATACCACCGTACACAGCTGTTAATGTTGCCCTACGCCAATAAAAAGCCGCTATTAAGGCTGGTGATAATTGCGCAAAGGCACCAAAAGCTATTTGCCCTAACGAACTTAAGGTGTCTGGCGAAGCCATTAAAAACACGCCATAGCCGAGCAAAATAACAAATAGAACTAATACTTTACGAATTGTTAGAAGCCGTAAACGAAAATTATCATAGTCCGTATTACTGTTCTTTTTGGCGCGATATAACCAAGGGAAAACAATTTCATTACTGAGCATAGTACTTAGCGCAATTGAGGAAATAATCACCATAGAACTCGCTGCGGAAATTGCGCCTAAAAAGGTTAAAAGTGTCAACCAAGGTTGTTGTTGATACCAAGGTAAAAACAACACATAAGCATCAGAAGGTACACTATCGCCCAATAATAGGTGCCCTGCTAAACCTAAAGGTACAGCAAATATTGCAAACACTAACAAGTAGAATGGAAATAAACGCCGGCTTAGCCAAGTATCTTTTTCATCTTTAAGTTCAACCACCATCACCTGAAATTGGCGCGGAAGCGTTAAAAACGCTGCCATTGTAATAACCAACATGGCGAACATTGACATAATATTTGGAAAGTTTAATTGTTGATCGAGCTGAATATTAGCAGACGAGCGACGCCAAATTTCCATAGGCGAATCAAACAATACATAAGTGACGAAAATCCCCACAGCTAAAAAGGCAAACAATTTAACGAGAGATTCAAAAGCTATTGCTAACATTACCCCAGGATGGCGCTCAGTAACATCAATATTGCGAATACCAAAAACAACGGTAAAACCTGCCAAAACAAGACTCACTATTAAGCCAAAATGCCAATTTGCTAGGCTTTGCTCTGCTTGTAATTGTTGAAATGAGTAAACAATTGCTTTTAGTTGTAGGGCGATATACGGCATAGTGCCGACTAGTGCCACTACGGTCACCAAAATGGCTAGATTATGAGATTTACCAAAGCGAGCCGCCAGCAAGTCAGCAATCGAAGTAAGGTTTAATTTTAAACTGACCCGAATAATGCGCTGAATAAACGGCCAAGCAAATATAAACAGTAATATAGGCCCTAAATAAATAGGAATATGAGAAAGAAAGTTGCTTGCCGCTTGACCTGTAGTACCTAAAAAGCTCCATGAGGTACAGTAAACACCAAGCGTTAGCGCATAAATAACCGCCTGACTTTTACGAACTAACTTATGACGATATTTATCCCCAAAATAAGCAATAAAAAACAGTAAACCTATATAGGCAAAACTTAAGCCTGCTAACTGCCAATTTGGAAACATATAAGCTCTCTATTTATTATTTTCAACGACGTCTATCACTTTGGTCAATATTAAAATAGCAAGCGTGCTAAGCGAATGAAACTGCCCTTTATTAGACATTAGTCGTAGAAAGCTTCCTTATCATACGATTTGATACGCTTGCGTATTCAAACCATGACACAGGCTAAGTGTTAACTATTAAAAACTGATGTTTAAGCAAGTTATCAATAAGAAAGCCATTAATTTACCTTAGCACTAAATATTAGCTCTGATACTTATTCTCTGCATTGCCATTAAACTGAATAACCAAACCCTCTAAGTTTTCTGCAAGTTGATTCAAATTATCGGCATTTCCAACAATATCTTCTACATTATTCATATTCTCTTTAGAGGCACGAGTAATATCGGTCATGTTGTTATTAATATCATTAATCGTCAGCGCTTGCTCTTCTGTTGCAGACGCAACTAAATGGTTCGAATCTAAAATTTGATTTGTCAGCTCAACACTCATTTTTAAAATATCTTCCGCCTTAGCGATCGATTGAGTGGTATTTTCTGACTGCTCAATAATTTGCGCGATCTCTTTTGAAGCAATTGCTGATGTGTCTTTTAAATTGTTCATTATAGTTTGAATTTCCGCTGTTGACTCAACGGTTTTACTTGCCAGTGTTCTAACTTCATCCGCAACAACTGAAAATCCTCGACCATGCTCACCTGCTCGTGCTGCCTCAATAGCCGCGTTTAATGCCAATAAATTGGTTTGATCTGAAATGGTTTGAATAACACCTAGTGCACCAGCAATTGTTTCACTGTTAGTGGCGAGTGTACTAATAACATTAGAAACATCATTAATTTTGTGACCCAGTTCTTCTACCTCTGACTTTGCAGAGTGGATGACTTGGCTTATAGAGTCACTATTTTCTTTAATGTTTCCTGCAATATCAGAAGCTTGAATTGCATTTTTCGCGACATCAGAAACTGTTTCGCTAATTTGACCTAAAGCACTTGAAATATGGTGTGAATGCTCATCATTATTTACTGAGCTGGTAATGGTTTCCCCCGCTTTAGTTTGTAAAGCATCGGCCGTTTCTCTCAATGCTATTGTTGTATGTGAAACTTGAGAAAAAACATCTTCAAGCTTAGCAATAAATTGGTTATAACCTAACGCTACATTGACCAATTCTTTTTGACCGCTTTCAGGTATGCGATACGAAATATCGGCTTTCCCTTGACCCAGTTGTAGAAATAACTCTGCAAGTAAATTAATCGGTTTAGTAATTGATTTAGCAATCAATAGCGCGACAAAAATGGCAATTGTTGTAACCACTAAAGACCAAGTAATCATCTGCGCATTCGTTTCATTTAATGAGGAAAATACTTCTGATTTTGGAACTTGCACTACAACGTACCATTGCGCACTGGGAATAAAGCTGGCGGCAACAAATATGTCTTCTTTATTATCTTGTATTTCATCAAGACTAAATGCCGATTGCTTTAAAATTTTGCCGGCGATACCTTGCGAATAGATACTATCAATGGATTGACCTACAAGTGACTTATTCTTATGTAATTGAATAATGCCCTGGTCATCCACTAAATAAACAAAGCCTGTTTGCTCTAATTTAAAGCTACTCAATAGGTTAACGATATCTTCAAATGACTTAGCGATACCTGCTAAACCTTTGCCATTAACTTCTTGGTAATTAACAAATAAGTCTATTTTATCTGAATCAGGGTAAGCGTAAATACTCACCGAACTCTCTTTGTTGCTGTCACGATAGGCGTAAAACCAGCCATCAACATTATCATTTTGTAATTGACGAAGGTAACCATCTTGATTCCAATAATGCCCTGATTCACGATCAGCAAAAGAGGTTTTACTTAATTTATGGCTATTTGCAATAGCGGTTAACTTCTCTAATAACTGCTGTTCACCTGCTTTTGAGCGACCTTGTTCAAACCAACTTTTTATAAATGGGTCGGTCGCTATTTGCTGGGCAATAATACGCATCTGTGAAATTTCTTTGTCTATTTCACCGTTAATTTGTTTAATCGTGTTGGGCAGCTCTTGCTTAAGCATTCTGTCTTCAATGATGCTTCTAGCACTCCATTGACTCAAAATACCCACTAATGTGGCTGTTAATAATACAAAGATGATTAAAGCGAGTGTGACTTTCTGTTTTATAGACAAATTCGGCATGGTTACAATAAAGTAATTGGGATAAATATCGACTATCTTAGAGAAAATGCACAACGATAGAAAGAGCAACTCGGTTCAAAGCCCATTTATCGTTACACAGCCTGACTATACCCACCTAATTTGGATGACTTAGCAATGATAGGGATCATGATATTTTCATTGCAAGGCATGACTGCACATTGAAGAAAAACCAAAACACCTATCGCAGTATAAATAGAACATAATCAATTGAGCATATTACAGAATGCTTATACCAACCAAAACTGGTCGTTCTTTACTTTGGTTACTTAACCGTTTGCGTATAAAACTCAGAAATATACTGACCGCCTTTAATATTAGCGATCATACGTAATTTGTATTTTTCACCTTTGTTAGCAATTTTACTTCTCAGTGGTGTTTCACTGCGCCAATAATAAGGGCTATCACTCATACCAAGGGGATATGCTGTTGCTTGTCCTGCATTATCAACAAGAAAAAGTGTTGCACTATCTAAAGGAAAAGTGGCATTTAACGTTGTGATATTATTTTCATCAAAAACATTAACTTCAAATTCACCAGATTTCAGAATACATTTTTGGTTGATCACATCACAATGGCCAAAAGGTACCATATTAAATATACGCTGTTTACCCGCTTGGTTTTCTATATAAAAGTCTGAAGCAATATAGCCACCAATAAGAAGAAAAGGCGCTATCATGAGGGCTAATTTAGTATGACGGTTCATAATCATCCTTTTGTATGTCTATCAAAACGTTTAAGGCTAAATTTTCAAAAAGGTTAAAAAGTAAAATAGTAAAGGCTCCATCAATGGAGCCTTTACATCAATCACAGTCGTTTAGTGATCATGTGCTGCATTAGCACCAATTGGAATACGCATATTATCAACTAAGTCTTGAATATGCGACGGTGCAGGACCTGTTACTTTAAGCATTGCAAAGGCAACAGCAAAGTTAACTAAAGCGCCTACTGAGCCAAAGGCATTCGGTGAAATACCAAAGAACCAGTTTGGACCCATATCACCTAAGAACGATGTACCAGGAATAAACATAATACCTTTATGTTGGAATACATACAGCATAGTAACACCGATACCCGCGATCATACCTGAAACAGCTGCTTTACCTGACATTTTCTTAGAGAATATACCCATCATCAGTGCCGGGAAAATTGACGACGCAGCCAAACCAAAGGCTAGCGCCACCGTTCCCGCCGCAAATCCAGGCGGATTCATCCCCAAATATCCGGCAAACAATATTGCTATGGTCATGGTTACCCTTCCTGCCAGCAGTTCACTTTTCTCCGACATGTCAGGTACAAACACCCCTTTCATTAAATCATGAGAAACGGATGAGGATATCGCTAACAACAAACCAGCTGCGGTTGATAAAGCGGCGGCTAAACCACCAGCAGCAACTAGTGCAATCACCCAGTTTGGTAAATTTGCGATAGCAGGATTAGCTAATACCATAATATCACGGTCAACTTTAACCATTTCATTGGTTGTTTTATCCGCTGTGTATTGAACTTTGCCATCACCATTTTTGTCTTCAAACTTTAATAAACCTGTTTTTTCCCAATCTTTAAACCACTGAGGACGTTCAGAATATTCTAAGTTTTGACCCGCTACTGGTTCAATTGTGTTCATTAAATTGAAACGTGCCATAGCACCTACTGCTGGCGCAACCGTATAAAGCAAGGCAATAAATACTAACGCATAACCTGCTGACTGACGTGCCGCTTGTACTGAAGGAACCGTGAAGAAGCGCATAATTACATGTGGCAGGCCCGCGGTACCAATCATCAACGACATAGTGTAAGCAAACATGTTTAACGTGCCGCCCATATTCGAGGTTGTATACTCTTTAAAGCCTAAATCAGTAACCACCATATCTAGCTTATCAAGTAGGTATATGCCACTGCCGTCGGCTAAGGTACTACCTAAACCTAATTGAGGAATTGGGTTGCCCGTTAATTGTAATGAAATAAAGACTGCCGGAATGGTATAGGCAAAAATCATCACAACATATTGAGCGATTTGCGTATAAGTAATACCTTTCATACCACCCAGTACTGCGTATACCCAAACAACAACCATACCGATTACTAAGCCTAAATCGTAATCAACTTCGAGAAAGCGAGAAAACGCGACGCCAACACCTTTCATCTGACCGATAACATAAGTCACTGATGCAATAATTAAACAAACTACCGCAACAATACGTGCCGTTTTAGAGTAATAGCGATCTGAAATAAACTCTGGCACAGTAAACTTACCGTGTTTACGCATATAAGGAGCAAGCAGCATGGCAAGAAGGACATATCCACCAGTCCACCCCATTAGGAATACAGAGCCTCCGTAACCTAAAAAGGCAATTAAACCAGCCATAGAGATAAATGACGCAGCACTCATCCAATCAGCACCAATTGCCATACCGTTTTGCATTGGTGTAATGCCGCCACCGGCTACATAGAAGTCACTCGTTGATCCTGCACGTGCCCACCATGCGATACCGAAGTAAATAGCAAAAGTTCCAAAAACGGCAATATATGTATAAAGTTTTAACTCTTCCATTTTTAGTCCTCCGAGTGATATTTTTTATCAAGTTTGTTCATTTTGGCGCCATACCAAAAAATCAAACCTAAAAATGAATAAATTGAGCCTTGCTGTGCAAACCAAAATCCCAGTTTGTATCCACCTAGACGTATCGCATTTAACGGCTCGACTAATAGCAAGCCCAAGCCAAATGAAACCACGAACCAAATGGCAAGACATATAAATATTAAGCGCAGATTTTCCTGCCAATATGTTGTATTACCTTCACCTTCCATCATTCTCTCCTAGCATTTATTCCTATTAAACCTTAACTGCTTAATAGGCATAGCGTTTTATGATTTTTATACGCTGTTACCTGTTGTTTAAAGAGAGGCTGACTATTAATTCGACCTGTTAGCTTGGCTAACATGCGATAAATGAATACTTAACCTACTCTGACTTACACACTAGCAACCTTTTTTCTGCGCTCCTATTAAACTTTAGTCTAGGAGCTAAGCTAAACTGTTGACTTCATGTCGTTAAAGCCCCTAAATACCAACAACAAACGCATTTTACTTTTGAATGAGATATGACATGGAATCGGCACTAACGGAAATCAGTGAATTTTTACAAGCAATTCCTCCGATGGACCTACTACCACCTACGGCCATTGAACTCATCGTTAAGGAAATCAGTATTTGTTATGTTCGCCGTGGCTTACCGCTACCACCACAAGGTAATGTCGCGAAAAACCTATACATACTACGCAAAGGCGCATTAAGCTATTTCACAGAAAATAATGAGCTAATCGGCAAATATGGCGAAGGAGATATTTGTACCGTTTTTTGCCTAGAAAAAAATGATGATAACGGCAACCAAATCTCTGTAACAACAGATGAAGACACTCTACTTTACAGTGTAAATTATGAAAAATTTCAAGAAATAGTAGCAAAACACCCCGATGTTGTCGCCTTCTTTCAACAATCTGCAGAGGAACGACTAAATAAAAAAATGCTACAAGTGAATGAAGATGCCATTTTAAACTCTTCATTACTTAACGCGCCTATTGCCAATTTTTATCATAGTCCTGTGATTACCGTTTGCCCAGATACTTGTATTCAACAAGCAGCAATTTTGATGACCGAACAAGGATTTTCGTGCTTGGTGGTTGCCACTAATGATGTACCTGTAGGTATAGTTACTGACAAAGATATTCGTCGTCGTTGTGTGGCACAAGGGCTAGACACCCAACAACCTGTTAGCAGTATTATGACTGACAACATGCTGACCATAGACATCAAATCCACAGCCTATGACGCGCTCATGATGATGACTCAAAAACATATTCATCATTTACCCGTAACGGCCAATAATCAGCTAAAAGGTATGGTCACCGTAACTGATTTAATGAATAACGAAGGTCAAAACGCTGTTAACATTACCAGTGTGATACACAAAGCGGGCACCGTCAGTGAGTTGGCAGAAATTAGTAAAATGATCCCTAAATTGCAAATTCGCATGGCAAAGCTTGGCACTACCGCAGATCACGTTGGTAAAAGTATTAGTGCCATTACCATGGCATTTACCATACGCTTAATCACTATGGCAGAAAAACTCCTCGGCCCAGCACCTGTTCCTTATGCTTGGCTGGCTGCTGGTTCACAAGCTAGACAAGAGCAATTTGCTCATTCTGATCAAGACAATGCCATTATCATCTCAAATGAAATGCAGCCACAGCACCGGCCTTGGTTTAAAGATCTAGCAACCTTTGTTTCTGATGGTTTAGCCGCATGTGGCTTTATTTATTGTCCTGGTGAAGTCATGGCAACTAACGAAAAATGGTGCCAAACACAAGAAAAATGGTCACAATACTTTGCTCACTGGATCAACCATCCAGATCCAAAATCCCTAATGCATTGCAGTATATTCTTCGACTTAAGCACAGTTCATGGCGACAATCGACTACTCGATACTGTACGAGCTAACATGCTAAAAACCACGCAACGTAGCACATTATTTATTGCACATTTATCTCGAAATGCCTTACAACTTAGACCTCCATTGGGCTTTTTTCGCGACTTTGTCTTGATTCAAGATGGTGAGAACAAAGCTACTTTAGATTTAAAGCACAATGGCATTGCCCCTATTGTCGACCTCGCCCGCATTTATGCACTTTCAGAAGGGATCGCGTCAGTTAATACCATCGAACGATTACAACAAGCGGCTGGTACACCTTCACTTACCAAAGCATCAGCAGCTAATCTCATCGATGCCTATGAGTTTTTAAGCATGCTACGAATGGAGCACCAAGCTAATAAACTGCAACTAGGGCAACAGCCAAACAATTACTTGTCGCCAAAAGAAATCTCTAAACTTGAACGTGAGCATTTAAAAGATGCCTTCAAAGTTATTAAAACCTTGCAAGATAGTCGTCAGTCAACTTTTTAGTAAGTGAACATATATGTTAACTAATCATCCATTTACAAACTGGCTTATGGGCTATGAAGCACAACGAAAACGCATGCTAAATAAAGCACCCAATGGGCCCTTGCGTAATTTTCTCAGTGAGCCATTTCCGGCACTTTTTACCCCTTTTGATCAAGTGCCTATTTTAGCAGTCGACTTTGAAACAACGGGTTTAGATGCAATCCAAGACAAGTTACTCAGTGTTGGCTGTGTCGATCTTATTGATAACCAAATAAAGCTTGGTAGCAGCTATCATCAAATTATTAGTACAAAAGGTAGCTTAGAGCCTAGCAATGTCACCATACATCAAATTACAGATGACCAAAAAGATCAAGGTAAGCCACTTGAAGCCGTTATCGAGCAATTACTAAATCGTCTTGCAGGGAAAGTCATGCTTGTACATTTTGCGCGTATTGAGCGGCAGTTTTTACGCCAAGCTTGCCTAGAACTTTACGGTATGGCGCCACCTATTCCTATGATAGACACCTTAATGGTCGCAAAAAGACGATTAGATAAAAAAGATGTCGCCTATGACCCCTCAGAATTAAGGTTATCAGCATTACGCGCAAAGTATGACCTGCCAGATCATTACGCCCATAACGCCTTAAATGACGCTATTGCAACAGCGGAGCTATTACTGGCTCAAATTAATGAGCGGGACGAAAACCCACCGTTAAAAAAGCTAATTTTATAGTGTAAAATCAACTTATGGCTTGCACTAGCTTGAGTCTGTTCTTAAATTTTCTATTGAAATCCCCTCAACAAACAACTAAAATTAATGAAGGATTTTTATATTTATCAAATATTTAGGGTTTCTTCTAGGGAGGGGGTTTGTCATGCTATATCCTAATAAAAACATATGGGTCGCAATTTCACTGTCGTTTCTAATAGCATGTACATCTCCTGAATATAAACAAGCTTTAGCAGATTATGAGTTAGCAAAATCAACAAAAGACCTAAAAAAACTGTCATTAGCATTGAAAACACTAGCGTATATCGCACCGGACGAATTTCAAAATGAGTCGATTAAAGTAAAAGAAGCACACTCACATTTACAAATCGCTGAAGCTCAGCTAAAACTAGGTAACAGCTATGCTGCATACATTGCAAGCCATGATTCTTATCGTAGCGTGTCAAATCCAGCAGCAAAAAAAATACTCATCAGCTCAGGGAAAACATTAGTTCCCATTTTAAAAGCACAACTAAATATTGATAAATCATTCCAATTCCTACCTAAACACCTAACACCTTTGCTTAATAGGTATAGTGAACTTCCTTTAGCACAATGGGATATTATTGAAGTTAATACTGCTGTTGAACAGCTAAGCGAAGCAATTATTGTGTTAAATAGGGCACTTATCTTAATTGAAAATGAAGAGCCTGCTAGAAAAATTCCTGAACTATCATTATGGCAAAACTCAATAGAAAATCAGCTTTACATAACGACTCAAGCTCGTAACTACTTTTCAAACTTTTCCCGTTACCATGGCGCAAAAAGACTAATTGGGTTAAATGAACAACTAACTGCTGACAGTATTAAACTGTTATCACTTGTTCGGCCTCAACTAGCTAAAGAGTCAATGAAACCTAGTTTCAAAAAAGCTCAAAATCAATATGCAGATTTTCAAGATATAATTGCTAATATTTCATTGGCCGAAAATACAAACACAAAAGATATCCACGCCGTTTGGTATGAAAACTGGCAAAGTATTGAAGCAGATATTCTTGAACCGAAAGGTAACTTTGCAAACTACCCAGTTAAAAGCAGTACCAGACAAAGGCAACTTACAGCTTTTATGAACAAAGAAAAGATCAAAATACCGATGTTAAGTAAGACATTTTATGACAAAGCAAAGTTGAATCAGAAATACCATCAACTTACAAAGCTAATTAATGCACTTAAAGAAGATAAAGCTCTGCTGTTATAAACAGCCACACACCTAAAATTTATAGCCTCATTACCTCAAGGAATTAGCAACTTCTGTTGCACCAACAATCGCCATTTGCGTGCCAATAACAGCAAGAATAAGGCCCATTAAACGCGTAACAATACTAATACCGGCTTTACCAATAATATGGATAATGTTTGAGCTAAAAACAAAACAGAAGAATGTAATCAAACACAATAATGCAAATACGGCGACAGTAATTATAATACCTGTCGCTTCTCCTGAGGACGAATAATTAATGGCGGTAGCAATAGTACCGGGGCCAGCAAGTAAAGGGACAGCTAATGGAGAAATGGCGATATCTGCATCATCATGGCTCTCAGCTGAAGTAATTTCGAGCCTTGACCATTTAGCATATGATAACCAACTAAAAATACTAATATGCCACCCGTAATCCTTAACGCTGAAATAGTAATACCAAACATATGAAAAATAGTTTTACCAAGTACTGAAAAGCATAAAATTACACAGAAGGTCAATATTAATGCTTTGGCTGCAATTTTTGTTTGCTCAGCTTTTGTTTTATCACCTACCAAGCCAGCAAAAACCGCCGTATTAGCAATAGGGTTCATGATGGCAAAAAAACCTAAAAATACAGTCATGCCTTGTGTGTAAATATCAATCATAAAGCGAGTAGCCTTTCTTATTCTAATGAAATTGAAGCTGAATAATTACCGTACCATAATTTAAGTTAGAGTTATGAAATAACAGTAATATGCTTTTTTCTCTTATGCTGACAAAAAACCACAACTAAGACGAAACTATGAGACAATTCAGGTCGCAATCACATATCAAAGGTTCATTATGAAACTTTTAGTTCGAAATCTTTCTCGCACCACCACGGAACAAGAAATTCGTATTTTATTTTCTGAGCATGGTTCAGTGACGGAATGCAGCTTAGTTTTAGATCAAGAAACAGGTAAATCAAAAGGCTTTGGCTTCGTTGAAATGCCAAATGAAGTAGAAGCAAAGGCTGCTTTGTCTAGCTTGCATGAAACAAGAGTTGCTAAAAATAAAATTCGCGTAAAAATAGCGCAGTAATGGTAAGTTAAAATTAAAAGAGCAAAGCCCGCAAAATGCTGGCTTTACTCTATTCATCGCTGATTTTACTATCGCAACATCAACTCTAATTTAAATAGCCAATCAAAAATATTATTGTCTGATAATAACTTTACAAATTACCCTTTTACCAAAACAGATCACCGCTTTATTAGGCTAAATAACTACTAATTTACAAGATCATTACTTTAGATGAGGAACTCTTCAGCGCCATTAATTTAGCAGGATTAAAATCGAAAATATCAGTACTTTCGTAAACGGAGTGAATAACTAAATGATGACAAGGAGAAATAGGGCCGGTGACGAATTAATTTTCTTTAACCTTAACAGGCCTTCCTCGTTTTATTTTGCCAATTGAATATCCTAAAGCTTTTTCTATTTCTTCAATAAATCGTGAATTGCCAATTGGCATTGAACATAAAGCCGCTTGCGTAAATTGATTCACCATTTTGTCAGGTAAGGCCTCTGAAAACAGCCCTTGATACTTTTGATAAATAGCGGCGGGGGAATTAGCTAATGCCAAATAAGCAGGGTGTGGTTTCAATAATTTTCTGGAAGTAATACCAATATTTGCTCGGTGACTCGACCATTTGTAATCAGCAGCGTGAGCAACCATATTAGCACGAACAGGATTTAGTTCTATGTAGCGCATACAGGCTAAAAGGTATTCATCAGCTTGAACCAAGCTTGCTTTAAAGCGGCCTTCAAATAAAGTGCCTGTTCGATGAAGCTGCTTATTAATATATTGCACATATCTGCGTCCAATCGACTGCATGACCTTAGATATACCGTCAACCGAACTTGGAGTCATTAGTAAATGAACATGATTAGTCATTAAGACATAAGCATGTAAATCTACGTTGTGCTTTTCACAACTACATGCTAACAAGACAAATAAAACAGATAGTCTTGCTCGGTAAAAAAGCAAACTTGGCGATTGTTACCTCGTTGAATCACATGGCAAGGTAAGCCTGGTTGAAACATCCTTGGTTTTCTCGGCATATCGAATCCTTTCGATTAAAACACCAAGTATAGCCAACTCAAAAAATAAGGCCGGTAGCATTTAATTCGTCACCGACCCCTTTTACCGCAATCGACTGCATGACCTTAGATATACCGTCAACCGAACTTGGAGTCATTAGTAAATGAACATGATTAGTCATTAAGACATAAGCATGTAAATCTACGTTGTGCTTTTCACAACTACATGCTAAACAAGACAAATAAAACAGACAGTCTTGCTCGGTAAAAAAGCAAACTTGGCGATTGTTACCTCGTTGAATCACATGGCAAGGTAAGCCTGGTTGAAACATCCTTGGTTTTCTCGGCATATCGAATCCTTTCGATTAAAACACCAAGTATAGCCAACTCAAAAAATAAGGCCGGTAGCATTTAATTCGTCACCGACCCCTTTTATTCTTTTTTTATTATATTCCGAGGTCGAAAACCTCTTCTTCTGTTAATTCCCTTATACATTTACCTGAAGCAATAACTCCAGAAACAAAAGCACGTTCAATAAACCACTTTTTAGTTCGAAACTCAAAAATTAGAACATCACCTATAGGTAAGCTTTCCTGCCAAACATTTAAGAGGTAATCACTTCCATCAACTCTATAAGGTGAATTTAATTTACACTTTCCCCCCCAATCAGAAACATTCCAACTAAGAGCTTCTAATACATGTGAATTTAGGACATCATTAATTTTTTCAGACATACATTTCCTTATGGTTTCGGCCTCGTTACTTGTATTGTTCTACCTTCAGGTGGCCAATGAATAGATCTTCGTCCACCACCTCTTAGTTGCAAGTAATATGTATCTGAACCATTTCGACCACTCCAACCAAATCGATATTTACCTGTATTCCACGTCCCTCTCATTCCATTTCTAAATGCAGGATGACCAATTCTAGAATTGGCTAAGGATCTATATAAAAGAATACCAGTCCCCCTATACAACGCAACTCCACCAACAGCATAACTTGCATACTCTAATGCATCAACAGCAGCATCTCCGGTAACATCCAAATATGCACCTTCTCCACCGACTCCATCTAACATCATTCGCTCTTGATTCCGCATCCAACCTGGATCATTGTAAGCTAACATATCTTCACCTGTAGCCAATGAGTCCATCATCGCCTTATATTCAGCTTGGAAATAAGCTTCTTCTCTGGCGTCCCATGCTGCGCTACCTTCTTTAGGTGGACTTGACCAATCCTGTTTCAAAGCAGCAGAAAAAGCAGCACTCGATGCACCGTTAGCAAACTTTCCACCAGTAACTTTAGATATAGTGCCGCCAATAACTGCTGAAGATAGAATATTAACATAGGGATTTGAGGAAACGTTGCCTCCACCGACTGCACTATTCAGACCAGCAGCCCAGAAGCCATGACCAAAGTTTTCTCCTGACGCATAGGATATACTGCCCCCAGTTACGCCATCAACAACAAAATTAACAAATTCATTTCCAGTATTGGCGGCAGGTAATGACGCTGCTATAAAAGAGGTAAAAGCTGCCCGCAATGATCCAGTAGAACTATTCCCCATTGCCCGGTTAAATTCATATGTCCATGCCGCAGCCCCAAAAGCACTACCAAAATATGTCGCCACAGCAGTCCCCACCATGTTAACAAGTTTAGCGCCAAAAATTTTAGCAGCAGATCGTATCAGCTTGCGGCCAATTTTCTTAGATAATCCACTAAGAAAATATCCACTAGGATCGGTATAACTCATTGGGTTATTCAATACATACGAATAACGATTATAACTTTGGCTATTATTTGGAAATTGAATAAACGGATCCGCCTGCATAAATCGCCCTAGCGCTACGTTATAAGTTCGCCCGTTCATATGGATAATATCCATATCATTGACCATTTTATGGCCCGTATATCCTTTACTAATACCTGGGCTTGAATAAGCACTAAAAATACTATTGCTATGAACGTTGTATTGTTTACCCCATGGGTCATAAATAAATTGCTGTACTATACCGCCACTCGCATTGGTGATAGACGTAGTAGAGCCTTGATGGTCTTTATGCAGATAAAACTCATCATTAGCATTATTGCTACGCTCGGTGATAACCACATTACCAACGTAAAACTTATGTTCTATAACACCACTTGGTAATTTAACGCGTTCATACCCTCCTAAATACAGAGTTTGTGTTTGTTTACCGCCACGTGTATCAACACGTTTATATACTTCTCTGTTAGGCCCATAACTAAACGATGTTCTATTGCTACCTTGGGTTATTAAATACGGCTTATCGAAGTTAGTGTAATATGAAGTTCGCTTGCCATCTGTAGTGATATTACCGTTAGCATCGTAACTCATGTTGTAATATTGCGTACCAGTAAAGTTACTATACTGGTGTACACCCAATAAACGATTGGTTTTATTGGTATCGTATTTGTAGTAACCGGTATTCTGTTTATATTTTATGTTCCCCCAGTCATCATAACTGTACGTTTCGTTCATACGGTAACGACTAGGTAATTGAGCATATAAATTAAACGTATGGTTTGATGTAGAACTACTAGCTGTTGAGATTGCCGCAGAATCTAGACAAGCATCACCTGGAGCTCGCAAGGCTGGAACAAAACCAGATGTTACTTTCATCATCGATTGGCTTAGCAGTAATTCTTTACCACCTCCACCGCCGCCATCACATGGGTCAGGGTCAATTGGCAATGTAATAGGACCACCGGGGTCAATTGGCGTTAAGCCGTCACCGCCACCCGCATTAGAAATGGCAATGGTTCGACGCGTAACTCGATTCAAATCATCATAAACATAGTGCTCGGCAAAGTTACTACTATTACCTACACCAAAGAATACATCTCTGTCAGTTAAGTTACCTAATTTGTCATATTCATAGTCAAAGCCATGTAGGGTAAGTACGCCTAACTCGGTGTCTATATTTGTTAACCAACCGGTACTTGCTTGATATGCTCTTTCTTCAGAGCTGCCATTGGCATATTTAACGTTAGTTGCTTGGCCTCGACCGTTAACACTTTCTATATGACGATACACTCGGCCTGTTCTATGGTTGAGTTGTTTGGTCATATAGCCACTTTGATAAACATTTCGAACAATAAAATTATTGGCAGGATAGGTTTGTGTATAAACACGGTTATAGCTGTCGTGTGTTGTTGTAGAAGTATAATTCGAGCCGTCTACTTTAACTGTTTGTTGATACGGTAAACCATAACTGTGATAGGTTTGTGTTTGCTGATAACTTGGGCTGCTTGTTGTACCACAAGACTGGTTTTGCCCTTCAAAGAATCGTAACTTTTTAAGTTTACCAACACTGTGAGTGGCTTTGTCTGCTAATGTTCCAAAATCCCAACAAACAGTACCACTGCCATCATAACGACGAGTTTTACGGCCTAAGATATCATAAGCAAAGCTGACAACTTGTGATTTAGCATCGGTTTGAGTGAGTAACTCACCAAAGCCGCTATAAGTATAACGCCATAAGCCTTTGTCTTGGTCATTAGTGGTGAGTTTATTACCGTAAACATCGTACGTGGTACTTGTACGTAAACTATTTACGTTGCTACGATTAATTGCTCGAACATTTAGCAGCTGCCCATAGGCGTTATATTGATAACGTAATTCATTGGTTAACGCATCAAAAACACTACTATTTTGCCCCAAATAATTTTTCAACGTCTCCGTACGTTGACCTTTCGCATTGGTAGTAAACACTTGCTTACCAAAGCGTTCAATTTCGGTAAAACCGCCATTAGCTTGCCTATTTTCAGTCACACGACCTAAAATATCGTAGCTTGGTTCACTGTAATAGCTGCTCGCACTGTTTTTACCGGCTTCGTAACTTCGTTTAACTCGACCTTGTGAATCGTATGTCGTTTTCGACACACTCCAATTTCCATCCTGGAGTTTAACGCGCGACTCAATTTCTCGTCCCCACGCAT
Source organism: Colwellia aquaemaris (assembly GCF_057548755.1). NCBI lineage: Bacteria > Pseudomonadati > Pseudomonadota > Gammaproteobacteria > Alteromonadales > Colwelliaceae > Colwellia > Colwellia aquaemaris. The sequence goes on along the minus strand of NZ_BAAJLV010000001.1, from coordinate 228,625 downwards.
CTAAAAACTTTTGTTTTTCAGCTTGTCCATCGGTTAGTGAGCGAACTCGAACGTAAGCGTCGCTATTAGCACAACTGGTATTTGCACAATAATCTTGATAGCTATAACTGTTTATTTGCCCTTTACCATACAATCGGCTTTGTGTTGTTTGCCCTAATAAATTTTGATACTTTCGACTTTTGATGCCATTGGCACCTGTGGTTTCAACATAACCAATTAGGCCCCTGACTGCACTTGCCGAGGTTCCGTTATAAGTAAAGGTTGTTGACTCGCCTAAATGGTTTTTAATTGATTGCACATTACGATAGCGACTACCAAAAGTAGTGTAACTTTTACGCGTTTCAAAGTTACTACCTAGGCTATTTTTCGCAGCCGTTAACCAAACTTCCACCTTGTTCCCCGCAGCATCATAAACATAAGTAGTCGTTTGCTTGGTTCTGTTATTTTCTGGAGATACCGTTGATGTTTTTAAGAGTAAATCGTCAGAGTAATAGGTAAAAGAGGACTTACGGGTGATATTACTCTTTAGTGCAGCATTATTATAAAGCGCTTTTTGAACCGTAGCATAAGTTAAACGCCCTTTTTGCTTATATAGAGTATTTGAACCATAAGTATTATTCGTATAAGTAGACAACCTATTATTATTGTTCTCTGCATCACGAACATGGATAATTGAATTGGTTAAATTACCGTAACTATCATATGTGAATGTACTCTCTGTTTTACTGATCTCATATTTATTTAAATCAGAGCCTAGGCTATTACTTAGCTCAGTACTTTGGTGAATATATGGCATGACACCGCCACTTGCGGTATCTCGATTCCTCAGGTAATTCTTTGATGAACTCAATAGCACACTGTCTTTCATTTGCACGGTACTTAGCGGCATGCCGATATAAGGCCAGTGTTGGTTATATGCTGTTTCAGTGATAACGCCTGTTTGATTATCGGTAGTACGTAGGGCTTCAAAGCCTGCTAATCCGCGGCCTTTTTTATGTAACAGAAGACCGCCATATTGATAGTCAACACTGACACTATCATTGGCTGTTGTTTGCGTACTGACATTATCAACCACATAAAAAGCCGCTTTTGGCGAGATATAATCACTACTGTTGTTAAAGCTTGAGTCTTGCCTAAAATACACACTCGTGTCGGTAATGTTTTTGTACGATATTTGAGTGGTAACACCCCAACCATTAGTAATGCTATTAATCACATGTTCTTTTCTGTTAGGGTTTGTTGCTAGGTAAGTTTTCCAACCGTTATCATTGGTTGAAGTTAATAAGTCAAGTTTGCCATCAGCATTCATATCACCAAAGCGAACAACTGCATCTTTATCAAAAGACTTTGTACCACGTTTTTCAAAAATGATTTTATTAGCCGATGTACTCGGGCGCGATAGCATAACATTCCAGTTAGATGACGAGGTAGGGTATAGTACATCAGCACGGCCATCGGCATTTAAATCAACGAAGTACATCAAATGATCTAATGTATCAGTGGTATTGAAACTGGTAGATTGTGGACTCAGAAGCTGAATACCATTAGATAAGCGGTAATACCAACGCGTGCCTTGTTGATACATTAAGTCGGTATAACCATCACCGTTTAGATCGGCAACTCTCACTTCATCATAGTCACTAAGCTCTTGTTGATTTACATAGTTACTACCGTCAGATACCAGAAGCTGATATCCAGAAGAGTTGTTCACAGTCCAAGTGCCGCCTGCGTCATGACACTCACTACTACTGCCAACAAATCGACCGCCTACGCTACAACTCCCACCATATTCTGACACTTTAATGACGAGATCTGTTCTACCATCACCATTAACATCAATACCTGAAGCATTCTTTATATTTGCACTTTTTCGACTTACATTTCCTTCAAATATTCGGCCTGATGAACTCGAAAGTGTGCCGACTAAACTATCAAATGTAAAACTCCCATCACCATCATTATTTAAATATGCCTGCAAGTTACCATTTTTACTGAAAATAATATCTTCTAAACCATCTCCATCAACGTCAGCAACTTGCGCATTTCCTTCCAAGCCAGTCGCTCTAACCCCCGTATTTACAATAGTTAAATTCGAAGCCTGTTCATATGTTTCACATACATATTCGTAGCCTGGCTCTGTTTCACATCGCGTTACCGTATTTGTGCTAGGGACATAGGAAATTATCATCCAGTTACTGGTTTCACCGTTAGCAACTAATAAGTCTCGCTGACCATCACCATTGTAATCAATGGTTTGTGCATACTCCTTCTTGGATACTCCAATACTACTTAGCCTAGTGTTAGTATTGTAATATGGGCCAAAGCGCGCATACCAATAACTCCCTGATGGATAAACAATATCAGAATAACCATCACCATCTAGGTCAATAATGTGATTGTAATGACGATTGTCAGATTCACCTTTTGTAACTCCATAAGAGTTAAATGGTGAAAAATTCTCTGTAACAGCTACTTTATATCGATACCCGGTTTCAGGCTCTGTTCTCCATGTATAACTCGTAGATTTAGGTGCAGGCTTTTGCCATCCAAAGGTTGTTGCTGGGAGACAATTGGATTTATTTTTATCTGTACATTCTTGAATTGATTCTAGATAATTTTTCTCTTCTAAGACAGACGATGTAAAGTAATTTAAAGCATAATGGCGATATACTTCATGGTCTTGATAAACCGTAACGCTATCCAATATTTTACTCATTGTTATTGGTGTACCCACTGACCAACCAACAAACATTTTCGGATTATCAACATAATTTAATACAACACGAGCAAACGGCGACTTGCCATCGGTACGGCCAGTATAATGTACCTCTTTTAAGTAATGTTCTCCCTTTGTTGCATCTTCATGATAGCGAAAAACAATATAATTGCCTTTCACATCTTTGATGGCTTTTAAGGCCCATGTTTTGGCTATGTTAGCACTGCCCGCATTAACAAAAGCATCACTGCTGCTTTCATTGCCTCCACCATAAATTTTAAGGCTTATCGACATCGGTTGCCCCAAGCTATCACTACCACTGACACTTGATGCTAAGCCGTAATAATGAACTTCACCTGATTTTGTTTCTACGGTAAAAGCGGCCGGTCCTTGACTGGTGCTGCCATGTGCTCGAACAATACTAAAATCATCAAGCTCAGTATGGTATTTATCCGCAGACCAGTAGCTACTATTTGACGTATTTTTATTATGCTGACTTCCCCAAGTGACCAAACGCTGACCATTGAGACATAATCGGTCATTTTCTGAATGGCTGACATTTCCTTGTTCATCGTCTTGGGTCATATTCTTCGGACATCTTGAAATCGCTGATGCGCCTGAAAAATTCCAACCTCGTCCCATTATTCCGTCACCGCTATTACTGGTGTAAGAAAAACTAAGCTGAGGCTGAACACCTGCGATACCCGCAGGAATATTTAAAGGGATGTTATAGGTAGCACTGCCAGATTCATCAACACGAAATGAGCCATTAGTTTGTCCAACGTAAGTACCAGCCAATACATTAAAGCTTAATACTAATAGGATTAGTAGGATTGAGTGTATGCAAGATTTCATTATGAATTCCATTTCACTTATATTAAATATATACAATAATTTTTCGCACACAGTACCAGATGTTGCAAATTTGTAAATATTTATTTCATTGAAATGAACCTGAGAAATAACCTAATTGCATCATTAATGGCACAAGATAAGACCAGATTAAACATTGAACATATTCGTATATAACGTAAAAAAACAGACAAAAAGAAACTTTTATTTTAACTATTTCTCATACTCAATTTCACTGACATACCAAATTTTTTCACCTGTGGGAGTATTCACTACGACTTCATCATCAACTTGTTTTTTCAAACATGCCCGTGAAATAGGGGAATCTATTGATGAGTAGTCATTGCGGCCGTAAATTTCTTCTGGGCCGACAATGCGGAACTTTAAGGTCTCGCCATCATCATTTTCTAGGCTCACCCAAGCACCAAAAAACACTTTCCCTTCTTGTTGAGGGCCATAATCAACAATTTTTAGTTCTTCAAGAGTTTTGCGTAAGTAGCGGACACGACGATCAATTTCACGTAAGCGCTTTTTATTATATTGATAATCAGCATTTTCACTTCGATCCCCTAAACTAGCAGCCCATGAAACTTTTCGCGTTGTTTCCGGTCGCTCTTCACGCCATAGTTTATCTAATTCTTGTTGCAGTAAAATATAGCCAGGGCGAGTAATTAGTTTCGTTTTCATAGTGCTGATGTGGAATTATTAATATGGTAATAAGCGAAGTAGCTGATGATATAGTGATTTTGGCTATTGTGCTAGTCTGTCAGCTCTAGACTAAAGCTAACACATAAGCCGCCGTGTGTACGGTTATAAAGGCGTAGCTTACCTTGATGACCAATCACAATTTCATTACATAAGGCTAAACCAACACCCGTGCCTGTCGCTTTGGTGGTAAAAAATGGCAATAAAGCCTGTTGTTGTTGTTGTGCACTTAACCCTGTGCCACGGTCGAAAATATTAAACACTAATTGTCGGCCTTGTTGCTTCATTTCAAAACCAACGTCTTCCAAAGCAGAGCCGGATTCTTTAGCATTTTTCACTAAATTGATAATGACTTGTTCAATTTGCCCAGCGTCAAAAACCGCTTTCTCTCGTACCACGTCTAAATAACAAGTTACGCCAATTAGCGTTTCAATTTGTTGAAAAAAACTGCTTAAATTCACTGCTTTTAAGTTGGGCTTAGGTAAACGAGAAAAACTAGCGTATTGTTCGATAAAGCCATGTAAATGGCTGGCTCGATTACCAATGGTTTCTAACACGTCATTTAACATATGGCTATGCTCGGGTTGGGCAATAATTTTTTGTGCCGAACGTGTTAATGATGATATTGGCGCCAATGAATTATTTAACTCATGGCTAATTAGTCGAATGACTTGCTTCCACATATCAGTTTCTTTGCGAGATATTTCATGAGTCATGTTTTTATAAAGATATAGCTGATGCTCTCGACCATTAAGCATAAATTGTTGGCAATTAATGTTATAAACCAATGCTTGGTCTTCTAGTACATCGCTTACTAAGCCTTCACTTCGCTCAATTGTCGCGGTTTGTAACACCGGCGTAAGATTGCTTATTAGCTGCGAAAAGTCGCCGCCTTCAAGTTTACGTGTTTGGCTAAACATTTCTTTTGCCGCTAAATTGCTATAAACCACTTTGTTACTGCTATTAACCAGCACCATAGCAACTGGCGTGCTTTGTATCACAGTATCAAGCAGTAATTCACGTTGAAAAATATCCATGCGTTCATTGCGCAATACGGTAGCGAGTTCATTATAAATTTTGACTAAGCTTGAAACTTCCGTGTAATTCTGGTTATGAATAGTGAGACTAAAATCGTTATCTTTAAACGCATCAATACCATTGTCGATTGCTAAAAGGGTTTTAGTTAAAGGCGCCAAACACCATTTTGATAACAAAAACAGTATCATTAAAAAACCAAGGGTAGTTAATATAACTGGCGCACTAAAAAAATGAAATTCACCTGGTAAGTTTGCCAATATCACGCCATAAAGCACCATAATAGTAGTACATGCTAGATATAAGCGTAGAAATAACGACCGTTTTACCATTAACTGACTATCTCAAATTTTTTCATACGACGATAAAGGGCAGAGCGGCTAAGACCTAATAATTTAGCCGCTTCAGAAATAACACCGCCAGCATCAGCAATCGCGTGCTGAATATCTTGTGCGGTGATCTCTTCAGAATTGGCCGATGTAACGGTTGATTCTGGTAGCTGAACATTTAACGCCAATATTTTCTCATCAATAACCGTATCGCGCGCAAGCAAAGACGCCCGCTGCATAACATTTTTTAATTCCCTGATGTTACCCGGCCAAGTGTAATGTTTCAGTGTTAAACTAGCTTTTTCAGTTAATTGATATTTTTCTCCTAAAAAGTGTTCTGCTAACGGTAAAATATCAGCTTTGCGCTCATTCAGTGCCAACAACGGCAGTTCAATAACATTTAAGCGATAATATAAATCTTCTCTAAAATCGCCTTTAGCAATGGCACTTTTAATATCAGCATTGGTAGCACTTATAATACGTACTTTTACTTTTAAGGTTTCACTACCACCAATACGTTCAAACTCGCCAGTTTCAAGTACTCGAAGTAATTTCGCTTGGCCATCTAAAGATAAGTTTCCTATTTCATCGAGAAATAACGTGCCGTTATCGGCTAGCTCAAAACGACCAATACGACGTTTAGTAATGCCGGTATAAGAGCCAGCTTCAGCGCCAAACAACTCTGCCGCCATCAATTCTGGCGAAAGCGCTCCAACGTTAACCTTAATAAAAGGCCCTTGACGACAACTGGAATTAGCCTGCACGATTTCAGCTATTTTCTCTTTACCTGCACCATTTGGACCGGTAATTAATACCGAAACATCAGCATGTGCAACCTGTGTAGTAATTTGCAATAAATTGAACATGGCATCACTTTGATAGCGAATACCACATAAATCATATTGCTCAGCCAATTCACGTTGTTGGCGATTGTGTTTCAGCGCACTTTTTCTGTGGGCTTGTTGTAACTCACTAAGCTCAATTAAGTTATTAACCGTTACAATCAGCTTATCGTCATCCCACGGTTTGGAAATATAGTCACTGGCACCAGATTTTACTAAATCGACCGCTGTTTCCAAATGCGTCCATGCGGTCATCAAAATTATCGGTAAGTCAGCGAAACGAGCTCGAATTTCATTAAATAACTCAATACCTTCTTCGCCTGACGTGGTATCTTGGCTGAAATTCATATCTTGAATCACAAGATCATAGTGGCTATTTTCAAGCGCTGAGAGCCCTGACTCTGGTGTTAAACAATGATCGCACTCCAAATTATTTATGGTAAACAATACCTTTAGCGCATGAGCAACATCTAAGTTGTCATCAATAACGAGTATACGAGCTTTCATTTCATTCCTTGTGATTTTTCTACAGCTAGATGTTAACGCATGTAGCTTAACTTTAAAATTCAATCAGATAAGTTAAGCTACTTAGCTATAAATTATGCGCTACGTGTCACTATGGCAGGAGCAATATTCGCGGCGCGTTTAGCCGGAAACCAAACCGCGAGAATATTGACGAGCCAAAGCAGCAATGCAGTCATTAACAACACACTTAAGTTAAAAAAGTTTTGTCCTGCTTGCTCTGATAATTCAAAGGTTATTGATAAAGTTACCAGCACCCCAATTATCAACCCAATCAGTGTAAGCACACTATTTTCTGTGATGAAGTAGCGCATAATATCGCTTTTCTTAGCACCTAACGCGCGGCGTGTGCCTATTTGCTTACGCTTTTGTGTTACTTGAAAAGCAGTTAACCCAGTGATACCTAAGCCCGTAATTATCAATAATACGAAACTCAATACTAAGAAAGTTAACGCACGGCTACCTCGGCCATCATACATGCGCTTTTGCGTACGCTTGAGTAGTTCACTTGAATTAATATAACGGCCACGTTCTAAGTAAAATACGTCGATAATATCTTCAAGTAAAGCAACTGCCGTACCTGTTTCCACACGCATTAAATAATGTGGTTGTTGGTTTTGACTCCACTTAACTTGTGGGCGAATAATTGAGTGATAAGATTTGCCACGACCATTCAAGCGCTCACCAGTCATAAAGTTACTATAAACACCAATAACTTTTACCGGATCTGCACTTTTCGCTAACCAAATGGTTTTACCAATGGCAGAATCATCACCAAATAAAACTTTCGCCATATCTTGGCTGATCATCACCTCAGATGCACTTTGTGGTGTTGATTCAATCTCACCTTTAACAACATCACTGGCGGTAATTAAACGTCCATCTATCAGTGAAAGCTGTAACACATCAATAATTTGTTCGTCTGATTCAAAAACCACAGTTTTAAAACCCTGTGCATCTTCTTCGGTTGCTAAATATACGTCAATCATATTTTCAGCCGTAAAAGGCACAGCATTTGACGGTGCAGCATTAATAACAGCAGGAATGGCTTTGACACGATTAAGATCATTAACTATGGCTTGGCCAACATCTTGGCTATCGTCAAAAAACTCTGGTGAAATTCTAACAATATCATTATGGGGAATACCTGAAGGTACATTCCACTCTTGTAGGGTTGTTGTGGCAACTAACACTGAGCTACTTAATACGCCCATGGTAAAGGCAATCTGAATAATCATCAGCAATGCCATAAATTTATTTTGTTTTAGGCTAAGAAAAATAGGCTTCAGATCCATGTTTTTCTCCTTATTGTGATTTCAATTGACTAGCAGGCGGTACATTACATAAACGCCAAATAGGATAAATACTGGCAACTATGGTGCACACTATACCTGTGGCAAAGGCATTACCTATCATCAGCCAATTTAATTGAAATAGCGGTTGAATATCTTCAACACGTACTGTGTAGTCTGATGAATACAAACGTATATTTAGCATTCCTTGAAGACCAAAGTATGAAATAACAATACCTAGCACTCCACCTAAGAAGCCAATAATGATCACTTCAAGCAAATGCTGCATGATAATAGTCTTCTTCTTGGCACCTAACGCTCGACGTAAACTGACTTCTTTTTTACGACGCATAAATTTAGCCAGTAATATGCCAACCGCATTTAACAAGCACACGGCGAAAAATAAAGTCGATAGCACAGAGAAAGTATTGAGAAACTGATTTCGACCATTCACATAATTATATTGGTCGTTAAGGTTTGTTAAATACATTGCTAACTCACGAGGAAAACGCCCTAAGGCTTTTTCACTTTCCATATAGCTCATAATTTGTTGACGATAATCAGCAACTTTTGCGTCAGGTACTTCTGCCCAAAACGTTACCCACGCACATTCAGAGTTAATTAAGCGGTCTTTATTCTCAGTACGAAACGAGCGAGCAATATCAGCATTTGCCGCCCAACAATCAAAGCCAGCACTACGTGGTAAGTTATTATCCATTGCAAAGGTATAAGGAATAAAGAAATTATCAGGGTAACCCGGCCAAAAACTGCGGTTATAAAATTTACTACTTAAATACCAAGTGTCTAATACCCCAATAATTTTCAAAACATGGGTATTGATTCGCACACTTTCACCAACACTATTGCGGCCACCAAAAAGCTTATCATTCATGAGCTTGCTAATAATGATAACGGCTTCACCGCTGTCTTCAGTGGCTTTATCCCAACCGTTTCCATATAAAAATGGCGTTTCAAACATGCTAAAAAAGGTGCTATTGACTACAGCTGCAGTGGTTTGCAGCGGGTTAATATTTTCATCTTCAACGTTTAAAATGCCATAGGTAGACCAATTAAAGCTTTGCTTGACGCCAGGCAATTCCAGTTGCATTAGGTTCAAGGTGTCTTTGTAAGTGGTATCAACCATACGCGCTTGATGCTCTACTGCATCAGCAGTAATTTCACGGTTATCCATTTGTAGTAAAAAAATATTTTTACTTTTGTGCGCCAAAGGTACTTGGCTACTTTGATAACTCATGGTTTTCACTGTGGTGTATAAACCTAACCCCGTGGCAATAGCCAGAATGGTTAAAATAGTCAGCGCAGGTCGGTCTTTCAAACTTTTCAGCGCTAACTGAAAATTATAACTGAACATGCTTAACTCCTATGCGCTGCGAATAACGTCTTCAGCAATTGACTTTTCAATATCACTGACTTGACCATCAAAAATTTGAATATTGCGATGCGCACGACGGGCCAATTGATCATCATGAGTTACCATAATAATAGTCGTGCCTTTACCATTGATATCTTCTAATAATTCCATCACTTGTTGCGCCATTAATGAATCTAAGTTACCGGTGGGTTCATCGGCTAATAAAAATAACGGCTCTCCTGCAATAGCGCGGGCAATGGCGACACGTTGTTGTTGTCCACCTGAAAGCTGCGTTGGTAAATGTTGCATACGCGATGCTAAACCAACAGTTTCAAGCGCATGTTCAATACGTTCTTTGCGCTCTTTTGCACTCATACCGCGATAACGTAATGGAACATCAACATTGTCAAAGAGGGGTAAATCAGGCAAAAGATTAAAGCTTTGAAAAATAAATCCAATTTTTTGATTTCGAATTTCTGATAATTTGTCATCACTGAGTCCTTTTACGTTTTGGCCATCAAGAAAATAATCACCTTCTTCGAAGGTTTCTAATGCGCCAGCTAAATTGAGAAATGTGGTTTTGCCCGAGCCTGATGGGCCGGTAACAGACACAAATTCGCCACTTTTAATATGTAAGTCCACCTTGCGTAAGGCATGTGTTTCTACTAATTCTGTACGATATATTTTGCTGACATTTTCCATTCTTAACATTTGTTTTTCTCCTAATTAGTCAGATAGATTTGTTCGCGATTATTGAAAACATCAATACTTGAAATAACAATTTCATCACCAGCATTTAAGCCGGAAACTATCTCAATTTCGCCAATACTTCGGGCACCTAAAGTGACCTTTTGACGCGTTGCATTGCTGCCATTCACTTGATAAATAATTCGTCCACCACCACTTTCAACAAATGCACCTCGGCGAACTTTTAAAATATTTTCTTTGGACTCAATAAGAATACGAGCGCTAACACGCTGATTTTGGCGTAAGTTTGCGACAGTTTCGGCGTTAAAGCGTAAGCGCCCAACCACTTGTCCATTGGTAACTTCTGGGGAAATAGCCACTAGTTGACCATCATGTGCTTCACCATTAAAACTAATTTCTGATGCTAAACCAACGCCAAGATCATCAGCAAAGCTTTCAGGAATATTCACCTCCACTTCAAAGGCACTTAAATCGATAACAGTAATGAGCGAGGTGTTACTTGCAACACTGTCTTTCTCACGAATATTAACGCTACCAATAATGCCGTCAGTCGGTGCGAATAAGGTCAGTTCGTTTACTTGTCTTTGCAGATCATTAACAACAAATTGTTGACGATTAAGCTGTGACTGGCGGGTTTTCAATTCAAATTCCATACTTTCTTTTTGCAAATCAAAACTTTGCTTGGCATGTTCATGCGACAAGCTAGCACGTTTAAATTCAGCAACTTTTTCTTCATATTCTTTTTTGCTAATTAATGAATCTTTAATGCTAGTGACTGCACGGTCTTTGTTAACTTTCGCCGCTTCTAGATTAACCGCCGACATTTCTATCGTTTGTTGGTTGTTTAGTTGTGTTGTTTTCATTTCTATGCGCTGACGGCCAACCGCGAGCTCGAGCTGTTCTAGAGTTGCCAATTCTTGCTCATATTGATTTTTCAGCTGTGGGCTATCAACTTCGGCTAGTTTTTGATTCTCAGTAACTGTGTCACCGGCCTTAACAAATAAGCTGACAATACCCGGAGCTGTTGCGTATAGCGTTGGGCTATTGGCAGCAACTATGCGGCCTTGTACGCCAATATCACGCTGCAAGTTACCTTTTTCCACCACAGCAAAACGTAAGCGCTCTTTCGAAATTGCCATGTCTGAACTAAACATATTGTTAAATTTAGGTGCAATAAAAAAACCAATGGCGGCAATAGCCAAGGTTGCAATTACCACTTTAATCATCAGTGATTTTTTTCTGCCTGTTTGGGCAATCTGTACATCTTGACCAGAAGTGTCTTTTAACATTTTCTTTTCCCTGAAACTTATTATCATTTGGGGTTGTGTTGCTAGAGGATTTAGCACAAACAATGCCAAAACATAACCAACTGATAAACAAGAAAAATATTATTTTTGTGTTTGTGCGAACAGGCCTGTGTTCGCAAGATTTGCTGTGCGAACAGTGTCTTCAGTTAACGAAAAACTAATAACAATTAAATTAAGTAAGTGAACAAATAAAAGTGAGAATAAATATTCAAAATCAAGGCGCTTGAAAGAGTAATAGCTGGCTATTGGGATTGAAAGCAACGAAGTTGTTGGATATTTAAGCCGCCTTAAAATGACTGACGACTTATTTCAATTGGTATTAATGAAGCGCATTGCAATGGATAAAAAAATACCGCGATTTTTCGCGGTATTTTCGAAAATTGGTTGAGTTTTATAATTAGGCTTGATTAGGAATGATCTGAATTTCAACGCGACGATTAAGTGCGCGACCATTTGCCGTGGCATTATCAGCTATCGAACGTGTTTCACCGTAGCCTGTTGTTTTTAAACGACTAGCAATGATATCTTTATTGGTTAAGTATTGCTTAACACTGCCTGCACGCTGTTCTGATAAGTTTTGGTTAAACTGCATCGAACCTTGGCTGTCAGTATGGCCTTCAATACTTAATAAGGTTTTCTCATACTTATTTAATACTCGGGCGATATCATCTAAGGTATTGTAAAAGCCCGAAGTTATATAAGCTTGGCCAGTAGCAAAAGTAATATTGGCAGGCATTATTAAACGTAAGTTATCACCTTCACGCACCACTTCGATACCAGAGCCTGCAAGCTCGTCACGAAACTCTTGCTCTTGCTTATCCATATAGTCACCAATGGCTGCTCCTGCGATAGCACCAATTGCTGCCCCCCAAACGGCACGTTTATTTTTATGGTTGCTGGTTGACTTACCTAGCACAGCTCCCGTAATAGCGCCTATGGCAGCACCTTTTTCGGCATTAGTACTGGCACAACCGGTAACGGCCAAAGAAAGGCCGATAAGTGAAACCATAAGAGGCTTTTTAAGAGATATTGCGGATTTATGTGACTGCATGAAAATTATCCTAAGAAAAAGTAGCTTTGAATTCATCATACGGGTGCAAACTGAACCCTTGATGAACAAGAAAAATTACTCGATATTATATTTTAAAATTTACTATAAATACCATTATTTCCTATTCACATTAACCATGTAAGGAAGTAATTTAGATATTAAAAATACTGAAGAGAAAACACCACGACGAGCGTGGTGTTTATGCATATGACGTTCGGTTAGTTTTTTTATTCCAGATAAAAACTAACCGCCTTTCTCCATGTAGACAATGTCACGAGCACAGAATAAATGTGCATGCGTGACAAGTCGATAAATTAACTATTCAAATACTGAATCAACCGCAATCACTTCAACGTTCTTCGCTGGTAATGTTAATTTGTATGCTTCAATAATTTTATCAGTTGCTAATAGCTCCGCCGGTTTTTCAGAGTTATATTTCAATGGTGATACTTGTTCAGACAATAAACGTTTTTTCATGTCTTCGCCGTCCCCTGAAATAAACACATAGTGAATATCATCCGTTTGCAAGTTTTCTTTAATCACGCGGTTAACGTCAGCCAAAGTTAGTTTAGCAAACTGTTCACGTACATATTTTACAAACTCATCTGTTTGATAAAACTCACTATCGAGTGCATAGCCTAGTTGTTGGTCTTGGCTTGCGACTAATTGCGGAGCGTAATTAGTTAGATAATTACGTGTGGCTTGGAAGTCTTTTTCACTCATACCGTTTTCAATTAATTTATCCAATTCATATAAAGCTGCACGTGTTGCAAAGTGAGCATCATTATTTGAACGCAATGGACGTAACCATACTTGGAAAATTTGGCTTGAACGACCTAAGTTAGCATCAGGCTTCGTTTGGAACATACCACGTGGGAAGTACTCAATATAAGCATAATCACCGTAGTTCATGCCACGTGCTTGACGTATTTGTTGGTACAAATAACTATTTGAGCTTCTATGTTCGCCAAAGTATGAACGCACTAACCAAAGTGCAGCCCAGTCTTTATCGTTGCGGATGGTATCAATTGGAAAACCAAACGAAACAGCTGTTGATTGTGCATTTTTCTCAACAATTGTGGCGTGATGACCTTTTAAAATCGGCGCTTTGGCAATAGTTAAACGTTTTTCATCACCTACTGGTAATGCTGTTAAGTCAGTCATTAGCTGCGCTTTTAATTCGCTTGGCATAGCGCCGGTAATACCCAAATGCAATTTAGCTTGTGTTAACTGTGCCGCGTAAAAAGCTTTTACATCTTCAAGAGTAATTGCTTCTAAATCAGATAGATCGCCGCTATTAAAGTTTTCATAAGCATGACCTTGATATAACTTGCTATAAAGTACTTCTTTACCAAGTTCTTCATCATTTGAAGACTTTAAGCCGGATTTAATACCGTCAATCAGTTCTTTCTTCAAACGTTTGAAGTCATCTTCACGCCAGCCTGGATTCAATAATTGATCACTAATTAACTGGTACCACTGTTCGGCATTGTCTTTGTGAACACGACCGGTAAACGACATCATTTCTTTATCAATTTGTGAAGAAAATCGTCCGGCTAATGGGTATAAACCTTTTTGAATGTCTTTATAAGTGCGAGTAACTGAACCACCACGCGTTAGCATTTGTGCCGTTAATGCTGCCACACCTTTTTTACCTGCAGGATCTGCCGCAGCACCCGTGTAAAACAAGAAGTTAACGTCAATTAATGGCGAGTCATTGGTTTTATCTAGCACAGCAAATTGTGCGGTTTTAGGCTTGGCACTATCTGCTTCAATTTTTGCAACGGCAGCATTTAAATCAACTTCTTGTGCAAAAGCATCAATTTTATCTAACGCTGATAAAGTAACCGTAGTGCGGTTATCGTCAATAAAGTACTTATTGGCAACACGCTTAATATCTTCAGCAGAAATATTATCAAAACTATTGTAAAGATAGTTTATGGTTTCCGGATCACGGTCAAAGTGCATGTAGCTTGCTAAGGTTGCAGCAATTGCCTCTGAAGAATCTAAGCTATTTACAAAACTATATTTTAAATTTGCTTTAAGATTGTCTAATTTTTCTGAGGAAACTAATTCTGTACGCGCTTGCGCATAAGTACGGTTAATAGCATCGCGAACAGTTGCTAAGTCTTTTTCTTCATTTACTTTAATAAATACATGGCGCAAACCAGCATCTTTAGTTTCAGGGTTATAGTTAAACATTTGGCTCGCCAATTGTTTATCTACCACCAATTCTTGATACAAGGCTGAATTATTTGAGAAATACAGCTCAGAAATTAAATCTAATGCGGCACGATCTTTCTCTTTTGGTTGCCAATCAGTACCTTTATAGGAAACTAATAACCAGTGACCTGGTAAACCGTCAAATTTTTCATGAACATAGCGTGGTGCAGTTTGTGCTGGCTCTTGGGCAATATCATTAACAAAATCACCTTTTTTCCAGTCACCCCAGTGTTTCTCAACCATCGCCATAGTTGCATCGGGTTCAACATCACCAACAATCACAATTGATACATATTCTGGTTTATAAAACTGTTTAAAGAATTTTTCGCCGTAAGCCAACTGCTCAGGCATAGCTTCAACATCTTCAAAGAAACCCATAGTTGTGTGCTTATAGGTGTGAGTGTCAAACGCTTCTTTGCGAACTGCCGCTAGTAATTTACGAATTGGGCTGGCGTTATTTTTTAAATACTCGCCCTTCACGGTTAAGGCTTCAGTTTTAAATTGTGCGTCAGTATATTTAAGGTTTTTGAAATGATCCGCTTGAATTTCTAACACTTTGTCTAAGTGATCTTTAGAAAAGTCTAAATGGTAATTGGTATAGTCATTGGTGGTGTACGCACCGTTATCAACACCGGCATTTTTAAATAAGTCAGCGTATACATCTTGTGGGAATTTTTCAGAGCCTTTAAACATCATATGTTCAAAAAAGTGTGCAAAGCCAGTTCGACCAGCCTCATCTTCGTCACGAGAGCCGACAGAAACTGGAATTTGTACAGAAACAAGATCTGGATAATCAGTTTTAACGATCAATACACGTAAACCATTATCTAATTCTTTAAAAACATAGTTTTGGCTAAATACTTTATTCTGATTTACTTCAACCGCTGCACTTTCTGGTGTTGAGTTTTGATTATTTTGTGTCGCTACACAAGCTGAGAGAGTCAAGCTAGCTACAATAGCTGCTGCTAAATATTTAATTTTCATTGTCGATCCCTTTATTGTTATGCTGTTATCTTATGAAACTCACTGATGTTTTTCATCACTTTAACAATAAATTTACAAATTTTTCTGTAACAGAATACATACAAACAAGCTAACAGCGTCAATCTGACAATAAAAACAAGAGAATTAGAATGATGAATGCCGACTTCAACAACAAAACTGTCATTATTACTGGGGCTTCAGCAGGTGTAGGGGCTGCCACAGCTAAAGCTTTTGCCGGATTAGGCGCTAACTTAGTACTTGTTGCCCGCAGACAAGCTGGACTTGATAAAATAACCAAAGAACTCGAAAAATTAACTTCAGTATTCACGGTAGCTATGGATATCAATGATGCCAAGGCTAATGAATCGTTATTGCTAAAAGCATCGCAAAAGTTTGGCTCAATTGATGTACTAATTAACAATGCTGGTTTTCATCAACGTGGCGATGTTGAGTTGAATCAGGCAGACAAATTAGCACAAATGGTTGATGTTAATTTACGCGCTCCTATTCAATTGTCTGCACTGGCGCTACCTTATATGCGCAAAGCTCAAGGCGGCGCCATTGTTAATGTTGGTTCTTTAGCCGGACGAACCCCCTTACAGGGCGCAGCAACATATGCTGCAACCAAGGCAGGTTTGCGAGCATTCACTTACTCTTTATCCGATGAACTAAAAGGCAGTAATATTCATGTTGGTATTGTGTCACCTGGGCCAATAGAAACAGGCTTTATTATGTCGGAAATTGATCAGGTGGAAGATATTGTATTTTCACAACCCATGAGCAGTACCCAACAGGTTGCCGACGCGATAATACGTTGTGCCCGTGGCGAAACAGTAGAAATTTCATTGCCCCGCACTAGCGGTTGGTTAACAATGATTTCGTATTTGTTTCCTAAACTTCGACGTGTTTTACGACCTGCATTATATCGAAAAGGCCGTAAAGCAAAAGAAAAATACAAGCAAAACAATGCTTAAACTTGCCTGTATTTATACCGCACTATTGTTGCGATTATTTAGTGGTGATACGCGTAAGTACAGGTGTTTGACAGACATCAAGCACAGGTGGTGGCTTTTTAAAGAAAAAAGCATTTTCTCGCTTAATGCGCTCTTTTAGTTTAGTGGCGAATAACTGGCTTTCAGTATTTTTAACTTCTAATTGCAATTGCTGATCTTGCGGTAAATCAGCCATCATTTTCATTGAAATAATTGGCGTTTGTGCTGAGCTGGGAACTTCAGCTTCTCCCTCAATCGTTGCCGTGCGAGTAATCGCTTGAACATGATTCATACCATAAATCACCCGACCAAAAATAGTCATAATACGGTCAAGATACCTAGGTGCTTGCCCATTAGTGATGTAAAAGTGACTCGATGCCGAGTCGGCATCATTTCCTCGTGCCATGGCAATAACCCCAGGGCAATGAGTTAACCACGCTTTTTGCTCTTTTGGGCTATGTGCCAGAGCAAAACCATCTTTAAAACCCGTTTGTTCAGCAAATAGATCTTGGTTTTGTACTAAGGTAAATGACCAGTCTTTATCGGTTTGCCATTCACCTTCAAGTTTAAGTAATGGTACGTTACGGTCGGCAGGGCTATCATCTTCTGGGCCAGCTTGCGCAACAAAACCATCAATTACTCGGTAAAATTTATTACCATCATAATGATTTTGCTGTGTTAACTCAGTAAATTGCTTAACATGCGCAGGTGAAAATTGCGGTGCTAACTCAATAATTACTTGGCCATGAGGTAAGGTCATTACCACCATATTTTCAATGGCAACTTTACGCCATTCATCTTTATGTTTAATAGCATTTTCAGCGGCAACTTTTGCCATGATTTGCTCTTGAACACTTTGCTCAGCATTGGCTACATTACTAGAAACAATTGCCATACTACTTAGTGCCAATAGCAAACTAGAAAAGATTTTTTTAAACTTCATGTCACGCCTTGATTATTATAATAATTATTGATTTTTGGACTGCTTCGTCTTTATTTCTCTAGTAAATCAGATCACGGATATTGGTGCTAGTTTTTCTTAAAAAAGATTGCGGAAAAATCAATTATTGGCGTAAACGCGGGCAATTGATACCATATCTCTCTAGATCAGGTATCAAACTTTATTAAATTACGGAGTTTTTGTGAATAAGAGCGTTATCACTAACTTTTCAGCCCTTTTAGCCGTTGTTTTTGGATATTTTCTTGCTAATAACATTATTTTCACCCTTGGTTTATTTGCTTTATCGGGAGCAATAACCAATTGGCTTGCCATACATATGTTGTTTGAGCGTGTACCATTTCTTTATGGCTCTGGCGTTATTCCGGCTCGTTTTGAAGATTTTAAAATTGCCATACGTAATTTAATGATGGAGCAATTTTTCACCGAAGAAAACATTGATCGCTTTTTAGCTGGCAGTGATAACCCAGCCTCAGCCATCGATTTAACCCCAGTAATTAATAAAGTCGATTTATCACCTGCTTTTGATAATTTAGTTACGGTTGTAGAACAGTCTTCTTTTGGTGGCATGCTTGCTATGGTTGGTGGCACAGAAGCGTTACAACCAATGCGTGAGCCTTTCATAGAAAAAATGCGCGCATCGGTTGTCGACATTAGCCAAAGTGAAGAGTTTAATCACATTTTACGAGAAGAATTAGAGCAACCTAATGTCATGGCCGGTATGCGCGAGAAAGTCAGCGACATTATCGAAAAACGTTTAAATGAGCTAACACCACAATTGGTCAAAGAAATAGTGCAGAAAATGATCCACGAACACTTAGGTTGGCTTGTGGTTTGGGGTGGCGTTTTCGGTGCTATTATTGGTTTTATAGCAGCAATAACCGGCAATATTTAACAAGTTACATAATTTGAAACAGTTAAAGGCTAGTTTTTCAGCACCAGTTAACTACACTGAATAATTCTAAAAATAAAAATTA
Source organism: Colwellia aquaemaris (assembly GCF_057548755.1). NCBI lineage: Bacteria > Pseudomonadati > Pseudomonadota > Gammaproteobacteria > Alteromonadales > Colwelliaceae > Colwellia > Colwellia aquaemaris. The sequence goes on along the minus strand of NZ_BAAJLV010000001.1, from coordinate 209,760 downwards.
TTGGAAATGTTATTCATGGCTCTATTTTCGACTCTAGTAAAGCGTGTTTTCACTATTAGCTTTTTGCTTTTTCTAATACCGCCAACTGTGGCAAGTGAGTCGGAATTTGCCGCTAGGCCGGCAGCAGATATTGCACTGGATAAAGATAGAAAACCCTTTGAGATAATAGATTTTATTGGTGTAAATAAGGGTGACAAGGTTTTAGATTTACTAGCAGGCACTGGCTATTATTCAGAATTGCTAGCTCATACGGTTGGTAAGCATGGTAGGGTGACATTGCAAATTCCAAAAGCTTACCTCAGTTTTATTGGCAATGAGCTAGATAAACGCCTAGCAAATAATCGTTTGGCCAATGTTGACTACCTATTAAGTGAAGCACCTAACTTAAAATTACCGACTAATACCTACGACAGTGCTTTTTTAGTATTAGGCTACCATGATATGTTTTTTACTGAAGGTGATTGGAGTTTTCCAACCGCTACTGTCATGCCACAAGTAGCAAAATCGATAAAACTTGGCGGCAAACTATTGGTTGTCGACCACCAAGCAGCAAAAGGCCGAGGTGTAAAAGACACAAAAACCTTACATAGAATTGAAGCAGACTTCGTCATCAAAGATCTAAAAAAATATGGTTTTCGTTTAGTGAAGCGTTCGCTGTTATTGGAAAACAAACAAGATAATCACGCAGCGTCAGTATTTTCTCCTGAGTTAAGACGCAAAACCGACCGTTTTATTTTACTTTTTGAGCGGATAAAGTAGCTAGTAACCTTAGCTGTCATAAAATTTAGCGTTAACCAGCAACTTTGTAATTCTACCACAGAGATTATATTGGATAGCTAACTTGGGTTGTTGATCTTTATTTATATTTTCAAAAATAATGTATTAGAAATTAACAACACTAAGTGTTAAGTATAAGTTACAGCTAAATTGACACATAACCCACAAACAAAATAAAAAACTAAAACTATATAAATCAATACATTAACAAGTAAAACAATCAGTAAATAGCGTTCAGTTATCAGCTAGATCTATTTCAACTATTTTCTGCTGATTATTTTAGTCTTTATGCTTTAATTTTCGCCGTATTGCCGTTATGCTTGCCCTTTAATCACAGGGATTATAGTGGTGATTTAACATAGGTGTTAAATTACTAAATTCCCTCTCTTCGTAAAAAGGTAAACCCAGAAATGTTTGGTAGCTTAACGGCGTTGCCTGCCGATCCTATTTTAGGCTTGTTGGCTAAATATCGTGAAGATTCAAATCCTCAAAAAATCGACTTAGGTGTTGGTGTCTACAAAAATGAAGCAGGCCATACCGCTGTTTTAGATTGTGTAAAAGCTGCAGAAAAACATCGACTCGAAACCGAAGATACCAAAGTTTATATTGGCCCTACGGGATCGCCATTGTTTAACGAAGAAATGAGCAAGTTAGTATTCGGTCATCATAAAGTATTAATTGAAAATCGCGCTCGCACCGTTTCTACACCTGGTGGCACAGGTGCATTGCGTGTTGCTGCTGAATTTATTAATTCATGTAAGGCTGGCACTACTATATGGGTGAGTAATCCAACATGGGCAAACCACACAGGGTTGTTTACCGCTGCCGGTTTAACAGTTAAAACTTACCCTTATTACGACTACGAAAACAAGAATTTAGACTTTGACGGTATGTTAGCGGCATTAAAAGAAGTAAAAGCTGAAGATGCCGTGTTACTGCATGCCTGTTGTCATAATCCAAGCGGGATGGATTTAAATAAAGAGCAATGGCAACAAGTTGCTGAAGTTGCAAAAGACATTGGCTTTTTACCTTTAGTTGACATGGCTTACCAAGGCTTTGGTGAAGGCTTAGACGAAGACGCTTATGGTTTGCGCTTAATGGCAGATAGCGTAAAGGAAATGATCGTTTGTAGCTCTTGTTCAAAAAACTTTGGTTTATATCGAGAACGCATTGGTGCTTGTACTATTATTGGCGAAAGCTCGCATAGTGTCGACATTGCGAACTCGGTACTACTGACCGTAATTCGTTGTATCTATTCAATGCCACCAGCACATGGCGCGGCATTAGTTGAAACCATTTTACATTCTGATGAATTACGTACCCAATGGCATGCAGAGCTGAAGGAAATGCGAGATCGCATTAACGGTAATCGCCAACTATTAGTTGATAAGCTTGTTGAAAATGGCGTAACGCGAGACTTTGGTTTTATACCTCGTCAAAAAGGCATGTTCTCATTCTTAGGTATAACTCCTGAGCAAGTACAGCAGTTACAAGACGAGTACAGCATCTACATGGTTGGCTCTAGCCGCATGAGTATTGCAGGCATTGCCAACAGCAATGTTGATTACTTGGCGCAGTCAATTGCGAAAGTACTTTAAGTTATTCGCATTAATGAATTTTCGTCACTCTTTCACATCAATGTGACCGTGACATTGCCTACATGGATGTAGGTAGTTAGTTTTTTTCAGAAACAAAAAACTAGCCCTTCTTCGTGAACATAAGCCGCTATTATTAGCGGCTTTTTATTATTTTAAAAATAGTAGTTTTACAGCAGTGTTTGATTGTTATGAACTTACTAACTTCATTGGGTGCGACGCCAGCTTAGCATTTATGCGCTTAGCAAACCTATCGTTGATGCGGCTGAACACCTCATATAGCAAATAAAATAAAACAAATAAGCCAATAATAATTAACAAACTTTTGCCACCAGAAATATCAACCAATACATCACGAAATACGATAACGGGATGATGAATAATATCGGTACTCTCTAAGCGTTGAAAGCGTCCTAAATAAACCCCTATCGCCGCTAAAAAGTGAATACAGGGCACAAATGCCTTACTCAAAAAGCCTTGATTAATATGCTTTAAATACTTATCTGCCCATTGAATTGAAATAACGTAAAACTCAAAATTCACCAATAAGAAAATAGAATAAAAAGGAACCAAAACAAACAACAAGTAGCCCGTTGATATATCAGGCGATTTTACAGCAGCAATAAAATGTATAATATCAGTCAAAACGTACGCACTATTAGGTAAAAACGCTATAAATACTAAACTAAGCAACCACCATAAAACGGTACGATGATGGCTGACTTTAAATAAATAAAACGCTAGTGCAAATGGAATAAATGCCAAAATAAAATTTATCACTACGGTAAAATGTACCGGGACAGAATTCATAAAACTTCCTTATTATTTGTACGTTCAAAACTAAACAATGTTTGCCAATCATTTTTCATATCAACTACTTGCCAATTTAGCTCTTGTGCGAACTTTAAGGTGCTTTTACCAAAATGAAAACGAGGGTCAGGGCCATATTTATATTCACGCACATCGTCAGTATGATGAATAAGAACACATAGGGATTGTTTTGTGGTTCGCGCCCAGCGTAACATTTCCACATCACCTAAACTATTGCCAAAAGCGGCAATAGGGCGCTTGGCTAATCGTCGTTCTATACCCAAAACTTTGCCAGAACGATATTCAAAAGAAAATGGCATTGCTTCTAATTTCACCGCCAGCTCATTATCTCGTTTTGACAAACGCGTTCGACTACTACTGGCAATAATGCGATTTTCAGGTACGTTATAAACCTCATCGGCCCATGGGCGGATAAAGTTTGCACTGCCACCTGAGACAATATAATTGGTAAAGCCATGTTTGGCGAAAAGCTGCAATACCTCTTGCATAGGCTGATAAACAAGCTCGGTGTACTTGCGTTTATACCTAGGGTGTTCTGCTTTTGCTATCCACTGCGCTACACGCTCACGGTATTCGTCGGTTGTAATACCGACACGAAAATAACCGACCAGCATTTTTGTTAAGCCACCGAGATCTTTAACCCCTCGAATGCTCCAGTTCATTGCACGCTTTAGTTTTGAGGCATCTTCAAGCACATCAGCATCGAGTAGTTCTTTTTTATAAAATGCCATCTGAGCTAACAAAGGCTTTTCAACCCAAAGCGTACCGTCATTATCAAAAGTTGCAATGCGCTCTTCTTCGGCAACAAAATGTTCTGAGCCCGGAGTTGTAACTTGCTCGACAAATTCTAATATACGTTGTTTAACCTTACCTTCATGCCATGAAGGTAAGGGATCATAATGATTATTTTCCATTTTTTATGAGGTAACCGCTGCCGCATTTTGGTTTTCTTCTGTTGGCGGCACAGGTTTTATTAGAATATCGGAATCAAAGCCAATAAACTTGCCACTCCAAATAAATACCTGCCAAACCAAGACGCCAAACGGGATATAGCCAAAATAGCCTAATAATGGCATTTCAGAAAATATATGAATTACATTGACGTAGGGAATATCGTAAATCCAATAATTCGGATTAGTAACTGGCAATGCCGCATTAACATTGCTGCCATAATTCCACATTTCCCAAAACAGTCCATTGAGTAATGAAGACACACCAATAAGTACACCTGCTGTCCAGTTTCCTTTTGCAATATCAGTAAACGGATTCCATATGTTTAAACGCATCAAAATGCCGGTCATCACTGCATATGGGCCAATCCAAACCGCCCAAAATAATTCGTAAGGCCAATACACCATAGCGGCAATTAATATTGAGCCAATGAATATCATATGGTTACCATTTAGTGCCATTTTCGGCCCATTTTGGTATCTTGCTTGCATTTTCGGGAAGGTATGAAGCAAGTTAAACCATTGAAATAAAACTGGAGTAACCGTTGAGTAGGTAATTAAAAACTCAATCGTTATTACTGTTTGAGACCAACCAACTTTATCAGCATTTGGGTAATACCAATTACCAAGTACAAAGTAGTCGTAGTATTCAAAGTACAACCAACCCAGAATAGAGATTCCCGCTGCAATCAACAATGTTAATGGCTTTTTCGAGAACAAGGATGCGCCATTGTTTCGTTGATAAACAATGCCATCTAAGAAAAAGATAAAGCCCCACCATAGCGGTGTAAAAGCCCAATGTACTAAGTCACCAAATGGAGTTACTCGCGTCCACATGAGCCACCAAAAGAAGCCCATAACAGCACCACCAACCCAAAACCACCAGGGTAGCGACTTAGTTGACTTTGGCCGAGGAATAACCGGAGCACCTTTAAAACCAAAATATTTGGGCACTAAAATCAAGCCACCAATGTAAATTACTCCAGCTAGCATCACTAAAAAGTAAGGCAAACTAAAGCCAGGGGCATTAGCAACAAATTGCGGTGGAAAAACACCAAACTTAGGTGGTAGGTGGCTTGGATAAATAAACCAAGCGACGATAAGAGGGATGATTAAGGTCAGCAAAACTGGCCACAGTAACTTCCATTTCATTAGAGCTCTCTCTTGTTGTTGTTATAGTTGCGTTTGTCTCATTAAAATAACAAGCACTTAGTGCAAAGTAAACCTACAAAACTGCGATATGAAGTATGATAAAAATCTAACAACATCAAACACTTTGAGAATATTTTACAATAGTTCAATAATTGTAACAGTCATTCTGGTTGACCTCTTATAAAAACAATAAAAAAAGCTGAGATAATCTCAGCTTTTTCGTGAATTAAGAAATGAAATAGTTAGCTAGAATTTAAAACTGGCTTCAATACCTAATTGTCTAGCATTGGCTTTTAATTCAGTAACTGCGCCTAAAGCTGCAATTGAATTAAACCTTAATTCACTATATTCAGTATTAGTTAAATTCTTACCCCATAAGGTCAATGTAAGCGCATTATTGATTTCATAACTAATATGACCATTAAATACGACAAAGTCTGTTTGTTCTGTATAAGCATTTTCTTCTTGGTCAAAATAAAAATCAGATTGATAATCAAAACTCAATTGCGCAGAAAGTTCACGACCCATCAACAATGTTTCGTGAAGAATGGCACCGCTAACATTCCATTTTGATGAAAATGGTAAACGATTATCTTGAACTACTACGCCATGCTGATTAAATTCACCCATATTTGCTTCCGGCAAATAACCAATATTTAGGCGTAATTCCCAATCAACACTTGGCGTTAATACAAGCTCAGATTCCAAACCATAAATTGTTGAATCACCTGCATTTTTCAGTACGTGATCTACAGCAACACCTTGAGTTTGATTAACAAATACCTGCTGTTCTTTATAGTCATAGTAAAACGCTGCTAAATGTAAACGCGCGTCTTGCTGGAAAAACTGAAAGTAACCACCAATTTCATAGGCATCAAGTTTTTCTGGCGCATATTCTGATTCAGCGGCTTGAGTTGGACTGGTTGAATAACCGGCATTATAACCACCACTTTTATAACCGCGCGAATAGCTATAGTAAAGCGATGAGTCATCGTTTAACTTTTGATTTAACGCTATTTTTCCTGAAATTTCATCATCTTCAACTGCACCTTTGATATTCCAAAGACTAGGAACAAACCCCGCCACAGTATCAAGATCGGCACGTGCATGATAGTCCGTTGTTTCATCTGTATAGCGAACACCTACCGTTAAGGTAAAGGCTTCGTCTAGCCTATGTTCAAACTGAGAATAAAGTGCAATCGAGCTGTTTTCTAATTCATTATCATAAAAAAACTGTGCCGGAATAGCTGCTAATGCTGGTACTGGGCGAAAATCACGAAACAAATCAAAGTCATTATTTTGCTTAATTTCTTCATCAACATAAAAAACACCGCTGGTCCAAAAACTGTCACCTAAATCAACAGCTAAACTTAACTCTTGGCTGAATAAAGTATTGTCAGTACCCATTGAGCCTTCAACAAAGTTACCTGGGCCGTCAGAATCCCATGAATGAAAGCGTTCTAATGAGCGGTAACCACTAATAGAGGTTAATAACATATCGTCAGTGAGTTGCCATTCAAACTTAATACTTGCGCCCCAGCTATCTGTGTCATGTTCTCTATCAGCGGTATCGGCATTCACGGCCCAAAAATCATTGCCGCCCACTTGGTTACCAAAATTATCAGCACATAAGCTTGAACCAGCTTGCGAAGGCGTACATAAGCCACTTCCATCGACTCGGTTAACACCTAAACTAGCAATAGGTTTAGGTTTACCTGACCAATCCTCGGCATGGAACTTACTCGTAACCGTTAAGGTATCAAATTCTGATAAAACAATTAAACGCAGGTTTGTTTGTTTCAAGCCGCCGTCTGGTTGGCCTGGCATTTGGTTGTCAGTTGAAAAATCATAATCTTGATGGCTGAAAGCAAAACGCATGGCTGTGCTTTCAGATACAGGAATATTGACCGCCCCTTCCAACGAATAGGTATCAAACTCAGCAACACCTGCATTAATGTAACCACTGAATTCATGCTCTGGCATTTTCGAACGTAATAAAATTGCTCCGCCGGTAGTATTTCGACCAAACAACGTTCCTTGTGGGCCTCTTAATACCTCAACATGCTCTAAATCATATAAGTTTATTGATAAATTATTAGCGCTACCGCTAACAATGTCGTCAGCATAAACCGCTATCGGTGAAATGGTTGAAGTGTTGTAATCAATCATACCGACACCACGGATATTAAACGCCGGCGGCGTGCCTTCACCCGCATTATTGGTAATTTTTAAATTCGGTACGAGAGCTGAAAGTTGTGTAGTGTCTTTAAGCTTTTGACGAGCAATTTCTTCGCCATCGAACACTGAAACCGCTACGTTAACTTCGGTAATATCTTGTTTACGTTTTTGTGCGTAAACCTCTATAACTTCAACACTTTCTTTATTTAAGCTTGAATTGCTCGGTAAATTTTCATCTACAGCTAATTCAGCCAATACTGAAAGAGGTAACAAGGTTATACACGCGGCACTTACCGCAGTAGCAAGAGGAGTTGACCTGAACATTTATTTCCCTTCAAGAATTTTATTTTTATCCATTGTTACCATGGCTTAAATACTTTTTTCATTGCCAGTCTATGCACGTGCATAGGAATCGCTATAACGTCCTTAAAGAAAATTTCAAATCCTGTTTGTAAGCGAAAAAGCATACATTATCGTACCATTATCTAAATAAAGTGTATCAATAGCAAATAATGTTACATTTTGCAGATGTTTTGTGTACAAGGTATTACATAAATACACAGGTTTGAACGGCTAAAAAGTACATTCCTGACAATTATAATAAGCAACTTACCGCATATTTTAAGTAAATAAAGGGTTAATATTTACTTAAAAATCAACTACCATGCTTGATAGTTTCGATTCTCTTACCTGAAACTCTAATAAAGCTTACAAGCGTTTAAATTCAGCAAGGTTGATGTAACAAAAATGGTAAATTTTAACGGATATACATTAGTTAAGGAACAACAGGAAATTTCCAGTTCAACACAAGTTTTCATGGCGAAAAATGAACAAAAAGAAAATTTCTTAGTAAAACGATTTAATAAAAACTCAACTAATCAAAGCACTAGTCGGTTTAAAAAGTTCACAGAATTACAAAAAAAACTCCCCGTTAATCAACTGATTTCACCCATAGAGTTGCTGGACGATCATCAATATTGTTACGCAGTTTTTCCATTTCAAAAAAATACTCTCTCTTTGACTGACTTATCTCAGCAATCACTATCTCTCGAAAATAAGCTGACTGTCGCTATTAATGTCTGCCAATTGTTTGCTGAATTACATCAACTTGGTTTTATTGTTAACAACATTTGTCCCAATAACCTATACGTCAACCAAGCATTTGAAGTGCAGCTATATGACTTAAGTTTTGCAACTAAGATTTCTGCTTTACATAAACGCGCTACAAGCATAAGTGTTGAACGACAATATTTATCAACACTTTCACCTGAAGCAAGCGGCAGAATGAACCATGCCGTGGAAGTGTACTCTGATTTTTATTCCATTGGCGCTTGCTTATATTTGCTATTTTCAGGTCGACTACCATTTATATATCAAGATGAAATGGAGTTGGTACATGCTCATATTGCTAAAACACCAAAACTAGCAAGCGAATATAATGTTGATCTACCGAAGCAAATTTCAATTATCTTAGCTCGCCTGTTAGCCAAAGAACCAAGCCAGCGATATCAAACCTCAACTGGAATAAAAGAAGACTTTTCTCGCTGCTTACAAGCTCAAAGTCAGAAAAAGCATGTTGAATTATTCCCGCTTGGCACAAAAGACTTTAGCAATAAACTCATATTTTCAAATAGTCTATACGGACGTGCCAATGAGCAACAAACCCTACTCGATGCATACAATCAAGTATTTGAACAAAATGAAACGCAAGTAAGTATCATTAGTGGTTATTCTGGGGTAGGAAAATCTAGGCTTGTCAAAGAAATACAGCGTCCAATAATTGAGAAACATGGATATAGTGTGTCAGGCAAGTATGAGCAATATAAAAAACCAAGTGCATACTTTGCGATAGTACAAGCTTGTAAAGATTTAGTTGAACAACTACTTGGGGAAAGCGCTGAAAGCCTAAAAAACTGGCAACAGGTGTTTCTCAATGTTTTACAAGGTAATGGCCAAGTTATTATCGACCTAGTTCCACAATTTTCGTTAATTATTGGCCCTCAGCCAGCATTGCCTGAATTACCTCCTGCTGAAGCTCGCCATCGCATTCACCAAACATTTGAGCAGTTTTTTTCTGCTTTAGGGCAACAAAGTAAAGTCACATCAATTTTCATTGATGATATGCAATGGGCAGATGTCGCAACCGTGCAATTAATTCAACATTTAGTTAGCCAAAACAACTGTCAAAATTTATTGCTTATTATTGCCTACCGCGACAATGAAGTTAGTGACACCCATCCATTAAAGCAGTTATTAACAGACATTAAGAATACGCCGGCATTTCACAGTCACATTAATTTACAGCCATTAGACACTTCTGCTGTCAGTCAATTCATTGCAGCATCTCTAGCATTAAAACTTGAAAAAATTCAGCCCTTAGTTGATTTAGTCATCGAAAAAACAGCCGGCAATCCATTTTTTATTAAAGAGTTTATTAAGTCACTCACAGAACAAGGCATTCTCGCCAAAAATAGCGATAACCAATGGCAATGGGATCAACAATTATCACATGCGCTTTCTGCAACCGATAATGTTATTGAGCTGATGGCGCTACGGTTAACCCATGTATCAAAAATGGGCCAAAGCATATTACATCACGCTGCATGTATTGGCAGCCTTGTACCAATTGAATTACTCGCACATATTCTTGATATCTCAAATCATGAAATAGAGCGTGAACTTCGCCCTATGATTACCGATGGTCTATTAATCGCCTATTCAGACAGTCAAAGTATAGAAACGTTACAGCAAATAAAATTTTCTCACGATAAAATTCAACAAGCGGCATATTTGTTAACTAATCCAGAGCCTAAATCTCTCATTCATTATAAAGTTGCACAATATTATTTGTCGTTACAAGAATCTGACGCGGTTGACGAGAAAATTTTTGAATTTATCGAACATTTAAATTTAGCGGCATCACTATATCTTGAGCAAGACAAACAAATATTACTCGCCAAATTTAACTATATCGCCGGCCAAAAAGCGTTAGAAGCAAATGATTACAATAGCGCACTTTATTATATTGAACAGGCTGAAAACTATTTAAGCAACACACATTGGCAGTCTCAATATACACTTTGCTTTCAACTTGCCTTAGTCAAGGCCAATGTGCTTTATTACACTCAAGACTATAATCAAGGGAATTTACATTTTCAGAGTACCAACGCTTTACTAACAGCAACAATCGATCAGGCAAAATTTGCTAAAATTCAGGTGCTGTCATTAATCGCACAAAACAAAATGCAGCAAGCATTCGACCTTGGTATTTCAATTATTCAAACTATTGGTGTTGCGCTGCCTTCAGAAGAAGAAGCATTAAATTATTTAGCAATTGAGCAGCATTATCAGAATATAAAAATTGATGACTTAAGTAAGTTGGCACCAATGACGAATGAAAGCCAACTGTTAGCATTAGATATCCTTAATGCCATGCACACACCAGCATATTTACTGAGTCCGGTAGCCTTTATGCGAATAGCTTACAGCTCGCTGGAGTTATGTCTAACCGCAGGTTTATCACCGTTAAGTGCAAAAGTTTTTATTACTCATGGGTTATTACTATGTGGCGCATTTAGTCGCTTTGAAGAAGGGTTAGCATTTGCAACTTTGGCAAGAAAGGTGAACCAACAATACCCTTCAGAATTGATCCAAGTTGAAATTGAATTTACTCGCAATGCCTCTATCATCCATTGGACCTCATCTTTAAAGAACACGCTTAAGCCATTTGAGCATAATTTTTACCATGGCATTGAATGTGGCAGCATAGAGTACGCATTTCATTCCGCACTCTTTCAAAGCATGTATAGCTTTTTAAGTGGTGAACCTTTAGATGCCTGTCAAAGTGTATTTGTTCAGCACACTGAAACCATGAAAAATAAAAAGCAAAATTATCAATTAGTCATGATGCAAGTATGGCAGCAACTAATCGCTAATTTACAGCAAAATGACACTGACACTACTTGCCTGCATGGAGAATTTTTTGATGAAAAAAATCAGCTCAAAGTTCTAAATGATACAAATAACATAACCACATTATTTACTTATCATCTGGCGAGAATGATACAGGCTTACTTGTTCAATGATAACGTACAAGCACTTGAACAGATGAAACTAGCTCAGCAATACCAAAGCTCTGTTGTTTCGTTGTATCATTTCGGCGAGTTTCAATTTTACGCTAGCCTCATTATTGCTCAGCATTGCCATATATTGCAGGGCGCAGGCAATGAAGAAAATCTCATTGCAAAAAATCTCGAGCAATTACAAGAAAGCCTGAAATTACTCCAGCAATGGGCAAATAGCGCACCAGAAAACTATGCCTATAAAGTAAGTCTTGTCGAGGCTGAATTAGCAGCAATATCAAATAATGCCACGGCATGGCAACATTATGATAAGGCTATTGCATTAGCGAAAAAGTATCAAATAAACAACTCTCTAGCAATTATCAACGAACTTGCTGGCAACTTCTGGTTGCGGGCCGACAAAGTTGCAATGGCAACAGAGTATTTTAATCACGCATACAACTGCTACCAAGTTTGGGGAGCAAGTAACAAAGCAAATCATTTAACACAAACCCACAGCGCACTCTTTAATCGTAAGTTAAATAGCCTAGCGCAACTACCTAGCCAACAAACAGACAGCAATACCCAAGTTCTTGACCTTGCATCAGTATTAAAAGCATCTGAAACCTTAAGTGGAGAAGCGGACCTAACCGCTTTTTTACATCGTATGATGGTAATTATTATTGAAAATGCCGGAGCACAAAGTGGCGCATTATTATTGCAAAGTGACGGCATATTAAATGTTGAAATTGCCTTATCCAATGAAGGCACTTCAAATCAAAGCCAACAATTGCCTTATTCAATAATCAACTTAGTTTCTAGAACTTTAAAAGCACAAGTCATTAGCAAAGTAAGCGCGCAAGAACAATTTATCTCAGATCCATATTTTGAAACTCATCAGCCGAAATCTATCATTTGTATTCCAAGTATTGTCAAAGGAAACTTACAAGGCATTGTTTATCTTGAACATTATGATATAGAAGGCGCTTTTAGTGATGACCGAGTCAATGTTTTACAATTGCTAGCAGACCAAACCGCAATATCGTTCGACAATGCTAAGCTATACCAACAAGTTCTCAGCTACAGCCGAAACTTAGAAAATCAAATACATGAGCGAACAAAAGAGCTAGCCGCCGAAAAAATTAAAGCGGAACAAGCAAGCCAAGCAAAATCTAATTTCTTAGCGAATATGAGCCATGAAATTAGAACACCAATGAACGCGGTAATTGGGCTAAGTCAATTAGCTTTACGTACTGATTTGTCAAATACCCAACACGACTATTTGGAAAAAATACAAGACTCATCAAAGTCGTTACTTGGATTAATCAATGACATTTTAGACTTTTCTAAAATTGAAGCACAAAAATTAACCTTAGAAAACATCCGCTTTTCTCTGCATGAAATATTACAGCGTGTCGTTAATGTTTGTACTTTCAAGGTTCATGAAAAAGGTTTGGAATTTGTTATTGATGTTGCTCCTGATGTACCTAAATATCTGTTAGGTGATCCGCTGCGCTTACAACAAGTCATTATTAACTTAGCGAATAATGCCGTTAAATTTACGCAATCTGGCGCAATCCACATTAGTATTGCGTTGCAAATACAAGACAGCAAAACCAGCACCTTAAAGTTTTCCGTGCATGATACTGGCATTGGCATGAGTCAAGAGCAACAAAGTAGCTTATTTCAGTCTTTTACCCAAGCTGACACCTCAGTGACTCGCAAATATGGCGGCACAGGCCTTGGACTTGCTATTTGTAAACAATTAACAGAACTTATGGGCGGTGAAATATCAGCAACCAGCGAATTAGGTAGTGGCTCAACGTTTAGCTTCACGGCCAAGTTTGAACACACCGAACAAGAAGCTGAAATAACACAAACGGTGAATCGCCAAATGCTCACCAGCCTGAAAGTCTTAGTAGCTGACGATATTGAAATTGCCCGCAAAGTACTCATTGAAGCGCTAGCACATATCGAGATTGCCGCAGACGGTGTCGAAAATGGCGAACAAGCAGTAAATGCCGTATTATCCGCTGAGAAAAGTGGCAGCCCTTATGATCTGGTATTAATGGACTGGAAAATGCCTAAAATGGATGGTATTGAGGCCGCTAAAAAAATCCAAACCCAAGCAAAAGGGCAGTTACCCCATATCCTCATGGTGTCAGCATACGATAAAGATGAGGCCAAAGAATTGGCGAAATTCTCAGGTATCGATGAATTTCTCGAAAAGCCCATTAACCAATCAGTCTTAGTCGATGCCATTGTCGAATTGTTAAGTAAAGAGAGTAAACGAATTACCGTGGAAAACACATTACCACCTATTGAGCCACCAAATTTAGGCGCTTATAAAGTACTACTTGTTGAAGACAATATGATCAACCAGCAAGTAGCGAAGGAGTTCCTGGCCGATACCAATATCAAAGTTGAATGTGCTGAAAATGGCTTAATCGCACTAGAAAAAATTGCCACGCAAAGTTTTGACTTAGTCTTAATGGATATTCAAATGCCAGAAATGGATGGCTTAACTGCAGCACAAGAAATTCGTGAAACCTTAAAACTCACTGAGTTGCCAATTATCGCTATGACCGCACACGCTATGGAAGGCGATATTGAAAAAAGTGTCGCCGCAGGTATGAACCAGCATTTAACTAAGCCCATTGAACCGGAATTATTATATAAAACACTCAACCAATATTTAGGTGATAAAGCTGATATTGACACGAAAAACGTCGATACTTTTCAGCAAACTGACAACGTAAAATCAACAATTTCACAATTACGTCAACAAACTGGCTTGTCAGTTAGCCAAGCAATTAGTAAATTGCAAGGTAAAGAAAAGCTTTATTCTGAATTAATTTACGATTTCTGGTCTAAGTATCAGTCACTTGCGCAAGAAATGTTGACTTTATACCAAGCAAACAGGACAGATGAACTTTATCGCGCAGCACATTCATTAAAATCTACGGCTCAATACATAGGTGCTTATGAATTAGCAATTTCTGCCAATGCATTAGAAGGTGAAATACACAATAACGGGCAGCACATTAAACTAAAACTAAACGAAGTCACTACACATTTAGATTATATTTTGGGGCAGCTCAATCATATCTACCATCAAGAAAAAATCACCAAAAGTGATCAGCGTTTTAACAGCACAAATGCTAAAAAAATTATAGCGGAATTAAAACCTTGTATAGAATCAGCCAATATTCAAGCTGAAGATATTGTTGCACAATTAATGGCTGTTGGTCATGAAACCACCTACCATCAACAAATAGCCGATATTCAACAATTGGTTAATGACTTTGACTTTGATGATGCTTTAGCGGCATTATTAGCCTTAGAGCAAGCGATAGTTGATGGGAAATAGCCATTCCCGTCATTGCTATAGAGGTAGTACCATGCATTCGTTTTCCAAGGAAGAAAATCGCCGAGTAGGCGAACAAAATTACACAATACTGTGTATTGATGACGAAAGTGTCAACTTAAAGGTGTTGGCATCAATCTTTAAAGATCACTACAACGTTGTTGTGTCTAAAAGTGCTCGGCAAGGCTTTGAACGAGCACTGCAAGAAAACCCTGACATTATTTTACTCGATGTACTAATGCCAGAAGAAAATGGTTTTGAGCTAATGGAAAAGCTGAAACAACACCCTAAACTTGCCAATATTCCCGTTATATTTATCACCGGATTACAAGATGCCGAAGATGAAGAAAAAGGCTTAATGATGGGAGCATGTGACTATATTCAAAAGCCTTTTAATTACGGCATAGTCCGTGCCAGGGTGAATACTCATCTAGAAATAGTTCGACAACGCAATCTACTACAAAAGTTCGCTTTATTTGATAGCCTAACGGAATTACCTAATCGTCGTAAATGGCAGCAAGATAGTGTCGACTACTGGATTTCATCAAAAAATGCGAAAAGCCCAATGGTGTATGGCATTATCGACGTTGACCACTTTAAAAAATACAATGACCATTACGGCCATCAACAAGGCGACGTTGTGCTACGCAAAATAGCAAACGGGATTAGAAGAACCTTGTTTGAGTATGGTGGGGCGATTTTCCGTTGTGGCGGTGAAGAATTCTACTTTTATTTCCCTGTTCAACAACAGTCCTGCGCTGACGAAATTCTTACCAAGTGCTTAACCAACACCCAAGAGTTAGCAATTCCTCATCACGCCATTAGTCAAAACAGCTATGTGTCGGTAAGTATTGGCGCCATCCAATTAATTCCTAATGACAAATTATCGGTTGAACAAATAATGCAACAGGCAGACGAGAGGCTATATATGGTAAAAAATAGCACCCGAAATGCTGTTAGCCTGCTCGATTTAAATCTCAACGAGCAACAAATTTCTCTCGATATCTCCTAAAGGGAGTAGGATAAATTCACTTCCTTAAGCGACTTTATTGTCGAATTTAACAACGAATTTGGGTATAGTGCGCGCAATTAACTTTTAGCATTGTAAAGTTGTGATTTATACAACTACAAAGGAAAAATTTTGACAACCAAAGGCAATTTATTCATTTTGTCAGCGCCAAGCGGTGCTGGTAAATCTAGCTTAATTACAGCATTGCTAAAGCAAGCAACATCTCGACCAATGCAAGTATCCGTATCTCATACCACGCGTGATGCTCGCCCTGGAGAAGTGAACGGTCAGCATTATCACTTTGTTAGTAAAGAGCAATTTCAGCAGGCCATTGCCGACAATACCTTTTATGAGCATGCGGAAGTTTTTGGCAATTATTATGGCACCAGTGAAGTTGCTATAGACCAACAACTCGCACAAGGTATCGACGTATTTTTAGATATTGATTGGCAAGGAGCACAACAAGTTAGAATGAAAAAACCTGATGTGACCACTATCTTCATTAGTCCGCCGTCAAAACAAGAATTAGAAAATAGATTACGCAGCCGTGGCCAAGACAGCGAAGAAGTGATCCAAAGCAGAATGGCACAAGCACAAGCTGAATGTTCACATTATCAAGAGTTTGACTACATTATTGTTAACGATGATTTCGAGCAAGCGCTTACCGATCTAACCACTATCGTTAACAATCAGCGATTAAAACGTAGCCAACAAGCTCAAGAGCATCAAAACTTATTTAAAGATTTATTAGCCTAGAATGCTTGCTTACCTAGGTAAGGATCAAGTAAACTACGCCACTATTTTGTATTTAAATTTAATTGTTGGAGTGACCAAATGGCTCGCGTAACTGTTGAAGGTGCCGTAGAAAAAGTCGGTAACCGTTTTGACTTGGTGTTAATTGCATCTCGTCGTGCTCGTCAAATTGCTACGGGCGGAAAAGATCCTTTGGTTGAAGTTGAAAATGACAAACCAACAGTATTAGCTTTACGTGAAATTGAAGAAGGTCTAATTACTACAGAAGTAATGGACAATTCAGAGCGTCACGAGCAAATACAGCAAGATTCTGCTGAATTAGCAGCTGTTGCAGCAATTGTTGGTGGCAACCAATAATTATTATTAACGTTTTACGTTAATCGCAACAATAGAACGCGTAAATTACTTTTTAGTAATTTACGCGTTTTTTATTATCTGTACGTTTTTTAGCACATAAATAACAAAAATGGATGCTAGCATGCTAAAACATTGGCATTGCGGCAAAATAGTCGTATTCTAACTTTACTGAACTAGACAGAATCACAAATATCATTAAGGAAGTATCGGGTGTACCTTTTTGAACCATTAAAAGAACATGTATCAAACTATCTGTCGAAAGTGCAGATTGATCTGTTAAAACAAGCTTACCTTGTCGCGCGTGAAGCACACGACGGCCAAATGCGCTCAAGTGGTGAGCCTTATATTACGCACCCTGTCGCGGTGGCACTGAATCTCGCCAAAATGAATCTAGATCATGAAACTCTCATGGCAGCATTATTACACGATGTTATAGAAGACACAGCCACCACCAAAGACGAGCTAGCAGAATTATTTGGCCATACCGTTGCAGAACTTGTTGAAGGTGTTAGTAAGCTCGACAAACTAAAGTTCGACAATAAAGAAGAAATGCAAGCGGAAAACTTTCGTAAAATGGTATTGGCCATGGTGCAAGATATTCGCGTTATTCTCATTAAACTTGCCGATCGCACCCATAATATGCGTACGCTGGAATCATTGCGCCCAGATAAACGTCGCCGTATTGCCAGAGAAACCTTAGACATATATGCCCCGATAGCAAACCGTCTAGGTATTCATGATGTTAAAAATGAATTAGAAGTTTTAGGCTTTGAAGCGCTCTACCCGATGCGCTCTCGAGCATTAAAGTCAGCGGTTAAACAAGCGCGTGGCAATCGCAAAGAGATCATTAACAATACGCAAGGTGAGGTAGTTGCCCGTTTAGCGGAAAGCGGTATAAAGGCACAAGTTATTGGCCGTGAAAAGCATTTATATTCAATTTACCGCAAAATGCAAAACAAAGAATTAATGTTTAACGAAGTCATGGATATTTACGCCTTTAGAATTATCGTAGGCGAAAAAATTGATGACTGTTATCGTGCATTAGGCGCCGTGCATAACTTATTCAAACCTATTGAAACTCGTTTTAAAGATTATATTGCTATTCCAAAAACCAACGGCTATCAGTCATTGCACACTTCGTTAATTGGTCCACACGGCATTCCAGTTGAAATTCAAATTAGAACCAATGATATGGACCAAATGGCCGATAAAGGCGTTGCGGCACACTGGCTTTATAAGCAAGATGGCGACGAATCGGGCACTACCGCGCAAATGAAAGCGCGTCGATGGATGCAAAGCTTATTAGAATTGCAGCAAAGTGCCGGCAGCTCTTTTGAATTTATTGAAAACGTGAAGTCAGACTTATTCCCCGAAGAGATTTACGTATTCACACCTGATGGCCGTATTATTGAATTGCCTATGGGTGCTACAGCTGTTGATTTTGCTTATGCTGTCCACACCGATGTTGGCAATTCTTGTGTTGGCGTAAAAGTTGATCGTAAACCATTTCCGCTGAGCCAACCATTAGACTCTGGTCAAACAATTGAAGTGATTACTTCAACAGCAGCAAGGCCAAACGCAACTTGGTTAAACTTTGTTGTCACTTCGAAAGCACGACTGCAAATCCGAACCTACCTACGTTCACAAGAGCAAACTGAATCATTAGCTTTAGGCCGACGCCTGTTAAGCCACGCCTTAGGTTCCACCAAACTTGAAGATATTGATGAAGATAAGTTAAACCAGGTTGTTAAAGACTCAGGCAATGAAAATATTGAAGAGTTACTGATCAATATAGGTCTAGGTAACGCGTTGAGCATAGGTATTGCTAAACGCTTGAAAGATGAATTTTCTGAAGAGTCTGATTTACAACAAGCACCTTCAAAAACAAAAATGCCAATTAAAGGTACAGAAGGCATGATGGTTAGCTATGGTAAATGTTGTCGACCTATACCTGGTGATTCAATTGTTGCTTACCTTAGCCCAGGCAAAGGTTTAATGGTACACCAGCAGGGCTGCCGTAATCACAAAGGCCATGAGCAAGGTAGCTTATTCCCTGTAAAATGGGATACTGACATCGATCGAGACTTTATTGCCAAGCTACGTATAGAAATAATGAATCATAAAGGTGCATTAGCTGCCTTAACCAATGTTATTGCTCGCGGTGGCTCAAATGTACACACATTGAATTCCGGCGAAAAAGATTCCGGATTATATCTAATCGATATGGAAATAACTTGTCGCGATCGTATCCACCTCGCCGATATTATTAGAAAAATTAAAGTTATGGTTGACGTACAACGCGTTGTTCGTAACAAATAAACTAGCTTAGGAAAAATAATGAAAACTATTATCAATACAGACAAAGCGCCAAGTGCAATTGGTACGTACAGTCAAGCCGTTAAAGTTAATAATACCGTTTATCTATCAGGCCAAATTCCTTTAGTGCCAGCGACAATGGAAATTGTTTCTGAAGACTTTGCAGAACAAACACAGCAAGTTTTTAAAAACTTAGTGGCGGTATGTGAAGCAGCCGGTGGCAATATTAATGATATGGTTAAGGTTAATATTTTCTTACAAGATTTAGCCAATTTCGCTACGGTTAATGAAATTATGAGTCAATACTTTGAGCAGCCTTATCCTGCTCGAGCGGCTGTACAAGTGGCGCGTTTACCAAAAGATGTGGCTATAGAAATAGACGGCGTTATGGAATTGCCAAATTATAGCTAATTAACAAGCATTAAATAATAGGTAAGTATGCGAAAAAGTGCTTACCTCTTCTTCATCCAACGTTAGAAAATAATATGACCCCAGATAGACTACAACGAATTAACAGCATGTTAGATCATCGCCAGCCTGACTTAACTGTGTGTATGGAAGGCGTGCATAAAAACCATAATTTAGCCGCGGTAGTTCGTACCGCCGATGCTGTCGGTGTTAGCGATGTTCATGCCATCTGGAAGAATGAACAAATGCGTGTCTCTGGTGGTAGTGCGGCCGGTAGCCAAAACTGGATTGATGTACACAATTACAGTGCCACTGAAGACGCCATTGCTGAATTAAAAAAGCAAGGTATGCAAGTATTAGTCACTAACTTATCTGACAGTGCGGTTGACTTTCGCGAAATTGACTACACTAAACCCACCGCGATTATTCTCGGCCAAGAAAAATTTGGCGCATCAGAAAAGGCGTTGGAACTTGCCGATCAAGATATCATTATACCTATGGTTGGTATGGTGCAATCGTTAAATGTATCAGTTGCCTGTTCTGTTGTTCTTTATGAAGCACAGCGCCAGCGACAAGCAGCAGGGTTATACAATAAACCAAGCATAAGTCATGAACGTCGTCAGCGTATTTTATTTGAAGGTGGTCATCCAATTTTTGCTAAAGCATGTCAGCGTAAGGGCTTACCTTACCCAGCTATTGATGACGACGGACAAATAGTAGCCTCAGAACAATGGTGGCAACAAATGCAAATGACTCAAGATGCTTGGCAGAATATTGATAACGAATAAGCTAACAGCATAGAGAAATTAAGCCGTGCCACGCCAGACTGAAGCGCTGACAAATCTCGCTCAAATCCCAGTTACCACCTTAAAAGGGGTAGGACCTGGTATGGCCAGCAAACTGGAAAAAATAGGCTTATCCAGCTTACAAGACTTGCTGTTTCACTTACCGTTAAGGTATGAAGATCGCACCCGTATTACCTCAGTTCGAGATCTTATACCGGGAATTTATACCAATATTATTGGTGAAATTACCCAAAACCAGATCATTCAAGGTAAACGACGAATGATGCTAGTAACCATTAACGATGGCACGGGTAGCGTAAATCTACGTTTTTTCCATTTTTCTGCCAGCCAAAAAAACAGTTTATCAATTGGTTTAAGTATTCGTTGTTACGGAGAAATTAACCGAGGCATGCGGGGTTTTGAAATAGTTCACCCTGAATACAAGCCACTCGATCAAGACCAAGTACTAACACCTGTGGAAGAAACATTAACACCCGTTTATCCAACCACAGATGGCTTACGACAAATTTCATTACGAAATTTAACTGAGCAAGCATTAAAACGTCTACAACGAGGGCGAGTGGAAGAGCTTATACCGAAGGATATAAGTCATGAACAGTATGATTTATCGGAAGCGCTGGCACTAATTCATCGCCCACCTCCAGATACATCCGTTACTTTAATAGAAGAAGGGAAACACCCAGCACAGCTTAGATTAATAAAAGAAGAACTACTCGCTCACAACTTAAGCATGTTAAAGCTACGGGCTTCGAGTGACCAACACCCCGCTATTGCACTAACACTAAATAAATCATTAAGTGAAAAATTTCTCGCATCACTGCCATTTGCCCCAACAGGTGCTCAGGCAAGAGTAACCTCTGAAATTCAGCAAGACTTACAAAAGCCATTACCTATGATGCGACTTGTACAAGGTGACGTTGGTTCAGGAAAAACCTTAGTTGCTGCCTTAGCGGCAATCACAGCGATAGGTCAAGGGTTTCAAGTGGCATTAATGGCCCCCACTGAAATATTAGCTGAGCAACACGCCATAAATTTTCAAAAGTGGTTTGAACCGCTTGCCATTTCAGTCGGTTGGCTGGCAGGAAAAACCAAAGCCAAAGCACGACGAATTGCCCTCGAGCATATTGCCAGCGGTGATATGCAAATGGTCATAGGTACTCATGCACTATTTCAAGAGCAAGTAGAATTCAATAAGTTAGCTTTGATCATTATTGATGAACAACATAGGTTTGGCGTTCATCAACGCTTATCGCTTAGAGAAAAAGGAGCTTGGCAAGGTAACTATCCGCACCAGCTCATCATGACAGCTACCCCAATTCCGCGAACATTAGCCATGACGGCCTACGCCGACCTTGATACCTCTGTTATCGATGAATTGCCACCGGGCCGTACGCCAATTCAAACTATAGCCTTACCCGACAGTCGCAGAGATGATGTTATCGAGCGTATCCGACAAGGCTGCATCAATGATAATCGCCAAGCATATTGGGTATGTACACTTATCGAAGAGTCAGAAGTATTACAATGCCAAGCAGCCGAAGATACTGCCTTATATTTGCAAGAGCATTTAAAAGAACTAAAAATTGGCTTAGTACATGGCCGAATGAAAGCCGATGAAAAGCAAGCTGTTATGGAACAATTTAAACAAGCCAAATTAGATTTACTCGTTGCAACCACGGTAATAGAAGTTGGCGTTGATGTACCTAACTCAAGTTTAATGGTCATTGAAAATCCAGAGCGACTAGGCCTTGCGCAATTACACCAATTGCGCGGTCGTGTTGGCCGAGGCTCAATCGCTTCACATTGCGTATTAATGTATAAAGCACCCTTGTCTAAAACCGCCACCAAGCGCTTAAATGTATTACGGGAAAGTAACGACGGCTTTGTTATTGCACAAAAAGATTTGGAAATTAGAGGCCCAGGTGAATTACTTGGAACTAAACAAACTGGACTGGCAGATTTAAAAATAGCGGATTTACAACGAGATGCGCATTTAATTCCACAAGTACAGCAAAACGCCTACCTCATTTGGAAACAATATCCTGCGCAAGCACAAGCACTTATTGACCGCTGGCTTGGCAACCGTGAACATTATTCAAATGCTTAATGTAACCTTTGTACAGTTGTTAACAAAGTGACTACAAATATACAAATTACTTGTAATACAAATCGCTTATAATTTGCGCTAATTAATTTTTCTTACGATCAAAGCATTACATGTTCCGTTTCATTTTAATCATTATTTACTTACTAGTGGTTGCCATTTTTTCAATAACGGCGGAAGCCAGAAATGAAAATCTTATGGTTGTGACCGAGCACATGCCGCCATTTCAATTTATTGATGAAAATCCTAAATACCCCGTTAAAGGCTATAGCATCGACGTACTAAAAAGCACACTGCAACAAGCAGTTATTGACTACTCAATTATGCCGATGAGCTGGAGTCGAGCCTATAGAATTGGCCAAAAAAAGCCTAATACACTTATTCTCTCTATGGTAAGAAAACCCGAGCGCGAGCAAGAATTTCATTGGCTAATAAAACTGAGCGACAGTAAAACTAGCTTGTGGAGCAACAAAAATAACAAAAGTAAATTAACATCTCTTGACCAAATCAGTAATGAAATTATCGCAATTAGCCGCTATGATCATCATCAATTTATACTAAAAAACTATCCAAACATAACCGATAAAAACATAATTTTAACTAACTCAAAAGAACAAGCGATTGCACTAATCATTAAAAACAGAGCGCAATACTTCTTTGCCAATGAATACATTTTAAATTGGCGTTTAAAACTCATGTCAATTGCTAAAAACGATATTACCGAAGTTTTTGAATTGTCCAATTCTGTAGATGAGCTTTATATCGCCGCTAGCAAAAATACTTCCTTACGTATTCGTCAAAAAATAACAACCGCCTATCAAGAATTACAGGCACAAGGCAAAATCAAAGCTATCGCCGATAAATGGTTCTAAATACCCATAAATCAATTCTGACACGTGTCTTTAATAACACTTAGGCAATTATTAATTATTGCCTTGATCTCAATAGTTAATTAATCAAAGAAAATACGGTAAACTATCAACAATTTTAGTTAATAGTGAACTTATGATGTCAGCACACGATCAAAATCATCACAACAATAACGCTAGTGGCGATGAAAACACGACACATTTTGGCTTTCAAACCGTCGACAAAAATGAAAAAGAATCGAAAGTCGCCGGTGTTTTTCATTCTGTAGCCCAACAATACGACGTGATGAATGATCTAATGTCATTTGGCATTCATCGTTTGTGGAAACGTTTCACTATTGACGCCAGCGGCGTTCGTCCCGGCAATAAAGTATTAGATTTAGCTGGCGGTACAGGTGACTTAACTGCCAAGTTTTCACAACTTGTTGGTCGTGAAGGAAAAGTGATTTTAGCCGACATTAACAGCTCTATGCTTAATGTTGGTCGCGATAAACTTCGCGATCGAGGCTTAGTACAAAATATTGAGTATGTACAAGCCAATGCACAATACTTACCTTTTGAAGATAATACCTTTGACATTGTCACCATTGCTTTTGGTTTGCGCAATGTTACCGATAAAGACATGGCATTACGTTCTATTTTTCGCGTGCTAAAACCAGGTGGTCGACTACTAGTGTTAGAGTTTTCGAAGCCTGAACACGAGATCGTTAATAAAGCTTACGACTTTTACTCGTTCAATATATTGCCAAAAATGGGCGAACTTGTTGCAAAAGACGGCGATAGTTATCAGTACTTAGCAGAGTCAATTCGTATGCACCCTGATCAAGAAACATTAAAGTCTATGATGGACGATGCCGGCTTTGAACAAACCAGTTATAAAAACCTAACCGGTGGTGTAGTTGCACTGCACAAAGGCTATAAGTTTTAATTTATGGCGTCTTCTTTCAGCCAACAAATAATGTTTGCTCAAGCCTTAAGTGCGGTCATTGAAAAATTATGCAACCAAGCATTAGTTTATAACTTGCATGGTACCCGCGCACTGACCGCGTTAAATGAGAAAACCCTAACGGTAAAGTTAGCCGAATTAGGTTTTCCAATTAACTTTGCTATTTCTGCCGAAAAAATCAATGTGACATCTGGTGAAAGTGCAAGTGATTGTTGCATAACGGCTAGTGTAAAAACCTTATTTGCGTTAAAAGATCAACAAAAACTAACCGACTTAATTAAACAAAATCAATTAGATATTGATGGTGACATAAAAATCGCCCAACGTTTTGCCGATATTGCCAGCTCATTTGATATTGACTGGCGAACTGAGTTAGCAAAGCGTATTGGCGACATCCCTACCTATAAACTTGGCCAACTCGGGACGGTCTTTGCTAATAAGCTAAATTTTGCCCGTCAACAAATCCAAGCTGACGCCAGTGAATGGTTAATTCATGAAAAAAACATTTTAGTTACCAAAAGTGAAGTATCATATTACTATCAAGATGTTGAACAAGTTTTTAATGAGGTTGAACAGCTTAGTGAGCGTATTAAACATTTAATTAAACAACCTAATAAGGCACATAGTGAGTAGCAAGCGTTTATACAAAATAGTAAAAACATTTTTGCAGTTTGGTCTTGATGAGCTAGTGCCGAAAAAATACTTACCTTGGTATGTTAAATTTGCTCGCTTGTCACTTTTTTGGTTACGTAACCAGCATCGAGATAAAAGCAAAGCTGAACGCTTCCGTATTGCCATTGAATCTCTTGGGCCCGTATTCGTAAAATTCGGCCAAATGTTATCAACACGCCGCGATTTATTACCTGATGATTTTGCAACTGAACTTACACTGCTGCAAGACAAAGTACCGGCATTTTCAGGTGAGGATGCACAACAAATCATCATTGATGCAATGGGCCAAGAAGCGTTTGCACAGCACTTCCAACATTTCGACTTTACTCCGCTTGCCTCTGCCTCAATTGCCCAAGTACACACCGCAACCTTGTTACACCAAAACAGCGAGCATGAAGTCGTTATAAAAGTCTTACGGCCAAATATCAAAAAAACAATATTAGCTGATATTAAAGTCATGTCACGCTTTGCTGGTATCGTGGCGAAATGGCTACCAGATGGAAAAAGATTGCGTCCTGTAGAAGTGGTTGCAGAGTACAAAAAAACCATTTTGGAAGAGCTTGATTTAAACCGAGAAGCCGCCAACGCCATTCAATTAAATCGAAACTTCAGTCAGGGCAACAAAAGCGACAAGGTGCTGTATGTACCTGAAGTGTATAGTGAATATAGCTCAAAAAACGTGATGGTAATGGAACGTATTTACGGCATCGGCGTAGGTGAAATTGAGACCTTAACGGCGCAAAACGTTAATATGAAACTATTGGCAGAGCGAGGCGTTGAAGTATTTTTTACACAAGTGTTTCGTGATAGCTTCTTTCATGCTGATATGCACCCAGGCAATGTATTTGTAAACGCTAGCAACCCTGACGATCCAACCTGGATTGCCATAGATTGTGGTATTGTTGGTACGTTAAACCGAGAAGATAAGCGTTATTTAGCAGAGAATTTTGTCGCCTTTTTCAATCGCGATTACCGCAAAGTAGCACAATTACACGTAGATTCTGGTTGGGTACCTAGTAACACTAGTGTCGACGAATTTGAATTTGCTATCCGCACTGTTTGCGAGCCTATTTTTAATAAACCATTGTCTGAAATATCATTCGGCCAAGTATTGGTAAATCTCTTTAATACCGCCCGCCGGTTTAATATGGAAGTGCAACCACAATTGGTGTTATTGCAAAAAACCTTACTTTATATTGAAGGTCTTGGGCGCCAGTTATATCCACAACTCGATTTATGGCAAACCGCGAAACCATTTTTAGAAAACTGGGTAAAAGAGCAAATGGGCATAAAAGCTGTTTTTAGCAAAGTTAAAGACAATTTGCCATTTTGGAATGAAAAATTACCTGAAATTCCAGATTTAGTTTACGACTACTTAAAAACTAACCGTGAAGCACAGCGTCAGCAACTTATGATGCTGAACAAGCTTCATCAACAGCAAAGTCAACATAGTAAGCACGTAACTAAGTTAGCTTTAATCGCAACTCTCGCTATTTGCCTTACAATTGCTTTTACCTAATTACTTTTCATTGCTAAAACATTAGCAATGTATTTTCAACAGGAACATAAATGACAAACAACGAAGTATTCCAACATATTCGTTATATTTTTGCTTTAAATAGTGAAAAAATTTCAGCGTTATTTCAGCACGCTAAATGCCCACAAAGCGATGAAGCAATTGAAAATTATCTACGAAAAAATGGTGAACATAAGTTTTCACGTCTACCTAGCAATATTCTAGCGAGCTTTCTCGATGGCCTAATTATCGAGCATAGAGGTAAAAAAGAAGGTACTCAAGCACAGCTAGATCAAGCGATTAATAATAATGTTATTTTCAATAAAGTAAAAATAGCATTAGCGCTAAAAGCTGATGACATTATTAACTTGCTAGCAACAGCCGAGTTAACACTTAGCAAGCACGAGCTTAGTGCCTTTTTTAGAAAACCCGAGCACAAGCATTACCGCCCATGCCATGATGAAACATTAATAAAATTTTTCAACGGCCTACATTTAAAATTTCGCAACACCATTAAAGAAATTAGAGAATAGTCCTGCAAAAACACTCGTTAATTGGCTACTATTTGCCAGTTTATCATTGGTTTCTGTCAACCTAACTGGTTTACCTGCAAAGCCAGTTAGGCTATATTATGTACAATAACAGTTTGCTGTAGTTATCAAATGCTTTTAAAACGTATGCTAGGTTTAAAGGTTTCATGTATAGCTTTGTGTTGCTTAGCACATATTGCTTTTGCTATGCAGCAACCACTTATATTTCTCGCAGAAGAGCTACCGCCGTATCACTTTGTAAATCAACAGGGAGAGGCTGACGGCGCTTTAGTTGAAATTGTGCAAGCTATGCTCAAGCAAGCAAACTTGTCTGGCGATATAGAAATAAGGCCATTTGCACGCAGTTTTCAAGCAACAAAAACACAAGCTAATACCTTTATGTTTTCTTTATTGAAAACACCAAATCGCGAAAGTAAATTCCAGTGGGTCGGAGAAACTTACCGAAGTTATGCGGTTCTTGTTGGCATAAAAAATAATAAAAATATTCAACTATCATCACTTAATGATGCAAAATCGCTTATGGTCGGCACAATTCGCGGCTATCACTCCGCACACTTTTTAAAAACAAATGGCTTCAAAGAACATAGCAACTTATCCCTCAGTGTAACCAGCAAACATATGTGGGCAATGCTATTTAATAAACGCTTAGATTTAGTATTAACGAATTATATGGCAATGGATAGAGATATTAAAAAGGCAGGTTTTAAGCCTGAAAATATTGTACCTTATCTATCAATTAACAATTTTCCAAATGAGCTGAATATTGCGACAAGCTTAGCGACATCCGATGAAATAGTTAATAAGCTATCAATAGCGCTGGCAGCTATTAAAAAATCAGGTCATTACCAAGCAATTTTAACTAAATACGATTTATAGCCCAAATGAATAGTCGTTTATCAACACCTACTTATATAGTTTAGGCAATCACTTGGTTGCGGCCTGAATTTTTGGCTCTGTATAATGCGGTATCAGCACGGCTTATCCATGACTCCGCAGACTCGCCCGCAACATACTCAGCAACACCTACAGAAATAGTTAGCGAAATCTCATTAATAAACATATGCTGCTCAACTAAGCACCTGAGTTTTTCCGCAACAACCACTGCATCAGTTAATTTAAGCTTTAATGGCACAATGATAAATTCCTCACCGCCATAGCGAAATAAAGAATCTAAAACACGCGTATGTTTGGAAACCAGTGCCACTACTTCAACAAGCACTTGGTCGCCAATGGCATGGCCATATTGATCATTAATTTGTTTAAACAAATCTAAATCAAACAACAATAAACACATGGTTGATTGTTGCCGGTTTTGCGCCGTAATTACATCGGCCAACTGCCGATCTAAAGCCCGACGGTTGCCACTTAAAGTCAAGGGGTCAATCGTTGCTAATAACTCTAATTTTTCATTACTTTTTCGGTAATTACTGAAAATCATGTAAGAAAAAAGTGAGGTTAACAATAAAGACATAACAATAGTGAAAAAATCGATTAAGTTAAGTAGCGGATAAATTTGTAGCGAAATAACACTAATTGCCGCTAGGCAAATTAAGCCTGCAGAACGCTCGGGTAAAATATAATAAAAAGCAATAATGGCTGGATAAAGCCAATACAAATGAGACATGCCACGAATTATGACTACGGCAGTAATTGCCAGCGCTAAAAATATTGCAAGTAGTAATTTTGCTTTTTCAACTTTTCTAGTTTTATATACGAAAATAAAAAACAGCAATAAAATAAATATTATAAAGGCATCAACAAGTGCAACAACAAAATCACCATCAATATAGCGCAAGTACACAAACGGGGAGATTATCAAGGCAGAAAGCACACTTAAAACCAGTAGCATAATTTCTGATGTAGTGCGCTTTATCATTAACTAAATTCCTTTTAAGGAAATTCTATAGCCATTTAAAATACCTGTCTAAATATTAACCGTCAATCATAAGCTCAACAAGTGAGCAAACCAGCTCGCTCGGTAAATTAGCTTTCTTGCTTCTTTTTCAGTATTTCACGTAAGTTTGCCACACCTATTTTCGCCGTAGCTTGTTTTTTCTCTAGGCTTTGCTTGGTTTGAGTTAGCTCCCAACTTAAGTCATCTTGCGGTAGCTCATGTAAAAAACGACTGGCCTCAGTGCGGGCCACTTCACCAAATTGTCGACGCTCGCGTGCATAGGTAAATATCAACTCACGCTGCGCACGCGTAATGCCCACATAAGCCAAACGACGCTCTTCTTCAACATTACCTTCATCCATACTGGTTTGATGCGGCAACAAGCCTTCTTCCATACCAATTAGGAATACATAGGGAAACTCTAACCCTTTTGACGCATGTAGGGTCATTAATTGCACTTGGTCGGTATCTTCTTCATCTTCGTTGCGTTCCATCATGTCGCGTAAGGTAAGGCGTGTAACCACTTGTGCTAAGGTCATTGGTTCTTCGTCATCATCACCTTCTAGCATTTGTGTTACCCAGCTAAATAATTGTGTGACATTTTTCATGCGCATTTCTGCCGCTTTCGCACTCGGTGACGTATCGTACAACCAATCTTCGTAATTGATCTCTCGTACCATAGAGCGCAATACCGCTGAGGTTTCACCTCGTTCCGCGTGATCTGCAGTTTCCACTAACCATTGAGTAAATCGCTGAACACTACTAAGTCCTCGACCTGTTAAGTGTTGCTCTAGCCCTAGTTCGAAGCTTGCGGCAAACATGCTAATTTGTCGCATATTTGCGTAACTGCCTAGTTTTTCTAGCGTTGTTGGCCCTATTTCACGACGCGGTACATTAACAATACGAAGAAAGGCATTGTCATCATCAGGGTTCACCAATACTCGCAAAAACGCCATCATATCCTTAATTTCGGCGCGTGAAAAAAACGAAGTACCACCATTAATTTTGTATGGAATACGGTTAGTCATCAAGGCTTTTTCAAGTAAACGAGATTGATGATTACCGCGATACAAAATTGCGTAATCTTTGAATTTACTTTTATTTAAAAAGCGATGGCCAATTAACTCCCCAACAACCCGCTCTACTTCATGCTCTTCATTTTTTGTTTGTACTACTCTCAGCTCAACACCATAATTAAGCTCACTAAACAGCGCTTTGTCGTATACATGTGGATTATTAGCAATCAGAATATTGGCACACTTTAGAATTCGGCCACTTGAGCGATAGTTTTGCTCTAACTTAATCAATTTTAAGTTCGGATAATCTTGCCCCAACAGTACTAAGTTTTGTGGTTTCGCACCACGCCAAGAGTAGATTGATTGGTCATCATCACCTACTACAGTTAGTAAACCTTTTTCGCCGGTGATCAGCTTAACTAATTCATACTGGCTAGCATTAGTATCTTGATACTCGTCTACCAACATATATTGAATTTTTTGCTGCCAACGTGCACGAACTTCAGGGTAATTGCGCAATAATAATGTCGGTATTAAAATCAAGTCATCAAAATCTAAGGCATTGTAAGCTTTCATATGTTTTTGATACATGCCGTAAAATTCAGCATATAAACGCGTATCTGCATCACCTGCTTGCTTAATTGCGGCATCAGGTAGTAACAAATCATTTTTCCAGTTGGAAATCATCATCTGCAGCTTATTTAATAAGTCTTTATCCCCATCAAGTTGCTCTTGAGTTAGCTCTTTTAATAATGCGAGAGTGTCTTGATCATCAAATAAGGTAAAACCAGGTTTATAGCCCAAAGTTTTTAATTCGCGACGTACAATATCTAAACCTAATGAATGGAAAGTACACACTGTTAAGCCACGCGTTAGCGACTTATCCATCATTTTTACCACCCGCTCTTTCATTTCACGCGCAGCTTTATTGGTAAAGGTAACCGCGGCAATATTTTTTGCTTTATAGCCACAATTTTGAATTAAGTACGCAATTTTTTGGCAAATAACCCCTGTTTTACCACTACCAGCGCCCGCTAATACTAAGCAAGGACCGCTAACATATTTTTTTGCTTCATTTTGACCTGGGTTTAATTTCATTGCTGCGCTGTAACTCAATTTCGTGAATAAGATGATCGGCCGACAATTTTACCTGCTTTTATCGCAAGACAACATAAACTTTCTCTAAGTAAGCTAATTTCTTACATTCTTCTGTACGAATTAATTATCAATGCCGGTAAGATTGGTTACAATAACGTCATTGCTTTTCCTAAAAGAGAACTCAGATGATCAACGCTCAAAAAATAGAAGATATCGCCAAGCAAGTTACTGACTCGATTCCAGCAGGCTTGAAAGAATTTGCCAACGAAATGGAAGATAAAACTAAAGTTGTTTTACAGCGTAAATTATCTCAACTTGATGTTGTGACCCGAGAAGAGTTTGATGTACAAACACAAGTATTAATAAAAACCCGCGCAAAGCTGAGCGAACTTGAGGCTAAAGTAGCTGAATTAGAAGCCAAATTTAACGCTGAGTAGAGTCGTAAAAGGCCTAATGTTAATCAACAATAGGCCTTCAAAAAAACGCTAGCTATTAATTTTTAGCAATACGCATGGGCTGTAATTTTTTATAAGATAAACAGCGCCATAGCCATTCAAGTGGGCCAAATGCATAATTATTTAACCACCAACGTGAGAACAATAGCTGAAATAATATAATCGCAAATACAATTAACATTTGCGGCGCACGAGATATTTCACCAAAGTAGCCACCCGCATAGCCATAAAAAATACTGGTTAATATTACTGAATGACTAATATAATTGGTAAGCGCCATACGACCCATTGGCGCAAATACTGATAGTCTTTGAAGCCACTTTTCAATACTTAACAAACACATAACTATGCCAAAATATCCTGCCGTCATGACTAGTTGACCGATATAAAATAGAGTTTCACCTACCGCTAGTATTAGTGAAACCTGATTGGCAACAGGGTGTTGCGCAACTAACAATCCCGCGGTTTCCATTACCAATCCCATGCTTATGCCAACCCAGGCGATCGCTTTAAAAACGCCTGTATATTGCCGATAATTTTTCATTACACCGCTTGATACTAACCAATAACCCAAAATAAAAATGGGCAATAACATCATAAAAGAAAATGGTATGGCAAATATCAGCATGAACAGCATAAAGCCTAATCGGTATTCTGTTGCTTTTATATAACTACCTTGAGTAAAGGCGGCTATCTCTTCTGCTTCATCGGCTGCCAATTCTTGTTGCTGAGCGATAATAGCTTGTGCTTGTTGCTCAATGTCTGTTTGTGAAGACAACGGCTCTAGAACAGTATTTTCTTGCTGTTCAATTTCGGCATTATTCTCTTCTGATAAAACATCAGTGCGAGCATGAATAGCCTCAACACGCTCAGTAACCTTTCGTTCTTCTTGCCATAGTGCGGTTAATTCGTCATTGTCTTGCATTACGCCATAGCTAATACCTGCCAGAATAGCTACAAAAATGGGTACAGAGAGCCAGACAACAGAAAGTTTAAAAAAGGCCTGTGGGTTATCATATATTTTAAAACGCTCTCGCTTTAATAATGTTACCCAAGCCAGTAATAAAAACCCGGCAAAACCATAAACATGCAGAATGTCACCGCCCCACAAAAACACCATATGCAACAGGCCAAAAACAATGAGCGCAAACATTCTTCGAGAAAACCAAGCACCAAAAGGTCGTTGTGCTGCTTTTGCTCTAATTAACATCACCGCAAAACCCATACCGAAAAGCAATGAAAAAAGTGTGTAAAACTTGCCTTCAATAAAGCAACGAATTAACCAAGCTACGGCGTGGTCGATTCCCGTTAAACTCGTATCTTGACTGCCTAACCCCGCTATAGCACGATTAAACCACTCTATATTCATCAACAAAATACCAACTAAGGCTAGACCTCGGATTATATCCATTGCATCGATACGTTTATTAACTGCTATTGGCGATAAATCATCTGTGTGATTTATCGAGGGCGGCAACAAACTTGCTTGGCTAGTTGGAGCATTTGACATCAAACTTCCTTATTTTTTGTAATTTTCTTAGGTTTAAATATAAATCTTTCCATATAAAAAAAGCAGCGAAATGCTGCATTTTTTATAATTAATTTACTATCAAGCTTTTCAATTTAAGTCAGGAATGCTTGATAAGCTTGATTATCTGTTTCTTCTTGCCATTCATAACCTAAGTCTTGCAAATGAGTAAAAAAATCTTGTTCTTGACTTGATTGTACCTCAAATCCTGCCAGCACTTGTCCAAAAGCGGCACCGTGATTTCGATAATGGAATAACGTAATATTCCAACGTTCGCCAAGGGTGTCTAAAAACTTTTCTAATGCACCTGGATATTCAGGGAACTGGAAGCGAAAAATGCGCTCTTGTGCAGATAGATTATTTTGACCGCCTATCATATATCGAACATGCAATTTTGCTAATTCATTTTCGGTAAAGTCAGTTACTTGATAGCCTTTTGCTTGCAGACTTTGTGTTAACTGCTCTCTATCGTCAGCATTGCCACCTAATCTTGCACCTACAAAAATATTAGCTTGCTGTGCTTTTGAAGTTAACGTGCTTTTATCTACGTAACGATAGTTGAATTCAGTAATGACACGGCCAGCAAGTGATTGACAGAATTTTCTAAAACTACCTTTTTCTTCAGGTATTTTAACGGCAAAGACAGCTTCCTTTTGTTCACCCAATTCACAACGTTCAGAAATATAGCGTAAGGTATGAAAATTCATATTAGCGCCGGAAAGAATAGCCACCAACGACTCACCACCTTGACTGGTTTTACAATACTTTTGCAAGCCAGCAAGCGACAAAGCTCCTGCGGGTTCAGAAATAACGCGGGTTTGCTCGAAAATATCTTTAATCGAGGTACATATCTCGTCAGTCGTCACGGTGATCACGTCATCACAATAGTGCTTGATCAAATTAAAAGTATGTTCACCGATGCGCTTTACCGCAACACCATCAGCAAATAAGCCGACTTGTGCTAAATCAATCGGGGCACCAGCCGCCATAGCCGCTTGTAAACAAGCAGAATCTTCAGCTTCAACGCCAATCACTTTGATATTTGGCTGTAACTGTTTTAAATAAACCGCCATACCTGCCAGCAAACCACCACCGCCGACAGGAATAAACACTACCTCAGTTTTGGGCTGCTGTTGTAGTAACTCTTTAGCCACTGTACCTTGGCCAGCAATAACATCAACGTCATCAAATGGGTGAATTAGCGTTTTATGTTCTTCTTTTGCATATGTTAAAGAAGCCGTTTGTGCTTCATTAAAACTTTTACCCACTAAACGCACTTCAGCGCCAAAACGTCGAACATTATCGACTTTTATTTCAGGTGTGGTTATTGGCATCACTATGGTAGCTTTTATACCAAGTTTACTTGCCGCTAATGCTAACCCTTGAGCATGATTACCCGCCGACGCAGCAATCACACCGTGAATGCATTGCGCTTCAGATAAATTTGCTAATTTGTTATATGCACCGCGTAACTTAAATGAATGTACGGGTTGCTGATCTTCACGTTTAAGAAATACCTGGTTGCCTAAACGAGACGATAACTTTGTTAGCGGTGTTAATTCAGTCTCAACCGCTACATCATAAACCGGCGCCAGCAGTATTCTACGTAAATAATCGAGTGCTTGCTCTTGAATTGCATTGGCTTGCACTAAAGCTTGCTGTTCAGTTTCAGTCATGGCCTTCACCATCAAGTAAGGCACGATTTCGCACTGCTCCTTTGTCTGCGCTAGTTGCCAGCATGGCATAATTTTTTAAAGCATAACTGATAGGACGAATTCGCTCTGCGGGTTGCCAAGCATGCTTGCCTTTCGCTTGCATGGCTACGCGGCGCTCAGCCAAAACTGTCTCATCAACATTTAAGTTAATTGCACGATTAGGAATATCTATTTCAATAATGTCCCCTTGCTCGATTAACGCAATAGTGCCACCACTAGCGGCTTCAGGTGAAACGTGACCAATAGATAAACCTGAGGTCCCTCCTGAGAATCGACCATCAGTTAATAACGCACATGCTTTACCTAACCCCATAGATTTTAAATACGTGGTGGGATACAACATTTCTTGCATACCTGGGCCGCCTTTAGGTCCCTCGTAACGAATTACAACCACTTCACCAGCAACAACTTTGCCCTCTAAAATACCCGCTACTGCGGCATCTTGGCTTTCAAAGACATGGGCGGGACCTGTGAATGTTAAATTATCATCTGACACACCCGCCGTTTTAACAACACAACCATCTGCTGCTATATTTCCGGATAGTACAGCTAGGCCACCTTCGGTAGAAAAGGCGTTATCAATACTGCGAATACAACCATTCTCACGGTCATCATCTAAGGTATCCCATCGACAATCTTGGCTAAACGCTTTAGTTGTGCGAATACCAGCAGGCCCAGCACGATAGAACTTTTTCACGTTTTCATCATCAGTCACTTTAATATCGTATTGAGCAATAACATCAGCTAAAGTTGAGCCTAAAACATTAGGTACTTCTGTATTTAATAACCCGGCACGTGATAACTCACCCAAGATACCGATAACGCCACCGGCACGATGAACATCTTCCATATGATATTTTGGTGTTGACGGGGCCACTTTACATAACTGCGGCACGATACGAGATAATTTATCCATATCTGCCATGGTGTAATCTATTTCAGCTTCTTGGGCTGTCGCCAGTAAATGCAAAATTGTGTTTGTTGAGCCACCCATCGCAATATCAAGACACATAGCATTGTGCAGTGCTTCTTTGCTAGCAATATTACGTGGCAAGGCACTTTCATCGTTGTCTTGATAATAGCGCTTAGTTAACTCAACAATTTGTTTACCTGCTTTTAAGAAAAGTTGCTCACGATCTGCATGCGTCGCTAACATTGAACCGTTGCCTGGTAGAGCTAATCCTAGGGCTTCTGCCAAACAGTTCATCGAATTAGCGGTAAACATGCCAGAACAAGAACCACAGGTAGGACAGGCAGAACGTTCTACTTGTTCTGACTGCTCGTTAGATACTGTTGGATCAGCACCTTGGATCATGGCATCAACTAAATCTAATTTGATTATCTGATCTGAAAGCTTGGTTTTTCCCGCTTCCATCGGGCCACCCGAGACAAAAATAACAGGGATATTCAGGCGCATAGCAGCCATTAACATGCCTGGGGTAATTTTGTCGCAATTTGAAATACAAACCATGGCATCAGCACAATGCGCATTCACCATATACTCAACTGAATCAGCAATTAAATCACGAGACGGTAAACTATACAGCATGCCGCTATGCCCCATAGCAATACCGTCATCAACGGCTATGGTATTAAATTCTTTAGCAACGCCACCGGCTTCTTCAATTGCTCCGGCTACTAACTGCCCCATATCTTTTAAATGCACATGGCCTGGCACAAACTGCGTAAAAGAATTCACTACGGCAATAATTGGTTTACCAAAATCACCGTCAGTCATGCCTGTTGCACGCCAGAGCGCACGAGCGCCCGCCATATTTCGGCCTTGAGTCGAGGTTGCTGAGCGTAATTTTGGCATAACAAATTCCCTAAATGCGTTAAGTTAAATCTATAAATTGTGAAATGAATTATTTTAAAAAAGCACTACTTGAATGGTCTTTTAAAATAATTTTACTTATTAGTGTTAACTAACGTTAACTTGCTCACATGCAAAATATATCAGGCGGCAAGAATAGATGAAGTGAATACGATAGGTTAAACTAGCCCAGTACGCAGAACACGTAGCTGGGCTAACATCAGCGAGCACTGAATTTAATCTAACGTTATTCTACGTTATCTAACCAACCTTCTGGCACTTCAGTCGTACCATCAAAAATACCAAAAAATGCTTCTTGTAGTGCTTTGGTAATAGGTCCGCGAGAACCATTACCCACCGGCATACCATCAACTGATTTCACCGGTACAACTTCAGTTGCCGTGCCACACATAAAAAATTCATCTGCAAGATATAATGACTCACGAGAAATAGGCTCTTCACGCACCTCGTAACCCAATTGCTCGGCAAGGAAAAATACCGTATCACGAGTTAAACCTTGTAAAATTGAAGCCGTTCCAGGCGGTGTATAAATCACACCTTTACGGATTAAAAATAGATTTTGTCCGGCACCTTCACTCACCATATTATTAACATCTAAAGCAACACCTTCTGCATAGCCATGACGCGCCGCTTCCGTTGAAATTAGCTGTGAAGATAAATAGTTACCACCAGCTTTAGCCGCTGTAGGCATAGTATTTGGCGCCAATCTATTCCAGCTTGATACACCTACTTCAACGCCATTTTCAACCGCATCTGCACCTAAATATGCTTCCCAACTAAAGGCAGCAATCATTACATCAGCAACTGCATCAATTGGTGGACGAAGCCCCATACCAATATCGCCTAGAAAAGCTAATGGACGTAAATACGCTGACTTTAAGTTATTTTTTGCTACAGAATCTTTACATGCCTGAACAACTTCTTCTTGCGTATATGGAATATTCATTCGGTAAATTTTTGCCGAATCAAATAAACGTTTAATGTGCTCTTCTAAACGAAAGATACAAGTGCCTTTATGTGTTTCGTAGGCACGAATACCTTCAAAAACTGAAGAACCATAATGAAGTGCATGGCTCAT
Source organism: Colwellia aquaemaris (assembly GCF_057548755.1). Classification (NCBI taxonomy): domain Bacteria; kingdom Pseudomonadati; phylum Pseudomonadota; class Gammaproteobacteria; order Alteromonadales; family Colwelliaceae; genus Colwellia; species Colwellia aquaemaris. The sequence continues at coordinate 171,924 of NZ_BAAJLV010000001.1, read as the reverse complement.
TACATGGACTGTAGCATTTTGCCACGGCATGAGTTCACCATTAAACCAAATAAGTTCTGCATTAACTTTAGCCATTTTAAATTCCTAAATTTTATTTTATATCAATCAGATAAAGCTAAATTAAGTGAGCTTTACTGATTTAATTTTGAATACTTGTTGTTGTCTATTGTCATCCAGCATTATGCTATGCATCGCTGTGATGCGCTATTGTCTACTTTGACCTCTTTGATGTCGATCAGTTTATTAATTTGATCGACCAAAAGTTCAATGGGCCGCTCACTTTTCACCTGCAATTCAATAGTACCAATATGCGTACCGGTATTAACTTGTGCATTGATACCAGCAATTAAAAAGCCGCGATAACGAGCCACTTGCAAAATTCGTTCAAGCACCACTTGCTTATCATCTGCTTTAATCATTAATTGATAGTGGTTCATTTAGCTATTCTCCATCATTTTGTCATTGGCAGTATTTGGTGGAACTAAAGGCCAAACGTTATCTTGGGCATTAATTTTAACTTGCAGTAAGTAGGGGCCATCGTGATTCATCATCTCTTCAATGGCATCACTCACTTGTGATTTTTTTGTGATCTGCTGTGCTTTAATATCAAAGGCTTTGGCAAGCATGATAAAGTCAGGGTTGTCTGCTAAATCTGTCTCACTTAAACGACCATTAAAGAATAGATCTTGCCACTGACGCACCATCCCTAGTTTAGCGTTATCAATTAGTACTATTTTAACCGGCAATTGAAAGCGTTTAATTGTTGATAATTCTTGCACATTCATCATAAATGAACCATCGCCTGATATAGCAACAATGCAGTCAGTTGGCCGGCTCACCTGTGCACCAATTGCTGCAGGAATGCCAAAACCCATAGTTCCCATACCACCACTGGTTAAAAAGTTACTTGGATCATCAAATAACATATGTTGAGCAGCCCACATTTGGTGCTGACCGACATCTGTCGTAACACAAGTATTGGCAGGCATACGCTCACTAACTTCTTTAAGTACCGCCGGTGCAAAAATTGATTCACCAGGATGATTATAGTCCCAAGCAAAATCAGCCTTCATTTGCTGACACTTTTCTTGCCATGGAGCAATGGCTAATGGAATAGCCAATGCCGGTAAATTTACTTTTAAGTCGCCTAAAATCGCCGCATCAGCCATTCGACGTTTATTAATTTCAGCCGTGTCGATATCAAAATGAATCACTTTCGCATGCGGCGCAAACTCATTTAGCTTACCTGTTACCCGATCATCAAAACGGGCACCAACTGCAATCAATAAGTCACACTCTTGTACTGCCAAATTAGCTGCTTTTGTACCATGCATACCTAGCATACCTAAGTAATTTTCATCATTTGGAGCAATGGCACCTAACCCCTTTAAAGTCGAAACACTGGGTACATGGGTAATTTTCGAGAACTCCCTAAGCTCATCAATTGCGTTGGCCATGCCAACACCACCACCAACATATAACACCGGCTGTTTTGCTTGGCTTAATAATGCAATGGCGCTACCCACATTAGCTGGTGGTAACTTTACTTTATTTTTCAAGCTAACCATTTCATCTAAGCTAGCTTGAACTTCTGCCAACTGAATATCTTTTGGAATATCTACTAGTACCGGACCTTGTCTGCCTTCTAAAGCAATAGCAAACGCTTTGTGCAACACTTTAGCTAACTCATTAACATCAGTTACCTGAAAGGAGTGCTTAGTACAGGCTAATGACAAACCAAAAATATCAATTTCTTGGAAAGCATCTGAGCCCATCGCTGACGTCGCAACTTGTCCCGTTATAGCTACCACAGGAATAGAATCAGCAAGGGCGTCAGCAAGGCCGGTGATTAAATTAGTTGCTCCAGGGCCCGAGGTGGCAAAACAGACACCAACTTTGCCTGAAGCCCTTGCGTAACCAACGGCAGAAAATGCAGCACCTTGTTCATGGCGACATAAAAAATGCTCAACATTACTGTCATAAAGTGCATCATAAATAGGCATAATCGCACCGCCAGGATAGCCAAAAACATGCTCAACACCGTGTTGTTCCAACACGTTAAATAGCAAATTTCCACCGGTAAATTTCTTTTCTGTTGTCATGTTTCATTTAACTTTCAATTACCATTTATTCAGAAATCATTCAATTCGAACAAAAATTCTAAAACTTCGTAATATGCCAGTTTTCTCCAAGATTAATGATGCTAGTAAGTTGTATTTTATTTTTAAAAAGCCTAAAAATAACAAACCCCTCGGTCCTTTCGGAGCGAGGGGTTTGTTATTTAGAATTATTTTTCTTTAGCTCAACAAACAACCTCGCGACGATTTAATAATCACCACGACGAGAATGTTAATAATCACTGAGCTATAGTTTTGCATTTTTATATCGATTTTCTGTAAATTTATTAATTTTAGTTTTGCTGTTTTCAGCCTATTTAAATTAGTACCATAGCTCTAATCTTCAACGCAAGCATTTTTATTATAGTTTTTTTCAACCAGCTTATTTAATTGGTTATATCAAGACAATTTTTCGCACAAAATTTAGTTATTGGCTAAACTAGGTGCTAAACCTGACATAATTGAAATGGACTTTTATGGCATTAGCATGCGTTTATAGCCGGGCAAGGATCGGCCTCGAATCACCTCTAGTTACTGTAGAAGTGCATTTAGCCAATGGACTACCTGCATTCAATATCGTTGGACTGCCTGAAACTTCAGTACGGGAAGCAAAAGATCGCGTACGAAGTGCCATCATTAATTGCGGATATGAATTTCCAGCCAAGCGCATAACCGTTAACTTAGCGCCAGCTGATTTACCCAAAGAAGGTGGCCGTTTTGATCTCCCCATAGCAATTGGTATTTTGGCTGCGGCTCAACAATTGCCCGAAACAGATCTCAAGCAGTATGAATTCGCGGGCGAATTGGCACTTTCTGGCGAGCTTAGAGCCATTATTGGTGAAATTCCAATGGCTATGGCATGCCAAAAAAGTGGCAGAACATTAGTCATTCCATGCGAAAATGCCAACCAAGCAAGTTGGGTAAAACAGGCAAAAATATTGAGCTTAAACCATTTAACACAACTGTTTCCCCATTTTCTTAATCAGCAAGTATTGCCCTTTGTTGAAACAAACTTAACCAGCAAAGCACACAATACAATTCAAGAAGACATTGCCGATGTTGTTGGCCAACCGCTAGCAAAACGCGCTTTAGAAATTGCGGCGAGCGGTCGACACAATTTACTATTTATTGGCCCGCCAGGTACCGGAAAAACCATGTTAGCCAGTCGTTTACCTGGAATTCTACCACCAATGACCGAGCAAGAAGCACTTGATAGTGCCGCCATTCAATCCATTTGCCATAAAAGCATTAGTCCTGATTCTTGGTTAACTCGGCCATTTAGAGCACCACATCATACCGCCTCATCGGCTGCCTTAGTTGGCGGCGGTAGTCACCCGCAACCTGGGGAAATATCACTTGCACACAACGGCGTATTATTTCTTGATGAACTACCCGAATTTGAACGTAAAGTACTCGATGTTTTGCGAGAGCCCATGGAGTCAGGTGCGGTAACCATATCGCGAGCATTGGTTAAGCAAACATTTCCAGCAAACTTTCAGCTAGTGGCGGCGATGAACCCTAGCCCGACCGGGTTTTACAACGATCAGCGCAGCACACCAGAGCAAGTATTGCGGTACTTAAATCGCCTATCTGGACCATTTCTCGACCGCATCGACATTCAAATTGAAGTTACTCGGTTGCCAAAAGGCATGTGGGCAAACAGTAGCGAAAAAAGTGAATCTAGTGAGATAATTCAGCAACGCGTTTTTACCTGTCATCAACGACAAATGCTACGACAAGGTAAAGCAAATGCCCAGTTATCAAGTGCCGAATTGAAAATTCACTGCCGGCTTAATGCTGATGACAGTGAATTTTTAGAACTAGCAATTGAAAAGTTAAATTTGTCTACCAGAGCGCACCACAAAATTCTAAAAATTGCCCGCACGATTGCAGACATGGAGGCACTCGAAAATATTGAACGCAAACACTTAACAGAGGCATTATCGTATCGCGCTATGGATAGAATTTTACGTCACTTAACGGAAGCAGTGGCGGTATAAATAATCATGTAATTGATGCAAAAAACGCTTTAATTAATGGTTGATCTTTACTTTGATTTAAGCAACAAACACCCAGTTCAAAAGGTTCAATTTCTCCCACATCCGTTAAGTACTGTACTCGCTCTTTAACTGGGCTATTCTCAACAACAACTTGTGGCACAATACCAACGCCGCAACCTAACGCCACCATACTAACCAAGGCTTCATGCCCTGAAACTGTGGCATAGATGTTCGCTTTTCCTTGCTGCTTCCTACGATACCAAAATTCAAAACGTTTACGGGCAGGACCATGCTCAGGCAAAATAATTGGGATTTCAGACCATAGAAAGTCTTGCTGCAATTGCTGTTGTACTTGGCACACCATAGTCGGCGCAATAACAGACAGCGGAATTTCAGCAAGATGATGAAAATTAAAAATACGAGATAACTGCTCGGGCCGTGCGGCAATTGCAAAGTCAACCGCTTGTTTCTCAACCTGATCTAGTGCATCTGCGGCATCACCCGTTGTTAGCATGATCTCCACTAAAGGATGTTGCTGTCGAAAGCGTTCAAGTAATGGTGGCAAGTGACTATAAGCGGCGGTTACTGAACAATAAATATGTAATTTTCCTTGTAATTCAGCCTGTTTTTGATGCAATGATAATTGCAATATCTGCCACTGTTCGAGTTGCTGCTCAGCAAATTTACTATACTGCTTTCCTGCTTCACTCAGCACCACTGAGCGATTGTCACGATGCAATAACGAACTACCCACTTCTTGCTCTAAGCGTTGAATTGTTCGGCTTAAGGTTGATGGACTAACGTGGTGAAGTTCTGCCGTTTTTGCAAAATGTAGTGATTTAGCTAAATCAACAAACATGCGTAATGCTTTCAAATCCATATTTTAATTTTCAATACAAAGAGAATTAACTAAGATTAATTATATATTGCGATTTTCGCAACACAACAGTGCAAATATATCATTTTAAGCAACATAAAAATTTGGTTAGGATATAGCACATAGTAATTATTTTACTGATTCATTAGATTCCTTGGTTGATAGCCAAGCACAGGAGATACACATGGCTAACTATTTTAATACTTTAAGCTTGCGCGAAAAATTAGCGCAATTAGGCAAATGTCGTTTTATGCAGCGAGAAGAGTTTAATGACGGTTGCAACTTTATTAAAGATTGGAATATTGTCATTGTCGGTTGTGGTGCTCAAGGCCTCAATCAAGGTTTGAATATGCGTGATTCAGGCTTGAATATTTCCTATGCATTACGTGACGCAGCTATTGCCGAAAAACGACAATCTTATCAATGGGCCACTGAAAATGGCTTTAAAGTGGGTAGCTACCAAGAATTAATTCCTCAAGCAGATTTAGTGCTAAACCTAACACCTGACAAACAACACACCTCAGCAGTTAATGCGGTAATGCCATTAATGAAACAAGGGGCAACATTATCTTACTCGCATGGTTTTAATATCGTTGAAGAAGGCATGCAAATTCGTCCCGATATTACTGTCGTTATGGTTGCTCCTAAGTGTCCAGGCACTGAAGTTAGAGAAGAATATAAACGCGGATTTGGTGTGCCCACATTAATTGCTGTACACCCAGAGAATGATCCGCAAGGTAACGGTTTAGCTATTGCAAAAGCCTATGCCTCAGCTACCGGTGGCGACCGTGCTGGTGTTTTAGAGTCATCATTTATTGCCGAAGTAAAATCAGATCTTATGGGTGAGCAAACCATTTTATGTGGCATGTTACAAACCGCGGCGGTTCTTGGGCATAAGCAACTAATTGCCCAAGGAATGGACGCCGCGTATGCTCGTAAACTTCTGCAATATGGCATTGAAACAACAACAGAAGGGCTAAAACACGGCGGTATCACTAATATGATGGACCGCTTATCAAATCCGGCGAAAATTAAAGCTTTTGATATGTCAGAAGAACTAAAAGTCATTTTACGACCATTATTTGAAAAACATATGGATGATATTATTGAAGGCCGTTTTTCAGCAACTATGATGGAAGACTGGGCTAATGATGATGCTAACTTATTAAAATGGCGCGCAGAAACGGCAAAAACAACGTTTGAACTTGCCGCTGATTGCGATATCGAAATCACAGAGCAAGAATATTACGACAAAGGCATATTTGTTGTTGCTATGATTAAAGCTGGCGTTGAGCTAGCATTTGAATCTATGGTAGCCGCAGGGATCATAGAAGAATCAGCCTACTATGAATCACTACACGAAACACCGTTAATTGCTAACTGTATTGCACGTAATAAGCTCTATGAAATGAATGTAGTTATTTCTGATACCGCAGAATATGGCAACTACTTATTCAGCCATGCGGCAGTACCTTTACTAGCTGACTACGCCAGTAATTTAACCTTAGAACAGTTAGGCGAAGGTTTATCAGCAGAAAATACCGGTGTTGATAACGTGCGTTTAATTGAAGTAAATGAAGCCATTCGTAGCCATCAAGTAGAAATTATTGGCAAGGAGCTACGTGGTTACATGACAGATATGAAGCGTATTGTTGAGGCAAATCACTAGTTAGCCACTCATAATTAACAAAGCTTACGAAAAATGGCATTGAGATTCACACTCAATGCCATTTTTATACCTAAACCTACTAACTTCTAATTTGTCCATCTCCTAATACCACAAACTTCTCCGTTGTAAGTGCTGCAAGTCCCATCGGACCATAGGCATGTAATTTACTAGTAGAAATACCAATTTCTGAGCCAAGGCCAAGCTGGCCACCATCTGAAAAGCGCGATGAGGCATTTACCATTACCACGGAAGAGTTAATACTGCGCACAAAGCGCTGACTTCGACTCGTGTCTTGCGTAACAATAACTTCAGTATGATCAGAACTATAGGTTTGAATATGCACAAGGGCTTGTTCAAAACTAGATACAATTTTAACTGCAATTTCTTGTGCTAAATATTCCGCTTGAAAATCAGTCTCTGTTGCAAGAGCCGCATGCTCAAAATACTCAATACTACCCGCACAAGCATGCACTTTAACAGCCGCAGGTTTAAAAGCAACGGCTATTTTCGGTAATATTTTTTCTGCAATTTCGGCATGAACTAATACCGTTTCAAGGGCATTACAAGCACTTGGCCTTTGTGTTTTGCCATTGACTAAAATATTAATCGCCTTTTCAACATCAGCATACTTATCAATAAATAAGTGACATACCCCTTTGAAATGCTGAATTACCGGAATTTGGCTATTTTCCGTTACATAGTGAATTAATCCTTCGCCGCCGCGTGGAATCACTAAATCAATACTTTCTCGTTGTTTTAATAGCTGCTCGATAACATCACGGCTAGTATCTGGAATAACGGTAATACAGTTTTTATCAACATTAGCTTGCTCTAACACCTGATGTAAGCAATTTGCTATTGCAATATTGCTATGAATAGCTTCTGAGCCACCGCGCAGAATTACCGCGTTACCTGACTTTAAGCACAAAGCAGCGGACTCTGCGGTTACATTTGGTCGAGCTTCATAAATCATAGCGATAACCCCAAGTGGAATGCGCATTTTACCTACTTGCATGCCATTAGGCCGCAATGCCAACTGACTCATATGACCAACAGGATCGTCTAAACGTACGATGTCACGAATTGCTTCAGCAATATCATTAACACCTTGCTGTGTTAATAATAATCTATCCAGCATTGCCGTCGTTAGGCCTTTCGCTTTACCGGCAGTAATATCTTTCGCGTTTTCAGCAATAATTACTGCACTATTTGCAGTAATAGCATCCGCCATTTTCACAAGTAATTGATTTTTCTCATGGCTTGTTAATTGAGCGACCGTTAATGCTGCTCGTTTTGCTAAGGCAGCGCTTTTTACAATATCAAACATAATTTTTTACTCTGCTAATTTTGTTCTGAGTTCTCAATCACAACCATATCGTCTCGATGCATTACAACTTTACTAGGGCAACAGCCTAAAATCCTTGTTATTTCATCACTTTTTTGGCCCTGAATACGCTGCAAATCTCGGCTGCTATATTGGCTTATACCTTTAGCAACATATTGCTCAGTGGCAGCATTATAAAGATCGACACAATCACCGGCAGTAAATTCTCCTGTAATACTGGTAATTCCCGATGGAAGTAAAGAAGCGCCTTTTGCTATTACCGCGTTTACAGCCCCAGTATCTAACAAAACTTTACCGTTACTTTTTAGTGTATGTTTTAGCCAATGTTTTCGCGCACGTGTAGCGCCTTGTTTGGCAACAAAGTGTGTCCCCGGGTTTTGCCCTGATAATATTTGCTCAAACACTTGCGCACGGCTGCCATTTAAAATATAGGTTTCTATGCCATTTTCTACAGCTTTTTCTGCTGCCTGAATCTTTGTTTTCATACCACCAGTAGCAATATGGTTATTAGTGGCACCCGCCATGGCGTACACTGACGTATCAATTTTAGTAATGGTTGGTAATAATTTTGCGTTAGAGTTTATTCTAGGATCTTGTTCATAAACACCGTCAACATCACTTAAAATAAACAAACAGTCAGCCTCACTTACTAAGGCAACCAAAGCCGCTAAATTATCATTGTCACCCACTTTCAACTCATCTGTTGCCACAGTATCATTTTCATTAACAATAGGAATAGTTCCGTTATCGAGTAATATTCGTAGGGTATTTTTAATATTAATATAACGTTGGCGGTCTTTAAGATCACCGTGAGTTATTAATAACTGGCTGCAGGGCACATCAAAAAATCGCTGCCAATTTGCCATCATTCTCATTTGGCCAACGGCGGCCATAGCTTGTTTTGTGGGGATAGAGGGGTTGGGGGAGCCGTGCGCAATCAAACCTCGACCAGCGGCAACACTGCCAGATGAAACCAAAATTATTTCTTTACCTGCTTGCTGACATTCAGTAATAAAGCGAGCAATAGCAAGTAAATACTTACCGTTGCAACCTTTAGCATCAGGAGAAACTAAAGCACTACCCACTTTTATAACCGCACGATTAAACTTCATGACCACTCCTCTATTTTATGTTCATTAAGCTTGCCTTGAATAGTGCTTAGTTTGCAATCAACTTTTGCAATAAATATAGACTTGTTTGCTATTTTCTAACGCTTTATGGAATTAGTCTTGTTAAATAACAGTTTTACTAAGCTAAAAAAGCTATTTAATGGTTAACACCACGAAGCAATAAAAATGTGATGCGTTTTCAGCCACTGTACTTTAGCGACAAAAATACCAATTTCTATACACTCAAGCTCACATCTTAAAAATTTAGTCGGTCATAACTGTAATTTTCGTGACTTTCATCACAATTTACAGATTATTGGCAATTTAATAGCAAACATTTTTTCAAGATTTTTACTGAAACCATTCTTGAAACCCATTAATATTATGATTCTTAAATTTAGCTCAAAAAATATTGGTTATTGCGTTATGTTGCATTTTTTACCTAGCCCTATAGTTGGTTGCCTTTCATTTATTTTATATATTGCCAACACCTTGCTATGGCTTTTGCCAATTCTCATTTTTTCTCTTTTAAAAGCCTTAGTCCCCTTAACCTTTTGGCAGAAAATATTTAGTTATTTGCTTGATCAAATGGCCAGTAATTGGGTGTTGCTTAATACCTACAATCAAAAATTATTCACTAAAACCAAACTCAAAGTTACAGGATTAGAGCAGCTCAAAATGAAAGACTGGTATTTGGTGATCAGCAATCACCAAAGCTGGGTCGACATTGTTGTTTTACAACGTATTTTGCATGGTAAAATTCCTTTCTTAAAATTCTTTCTGAAACGAGAATTAATATACGTACCATTTTTAGGCTTAGCTTGGTGGGCACTCGACTTCCCTTTTATGAAACGTTATAGCCAACACTTTTTAAAGAAAAACCCGCATTTAAAAGGTAAAGATATAGAAACGACTAAAAAAGCTTGTGAAAAATTTAAACACAAGCCGGTCAGTGTGATGAACTTCATCGAAGGTACGCGCTTTACTAAAGAGAAACATCAAAAACAAAATTCGCCGTTTCAACGTTTATTAAAGCCTAAAGCCGGCGGGATTGGGTTTGTATTACAAGCAATGAAAGGTAACCTGAGTAAGGTGGTTAACGTTACCATTTATTACCCCGATGGAACACCTAACTTTATCGACTTTCTTTGTGGTCGAATTCATCAAGTCGACATTTGTATCGAAACTCAAGATATTGACGATACCCTCCAAGGTGATTATGTTAATGATCGTGCATATAAAATTCAGTTTCAAAAATGGGTAAACCAACTTTGGCTTGATAAAGATGCAAAAATGCTGCAACTTGAAGAAAAGGCAAACAAGGAAATGTAATGCAAGCAATAATCACCGCATGGTTAACCGAGCAAGGCGTTCATAGCTCTTACCTAGCACTAAGTGCCGCAGCAATTGGCTGTATAGTAATTTTATTATTATGCAGCATCAGCTATTACTTAACCAAACATCAAGTTCTGGTGATTATTAAAAAAGTTATTACTGCCTCAAAAAACACTTGGGACGATTTACTATTTGAGCACCAAGTATTTACCCGCATCGCATTACTAGTACCGTTTGTTTTATTGTTATTTTTAACACCGATATTTATTCCGCTAGAAACACTGCTCGCAAATGGACTAATAATTTTCGCCAAGGTTGCGATTTGTTTCCAAATTGCTCGCAGCATTAGCTCTGTTTTAAATGTTATTAATAATGTATATCGAGAAACAGCCTCAGAAAAATACTTACCATTAAACTCAACCTTGCAAGTCATCAAGCTCGCCGTTTACTTAGTCGCAACCATATTGGCCATATCATTAGTGCTTGATCGCTCACCTTTGTATTTACTCAGCGGTTTAGGTGCGTTAACGGCAGTTTTAATTTTAGTGTTTCAAGATACAATTAAAGGTTTAGTTGCCAGTATTCAAATATCAGCCAATAAAATGGTCGCTCCGGGTGATTGGATTGAATTACCTAAATATGGCGCTGATGGTGATGTCTTAGAAATCGGCTTAAACACTGTTAAAGTGAAAAACTTTGATAACACTATTACCACAGTACCAACCTATGCGTTAACCAGTGGCTCATTTAAAAATTGGCGCGGCATGTTCAATTCAGGTGGTCGACGCATCAAGCGCGCTATTGTAATTGATGTTCGTAGCATTTGTTTTTACAACAAACAGCAAGTTGAGGCGTTAAAATCAGTCAATTTACTCGCCAAATATTTAGCAAATAAGCAACAAGAAATTACCATTCAAGATGAGCCGTCAACACCTAATAGCGAGCTTGACGGTATCAATATCAATCATAGGCAACTTACCAATATTGGTACTTTTAGGGCGTATATTGAAGCTTATTTAAAGCAACATGCGAAAGTACATCAAGGCATGACATGTATGGTAAGACAACTTAAAGCAACAGAAGTTGGCTTACCTTTAGAATTATACTTTTTCAGTAATGACAAAAATTGGGTGAATTACGAAGCAATACAAGCAGATATTTTTGACCATCTATACGCCGCAGCACCAATGTTTAAGTTACGCATATTTCAACACCCTAGTGGCTATGATTGGCAAACATCTAACGTTGGCGCATAACACCTTCTTGCATGGTTGAGGCAACCAGTAAACCTTCTCGATTAAATATTTGCCCCTTAACTAAGCCGCGACCACCGCTCGCTGACGGGCTATCAATGCTATACAGCAACCATTCATCAAGACGAAACGGGCGGTGAAACCACATAGAATGGTCAATTGTTGCTAATTGAAAGTTGGGCTGCCAATAGCTAAGCCCATGCGGGTAAAGTGCCGTTGGTAAAAACAGAAAATCAGATGTGTAAGCTAATAAATAGGTATGAATACGTAAATCATCTGGCAAACAGCCATTCGACTTTATCCACATCTGGCATTTGGCGGCCGTTTTTTCTGGTTTAACCCAGTTATACTGGTGAACAGGGCGTATTTCTATTGGTTTTTCCGACAGAAACTTCCCCCGTATTTCTTCAGGAATGGCTGCTTGGTTGTCAAAAATAAAATCTGTATATGACCTTAGCTCTTCTGGGCCAGGCACATCTGGCATTTTATCCTGGTGATCAAACCCTGTTTCTTGCTGCTGAAATGACGCTGTCATATAAAAAATAGCTTTACCATTTTGAATAGCATTAACACGGCGCGTATTAAAACTGCGGCCATCTCGAATATTTTCTACCTGATAAACGACCGGTTTACTGGCGTCACCAGGTCGCAAAAAGTATGAATGTAAAGAATGAACGCTATGTGTTGCTGCAACGGTTTCTTGGGCTGCGGAAAGCGCCTGGCCCATAACTTGGCCGCCAAACAATGCACGGAATCCTAAATCTTGGCTGTCACCACGATATATGCCTTGCTCTATTGCTTCTAACTTCAATAACGCTGATAAATCATTCAATACCTGGCTCATATAATCTCTTAATGCTTAACTTAACTTGTCGGTATTATAACGAGCAAAACAATAATTCATAACGGCTTAGCCTCTAAAATCGCCTCTTTCCATACATTTTATTTAAAACATCTGGTTCACCAGCATAAGAAATATACAATTATTTTTGAATTATTGTTGAAATTAGCAAACTTCTCATATAAGTTGCTCTATGTAACAACAAAGTTATCGAAATTATTTAAAGAGGCAATTGTGCAAGCAGTTCTAGAACGCGAGATTTTACTCGAAAGACGTCAATATGTACCAGAGCAGTCAAATCTATGGGATAAACTGTCTCTTGCTCAGAAATTTGCCACAAGTAGCCTAACGCAATTTGGCTATGATCTCGCTTTTATTCGCAGCAGCAAGTCCGGTAATATTGCTGTGCTTTTGTGTGATAGCAATGCCGCTACCATTACCGACGATGGTGAAATAGATACTTCTCCTGATATTACCATTCGCCCATAAACGGTAATAAAGTTAAAATAAAAATCCACTTTCAACGGTAGATTTTTTAGTTTAAAGCACTATTTTTTCTTATCAGCTTGTAATAAAGCATCAACCAATATGATACAGCCGTTAATATTATTACTCGCCCACGCACGTTTAATGTCTTTACTCGATTGCGCAATATGGTTAGCAAGAGTTTTATACGAACCTTTTTGAAAGCCTTCGTAGACCTTTTTAATCGCCGCTTGCATTTTACCTTTGCCATTTATGCTGTCATTAAAAATCACAGCATAGTTGTTAACCATAGGAGCAATCAATTCAAGTTCTTTATCAGCCATAGCGCCACTTTCTCGTAAGCTACTAAGTTTATGTTTGGCAATATCCTCATAACGTTGAGCAATAATTGCTACAGTTTCAATGTATTGCTTGTTTTCCTTTTTAGTTGTTGATATTTCTCGTTTCATCAACAGTATTTCACGTTGTAAACTTTCGGCCTTAAAAAAGAAATATATACTTACCGCAACAAATATTGCGATCACTGCTAAAACAAAAATCATTATTTAACCTATAAACTACCCTGTTAATTCCGCCTCAGTATTATCACTTAAGCGCGAAAGAAAAACATATGGATCAATATCTTGGATATTGGGCGACGCCACGGAAAATTTAATTTTAACTGAATAATCTCCTAAATTGGCAAAAAATCTGGTATTTATTGCTTGTTTAATACAAGTTAACTTACTAAACATCTGTTCTGTATTTTGGTGTGGGCATAAAAACAAATACTCCCCTGCACAAATTTCCCCTGAATAGTCTTCCTCTTCAAGGTTTTCATTAACAATTACCGCAATCGCTTGCGAAACATCATTTAATATTTTTGCATTAAAATGAAATGCTAGTTCCTGCCAATTTTCAATTATCAAATAACCAATAGAAACTTGGTATTGATATTTACGTGCCATTTTATATTGCTGTTGATACCACTGTTTTGTTTTAACAGGGCGCGCTAATTGGGTTTTAAGTAACTCTATTTCATCATAGCCTTGGCTCAATTTTTTTCGATAACGGCGAAAGCGTCTTAACATATATAGCAATGCTATTAATATTAACGCCGTAACAAGCAGCACGATTTGTAATTCTTGACGGCGAAATTTCTCATTAAATCGAATACTAAGCTCGCTTTGCTCTGCTAGGTTTAATGCCAAATTTTTTGCTTTCTTACTGGTATTATTTGCCGCTGAAAACACAACATTTTTAACATCAGCAGCATGATTAAACCCTTGATGTAATTCAATAAAGCGTGCTTGCATATTAGCAGCTTGTTGAAAAAGACCAATGCTTTGATAGTAATTTGCCAATAACAAATATAGTTCGACTTGCTCAGGCTTAAGCACAATATTATCAGCTGTTTTTTCAGCAACGAGCAACAATTGCACAGCTTGTTTTGGAGCATCTAGTGCATAGTACACTTTCGCTAAAATAATTTGTGCCGAAAGTTTTACTCTCGGTAAGTTGTATTGTTCAAATACAGTTTGCGCATTCAATAAGTGAGATTTGGCTTGTAAGAAATTCTGTTGTTGATAAAGCACCTTGCCAAGACCTAGCTCCGCATACGAAGCCCGAATATTCAAACCAAAATTTGCTGCTAATTGTTTTGACTCGTAATAAGCGTGATAAGCATCATCATACTGATGCAATTGATAATAAGCGGAGGCAAGTAAATGATAGGTTTTTGCAATACCTTTCAGTTTTGATAATTCAATACGAAGCTTTAATGCTCTATTGAGTAATTCTGCGGCATTATTATACTCCGACAAATAGAAGTGTGCCTGAGCAATAATTTCTAATAATGCCACCTGTTCTACAGATTGTTGATTTTGAGTTAGTAGCTGCTCAACTTTACTCAGTTCATTAATCGCTAATGTATAATCAGCACTTAACGCATATGCGACGACAGAATAAGCCATCGCCTGCAAATGAAAGTTCATATTGCCAGCTTCTTCAGCTAGCCAAGCTGTTTCTTGCGATACTTCCCGAAGTTGTATGAACTTACCCTGAGAATAATAACCGCGAGCAACTTTTAACAGTAAATCCAACTGAATTGGTATATCTGCATTTTCAACTTTAGTACCGTATTGAGCAAATTGCAGTGCCGCTGCTAAATCACCACGGTTGTAGGCAACATCAGATAATAACGAAAAAGCCTTTGCCACTACATTACGACTATAACTTTGCCGACTATTAATAACCGACTGCGCTACAGTTACGACTTCTTGGTAAATTAAAGACTCTTTATCTTTTTCATAATAGCTATTGATTTCATTGCGAATTTTCGTATTAATTTCCAATGCATCAACAACAATGGTAGCGAAAAAAATCAGAATAAAAAGTGCGCCTTGCAGCATTTTTGTCATTTAAATAAACTTCCATGTGCAACATTTATAAAGCAAATAAGTTTTTTACTTTTGTTTATTATTTAATATGTTAACGCATGAATTGGCGATATAACATCAAAAAAAGTTTACAAATAAAATTCTTTGCCTATAATCACCTTTGAGCTGCTAAAGCTCGACAAGGGCAAACCCAGTGAAAACTGGAGACGCAAAGTTACCGATCTAAGGGGAAACCTATGATAGCGGAACTGCCAAATTTAGATATAGTGGGGGCTTATCTTCATTGAACAGCCTGCCATCATTACCTCTGGTAACTTTGCGTGCCTTTCCTCTGTCTATTCTTCTTTATTTTCAGCTGACGCTTTTACTTGCTGCAGATTAATATATTCCATAACAATGGTTTCTAGCATAGATAAAGGCATTGAACCGTTTTTCAAAATTTGATCGTGAAAATCTCTTAAATCAAATGCTTCACCTAAAGCTTTTTCCGCAGTTTTACGCAAACGCTTTATTGTTAGTTCACCCACTTTGTATGACAAGGCTTGCCCTGGCCAAGAAATATAACGGTCAATTTCAGTTTTAACATTGTGTAATGATAGCGCGGTATTGTTAGCAAGAAAGTCCATAGCCTGTTTACGACTCCAGCCTTTTGCATGCATACCCGTATCAACGACTAAACGTGCTGCACGCCACATTTCATAGGTTAAGCGCCCAAAGTCACTATAAGGATCTTGATAAAAACCAGCTTCAATGCCTAAATATTCTGAATATAAGCCCCAACCTTCACCAAAAGCCGATATATAAGTACGATTTCTAAACTTTGGTACTTCTTGCATTTCTCGAGCAATTGAACCTTGTAAGTGATGACCGGGGACGGCTTCATGTAAGGTTAATGCCTCTAACACATACAAAGGTCGACGATCTAATCGATACGTATTCACCCAGTAATTACCTGGCTGGTCATCTCGTGAAGGCCCTGAATATCGCCCAGTTGTATACTTAGGTGCAATATTTGCCGGAACTGGAATTACACCATAGGGTGTTCTAGGTAAAGTCTTAAAAAGCTTAGGTAACTGTGCATCCATTTTCTTGGCTATAAATGATGCTTCCTTTAACAGCGCTTCAGGCGTGGTTGCATAAAACTGTTTATCAGTACGTAAAAATTGCACAAAATCAGCAAAGCTGCCCTTAAAACCAACTTTCTTAATAATTGCGTCCATTTCACCACGGATACGTTTTACTTCTGACAAGCCTGTTTCATGAACTTGTTCAACATTCATAGGCAGCGTTGTGTAATGCTGCAATCTATTTAGATAATACGCTTGGCCATTGGGTAAAGATGTCGCTGCAATATTGCTACGGGCATTAGGTTTATATGTTTGTACCATGAAATCATAGTAATTTTGGTAACTTGGAATAACATGGCTAGCAATTACCTCAGCCGCTTGCTTGCGTAATTGCAAACTAAGTGACTCCGAAAAATAACTTGGCATATTTTTAAACGGTTGATAATAAGTACTTGTTGTGACATCCGTTTTAATAAAGGCTTTAATTGACTCTTCAAAACCTTCTAGAACGACTTTTGGCTGCGTAATTCCTTCAGCAATGCCCTTATCCATCCAAGCAATTTGTTGAGAAAAATACTTTGGTAAAGTTGATAATCTCATTAAATAATCACGATAATCTTGCTCAGTTTTAAAGCTAACCTGTTGATTAATTCGGCTGATCCAAACATGAAAGCCAGATTCCGCCGTTAGTGGCATATAGTGCTCTTTGTTTGTGTAGCTATCCAACTGATTTTTAATTGTGTAAGACAAAACAGCATGGTTTATCTGTTCGGGGCGACTTAATAGTTTATTATCTATCGCACTTAACCGTTGATAAATAGCATGTAGCTTTTGATGCTGTAATTTAAGCTTTTCCGGCGATAAATCAGGTAATAAATTATTCGTTTCCCCAGCGAGATCCTGATTAAACGGACTTTGCTTATCTTTAAATTGCTGATAATCACTGATCACTTGCTTAAGTGATGACGCAGGTAATTGCGCTAAATTTGATTGGCAGGCCATAAGAAAAAGCAGCATAGTTATGGTTGATAGCAATACTTTCATTAAAAATCCCAACGGTGAATAAATAAAGACATTTGATACTTGCTCACCTTAACAAAACAAAACCATTTATAAAGTATTTATTGATATCAAGGCCAATAAAAGAAAATTTACAAATTTTATCTTCAATTTGCTCTTTTTTAGCGATATTAACGTATTTAACTATGGCACTTTTACACAATTTACTAGAGAATACTTAGTATAAGATTATCGTCGTAAGGTTTAATAAGGTTGGAATAGTGAAGTACCATGATTCCATAGCACAAGCCGAACAAAAAATGCACGCCGCCATAAAACAATTGCAGTTATGGCATATACCGGCGACGCCAATTAATTACGCTGTTAGTTATGATTATCTTAATAAATCGTCAAAAGCCCTCAATAGCGCAATCGAAAAACAACTTGCAACAGGAAAAAAGCTTGATAACTTTTTTTTAGAAGAAGTATATCGCCAGTTTGTTTTGGGGCAGAGCGCACTAAATGGCGAGCTAATTGATGATCTAGACGAAGTACTCGTTGAGTTAAAAGATAACAGTAAGAAATCACAGCATTGTACCGAGCAGCTTGTTAATCAATTAGACGATAATATCTCAAGTTTAAAATCACCGGATAAACGCCAAGTTTTTTCTGCAATTAAGCAAATTCGTCAAGCAACGCAACAGTTTAAACTTCAACAGCAAAAGTTAGCACAGCAGTTACTCGCATCTCAACAATCCACTGATAACCTAAGAAGTGAATTAGATGATGTCAAAAAGGAAATTTACCTAGATCCTTTGACTGGCTTATATAACCGAAAAGCTATGACTAAACATTTAGATATCTGGCTATCAGACAATCCAAATAAACAAGTCGCTGCAATTATTGTTAATATTGACCATTTCTCAAAGATGAACGAGCAGTTTGGTCCATTAATTAGCGACGTATTGCTAACAAAAGTGGCAAATAAAATTAGCAGCTATGTTGGCGAAAGTGGTTTACCGGTACGATCTGCTGGTGATGAATTTTTAATATTACTACCTGATTTAGAACGTAATATTGCCGGAGAAATAGCGGAAAAGATTAGACAAGGCGTGGAAAAATTACGGTTTGTTAGCAGTAAATCTGGTGCTCGCTTACCACAAATGACCTTAAGTATTGGTGTTAGCGACTACAATGTTGCTACCAGCCCCAATTCAATATTAAACCAAACGCGCCAGTTAATTAATAATATTACCAGTAACATCACTAATCATGTGCATATTGCTAAGGCATAAAAACTTAGCAATGAAAACAAAACCACTTAGAATACATTAGTTATATGTCGTCTATTGTTGCTAGCTGAGCTGATAGCTCGGCAATATCATTTTCACCATACACATTTATTCCATGGTCCTTTAACAATTTGCTTGTTATGCCTTGTCCGGAAATTTTTTGTCGGGTAAAGGAACCGTCATATATCGTTTTACTGCCACAAGATGGACTCGACTCTTTCAGTAGGGCAAAACGAATATTATGTTGTTTACATAGCATTAATGCAGCGTTTGCACCACGGGTAAACTCTGCGGTTACATCTTCACCTTTATTGGTAATAACCTGTATTACATTACCTGGTTGAATTTCTGCAGGAGCACGTGGAATTGACAAACCACCCGCCAATTCAGGACAAATCACCACTAATCTCTGTTGTTGCTGCCAACGTTGAATAACTCTCGTGGTTAATAAATTATCACCGCCATCGTATCTAACCTTATTACCTAAAAAACAACTGCTAATGAGTATTTTTTCCATAAACTTTGCTCGCCTATACCGATAAAATCAATCTATTGCTGAAAATATAAACAAAGGTCAATCGCCCAAATGCTTATCGTAGCAGTTTTTGCAGGGACAACAGGGCTGCTTGATCTTGATCTGTTGCGCATTCAAACCAACAAGACTGACTATACTCTTCGAAAGTTAGTAACAGGTGAGCATCAGCATAAAGTAAACGTAAGCAATGTAAATCTGCCCCTTGAATACGCTCGGTAACTTGTGCAGATATTAAAGACAATAGCTTGTCACTTAATTTTGCATAATCGTCCATTGACCACTCTCGATTAAACTGTACTTGTAGTACACCTTCGCCGACTAAGGTTATTTCAGAAATTTCAATTTCATTATCTGTCTGCATAGATAATAAGTACTCCTGTAAGATAATTTAATTGACTAAAACTTGTGCTAGCGCAACTAAATATAAGATAAATTTAACAACTGGCACGATACCAAAAAAAGCAAGGACAACTGATTATTTTTTACATATAATCAAGTAAGGATCCTTTAAAATTAGTTATCAAAGAGAGATAATATTTATGAAAAAACTTACTTTAGCTGTTGCTGCTACTGTTATGATGGCTTCACCTGTATTCGCTGGCGACGCAGCGGCTGGTAAAGCTAAATCAGGTATGTGTGCCGCTTGTCACGGTGCTGCAGGTATTTCTGCAGTTCCTATGTACCCAAATCTTGCTGGTCAAAAAGAAGCATACCTTGCTAAGCAATTAAAAGATTTTAAATCGGGCGCCCGTAAAGATCCAGTAATGGCACCAATGGCGATGGCATTATCTGACGAAGATGTAGCTAACATTGCTGCATACTACGCAAGCCTAAAATAATATTAAGCTCTGCTATTATAGAAAAGCGCTACTTAGCGCTTTTTTTGTTTCTACCTATTTACACTATATGTTGCTTAATCAAGGATAAAAAGGGTTCACCATAACGTGCCAGCTTAGTGTCACCAATACCACTAATATTGAGCATTTGTGCTGAGGTAACAGGCTGCACACGTGCTAATTCGGCTAGCGTGGCATCATTGAACACAATAAAAGGCGCGATATCTTCAAGCGCTGCAATTTCTTTTCGTAATGATCTTAACTTAGCAAATAACGCTCTATCATACACTTTACCTTGCTTATTCCGTTGCCAATAGCTGGCTTTTTGCAATCTTGGTGCCGCAAGCATTAATGGCTCTTGTCCTTTTAAAACACCACCTGCAGCCTGTGTTAAGCATAAATTTGATTGCGCAGCAATATCTTGCTGCAAATAGCCCAAATGAATTAGCTGTCGAATAATAGAAAACCAATATCCTGGTGTTTTATCTTTACCAATCCCAAATGTAGAGACTTTATCGTGTGCTAATTGGCGAATTTTTTCATTACTGTTATCAGCTCTTAATACAGCAATAACATGTTCAATATCACCACTTTGCTCAATACGATAAACGCAAGACAATACTTTTTGTGCCGCTTGTGTGGCATCAAATTGGCTAGGTGGGTCTAAGCAAATATCACAGTTACCACAGCCTTGTTCGGTAAACTCGGCAAAATAATTTAGTACTACGCGCCGACGACAAGTTTGCGCATCAACAAAACCACGCATTGCTTGAAAACGTTGCATTTCAACGTTCACACGCTGTTCGTTTTCACCTTCTAAGATACGTTTGCTGATCCGTTCAACATCTTTATCGTCATGCAAAAATAGTGCTTCAGCAGGCAAACCATCTCGACCGGCGCGACCTATTTCTTGATAGTAAGACTCTAATGTTCTTGGGGGCTCATAGTGAATAACATAACGAACATTAGACTTATTTATACCTAAACCAAAAGCAACCGTTGCCACTACTACCTGCACATCATCTTTAGCAAATTTGTCTTGAATGATATTACGAATTTCTGGCTCTAAACCGGCATGGTAAGCTGCACAATTAATACCTGATCCTGCCAATGACTTAGCTAGCTTTTCCACCTGCCAGCGACTATTGCAATAAATAATGCCGCATTCATCTTTACGTTTTTTAATATAGCCGAGAGTTTGCTGCTCACCTTGATACTTTTCCGCCAAGGTAAAACGAATATTTGGTCGGTCAAAACTATCAAGATGAATATAAGGATCATGTAAGGCAAGTTGCTGCAAAATATCTCTACGAGTTGTAACATCAGCGGTAGCAGTCAGTGCCATAACGGGCACATTAGGGAAGTGCTGCTTAAGTAAATGTAATTGAGTATATGCAGGGCGAAAATCATGCCCCCATTGTGAAATACAATGGGCTTCATCAATTGCGAACAAACTAATATCAAGCTGCGACAAACCTTGCACAAAGTAATAATTTTTCAAGCGCTCTGGTGCAACATACAGAAGTTTTATTTCTCCTTGTCCTAAGCGTCGAAAAATATCATTAATCGTATCACTGTTAAGTGATGAATTAACGTAAGCCGCTGAAATTCCTTGTCTGATCAAACCATCTACTTGATCTTTCATCAAGGAAATTAACGGCGAAATAACTATAGTTACTCCCGACATTATGGTTGCCGGCAACTGATAGCACATCGACTTGCCACCACCTGTGGGCATTAACACCAAACTATCTCGGCCTTGAATTGCTTGTTGAATAATTTCTTCCTGACCGGGTCGAAATGTTTGATAGCCAAAATGGTGTTTTAGGGCTTCTGTTAATGTTGTTGATGACGTGGCGTGCAACAGATAATCTTCGCTTGATAAAACCAGCGGTTATTTTAACGCAGTAGTCGCCTTGTGCAGAGAATTATTTTCATTATCTAAGATTAAATATGAATACCTTGAAGATAGTAAAGTTTGCTTTTCAACTGCCTGCGGTAAACTCCTTTTAGTACAGCACACGAACTGGAGATCAACAATGGCAACAAAGACTAATGCTCAAAACTGATAATTAATGCTATCATTGCGCACTCTTGCCGAACATTTACCTATAAGCTAATACGCAATGTCAACAGCTCAACAAACTGCCTTACGTGGCGGTATAATTAGTGCCGTTAGTGCCTATACCATGTGGGGTATAGCACCATTATACTTCAAATTAATCCAACATATTGGTGCCGATGAAATTCTGGTTCATCGCGTCGTTTGGTCAACGCTGTTATTGCTATTAGTTGTATTGTTTTCTAATAAATGGCGTAGTTTTGTGCAAATAATTAGCCAGCCCAAAGTTGTATTACGCTTAACCATATCCGCCACATTTTTAGGCGTGAATTGGTTTATGTTCATATGGGCAGTCAATAATGATCATTTGCTAGATGCCAGTTTAGGCTATTATATTAACCCACTGTTAAGTGTTGCTTTAGGGGTAATTTTTCTCGGCGAACGTTTACGACCATGGCAAATATTTGCGGTTGTGTTAGCACTTATTGGTGTAGTTATTCAATTAGTTATTGCGGGTTCATTACCTATTATTTCTTTAGCTCTAGCGGGAACTTTTGGTATTTATGGCTTATTGCGCAAGAAAATGCCTGTTGATTCATTTGTTGGCTTATTGGTTGAATCTTTAATGATGCTGCCCATCGCCATTATTTATTGGCTATTATTTTTAGAAACCACCACAAGTAATATTTTAGCCAATGCTTGGTCATTAAATACCATCTTGATTTGTGCCGGTATTGTTACCACAGCGCCATTACTGTGCTTTACCGCAGCCGCCAAACGTATGACATTATCTGCTCTCGGTTTTTTCCAATATATTGGCCCCAGCATTATGTTTGTTTTAGCAACTTTTTATTATCAGGAGCCACTTTACTTTGCCAAGCTCGTCACTTTTGCTTGCATATGGACAGCACTAGCAGTATTTAGTTTTGATTCAATTAAAGCAAGAAGAAGGCATCAAAAAGAGGTTGTTAGCTAATAACTGCTCACTTTTCAGTAATAAAAAAAGAGTGTCTTTAAGACACTCTTATGTTCAGAACGCACAATATGTCACGATCACATCGATATGAAAGTGACCATGTTCAGGATGAAAGGTATGTCGCGATAGCACTGACCACCAAACATAATTGCCTATATTTTCAAACTGCTACGACTCTTCTAAAGCACCAACAATACTAACCTGATTACGACCATTTTCTTTTGCATAATATAATGCGCCATCCGCTAAACTCATTTGTTTAGCTAAGCTTTCTGCACTATTAAAGATAACACCTAGACTAACAGAGAAAGTAATTTGCTGCTGTTCAAAGGATAATTGCGCAACAGAAATTGTGCGGCGAAAATCATCTAACCGGTTATACAATTGATCTTCATCTAATCCTGAAATCAATATCGCAAATTCTTCGCCACCTAAACGGGCAATTAAACCATTGCCAAAATGTTTACGCATATAAAGTGCTAGAACCTTCAAGATGTGATCACCAGCATCATGGCCATAGTTGTCATTCACTTGCTTAAAAAAATCGATATCTAACATGGCTAATGCATAAGGGGTTTTATTGCCCGTAAATTCCGCAATATTAGCTTGCGCATCACGTATAAATGCCCGCCTATTAGGTAACTCAGTTAAGTAATCAGTATTTGCAGCTTTTTGTATTTGCTCAATATTATTCAAACTCTCAATATTTTGCGTAATACGACAATAAAACTCTTCCGGACAAAACGGTTTTCTTAAAAAGTCATCAGCACCGTTTTTAATAAAACGTGCGGAATGAACGCCATTACTGGCACCAGAAATACCAATAATAGCTAATTGTTCACGGCTATATAATTTACGAATTTCATTGGTTAGTTCAATACCGTCCATTACCGGCATTTCCAGATCGGTAATAACCATTTTAATATCATTGTGTTGGGCTAATACTTCCAACGCCCGCTGCCCATTGTCAGCGACATAAACATTGAAATTACGGCGCTTTAACAGCTCAACAACGTGATTACGTGCTGACGATGAATCATCAACCACCAAAATACCATTACCTTGGTTGGTTAACTGCCAATGCAAAATGCGCTTTAAATACAAAAATGCTTGGCTATTTTCTTTTGGAATGTAATCAATCACTGGCTGCGATAAAATCTTCTGTCGAGTGACATCATCCATTTTACCGGTCATAACCACACCCGGAATACCGTGAGATAGCACACAAGCAATCGCTTCACCATCACTAGCATCAGGTAAGGCATAGTCTATGGTGGCCGCAAAAAACTCTTTTTCTCCGCCCTGAAGAATTGCTTCAACTTCAGCTAAACTTGCCGCTACCGTAACTTGATAATTTAACGCTTCACCAATTTGTTTTATAACACGAGCTATCGGACGACTGTCTTCCACTACTAACAACTTTTTTGACATAATAATCCTACTTCCTCGTTCTTTTTTTATAACGCTTCTAGATTAGCATAGGCGACAACGAGCCATTTACTACCTACATCGGCAAAATTTACTTGAATTCGGCTTTGCGCACCACTGCCTTCGTAATTTAATACAACACCATCACCAAACTTTTTATGTCGAACATTCTGACCTAACTTAAAACCTGTGCTTTCAAAGGTTTCTAAAGTGATAGTCGAAGAAAAACGTCCAGTTGTTTTTGGGCGACTAACTTGGTTTTGCAGTCTAATTTCTTCAATACACTTATCAGGCAGCTCTTTAAGAAAGCGACTTGGCTTGTGATATTTTTCTTGGCCATACAAACGACGACTTTCCGCATGACACAAATACAGCTTTTCCATTGCCCGCGTCATTCCGACATAACACAAGCGACGCTCTTCTTCTAAACGGCTTATATCTTCTACCGATTGTTGCGATGGAAACATACCTTCTTCTAAACCAGCGATAAAAACAAGTGGAAACTCTAGGCCTTTTGCGGAATGCATGGTCATTAATTGCACGGCAGCTTCGTAATCATCGGCCTGCGACTCTCCTGACTCTAATGCGGCATGAGTTAAAAATGCGGTTAATTCACTTTGTTCCTCTTCTAACTCAGGGTCAATTTCAAAGGTTTGACAGGCAGTTACAAGCTCATTTAAGTTTTCAATTCTCGCTTCAGCACGCTCACCTTTTTCCGCTTGATACATAGCTTTCAAACCGGAATGTTGAATAACATAGTTTGCTTGCTGGTCTAAATTCAAATTACAAGAATCATCTTCAAGTTGGTCAATTAAATGAATGAACTGTTGAATAACTTTCGCACTACGACCTTTAAGTTGCTCATTTTGCATCATATGTTGGCATGCTTGCCACAAAGTGCACTCCAAGCTACGAGCAGCATCGCGCACTAAACTTAAGGTTTGGTTGCCAATACCACGCGCTGGCGTATTAATAATGCGTTCAAACGCCGCATCGTCATCACGATTATTTAATATACGTAGATACGCGAGGGCATCTTTAATTTCCTGACGTTCAAAAAATCGCAAACCACCATATATCCGATAAGGTAATTGTGCCTGAATTAACGCTTCTTCCATTAAGCGGGATTGCGCATTACTACGATATAAAATGGCAACATCATCAAGTGAACCATCATTTTTCTGCCAATCAGCGATACGGCCAGCAATAAAACGGGCTTCGTCGATTTCATTAAAAGCGGTATAAATAGAAATTTTCTCGCCAGCATCACCATCGGTCCATAAATCTTTACCTAAGCGATTATTATTATTGCCAATTAATTGATTGGCAGCCGTTAGAATATTGGCTGTAGAGCGGTAATTTTGCTCCAACTTAATGGTTCTTGCACCGTCAAAGTCTTTTAAAAATCGTTGAATATTTTCTATTTTTGCCCCGCGCCAACCGTAAATAGATTGGTCATCATCACCGACAATCATAACATTAGCACTTTTCTGGCCGAGCATATTCAGCCATGCATATTGAATAGCATTGGTATCTTGAAATTCATCTACAAGTAGATGGGAAAAGCGCTGTTGATAGTGTTGCAGCAATTCAGGGTTATTTAACCAAAGCTCATGTGCTCTTAATAATAATTCTGCGAAATCTACCAGGCCAGCGCGATCACAGGTATCTTGATATACACGATAAACCTTAACGTACATTTCTTCGGTAACGTCAAACTGCGTATCAATATGTTGCGGCCGTAAACCTTCGTCTTTTTTACCATTGATATACCAAAGAAATTGCTTTGCTGGCCAGCGTTTTTCATCAAGCTCTAATGAACGTACTATGCGTTTCACTAACCTAAGTTGGTCATCTGAATCCAACACTTGAAAACTTTGCGGTAACTTTGCTTCTTGAAAGTGCATACGCAATAAACGGTGCGCTAAACCATGGAAAGTGCCAACCCACATACCATGAACATTACCGTCAACGGTTTGCTCTACACGGGCGCGCATTTCTGCGGCAGCTTTATTGGTGAAAGTTACCGCTAAAATACTATGAGGGGAAGCTTGTTCAACTTTCATTAACCAAGCTATTCGTTGCACTAAAACACGTGTTTTACCACTGCCAGCACCAGCAAGTACCAACATGTTTTGTAGCGGAGCAGCCACCACATCACGCTGTTTATCATTTAACGAATCAAGTAGTTCAGAAACATCCATAGCAAAACAAAATTAATAACAAAAATATGCCGCTATCATAACAAGCTCAGCACTTTATTAGTAACTTTTAAGAAAAATCTTATCAACTAAAAAGAGCTAAAGTTTGATATTACTAGCAGTTAAGCAAGCATCTAAATACAGCTATGACACAAGTAACTATACAATGCTCAAAAGTTGTTCAACCTCATCAAGCATTAGGGTTGGTAAAACCGTTAGTGGCTTGCCAACTTGATATTTATTTAACCAAGCCGTTTGACAACCAGCATTAATGCCACCAATAACATCATTCTTACCGCAATCACCCACATGAAATAACTGTTGAGTGTTAATATTTAATGCCGAACAAGTTTTAATGAACATATCAGCGTCAGGCTTTAAACGATTTTCAATAGATGCATGAAAATGATGAGCAAAGTATTGGGCAATATTAATTTTATCGGTATCAACATTGCCGTTGGTAATCGCTACCAATGGTATTTTCCGCTGTAAAGCAGCAAGAAAGTCATGTGTTTTTTGTGGCAATGAAAAGTCACTACGCTGCACAACAAAATAATTTAATGCAGCATTCGCAAACTCTTCTGCCTCAGTACTTTTTAGCCCTAAAGCAAGTGCTCCAAGCAGGTAGCTCTTTTGTCGTAATAAGCCAACGTCATGCTTTAAATGTGGCCAATGTAAAATAGCCTGCTGACGGTATGGAAACCAAAAACGAAAATTATACGATGCCTTAGCGGTATCAATACCGTAGTCAGCCAACACACGCTTAAAATAAGCAGACATTTTTTTATCGGTCGCCTGCATTATCGGATGATTACTATATAAAGTATCGTCCAAGTCAAAACTAATAGCTTGAAATGGCAATAGGCGACGATAAAATCTCATAAAATATTATTTAATAAAGCTGTTGATGAAGTAACTTAGCAACCAATTTTTTAAATTGGTTAAGTAATAAGGTATCCATTCTAGGGTCAAAGTGTTCAGCGTCACGACTACTGATCGCCAAAAAGCCAATTTCTTCATCATGATGTGTTAAATGCACTAACACCACTGAGCCTTGGGTAGGTTCAGCAAAAATGAGCTCTTGCTCACTTTGTTGCAAACGACCAAAGTAATAACCATCTTTACTTAGTCGACTCTCAACTATATCTGAGCAATCAACGGTAACAATTGAACTGTGGCTGACAGCAGTTGGCTTGACTAACCAAAGTTTTAAGGCATCTAAAGATAACAATTGTGTGGTTGCCAAGTGCAAACAATCTAATAATTCTTCGGCGGTTGTACAGTCAAGCAAGCGTAAATAAAGATCGCTATACAGAGCAAATAATTGCTCATTTTGATTTGCAATCACCATCAATTGCGTAATTTCTTCTTCAAGACTATGAATTTTTTGTCTTTGTTGTGTAAGTTGGCGTTCGACTAAAGACACGGCACCGCGTTGATGATCTGGTAAGCGTAAGCCCGTAACAAACTCTGCTTGGCGATTAAAAAATTCAGGATGATCTTGTAAATAAGTTACGACCAATTCGTCGGTCAAACTAATATCGTTCGCTGTTATTGCAGATTCATTTACTGCTGATGTTTCTTTTGATTGCATAGCTTTATTTTTATCTTGTGTCATAAATTAATTTGCCCGTCGAATACATGAACCGCTGGGCCTGTCATTTTTACTGAGTTACCTGGGCCTTTCCAATAAATTTTTAATTGGCCACCAGGTAAGTCGACTAATACTTGTCGATTAAGCTTCTTTTGCATTTGCCCAATAACAACTGCAGCACAGGCACCACTGCCACAGGCAAGCGTTTCTGCTGCGCCACGCTCATAAACTCGTAGCTTAATATATTCCATCGAAACCACTTCCATAAAACTGACATTGGCTTGTTTAGGGAAACGCTCATGATGCGACAACGCCTTGCCCAATTTAGCAACAGGGGCTTGTTTCACATCATCAACAGTCAGCACACAATGTGGATTTCCAAGCGAAACAACGCCGCACAATACTGTTTCTTCTTCACTGCGCAGTATGTAGGTACCTTCGGCTTTTTGTGCGGTAAACGGAATTTTATTGGGCTCAAATTGTGGTACCGGCATATTGACTGAAACATTGCCATCACGCTCAATAAACAGTGTCATTTTACCCGATTGGGTCGATACTCTAATCTTATTTTTATTGGTTAGATTTTTTAAGCGAACAAACTTAGCGAAACAACGAGCGCCATTACCACACTGACCTACTTCACTGCCATCCGCATTAAAAATACGATAATGAAAATCTAAATCAGGATCATAAGGCGGCTCAACGACTAATACTTGGTCGAAGCCAACACCAAAATGCCTATCGGCAAGCTGCTTTATTTGTTCGTTCGACAAATAAACATTCTGTGTGACATTATCCAGCACCAGAAAATCATTACCTAGGCCGTGCATTTTAGAAAAATTTACTAACATTACTATTTATTCTCACACCATCACGGCAATAAGTGCTCACCTTGCCACAGTTGACTGTAGGTTTCACGTTCTCGTATTAAGTGGCTGTTATCGCCATCAACCATAACTTCTGCAGCTCGAGGTCGGCTATTATAATTTGAACTCATGGTAAAGCCGTAGGCACCAGCGCTACGCACGGCCAGCAAGTCGCCGGCTTCAATTGCCAAGCTTCGTTCTTTACCAAGAAAATCACCGGTTTCACAAATCGGCCCAACCACGTCGTATTGCGCTTCGGCAATATCGTTACGCAATTCAACAGGAATAATCGCTTGCCAAGCCTGATACAGCGACGGACGAATCAAATCATTCATTGCGGCATCAACAATAGCAAAATTTCTATCTTCGCTGGTTTTTATATATTCCAC
Source organism: Colwellia aquaemaris (assembly GCF_057548755.1). NCBI lineage: Bacteria > Pseudomonadati > Pseudomonadota > Gammaproteobacteria > Alteromonadales > Colwelliaceae > Colwellia > Colwellia aquaemaris. The sequence continues at coordinate 142,269 of NZ_BAAJLV010000001.1, read as the reverse complement.
TTCTGTGACTAAGATACCGGCATTGGCCATAATGGCACGGCCTGGCTCATAAATCAGGTTTAACTCACGGCCAGCAAGCTTATCCGCAATGGCTTTAGCATATTCATTCGGGTGCGGTGGTTGTTCATTGTCATAACAAACCCCTAAGCCGCCACCAACATCAATATGTGAAATTGCAATGCCTTGGCAAGCGAGTTTATCAATCAAATTTAATACCCGATCTAAAGCATCTAAAAAAGGCAAAATCTCAGTTAGCTGCGAGCCAATATGACAATCGACGCCTTGAATATTTACATGTGAAAGCGAAGCAGCATAAGCATATAATTCAGGCGCTTTGTCGATGCTAATGCCAAATTTGTTTTCTTTCAGGCCGGTAGAAATGTACGGATGAGTACCGGCATCAACATCAGGATTAACCCGCAATGATATCGGCGCAACTATATCAAGCTTTTTAGCAACGTGTTGAATTCGCTCTAACTCTGCTGCCGACTCGACATTAAAACAATAAATACCTAGGTTTAAAGCAAACGCTATTTCTTCGGAGGTTTTACCAACGCCAGAAAAAACCACCTTTTTAGGGTCACCGCCGGCTTCAAGCACACGCAATAACTCGCCTTTGGAAACAATATCAAACCCCGAACCTAAGCGCGCCATAACATTAAGCACAGCAATATTACTGTTTGCTTTAACCGCATAACACACTAAATGAGGGCGTTCTCCTGCCGCTTGGTCAAACGCATGCCAATGTCGCTCTATGGTCGCTTTTGAATAAACATAAAGCGGTGTACCATAAGTTTTAGCTAATGCTGATACCGAACATTGTTCAGCAAACAGTGAATTTTGTTCACAATTAAAAAAGTCCAAGGGGCTATTCCTACTTTTTAATGATTTCGTCACCAGTTTTAGACGAGTTTTCTTGCTGTTGTTCAGGAGTTTGGTATAAAGGACCTTTAATACCACAGCCAGATATTGTGGCTAAACTAAACATAGTGATGAAAATAATTGCAATTTGTTTACGCATAATTGATTTATTCGATTTTTTTCCCATGATAGACGTTTTATAATCCCATGACCAATAATTACCAAGCAAAGATTAAACAATCACAACACTTAGGTAAATAAGGAATAGTTAATGAATGATAGCCAATACAATTTAGCCGCCGACGAAATATTATTAGCGGTAGAAGAAGCCATTGAAGACTGTGGCTGCGATATTGATTACGAAGGCGTTGGTGGCTTATTGACACTGACTTTTAAAAATGCGACTAAAATCATCATTAACAAACAAGCACCCTTACACGAAATATGGGTCGCAACGAAATTTAACGGCCACCACTTTCACTTTGAAAATGAGCAATGGCTTGATAAACGCGGCGGTGACGAGCTATGGACATTTTTGTCCAGCGCAGTCAGCAAACAAGCAGAAGAAAACATTGTCCTGTCTGCATAATAAATAAGGTAACTGAGATGACTCAACAAACTGTTCGTATTGCAACACGAAAAAGTGCCTTAGCACTTTGGCAAGCAGAATATGTGAAAGCACAACTTGAACACTTTCACCCAGGTATTAATGTTGAACTAGTACCCATGACCACTAAAGGCGACATTATTCTTGATACGCCACTAGCGAAAGTAGGCGGTAAAGGGTTATTTGTTAAAGAACTTGAAGTGGCCATGTTAGAAAACCGTGCCGATATTGCTGTACACTCAATGAAAGACGTTCCGGTAGAATTTCCTGAAGGCTTAGGCCTAGAAGTTATTTGTCCTCGTGAAGATCCTCGCGACGCTTTTGTTTCTAATACCATTGCCAGCTTCGCTGATTTACCGCAAGGCGCTGTTGTTGGAACCTCTAGTTTGCGTCGTCAGTGTCAAATTAAAGCACTACGCCCTGATTTAGATATTCGAGATTTACGCGGCAATGTTAATACTCGCCTTAAAAAGCTTGATAACGGTGAATATGATGCCATTATTTTAGCTGCTGCAGGCTTGATTCGTTTAGAAATGCCAGAACGTATTCGTGAGTTTATTGCACCAGAAGTAATGCTACCTGCAAATGGCCAAGGCGCTGTCGGTATTGAATGTCGTACTGACGATGAAACCATTAAAGCGTTACTTGCACCACTGGGCTGTGAAGAAACACGTATACGCGTTGTGGCAGAGCGAGCCATGAACCGAGCGTTAGAAGGAGGTTGTCAGGTGCCAATTGGTAGCTACGCTGTTATTGAAAATGACCAAGTTTTCTTACGCGGTTTAGTCGGCGCGGTAGACGGCAGCGAAATATTAACTAGCGAAGTACGTGGCAACATTGCCAATGCTGAACAATTAGGTACTGACCTAGCCGCAACGTTATTGGCTGACGGCGCAGATAAAATTCTTCGCCAGGTTTATGACCAACAGTAATATTAATGTACTGATCACACGCCCAGAAGCCGCTGGGCGTGAGCTTCAACACCACCTGAAAAAAAATGGTATTAAAAGTCTTTGCCAACCTTTTTTTGATTATCAAGCCAAAGACACGCTCGAACAACTTACAAGCCTGCAACGCCAATTAACAGCACCTATCATTATTTTTGTCAGTGTAGCTGCGGTTGAATTTGCCAATAAGCTACTTCCCATTACTGCTTGGGCAAAACAAGATGTTATTGCCGTTGGCAGCGCCACTCAACAAAAACTCGAAGCACTTAATGTCAGCGCATATGTACCTGAGCAGCATGACAGTGAAGGATTGCTAGCCTTACCACAGCTTAATAATATCAATAGCAAAGACGTTATCATTATTCGTGGCGATGGTGGCCGAGAATTAATTGCCGAAACACTAACTGCACGCGGCGCAAATGTTCATTATTTTGAAAGTTATCGACGTGTTTGGCGAAATTTATCGCAAAATCTTTTCAAAACGTGGCAACAACAGCAGATAAATTGTATCTTAGTAACCAGTAACGCTTTACTAGAATTCATAGTAAACTTAATTAATCAATCAGATACTTATTGGAAAGAAGACTGCATTTGGATAGTTGCCAGTAGCAGAATTGCAAATAACGCTGAAAAAGTGGGGCTTAAACGAGTTATGAATGCGCATGGCGCCAATAAAAAAGCTATAACATCGGCACTATTATCAGTACCTAGATAAGCCATCAATTAAAAATGCATGAGTGAATAAATTCATACCAATAAAAACATTTGCGCCAACATGTAAGATAGGATCAGTTCATGAGCGATAAAAATCAGCCAGAGCAAGAAAACGCCAAACAAGATAGTAAGACTACTGCCAGTAGCTCTAGCGCTGAGCATTTAGAAAATCAGCAAGGCCTATCTGCTTCGATAAATTTAACGGCAAGCGAAAATAATTCCGTACCGGAAAATAAAACCGATACCGACACGAAAAAAACAAAAACTTCTACTATCGCCAAAACTAAGGAAAAGAGTAAACCATCTGTGAATAAATCATCTGCGGCTTCATCAGCAAAAACTTCCGCAACTAAAGCAGCTGAAACACCAAATAAATTATCGAAAACAGCAGTATTTGCCTTACTGATTTCGTTACTGGCAATTGCTGCAAGCCTTGGCCATTATTTTTGGGCTGAACAACAAAAAGCACAGTTTGCCCAACAATTAAATACTGAATTTCAAAAGCAGCTACAGTTAAATCAAGCCCAAGTCTCAAAGCAACTTCAACAACAAGGCCAACAAAATAGCGCGCAATTAAAAGCCTTAGAAAGTGCTATTCAAGGTAATACGCTTGACAATATCTCAGAGCTTCAACAAGCACTAGCCCAAGTTAAGCAACAAGTGCAAAGTTTAAATCAGAATCAACCGAGCGATTGGTTATTGCACGAAGCGGAATATTTAATTCGTGTTGCTTCACGCACTTTATGGTTAGAAAAAGATACCACCGCAGCCATTGGTTTATTAGCAGATGCAGAACAGCGCATTCAAGAGCTTAACGACCCACAATATTTACCACTGCGCCAAATAATCCAGCAAGACATTGCTAGCTTAAAGTTATTGCCAAAGTTAAATACAGATGAAGTTATATTAAAGCTGATGGCACTAGATACGCAGTTATCAATGTTACCATTTCCCAAAATAGAGAAACCAAAAAATACAAACCAATCTGCAAATAATAACGTCACTGATAATGCAAGTGATTGGCGAGAAAACATAGCTAAAGTATGGAAGAGGTTTATCAGTGATTATATAACTGTGAGTTATAGAACAGGGAATGTTGAGCCATTAATGTCTCCTAATTTTCAACAAAATTTACGAGAAAATTTAAGCCTGAAAATACAAACGGCTATTTGGAGCGCTCGAAAGACGGACAAAAGTTTATATCTGTCTTCATTGAATGATATTCAGTCATGGCTAGTTAAATATTTTGATATGGAAGACAAAATAAATCAAAACTTCAGCCAAGCTATTGAACTTATCAAAACAAAGACCATTGATGTGGATTACCCAAATAATTTACTGTCACTCGAAGTAGTTCGTAAGTCGATACAAGATATAAATATCATACCTCGTTCATCTAATATTGCTACCGAAAAGCCTTCAGAAAATCAAAAGCAAAGTGCACCTATAAAGCCTGAGCTTAATAACAATGCTGATTTGATAGAGGGCAAATAATGAAACGTATAACTTTTATATTACTCATTGTTTTTATTTCTATTGTAATGATGGTTGCATATGCTCCGACACTAATTAAAGATCCTGGTTATATTCTCATATCGAGTGGAGATTTAATCATTGAGTCAACAATTGTTGCTATGGCTATTAGATTAGTAATCATTTTTATAACTCTATTATTAATATTAAAACTATTAAAAGGCGGGTTAAATATTAGTTTTGCCACTTGGAATAAAATTGCCTTTGCTAGTCGTCGACGTGCCTTAAGGGATTTAAACAAAGGCATTGCCGCTTATGTGCTAGGTGACTACAAGCAGTCAGAGCATTTGCTGGCGAAGTCTGCAGATGCCTCATCACTTGAACATATCGCTTATCTAGTTGCTGCCGATGCTGCGCAGAAACAAGCATTAAAACCTAATACTGAACATTACCTAGCACTACTAGAAAAAAGTACAGACACATTAAAGTCTGCAGGTTTAGAAGCCATTCTCATTAAAATAAAATTACTGATCGGTCAGCAAAATTATCAACAAGCACGAGAAGTTATTGACCAACACCATAAGCATATCGGTCATGACGCAAGGTTATTATCGTTAGAAATTGATTTAAGCCTAATTGAAAAGCGCTTTGATTATGTAATCAAGCAATTAGTTTCAGCACAAAAGCAAAAAGCAATTACCGAGCAAACAATCACGCAATGGCAGCAACAAGCCTTTTATGGTGCCTTCAATGAACAAATAAAACACAGTGACAACAACGCTTTAATGCACTATTGGCAGCAACTGCCTAAGAAAACAAAACAAACAGAAATTATAGTTTTAGCCTACTGCCAAGTATTAGCAGAAAACAATATAAATGAACCATTAGCAAAAATATTACTACCTGTCGTCAAAAAAGGTGCAAATGTTCAGCTATTAAAGGCGACAAGAAGCTTACCTATAAGCCAAGCAAATGATTTAATTGTCGCCGCTCAAAAGCATCTGCACAATGATCCTCATAATGCATTATGGTTATCATTAGTTGCTCACTTTGCAGTATTTTCTCAACAATGGCCATTGGCAGAAAAAGCTTTTAATACGTTAGTTAACCTTGAAGGGGCACAATACGACGATGTTGACTTGCTAGCGTTTGCATTGGTTTTAGAGCAACAAAATCAGCTAGAAAAAGCCAATCAGGTATTGCGAAAAATTCACGCTTAAAATTGACCATTTCTGAAACAGCTAAAAGCCCTATTTAATAACAACGAATTTACGCCGCTATTAAATAGGACTCTTGTCCTTTGTGCTTTTGCTTACGTTGGTATGAACCTTTGCCTTTCTTAGCACTAACAATTTGTTGCTTGTAAAGTTTAGATGTTACCACCGCAGCAAGAAAATTATCTTTTATAACTCCTCGTCCTAATTCACAGGCTGCACTATTTTTCTGAGCCTTACTTGGTTTTTGTTTAGCCATTAAGCTAGTTCCTTATTAATGTGTTATTTGGATTAGTAACTAATAAATACTCTTATCTATTGGCAGAGTGTATTATATCTTAAGCATCGAAATATGAGTAATATATAAACACCGATTAAAATCTTCAGTTAACAATTACTCGATGAAACCATCTGCCCAACAGCAAGAAAGAATTGTAAAAATAAAAGCCATTGCACGGCATAACGGCATGTTTATCACTTTACTCGGTTTTATTGCCTTGCTGTTAATCGCATTTCTATCTAGTTATTTTTGGCAGCAAGCTCGCTTGCCATTAATGTTTTTACTCCTCGCCAGTTGTGTCGCTATATTTATTGGCTTACTGAAGCTAGCAGAGCCTCAACACAGTCTAATTCTTAGTTCTGATAATATCTGCTTCTATCATCGTCATGGCAATTGGCAACTTCAATGGCATCAACTACAGAACGTGCATGGGGTAACAAATACTGTCGGTGTAAGCAGAGAAGAGTTAAATTATGTCGGTATTAAATTGTTTTCTCTCGATGTTCTGGTAGATAATATTTCTTTGCGGCTAGCGAATCGACTTATCCACGAACAAAAGCCGTTAATTCACTATGCCATAAAACACAATTTAATTACGTTTCAACAAGGCATAATTAATTTTGAGCCTTTCCAGTTAACAAGTGGTGAAACCGTTAAAGGCCCATTGGCGGCATTTTTACATCACAGCCTAGTATTACACCAAGCCTTTGGCGCACATATATTTATTGCCGCAAATAATTTGAATGGTCCGGTTAATAACTTCGTGGTATTAGCCAATAGTTATTTACGTAATGCTAAAGAAACGCCATATATAAATTAACTGAGCGTTATTTCACATCTATGTGATCACGTCTTACGCTTCGTCCGGAACATAAAAAAGCTGAACATAGCCTATGTTCAGCTTTTCATATAGCACCAATTAAACCAATTTAGATAAAGGCAAAAGCATCGGCAAACATATGTTCTACTAATGCACCATTAGCAACAAAGTCTTGGCGAACCGCACCAACCATTTCAAAGCGACCAGCTAAGTAAATATCGAAATCAGCTAAGTTATTAATGTCATTCATGACAACTTTGTGCACCATGCCTAGTTTACCTTGCCAATCATCGTGTGGTGTTTCAATAACAGGAATAAACTTACCATTGGCCAGTTTAGCTATCATGGCTGCTGTTTCTTCGAGCTCGTAACAAGCACTTGGATCACGCAAGCCCCAATAAACAATAACTTCACGCTGTGAGTTCTCATTCACTAAATGCTCAAACATTGACTTAATATATGAAAAGCCCGTGCCGCCGGCAATTAACAATAATGGCCGTTCACTATCCTCACGTAACTGTGCGCTACCAAATGGCATTTCAATGCTTACTTCTGCATTCGCTTTAATGCGCTCAATAACTTGCATTGGGTAGCTGTCAGAGCCAAATGCACCTATTTGCAACTCAATTAGTTCAGCTCCCGGCGCACTGGCGATTGAAAACGGTCGTTTATCTTCATCACTCATCACAAAGTTTAGATATTGTCCGGCAGCAAAATCAACCGCTTGCTCTGGCTTTAATAGCACTTTATAAACATACTCTGTTAACGGCGTAACCGCTGCTACCTGACATGTAATCTCATTCATTAATTCTTTACCCTATGACTGCTTCTATAACTAAGCAGTGGTTTAATTTATCTATTAAGAAATATTAAGTTCGTCCCAAATATCATCTACTTGGTTTTTAATTGACTGTGTCATTTCAATGGGCTCACCCCATTCTCGATCCGTTTCACCTGGCCACTTATTGGTGGCATCCATTCCCATCTTTGAACCTAAGCCAGATACAGGTGAAGCAAAATCCAAATAATCAATTGGTGTGTTTTCAATTAACACTGTATCTCGACTTGGATCCATGCGTGTGGTCATTGCCCAAATAACGTCTTTCCAGTCACGTGCATTAACATCATCATCGCAAACAATAACAAACTTGGTATACATAAACTGACGTAAGAATGACCAAACGCCCATCATTACTCGCTTAGCATGCCCCGCATATTGCTTCTTAATGGTCACTACCGCTAAACGATACGAACAGCCTTCCGGTGGTAAGTAAAAGTCTTGAATTTCAGGAAATTGCTTTTGCAAAATAGGCACAAATACTTCATTTAATGCCACACCTAAAATTGCCGGTTCATCCGGTGGTCTTCCAGTATAGGTGCTGTGATAAATTGGCTCTTTTCTATGGGTTATATGTGTAACGGTAAATACTGGAAAATCATCAACTTCGTTGTAATAACCCGTATGGTCACCATATGGACCTTCTGGTGCTATCTCTTCAGGGTCAATATAACCTTCCAAAACAATTTCAGCACTGGCTGGTACTTCAAGTTCATTACTAATACATTTTGCAACTTCGGTTTTGCTGCCACGTAACAAACCCGCAAAAGCGTACTCTGACAAGGTATCAGGCACAGGCGTTACCGCACCTAAAATAGTTGCAGGGTCGGCACCTAAGGCCACAGCAACGGGATACTTTTCACCAGGAAAAGCCTTTTTAAATTCTTGAAAGTCTAATGCGCCACCACGGTGAGATAGCCAGCGCATTATAACTTTATTAGGGCCTAATAATTGATTACGGTAAATACCAAGATTTTGCCGTTCTTTATGTGGGCCTTTAGTTACGGTTAAACCCCAAGTAATTAATGGTGCTACGTCACCTGGCCAACATTTTTGAATCGGTAATTTTGTCAGATCAACCTCGTCGCCCGTTAATACAACCTGCTGGCAAACTGGCTTTTTAACCACTTTAACAGGCATATTGAGCACTTGCTTGTATAGTGGCAGCTTATCCATAGCATCGCGAAAACCTTTTGGCGGCTCAGGCTCTTTTAATGTTGCTAACAACTTACCAACATCACGTAGTGCACTAACATTTTCTTGCCCCATGGCAAGTGCAACACGTTCAGGTGTACCAAATAAGTTAGTTAATACTGGCATACCATGTGGTTTACCATCTTTATCAACTGGGTTTTCAAATAGTAAGGCTGGACCTTCTCGGCGTAGAGTACGATCACTGATTTCTGTCATAGTTAAATCAGTAGAAATTGGCTGGCTAATACGTTTTAGTTGGCCTAGTTTCTCAAGTTGATCGATAAAATCTCTTAAATCACTGTATTTCATATTTGATGCAGGCTAAAAATTTGTTCAGCATTATAACGGTAACAAAGCTAAAAACCCTAATGCCAATTAGAATCATTCATAAATCTACCAATCGTCTAGATTTACAGTTCAAGTGCTGCTTTTCTCTGCATTATTAATTTTGTATAAGCTGATTGAACTTCTTTAACTAGAGCATCATCAGTAAACGCACTAAACGCCATAAATAAATCTATAGAGGATATTTTAAGCTTATACAATGGCTTAAGTTGTTCGCAGTTAAATGCGTATTGTAAACAAATCGCTTGGAAACTTGATTTATTGGCGGGAAACAAATCAATACGATTTTGTGCAAATAGATGAAAGTTTTGTCTTCCTTGTACAACCGTTGTTAGATTATTAAAGCCATTGGCTCTTAGATATTGATCAACCGCACTATCGCGTACAGTACCTATCCGATATTCTTTAAGCGCTTCCATGGTAGTGCTAAAATTAACGTCACTATCAACGGAGCCATATAAATAGTAGTCAAGAGCCATAATACGACCAATCCATTTAAAATGCTTTTCTCTTGCGGTCGTTCTTGCTAGTGAATATATCAGCACGTTTGGCTCTGTAGTCGCTAAACGATACGCTCGAGCCCAAGGTAATACCTCAATATCATAACTGAGGCCAGACATAGCAAGCACCTGCTCGACTAATTTCGTCGCTGGACCAGCAATTTTTCCGTTGTCGATATATTGCACCGGAAAAGTGTCTTCCGTTACCACTTTGATATGAATATCTACTTTATCTTCAAATGCCAAAGCGCAGTGGCTTGCAAGTAATATCAATAAACAAAAAACAGAAATGCAACGCATAAACAGCCCTTGAAATGGTTAAAATAACAACACACAAGTTAAAAAAACGCGCATACTACACTATTAATCTTTATTTGTCGTATAATTTTCGTACAAACATAATTAAAAGCTATGCAAACTATACAAAGGATTCACCTTAATGAAAAAAACGATTTATGTACTATTTGGATTATTAATTTTCCCGAATATCGCACTTGCAAACTGCACCGATAAAAATCATCAAGCCTTTGATTTTTGGCTTGGACATTGGCAAGTAACAAGTAAAACCGACGATATCATTCGCATTAATCACATTAGTAAAATAAATAATGGCTGCACTATTTTGGAAGAGTATAGTTCACCGAGTGGCTATGTTGGCAAAAGCCTAAATATTTACGATCAACAAACAAAACAGTGGCATCAAACTTGGACCGACAGCTCAGGTTTACTGTTGAAGCTACAAGGTGGCCTAGAAAACAGGGCTATGGTGATGAAAGGGAAAACCTTAGGCTCAGATCAAAAAGAGGTTTTAAATAAAATAAGCTGGATACCGCATAGTGATGGCACCGTTCAACAACATTGGCAAATTAGCCAGGACAATGGTAAAACTTGGCAAACTGCCTTTGATGGACTTTATACAAAAAGCAGTAAAAAGTAACAGATCCAGTCATAAAAAATGCCAGCAATTGCTGGCATTTTTTAAAGCATACTTAAAGTTACTGACGTTTCATCGAATCAAAAAACTCATTATTGGTTTTGGTCATCGCTAATTTGTCAATCATAAACTCCATCGCATCAATTTCACCCATTTCATGGACGATCTTACGTAAAATCCACATTTTTTGTAATTCATCAGGTTTAGTAAGAAGCTCTTCACGGCGCGTACCACTGCGATTGAAGTGAATCGCAGGGAATACACGTTTCTCAGCAATTTTACGAGAAAGGTGCAATTCCATATTACCTGTACCTTTAAATTCTTCGTAGATAACTTCATCCATTTTCGAGCCAGTTTCAACAAGCGCTGTCGCGATAATAGTTAAACTACCACCTTCTTCAATATTACGAGCCGCACCAAAGAAACGTTTTGGACGATGTAAAGCGTTAGCGTCAACACCACCTGTTAAGATTTTACCTGACGAAGGAATAACCGTGTTATATGCACGAGCTAAACGGGTAATTGAATCAAGAAGAATAACAACATCTTTTTTGTGTTCAACTAAACGTTTTGCTTTTTCAATTACCATTTCAGCAACTTGCACATGACGGTTTGCTGGTTCATCAAATGTTGATGCAACCACTTCACCTTTTACAAGGCGCTGCATTTCTGTAACTTCTTCAGGACGTTCGTCAATTAGAAGTACCATTAGTTCTGCTTCAGGGTGGTTATGAGCAATACTTTGCGCAATATTCTGTAGTAATAAGGTTTTACCTGCCTTTGGCGGCGCTACAATCAAACCACGCTGGCCTTTACCTATCGGTGACGCTAAATCTAGTACACGCGCGGTAATATCTTCTGTCGAACCATTTCCACGCTCCATGGTAATACGATCAGTTGGATGAATCGGCGTTAAATTTTCAAAAAGGATTTTATTTCGAGAGTTTTCAGGACGATCGAAGTTAACTTCAGTAACTTTTAATAAAGCAAAATAACGCTCACCTTTTTTAGGTGCTCTGATCTTGCCGTGAATAGTATCACCGGTACGCATACTAAAACGTCTAATTTGGCTTGGCGATACGTAAATATCGTCAGGTCCAGCTAAATATGACGAGTCAGCCGAGCGTAAAAAGCCGAATCCGTCTTGTAGAATTTCTAAAACCCCACCACCGAAAATATCATTATCGTTTTCGGCATGCTTTTTTAAAATAGCAAAAATAATGTCTTGTTTGCGAGTTCTAGCAAGATCTTCTAACTGCATAGATTCAGCTAGCTTAACTAATTCATTAATGGTTTTTTCTTTGAGTTCGGTAAGGTTCATAGTGGGGGTTTCTTAAACTATTTAGGTTGTTATGCTTTGCCGTTTGGCAATTTAGGATTGTTTGAGTATGGTTTTTGAAATGTTATTTTCTTTCGAATGTTAAACTTAGCATTAAAAACAAAACAGGTAAAGGATCACCTGCTTGATCTTTAACTAAAAAACAAAAAGGCCCGAATATCGGACCTTTTTATTACAAGTTGTTATCAATAAACTCTTTTAATTGAGTTTTCGATAATGCGCCAACTTTGGTATCTGCAACTACACCATCTTTGAATAGTAATAGGGTAGGAATACCGCGAATACCATACTTAGGTGGGGTATTTGAATTTTGGTCAATGTTTAATTTACCAACAGTCACCTTGTCAGCGTATTCTTCAGCAACGTCGTTTAACAACGGCGCGATCATTTTACATGGACCACACCACTCAGCCCAGAAATCAACTAGAACAAGGCCTGATGCATTGATCACATCAGAGTCAAAACTATCATCAGTTAACTGAACAATTTTATCGCTCATTTATATCTCCATTAATGGTGGCACTATGCCAATTGGTTAAGATTATACCTTCATCATCTTGAATTACCAACAATCATATATAACAGTTATGGGCATTTAATTTCAAAATCAACTAATGCGACAAATTTATCCGGCAATTTTACTAAATCTCATTTCTATTAAATCACGTAACCTGTTAAGCTAGCGGTATGAAAAAAACACACTTAACTGAAATAAAGTTCTCGGAACTTAAGCTCGAGCCAACGGTAGTTACTGGCCTCGAATCTATGGGCTTTGAATATTGCACATCAATTCAAGCAAAGTCTCTTCCTATCCTGTTAAAAGGTAAAGATATAGCAGGCCAAGCACAAACTGGTGAAGGTAAAACTATCGCCTTTTTAGCAGCAACATTTCATCATTTATTACAAAAGAAAAATGTTACGCATAAGCAACCACGCGCACTTATTATGGCACCAACACGTGAGCTTGCCATTCAAATTCATCGCGATGCCATTGAAATGGCAAAAAGCACTGGCTTACGTTTAGGTTGTGTTTATGGCGGTGAAGGGTATGAAAGCCAACGTCAAGAATTAGAACAAGGTGTTGATATTTTAATCGGTACTTGTGGCCGTTTAATCGATTACCTAAAACAAGGTATTTACAACCTAAACAATATTGAAGCTGTCGTCCTTGATGAAGCGGATCGCATGTTCGATTTAGGCTTTATTAAAGATATTCGCTATATGTTCAGAAAAATGCCGGCAGCAACAGAACGCTTAAGCATGCTGTTTTCTGCAACCTTGTCGTTTCGTGTCAAAGAACTAGCCTTTGAACACATGAATGAGCCAGACAGTGTTGAAATAGAGCCGGAACAAAAAACCAATCTACGTATTTCAGAAGAGCTATTTTATCCTTCAAATGAAGATAAAATGCCATTACTGCAAACGTTAATTGAGGAAGATTGGCCTGAAAAAGCCATTATTTTTGCCAATACAAAACATGTTTGTGAAAAAATACATGCTCATCTTGATGCCGATAAAATTCGCGTAGGTTTACTAACCGGCGATGTTGTACAAAAGAAACGTCTAAAAATATTAGAACAATTTACGGCCGGACATTTAGATGTTTTAGTGGCAACAGATGTTGCAGCGCGTGGTTTACATATTCCTGCCGTTACCCACGTTTTTAACTATGACCTACCAGACGATTGTGAGGATTATGTTCATCGTATCGGTAGAACAGGGCGCGCAGGCGCAACCGGACATGCGATTAGTTTAGCCTGTGAGCAATATGTTTTTAATTTGCCAGCAATTGAAAGCTATATTGAACACACATTACCCGTTAGTAAGTATGATCATGATGCGTTACTAACAGATTTGCCTAAACCAAAACCGCGCCAGCGTCGTCATAAACCGCACAATGGTGGCCAAAACCGCAATCGTAGTGGTGGAAATAGGCAACAAAGGAACCGTTAGTCAATGACGTTCACCAAAGAAGGGACTTTGCCGCCTCTGTATGCGGTGATCGATTTAGGCTCTAACAGTTTTCACATGTTGATTACTCGACAACTTGCCGATAGCGTGCAGGTTGTCGATAAAATCAAACGAAAAGTACGACTTGCTTCGGGTTTAAATAACGATAACATTCTCTCTGAAGCAGCAATTGCCAAAGGTATAGAATGTTTAAGTTTCTTTGCCGAACGTTTACAAAATATCCCTAAGGAAAATATTCGTATTGTTGCCACCGCAACACTAAGGTTGGCGAAAAATCGCGCTGATTTTATTACCCAAGCAGAGCAAGTTTTAAAACACAAAATAACCTTACTTAGCGGTATTGAAGAAGCTAAAAATATCTACTTAGGCGTTGCTCATACTAGCTGTAGTGCAGATCAAAGACTCATTTTAGATATTGGCGGCGCCAGTACTGAAATAATTGCTGGCCATGGCTTCAACGTAAAAAAAGCCATTAGTCTTGATATGGGTTGTGTCACGTTTAACCAGCAATTTTTCCCAAATGGCATCATAAGCCCAGACAACTTTACACAAGCCATCAACGCTGCAGAGCAAATAATTAAGCCTATACGTGATGAGTACCAAGATATTGGCTGGCAATGTGTTTTGGGCGGCTCAGGTACTATGCAAGCATTGGCCGAAATACTGCTACACCAGCATAAGCCTGCACGAATTTGTTTAGAATTTTTATATCAAATTCAGCAACAAGTACTCACTTTTTCTAATATCAAAGACATCGAAATTGCAGGACTTTCAGCTGAACGAAGCCCAGTAATCGCTAGCGGTTTATCAGTACTAATAGCCTTATTTCAGCAATTGTCTATTGAGTCACTAACCCTATCGAGCGGCGCATTGCGAGAAGGCCTACTTTACGAAATGCTACCTAATAGTCGCCATAATAATATTCGGCAGCAAACGATATCAGCATTATTACAAAGATTTCATATTGATCAACAACATGCCAGCATGGTTAAACAACAAGTTGCAGAGCTTTTTAGGCAAGCAAGTACTGCTTGGCAATTAACTACAGACAATGCTTTTGAAATTTTACAGGCCGCTTGTGACCTACATGAAATAGGCTTGTTATTAGCGTACAAAAATCATCAGCAGCACAGTGCTTACATTCTACATCACGCTGACTTAGCCGGTTTTAGTTTAAATGATCGACAATTACTCATTATGTTTGTAACACTTTATAAAGGCGATATAGATGCTAATGAACTAGCGAAGCAATCTGCTATAAGTGAAACGCAGGCAAATAAGTTATTGGCGCTATTTCGCCTTGCAATTATTCTCTGTCGTGACCGCACTGAAGCTGAACTACCAAGCCATGCTTTAGCTATCAAAGAGCAGGGTATTCAGCTTAATTTGCCAAAAAGTTGGCTAGAGCAACACCCACTAATTGCTGATGAACTGCAGCAAGAAACTCAGCACTTTACACAAATAAAGTTATTACTAAGTATTCATACTAGCTAGCCGTTTTTGCCGCCCAAGCATTAGCTAAAATCACTAAACCAGCACCCATTATCATTATTGGTGTCAATGCTTCATTTAGAAATAAAAAAGCGGCCACAATGCCATAAATAGGCTCTAGCGAGACAGCAATACTGACTGTCGAGGCATTTAAACGCGTTAAAGCTAAATTATAAAGAGTATGAGCTAGCGCAGTAAAGACAACCCCCAATAAAATCAGCAAAGATAACTCGATTAATGTCGGACTAACAACAGAAAATATGACTAGTGGTAGCAATGTAATACTGGCAAATAAATTTTGATAACAGGCGACGCATTGTGGTGATACCTTGCGAACGTAAAGGCGATTTATCATTGCCAACACGGCAAAAAGAAATGCTGATAACCCTCCCCAGTAAAGCCCTGAAATAGCATCTACTGATAGATTCTGCAACGGCAATACTAAGGCTACTCCTAACAAGGTTAACACCGCTTGATAAAGAGCCTTAATTCGAATGGGTTCTTTAAAAAATAGCGGCTCAAGCACACTGACAAAAACCGGAAAAGTTGCGAAGGTAATTAGTCCAATAGCAACATTTGATACTTGGATAGACTGAAAAAAACTTAACCAGTGCAATGCTAAAATTGCACCAGATATTGCCATAACTAATAAGGTTTTCCCTGCAACTTTTAGTGGCTGTTTTTGAACAATTTTAATAAAAACCACAAGGGTGATAGCTGCAAAAAATGCTCGACCGAAAACAATAACACTCGGTGAAATTGCTAACCATTTGCCAAATAAACCGGATAAAGCAAACAATAAAACCGCGCTATGTAGCGCGGTTATTGCTGTACGATAACTTGTCATCTAGTAATTGTTGTCAACTAAGCTTGTTCTTTTAACCAACGTGCCACTTGCTTAGCAAAGTAAGTTAATATGCCATCGGCACCGGCACGTTTAAATGCTAATAAACCTTCCATGACACAGGGTTTTTCTGCTAACCAACCATTTTGAATGGCAGCCATATGCATGGCATACTCGCCACTAACTTGGTAAGCATAAGTAGGGACTTGAAAGTTATCTTTCACACGGCGAACAATATCTAAATATGGCATTCCTGGCTTAACCATGACCATATCAGCACCCTCATGAATATCTTGTGCGATTTCATGCAAGGCTTCATTACTGTTGGCTGGATCCATTTGATAAGAGTATTTATTACCACCTTTAATATTACCTGCTGAGCCGACCGCATCGCGAAATGGACCATAGTAATTCGATGCATATTTTGCTGAATATGCCAATATTTTAGTATTAACAAAATTATGCTTTTCTAACTCTTCTCGAATCGCACCAACACGGCCATCCATCATATCTGATGGTGCTACAACGTCAGCTCCTGCTTGTGCATGAGATAAGGCTTGCTTAACCAAAATATCTTTGGTTACTTCGTTTAATACATAACCTTCTTCATCAATAATGCCGTCTTGACCATGGGTAGTAAAAGGATCTAATGCAACATCAGTAATAACACCTAACGATGGAAACTTAGCTTTGATTGCTCTGACAGTACGTTGCGCCAAACCATCAGGATTATAAGCTTCTTCTGCCATTAAAGACTTACCTTCAGCTGGTGTTACTGGAAAAATAGCAATGGCAGGAATACCTAAGTCCACTAACTCCTGACATTCTGCTAATAGTAAATCAATACTTTTACGCTCAACGCCTGGCATAGACTCTATAATTTCGCGCTGATTTTCACCTTCTAAAACAAACACAGGATAAATAAGATCATTAACACTAAGCTGGTGCTCAGACATTAAGCGACGAGAAAAATCATCACTGCGCATACGGCGCAAGCGACGAGCAGGGTATTGACCAAAACTATTATTCATTTTCATTTCCTACCATAATTTAAATTTCGTTTAACAAGCCCACTTGGACTTGATTTCGACCAGCTTGCTTAGCTTTATAAAGCGCGCTATCTGCGCTTGAAAACATAATTTCCGGTGTCACAGATTTCTCTTGCTGATAGGTTGTAACACCACAACTAACCGTTAAGTTAATAATACCTTCATTAGTTAAAACGCCTTGCTCTCTTACGCTTTGACAGACCTCATGTGCAAGAGCTAAAGCGCCTTTACCATCTGTTTCGGGTAGTATCAAACAAAATTCTTCACCACCATAACGACAACCGATGTCGGTACTGCGTCGCAATAAAGATTTAATAATATTAGCGGTTTCAACAATACATTTATCACCGACTAAGTGACCATGATTATCATTCACTTGCTTGAAATGATCTATGTCCACCAAAACAATACTTAGCGGTGTTAAATTACGTCGGCTACGTCTAAATTCCGCCAATAATTTTTGATCGTAATATCGGCGATTATAAAGCCCTGATAATTCATCAACCGTGCTTTTTTCTTTTAGCTCTTGATTAACTGTTTCTAACTCTTGTAATGCAATATTGAGCTCTAATGTTCTTTCCTGCACTCGACTTTCGAGTAGCTCTTGCCCTTCCTGTTGCACCGCAAACAATTTTTTCTGTGCAATTTCAGATGCTTTAGCACTAGATACAACTTGCTGTTTTGCTAATTTTACGTCTTGCAAATGGCTGTAATAACGTCGTCCCATAATATAGGTGACCATAATAGCCATAACCCAAAACGCTAGCATATCGATACAATTAATAGCTTGTACATCAACACCTACAAAGTGCAAAATATAGGCAATAAGATTAAAGCTTAATTGCACTAACAGCATTACTGAGTAGGTTAACGACAAATGACTTTGTTGTTCAGGTAAATTTCGAGCAATGTAAAGTAATGGCAGTAAACCTAAGCTTGTCAGTACTTGTGTTAATAAAGCTATGTCCAACTGAGTTAGAAAATAGCTTAATGGTATTGAAAGAAAAATAATAATCGCTAGGCGTTTCAACCACAGAAAGTAGTAATAATTATGCTTTTTCAATGCAAATAAATTAGCGGTAAACGCCATCAATACCATTATAGAAAGCGCTGAAAATAGCGTATGTTCAATTTTTAATAAATGCGCATTTGCCGTAAACAGCGCTACAAAAGAAATACCACCATCAGCAAGCACCCATAATGACTTCACTGAAAAGTATAATGCTAAAATAGCCATGCTGTAACTTCGTAAAGCTCGTGCCCAGGCAAAGCACATTAACGCAAGAATTAAACTACTACCGATAAAACTATGCTGAAGATGGACATGCATAGCCGCTGGAAAAAATGTTGTCTCACTCGCTATAGCAGTCATTGTCGTCATTTGAGAATAAACCGGTAAAGACATTAGAAACGTAATAGCAAAAATAATAAAAAAATAGCGGCTAGGCATGTTAACTACTTATATTAAAAACATTTTCGCTATTGCGACGTGTCTGAACAATCAGCTCTTGCTCACTACATCCTTTTAACTCCGCCAGCATAGCAACCACATACGGTAAATAACTTGGCTCATTTCTGCTACTTTTGGGCTTAGGACGAATGGTTCTAGGCGTTAAGTAGGGTGCGTCAGTTTCAATCATCAATTGCTCTAACGGAATTAAAGGCACAATATCTCGTAAAGACTGTCCGCGTCGCTCATCACAAACCCATCCCGTAATACCAATATACATACCAGCATCTAAACACTGCTCTAATTCAACCTTAGTACCGGTAAAACAATGAGCAATGCAAGCAGGGACCTGACCAATATAAGGTTTCAAAATATTAAACCAAGGCGTAAATGCGTCGCGCTGATGTAAAAATAGCGGTAGCCCTAAATGCTGTGCAAGTTCAACTTGCTCTGCAAAAACACGCTGTTGATTTTCTGGTGAGGAGAAATTTCGATTAAAATCTAAACCACATTCACCTATTGCCTTAACGCACTCGTTCTGTGCTAGGTCTTTTAGGGTTTCAATATAATGTGGCGGAACATGATCAGCATCATGCGGATGAACACCGGCAGTAGCATATAAAAACTTAGGATACTGCTGACAAAGTGATACGGCTTTTTTACTCTCGGTGATATTAGTGCCTGTTACTAACATAGCACTAATATCCGCTAATTGAGCACGCTCGATTACCGCTGACCGGTCTTTGTCAAAGCGTGTATTGGTTAAATTAACACCAACATCAATCAAAAGAGAGTCTACTCAAATATTTTATTTAACACGTTTTACACGTATTTTTCGATTAGAATTCGAATCATTTTTCTTTAAATAAATAGCGTCAAGCACACCTTTTTTCAAAAGCACGCTTTCACCTGCTTTAACTTTAAAATAGCTGTCATCGGTTTGTTTCCATTGTTGGCCATTTTTAAAAGTAAAACGCCATTTACCATGTTGATCTTTTTTTACTTTATCAACTGTAAATACAACTTGTAAGTCTTCTTCACTTACATTCTTATTATTCAAATGCTCAGCACCAAAACTCGCTTCTTTACTTAACACCGAAGAAGAAGACGGTACTGATGGTTTTTTAGACTCTTTGCTCACAATTACTGTTTGCTTCTTACTAACGGATGGCAAAGATGCTGTTTTTACTAAATCATCGTAACAAACCAAGCGCGCTAAGCTGTCTTGAACTTGTGCACATTGAGCTAATTGTGTGGTCAGAGTATCCGCACATACAGAGAGTGTCGTTAACCCAGCACAGGCTAACGAGATGAAGGTAATTTTTTTCATTATTTTTCTTCCTTAGGTTCAGGTTCTTCTTCACGATGATATAAAGAAGCAATAATAACCCCTGCCTCAAAGAGCAGCAGCATAGGCACAGCTAACATCGTTTGTGAAATAATATCTGGAGGTGTTAATAGCATGCCCATAACAAAAGCGCCAACAACAATATATGGACGTTTAGCACGTAAACTATCCGGACTTGTCATGCCAGTCCAACACATTAAGATTATTGCTATTGGAATTTCAAAAGCCATGCCAAAAGCAAAGAATAGCTTTAAGACAAAATCTAAATAGCTACTTATATCTGTCGCAATGGTTACACCGTCGGGTGCAACAGACGAGAAAAAAGCAAAAGCTACCGGAAAAACAATATAATAGGCGAACGCTATACCACCATAAAACAACAAGGTGCTACCAAACATTAACGGCGCAATTAAACGTTTTTCATTCTGATATAACCCGGGGGCAATAAATGACCAAAGTTGATACAAAATGTACGGCATTGCTACAAAAATAGCTAATACAATCGTCAACTTAAATGGCGTAAAAAATGGTGAAGCCACATCTGTCGCTATCATTTGTGTGCCGGTAGGCATTACTTCTAATAATGGCTGTGCAACGTACTGATAGATATCTTGAGCAAAGTAGATCATGCAACAAAACACCACCAATACACCTAATACAGCATGTAGAAGTCGAGTTCGTAATTCTAGTAAATGATCAAATAACGTGTAGTTTTGCTTAGCGCCTGAACTCATTTATCCTGCTTATCAATTATTTTATCGTGAGAGGGCTCAGTTTCTTCAAAAGAACTGTCTTTTTTTTCAGCTGTTTGATACGGCTTATTCACCATATCGGCAGCTTCTTGCAGCGACTTAACTGACGCTGCCACCTCTGGTGAAAGGTTTTTCATACCCGACTGTTCTGCTTTCTTTAAATTAGCATGTAACTCTTGGATACGAAGCTCTTCAGAAAGTTCATTCTTCACGCCATCACTAAAGCTTCGGATACTGCTCATCCAACCACGAACTGTTCGAATTGCCACGGGTAATCGCTCAGGCCCAAGTACCACTAGCCCAATAATCGCGATTAATAATAATTCCCAAAAGCCAATATCAAACATTAGGCTTGATCTTTCTCTTTTTCAGAGACTTTATTTTGCTCAGCTGACTTATCCGCTATGCTCTCAGCATCTGTTGTTTCTTCTTTTTTGGCTGTTTCATCTGTTACGGCATTCTTAAACCCTTTAACTGCTGAGCCCAAATCAGAGCCCAAATTACGCAATTTCTTAGTACCAAATAACAACACAACAATCACTGCAATAATTAATAATTGCCAAATACTTATACCGCCCATAAAAAACCCCTATAATTTAATTGAATTCATTATAAAGTTTATAGAAAAAAAATCATCAACTGATATGCTAAATAATGAGGTAAAACAAATTTTGATAAAAATGTATTGTAAAAAACTGTGTTACAGGCTGTTTGGCCTAGTTTTATTTTACTTTGCATTTGCAACATCAGTACTTGCAGAACAAAGCCCAAAAGCAAGTGTAACTGCTGAAGAAAAAGATGATCACTGGATGCAAGGATTGCATGAAACAGTTTCTAATTCTGTTTATCAATCAGCGCAATGGTTTGATAGTTTTTTTATTGCAAATGATAGCGAACAGCAATCACCAACCACAACGGCTAAAATTCGTTTTGCCTGGTTGCCAAAAAGTCGTGATTGGAATGACATTGAAACACGGTTTCGCGTACGCGTTAAATTACCTCATTTTCAAAATAAAGCGAGCATAGTGCTTTCAGATGAAACTGATGATGAACTGATTAATCTACCATTAGAGTCAGCCAATGCGAACCCACAAGCTGAAGATGAAAAGTTTTCTTTAGCGCTCAATTACACTGAGAAAAAAAATAGAAAAAAGTTAATGAATTATCGCTTAGGTATTTCAGGCGGAGATATTTTTGTTAGAGCAAAGCATAAACGTAACTTTGAATTTGGTGAGCAACAAGGCTTTTTAATAGAACCTTCACTGTATTATTATTTAGATGACGGACTCGGCGCAAAGCTACTGCTTGAGTATGACTATCAAATCGATAAAAGCTCTCAGTTTCGCATAAATTACAGCATTCGAGGCTCTGCTGCTTTTAGCGGAATCCGTTGGAAACACGGCATATACAAGCTACACCAAATTAACGAAACCACAGCGTCTGTAATAAGTTTGCAAGTAGAAGGAGAGCGCAATGGTGCTCGTGGTTTTGTTATTGATAATTATACTTTAGGTTATCGATACCGATTTAACGCATTACGAGACTGGTTGTTTTTCGAGGTAGAGCCTTTTTTAGAGTTTCCTGAGCAAGAAAACTACACTACAACCCCGGGTATTGCCTTAAGAGTTGAAGGTTTTTTCCATAAAGGCTAAATACTTAAACGTATAAAATGCGATTAGGCGCGATACATCTCAATCACATTATCTTCAACTTTTTCTTTAGATATCTTCCCAGGGCGACTAATGTGATAGCCTTGACCATATTCACAACCGACCGTTTGCAACTTTTGCAGCATTTCTTCTGATTCGATACCTTCAGCAACCAAACGATAGCCAAAATTAGTACCTAATTCATGTAATGCCTTAACTAAAGAAAGGTTCTTCTCATTATGATTCAATGTGCGAACAAAACTACGGTCAAGTTTAATAAATTCAAAGGGGTAATTATGCAAAAAGTTAAATGATGATAGTCCTGCACCGTAATCATCTAATGCTAATTTAACACCAAACTCTTTTAATTTTCGTAAACCTTTTAATGCTAATTCAGTATGACGAGCAAACGCCGACTCATTAAACTCAAGAATAAGACGCTCTGGCTCTATAGTGTTTACATTAATTAATTCAATAAGTTTTGCTAGTTGATTGGCTTGTGTTAAATGTCGACCCGATAAATTTACACCAATATAGGCATGTTGATATTCACTAGATTGCTTCCACAATTTTAACTGTAAGCATACTTCTTCAATCACCCAAGTTTCAATTTCTAAAATCATACCCGTTTCTTCTGCCATAAACAGAAACTCGCTTGGTGTTAGTAACCCCTTAGTTGGGTGTTGCCAGCGTAGTAAAACTTCAAAACCTAGAGTGTTGGTTAATGATAAGTCTGAAATTTGCTGATAATGTAACTCAAATTGTTTACTTTTAATTGCTTGCCTTAATTCTTGTTCTAAGGTCATACTAGCAATAAGTTGTTCTCGCATACTGTCATCAAAAAAGACATAGCGCCCCCTTCCTAAGCTCTTCGCTTGGTACATAGCCGCATCAGCATCGCGAAGAATTTCATTGGAGTTTTTATAACTAACACGACTTTGCGCAATTCCTATACTGGCATTTGAGTATAGCGTATGCCCCTCTAATTCGAAGGGTTGCTCGATAGAATTGATAATTCGAGAGGCGATTTCTTCAACATCTTCGAGTGATTGCAAAGAGTCCAATAGCACAACAAACTCATCACCACCTAAACGAGCAAGAATATCATTGTCACGCACACATTCACGTAAGCGTTGAGAAATTTCAATTAAGAATTGGTCTCCAGCATGATGTCCTAGCGTGTCATTAATCATTTTAAAGCGATCTAAATCTATAAATAAAACAGCAAATCTATGGTTTGGGTGACGCTTTAAGTGCCTAATTGAATAAGTTAAGCGATCTGAAAACATCGCCCTATTAGGTAACTGAGTTAAAGCATCATGGTGTGCTTCATGGTACAAACGAGCTTCAGCTTTTCGACGCTCTTCAATTTGCATGCGTAAATTAAGGTTGGTTGCTTGCAATTCTTGAGTACGTTTATTAATAACTTGCTCAAGTGCTTCATTACTCCGCAAAGCTTGTTGTTGTGTTTTATGTCGTAATATGGCTACTGATATATGATGGCTGACAAAGCGCATCAATTCTAAATCTTTGCTCTGATAGGCTTTATCATCTTGATAATGCTGTATCGCTATGACACCAAATATATCCCCCTGATCCGATAAAGGCGCTGCTAACCAAGATTTAGGTAATTCATTTTCAGGGTAATTCAAATTAAAAGCGCGCTGAGTAATCTCGCCCTGAGAGGCTAGCGTATAAACAATTCTATCCGTTAATAACACAGGCTTTGCAGTACTAATTGCCAGCTCAGATAAGCCATTACTTAACTTCCTAGTTTTCGGTGGCGCCAGCTTCTCATCACAATAATATGGAAATTCTAATTCGGTTTTATCTTCTGAAAGTAAAGCGATATAAAAATTATTCGCAGCGAGTAACTTTTTAACTTCTTGATGTAAAACTTGATAAAAGTGATCTATTGATTGCGTTTTCGCTGTTAACTCAGAAATATTTAATAAAACCTGATGAGTTTTAACGGCTTGTTGTCGTTCAACAATTTCTCGCTGTAACTGTTGATTAGTTTCCGTGAGCTTTAATGTACGTTGTCGAATACTTGACTCCAAAAGCTCTCTACTTCGCACACGATCAATGGCTGTTACTAAGTGTTCGGCAATAAACTCCAATATTTGACAGTCACGTTCTGAAAAATATAATTTTTCGTCATAGCTTTGCAAAGCTATAACACCAATGACTTGCTGACCCCGCAGCAAAGGTACACCTAACCAATCAACACATACTGAACCGTATAATACGATTTCATCAGCTTTAGCCAGCGCCATTCGCTCTTTGGCAGAACAATGTAAAGGTTGTTGTCGTTGTAAAACTAAACCGGTAAGACTTTTTCGCCAATTTGCTAAGTCAACATGTTCACGTAACCGCATTTCAACTGGGTTATGGCAATAACTTAGTTGTAATTCGTCGTCAGCATTTAATAAGGCGATATGAAAGCTATCAGTGACCATTAAGGTTTTAATCACTGATTCAAGAGCGTGATAAAACGCATCCATGTCGGTTACCGTGCTGGCCAATTCTGACAGCTGCAATAAACCTGACTGCATGGTTTTAAGTTGTCGATATTTTTTTAATAACGACTTTAACTTTGGAAGTTGGCGTATCGCGTGGATATTATCCTTCGCCCTCGGCTCCATTACGGAAATTCCATCTATTATTAGTATTATTTTTGTACGTTTAGTCTAACAAATTAAAATTTTTTGGCTAGACCTGAGTTGTAATTATTCTGTGTGATTGATCACAAATGCCCATTTAACCGTAATTAATTGCATACAAAATAAAAAACGGTGGCTACACCACCGTTTTCATTTCACAAAAAATATTACTAAAAATTGTATGTGGTACTAACAAACATAGTTCGGCCAACAACATCATATATACTTGGTACTGTTCCCATGTCATTTCCGCCAAGCACTGCTTCTGGCTCAGTGTCAAAAGCATTTTTCACGCCACCGTTAACAATCCATTGATCGTTAATATGATATGACGCCGATACATTATGATAAACCACATTATCTGTTGAGAATTTATCTCCGTAATACTCGCCATCCATCCCCTGAATATACTGAGCACTGTACAACACGGTGAAATCTTCAGTGACAAAACCCTGAACAGAAAGATTTGATTTTATTTCAGAATAACCACCGATATTACCGTCAATAGTACCAGTATATTCTGTACCATCTTGTTCAAACTCAATTAGGTAAGTGGTATCTAAAGTCACTTTAAATAACTCATGACTAAAGCTGATATTCCAATCAATCCCGGAGGTTTTTTGTGAGCCGATATTGGTTAATGCTGATGTCATCTGAGATAAATCACCATCTGCAGTGACATTAATGGCTTCACACGACGCTTGCATACCGTCAAAACAGGCATTTAGTTCTTTTTGTACATCAACACGGCTAATGGCATTGGTGATATCAAATTTCCAGTAATCTAACGTTGTTGATAAACCATCAGTGACTTCCCAAACCGCACCTAAAGTGAATGACTCACTTTCTTCTGGCTGCAAGCTTTCATCACTTGTGTAATTAACTTTAATTTGTTCGTCTTGTTCATTACCCCACGGGTCAGTTAAGTAATCGAACGAGCCGCTATTACCGCCGTATAATTCACTAACATTTGGCGCCCTAAAACCGGTTGCAGCAACTGAACGCATCATAAAAGAATCACTAAAGCGATAGGTTGCCCCTAACTTCCAAGTCAATTCACCACCAAAGGTAGAGTATTCATCGTAACGAGTTGCGGCTTCAACTGTTAACTCATCTGTAACCGGTACTGATACCTCACCATAAACTGACTGCACCGAATAGTCACCATCTGTTGGGTCTTGTTGAGCTGCAGTACTTTCACCAGCCTGTGTTACTTCATCCGGCGTGTAATAACCACTTTCATGACGAGTTTCAAACCCTACCGCATAACCAATATCACTTTCTGTTACGCCACTATAGCCAGCTGCTAACGTAAATTGTTCATTGCCACCTTCGTTGTTCTCGGTATAAATAATTCCTTGAGATAGCAGAGTGTCTCGTTCAATCGGGTCACCACTAAACCATAATGATTGATCCTGATAAATACTTTTCTCCATATTACCAGCATGAATTGAATTCTGTACGCGATCTTTTGAATCATTACGGCCATAAGTTGCTGAAACTTCCCAAATTGCATCATTTTCTAGGTAGCCTTTTAGGCCAATAGAGGCACGATAAGTATCAGTTTCTTGTTCAAAAATGCGCGGGCCAGCATCTGTCATGCGACGACGGTATTCTAGTTCTTTCAACTCAGGAATAAGCGTATCACCTAGTTCTATACAAGAGTCAGGATCAGCATCCATTGATTGACATACTGCTAGATCAATACTGGCAGGTTGTGGTGCCATTTGCTGATTTGACTCACGACGGGTGTACATAAAATCGACATTTAATTCCGTATCTGAGTCTAACTCTGTGTTATAGGCCGTAAAAAAACTTAATAGCTCATTGGGTGTTTGCGCATAGCTATCGTCAGTGTAGTCGTACGAAGTCTCTCGGTCTTTAAAGCCACCTTCACCATCGGGTACTTTACCGCCAAGTGAGCCTTCAGGAATAAATGAAGACTGCCCTGGTTTAACAAAATCACGATCTGATTGAATAATTTCACCACGGTCAGAATATTGTAAACCAATGACCAAGTTACCATCAGCTAACTCTAAACCGTGTAAAATACTGATACCTTTACTGGTACCATCACCTTTATCTGTTTGGCTGCCATCAACGGTTAATTCGGTGCCAACAAAATCTTTTTTGGTGATGATATTCACCACACCAGCTATCGCATCTGAGCCGTAAACGGCTGAGGCACCATCTTTTAATATTTCTATATTTTTGATCATGGCAACAGGAATAGTATTTAAATCTACTGCCGAATCTGCGCCGGTACCTGACGACACCATTCGACGGCCATTTAGCAATACTAATGTACGTTGTGCCCCCATACCACGCAGGTTAACGGTCGCTGAGCCGCCAGAGCCATTGTTAGTCGTTGCACCTAAGTTCATACCAGCGGCGGTAGGTTGCGCAGACAAAATTTCTTCTACTGAGTTATAACCACTTTGGGCAATAAATTCTGATGAAATAACTGTCACAGGGCTCGCTGTTTCAACATCGGTGCGATTAATACGCGAACCAGTCACTTCAATTCGTTCAACACTTGTTGCTGTTTCTTCAGCGGCAGTGGCTAGGTTGGTAACAGCTATCGAGCTCGCTGCACTCGCTAGCACAGCAACACGAATCGCGTCACTTAGGGTTTTCTTTGAATACATCTAATTCTCCAACATCATTTACTATTTTTTTATTGGCTTGTTATCGCCTAAATTCATCTTGCGATAAAAGTTCACTGAGGTTTGTTATTTAATGTTGGAGAGTTGTATTAGCTGGCACGACTATGTTAATTCAGGTTAAATCGTTACATTTAGTCAACAGGTACTACCAATTCAGTAGAATTTATTAGTGAAAAAAAGGCATAAAAAAACCGGCAAAAGCCGGTTTTCATTTAACGATTACTTACTTTACAAAGTTAAGCTGCCATTGCGCCTTTAAGCTTAGCTAAAGCATTTTTTTCTAGCTGGCGAACTCGCTCTGCTGAAATATCATACTTATTAGCAAGCTCTTGCAACGTTGATTTATCATCAGCTAACCAACGAGTACGAATAATATCTTGGCTACGCTCATCAAGACTAACTAATGCGTTACTTAATCTTTGATTGGCATGCTGTTCCCAGTTTTGATCTTCAACTTCTGTGGCCAAATCTGATTGTTTGTCTTCTAGGTATTGTGCAGGAGAATAACTACCAGCACCAACACTATCATCATCATCGTTTGATAATTCAAAAGCTTGGTCTTGGTTACTCATACGAGATTCCATTTCAAGTACATCTTTAGTACTTACACCTAGCGTTTCAGCAACGTTACTTACTTCATCATTACTAAACCAACCTAAACGCTTTTTATTCTTTCTTAGGTTAAAAAATAATTTACGCTGAGCTTTCGTTGTTGCAACCTTAACGATACGCCAGTTTTTCAAAACAAATTCATGAATTTCAGCTTTAATCCAATGCACTGCGAAAGACACTAAGCGTACACCAACTTCAGGATTAAAACGCTTAACCGCCTTCATTAGGCCGACATTACCTTCTTGCACTAAGTCAGCCTGCGGTAAGCCATAGCCAGCATACCCTTTAGCAACATGAATAACAAAGCGAAGGTGCGACATAATAAGCTCTTGTGCCGCTTGTAAATCGTTTTCAGTGTATAAACGAGTCGCTAACTCATGCTCCCTTTCAGCAGTCAGCATAGGGATGCTGTACGCCGATTGCACGTATGCTTCAATGCTGCCACTTTGTGGAACTATTAGTGCCATCGATTGCATTGTATCACTCATTTAATCATAACCTCTTTATCTAACCTAGCTCGCGATTATAACATAAATTTTGCCATTACCGCGACTTAATACGCCAACATTAGCCTAGAAGACAGGGGGAAACAATAGTCTCTTTCGAATTTTCTATTAAAATTTTGTTAAACTTTGTCACTGAAGGGGAAATCGATAGTAATAACAAGGTGATATTAAGATCATAAAAGATCCTAACACGATAATTAATTTAATCCGCAGTAGGTTCAATCGCGCGAATATGCTGATAAACAGAAATATAACTGCCCAATAAACCTAAACTAACAGCAACTATTTGCAAAAACATAAATTCATAGAATGACAGGCCAGACAGAACAAACTGGCTTTGATACAAATCAGTCAGGTTCGTTAAAGCTCCTGAAAGATAACTTGCTAAAAGAGCAACACAAATACTGGCAATTAAACCACCAAGCACACCATACCAAACACCAGCATATAGAAAAGGGCGTTGAATAAAGCTGTCAGTTGCGCCAACCAATTTCATTACAGCAATGGCATCTTTTTGATTCAATATCGCCAAGCGAATAGTGTTACCAATAATTAATACCACAGATAAACACAACAATAATGCGATACCAATGACCATATCTTCAATTAATGCCGCCATTGCTTCTAACCGAGTAAGCCATTCAAGATCAAGTTTACCTTGCTCAACCTCTCGTTCTTTTTCTAATTTAACTAGTAACTCACGCGCAGCTTGCACTTGACTAAATCGCTTAGTTGGCGTCACTAATACTGTTGCAGGTAAAGGGTTATCATCTAAATATTCTAAGGCCTGACCAAAACCTGAAATAAGTTTAAACTCTCGAAGCGCCTGTTCTGCTGAAATATAAACAACCTGGTCGACTTCAGGATAAAGTTGTACACGCTGAACAAAATTTTGTGCGGCTTTATCTGTTGTAGATAGTTTTAAAAATAAAGTGATTTCAGACGCAGAGTCCCATTGCTCAGTCACTGTTTGGGTATTTTTAACAAATAAGTGTAAAGTAGCGGGTAAGGTTAAACTAATACCTAGTACCAACACTGTCATTATCGACGTAAATGGGGTTCGCCATAAATCGCCAATACTCCCTATAGCTTGTTGCATATGTCGAATAACGTAAGCGGTTATGCGGCCGGTCCATCCAAGTTGGTGATGTCCTTGTTGCCTTTGATTAATGCTCATTAGCGTTAATCCCATCAGCTTGCAAACCATCAACAATACCGTCAGTAATCATATGGCCTTGCCTTAACGTTAAGGTACGATATTTCATACGAGCAATAAGCCCTAAGTCATGTGTCGCGATCAAAACACTGACGCCCATATCATTAAACTCTTCAAACAAACGAATAATATCTAACGACAGTTTAGGATCTAAATTACCGGTTGGTTCATCAGCTAATAAGATTGGCGGCTTATTAACAATAGCTCTAGCGATACCAACTCGTTGTTGTTCACCACCAGAGAGCATATAGGGGTAGCACTTTAGCTTACTTG
The DNA here is from genome assembly GCF_057548755.1 of Colwellia aquaemaris. Lineage (NCBI taxonomy): Bacteria > Pseudomonadati > Pseudomonadota > Gammaproteobacteria > Alteromonadales > Colwelliaceae > Colwellia > Colwellia aquaemaris. The sequence continues at coordinate 111,713 of NZ_BAAJLV010000001.1, read as the reverse complement.
ATAAGTGCACTTTATCGAGCGCAGCCTCAACTCTTTTTCGCGTTTCCTTGTGGCTATAGCCTTCAATAACCAGTGGCAATGCAACATTATCAAATACTGTCCGATCCATCAGTAAATTATGATTTTGAAAAATCATCCCTATACCGCGGCGAACATAAGGTATTTGTTGATATTTTATTGATGACAACTCAGTACCATTAATTTCAATACTGCCAGCACTTGGCTTTTCCATCATACTCATCAATTTGAGTAAAGTACTTTTGCCTGCGCCAGAATGACCGGTTAAAAACGCCATTTCTCCTGAAGCAATTGCAAAGCTCACTTGCTTCAGTGCTAAAAACCCGCCGGGGTAGGTTTTACTTACGTTATTAAATCGGATCATTACAGCTCTTATTTATTATTATTTAACCGGTAATCGCCAATTAGCTTTCTTCAGTAAATAGCGCGTCAATAAAGTCATCGCCATTAAATGGACGTAAATCATCAATGCCTTCACCAACACCTAAATATCGAATTGGGATAGCATGTTTATCAGCGACAGCGAAAACCACACCGCCTTTAGCGGTACCATCTAACTTTGTTAATGTTAACCCCGTTAAACCAACAGCTTCATCAAATAGCTTAGTTTGGCTTAAAGCATTTTGCCCTGTACCCGCATCTATCGTCAACATCACTTCGTGTGGGGCATTAACATCTAACTTCTTCATTACCCGCACCACTTTTTTCAATTCTTCCATTAAGTGGCCTTTATTTTGAAGACGTCCAGCGGTATCGGCAATCAGTACATCTACACCTCGTGCTTTGGCAGCACTAATGGCATCAAATATAACCGAAGCGCTATCTGCGCCAGTATGCTGAGCAACAACAGGAATATCATTTCGCTCACCCCAAACTTGCAATTGTTCTACCGCTGCAGCACGGAAAGTATCACCTGCCGCTAGCATCACAGATTTACCGTCAGCTTGGAATTGTTTAGCCAATTTACCTATGGTTGTTGTTTTACCAACGCCATTAACACCAACCATTAAAATAACATATGGACCATTTTCAGATTTAACCACAAGCGGCTGGCTAACTGGCTCAATCACCTTTTTCAATTCAGCTTTCAATAAGCCATATAAGGCTTCAGCATCTTGTAATTGTTTACGAGAGGCTGACTCAGTTAAGGTATCAATAATTTTTGTTGTTGTTTCAACACCAACATCAGCTAATAACAAATGAGTTTCTAATTCCTCAAATAACTCATCATCAATTTTCTTACCACGGAATAAACTGAAAAGCCCACCGCCTAAGTTTTGCCGTGTTTTTGTTAAACCTTGCTTTAAGCGCGCGAAAAAGCCAACTTTTGGCTCTGGCTCTGGCTCTGGCTCTGGCTCTGGCTCTGGCTCTGGCTCTGGCTCTGGCTCTGGCTCTGGCTCTGGCTCTGGCTCTGGCTCTGGCTCTGGCTCTGGCTCTGGCTCTGCAAGAGTTTGCACCACTGATGATTCTTCACAAGTATTATCTTCTGAAGTAGCGGTTAATCCTGCTGTTGAATCCAATTCAGCGGCAACTGAATTTTCATTAACACCATTATCACTTTCGATATTCTGTGTTTTTTCTTCTGCTGGCTCGACGGCTGCAGCCTGTTCTTTTTTCCCTAGACCTAACCAGGAAAACATACCTTTTTTCTTCGACATAAATGTATACAGCGCTAAATTAATGAATAACTGAGAGGCTAACCAACAATCTATTCATGAGTTCAATTGGTATTCGCTACCAAACAAGGATAAAATTGCCGATATAGTATCACCTTACCCGCCGACAAAAAACAAAAGCTGTTGAAGTTATGAGCAAACTCAAAAAACAATCAAACAAAAATGCTGCAAAAGGCAATATCCGTATTATCGCTGGTCAGCATCGCGGCCGAAAATTACCGGTGTTAATGGCTGATGGTCTGCGTCCAACTACAGATCGCGTTAAAGAAACCGTGTTTAATTGGTTAATGCCTTATATTCAAGATGCTACCTGTTTAGATTGCTTTGCTGGCTCTGGCGGCTTAGGTTTTGAAGCACTTTCTCGCGGTGCTAAAACAGTCACCTTTGTCGAGCTAAATAAAGCTGCAGCCCAACAGTTATCTGCCAATAAAGCATTACTTCACGCAAGTAATATAGAAATACATGTAACCAATGCCATTAATTTCTTACAGCAAACTCAGCAGAAGTTTTCTTTAGTATTCATCGACCCTCCTTTTAGAAAGGGCTTAGCACAGCAAGCAGCAGAGGCTATCTCACAGCATGGCTTAACAGAAAACGCGCTAATTTATGTAGAAATGGAAGTTGATAACAATACGCAAGTAATGCCAAAAAACTGGCAATTACTGAAAGAGAAAGTCGCAGGGCAGGTGGTTTACAGGCTTTATCAAAATGGCGCTAGCTAAAGTTTTTTCTAAATTCGAGCGATTAAAAAGAGGCTTAAGCCTCTTTTTAATGTCACTCTTTCTTCAAAATAATCGCTACACTAATTTTTAGTTGCTTTAGGTAACAGCTTTAAATCATGAAAATCAAAGCTGAAATCTGTAGCCCAAGAAACAGCCTCCATAGTAACGTAATTAATACTACCATCTGGATTTAAATTAAAATTAACGTAAGCATCTGCTTCCAATGTGCGATCGTCCCAACGAACAATAAAGGTATTGTGTTGGTAATGCTCTAAAATACCACGTAGCGCTGGTGTGTTACCAAATTGCATCACTAATTTATTACTTTCAGTAGTAATAATGATATCGCCATACCAGTTATCACTATAGGTTTGAGCATAATCAGCTAATGGTAATGACGGTTTTGAGTTTTTATCAATATTCGCAGCCGCTTCTGCTAATTGTTCCTGTTTAGCCGCTTTATAATCTTTCAATTTATTAGCGTAATACTCGACCCAATTTTTTTCAGGTAATGCCAGAAATTCATTAAGTATTTGCTGTGAAAGGGCATTAAAAGCAAAACCAGACTGTTGATTTGTTAAAATCACCATAGCAAGGTTTTCTTCTGGCACCATCACCACTTTTGACACCATACCTAAAATACCACCTGTGTGTTGAATCACTTTTACGCCATGATAGTCTTTAACAAACCAGCCTAAGGCATATGCACTAAAGTGGGTTTTATCTTGATCCGTTGCACTTTGTGGAACCGGTAATAGTGTTCTAGCTTGCCACATGGCACGGCTTTGTTTTTCGCTAAAGATTCTTAACTCTTTATCGCCATCTTGGCCATATTTACCACGCTTTAACTGAGCTTTTAACCAAAGCGACATATCATTAACACTGGAGGCTACTGAGCCGGCCGATGAAAACTTTTCTAAGAAATTACCGCCAACAACGTGCAGTTCACCATTAAGTGGCACATGTGCACGAGCGACATTTTTATTATCTGAAGGGATTAAGGAGAATTTTGCACGTGTAGTTTTCATACCTAGTTTATCAAATATTCTTGTTTGAATATTATCTTGCCATGACTTCCCTGTTAATTTGGCGATTACTTCACCAGCAATAACATACATTAAATTGTCATACGCAAATTCACTTCGAAAACTCGACACTTGGGGTAAGTGCTTTAAGCCTTTAATAACGTCTTGATTAGTTAAGGTAGTTTCCGGCCAGATCATTAAATCACCAGCACCAAGACCAAGGCCACTGTTGTGTGACAATAAATCTATAATGGTAAATTCACGAGTTACGTAGGCATCAGGCATCTGAAATTCAGGAATAATATCAATAACTTTAGTTTGCCAAGTTAACTTGTCTTCATCTACTAGCTGCGCCAACAAGGCAGCAGTCATTGCTTTAGTATTAGACGCAACACCAAATAAAGTATCTGCGGTTACTTTTTGCTCGCTGCCATGCTTTAGTACACCAAAACCTTTACTTAACAGCACTTGATCATCTTTGACTATCGCAACCGCTATACCCGGCACCTGAAATGCGGTCATCGCTTGTGTTACCGATTGTTCAATTCGGGCAATTTCATCACTAGCATTATCGCTGTTAGTTTTTGCTAAAGTCAGCGTAGAAAAAACGAGTGTACTAATACACAGCCATGAATAAGCTAAATTCATTAATATTCCTTATTGCGCTCAATAGCGCTTATTTTTATTGAATGTTTATTGCGATGAGTTTTTTTATCTTTCCAAGATGCACGCTACCAAGTCCGGATTTACTGCAACATTGCAAGCATTTTAACTTCCAAAAACATTTAGGCCGGCAAAACAGAGTTAGCACTGCTCATCATACAATCATGACATAGCTATTGCTTTACTAAAACGTAGCAACATAAATTTCCGGTATATAATGCGTTGCTGTGTAATGAAAATCAAACTCATTAAAAAGCAATAAAGTTTTTGCCAATATTTTTTAAAGCTTTGTCAAAAAACTATAAAATTAGCCACTGAAAAGCTAGCAATTCTGCTTATTGATTCTTGTTAAAAACGCAAAGTTTTTAGGCACATTTTCTTCGATATCCAGCAGGCAGCAGAGTTAAATTGATCTGGGTCAAGCCTACCTGCGACATAATGTCGCACTCTACCGATCTTACTTTGTTTTTAGAAAAAACATCAGTAAAAATCATTTGGTTAGCCAATTTATGATGTTCAGGAACCGGTAATGAAAATCTCAAAAATCTCCCAAGCACTTACTATTATTTTATCTGTGGGAGCTGTGAATGCTGTCGCCGATGACCTTAATGACAATAGTATTGAAGTTATTACAATCGAGGCGCCAAAATTAACGCATTCTGAAACAGCACTGGCAGAAGGTAACTTAGTTATGCCTGACGTTGCCGACTGGCTGAAAACCGTACCTGGTGCAAATATTAATAAGAACGGCCCTATCACCGGTATTGCCCAATATCGCGGTATGTTTGGCGAACGCATAGCCAAAACTATCGGCGGGCAGCAAATTGTTAGTGCGGGCCCTAATGCAATGGATGCACCTTTAACTTATATCAACCCAATTATGGTTGAATCAGTATCAGTTTATCGCGGAATTGCTCCTGTTCGCAGTGGCATAGACACGCTTGGCGGTGCTGTTGAAGTTAACCTTAAAAAAGTTGAAGTGGATACCGGATCAACACTAAATGGTGATTTGGCGCTCAGTTACAACGACATTAACGATGCATCAACGGTTGCCGGCGATATTAATATTAGCAATGAAAATACCGGTGTTTTGTTGTACTTAACCGATCAAAGTGGTGATGACTATGAAGATGGAGACGGCAACCTTATCTCTTCAACAAAATACAACAAAAAACAGTACGGTATAGATGTACGCCACCATGGTAAAGATTGGCAAATTGGCGCAACTTGGCACCATGCAAAAACCGATGACTCTGGTACACCAGCATTGTCAATGGATATCGACTACATCGATTCTGACCGCTACAACCTTGACGGCGAATTACAACTTAGTGATTGGCAACTAAGTTGGCAGCTTGGTTATCAAGACGCGACGCATGGCATGGATAACTTTAGTCAACGTACTAATATGATGATGCCAATGTACCGCTACAATACTGCTGATGCGCAATCACTAGACTACAAATTATTATTAAGCCAAGGTAACTGGTTAGTTGGCCTTGAAGGTTTTGACGCTGAACATAATTCTGTGATCACTAACCCAGAAAATATGATGTTTAAGATCAAGAACTTTAATGATGTTAAAGATGCCCGCCATTCAATTTTTGCGGAATGGACACCAAGTAGTGGCAAGTTTTCACATACTTTAGGACTAAGAGTAAAAACTAATCGTGCCGATGCCGGTGCAATATCTCATTCAATGGCAATGATGAACCCAAATATTAAAGCCCTACAAGACGAATTTAATGATGCTGACCGCAGCGTATCAGATACTACATTTGACTTAGCTTTAAGTAGCGAATATCAATGGACCAATACCACAGCAGTTAACTACTCTGTGGCTGTTAAACAACGTGCAGCAAGTTACCAAGAACGTTATTTATGGGTGCCAATGCAAGCAACTGGTGGCTTGGCTGATGGCAAAACTTATGTTGGTAATATCAATTTAGACAGCGAAACCGCATACCAAATTAATGCTGGTATTTCATATGACGAAGGTGACTTTGCCATCGCTCCACAATTATTTTACCAAAAAGTTGATAACTACATTCAAGGCACACCATCAACTGATATGCGGGTGAAAATGGTTGCAGATATGATGGGTGATGACAGCCCACTAACCTTCACTAATATTGACGCCACGTTATACGGAGCTGATATGAATTGGCATTACCGTTTAAACGAGCAATTTAAATTATCAGGTATTGTTAGCTATGTGCGCGGAGAACGTGACGACATTAACGGTGATCTTTACCGTATATCGCCGTTAAATGCGCGTATTAATCTAAATTACCAATATAAAAATTGGCAAAGCAATTTAGCAATTCATGGGTACAGTTCACAAAATAAAGTCTCTGAGCTGAACAATGAAAAAGCATCGGCTGGTTACGCCATTGTTGACTGGCAAATAGATTATTTTGTTAGCAGCGGCCTTGTGGTTCGTGTCGGTGCTAATAACCTATTAAACAAACAGTATAGTGATCATCTTGGCGGCGTAAATCGTGCTAATGGCAGTGATATTGCTGTTGGAAATAAAATTTCCGCTATGGGCCGAAATGTTTATTTGGCAATGGATTACCAGTTTTAACCGTTATTTTTGATGGCATCACCCTGCCATCAACTATATTTTGGTGTGATACCCGCTCTATTTCAAAATACGCATTTCAGCAAGTCGAAAAAGGGGTAGCTACAAGACATTGATTGAAGAGAATAGTTATTCTATTGTCAAAATCAATAACGCAGGAGATGACCCTTTATCGGCTTGCCCGTAGGGAACATAAGCTAGAAAATCAGGCCAGCGTTGCAATATTTGATAAGGGAATAACCATTATCTACATATTGCGCCTTGAACTGAATTCCTAGCTCAGCTCTGAAAGTATATTTTGAAGTAGAGCGGGTATAGTAGAACCAGTATCACTTTGATACTGGTTTTTTTTGCAGCTTTCTTTGTAAAGTACGTCGATGCATACCTAACTGCCGAGCCGTTGCTGAGACATTGCCGCCATTACTATTAAGCACTTGGTTAATATGTTCCCACTCTACGCGCTCAGCCGACATAGTATCAATATCGAATTCAATAGATGACTCTAGCTCTTGTTCAACACTTAAGGCAGTTAATAACATTTGTGTATTCACAGGTTTTGCCAAGTAATCATCTGCGCCTAAACGCATCGCTTGCACCGCAGTAGCCACACTTGCAAAGCCAGTCAAAAGCACAAGTCTAGCCTTAGGTAAAGCAGCACGAATTGGCTTGATTAAAGTTAAGCCATTTTCCGATGCCAACTTCATGTCCAACAAAATACAATCAGGTTTCTGTTGCAAGCATGCATGTAAAGCTTGGTCTGCCTGATGCACTTGTTGGCAATTAAAATTATGCTTAGCCATTCTTCGCGCCAAAGTCGCAGCAAATGAAACATCATCTTCAATAATCAGAAGTTTTCTCATTGGGAACCTTCCTGGCTTACTAACTGAATAGGCAAACTCACCAAAGCAATACAGCCGCTTTCTTGATGATTTTTTAACTGTAATTTGCCGCCTAAGCGATGAAAGGTTGAATTAGATAATAATACTGCCATGCCCAACCCTGACTTACTACTTACCATTTTATCGCCCAATACAGCTCTTTGCGTTTGGGTCATACTTGCTTCAATACCTAAACCAAAATCTCTGATCTCAAGCACCAAATTATTATTTGCACAGCTCACAGTTAAGATAATTTCACTTTCTTTATTTTCTAAATTCGCTCGAATGGCATTTTGAATTAAGTTTAATAGGGCTGGCAACAACATGGCATCAGACGTTATCGTGCCTCGGATTTCTTGTGCTTGCTTAATCGTGAGTTGCTGCTCGGGAAAGTGAAAGTGCATTTGATCAATCAACTGCTCAATAAGCTCAGCTGTGGTTAACTTTGTTGCTTTATTTTCACGAATCGAGGTTGCCAATGAACGAAAATAGCCAAGTTGTTCAGTACATTGATTCAATGGCTGTGCCATGGCAATAACAGCCTCATGATCTGGATAGTCTTCAGCAAGTTCTTCATATAACAATTGCATATTGGCGAGCGGGGTGGCCACTTGATGTGTTACTTGTGCAGAGGCAACGCCTAAAGCAAGCAACTGTTCGCTTTTTAACTGATCTTCACGTTGCAATGCAATTGCGCGTTCGCGGTTAGTTATAACCCGAGCCATTGCCCCAACAACTAAGGTAACCACCAATACCGATAGTAAAAAGTTTGCCCACATACCAATAAAATGGTTGCTCATATCCATATGGTGCATAGTGTGTTCAGGCATGGTAAGCAACAAAAAACTATAAGATGCTACGGCTGATAAAGATATAAATGACAGATAACGGGCAGGTAAGCTAACGGCAGCAATAACGATGGGTAATAATAACAACGACACAAAGGCATTAGTCGCGCCACCACTAAAAGATAATAAAATCGTTAAGAAAATAACATCGGCAATCAATTGAAATACAATCGCCAAATTGCCTGCATTGCGTTTTCTAAAAATTAAAACACTTAAAGTATGAAAAACACTTTCTACAATAATAACAATAATTAACGGTAATAGCGCTATTTTTAATGACATCACAAAATAGACAATTAACACCGTTAAAAGCTGAATTACAATTGCAACTGTTCTTAATAAGAATAGTCGCTGGATAATTGTCATATCTTGATAGTTAACAAATGGCATTTCGTTTCGTTTCAATCACTGCAAATGTTCTAAAAATTACTCAAAAACGATTAAGCTTGCCTTTAGAGATTAATTTCAATCCCTAAATTAGATAAGCCTTCTTCTAAAACCAACGCCTTTGCTTTTAAACAAGTGACTTTGTTTTCGCTGGCAGTTTTTAGAAAATCAAATAACTCATTTTGAGTTGCAACTTCCCACTGCATTAATGGATGTTCTTTGATTTGTGCGGGTGTAATAATAATCTCCGTATCGTCAGGTGCTTGCTGGTCTATTTCTTGCGCTAAACTTAACTCAACATAGTAACTAACACTATTTTCAGACAACTTACCTATATTTTCAAAAGCACTGTTTTGTGTGTCTTGCATTGATTGCAATAAAGACATAAGTGCCATAGCACTATCAAGCGCGGGAAATACACCAAAAAAGTCAAACGCTTCAGGATCAGGCACTTGCTCTTCAAGTTTTGCGATTTGCGCATCATAATTTATTTTGCAACGGTTATCTTTATCTAGCCATTGCCATATTAAGTCGAGTTGATTTCGTAATATTTTAAACTCGCCAAATTCGGCATGCTCAGCAAACATTTGATAATTAGGTATCATGCGCTCAAGTAAAGCAGCACAAAATGCGACTTGTTGCCATTGACTGAATTTTTTTAATGGTAGGTGAATTGCCACGTCGAGTCTCAATATCGGTGTAAAATAGTGAGCTATTATAACCTTATTTAGACATTTTCGTTAACTGCTTCTGTGCATATTCAAAACGTAAGCGATATTCCGTTAGCTTGTCTTCAAGTTCATTGACTTGTTGTTCAAGCTTATGGTTTAAATCAGTATTTTCATCACGTAAATATTTAATAGTTTCACGCGCTTTATTGTACTCGAGCTCTTGTTTGCTTTTGCTTTCTTGTATCATTTGGCGGTTTTTAATAGCAGCGGATTTTTCCGCCTGTAACTGCTGTTCTAAATGGCCTGTTTTCTGTTCTAAATCACTAGCTTGCTTTGTGATATTTTCATTATCTGCAGCCAGTTTTTGATAAGCTGATTTACTTTCTGTTAGTTGCTCTACATGTTCTGTCAGCAATATCGTTTGCTGGTTAATTTTTTCTTCAAGTGCCTTAACCTGGCTATCTGCTTGTTGTTGAAGCTTACTTAAGGCAGTATTTTTATCATTTATGGTTTGTTCAAAATCAGCTGTGATTTGTTGATGGTTAGCTTGCAGTTTTTCAATATCTTGTTGATACTTCACCTCCAGTTGCTTGTTTTGTTCAGCCAACAGCTTGTTGTTATCTGTATTTTCAGTAATCTGCTGCTCTAACTCTGCCAACCTTTGCACTGAAAGCTGTTCTTTGTCACGAAAATTGGTAATATCTTCATTCAATTTATCAACGAGCTTTTTATGATTTTTCTCTAAATTTTCAAGCTCTTGCTGTTGTTGTTCGACTTTTTGCTGATTCTTTTCACTTAAAGACTCTGTGTTTTGCTTCTGTTTTGTCAGTTCTTTCTCGAGATCCGCAATTGACTTTTCATGGTTCAACTGTAGGTTTTCAAGCTCTTGTTGCTGTGTTGTAGCTTGCTGTTGCGCTTTTTTAACTAAGTCCTGATTTTCAGTTCGCTGCTGAGCTATATCTTTTTCACGTGCTTTAATATCGCTTTGTAATTGGGAAACATGACTTTTTTCACTGCTGACTTGTCGCTTTTGCTCATCAATAACACTATTTTGTGCCACTTGTTCAGCTTCTAGTTTTGTTATTTCTAGCTGTAGTGCTTTATTTTCATTAACTATATTGGAATATTTTTCATTTAGCTGTGTAAGCTCACCGTGCTGTATTTTTTGAGCTTCTTTTTGTCTTTGAATATCAGCAATTAACTCAGTGTTTTTACGCGCTAGTTGTGCAACTTTTTCATCTTGTTTTTTAACGTCACTTTCTAGCTGCTGTCGTTGCGTGAGCAGTAGCTCAGCCTGTTTTTTCTCGCTAGTTAAATGCTCATTGCTCGATTGCAGCGCTTGTTCTTGTTGCGCCTTTAATAGCTCTAATTCACTGGCAACTTGTTCGTGTTTTAACTGCAACTCTGAAATTTTTTGATTCTGAACCGATATTGTTGCCGCTTTCGCTTTATCGGTTTTACCTAAATTATTGTGCTCTGTTTGCAGTGCCGACAATTGTTGAGATAGGGAGTTGTGGTCTTGTTGAAACTTATCTAAGCCACCTTGCTGCTCGGCAAGCTTGGCATTTAATTTACCAAGCTGTTCGGCTAACTGCGAGTTTTCCTGCAGTTTTTCTTTTAAGACTTGTTCTGTATCAGTGAGCTTAGCGGTATTTAATTTAGCGTGGTTTTCAAGCTCATGTTGTTGTAAGTCAACTTGACTTTGTAATTGCTTATTTTTGCCGAGCAAGTCGTTAACTTCATTGTGATGGGCATGGCTTTTATCGTCACAGGTTTTTGCTAAGTTTTCATACTCTGCTTTTAGTTGCTGATAGTTTGGGTGCTGTTCAACTTGTTCAGTAGTAACGGCTAAATTATCGCTGTAGCTGGTGATTAACGCGGTAATTTTATCCTCAATTTGCAAATAAATATCACCGGCTAAATTTTGAATATTTTCTTCTAATTCACTTGGCAGTTTTTTCTGTTCAGTCATACGGTATCAATCCCTAACCCTAGATCAAAATAAGCATCATTACCCAAAAACATCCTAACAGAGGTTTAATGTTTATTCACACTTAATTGAGGTAACCCACAACAGTTCTGGTTACCTTTTTTTAATATTATATACGCAGCGCCTATCACCAGTAAGCAAATACTCACTTCGCTTAACGGTATAGTTTTCACCTAAGCATTGCTGAAAAATACTAAGCTCTGATCGGCAAAAGTTTTGACATTCTTTTGCTGCTGTACAAATCGGGCAATGGTTTTCAATAAGTAAATATTCATCTGCTGAAATTTTTTCAACACTCGCCATATAACCTTCTTGTGAACGTATTAATGCCAGTGTTTCAATTTTGCTGATCAACGTATTACACAGTGAAAGTGCAGCTTGGTATTTCGTTAACATTTGTTTTTCACGCAGGGAAATAACTTGCTCTAAACCTTCATTGCCAAAAAGGCTATTCACAGATTCAATTAAGTGCAGTGTTAAATCTGCGTGCCGATCAGGAAAACGTCGATGGCCTAGCTCAGTAAGCTGCCACATCTGCTTGGGACGACCAATGTCAGCTTTTTGTAGAAAATGATTTACTAACGCTTTTTCTTCTAAACGTAATAAATGCTGCCTTGCCCCCATACTAGTCATGGCTAATTCTTTTGCCAATTCACCTGAGGTCATTGCGCCTTGATGTTTTAGTTTAGCTAAAATGGTATCAACATTTTTTGTTTGTGCCATAGTTACATCGTCCAACCGGCTATGTTTTAGTTCTATAAAATCAATAATTAACTTAGATAATAAACAGAAAAGCCGTAAAAAGTAAGCTCAATGCCTTAACCCTAAATGACTACATTAAATTTTGACTTAAATTAAATGGTTAATTTTGGGTACAAAAAAAGAGCCGTAAGGCTCTTTTTTACAGCATAATAAGATTAATTACGATGCTTTAGCTTCTTCCGCTACTACTGGTGTAAAACGAATAGCGTTAATTTTTGCTGTAGACTCACTTTGATTACGTAGTTGTGCTAAGCGGTTTACCTGGCCAACTGAGCCTAACATAGCGTGAATCGGAATAAATAAACCACGCTTGTGGAAATCTAGTACTTTGTCGTCACTTAATGCGTGTACTTTTTTCTCGTCGATGCCGTAAAGACCAACAAGCTTTTTAGATTCACCTGAAGCAAAGTTAATATTAAGTTCGAGTTCCATAAGAAGATCATTATCTAGTAGCTCTTTAATGAATTTTTCATTCATAACTTCATTGTCGTAAAGGCGACCTAGTGAATCTTGTACACCTTTGAAAAATTCCGTATCGTTACCTTCGGCATCAAATAACTCATGTTCTTTGTCTTCACCAACAAACTTGTTATCCAAATCGACACACGCTGTTAATGTTTTTTCCTTTTCAGGATCTAAACCTAGTGAGAATGGTGCCATCGCGATACTTTGAGGAATGTACACGGCATTCCAAGAGTCTTCTTTGTGATAAAGGTTTTCACCTGCTTCCAACCCTAGCATGACGACACTGCGGTAACGCTCAGAGCCTTGATCTTTTACTAATACCACAGGGTAGCTTGTCGCACCTTGTGAGAACTCAGGCGCTGTAATTGGCGCAATATGCTGATTTGCAACATGTGATAAATCACGTTTTGCTGCAATTTTAACGTTTTGATGAGTTTCTTTTTTAATTGGGGTAATGTTAGCCATGAATAATTTCTCTTTTACTGCGTCTTTAATAATTGTCGTTTTATGACACTTTTCTGTTGTTAGTAATAGTTATGGAGACAGACATTCACGCTTTCAATGATATAATTTAAATTATTTCAATATTATTTGAAGATAGTTAAAATTTTTTATTTATCTTTACATTTAAAAACTTATATAACAGCAAGTTAACTTATGAATTTAGTAAAATACATAACTATAGTTTTATTAATTATTAGCCCTCTTAGTTGGAGTAAACCAAGAACGACTGTCACATTTAATAAAACCATAACTGGCTTCACCCAAGTTAGAATTAAAAATGAAACGTTCGAATCGCTTGCTTGTTTTGTTGCAATTGATGGCTTTAAAAAAAAGTTTCAGTTGCGGCCGAAATCTAGCTCTCGTTGGATAACAGCAACTGACAATCGCTATAACTATAAAAATTTCAGCACTTGGTGTGATTATCTCGAAGTTCACCCGCAATTTAAAAACTACCAAGCCTACTAAACCACAGCTGTTGTACTGCCATACCGCATAACTGATACACCTGCATTTATCGAATAAACTGGCACTAGCCTGTTTCTCGTATTAGGCTTTTCACTCTTAAAAATACAAACACAAATAAAAACAGTTATCATTTGCGTTACATTTATTAACTAATTATAATGCCCGAATAACAACAACGAACTCTCTCCGATACATTTGGGCTTTAAAACATGAAACTTAACTTCAACACCATAATGGCTGCAGCAATATCTGCTGCAACATTTACCGCATCTGCAGGTGAAAACCTTTGGGTTTACGCTAAAGGCACTGATACTCGTCCTGCTGGTAGTTACGAATTTAAAATTGCTGACACAATTCGTATAGATAAAAATGCTGGCGATCACTATAGATTCCACGATATTCGTCCTGAAGTTGAATACGGCGTGACAGATAGCTTAACGGTTGCTGTTGAAGCAATTATTTTTGATCATGACTATGATGTTGGTTCAGAAGAAGATGGCGCTCCATGTCCTATGTGTGAAGCAGGCGATGGCACAGGTAAATTTAGCGATACACAATTTGCCGGTTATGAGCTAGCAATGAAATACAACGTATTAAGCCCATATAAAGATGCATTTGGCTTCTCATATGGTTTGGCGTACGAGCGTCGCGATAAATACCGCTTAGATGGCGCCGATATAGATCAAGACTCATTTGTTGGTACCCTATTTTTCCAAAAAGATTTCTTAGATGACACTGTTATAACTGTATTAAATATTAAAACTGAATTTGAACGCAGAAAGTCAGGTACCGTAGTAGAAGACGAATTCGCTGTTGATATTGCTGCCGCCATTTCATACCGTTTCGCGCCAAAATGGTTTGTTGGTTTAGAATTTAGACATCAGTCAGACTACTTAAACCCGCAAGATAAAGCGGAAAAAGGTAATACTGAAGACGGTTTTGATGCTGATGGTTACACAATTGGCTTAAAGAAAACCAACTTTGATTTAAGTGATTTCCGCATTGGTAGCCAGCATCAACGTGGTAACTATTTCGGGCCAACATTACATTTTGCTGAACAAAAGTGGTGGGTAACTGCTGGTGTACTTTGGCAAATTAGTGGCGGCGGTTCAGAGCATGCCGATGTTCGTAATGGCCGTAACTGGGATGAACATGAAAAAATGCACATCGGCTTATCATATGGTTACGAATTCTAAATATTTTAAGCACTTAGCTTAATTCGATAAGGCTTACACTCAAGGGTAAGCCTTTTGCATTTTTAACAATTACAAGTTAATCACGATTATGAGTATGTTACGTAGACGATTTTTAAAAGGTTTAGTTGCTACCGCTGCAACTTTCGCTTTGCCTATTCAAGTAGCTTTTGCTAAGAGCTATTTAACGATAGAGCAAGCACAGAAAATATTATGGCCAGAGCAAAAATTAACGCCAGCGCCAGTAAACTTAACAGAAGAACAAGCCGATTTAATTGAAAATTTATCTGACATTCGCGTGCGCAATCACCATATTAATAGCTGGCGCTCAGAAGATGGCGGCTGGTTCATTGTTGATCAGGTTATCGGTAAACATGAAAATATTGACATAGCTGTTGCGATTAGCGCTGACGGAAAAGTGATGGGCTTAGAAGTATTAACTTATCGAGAAACTTACGGCGACCAAATTATGCACCCAAAATGGCGCGCACAATTTCACGGTAAAGACAGCAGCGAATTTCTTAAACTCGACAAACAAATTAAGAATATTTCTGGTGCAACCTTATCTTGTCGCCATGTAACTGACGGCATCAATCGACTTAACCATACGTGGTCAAGCGTGCTGAGTAAAATAGCGCTGTAGACATAAGATAATACTGTGACGATAAGCCAAATTAAACGCTGCCGACCACTGTTAGGAACTTTTGTCGAAGTGAACTTACAGGCCAACTTGCCAGAAAAAACGCTTATTGAGTATGCAAACCTGGCATTTGATGAAATAGCACGTGTACAACAAGCAATGAATTTCCATCAAAAAAACAGCGAGTTGTCACAGCTAAACTTGGCATTAATGTTAGCACCTAATATTGCAAAAAAAATCTCTAAGGATTTGCTAACAGTATTAACTTTTGCCAACAACTTATATCAAGCATCTGCCGGTGTTTATGATATTACTGTCGCTGCAGCTTTAGTAAAAGACAAGCATTTACCAGATCATCTAAATATACAACAAATACAAGGCAGTGCTGTCATTTATGGAGATTTTTCTGACGTAAGGTTAACAGGGAATAGTATATGCAGTGCTAAACCAATCATACTTGATTTAGGTGGAATTGCTAAAGGCTACGCTGTCGACCAGGCTATATCAAAACTACCAAGCAATATTGCCGGCTATATAAATGCTGGTGGCGATATGAGAGTTATTGACTGGCAAAATAAAAAGGTGTCAATAAAGTATGCGACTCGGCCAAGTGCACTTAAAGACGTTATGTTACTCAATACCGCTGTAGCGAGCAGTGGCAGCTATTACCGAGAACAAGGTTCACAATATTTCAATCCAATCACAAAACAATACAACACAATTAAAGGCAGTGTTTCGGTTTTTGCGAATAGTGCCATGCAGGCCGACGCGCTAACAAAAATTGTTGCTCTTATGAAGCGCAAGGATGCTAAAAATTTACTAAATCACTATTGTGCAGCCGCGATAGTAATCAATAAATTCGGTTTTAGCCGTCAAGTACACTAGAGTATTTTATGTCCAATATTAGTCGAAAAATAGCCAAAAAATATCGTTATTTATTTTATGGTTTTTTAACTTTAAGCATATTTAGTGGCACAGGCTTTTGGCTATTACGCAACTTTGCAATGGTTGAAGGAGATTTTGGCCCGGAATCACATTTTTTACAGTACCCGTTTTTGCAATTGCATGGTTTTGCAGCATTTATGATGTTAATGGCCTTGGGTAGCATATTCACATCGCATGTTTCCAAAACCTGGTCAATTGGAAAAGCAAAAAAGTCTGGTATTGGCTTAATGAGTTTTATTATTTTTTCATTGCTATCAGCTTACAGTCTATATTATCTCGTTGGTGAAGATTGGCACACTTTATTGGGTAACTCACATGCGCTTGTTGGTTTAATGCTGCCAACACTTTTAATAGTTCATATTAAAGTTGCCCGCAAATCTCGCAAAAAAAAGAAAACTCACTATCAACATAAAATTAAAAATCGGACACATTCATAATAATGAAACGTCGAGAATTTTTAAGAACAGCCTGTTTAGCTAGTGCTTGTTTATTACCCGCCTGTAAAAGTACAGTTAAATATGCCGAGTCGACATTACAAGGAAATAAAGTTGTTGTTGATAAAAAGCTCTTTCTGGAAAAGCCGACAATTACCGTTAGCCACAACCAACAAGCTATTGCCATTACCAAATTAAATAACCATAACTTTGTTGCATCGATACTATCTTGCACTCATCGTGGCTGTGCGGTTTCTGTACAAGAAAATAATTTTATTTGTCCATGCCATGGCGCACGTTTTAACAATATTGGGCAAGTAATTAAAGGACCCGCTAAGCAAGATTTAGCCCGCTATATTACTAGTACTGATCATCAGTTTGTTTATATTCACATCTTAGAATAAGTAAATACAGTGTTCAAAAATCTATTTAAATTCTTATATAGCACAAGTGTTTTTTACTTGTTTTTAAGTGCTCCGGCATTAAGTAAACAATCGCAATCAAACTCTTCATTAAAGAATGCTGTGAATATTGACACACAGTTAACAGAGGTGATGGTAATTTCACATTCAAAAACCGTTAAATCACTCGATGATGTAAGAACCAGTGACAATGTTCTAATTTACCCGGAGCAAACCGTTAGTGCGCAACATACCGTTGCCGATTTAATTTCTCAGAGCGTAGGGGTAAACCTTAATGGTCAAGGTGGCTTATTTCAAAGCTACAATATTCGCGGTTTTAGTCGCGCAAGAATTAAAACTGAAGTTGATGGTATTCCGATTATCACAGACCGCAGAGCAGGGAATTCCATCGCCTTTATTCCTGCAGAATTAATCTCAGAGGTTTATATTCAAAAGGGGCCACAATCAACACTTTACGGCTCTGATGCAATGGGCGGTGTGGTGAGTATTTCAACACAATCACATCAAACATCAGCTATTAGTTTTGCATTTCAGCCACAAGACAATGCCAAAAATTTATTTGCTAATTTTGTTGGTGACACTTTCAGTGCCAGCACAGTAAGTCGTACAGCTGATAATGCCGACTCTGCTCAAAATGAACAGGGCAACACTATTCCATTAAATAGCCAATATCAGCAACATGCAGCAACGCTAGCAAGTGAGTTTAGCTGGCATAACATTGATATTTTTGCCTCTGCCATTGTTAGTCAAGGGGATGATATCGGCAAAAGTTCAATTACCTTTCCAAATGAGCGCATTAGCAACTACCCACAAGATGATCATCTATTATCACAAATAGAGCTTTCTTCCTCTGGGCAATGGAAACTTAAGTTCTATCAACACCAGCAACATTGGCAAACCAATATATCTCGCCTCGACGAAGAGCAGAACATTTCTCGTCGTAATATCACTAACTATCAATCTGATACTTTTGGTGTTTATGGCTCTTGGTTAGTCGACAATACCGTAATCGGGCTTGAATGGCTTGGCCGCCATAATATTGAAATTAGTGAACAAGAGTTTTCTGCCACCAATGAATTAGCATGGCAAAAAGACATGGTTGATGCCAATGAAGACACGTTTGCTATATTTACTTTGCATGACTGGTATTTTGACGATTTTAGCATAGCAACAGGAGTAAGATACGACCAAATTAAACTTAAGCAACACCAAAAAACAAAAGAAGACAGCTTCGTTTCCTTATCTGCAAACACCAGTTATCAGCTATCAAATAGCACTTCTATGAGCCTACAACTTGCCAATGCTTTTCGTTTTCCGACGGTGAGTGAGTTATTCTTTTCTGGAGAAACCCCCAGAGGCAACACCCAAGGTAACAGCGAGCTAACGCCAGAAAAAAGTGTCGGCTTACAGTTTTCACTTTCTCACCATGTTAACAATAATTTCAGGACCATTTTCAATGGTTATCATTATAAAATTGATGACTACATTGAACGCTACACGCAAGATAATGTGCGTCGTTATCGTAATAACAGGCAAGTTACCATCAACGGCTTTGAAATAACTAACCATTGGCAAATTAACCGACAGTGGCAATCAAGTTTTGGATTTCAATGGCAACAAGGCCAAGATGACAATAATAATATTATTGATGACGGTATTCCTAAAGCCATAAAATGGTCACTAAACTGGCAAAATGATAGTGTCAGTATTCGCCAACAATTGAATTATCAATTTTCACAACAGCACATTGGCGCCTCAGAAATTGCACAAGAAAGCAGACTAATTTGGCATACGAAAATCGATTATCAAGTAAATGAGAACTTGCGATTAAGCATGTCTGTAATGAACTTAACCGACCGTTTATACAAAACATCAAGCGACGAAGATGCGGCCTATCAACCTGAAAGAAGCTTCAATTTTAGCGGTATTTGGCAGTTTTAAATTAGCCAAGTAGCAACACATAACTTTTAAATATGAGTAACCATGAATTTTAATCGAATTAACCGCAGTACCCACAAATGGGCAAGTATTGTTATTGCGATACCTTTTTTGATCATCTTGATCAGCGGTATTCTATTGTTACTTAAAAAAGATGTGGAATATATTCAACCAGTAAGTGCTATAGGCAGCGTAAAAAATCATCCAAGTATCAGCTTTGAACAAGTATTAACCATTGCCAAATCAGTGCCAGAAGCAGGTATTGACTCCTGGCAGGCTATCGATCGCTTAGATGTTCGCCCAAGTAAGGGCATTATAAAGATAAGAGCAAAGTCTGAATGGGAAATTCAAATTGACTCAACTACTGGTAAGGTGCTGAAAACGGCTTATCGCCGCTCAGATTTTATAGAGCAACTGCATGACTTTACCTACTGGCAAGACAGTGCAAACTTATGGTTTACACTGCCACTTTCAATCGCATTATTGCTTATTTCAATCACAGGCGTTATTTTGTTTTTTCTGCCTTACTATAAACGCTATAAAAATCAACAGCGTATTAAAGGCTTTAACTCATATAGCTCAAGATGAAGCTAACTAATTTTGCCAGCGTTTGAATATTAAAGAGGTGTTAATACCACCAAAGGCAAAATTATTACTCATGACATAATCCGTTTGAATTTCTCGACCTTGACCAATAATATAATCTAAATCTCCACATTGTTCGTCAACATGATTTAAGTTTAGTGTCGGTGCAAACCAATTATCTTGCATCATATTTATACTCGCCCACGCCTCTATGCTGCCACATGCACCAAGCGTATGACCTAAATAACTTTTTAATGAGCTTAGCGGTATCTTACCAAAAACACTTGCCGTAGCTTTCGACTCTGCAATATCGCCTTTATCTGTGGCTGTACCATGCGCATTCACATAGCCAATAGCATTCGCGTCTATGCCTGCATCTTCTAGCGACAACTCTATCGCTATTTTCATAGTTTCCGCCGTCGGCTGAGTGACATGCTTACCATCTGAATTTGAGCCAAAACCAACAATTTCAGCAAGAATACTAGCTCCTCGTGCTTGTGCATGCTCAAGTTCTTCTAAAATTAAAGTACATGCCCCTTCACCTATCACTAAACCATCCCGATCTCTATCAAAAGGTTTTGGCGTTAGTTTTGGTTGGTCATTTTTGGTACTAGTAGCATATAAGGTATCAAATACCGCCGCTTCAGTAACACAAAGTTCTTCTGCACCACCAGCTATCATTACCTTTTGCTTACCAAACTTAATAGCTTCATAAGCATAACCAATACCTTGCGAGCCCGATGTACAGGCAGAGCTAGTCGTTATTACACGACCTTTAGCACCAAAAAAAACACCAATATTAACTGGTGCTGTATGCGACATCATTTGTATGTAGCTCGTTGCGGTAACGCCTTCCATAGTGTCGTTTTCCATCATATTGCCAAAGGCAACCAAGGGCGACGTTGAACCAATAGATGAACCATAAGATACACCAGTTCGACCATCGGTAAGGGCATCATCTGACAACAAGTTTGCCTGTTCAAGCGCCAACTCTGTCGCTCGGGTTGCCATCAAAGAAACGCGCCCCATTGAGCGAATCATTTTGCGTTTATAGTGTGCTGGTTTTTCAAAGTGTTTAACTGGTGCGCCCAAACAGGTATTCAAACCTTCTAATTTTTGCCACTGTGGCATAATTTCAACTGCATTTTCGCCTTTTTCTAGTGCCGATCTAAAGGTTGACCAATCATCCCCCAAAGCCGTTATTGCCGACATTCCTGTTACTACGACTCTTTTCATTACACTATTCCACCATTAACGGAGATGACTTGCCGCGTAATATAAGCGGCACCATCAGAGACTAGAAACGACACAGTAGCGGCAACTTCTTCTGGTTTACCTACGCGTCTCAATGGGATCATTTTTTTCACTTCATCTAGCGGTAGGTCTTGCGTCATGTCTGTATCTATTAACCCTGGCGCAACACAATTTACAGTAATTTTTCGCTTAGCCAACTCTAAAGATAAAGCTTTAGTTGCCGCAATAACCCCCCCCTTGGCAGCACTATAATTCACTTGCCCTCTATTACCCGCAATGCCAGATACTGATGCCATAGTGACAATGCGTCCTCCTCTTTTTGCCCTTACCATAGGCATAACCACTGGGTGAATTACATTATAAAAACCATCTAATGCGGTATTCACGACACTACTCCAATCTTCACTTTCCATGGCAGGAAAGGCCATATCTTTGGTAATACCCGCATTACAAACCACACCATAATAAACGCCGTTTTCTTCCATATCGTTTTCAATGGCAAGTTTAGCGGCTTTTTGATCACAAACATCGAACTGTAGCAAGCTCGCTTTACGCCCAAGTGCAATAATTTGTGCTTGCGTATCTTTAGCTGCATCTATACCACTACGACAATGTACAGCGATATCAAAGCCATCTTGCGCAAGTTTAATTGCAATTGCTTTACCTAAACCTCGGCTTGAGCCTGTAACTAAAATTCTTTTAATATCTTGCGTCATTGTCATTCTTCACTTTTTAAATTTTCTTCTAAGATGTTTATGCGTAGCTTTCATGAATAAAGGCATCTGGGTCTTTCGGCTGAAATACATTGATGTTCGCTTGTGCCAAGACATGGTTTTCATGACTTAATATTTCACATTCAAAAACTCTCAACCCTGAGTCTTCCCGGTATAATTCTTTAATGGTGATGGTTAAAACCTCATTGCGCTTAAAATGTGCTTGAAAGGTTTTATACTTTCTAGAACCTAATAAAAAGCCTATCTGTACTTCGCCCTTTGCATCTAAAGCATGAGCGCCCGCAAATGCAGCAATTGCCTGTGCCATATATTCACTACCTATATAGCTTGGTACGCCTTGTTTAAGTTCATCAAAAAAAGGGCTTGCTGGAGTAATTTCAACACTACAACGACAAGCACCTTCATCATAGTACTCCAAGGAGTCAATTAGTATCATAGGTGCTTGATGAGGTAAAACGTCCGTAATCTGGTAGTTATTCATAATTTTTTCCAATGATGGCACTAAAGTTATTACCACCGAACGCAAAAGAATTACTCAAGCAATACTGTAGCTTAGTTAACTTTTCACCTTGACTCAGTTTTATCGGCGGCATTTTTTCATCAATATCACCACCGCGACAATTTGCGGGTATTTGCTTATTAATATTATCGTCACTCAACAATAGCCAACAAAGGCCTAATTCTAAAGCGCCTGCCGCACCAAGTGTATGCCCCGTTAAATGTTTGGTTGAGCTGCAATATACTTGCTCTCCGCAAACAGATGACATAGCTAAAGCTTCCATTTCATCATTTTTAACGGTTCCGGTACCGTGTAAATTTACATAATCAATTTGTTCAGCGCTCATTTTCGCATCTTCAATGGCATGCGCCATAGCGGTCGCAGCACCAGCACCATCAGGCGAGGGGGCCGAGATATGATAAGCATCAGAAGTTTCGCCCGCACCTAGCAATTGAATACCATCAGCATCTTTTGTCATAACGAACAATGCTGCTGCTTCACCTATATTGATTCCATCACGCTCTTTTTGAAATGGTTGGCAGATTTCACGACTAATTGACTCCAACGACTTAAAACCATTAATAGTAAGTTGTGTTAAGCTATCAACACCGCCAGCAATAACAACATCAGCCAAATCATTTTCTAGCAAAGTTTTCGCACTGACTAAGGCCTTGCCACTGGAAGAACAAGCTGTAGAAATGCCATAAACAGGCCCTTTGGCATTTGCTAACTCAGCAACATAAGTTGCTGGTGCTGACATTTCTTGCACTTGATATTGAAAATCTTGTGGAAATTTACCATTTTCGGCCAATTGTTTTCTTGCTAATTCACCTTCATAAATACTAGCGGTACTAGTACCAATAACGACTGCAAGACGATGCTGGCCATACTGCTTAACTAGCGGTGTAATAGTCTCGGCAATTTGCTGATACGCAATATAGGCTAATTTATTGTTATTAGTTGATATTTCCCTTACATCATCACTATCGGGTAATTGAGCTCGACCAACATATTGCGCCCCTTCTAATGGTAAATCATTGTCGAGTGATAAAAACTGTTTTTTACTTGAAATCAAGGCCGATAAAACTTGTTGCTTGTTATTACCAAGAGCACAAATAACACCAAATTCTTTTAAGCAAATACTCACGCGCTTTCCTTGTTCAAATTCACTAGTCTAATGCGATAATTCCGTTCAATATTTTCCAATTGATAACCATCTTGGAGTTTATCAATTTTAATAATCAATTGTCCTTTATCCCAAATGCTTCTTTGCCAAATTACATCTGGCTGACTAACATTTTTTCCTTGAACAACTCTAATATTATCACCTGATAGTGATTCATTAAGAGCATTTATTGGCCAATGACACAATTGCATGTCAGCAATAATGAAGCGTATATCATTAAAAGGTAAGTCTACATATTGGTTAATTTCAGCAGCGCTATCATTAAACCAAATAAAATCAAATAATGGCACGCCAGAAGGGGAGATTGACGCCATCGCTATTTCATTGGCACGATACTCGACTTGCGCAATAAAGCGATGACTTTCACCACGCGCTGTAATTTCTACTAAATGGCTATCAATCGTGCCTACTTTTTCTGCCGGAGGCACTGTTAAATTTAAACTAACATACTCAGTTAAATGTATTGATTTATCATTGGACAAGGTAGTACAGCCGAGTACAAGGCAAGCTAAGAACGCTAATAATAATTTTTGTCTTAAGCACGTCACGTCTATAACCCTGTCTGGCACACTTCCGCCAATACATTTAATCGTCTAACGCTTTTTGCCACATAAGGATTTTTTTCATCCCAAGCGTAGCCAGCCAATATTGAACTTATCATGCGACGCACAGAATCATCATGACGATCATGATAAACAACATTTTGAAAACTCTCGTTATACCAACCTTCAACAAAACACCTGAAGGTATCAACACCAAACTTCAACGGTTGGGCATATTCTGCTTCCCAGTCAACTGTATTGCCGCATAGTTGCTTTTTCACTAGCGGTGCAACTAAAGACGCAGACTTCATGGCAATAGTAACACCTGAAGAAAACACTGGATCTAAAAATTCACCGGCATTGCCTAATAAGGCGAAATTCTTACCCCATAAACTTTTAACGTCCGCAGAGTAACCTTTTATAACTCTTGCCTCTTGCAGTGGTGTCGCATTTTTCAAAAGTCGCTTCAGATTTTCATCTTGATTGATAAAATTTTGCAATGTATCAATAGTCGATAATGATTCGTCGAACCGTTCAGGTAAACCAACAACACCAACACTAGCACTGCCATCAGCAAATGGAATCAGCCAATACCAAACATCACTATAATTAGGGTTCACGGTAATTAGAATTTTATCTCGGTCAAATTCCGAACAATCAATACCATCTTTAAAGTGGCTAAAATAACTATGGCGAATTGGAAAGTCTGAAGGCAACTCTAAATCAAGTAGTCGTGGTAAAACACGACCAAAACCACTGGCATCTAATAAAAATTTTGCTCGCACTTGATAGCAACTATTTTCTTCATCACTGACATCAAGACATACCTGAGGCTCTAGTGATACGACAGAATTAACTTGATGACCATAACGAATACTAACGCCTTTTCGCTCCGTTTCGTCAGCTAGTAACTTGTCGAAAAGCCCTCTTTTCACTTGATAGGTGGTACCACGGCCAGCACTGAACTTTTCCGTAAAATCAAATGATGAGTTTTTACCTTTTTTATGAAATGCCGCACCATTTTTAAACTGAAAGCCAAATGATTCGGCATAATTATCTAATGCCTGCTCAAGACCTGCCTCTTTTAAAAACTCCATACATTGAGGCAATAAACTCTCGCCAATTGAGAATCGTGGAAAATATTGCTTCTCAAGAATCAATACTGACACTCCTTCTGCAGCAAGCAATGAAGCCGCAACTGTTCCAGAAGGGCCAGCCCCAATAATAACCACGTCGTATTGTTCGGTGGCTCGCTGTGTTGGCGACTTAATTTCCATTATCGTTTCCTAAAATTATTACCTAGCTAGTTGCAGAGTTAATCGGTAAGCCCATTATTATGCCTGAGTACCGACATAGGTGCTAAGATAAAAGTACTGGCAATACCTATCATCACAGTTAAGCCAAAGCTACTTACCGCGGGTGTTGCACTAAAAACCAAAATACCAAATACAGCCGCAGATGATAAGGCCGACAAGCATATAGCAAGAAAAGTTTTTGCTTGTAATCCTTGCTCTTGATAAAAAATGACATAATCGATTGCCAAGGCAATTATCAGTAAAACAGCAAGCAAATTAAATATGTTTAAGTGACCTGAAATAACTTGGCTTATCACCAAGGCTAATAATGCACTTCCTACTGTAGCAATAGTCGACAACGCCCCCGTCTTGAAGCCATATCGACTCATTAAAATAAACATCACCACAACAAAGGCACTTGCAAGTAATACTAAAACACCTTGTCGATAATCAGATAGGGCCGCGCTTACCTTTCGAGCAGGGTCATACAATGATGCGTTTAAGTTTTCGTCTAACCAGCGTAAATTTTCCGCTGACAATCGCTCGCCTGTCAGCTCAAGCCAGGAGGCAAATTCTGTATTTTTAGTCGTCAAATTGCTGTCAATGCTATATTGTGCGATATAGAACTGGCCAATAAACGCTAGCGGGCCTTTCATAAAGGCGTCATAGTTTAGCGGCTGGAAACTTGAAATTGGATCACTTAATCCTGTTATTGCCAATACCCCTTGAAAATGACCTAGTTCATTCGCTTGGCTCATTAACCCAAAATGCTGTTGTTGTTGTTTAATAGACGGCAAAAGCTCGTGTAACCCTTTTATTTTGATATTTGGCTGGCTCACCTGAATTTGATTAATTATATGCTCTTGATTTTCAAGCAAGTCTTGTATGGTATTTGCTTTTACAAGAACCCTTTCTGAGTTTTGATAATTTAGCACATTTGCCGTTTTAACTTCTTGAGCTAATAACCAGTCAGGGCTTGAATTTAACAACCTAACATCATCATTAAATTGCATAGGTTTAAACAAGAAAAGTAATGTCATGGGAGCAAACAGTATAATAAATATTGCTAATTTATAATGCTGAAGTCTATTCAAAAGTGTTACGCCGCTTTGGCTAAATCGTAGAATTATTGGGGCTTTTTCTAAACTTACTGCACGATCTAAATAGGGCAATAACATCAATACCGTAATTAGCGCACCAAATAGGCCAAAAATCATAAATACAGCAACTTGACTCAATAATGATAATGGCGAAAAAATTAAAACAATATAACCCAGTGCTGTAGTTAAAAAACCTAACGTTAACGGCTTAATAATAGCGCTTTTACCACTTTGATGAATGCTACTTACTTTATCACTCGCATAGACAAATGCATGGAAGCAATAATCAACAACCACGCCAACTAGCGTTACGGCAAAAACCAATGTCAATAAATGGAAACTATCAAAAAAACATAAAATAGCAACGAAGCCATAAGTGCATGCTATAGCCAACACCACCAAAGCCGCGGTTAGCGGTAATAAGGATCGAAACGCCATAAGTATTAACAAAATAACAGCGACAATGGAAAAGACACCAAAGCTAGATATTTCATTTTTTGCTTGTGCGGTAGACTCCGCCGTGTGAAATAGTATGCCCGAATAATTTATATCGACATTAAAATCACGACTAATACGAGTAAATATCTGACTAAGTTTGGTAGCCATCACTTGACTTGCATTAAGCTCAAAGCCATCTAATGACAATTGCAGATACATAATTAAATACCGCTGCCCTTGTACATTTAACGAGGCAACGCCCTGATAAAACTCAACCTCACTCAGCTTAGTAAGTGATTCCTGTAAATATGCAGCTAAATTGAGTCGAGGAGCCGTAGCTATGGTTTCACTAACAAAAGGATTCGCCAGTTGCACAAGTTGAGTATTGGCCAATTGACTTAACATTTGACCGTTAGCAATATTATCTAAATACGCCGCAGGGAGAAAATTATGTCGATAAGGTAAATAAAAATTTGCTATATCTGTTAACGCTGGTTCAGGTGTATGCAACTCGGCTACATACTTAGTTTGTTTTATAGCCGTTTGCAATTCTTCATACGCCGCTAAGGCATTGCTACCAGATAACAAGACAACAAGTTGTTGAGATTTCTGCTTAAATAACGCTTGTTCAGCTGCTTCAAAGTCTTGTTGTTGCTCGGCATTTGGCAAAATTGATAATAAATTAGTTTCAATTTTCCAATTCGCAAAAAATATGAAATACCCGCCAAGGAATAAAACTGCAAGTAACTGCAACCAGTATAGTTTTTGAAGCTTAGTTAAGGCGGGCACGAATTGACTCTGGCAATGCCGATATTGCAGTTAATTTCACATTTATTTCTGTTCTGTTACCACTATGTTCATGCAAAATGATACGCGCTATTTGATTAAAGTCCGCAACACTTTCATCTTCACTATGCTTTTGACAAAGCTCAATAATTTTCATTACTTTAGCCAATTTTGCCATGTTAGGCTTCAAATTAATGCAGCCCGATGTTGTACTTTCAGTTAGGGTAAAATTTTCAACTAATTGTGCTCTATCGCCTGATAAAATACTTAGCAGCATCAAACTTAAACTTTCCGCGCCTTTAAGCGCTTTAGCGGGGGTTTGGCCATCTTCTGTATAAACACCGCCATTCTTTAGCACAAGCGCCGAATATAATGGCTTATTTGTTTGCCACAACAAGCCTAAATTAACATCAAAATAAAACTCACCTTGTGATGTAATTGGCTGCTTGAGTACTTTGAAGAATTTATGCTGGATAAAACTACCGGATGCGATTGAGATCGCACTAAATTTCAATTTATTGTCTGGTGTTGTATTTACTTGCTCAGCCAGTAGATTTTGACTAAAAAATGTCATCAAAATCAGTGTTACTTTTAACACAATAGCGATATGGTTAAATTTTTTCATGAGCACTTTTGTTTAGCTCTTCTATTTTGTTCACTAATACTTTAGGTGATACATACTGCATTTCTTGAGTTGCCATATCAACAGCAACTTGCACGGTATAGCCTTTCGTTAATTTAGCACCCGTTTTAGCGCAGCTAATTATATAGTTAATTTTTAACCGAGATTCGTACTCAACAAGTTCCGCGGTTACAATTATTTTCTGAGTAAAAACAGCCGAGCCAATATATTTAGTACGCATATCAACAATCGGCCACATATAGCCTGAGGCATGCATATCTAAGTAATCATAAGATATTTTACGCAGTAAATTGCAACGTGCCACCTCAAAATAACGAGCATAATTGCCATGCCATACCACCTGCATAGGGTCGCAATCATGAAATGGTACGTCAATAACGGCCTCCGCTGATAAAAACACCTGTTTAGCCATATAAACTCCAACGTTGTGTTTGAATCGCATCAACCGAAAAGCGCAATAACTTATCTAATGGTCTATCGTCTAACAGCGGCTCAAAAAACTGGCAAATATCGTCGTACATTTCCATTACCGGTAGTGGCAATGTGTCATGATCAAGTTCATTATTAGCAATACGAATACGAATACCTTGCACCGCTGCTAACAACGTACTTGCTAATACTTGTTCAGTCAATTGCAAAACTCGCATCGCATCACGAGCAGCAATAGTGCCCATACTGACTTTGTCTTGATTGTGACATTCTGTTGAGCGTGAAAATACGCTCGCTGGCATCGTCTGTTTTAGTGCTTCTGCTGTATATGCTGAAGCGCCAATTTGAACTGCTTTAAAGCCATGATTAATATAACGTCTAGCACCATCACTCATAGATAAGTTCGACGGTAATCCATTGTTATAACGAGTATCTACCAATGATGCTATTTGGCGATCCGCCAAATCAGCTAAATTTGCTACGGCTGTTTTTAATGAATCCATTACCATTGCAATATGACCACCATAAAAGTGACCACCATGTAAAACGTGCTCTCCTGGGCCATCTATGATGGGGTTATCATTGGCTGAATTTAACTCATTTTCTATCATCTGGCGAAACCAAGGTAATGAGTCTTGCAAAACGCCGATAACATGTGGCGCACAACGAATTGAATACCTATCTTGCAGGCGGTCAGCATTACGAGGATGGTCTACATGATTCAAGTCATTACGGATCCAAGTTGCAATTTGCTGTTGCCCGGGGTGAGGCTTAACTGAAAATAGAATATCATCAAAGTGATGGCTATTTCCTTTCAAAGCCAAACTTGATAAGGCGGTAATTCGCGTTGCAAGTTTAGCTAAATATTGTGATCGGTCATACGCTAAACAAGCAATAGCTGTCATTACCGCAGTACCGTTCATAATTGCTAAGCCTTCTTTAGGTCTAAGTACGATCGGCGTTAAACCTAAACTTTGCATCACTTCAAGGCTGTTTTTTATTTCACCACGATAATATACGTCACGCTCACCAACCAAGGCACCGGCAACATAAGATAGTGGCGTTAAATCTCCACTAGCACCAACAGATCCTTCTTGTGGAATAACCGGCACTATATCGTGTTGCAAAAATGCTATTAACAATTCTAGCAGAGGCCAGCTTACACCAGAATAACCTTTTGATAACGATGCTAAACGCGTAGCCAAAATGGCTCGGCCTTCAAATGAGCTAAACATTTCACCCAAACCACAGCCATGGAATCGGGTTAAATGTAACGGCAACTCAGGTACTAAACTCAATGGCACATTTACCGTAACAGAGTCACCGTAACCCGTTGTAACACCGTAAATTACGCCATCTTCTTTTAAAAGCGTATCAAGAAACTTCACTCCTGAATCAATTTTATGACTAAAGTCGACAGACTGACTTAACTCAACATCAATATCATCTTTGGCAATATTAACTATGTCTTCTATTTTAAGGTGCGCTTCACCAAATTTAATAGTGCTGTTATCTGTTGGCACTGTGACTACTCCAATTTTTCATTTGTTGAGTTAGGTTCTTTTTCATTACGAACAACATCCTGATCATTCTGCCAGAAATCAAAAAAGTTAAACCATTGCATAGGGTACGCTAAGCAATAGTGCTCTAAACGTTGTGCATATTGCGTAACAACGGCATTAAGCGACGCTTGCCGGTTTTTTCGAGAAAATTTCAAGGTATCGGCAACGTGCTCGAATATTACCCGGTAATGTGCTTTTTCTTTAAGACAAAATAAAAAATATACCGGGCAATCTAAAATGGACGCCAAAATAAATGCCCCTTGAGAGAAGGGCGCTGGTTGGCCTAAAAATGGACTATAGATAACGCGACCTTGTGAGCTTACACTAGTACGGTCACCGGCAATCACTAAAATTTCTCCGTTATCAATACGCTCTTTAAGTAATATCGCTAGCTCAGCACCAACATGTGTTGCTTGAATCAGATCGACATTAGAGTTGGCATTAATTTTTTTCATCACTTTATTAAATTCAACCGCATGATGAGTAAAAACCAATACATTAATACGGGTTTGATAGCGACCATGGCCAAGCGCACGACAAACTTCTAAATTTCCTAAATGAGAACCTATAAACACGGCACCTTGCTGCTTTTCTTGCAGCTCAGCAATAGGGTGTTCTTGACTATAAATAATATTAGCAGGTGTTATTCGTCCCATCCAAGCATCAATTTTATCAAAGGCGCTTTGTGCAAAACTATAAAAATGAGCAATACCTATGCTATGTGTAAATGCTTTTTCAGGCTTGTTAATGGCGAAAATTCGTTGCCAATATTCTTTAGATGCCTGTTTACTAGCGCCGCCTGTAAAGTACAAATAGGCAACCACAGGGTAGAGAAAAAAAGAAAGTATTTTTCGACCAAATAAGCGGTAGACAAAAAGCAGTACCTGTATACCTAAATACGTACCACGTTCTTGCATTTTTGACCAATGTTTAACGTCAGCCATTAGATTATTTAAATTTTCTAAAAATTAATTGCGGTATACGCGGCAACATACCGAAAAACAAACGAGTATGCATCCAGGAAATTAGTACATTATCTTCTAGCGCTCTAAAATGTGAAACGCCATGTTCAGGATATTCAACAGCTGTATCAATAAACCTAAATTCAATGTTTTTCCAAAAAAGCCTCACCATCACTTCAATATCAAAGTCCATTCGCTTACCCAGTTTTTGCTGCTGTAGTAGGCCTACAGTAGCCAGTAAAGGGTAAACACGATAGCCGCACATGGTATCTTTTATTTTAAAAGATAGGGTTTCTATCCATACCCAGAAGTGAGTAATATTACGCGCATAATAGCGAGACTTAGGAATAGACTCATCATAAATTGGCTTACCGCTAATGAGAGCGTCAGGAAAACGCCTTGACTCAGCAATTAATTTCTCAACATCATCTATATTGTGCTGGCCATCAGCGTCCACTTGCAAAGCGTGGCTATAGCCTTGTTTAAATGCAGCATGCAATCCTGTTTGCACTGCACCACCTTTTCCTTGATTTACTTGATGTTCGAGCACAGTTAATAGCTGGTGTTTTTTCGCAAGCTCACGGAATAACTCTGTAGCTTGTGCATTGCTGGCATCATTAACCATAATTATAGGTAAATCAAACTGTACTAGTTTGCTAATTAATTCATCCAAGAAAAGGGTGTGATTAAAGTTTGGAATAACAATACAATACTTCACGAATTTTCCTCAAAAACAATACGGCCAGATGCATGCTGGCCTTTATCTGAGGTATAAGAAAAGAGTACCTTATGCGAAGACTTTTTTGTTAATGTTAAAGTCAGCTTTTGTCCCGGAATAATCACCACTTGAAACTTTAATACTTCAATATTTTTCACTTCAAGTTCAGTTAAGGAAAATTTTTGCTTACTATATTCTACCGCCCAATGAAGCTGTACAACGCCAGCCAGAATTGGCGCTTTAGGAAAATGACCATCAAAGTAATCTAAATCAGAAGGAATATGCAGCTGCAACTCTACTTGACCATCTTCAGTATTTTCAGTTAATACCTCAGGCCAAATATTTACTAAATCGTTATTCGCATGCGTAACATTAGTCAAACAGCTTCTCCAAATCACTTAACACTAATTTCCCTTGCGAATTATACGGATATTCTAATAAATATCGCCATTTTTTTGGTAAACAAATACGCTCTACTTCACTTAACAGATGCAGCTTCAAAACATTGTTCAATGCTAATTTACCTTGTTTATTTATAAATGCTTGCCCTTTATCCGTTAAGATAACCGCAGCAGCTAATATTTTTCTTCCACTAGCCGAATTATTATTAGTCACAATAACTCGTGCTTCAGCAACCAAGTGATGTTGCACCAAATGACGCTCAATATGGCTTAAATTGACTCGTTTTTCTTCAACCTTAACTGTTCGATCAATACGCCCTTTTAATAAAAAGTGTTGAGTATCCAGTAACTCAACGCAATCATCCGTGATATAAGGTTGTTCATTAACATAGGGCGAGAAAACTTCTAAACGTTGGCGATCATCAGACACTGTTATTTTGATGTTTGCGAAAACTTGCCATGGTTCCTCAGCCGAATTTTGCCCACAACGCCATGCTATTCCGCCCGTTTCTGTACTCCCATAAACTTCTGTCGGCGATATTTTCATCTGTTGTAACAAGGCTTGACTACTTGCCCGTGAAAGCAATCCACCTGAACTAAAAATACCGGAAAAATGTGCAGAATTAGCCATTAAAACATTATCTTGCACTAGTCGTTGCAAGTGAGCTGGACTCGATACCAATATTAAACGACCTTTTTGCTGCAAAATTGTTGAAGCGGACAACTCCCCAAGCAATTGGCATATATGCTCAGGGTACTCAAAGGTTTGATTAATAACACTTTTACCTAAACGTAATGGCAACAAAATTTTAAACAGCAAACCATAAATATGTTGATGTGAAACTGTGCTGACAATAAAGTTGGCAGGAGCCAACATTGCCGAAAATTCACTTTTTAAGGTATCAATTTCTAAAACTAGTTGTTGGCAGCTTTTCTTGATAGCTTTCGCATGCCCAGTAGAGCCCGACGTAAAAAACGTTATTTCACCGTTAAAAAGTTCAAAAAGTTGCTCTCGAGTATATTCAGCAACATCAATAGTGGAATCTATTTTTGCATCTATTATTTGACTTTTATTCGCTACCTTAATGGATCCCGCGGTTGCTTCACACTCTTGCGCAAGTTGAGACAAAGTACCAGCTTGGGCGTTAGGTGGTAACAATACATGTTTTTTTTCCAAAATGAGTGCAAATAACCATATTGCGAACTGGTAGCTGTCTGTATCGAAAAGTAGAACCTTATTACAAGAAACCTTACTAACGGCTGCTCGCGCTATTGAAACACGCTGGCAGAACATCGAAAAAGTAATGAAATTATCATTTCGATAGAAGCAATTATCATTCATTGATAGTCGAACTCTTTATATTTTCAGGTGTTTGTTCAGCTTGCAAACGGTGATGCTTTTTTACTTTTAAGCGTACTAAATATTCAACCAACATTAAGATCGCCATCATTATGTATGATAAA
Organism: Colwellia aquaemaris; assembly: GCF_057548755.1. Lineage (NCBI taxonomy): Bacteria > Pseudomonadati > Pseudomonadota > Gammaproteobacteria > Alteromonadales > Colwelliaceae > Colwellia > Colwellia aquaemaris. Next base: position 77,885 of record NZ_BAAJLV010000001.1, on the reverse strand, counting down.
AAGCCATTATAAATCATCCAGGCATCTAAGCTCAGAAAAAGCGCTGTATATAACGAAACCAAGCCATTAATGATAAAAAAGGCACACCAAACTAGAGTAACTTTTTCCGTATATCGAATAGCTTCTGCCGACATGTTTTTTTCACTTAAGCGTGCAAATGTTTCAATAACCGTAGGGGGGTTAAAATATGAATAAGCAAAAACACTTAGCATCGAGAAATTAATCGCTAATGGATAAAGTTTAAAACCGATTGAGCTATCCATCACAACACTGCTGCTAATAGCTAAAATACCTAATATTGATGCCGGTAACATCCAAGGTAAGGTTTTTAGGCGAGATCTAACCAGCACAATTCGCAGCAAGACTAAGGCAATTAAAATAATAGCCAAATAGCTTGGCGCTAACTTATTTAGGCCAATATAAACGGCAAAGGGATACATCAATAGTATCCCTGTTGTAATGGCTGATATTAAGAATTTCACTAACTTGTAACCAGTTTTTCAACCTCAACAACAACATCTTCAACTGTACGAACTTTTTTGAAAGCTTCAGGGTCAATTTTCTTGCCTGTGATTGCTCTTAACTTAACGACTAGATCAACCGCATCAATACTATCGAGATCTAAGTCTTCATAAAGATTAGCTTCAAGTTCAATGTCCGTCTCATCAACTTCAAAATCATCGCGAATAATTTCTACTAGTGTTGAAAATATTTCTTCTTTTGATTGCATATTACTTTCCCTTACAACCTGTTTACGCTTTTGCTTTACTGACAAATTCACACAAAGCATTTATCGATGAAAAATGCTGCTTTGTTTCTTCTGAATTAGCGTCAATTTTAACATCATAATTTTTTTTAATGGCTAACCCTAGCTCTAACGCATCAATACTATCTAACCCCAAGCCATCAATAAATAACGCTTCATTGTCTTGAATATCAGCAACTTCTATATCTTCTAAATCTAAAGTTTCAATGATTAATTGCTTTAATTCTACTTTTAAATCACCCATATTTACTGAGTTCCTCTCTAAAAAATTTTTCCAAATCTCGATTGTATTGCCGAACATCTTTGGAGGTTTGTATTACATTATTTTCTGGCAAAATAGGCGAGTGGTCCACGACCATTGCAGAGAAATGTGCTTTTGTTTTCGGTATTCTATACCAAGGAACATTTTTTGTTAATGTAGAAGGTTCAACCTTTAACAATACCGAGGTGACATTTGCTTGGCACCTAATAGCAATATTTGCTGCTCCCCGCTGAAACTGTAGTTTATCGTCTAATTTAGTACGAGTGCCTTGTGGAAAAATAATTAAATTATTGCCTTCTCTTAGAGACGACTCACAGTCTTCCAGTAACCCTTCTGGATCAGCATTACTAATATAGCCCGTATTATTAACTACCCCTTTTAAAAACACATTTTTAAATAAATGAGTTTTAACAATACAGTCAGCATTCGGAATCATTGAAATTAATACGACAACATCGATCAAGGATGGATGGTTCGCCATAATTAAATGACCATTTAATGACTTTAATTGTTGAGCTTGCTGCAAATTAAACTTAAAAATACCAACAAACCCCATAAATCCAATAAAAAATTTAAAGGTATAATGTACAGTTTTTCTAGCGGCTCGCTTTTGCAATTTTTTATCACTAATTAACAACCTTTGCACTGGAAAAACAATAAGTGAAAGCAACAATCCACCTATGCCAAATAAGGAGAAACAAACTCCAGTTGCAAGAACACGCCAAAAATAATTAACTTTATTAAACATTTTTTGCCAACGACCAGTGATAATTATTGCTTGCTAGTAAAACTTTTTCTTGGGTACTGTTACACCATTGTGAAAACAATAAAGACAACGGCATACCATTAAGCATAGTATTATCACTCTGCTCAAAGGAAAAACGAATATGCTGTGCGTTATCAGTTGTTTGTGCTTCTTCAGGAAGGGATATCAGCATAGATATGGCATGCGACAACTGCTGCTCATCTTGAAAGCCAAGATAAGTCTCTGGCAGTTTTTGATCAGCATGAATAAAAAGTATTTCCTTTGCTAAACCCGATTTAAGGCGTGCATACGCGTCAATTAATGCCATCATAAAGCTATCTTGTCCGGCAGAAATAGCATTTATCGCCTGTTTGTTATTAGTTAAAATACTAAATAAACTTGGAATGGCATTATGAACAGACAAACCAAATGCTGTTGGTGATATAGCATTTTTGTCTGCTAAATCAGCTAATAGTGTGGATGTTTTTGGCAAATCGCCATGTCGACTAGAAAATACAATAGGTAAGTCTTGTTCAATATTTGCAACAGAGTCATTGGCAACTTTTAACGCCATTTTAGCAAACGGGCTTAAACGGCGACGTTGCATGGCAGGAACGAAAGCTAGCTTTGGCCAATTTACCTCGGTTTCATCAGCATTTATTGCTTGCTCAATAGAGAGCTCCTCACAATGAGCATACCAAACACTTAAGTGGCGTATTTTGATATCCATTGTAAATTCCCAAACCGTAAATAATTAACTAATAAAAACTAGCGGGAAATGTTATACAATAGGGGCTAACAAAGCAATTAAAACAGTTGTTTTAATAAAAATATAGCGAAGGTTGCACGTTAATCTTCACATATTTTATTTTATGGAAATATTTCGATTGTATAGTAAGTTTTTAAATCCTATAGCAAATATCAAGCAAATAAAAAACTTAAATCTACCTATTTATGCGGTATTTGACGCTAACATCATATGCAACGCTAATCTTGCCATTTTAACAGATAAACTACTTCATATTGATGAAAAAAAAGTTATTACTAGAAGAAAAAAAGCTACAGCAAAAAAAGAATACCTGGCTAGTCGCTTTCTTATAAAATCATATATTGCACAATACTTGAGTGTTCCTTATGACACTCTTAAACTTAATTTCAACGAACGTTCTGTGCAATTACAAGCAATGTGCAATAACAAGCCTGTAGCTCTCAATATTTCTCTTGCCCATTCAAAAGGTATTATTTTTTTTGCTATCACTAAGGCAAATGTTGAAATTGGAGTCGATATTGAGTTTCAAAATCAACACCGAATTACCCAAGCGCTCATTAAAGCTTATGCCCACACTAGCGAAATAAATACATTACTTGACGGTGAAAAAAGGCAGTTTTATCAATACTGGACACTTAAAGAAGCAATAGCAAAAATCACAAAAAAAACAATTTTAGAGGTCCTTCAGCACGAAACTAGACAGCAATTATCTTGTTACCATCATATTAGTTTTGTATATCAAGAGTTCGCGTTATCTATTGTGCAAACCGAGAAAATTGAGCCTCATTGTGTCTATTTAATCCACACGGATAAAGAACTAAAATTAAACCATGAATAAGCTTTTGAAGATTTATCAATCTAATATTTGGCTCAAACTATTTTGGTGGTTTGCTGTCATCATTCCTGGCATTCCATTTATCTTATTTTCTGTTGGCTTTCAACTTTACGCCCATTGGCCAAGAGACTATAGCGACATAACCAGAATCAATTTAAATTCAAATACAGAATATCTGTCATTGTCAGCTCATGGGGTAAAAGATACTCCAAAAAGTTGGAGTAACGAACTACAGAACACGATTAAAGATAGCAATAATGAGCAGCTTGCAGAGTTCCAAAAAGCTCAGCTAAGTTTATCTTGGCAACCCTATTCAGATAATGCCTTAGTATGTTCAGTTACCGGTAACAATATTGGTGAAAAGCTTGCTGAAAAAATAGTCTTATTACCAAACCTTAAAACGGTGCATCTTATTGGACATAGCTGTGGGTCGTTCGTTATTTATGGTTTATGTGAAAAATTAAAACAGCTAAAGCCATCGATAAATATTCAAACAACATACCTTGATCCTGTCTCAATTTATTCAGGTATATTTTGGCAATACGGCGTAAATAATTTTGGTAGTTGTGCAGATTTCAGCGATAGTTATATTGATACCAAAGATACTGTACCTGGCAGTAATCAAAACTTAAAACATGCCTATACTTTTGATGTCACAGACATTCGAGTAAACAACAAGTTTTCTTATGCACCACACGCATGGCCAACATATTTTTACATCGATGCTTACAAGAATAATCAAGTACCTATTTTTACAGGTGAAGCTATAAAAACTAGCCATAATTTAAACAATAAAAAGCTCACAAAATGGTAAACATAGTCGCTCTTTGATAGCCATATAACGGTTCTTCGTGTACATCGCTTATGTTCATACGTGTTATGGCCATATATCATTCTTCCTGAACATAAAAAAGCCATAAATATTTATTTATGGCTTTAACGTAAACGGTTAGAAAGTTCTACTTAGTAACATTTTGAACATCAATTGCTCTTAATAAATTGGTTACCCAATTTGCATATTGACGATGAATTTTTTCACCATCATATTTTAAGTTTAATGAGCTTTGATACTCGACTGTTAAGTTCTTATCATCGTGCTTAATTAAAATAACTAATTGATGCTTACGAATATCAAGTGTCGCAAGGATCTCCCCTTCAGACTTCACCTTAGTTTTCCAACCCAAAGACGCTGCAGCTCTAACAATTGAGCGCTCAACATCTTTAACTGTACTTTTTGTATCACCATATTGAGCAACAGGTTGATCAACATATTGCGGTACCGGAATTGTTGATTTACACCCAGCAAGTACTACAAATACCAAACTAAGAGCTAAAAGATAGACTTTTTTCATTTTTTGTTCCTTTTTATGTTAGCATCGTCGTTTTACATATGATCGATAACTTCAATAGTTGCAGCTTGTTGTTTTTCTATGCTTTTTTGTTTCCATTCAGGAAGGTATTCGTTCATTTTAGAGCTGATACTATTAGCATTTTTTAATGCCCACTGCTCAGCTTTTTGACCACTTTTAACAAACTTGCTATCTGCTAGCATTTCGTTAAAGTCTTTTGAACCATACTTAAATTTTCCAGTATCATCATTACGTACAGGGTGCATAGAAAAACGTGCTTTCCAAAATCCCATACGCGGCGTTACTACAGAATAATAGGTTTTACCTTCCGCCACAGTAGCCTTTAAAAAATCGGCACTTTCTCCAACTACCATAAACATATGTTCACCAGGTGATGCCATATAACTTACTTTAGTGTCATTTGAAACTATGCCAATAAACTTAGGAGTACCAGAAGTAACATCATAAACTGATGCTTGAATAGCTTGACCAACAAAAGCTGAACGCATAAATATAACTTGTGCGCTTCCTGCTTGTGCATTGGTTTGTGCTTGCTCGGTTACAGGCTCCATTAGCGTTGATTGACAACCACTCAATAGCAATAAAAACAATGCACTAACTAAAAAATTTTTAATCATAATTTTCCCTAACAATTTATTATTTTTCCGCCGCAAAATATACCACATTATATTATTAATAATTACAAACAACCCAGAATATTTTATGGAAAAACATCAGTATAGAAATTCCACTACAAAAACAGCTCCGCCCAAAGCAGATTTATCTACCGATAGTTCGCCAAACATGCGTTTAGTTGCAGATTTTGCTATTGCTAATCCTAGCCCCAAACCACCTGTTTTTCGGCTACGGCTTTTATCTATACGTGCAAATGGAAAAAAAATAGTATCGTGAAATTCTTTGGCAATACCAGGGCCATCGTCTTCAACCGTTAGGACAGTGTTGTTGTGGTTTTCTGTCACCGATATTCTGATTAGTTGTTTAGAATGACTAACGGCATTTTTTATTAAATTATCAAGTAGTAAACGCAAGTAGACAGGGTTGGTAGTAATTTCTGCACTCGGTTCAATATCAAGCACAATATCTAGTTCTTTTTTGGGGGCAAGAGCGGCAATTCTGGATGATACAAAAGCATTCAACTCTATGCTTTGATAATAATCACTCTCATCTTGTTCAGATATAGCATTAAGTTTTGAAAACGCGACAACTTGACTAATGAGCTCATCAATATCGTCTATATAAGTATCAATATTATCGAGTAATGTTAGCTCTTTTTCATTGGTACTGTCTTTTCGTAATAAACCTGCAGCTAATTGAATTCGGCTCAACGGCGTCCGCATTTCATGTGGTACCGCTTGTGCGAAAATTTGATTTTCTTTAACTGTATCGGCAATTGAAGTCGCCATCGTATTAAAGCTATGCGCTAAAATATTCAACGGTTTTTCAAGTAATTCATCGGCTCTGACATCTAGTTTGCCGGCACCAAAAGATTGGGTTGAAGAGACTAATCCGTTGATTTGTTTTTGTAGCTGCCGAACTGGCCAATAAATAGTAAGAGAAATAATGAGTAGCAGAATAATAACAAACAGAATAAATACGGCTTCTTCAACATTTAAACCTATTAAGTTTTCAATTTCTTCATCATTATCATAATCAGTCGCAGCACTGTCAGCATGCACCTCATCTTCAATGATCAGTTGCATGCTAAATTCAGCAAGAGGATGCACTGCTAGTAACTGTCCGTCATTTTCTAACGCGAATACTGCAACACCACTAACTGTGCCTAAATAGTCGCATTGTTGACAAACACTTTCATCGTTATCAAGCGGTAGCCAACGAACCTTAAAGTTTTCCATAAAAGGGAGGTTAAATACGTGTTTTTGTGGGTATTTAACCTTGTCTTCTAATATCTGCCGATTTACTTCAGCGTATATATGCCCAGTATCCCTAACAAAGTCATGAATAGCATCTTGTTCCATCATATCTTCAACAACATACTGTGTTAAAAGAAAGCTGAGAATTATCGCCAAAAATATACTGATATACAGACGAGTAAAAAAAGACAGGGAAATTTTATGAGAAAATTTAACCATTGAGCAACATATAGCCTTTATTTCTTATAGTGGTGATAACTTTATACGGCATTTTGTCATCGTTAAGCTTTTTTCTAAGTGCTGATATTCGCATATCTATCGAGCGATCGTTAAAGTCATAATCAATGCCTCTAAGTATTCGACAACAATCATCCCGAGAAACAATGTTGCCTACATTGTTGTGCAACAGCTGCAGCATTTCATACTCCGAATCAGTCAAAGTTAATACTTCACCATTGAAGAAAACATCTCTATTAACCGTATTAATATGCAATTTAGCCTGCGAGGAACTTACTGGTTCTGCTTTTGAAATACACGAGCGCCTTATTAAAGCTTCAATTCTAGCCACTAATATATGTGGTTTTAATGGTTTATTTAAGAAATCATCGGCACCAAACTTTAACATACTCACTTCGCTTACATCATCATCACAGGCAGTTAGTACTATAATCGGGCCAGAATAAAATAAGCGTGCTTGCTTGCAAATATCTAAACCACTTAACCCTGGTAGCATTAAATCTAAAACCATTAAATCAGGCTGGTAATCTTTTATCGCTGCTAAAGCCTCACTACCGTCATTGATAATTTTACTTTCAAACCCTTCAGCCTCTAAATACATAGCTGTTAATCGCGATATTTCAGCATCATCTTCAACAATTAGTATTTTCATTTTATGGCAACCATCTCATTTTGACTTCAGATCAGAGTTTACTGTGAAAAGTTTATAAATATAAGCCACCCTTACATACGCTTACAAGGCGTATAACACAGCGTTTTATCAAAGTAATTTTTCCTGCTGAGTTTGGTTTAGCTTTGCTATATTACCGCTTGATAGCTGTTTAAGTTGTGGCAAAGCAAGTGTGTTTAGCAGACTAGCATTCAACTTATTAAGTTGTTTTGATCGTATTTATTTTCCATCTTATTTGCCCTTTTATATGAAGAGAAGTAGTTATAAAGCAATAATTTGGGGCTAACGTAAGAGATTATAAGCAGCATAAAGTACAAGCGTCGTAATTTATTCACTTCAAAAATTCTCAGTAAATAAACCTCTGTACAAGCGCTTATTTACCTTACACCTTCACCTAAGAATTTCAGTTTAGACATATCACTGACATTGCTTACATAGCCTTACTTAAAAACTCGGTTATCCACCATAGAATGGTTTAACCATTAGCTCTACTATCTACAAAAAGGTAATTAAGTGAATATCTGCAAATTAAAAAAAATAAAATTAGCTACCCTAGGTATCATCACCTGTCTTTATGGCTGTGGTGGCAACTCGAGTACTACACCAACTACACCAACTACACCAACTACACCAGAAAATATTATCAAAACAGTAACTAACGGCAATATAGCTTTTGAACTCGTTTTCATGAATACGCTATCTTTACAAAATAATAAAGAGTTAAGTTGGAGTAGTGAACTACAGCAACCTTATATTGATGCGGCAAACAAATGGCTATCGGCATTAACAGCAGTAGATGGTAAAACCTTACATACTATTAAAATGAAAATTTTTGTTAAATATCTTGCTGGGGGCAATGGTCAAGCTGGTCCCGATTCTGAAGAACAAATAGGTGACTTTTTAATACCGACTAGTGGCGAGCTAACCATTGGTAATCATACGTACGCGCAAGGATTCGACCCAGTTGAGTTTTATGCCAATATATTGCACGAAATGGGGCACATTATTGGTATCGGTTCATACACTGAAGCTTATACCAAGCAAGATTCAACATATAAGGGCAACGTATTTAGAATTGAGAATAGCATTGCTGTGAAAAAATATAATGAAATATACGGTACATCTTTCGACTTTGTTCCTATGAGTGATGACGATGGTCATTTATACGATTATGTTTTGCAAGAAGATAACAAACGAGTACTTGATAACGGCAATGAAATCCCGCCACTAACAAAGGAATTTATGGCCAACGGTACTATTTTTGGTGCGGTAACATTGGCAGTGCTGGACGATATTGGTTATCAAGTTTCATACAGTGGTACAGATTCCTACGTACCATAACTTTGTAGCTTTTGATTTTTAACAACAGGATGTTTGCTTTATAAAACAAACATCCTTACTTTTTGACTACAAACTACTAACCTCAAGGGTTGTATCCGTGAACTTTATTTTCTCAACAGCTGTTAAAATATTAGTGCCGTCCCGATTATCTTGCATATCTTTTACTGTCACCACATCATTCTCTTTAGTTGTACTATATTCAGCAGAACTGCCTGAAAAGGTTACAGTATTTACCCCAGCATTACCTGTAATATTGTTATCTAATTGATTAACAATGACATTGCTATCATTTGTTCCGGTTAAGGTGATATCTTTTAAATATTGCGAGTGGTGGCTATATTTTATTACTGGATTAAAAGCCAAACTAAAATCTCCAGTAAAACTTTCATCTATACGGGCGTTGTAAGTCAAATAAGAATGAAAAAATTTATTATCTAGCAGTGTCGCACCTTGTGAATCTTCCTGCGTAATATCACTACGCACTTTCGCAACATACAAGCCATTCATACCATGCGTGCTGCTTTCAATATCGGCTCCCCATAAGCCATAATAAACATCAATAACTGCCGCTAGGTATTCTTGGCTTAAACTATTTTCTGCCGTCAATTCTGCAATCCAATCTGCAGCACCTATACCCCATAAATTCGCCGCAGAAGCATTAACCTGCGCTGCTCTTATTTCATTTTGAAAATCTGCACCTGCACCAACAAAAGTAGGGTTTTGGTCAACACCAATACCATAGTCATGCACCAAATGTAGAATTTCTTCATATGAGGCATCTCGATGCTCATAATTCTGATTAACATACCAACGGTGCCCTTCAACTTGCATTTCACCATAATAAAGCGGCTGCCCATCAAGCTCAGCGGCGGCATTGGTGCCGTCGTCAACACCATTTAGTAACAATAAAGTGGCATTGTTTTCTGCCATTTTATTAGCGATAGCGCTTTTATCTGAACCATACTCTGAGCCTGGGTTGTCCCTTAAAAAATGCTGTAATATATTACGGGAACGTACTATTTGGTTTTCTAAAATGCCATCTTGCGCGACAATATGAATAGCACCACCATTGGGTGTTTCTACCTTGGTATAACGATCAAATTTCAACGCCGCAGTGTAAGTCCCTTTAAGTGCTTCAGGCACTGCAGATATACCCAAATCATTTGGTGCTGGCGTCGGTGTTGGAGTGGGGGTCGGCACAGGAGCAGGAACCGGTGTAGATGTCGCTTTTTTAGAACCGCTACCACCACATGCTACAAGTGTGCTTGCTAAAATGGTACAAGTAATTAAATTTCTCATTTTCATCATAAACAACCTTTAGTTTTTATTAACTATTGGCAGTTTATAAAGGTTAATTCCTCTGGTAAGTAAACAAACGTAAGCAAATGAAAAATTTGCTATAACTTAATATTGATAAGATTACCGCATCTTTTACAAGTCACTAACTCAACTAGATATTCTCTAGAATTTAGAAAAGACAATGATGGCTTACAATCGCTTACGTTTCATTATTCTCAATAAGTTAACGGATACCTATTCCTAATGTTACTTCACTTACTTATCAAAACTAAATTCAATAAATGCTTTACCATGCTCAGATACTAAAGGAATAATAACAAGCGGACCGTCGGCTTTATGGTTAATGGTATGATTTTTACCTGATACAACCATAGGTGTTGCCATATCAAACTCAAAGCCCTTTTGACTTAGCATACGTTTTGCTCCACCAGTAACCATATTGGTTATTTCACCTACTAAGTCTGTAATCTCTTCATTAATTTCATTCGGACCTTCACCAACCATGCCCCTCATCGTAGCCAAGGCAAGTGTACCTTCGAAAGTAATAGATAAGGAGCCTTTAGTTTGCTTACTAACCATACCAATTAAGCCTGAAACATCACCCTGTGCTATCATATTTTTTTTCAAACGTGGTTTTTCAGGCGTAAGTTCCAACTTTGCCATAGTTGTCATTACATTGAGCATTGACGACAAAAATGGGTTAATAAACTCTACATTCATGACATTTTCGAATCCTTTTGGTTTTAACTTGAAACTCAATATCAAACCGCCATTACGGCCTAACGCGATACAATTGAAGTCAGTAATCGCATAAAATCTTACTTCTTTAGCATGCATACCCGTATTACTGACTATGATGTAATGCTAAGTGAGCGATAAGCTGAAAAATATGGCTAAACGGTCCAATTATGCGAATAACATAATTTGTTGAAGAGTAAAGACAAAAAAACGACCATTAGAGCAATGATCGCTTTTAAAATTAATGATGTAGTAAAGTAATTTACTACTTTACTAGATAAAAAATTACTTTATTAAACAGCTACTCAACCGTAACTGATTTAGCTAAGTTACGTGGTTGGTCAACGTCTGTGCCCTTAATAATAGCAACATAGTATGACAATAACTGTAATGGCAAGGTATAAACAATCGGTGCAATTAAATCATCACACACAGGAACGTCGATAACCTTCATCGTTTCATCACTACTAAAGTTTGCACTAGAATCAGCAAATACATACATTAAACCGCCACGTGCGCGTACTTCTTCAACATTTGATTTTAATTTTTCAATTAAGTCATTTTGTGGTGCTACAACAATAACCGGCATTTCCGCGTCAATTAAGGCAAGTGGACCATGTTTAAGTTCGCCTGCGGCGTACGCTTCAGCATGAATGTAAGAAATTTCTTTTAGCTTTAACGCACCTTCCATAGCAATAGGGTATTGATCGCCGCGACCTAAAAATAAAGCATGATGCTTGTCTGCAAAGTCTTCGGCTAAGTCTTCAATCGAACTTGCCAATGCTAACACTTCTTCTAATTTATTCGGTAAGGTCATTAACGACTGTGCGATTTCAGCTTGTTTTTCTTCTGACATGCCGTGATGTTGACCTATGGCCAAGGTCATCATCAGCAAACCTACTAACTGAGTCGTAAAGGCTTTTGTAGATGCTACACCAATTTCTGCACCAGCTTTAGTCATAAAGGCAAGGTCTGATTCTCGAACTAACGAAGAACCCGCAACATTACAAATAGTTAAGCTTGCTCTGTAGCCTAATTCTTTTGCTAAACGCAATGCCGCTAAGGTATCAGCGGTTTCGCCTGATTGAGAAATAGTCACTAACAATGCATTTTTAGGTACATGTGATTGGCGATATCTAAACTCACTGGCAATTTCAATATTACATGAAACGCCGGCTAGCGCTTCTAACCAATAACGCGCCACCATGCCTGAATGATAACTCGTACCACAAGCAATAATTTGTACGTGTTCAATCTCTTTGAAGATATCATCAGCGCCGTCACCAAAGGTTTGCGTATCTAATACATTACCTAATAAGCGACCTTCTAAAGTATTACGTATGGCGGTTGGCTGTTCATAGGTTTCTTTAAGCATATAGTGGCGATATTCACCTTTATCGCCAGTGTCATGGCTCACTTCCGACTCTTTTGCTTCACGCTCTACAGCATTGCCATCAATATCAAAAATATTCACTTCAAAGCGAGTTACTTCGGCAACATCACCTTCTTCTAAAAATGAGAACTTACGTGTAACAGGCAATAAGGCCAACATATCTGAGGCAATAAAGTTTTCACCAACACCGTAACCAACAACTAAAGGGCTACCTGAACGAGCAACAACCACACGGTCTTTATCGCGAGTATCAACTACTACCGTACCGTAGGCACCTTCAAGTTGTTTTACTGTTGTTTGTACGGCGGCTAATAAGCTGTCGGCAGTTTTCAATTCATGGTGAACTAAATGAGCAATAACTTCTGTATCAGTTTCCGAAACAAACTCATAACCTAAACCTTGTAAACGAGTGCGTAATTCTTCATGATTTTCAATAATACCATTGTGAACTACAGCAATTGTTTCTGACGATACATGTGGATGAGCGTTAATTTCACTTGGAGCGCCATGCGTTGCCCAACGAGTATGAGCAATACCTGTGCCGCCAGTTAATGGCTTAGCTTGTAAAGCATCAGCTAATTCTTGCACTTTGCCTAAACGACGTGCGCGCTTTAATTGGTTATCATTATCTATAATGGCAACACCAGCTGAGTCGTAGCCGCGATACTCTAATCGCTTAAGGCCTTCTACTAAAATATCGGCAACATCACGTTGTGCTACAGCACCAACAATTCCACACATAATTCCTGTCCTTTTTAACTTGCTATAACAAGGTTAACACCTTGTTTAATTATTTCACTTTGTACGTTTTCAGGCATATCTGCATCTGTTATTAACGTATGAATTTTATTCCACGGTAACTCTAAATTGGGTATTTTTCGATTTAATTTTTCAGAGTCCAACATCACGATAACTTCGCGTGAAACCTCCGCCATAACACGGCTTAATCCCAACAGTTCGTTAAACGTTGTTGTACCTCGTTCCATATCAATGCCATCGGCACCAATAAAAAGTTGGTCAAAGTCATAAGAACGCAAAACGTTTTCAGCCACTTGCCCTTGGAAAGACTCAGAATGAGGGTCCCAAGTACCACCGGTCATCAATAATGTTGGTTCATTCTCAAGTGCATGTAAATCTGATGCTATTGCCAAAGAGTTAGTCATTACAACTAACCCCTGCTTGGCACTTAATTCTCGTACTAGCGCTGATGTTGTACTACCACTATCCAAAATAATACGGTTGTGATCTCGAATTAAGGACGCCGCCGTTTGCGCTATCAAAACCTTTCGTTTCGAAACTTTTTCAGTTTTTGGTTCAATTATTTCATTTGGTAATGGTACTGCGCCGCCATATCGGCGTAATAACAAACCACTATTTTCTAATACCGCTAAGTCCTTACGAATAGTAACTTCCGAGGTATCAAACTTTTTTGCAAGGCTATCAACACTTACTTCACCTAAACTACTTAATTCTGCAATAATGGTGTGACGACGTTGTTGCGTATTTCGTTTTGACATTTCTTTCGTTTGACTCTTAAAAGTTTCGGTTTAAAACTTAGCTATTAGAACAAAAGCTGAAAATAAAAACAATATTTAATCTAAATAAGCCGCTTTAATGATAATTTATTACCTGTTTTAAAGGTTATTTACCTAAAAAGATAACGGTTTTATAAAACGTAGCGCCGCTGAAATAAAAATGCACCCGTTATTAAACGCGTGCATTTATTAAAATAAGTATTATAACCTTACTTTTTTGTCGGGCGTTTCCAACCAGCAATATTTCGTTGTTTACCACGTGCAACACTTAATTCATTATCATCGACATTTTTAACAATAACAGAACCCGCAGCTGTTGTTGCCATATCGCCAATGTTTACCGGAGCGACTAAAGAAGCATTTGAGCCAATAAAAGCACCGGCTCCGATAATAGTTTTTGATTTATTAACACCATCATAATTACAGGTTATGGTGCCAGCGCCAATATTGGCTTTAGCGCCAACTTCTGCATCACCTAAATAGGTTAAATGGCCAGCCTTTGCGCCTTCACCTAAAGTAGATTTTTTCATTTCAACAAAATTGCCGACATGCGCATCGCGCTTTAATTCAGAGCCTGGACGAATACGAGCAAAAGGACCAACCGAGGCTAACTCACCAATAATGGCATCTTCAATGATAGTATTAGGCTTAATTTCTGCGCCTTGGCCAATTTTACAATTCTTCAAGATGCTGTTTGCACCGATAATAACATTGTCCGCTATTTCTACATTACCCTCAAAAATACAGTTAACATCGATCACCACTTCCTGACCAACATTAACATTTCCACGAATATCAATACGGTTAGGGTCACGTAAACTTGCGCCAGCAATCATCATTTCTTCGGCTTTTCTTAACTGATAAGCTCGTTCTAAGCCTGCAAGTTGTACGCGGTTATTGGCGCCTTCTACTTCTATTTCACTGTCTGGGTGTGCGGTAGCAATGCTTTTTCCTTCCTGATGACAAGCGGCAATAATATCGGTTAAATAATATTCACCTTGCGCATTATCACTTGATAAATTTGATAACCAACGTTTTAAATCACCACCATTAGCCAATAAAATACCAGTATTTGCTTCATTAACCAGTAACTGCTCGGCTGTTGCATCTTTTTGTTCAACAATACCCACTACAGAGCCTGATTCATTACGCATAATACGACCATAGCCGGTAGGATTAGCTAAATGTACTGTTAATAACGCCATACCTTGTTCAGGCTTTGCTGCAATTAAACGTTGTAATGTACTTACTTTCGTTAGTGGTACATCACCATAAAGTACCAACACATCTTCATCATCAGTTATAAATGGTGATGCCATATCAACCGCATGGCCAGTACCTAACTGTTCTTTTTGCTCAACAAAAGTTAAGTCTTCTCCGGTTATTTTACTTTTTAAAATATCACCACCAAAACCATAAACGACATAAGTATTCTCAGCTGCTACTTGACGTGCTGCATCAATAACATGTGCAACCATAGGTTTTTCAGCGACTGGGTGAAGAACTTTCGGTAGTGCCGAACGCATACGAGTACCTTTACCCGCAGCGAGGATAACAACAGAGAGAGACATAATTTTTCCGGTTATTTTTATTAAGTTAGGTGATGTTAAAACATTGTTGCATTATTCTAAATGCCAAACGTTGAAAATTCTATCAACATTTTCATAGAAGATCAGTCAAATGCCATAACTGTTGACTACAAAGTAAATTTTCACCTCTTCGTTATACGCTTTTTGTTAAAAGAAAAAATATTTGCGTATATAATACCGCCAATATAGATACCGCATACTCCTCAAACAGTAAATAACTAGGACCCCAGTTAAATGACGCCAATCGCTGAGCAAATAGCCGATGAACTTAATGTAAAAGTAAAGCAAGTAAATATTGCTATAGAACTATTAGACGATGGGGCAACGGTGCCATTTATTGCACGCTATCGTAAAGAAGCAACACAAGGGCTTGACGATAATCATTTACGCCACCTAGCTCAACGGTTAACTTATTTACGCGATCTTGCTGCTCGCCGAAACGTTATTATTGCCAACATTGAACAGCAAGGGAAATTAACACCGTCATTAACAAAAGAACTAAACGAGGCTGACAGTAAAACCCGTCTTGAAGACTTATATTTACCTTTTAAGCCTAAGCGCAAAACTAAAGGCCAAATAGCAATCGCTGCTGGGTTAAAACCGTTAGCTGATAAAATTTACAATAATTGGCAAACCAATCCCGAGCACGAAGCCACTGCATTTATCAACAAAGAGCACGGTTTTAATGATGAGAAATCAGTTTTAGACGGCGCACATTTTATTCTTGTTGAACGTTTTGCTGAAGATGCTAATTTAATTCAAAAATTACGCCGTCATTTATTAAAGCAAGCCCACCTATGCAGCAAACTTGTCAAAGGCAAGTCAAATGAGGCTGCAAAATATCGTGATTATTTCGAGCATTCAGAATTACTAAAAAGCGTGCCATCACACCGAATGCTAGCTATGTTGCGCGGCCGAAATGAGGGCTTATTATCACTCTCTATTGATGTTGACCCAGGGCAAGACAGTGCTTTTTCTAGTGCGCAACAACTAATAACAGAGCACTTTAATTTACGTTTAACGGGACAAGCAGCAGCGTCGTTTTTAACTAAAGTGGTTAACGCAACATGGAAAGTAAAACTGAGCCAAAGTTTAGAAACAGAACTATTAGGAACCCTGCGTGAGCAGGCTGAAATAGAAGCAATTAAAGTTTTTTCCCGTAATTTAAATGACTTATTAATGGCTGCGCCAGCGGGGCCAAAAACCACCTTAGGCTTAGATCCCGGTATGCGAACTGGCTGTAAGCTCGCCATTGTTGATGCCACAGGTAAATTATTACAAACTGCCACCATATTTCCACACGCTCCACAAAGCCATTGGGATAAATCAGTTCGCACCTTAGTTAACTTGTGCCAGCAACATAAAGTAGAGCTTATCGCCATAGGTAATGGTACAGGTTCACGTGAAAGCGACAAATTAGTTGCTGAAGTGATCTCGACAATCGAAAAAAACAAACCGACAAAAATCATGGTCAGTGAGGCAGGGGCTTCAGTCTACTCGGCGTCAGAATTAGCAGCGAAGGAATTTCCTGAGCTTGATGTTTCCATACGAGGTGCAGTTTCAATTGCTCGTCGTTTACAAGATCCATTAGCTGAATTAGTAAAAATAGACCCAAAAGCCATTGGTGTTGGCCAATACCAGCATGATGTTAGTCAGAGCCAACTTAGTCAAACCTTAGATAACGTTATTGAGGATTGTGTAAATGCGGTTGGCGTTGATTTAAACAGCGCCTCGGCGCCGTTACTGTCAAGAGTCTCTGGCTTAAATAAAACCATGGCAAATAACATTGTGAGCTTTCGTGATGAACATGGCCGTTTCAATAATCGTAATGAATTGAAAAAAGTTGCCCGCTTAGGACCAAAGGCTTTTGAACAAGCTGCTGGATTTTTACGTATAACAGGTGGGGAAAGCCCACTAGATTGTTCAGGTGTTCACCCTGAAACTTATACAATTGTTGAGCAAATTTTAACACAAACAGATAGCTCCATTGCTGAACTTATCGGCAATAAGTCACTGCTAGAAAAAATTAACCCAGCAGCATTAATTAACGAAACATTCGGTATAGTTACAATTACTGACATTATTAATGAATTGGAGAAGCCCGGTCGTGATCCAAGGCCTGAATTTAAAACGGCTACCTTTAAAGACGGTGTAAACACAATAGCTGACTTAAAAGTAGGTATGCTCTTAGAAGGTGTAATTTCAAATGTCGCAAATTTTGGTGCATTTGTTGATGTTGGTGTTCATCAAGACGGTCTAGTGCATATTTCATCTTTAACTAACAAATTTGTTAGCAATCCACATGAAATAGTAAAAGCAGGTGAAGTAGTAAAAGTTAAGGTGACTGAAGTTGACCCTGAGCGCAAACGCATTAGCCTAACCATGCGTTTAGATGAAACATTGCCTACCGCAAAAAATCAGTCATCTGACAAAACTGCAAATGTAAAAAGTAACAATAAAGCGAAACATCAACATAAAAATCAAACACGTACGCAAAAGCCAAAAGCGACAAATAACGCTGCAATGGGCAATGCTTTTGCCGATGCGTTTGCCAAGTTGAAAAAGTAGCCTTTCAATGAACTTTTTTACAAATAAATGGAGAGCCGCTTTTTAGCGGCTTTTTTAATGGTAAACAGTGATACTTATCAAAAAAGAGCTTCGACAAGGAGTCTAAAGCTTGCACTTTTAATTTTGCTCGCTACCATAGCCGCCTTTAAAACACCTCAGCATAACTTCTTCGGAATTTCATGGAACTTAGCAGTTACTCTCTTTACTTTAGTATTTCACTTCTTGCTTCAATTAGTATTGGCCCATCGGTTATATTGGCGGCGAGTAATGGTATTAACTTTGGTCGAAAACGCGCTCTTGCCGGCGTATTAGGGCATGTTAGTGCTGTTATGATTTTAGCCTTAATATCGGCTTCTGGCTTAGGGCTAATTCTAATGGCATCTGATCTTGCATTTACCATGATTAAATACGCGGGTGCTGGCTATTTGGTCTATATTGGTATCGCTATTTGGCGTAGTAAAGGCTGTTGGGCATTTGCCGAGAAAAATACGCAAATACCACAAAAAAGAGCGCTATATAAACAAAGCCTGATACTCGGCTTAAGTAACCCCAAAGCATTGATATTTTTTACCTCTTTATTTCCACAGTTTATTCAACCAGAGCAAGCTATTTTGCCGCAATTTCTCTTATTAGCAGGTACCAGTTTATGTAACGCATTTATTTTTACTTCGGTTTATGTAGTCGTTGCATTTCGTTTTCGCCAATACTTTTTATCTTCTATTAGCCAACGTTGGGTGGGTAAAACAACCGGTGGAATTTTTGTTGGGTTTGCTGCGGCATTAATAACAAGTTAACTACGGCAATTAACAATAGACGGGATGTCTGGTAGAGGTCTGAATATAAAAAAGGGGAAGCAAAAGCTTCCCCAAAACAACCTCGGTTGGGAGGTTAACTAACGCAAAGTTTTAACACTTACAGCTGTTAATTGAGTTGGTAGATATATTTTGGCTATAGCACATATTTAGCAGAAATCTGTACATAATCAGAATCTGCATTTTGATCAACAGATTCAAAGTTACCTATTTCAAAACCAAATGAAAGTTCTTTAGTATAGTTTTTAAAAATATTAACGCCCCAATGCCTTCTGTCAGCATCTGCTACATCAGTAGTTGTTTTGCCGTAAAATGCTGTGCTACGAATATCATCCGTCCAGAAATGACGATAAGCAACCATATAAGAAGTGGTTTCCTCAACTTCTTCACCAACTAAATCACGTGCTGCAACCACACCTACGTAACGACCAGTTTCACCGCCATGATATTGAAAGCGAAAATCATCTTTACCGAAAGTTTTAATTCTACCGGCAACACCGTAACCAAATGCAGATTCAGAGTTCCCTCCAACGGTATTCAACTGGCGTGCTAAACCTGCAACAGAAACATTACCCCAATCACCTTTAAAGGTATATTTAGCAATCACATCAGGTACTGAGTCTTGGCTCGGATCACCTTTGTCTGACTCAGGGTTTTCGATAGCGACCTGAAAACCACCTTGAGTATAGCGAATTTGCCCTTGTCGAATAAAAGCTGCGGCGTTTAATGGGCCTGCAAAATCAGCGGCTTCAGCTAAGGCACTGGTATTAACAAAAGTCGACCAAGTTTGGCCAACAAGAATGTTTTTGTATTTAATAAAGGCGTGACGGATTCTTGGGTTTGACGAGTTAGAGACGATTTCATTCCCGCCGCCTCCATGAAAATCCATCTCAATAAACCCAGTAACATCACCATGAACATATTTGGTGTTAAAGCGAGATTCTGTGGCTCGAAAGCTAAATTGTGAAATATCACCAACATTACCAGCACCTACCCAATAATCTTTAGTAATACTATTGATATTACCGTCGACATAACGTGTATCAAGCTTAATGTAACCGCCAAAAGTAATGGTATCTTTATCAGATAGTTTAATTTCATAACCCGCATTTGCACCGCCAGCCATAGCTAGAAGACCTGATGCTAATAAAAGCTTTTTCTTATTCAACATTTTACTTTCCCCATGTGTTATTTACCTTAGAGCAACCACTTCAATACTCTGGCGGTATTTTTATCGTTTTAATATTTTTAAAAATGCTCTCATTTTTTATTATTTGTTTGAGAGTCGGGTGTTTTCTACTTAAGCGGCAAAGCCTAAATTCATTGTTTTCATTTTAAGCTGTTGACGGCATGATGGTTTATCTTTAAATATCGGAAGTTCATCAACAAAATGTACTTGTTCTGGTCGTGAAAATTCACCGAAAGAGCCAGCAAGCTTGGCACTAATAGCTTGTGATAGTGTATTTAAGTCGATAGCTGAACACTTAGCTTCAACATAAACATAAATGGCATTGCCTTTGTGTTCATGTGGCACACCAATTACAGCAACACGGTTCACTGCCGCAAGTTGTTCAATAAACTTTTCTATAATGTGATTTTTAATGCGATAGCCTGTCACTTTATGGGCAGAGCTTTCTTGACAAACAAGCCATATATGGTCATTGTCTTGGCGATTTTGCCTGGTGTTTTTTTCACTATTGTCATCAAGAAAATAAAACCATTCACCATTACAAGATTGCAACCAAGATAGTTGTGCTTGCTGTCTTTGATGTTCAGGTAAATTAGTCATTATTTTCATATCTCAACATAGTTGTTCGAATTATATTCACTCTGTAGTTAACACTAGAGAGTCAACCGCCATTTAGAAATTAGACCTAAGTCTACATTGATGAAAAAAAGCGCTAGACTTTAGTCTATAAAAGATAAAAATCAGCAAATTAAGCCTTTTTTCGCGTCAATTATCGTAGCGGTTATTCAACTGGTCGATATTTAAAGCAGCATGCTTTAAAGAAGTGGTAGAATGTTGGAAACTCAATTTTTATAACGGAAAAATAAAAGGTTATGCATGATTGCTAAAACGAAATTTCTTTTTTCAACCATATTATTAGTTGGTTTAGCTAATATCGTTGTTGACGCTAACGCGCAAACATTAAGTGTTGATAAATATAAAAAAGCTGAGCATCAGTTAAGTAAATTTACCGATAAATTGCTCACAGGTACTGTCGAATATCCACATTGGGACAAAAATGAACAACTGCTATACCGAAGTCGCACTGGCCAAGGAGAGCAATTTTTTATTGTAAATGCTAATACTAAGCAAAAGAAATTGGCGTTCGATCATCAAAAACTTGCCACAGCACTTGCTCGTATTACAGAGCAAGAAATTAACGAAGCAAGCCTACCTTTTAAAAGCTTTGAAATAGTAAATAAAACCAGTATTTCAGTACAAGTTAAAGGTAAAACGTACCAATGTAATACCGAGCATTATTTATGTAAGTTAGCCAAAAATAATGCCAAGAAAATCGAGCATGTTGCACCTAATGGTAAGCAGGCTGTTTTTATTCGTGAACATAATTTATGGCTACGCAACCTTAACGATAATAGCGAAAAACAGCTAACCACTGACGGCATTGAAAATTTTGGCTATGCAACAAATAACGCAGGTTGGATTCGTAGCAAAAAGCCCGTTGTAAAATGGTCTCCAGACTCTAAAAAGCTTACTACATTTAAGCATGACGGCCGCAACGTAGGCGAAATGGGCATAGTATCTACAGCGGTTGGTCACCCTGAAATTGATGTTTGGAAATATCCATTACCTGGCGATGAACACATCTTCAAGATTCACCGTGTTGTTATTGATATTGAACAAGCAAAAGTAATTCCATTGGCTATGCCAGCAGACGATCACCGTTCAACCATTACCGATCATGTAGCAGGCCGTGATGGCAGCTTACTTGATGTAGACTGGTCAACCGATAGCAGCCATTTTGCTTTTGTATCATCAAGTCGTGATCATAAAACCGCAACGCTAAAAATGGCTGATGCTGTTACTGGCAAAGTGCGCACCATTTTAAGAGAGGTTGAAGAGAGTTTTTTTGAGTCAGGTGTTAGTGGCATTAGCTGGAAGTACCTTGATAAAAGCAATGAAATTATTTGGTTTTCACAACGC
The DNA here is from genome assembly GCF_057548755.1 of Colwellia aquaemaris. Classification (NCBI taxonomy): domain Bacteria; kingdom Pseudomonadati; phylum Pseudomonadota; class Gammaproteobacteria; order Alteromonadales; family Colwelliaceae; genus Colwellia; species Colwellia aquaemaris. The sequence continues at coordinate 55,916 of NZ_BAAJLV010000001.1, read as the reverse complement.
TCTGATTGGGGACATTTATACCTAGTTGATGCAGCAACAGGTGAAATTAAAAACCAAATTACCCAAGGTGATTGGACCGTACTTGAATTACTAAATGTTGATCAAAATACAGGAAAACTTATTTTTACTGGCGCCGGCAAAGAGGGCGGAGATCCATATTTTCATTACCTTTATAGCATCAATAAAGACGGCTCAAACCTGACCTTATTAACTCCAGAGAAAAAACATCATCGCATTACGCTAAGTCATGATGCAGCATACTTTTTAGATAGAGTTTCAACACCGAATCAAGCAGAAGTAAGCTTTATTCGCAGCACCAAAAGTAAATCGGGCTTTGTTGTTGAGCAAATGGACATTTCAAAGCTTATAGAAAGTGGCTGGCAGGCGCCGACACCTTTTATAGTGAAAGATCGTAACGGTAAACATGACATTCATGGCTTAATGTATAAACCTAGCGATTTTGACGCCCGCAAGTCATACCCTGTAGTTAATTACTTATATCCAGGACCACAAGTGGGTAGTATTCGTGGCCGTCATTTTAGAACGGCTCGTGGCGACAACCAAGCCATTGCAGAACTTGGCTTTATTGTTATTGAAATTGATGCGCTAGGCACGCCGGGCCGTTCAAAAAGCTTCCATGAGTTTTACTATCAAAACATGGGCGATAGCGGTATTCCAGATCAAGTTGCAGCAATTAAACAATTAGCTAAACAACATAGTTGGATCGACAGTTCAAAAGTCGGTATCTGGGGACATTCAGGTGGTGGCTTTGCTTCAACGCGAGCTTTGTTAACTTACCCAGACTTTTATTCTGTAGCCGTTTCTCAAGCCGGTAATCACGACAACAGAAACTATGCTGATGAGTGGGGTGAAAAGTACCACGGCGTATTAGTAAAAAATGAAGATGACAGTACAAATTATGATAGCCAAGCGAATCAGCTAATTGTCGATAACTTAAAAGGTAAATTATTAATAGCGCACGGGACAACTGACACTAATGTACCACCATACAACACGTTAGTTGTAGTAGAGGCGTTAATTGAGGCTAATAAAGACTTTGACATGCTAATGCTACCTAATCGAGGTCATGGTTTCGCGCGTGAAGCTTACATGATGCGCAAACGTTGGGATTACTTTGTTCAGCATTTAATGGCTGTTACACCGCCAAAAGAGTTTGTGTTTAGTAAATAATTTATAAGTTCAGCATGTAAAAAATGCCAATATCAATATGATGTTGGCATTTTCTTTATCAATTTTTACCAAAGTAACTATTTACGACGCACGTAAACATTGCCGTTATAGGTAGCTAATGTTATATCTTGGCCACCGCCATTCACTTCTGCGCTCATCATGCCGCCGATGACAATTTTTTGCTTACCATCTTTATTTACTCGAGTCGCATCTTCTGAAACAACAAAGTCTGTAGCTAAGCCTGACAGTATTTCACCTTTATAATTTTGTACGTTAATTCTTGCTGAGGTATTTTTACTAACACTAATATCAATATTTCCACTATGTGTGGTTAACGATGTTGGGTTTTCCTGTGCTAATTTATCAAAAGAAACAACAATATCGGTACTGTGGGTTTCCGCCACCATTGGGCCTGAAACGCCATTAGCAATAATATTGCCTTTAAATGCTGACGCTTCAATAGCGCCGGCAATATTGTTAATTTCTAAATCTCCACCTTGATATAATTCAATGTCTAAGCGGGTAGTTTTTGGCACTTGAATATGTAGTACCACTTTCTGAGTACTGTACTCACTAGAAATATCGATTTCATTATCTTCTTCTTCAATCGATAATTGCATCATATTATTTTTAACTGACTTTAACCCTTCAGCAGAACGAGGCTTACTCTTATTGACTCGTCGATAATTGTCATGTTGACGATGCGGCTTATGTGCGTCAGTGTCGGTAAACTCTTCAATTTTGGCCGAAACTTTTACTTCTGAGCCATCATATCCTTCTATAAATATTGCCCCAGTGTGAATTTCAGCATTTAAGGTGGCAGGCTCTCCCGGTTTTGATAAAGGTAGACTATACGTTCTCTCTAAAGCATATGCGCTTTGTATTAACGCTGGTAGCATGATGCTAGCAAATAATAGGGTAATTTTATTCATGATAATGACTCCAATAAATTTATTAAATATGTGAAATAGCGTTAATTTTCTTTAAGAATTCAGCCATATCTGGGGTTAATTCACTTTCTTCTAATTGTGCTAATAACTTAACTCTCGCTTGCTGGGTGCCAATATTGAGCAACAAGCTACATAACTCAATTTTTACCAAAGTATTTCTTTCACTGAGCGCCAGCGCTATTAAGCTAGCCTCTTGCGCTTTAATTTCAGGCAAAGTATTAAAAGCATTAATGATGGCGAGCTTTACAGCGGTGGAACGATCATTCTCTAATGTCGACATTAATGTGCTCATCAACACAGGGTTTGTTAAATCAGTTTCTTGGCTATAGGCGACGCCTGTTAAACGCTCTGCTGCTGAAGATTTCTCAAGCATAGATAGGGCTAGCATAGTACTGAGAGAGGAAACTTCCTGCTGCAAGCTTTCTAGCCCTACATTTGCCGTTAAGCTATCTGTAGACTCGCTGCCATTGTTAGCGTTAAATCCTAAAACAAATACCAATGCTAAGGTTGCAAATTGCGCAAGTGGCTTTACGACACCGGCACTTAGCCAGTTAACAAACTGAGCTAAAACACTAATTTTCTTGGGCTTTTTAACTAGGTAGCTGGACTCTGTAGATTGCTGTGCGGCTTGTGCTTGTGAGAGCATTTTGTAAAAACGCTTATCAAGCTCGCTGGACGGTTGCTCTTGCTCGTTTTGATGCCAAAAAGCATCAATAAATGCTAATTCTTTCTCTAATTCTGAATGTGAGGAGATATACTGCTGCATTTCTTTGCTTGGCGAAGTTTTTATGGCAACATCTTTATGAATGGTTGCTAACTTCCAATCGATAACTTTTTGATGATTCATCATTGCACCTCTCCAGATAGCCTTTGATATTGCTCATGTAGCTTACTAATTGCGTTACGCATTTTTGACTTTAAGGTATTTAAATTACAATCGAGTAACGAAGATATTTCATGATAATTAAGCTGCTGAAATCGGCTCAATATAATAATTTCTCGATGCTCTGCAGAAATACTTGCCATTGATTCATCAAAAATATCCTGCTGCTGGCTTGTTACCGCGAACTCCGTTTCACAATGCTCTGATGCCATTTCATGCTCTTCAATATCTTCATGCTGCACATGACCTTTTTGTTTACGATACATATCCGCTGCGGTATTTCTAGCAATGCCATACATCCAGCTACTAAAAGTGCTAGAACCGTTAAAGCTACTGCGATAAGCCAATATTTTCATAAAAGTTTCTTGCACTAAATCTTCACTTTGAGCGCGACTATTACCTTTATTTCTAAAATAATTAAAAAGCTTAACTTTATTGTTTTCATACAAGATTGCGAGCTTGTCTAGCTGTCCCGCTTGTACCTGCTGCATGATGTCCTTTTCATTTACCATTATTGATATATATTCCCATAGTAAAAAGACTCGCTTGTTTCAACTTATGCCATTTATTTGTGGCTATAGTTATTAATACTGTATTTTTTTAAAAAGGTTTATAAATCTTTTCTAAATAATATTTAAGACATAAAAAAAGGGCTTAAAGCCCTTAATATTCATCAGTTATTTGTACTACTTACGAATGCCTTCAATATAGAGTTCAAGATCAACCTTACCGAAGTCTTTCTTAAAATCAAAATCACCCATTGATATTGTGGCAGTGCCATTAAAGCCGACACGGTAACCACCCCATGGGTCTTTACCTTCACCAACTTTAATCGCGTCAATGACTAACGGTTTAGTCACACCGTGCATGGTAAAATTACCTGTAATGGCTAATTTACCATTGCCTTTATCTTCAACATTTGTACTAACAAAGGTAGCTTGTGCATATTTACTAACATCTAAAAAATCATCTGAACGAACATGCTTATCACGCTTAGCATGATTCGAGTCAAAACTCGATGTATCGATAGTGACAGTAATTTTTGATGCGCTAACATTATCTTTATCGTATGAAAAATCACCGGAAAACTTATTAAAACGTCCAGTCAAAACGCTAAAGCCCATATGACTTGTTTTAAAATTGATAGAAGCATGCGCTCCTTTGGTATCAATAACATAATCTGCAGCAATTACTGGCATGAATACACTTGAAGTAAATAAAGCACTTGCGATAAGTAATTTTTTCATTTTCGATCCTTTAATTTATTAACAATTATAATAGCTAAGTTATTTAGTCATACGTGTAAGTGTCGTATCTTTATCAATAAAATGGTGTTTCAACGCAGCAAGTGCGTGTAGTAATGCCAACAAAATCAATGCATAAGCTAGATAATAATGAATATTACCCGCAGTATCTTCTTGATTTTCAACTGGCAATTGCCATGCAGGTAAACTAAACCAACTAAAAATATTTATTGAATTGCCATCGGCACTAGTTATTAGGTAACCTGACATCAAAACAATAAAAAGTGATAGATATAAAATAAATATTGTTGCTTTAGCTAATTTTTTTTCCAACCTGGTATGACTATCAAGCGAAGTTGGTTTACCTGCAATAAAGCGCCAAACAAAGCGAAATACCGTCAAAATAAGCAATAGTATACCAATACTTTCATGCCAATGAGGTGCTTGCTGATACCACTGACTGTAATAATCTAAGTCAACCATCCAGTAACCTAAAGCAAATAAAGCAAAAATAATAATAGCTGATAACCAATGTATGAGCTTACTAACTAAGCCGTATTCTTGTTGATTATTCTTCCACAGCAACTTATTGCGAATCATTTCTTTTCTCAATAACTTCTCGAAAATTTAGTGTACCTATTCCCCCACAGTATGCCTAGTCAATTAAACGTAAAATAGTGCAGTTTGTCGCAATTACATTGCTAATGCTTGCCAATAAAACAATATAAAAACTCGACATGGTTCTTGCGCTAGATCAAAACAACGGGACACCAGAGGCATAAAATGAAACTAAGCCATAGGAGACTGCATTATGAACAAAGCTATCTTAAACGATTTATTAGAAAAAAAAGTAGAATTGAATCAGCGTATTAATGCAATAGAAGCTGATTTTAAAAAAGGACGTTCACAAGATTTTTCAGAACAAACAAGTGAGAATGAAAACAACGAAGTACTCAATGAAATTCATCATGAAGCTAAAATTGAATTGAATCTAGTTAACCAAGCCATTGCTCGTTTTGAAAGTAATGAATATGGCATATGTAGCCAATGTACTAAAGCAATAAACCCCGAGCGTTTACGCATACTACCTTATATCGATACCTGTATTAATTGTGCTAAATAGGAGCAATAAAAATGCTAGAGAAACACGACTTACACCATGAATTCCCAGAGTTTGAACAAGAAATTCGCCATTTAAAAATGTCAGATGCACACTTCGCTCGGCTTTTTAAGGAATATCACGAGTTAGATCAAGAAGTGCATCGCATAGAAGTTGGAGTAGAATCAACTGCCGATGAATATTTAGAAAAACAAAAACTGGCCAGGTTGCATTTAAAAGACGAGCTATTTGCTATGTTAAAAAAAGCACAAATACCAGCGTAATATAACCATAGTTATGGCAAATAAAAAAGCGACTATTTACCAAAGTAAAAGTCGCTTTTTTTGTCACTAAAACTTCAGTAAGTTCTATATAGCTTGTTACTTCTTGCTTGTCGCTTGAATAACACGTAATTGTGCAACAGCGCGCGCTAATTCAGCAGCAGCTTCTGCATAATCAATATCGTCGCCGTGAGCGTTTAACTTCTCTTCAGCACGTTGTTTCGCTTCTTCAGCTGCTTGTTCATCCAAGTCACCACCACGTACAGCGATATCCGCTAGTACAGTAACGTTATTTGGTTGAACTTCAAGCATACCGCCAGAAAGATAGATAACTTCTTCGTCACCGCCTTTCTTAACGATTCTAGCCATACCAGGTTTTAGTGAGGTCAGCAAAGGTGCGTGACCAGGCATAATACCTAGCTCACCTTCGCTACCTGTGATCTGTAATGATTCAATGCTGCCAGAAAATAACTCTTCTTCAGCACTTACCACATTAAGATTTACAGAAAGTATTGCCATGTTGACCTCCTAATTGGCGACTGCGTACTCAAAAGCAGTTAGTCGCCAGCCTTCATTACATGTTTTTAGCTTTTTCAGTTGCTTCTTCAATAGAACCAACCATGTAGAAAGCTTGCTCTGGTAAGTCATCAAATTCACCAGCAAGAATACCTTTAAAGCCAGCAATTGTGTCTTTAAGTGCAACATACTTACCAGGAGAACCTGTGAATACTTCAGCAACGAAGAACGGTTGAGATAAGAAACGTTGGATCTTACGTGCGCGATCAACAGTTTGCTTATCTTCTTCAGATAATTCATCCATACCTAAGATGGCGATGATATCTTTAAGTTCTTTGTAACGTTGTAGCGTTGATTGAACGCCACGAGCTGTTTCATAATGCTCAGCACCAACAACTAATGGATCTAATTGACGTGAAGTAGAGTCAAGTGGATCAATCGCTGGGTAAATACCTTGTGAAGCGATATCACGAGATAATACAACTGTTGCATCTAAGTGAGCAAAGGTAGTTGCTGGAGATGGATCGGTCAAATCATCCGCTGGTACGTATACCGCTTGAATTGAAGTGATTGAACCTTTCTTCGTCGAGGTAATACGCTCTTGAAGAACACCCATTTCTTCAGCAAGTGTCGGTTGGTAACCTACCGCTGATGGCATACGACCTAACAATGCTGATACTTCAGTACCCGCAAGTGTGTAACGGTAGATGTTATCTACGAAAAATAATACGTCACGACCTTCGTCACGGAATTTTTCAGCCATAGTCAAACCAGTCATCGCAACACGAAGACGGTTTCCTGGAGGCTCGTTCATTTGGCCGTAAACTAACGATACTTTATCAAGTACGTTAGAGTCGTTCATTTCATGATAGAAATCGTTACCTTCACGAGTACGCTCACCTACACCAGCAAATACTGAGTAGCCGCTATGCTCAATCGCGATGTTACGAATAAGTTCCATCATGTTTACGGTTTTACCAACACCAGCACCACCGAATAAACCAACTTTACCACCCTTAGCGAATGGACATACCAAGTCGATTACTTTAATACCAGTTTCAAGAAGTTCGTTAGACATCGCTTGCTCAGCATATGCTGGCGCTTCGCGGTGAATTGACCACTTCTCTTCTTCACCGATTGGGCCAGCTTCATCGATAGGCTCACCCAATACGTTCATGATACGACCCAAAGTTGCAGTACCTACTGGAACTTGGATGTTATCACCTGTGTTTACTACTGTCAGACCACGACGCAAACCGTCTGATGAACCCATAGCGATAGCACGTACAACGCCACCACCTAATTGCTGTTGTACTTCTAGTACTAAGCCTGAAAGGTCACCTTCAGTTACATTTAATGCGTCATATACCTGAGGTACAGCATCTTGTGGGAATTCTACATCCACAACTGCGCCAATGATTTGGACGACTTTACCTGTACTCATGTTTAATCCTCTAATCTTGTGCTCTTAAAATTAAGAACCTTTGCTTATACCGCTGCTGCGCCGGCACAAATCTCACTCAATTCTTGAGTAATACTTGCTTGACGAGCTTTGTTATATACCAATTGTAAATCATCAATTAAGTCACCCGCGTTATCGGTTGCAGCTTTCATTGCAACCATACGAGCAGCTTGTTCACATGCGAGATTTTCAACTACACCTTGATATACTTGAGATTCTGTATAACGAACCAATAAATGTTCAAGTATTGCTTGAGCATCAGGTTCGTATATGTAATCCCAGCGATGCTTAATAGCGTCATCATCTGACTTAGGCAAAGGTAAAAGTTGATCAATCGTTGGCTTTTGCGTCATGGTGTTAACAAACTTGTTATACACAATGAACAATCTATCAATCTCACCATTATCATAGGCATTTAACATAACACGCACACTACCAATTAAATCAGTAAGTGACGGGTTATCGCCTAAACCTGAAACTTGTGAAACGACTTTTGCGCCCATGTTGTTGAAAAAGGCAGTAGCTTTTGAACCCACTACTGCAAATTCAACATCAGCGCCTGCTGCTTGGTGTTTACCAGCATCAGCAAGTACTTGTTTAAATAGGTTAATATTTAAACCGCCACACAAACCACGGTCTGTTGAGACAACGATATAGCCTACGCGCTTAGCTTCACGTTCTTCCATATAAGGATGACGATATTCTAAATTACCAAGCGCGATGTGACCGATCACATTTCGCATATTTTCAGCGTATGGACGAGAAGCAGCCATGCTATCTTGCGCTCTGCGCATTTTACTAGCTGCAACCATTTCCATCGCGCTGGTGATTTTCTGTGTATTTTGTACACTTCCAATCTTTGATTTAATCTCTTTACCACCAGCCATGACTATTCTCCGCGAAAAGGTTAACTAATTACCAAGTTTGGGTAGCTTTGAAAGCTTCGATTGCTTTCGCTAAACCAGACTCGATATCTTTGTTATAGTCGCCTTTTTCGTTGATAGTAGCCATCAACTCAGCGTGCTCATTGTTTACGTATGAACGTAATGCGTCTTCAAAATCAACAACTTTGTTGATTTCAACATCGTTTAAATAGCCTTTTTCTGCGGCAAATAACGATACTGCTGTTTCAGCAATTGACAATGGGCTGTATTGTTTTTGCTTCATCAATTCAGTTACACGTTGACCATGCTCTAATTGAGCACGAGTTGCATCGTCTAAGTCTGAAGCGAATTGAGCAAAAGCTGCAAGCTCGGCGTACTGTGCAAGTGCTAAACGAATACCACCACCAAGTTTCTTGATGATTTTAGTTTGAGCAGCACCACCAACACGTGATACAGAAATACCAGCGTTAACAGCAGGACGAATACCTGAGTTAAATAGGTTAGATTCTAAGAAGATCTGACCATCGGTAATTGAGATTACGTTAGTTGGAACGAATGCAGATACGTCACCAGCTTGAGTTTCAATAATTGGTAAGGCAGTTAATGAACCTGTTTTACCTTTAACTTCACCGTTAGTGAACTTTTCAACGTATGCTTCGTTTACACGAGCAGCACGTTCTAGTAAACGACTGTGAAGATAGAAAACGTCACCTGGGTATGCTTCTCGACCTGGCGGACGACGTAAAAGCAATGAAATTTGACGGTAAGCAACAGCTTGCTTAGACAAATCATCATATACGATTAGTGCATCTTCACCGCGGTCACGGAAGTATTCACCCATAGTACAACCAGAGTAAGCTGATAAGTACTGTAATGCAGCCGCTTCAGAAGCAGAAGCAACAACAACGATAGTGTTTTCTAACGCGCCGTGCTCTTCTAATGAACGAACTAAGTTCGCAACAGTAGAAGCTTTCTGACCAATTGCTACGTATACACACTTAATACCAGTATTTTTCTGGTTAATAATTGCATCTAGTGCGATCGCTGATTTACCGATTTGGCGGTCACCAATGATAAGTTCACGTTGACCACGACCGATTGGAATCATAGAGTCAATTGATTTGATACCAGTTTGTACTGGTTCATCAACTGATTTACGATCGATAACACCTGGTGCTACTACTTCAACAGGAGCAAAACCATCGTTGTCGATAGGTCCTTTTCCGTCAATAGGCTCACCTAGAGTGTTTACAACACGACCTAAAAGGCCACGTCCTACTGGTACTTCCAAAATACGGCCAGTACCTTTAACTTTTACGCCTTCAGCTAGGTCCGCATATGGACCCATAACTACCGCACCTACCGAATCACGGTCTAGGTTCAACGCGATAGCGAAGCGGTTGCCAGGAAGTTCGATCATTTCACCTTGCATTACATCGGCAAGGCCATGGATACGAATGATACCGTCTGTTACAGAAACGATAGTACCTTCGTTACGAGCTTCACTAACTACGTCAAACTGTTCAATACGATTTTTGATCAGTTCAGCGATTTCAGTGGAATTCAGTTGCATGCTCTGTTCCCCGTTAAGATTGCATTGTTGTTGCTAAGCGGTTCAATTTACCTCGTACTGAACCATCTATTACCATGTCACCAGCTTTAATTAATAAGCCAGAAACTACGTTTGCGTCTACAACACAATTGAGCTTTACTTTTCGAGCCAAACGCTTTTCAAGCGCGGCGCTTAATGTAGTTACTTGGTCAGCTGCAAGTTCTACAGCAGACGTTACATCCACGTTAACTTCTTTTTCATATTCAGCTTTTAATTCGCTAAATTGAGAAAGAACTTGTGGTAGCACCAACAAACGTTGATTTTCAGCCATCACTTTAATTAAGTTTTGGCCATTGCTATCAAGTTGATCATCACAAACCTTTAGAAAAAGCTCTGTGGCCTGTTCAACTGACGCACCACCTGAAAGGTAGTTTGTCATAGTTTCATTTTCAGAAACTTCAGCAGCAAACACTAGCATTGATAACCAGTTATCAACGGCATTTGCTTCGATAGCAAAATCAAACGCTGCTTTAGCGTAGGGACGAGCGACGGTTGTCAATTCAGACATAGCTCTATTCCCTCTTAAAGTTCAGCTACAAGTTTATCTAAGATATCGCTGTGTGCAGCGGCATCAATTGAACGCTCGAGAATTTTCTCAGCACCAGCTACTGCAAGAACCGCTACTTGTTGGCGTAGTTCTTCTTTCGCTTGGTTACGTTCCGTTTCTATTTCTGCATGGCCTGAGGCTAAGATTTTTTCTTTCTCAGCTTGGGCTTTAGCAGCAGCTTCTTCAACTATTTGCGTTTCACGCTTTTTAGCAGCTTCTACAATTTCAGCCGCTTGCGCTTTCGCATCTTTAAGTTGAGCCGTAGCTTTTTCCTGAGCAAGCTCAAGATCTTTCGCAGCACGGTCAGAAGCAGCAAGTCCATCAGCAATAGTTGCTTGACGAGCTTCGATGGCGCCAATGATTGGTGGCCATACGTACTTCATACAAAATATTACAAATACGACAAATGCGATCATTTCACCGATAAAAGTGGCATTAACGTTCATTTGTGTACCTCCTATTAAATATTACAGTTAAAAAAGACTTAATTACTTAATTAGCCAATTTTAACGAATAGGATGTATAGACCCATTGCAACACCGATGATTGCGATTGCATCGATAAGACCAGCAACGATGAACATCTTAACTTGAAGTTGAGGTGCCAATTCTGGTTGACGAGCAGCAGACTCTAGGAATTTGCCACCTAATAAACCAAAACCAATAGCTGTACCTAAAGCGCCTAAGCCGATCAATAAAGCTGCAGCTACATATAGTAAACCTAAGTTTTCCATTTTTATCTCCGATTATTTAAAGTAAAGTTAAAAGTTAAAATTTTTCTTCGGGCTTCCTGCCCTATACCCTTCGGGCCGGCTTATGCCGTACTAACTTAATCCCGAAAAGTTAGTGATCTTCGTGAGCTAAACTCAAATACACAATGGTTAGCGTCATAAAAATAAATGCTTGTAATGGGATAACCAACAAGTGGAATGCAGCCCAAACAAAATGCATTGGCAATTGGAAGAAACCAACTGTTGCAATCAAAATAAATATCAACTCGCCCGCATATAAGTTACCAAATAGACGTAACGCTAATGATAATGGACGAGCTAATAAAGTTACTGTTTCAAGTAAGAAGTTCACTGGGTATAACGTCCAGTGACCAAAAGGCTGAGTAGTCAATTCTTTAATAAAACCACTAATGCCTTTAACCTTAATTGAATAGTAAATAATTAACCAAAACACACCTAAAGCTAACGCTAGTGTCATGTTAATATCAGTGGTAGGTACAGCTTTCATGTAGTTAACACCAACAAGTTCAAATGCCTTTGGAATTAAATCTACTGGTACCCAGTCCATCGCATTCATCAACAATACCCATACAAAAATGGTTAATGCTAAAGGTGCAATTACAGGATTTTTACCGTGAAAGGTACTTTTTACACTATCGTCAACAAACTCAACAATCATTTCAACTGCACATTGCAGTTTTCCTGGTACACCGGTTTCTGCTTTTTTCGCGACAGAACGGAAGATAGTTAAAAATACCAAACCTAAGAATATTGACCAACCCAAGGTATCAATGTGAAAAGTCCAAAAACCTTCACCGACAGATAAATTGGTTAAATGGTGCTTAATATATTCTTGGCTGGTTACTTCAGCACTTGATGACATATTAAAGTTCCTAATGATTAAAGTTTAAAAATTTAATGTTTTACAAAAAATGGTGTTACTAATGGCAAAGCCACTACTAAACAAAAACTACTGAAAAAAGCTAATGGCTCTATCGCTAAAAACTTGAAGGCTAGCGCAAACAAAACGGCCGTTAAAACTAATTTCATTTTTACCCCACTGTAAAAGGAATCTAATACCTTTCTCGAGGCTCTTGCTCCGGCATATTTAAATGCTTTATGAGCAAAGACAAAATTAGGGATTATACTTATCGCGCCACCCGTTAATACTGAGTATGCGAAAGATAATCCCCAAATAAAATATGTTGCTATACTGCAAACCAGAACGAATATTATTGCGATGAGTACCTGCGTAAAGGCAAACTTTCTTCCTGGCTTTGCTAAATCATTGTGAATAAATAAACTCACCAGAAACTCCGTACGATAATCTTCGTAATTTTTACAGTTTTTTAAAGATAAAATTATCTCTTTAAAAAGCCGACGCAAGTATACTGAATTACAGCGCTAATGCAACAAAAGAGGGTGTTCATTGCCCAGATAATGTGCGAAATGTAACACCAATAGAACAAATTACGACTAATGTATAATCAATTGTGAAAACTTTCAGTTTTTATAACCAATTTGGTAATACAAACTGAGATATTTCTCATCACAATATTGAATATAAATTGGCAGGGATTTAGCCAAGCAACAATAACTACTATTGTCGCTTGTCGATTTGCTAAATTAATGACGTGATTAAAAAGAGTTAAAGCGAGAAACAATACCATCTAACTCAGATAAATCACTGTAAGATATAACTAATTTACCTTTACCTTTCTTATTGTGACTTATCGCAACTTGCGAGCCCAATTTTTCAGATAAATTCTGCTCTAGTGCTTTAGTGTTAGGGTCGATAACTTTTTCTTTTGGCGCTTTTGGCGGCTGTTGCACTTTCTTAATAAGTGCTTCGGTTTCACGAACGGTTAGCTCTTTAGCAACCACTACACGAGCGGTGTTGGTTTGAATATCATTATCTAAAGCGAGTAAAGCACGGGCATGACCCATTTCTATATCGCCATGTTCAAGTAAGGTTTTAACTTCACTATTTAAATTATTTAAGCGTAGTAAGTTAGTTACTGTTGTTCTTGATTTACCAACAGCATCAGCGACTTCTTGGTGTGTTAACTCAAATTCAATTAACAAACGCTCAAGTGCTATCGCTTCTTCCATAGCATTTAGGTCTTCACGCTGAATATTTTCAATAAGTGCAATAGCAACAGCAGACTCGTCCGGTACTTGTTTAATTAAACAAGGAACCATATCAAGTTCAGCTAATTGTGCTGCACGCCAGCGACGCTCACCAGCAATAATTTCATAACTATGTTCACTAATTGGGCGAACAACAATAGGTTGAATGATCCCTTGTGATTTAATTGAGTTAGATAAATCATCTAAAGCTTCAGCCGACATATCTTTACGAGGTTGATATTTACCGGGGTGCAATTGTTCAATCGGTAAATTTTGTAATTCGGTATCTTTATTAATAACTTCGCTATCATTACCAGATGCTTGAGATGAAGTTGCAGCTGGGGTTGTTAATAAAGCATCAAGACCGCGACCTAGACCTCTGCGTTTACTTTGACTCATAATGTTCCTTGCTCGGTTGTTGCTTGCGGTTTAGGTTGTTTATTTTGTTCTGCTCGGCGCAATATTTCACCTGCTAGTGCAAGATAGGCTTTTGCGCCTGTTGAAGATTTATCATAATACATTACAGGAGCACCAAAACTTGGCGCTTCCGCCAAACGGACATTACGTGGAATAACCGTACGATAAACTTTATCGCCAAAGTGGCGTTTTAATTGTTCAGAAACATCGTTAGCTAAACGATTACGCGGATCATACATAGTGCGTAAGATACCTTCAATATGTAGCTTACCATTAACCACAGACGTAAGTTGAGAAATAGTATCCATTAATGCTGTTAAGCCTTCTAATGCATAATACTCACACTGCATTGGCACCAATACAGAATCAGCCGCTGTCATCGCATTAACCGTTAACATATTTAACGAAGGCGGGCAGTCTATAATAATAAAATCATAATCTTTTCTAACTTTTGATAAGGCATTTTTTAATCTATGCTCGCGTGAATAAACTTCCATCAGTTTAATTTCAGCAGCGGTAACATCGCTATTGGCAGCAATTAGATCGTAAACACCCGCCGTATCTTTACATACAACTTGCTCAAAAGGGCGCTCTTCAATCAATAATTCAAAACAGGTTGCTGGCACTTCGTATTTATCAATACCACTCCCCATAGTTGCATTACCTTGAGGATCAAGATCGATTAGTAATACTTTGCGCTTAGTTGCTGCAAGTGAAGCAGCTAAATTGACGGAGGTTGTTGTTTTACCAACACCACCTTTTTGGTTTGCAACCGCAATTATTTTTCCCACAAGATCCTCAAATACTTTCGATCAAAAGCTTATTATTATTTATGATTTAACTAATTCAATCAAATGACGTTCACCTTCTAAGCGGGGAACGGCAATAGTATGGCTTTTGGCAACTGAAATATTGCTCGGTAATGCCGCCACTTCTTCGTCAGGGTAAAGACCTTTTAAGGCTAAAAAACGGCCGTGTTCTACAGTAACAAGATGATCACACCAAGTCACCATATCAAGTAAAGATGAAAATGCGCGGCTTAGTACGCCATCAAACGGAGCCTCAGGTTGGTATTGCTCTACGCGCGCTTTAACCGGTGTAACATTTTCAAGTTTTAGCTGAAATACCACTTGACGTAAAAATGTAATTCTTTTCCCTAAACTGTCTAATAATACAAAATTACGTTCAGGATACAAGATGGCAAGTGGAATTCCAGGTAAACCTGGGCCAGTGCCCACATCGATAAAAGATTGTCCTTCTAGCAACGGGCCAACCATTAAGCTATCCATAATATGTTTGATCACCATATCTTTTGGATCGCGAATTGAGGTTAAATTATAAGCTTTATTCCACTTATGCAATAATTCAACATATTGGATAAGTAACGCTATTTGCTTATCAGAAACCTCTAAAGAGGCTTCTTTGATTAAGGCACTAAGCTGGTCGGATAATGTCATTAGGCTAAATCTTAATTAATATGCTGGTTTATTATGCTGTTTTGCGCAATAAACCATGTTTTTTCAGATAGACTAATAATAACGAAATTGCGGCTGGAGTAATACCAGAAATACGCGAAGCTTTACCAATAGTTTCAGGACGAGCATCACTAAGTTTAGCAACCACTTCATTTGATAAACCTGAAATTTGACTAAAGTCGAATTCCATTGGGATCAAAGTATTTTCATGACGCTTCTTTTTCGCAATGTCATCAAGCTGACGATCAATATAACCGGCATACTTAATTTGAATTTCAACTTGTTCAGCTGCTTGCTTATCTGCCAGCTTAGGACCTAAACCTTCAATTGACATTAAATCGTCATATTTTACTTCTGGGCGTCGAACAAGATCTTCTAAATTATTTTCACGACTTAATGGTGTTTTTAATAATTCATTGACCTGCGGTGCTGCGGTATGATCTTTTTGTAACCATACTGATCGTAAACGCTGACGCTCTTGCTCAATATTTTCCATTTTCTCATTAAAACGCTGCCAGCGCGGATCATCAACTAAACCAAGTTCGCGACCTTTTTCTGTTAAGCGAATATCAGCATTATCTTCACGCAATAATAAACGGTATTCTGCACGAGATGTAAACATACGATAAGGTTCTTTAGTACCTAAAGTTGCAAGATCGTCTACAAGTACGCCCATATAAGCTTGATCACGCGTTAGTACCAACTCTTCTTTGCCTTGTACACGGGCAGCAGCATTTGTTGCAGCAATTAAACCTTGGGCACCTGCCTCTTCGTAACCAGTAGTTCCGTTAATTTGGCCTGCAAAGTATAAATTTTCAATAAATTTACTTTCAAGTGTTTGTTTTAAGTCTCGTGGATCAAAGAAGTCATATTCAATAGCATAACCAGGGCGAGTAATATGGGCATTTTCAAAACCGCGAATAGATCTTACAAGCTCCATTTGCACATCAAACGGTAAGCTGGTTGAAATGCCATTAGGATAAATTTCGTGGGTTGTTAAACCTTCTGGCTCAACAAAAATTTGGTGACTATCTTTTTCAGCAAAGCGATGAATTTTATCTTCAATTGAAGGACAGTACCGTGGACCAACACCTTCAATAACGCCAGTGTACATTGGTGATCTATCTAAACCGGATTGAATAATTTCATGGGTTTTCTTATTGGTATGGGTAATAAAACATGAAATTTGCTGTGGATGATCATTATCCGATCCCATAAATGAAAATACTGGACGAGGCTCATCACCCGGTTGTTCTTCCATTACTGAAAAGTCTAATGTACGTGCATCTAATCGTGGTGGAGTACCGGTTTTTAAACGATCAATTCTAAATGGCATATCACGCAAACGTGCCGCCAAATTAACACTTGCTGGATCACCTGCTCGACCACCTTGATAGTTATTCAAGCCAATATGTATTTGCCCAGCTAGAAAAGTACCTACCGTTAAAACAACACTTTTTGCTTTAAATTTCAATCCCATTTGAGTTGAAACTCCAACGATCTTGTCATTTTCTAAAATAAGATCATCACAAGGTTGTTGGAATATGGTCAGGTTTTCTTGATTTTCTAAGTAATGGCGGACAAAATTTCGATATAAACTACGATCCGCTTGAATACGTGTTGCGCGAACAGCAGGGCCTTTACTGGCATTTAAAGTTCTAAACTGAATGGCTGCGTGATCTGCAGCTGTTGCCATTAAACCACCGAGAGCATCAATTTCTTTAACTAAATGTCCTTTGCCAATACCGCCAATAGCTGGATTACAAGACATTTGGCCAAGAGTATCAATGTTGTGAGTTAGCAGTAAGGTTTTACATCCCATACGTGCTGCAGCTAATGAGGCCTCTGTGCCCGCATGTCCACCACCAACAACAATTACGTCATAAGACTCTTGATACCACATAAATTAATGACCTTAGATCTGTTCATCTTTAAAAATTAAGAGCGGTATTTTAGCGCTTTTTTTAACGTAGGGGAATGATCAAATCACTTAAAAGATCTGGTTCGATCCTTAAATAATATATAAAGATCTTTAAATAGATCTTGTTATTATTACTTATTAGGATCCTCTTTTACTGTTGATAAGTGTTTTTTTAGTATATAAAACAATACTATATTAAAGGTCTAACCTTGTGATCAAAGCTTGATCAATTGACTTATAACCTTTGATCAAAATAGCTATTTATCCACAGATGATTTTAATGCTATTTATATCTACTGAATAATAATAGTAAATTAATAGTTTTTACCCAAAGTTATACACATATAGCGTTTTATTTAGTAGTTACTGTGAATAACTTATGGGTAATTATCTTAAAGTTGATCTTTATTTTTATTTAGCCAATGCTGTGACAGTTCTTCTGGATCAATATCATCACTCATATCTAAGGTAAATATAGGTAGTGTTTCATTGCAACCTTTTGATAGTAAAAGTTTATTTATATTTTTTGCTGCATAACAAAAAGTATCATAGCTAGAGTCGCCAATGCCGATCGTTAAAAACTTAGTTGAGGATAGATCTTGATCGCTATTTTCAAGATCACTAACAAATGCTTGAATATTATCTGGGTAGTCGCCAGCGCCATGAGTAGATGTACAAATTAACCAAGTTTGATTTTCATGGGTTATTTCATCGAAACTTGGTTGAAAATGTAACTCTACGTCGTGGCCAAGTTCTGATAATGTTTCTTCACAGGCTTCGGCAACATATTCTGATCCACCTAACATGCTGCCAACAATAATTTGAAATGAGCTCATTTAATGCTCCGTTTTGTTAATTTATTAAAAGAAATTTATGAAATTTTTAGCGTTATTTACCAATACAAAATGATGAGAAAATTTGGCTTAAAAGATCGTCATTGGTAAATTCGCCGGTTATTTTATTCAGTTCTTCCTGACAAAAACGTAATTCTTCTGCAAGAATTTCCCCTGCAACGTATGACTCGAGTTGTTCTAAACCTATTAGGAGATGCTGATGAGCTTGTTCTAAAGCAACAAGGTGGCGTCGTCGAGCCATAAAGCCGCCTTCAGTACTACCCTGGTAACCCATTATGTGCTTTAAGTGCTCGGTAAGGGCGTTAACGCCGTTGTTCGTTTTAGCCGATAAGGTAACCGTTGGTGTGTCGTTAGGTTCACTATAACCTGTTGTTGCTTGGCTAATATCCGCTTTATTTCTTATTATGGTTAAGCCAATATTCTTAGGTAATTTTTCGAAGAACTCTGGCCATACTGATTTAGGATCAATATTGATATCTGTTGATGAGTCAACCATTAATAGTACGCGGTCTGCTTGGTTTATTTCTTGCCACGCACGCTCTATACCTATTTGTTCAACTTTATCGGCACTTTCGCGTAAACCTGCGGTGTCAATAATATGTAGTGGCATACCGTCGATATGAATTTGCTCTGATAGCACGTCACGAGTTGTGCCTTCAATATCGGTGACAATAGCACTGTCTTTGCCACTTAACGCATTAAGCAAACTTGATTTTCCGGCATTAGGGCGTCCGGCTATAACTACCCGCATACCTTCACGAATAATACTGCCTTGCTGGGCTTTGTTTTTAACTTCAGCAACTTGAGCAATAATTGCTTTAAGATCATTGACGACTTTTTCATCGGCGAGAAAGTCGATTTCTTCTTCAGGAAAGTCAATTGCGGCTTCAACGTACATACGCAAATGTATAGTATCGTTTACCATTTGGTGAACCAATTTTGAAAAATCACCTTGCAGCGAGTGTAAAGCACAGCGTGCGGCTTGTTCTGAGCTTGAATTAATTAAGTCGGCAATCGCTTCCGCTTGCGTTAGGTCGAGCTTATCATTTAGAAATGCTTGTTCGCTAAATTCACCTGGTCCTGCCATACGAACTTTAGGTAGAGCAAGTATTTCTTTAAGTAACATGTCGAGTAGTACCGGCCCGCCATGGCCCTGTAATTCAAGAACATCTTCACCTGTGAAGGAATTTGGGCCTTTAAAGTATAGCGCTATACCTTGATCGAGAGCTTGCCCTTGATGATCTTTAAAGGTCAAGTATTCAGCTTTTCGTAATTCAGGTAATTTACCTAAAATAGTTTTAGCAACATTTTCAACTTCTGGGCCTGAAACTCTTATTATGCCAACCCCGCCTCTTCCGGGAGCTGTTGCTTGGGCAGCAATGGTTTCTTTATCGCTTGGTGAAAAAGCTAACTCGGTCATGTTGTGGTCTCAATTCATGATAAATAATGTAATTGGCGATATTATAAACCGTTAGGTGCAGGCTGGAAATGGACAGTTTGTGTTTGGCCACGTTTTTTACTGTGTCTTTAATAGCAGAGAATTAATATTGCGATTTATTTTTGATTGCTAAAATTTAGGCAATAAAAAAGGTAGCCTAAGCTACCTTTTTAGTGATTAATTTAAAAATTATTTGGTTTTTTGTTTTTCCATGCCAGAGAAGATTATTTTCATTTGTACAATTGAAATAATGTTACTGACTAACCAGTAAAGAACTAACCCTGAAGGGAACCAGAAAAAGAATACAGTAAACATAACTGGCATATATTGCATGATTTTCTGTTGCATAGGATCTTGCACTGTCATTGGCTGCATCTTCTGCATAATGAACATACTGATACCCATTAATACCGGTAAAATATAGTAAGGGTCTTGTGCTGATAAATCTTGGATCCATAGCATAAATGGCGCATGGCGTAATTCCACACTTTCTAAAAATACCCAATAAAGTGCTAAGAAAATTGGCATTTGAATGAGTAAAGGTAAACAACCACCTGCTGGGTTAACTTTCTCTTTACGGTATAGCTCCATCATGGCTTGTGACATTTTTTGTCTATCATCACCAAAGCGTTCTTTAAGTTGCGTCATTTTTGGTTGTAAATTACGCATTTTTGCCATTGAGGTATATTGAGCTTTTGTTAATGGATACATACCACCTTTAACAATTAGAGTGATGATAATAATAGCAACACCCCAGTTGGCCACAACAGATTGGATTTTGATCAGTAGCCAGAATAACGGTTGGCTGATCATAAATAAGAAACCATAGTCGATAGTTAAATCAAGGTTTTCTTCAATGCTTTCAAGTACGTCTTGATCTTTTGGACCTACATAGAAAGTAGCTGAAGTTGTAGCTGTACTATTAGGTTCTACCGTAATAGCTGGAGCTTTAAAGCCGATAATTGCGTCTCTATTTGCTGAGTACAAGCTATATAGTTGATTAGTTGCTGATTTTTCAGGTACCCAAGATGAAACAAAGTAGTGTTGTAACATAGCTACCCAACCACCTTGTGTTGACACATTTAGATTTTTATCTTCAATATCATCAAAATCATATTTTTCATAAACGTCTTCAGTTGTTGAATACGCTGTGCCTTTATAA
This sequence comes from Colwellia aquaemaris, assembly GCF_057548755.1. Taxonomy (NCBI): domain Bacteria; kingdom Pseudomonadati; phylum Pseudomonadota; class Gammaproteobacteria; order Alteromonadales; family Colwelliaceae; genus Colwellia; species Colwellia aquaemaris. The sequence continues at coordinate 35,120 of NZ_BAAJLV010000001.1, read as the reverse complement.
GTTGGGATCAAACCACTTGAAGTATCAATCAGGGTTGTTTGTTTAAGTTGACCATACATTTGTACGCTTGCAGGTGCACTCGCATTGTTTTTGATAATGTACTCGACGTTAATTGCGTAACTATCATGGTTGAATGTAAAACGCTTAGTTACTGATAAGCCTGCTGCGTCAACATAATTAAGGTCAACCATTAACGGCGCATCGGCAGATGTTTGGTATGACGTAGCTGAAGTTTGATATACCGGACGGCCTTGAATAACACGGTCTAAACCTTGCGCACCCGTTAAACCACTTTGCGCCACGTAACGGTTAGTATCATTACGTAAAATGGTAAATGGAACACCATTGCCTTGTTCGGTATCAAATTTTAAAAGCTTAGCTTCAATAATGTCGCCGCCATTGGTATCAATTTTTAATGCCAAGACATCGCTTGTAATTGAAATTATTGTTGCAGAAGCGGTTGTTGTTTCATTATTTATTGGTGACGCTGTTGCTGAAGACTCAGGAACAAAATCGCCGTTACTTGGTGTTGTGGTTGTTTGTTGAGTTACTGCTGGTTGCTCAATTACAGGAGCATTGTCTAGTTGCCATTGGTTAAATAGCAAATAGGTAACAACCATAAGCGCAATAAAAAGAAAACCGCGTTGAGATTCCATAGTGTCTTATTTCTCTTTTTTTGATAGTGGCACGGGATCATGTCCTCCCGCATTTAATGGATGGCATTTTAGTATACGTTTGCCTGCTAACCAACAACCTTTTATCACACCGAAGCGATTAATTGCTTCAATAGCATAAAATGAACAAGTTGGATCAAATCGACAATTGGGACCAAGCAGTGGGCTAAGCCAACGCTGGTAAGCTTTTACTAAAGTAATTGCTATTTTTTGTGGCGTTGAATTATTTCTCGCCATATTTTTTCCAATTGCTGATTAATTTGTTTATTGTCGAGTTTATCTGTACCCGATTTTACCATAACAACTATATCTATATGGGGGAGATTATGTTGATTTAAACGGAAACTTTCACGAATTTGTCGTTTAATACGATTTCGTTGAACAGCAAGTTTGACGCGTTTTTTAGCTATGGCTAAACCTAAGCGATTATTATTATCAGAATTTGGTGTGACGAGTATGGTGATGTGGCTTGAGCCAAAACGTAGAGGTTTTGAAAATACAGCTTGAAATTGACCGGGAGTCAAAAGACGAGACTCCCGATTAAATTCATAAGTAACCATGTTGGTTACCAATTTTTTAACTTAAACTACGAGTTAAAAATTATGCACTAAGGCTTGCGCGGCCTTTAGCACGACGACGTGCAATTACAGCACGACCGTTTTTCGTAGCCATGCGAGCACGGAAGCCATGGTTGCGCTTACGCTTTAATACACTAGGTTGAAATGTTCTTTTCATTACGCTAATCCGTCTGTTGTTGTTGCCCTGGCAAAACAGCCTTCATGAGCACACTGGGTCTAAAAATGAGGCGAAATTCTATATAGAGAAGCAAGCTTTGTCAATGTTTATTCTTTAGCAAATTTAAAAAGATCTTAGCGGGATCGTGTTGATCTAAAAAGTATCCACAGTTTTATAACAAAAGGGTGAAATTGATTACGAATTATTTCAATTTGGCAATCATAATTAAATCGTATATTTAAAGTTTTTTAGCATTATTTTGCTATAAAAAATTGAGCTAAAGCCTATTATTATTGAGTTTGTAAAAAATAAATGTAAATAAACCGTGATTATTGAAATGTCAATATTGATGTTGTGGATAACTATAGTGATAATAGAGTCATTAAAAAAATTATTATCTTTTTCTCTGTTATTGCTTTAGCGCAAGTTTTTTGTTGCGTAAATAATGATGCAGGAAGCATAGTATTATCAGGAGTCGGTTGTTGGATCATTCACTTTGGCAAAAATGTTTGTCTGTTCTTCAAGAAGAATTACCCGCGCAGCAATTTAGTATGTGGATACGTCCATTACAATGTGTGGTTACTGATAATATAATGACGTTATACGCGCCAAACCGTTTTGTTTTAGATTGGGTTAGAGATAAATACGTTAACCGCATTAATGAATTAGTTGGTATGCAAGATACAGCTAACCCACCATTACTGCGTTTTGACGTAGGCAGTATTCCAGATCAAACGTCGAATATTAAAGATAGTATTAGTCAAATTCAGCCAAATCAAAAAGTAGCAAATAAAGAAGCTAGTGCACCTGAAAGCAACTTACCTAAAACAACTAATGTCAGAGTTAAATATACTTTTGATAACTTTGTAGAAGGTAAGTCAAATCAATTGGCCCGTGCTGCAGCATCGCAAGTAGCTGATAATCCAGGCGCAGCATACAATCCGCTATTTATATACGGTGGTACAGGTTTAGGTAAAACCCATTTATTGCACGCTGTTGGTAATGGTATTTTGCTAAATAAGCCAAATGCTAAAATTGCTTACATGCACTCTGAGCGTTTTGTACAAGACATGGTAAGAGCGTTACAAAATAACGCTATGGAAAAATTTAAACAATACTATCGCTCGGTTGATGCCTTACTAATAGATGATATTCAGTTTTTTGCTGGTAAAGATAGAACACAAGAAGAGTTTTTTCATACCTTCAACGCTTTATTGGAAGGTAATCAACAGATCATACTAACCAGTGATCGTTACCCTAAAGAAGTGGATGTTGAGGATCGTTTAAAATCTCGTTTTGGTTGGGGTCTAACTATTGCTATTGAACCTCCTGAGCTAGAAACCCGCGTAGCAATATTAAAACGCAAAGCTGAAGAAAGTCATATCAACTTAGCTGACGAAGTGGCATTCTTTATTGCTAAGCGTTTACGTTCAAATGTACGGGAACTTGAGGGGGCATTAAATAGGGTTATTGCTAATGCCAATTTTACTGGCCGAGCAATTACAATTGATTTTGTTCGAGAAGCATTACGTGATTTATTGGCATTACAAGACAAGCTAGTTACTATTGATAACATTCAACGCACTGTGGCCGAATATTATAAAATTAAAGTTGCTGATTTGCTTTCAAAAAGAAGAAATAGATCTGTTGCTAGACCTCGTCAAATTGCAATGGCATTATCTAAGGAGTTAACTAATCATAGTTTACCTGAAATTGGTGATGCATTTGGTGGTAGGGATCACACAACGGTATTGCATGCGTGTCGTAAAGTGAAGGATTTACGTGAAGAGTCGCATGATATTAAAGAAGATTATTCAAATTTAACAAGAACATTGTCATCATAATAATAAGTAAGTTTAAAGTGGGTCAAAAATGAAATTTTCATTAAGTAGAGAATTACTGCTAAAACCTTTGTTGTTGGTTTCAGGTGCTGTTGAGCGTAAAAGTACTTTACCTATTTTGGGTAATATACTTTTTGATGTAAGTGGGCAATCACTTACCTTGACAGCTACGGATTTAGAGCTTGAAATGGTAGCCTATGCTGTTATTGATAACCATGCTGAAGACGGTAAAGTTACAATTCCGGCTCGAAAACTTTTAGATATTTGTAAAAGCTTACCTGATGATTCAACACTTACTTTTGAGTCCGACAATGACGTTATAAAGATTAGTACTGGTCGCAGTAAATACTCGCTTTCCACATTACCCGCAAGTGATTTTCCCAATATCGAACAATGGCAGGGCGATGTAGAGTTTAAGTTACTAAAGTCTGAATTATTGCGTTTAATAGAAAGTACTCATTTTTCTATGGCAAATCAAGATGTTAGGTATTATTTAAACGGTATGTCTATTGAAACAGAAGGTAAAGAAATTCGTTCTGTTGCAACTGACGGTCATCGTTTAGCCATTTGTAAAATATCTAACGAGGAGCTCGAACTACCATCTCGTCAAGTGATTGTGCCACGTAAAGGTATTCTAGAAATTATTCGCTTACTCAATCCTGTCGATGAAACAGTTCAAGTGTTTTTAGGCTCAAATCATATACGAATAATTGATAGCGAGTTTTCTTTTACTAGTAAGCTTGTTGATGGTCGCTTTCCTGATTATCGCCGCGTACTACCACGCAATGGCGATAAAATTCTTAACGCAAATAAAGATGAGCTGAGACAAGTTTTGTCTCGTGCATCAATTTTGTCTAATGAAAAGTTTAAAGGTGTTCGCCTTAATTTTTCTGCTACAGAATTAAAAATTACAGCTAATAATCCAGAGCAGGAACAAGCGGAAGAAGTTATTGAAATAAGTTTTCCGTACGATGACGTTGAGATAGGCTTTAACGTTAGTTATGTTCTTGATGTATTAAATGCCATCAAGGAAACTGACGTTAAGTTTACGTTAGCAGATGCTAATAGTAGTGTTGTTATTGAAGGTGGAGAGTCAGGCGAAGCTTTATACGTAGTTATGCCAATGCGATTGTAATGGCGGTAAATAAGCTATTTGTTGGGGATTTTCGTAATATTGAAAATGCCTCGCTAGATTTACATTCTGATGTGAATTTTATTATCGGTGATAACGGTAGTGGTAAAAGTAGTTTATTAGAAGCTATTTTTTATTTGGGGCATGGAAAGTCTTTTCGCAGTGCCAAAATAGAGAATTTACTTCAGCATAATAAATCTAGTTTTGTTGTAAGCGCTAAGACAGATAGAGATTGTCAACTTGGTGTCCGTAAAGTATTTGATTCAAGTGCCGGTAATACCGAAATTAGAATTGATGGTGAGAAACAAGCTAAACTGTCTTCTCTTGCAAAAAATGTAGCAGTACAGGTTATTACGCCTGAAAGTTTTAAGTTGTTTTTTGGTGGCCCTAAACAACGTCGTCGCTTTATTGATTTGGGATTGTTTCACGTGAAACATTCCTTTTCGGATGTATGGCGAGAGTTCTCAAGAATACTAAAACAGCGAAATGCCTGTTTAAGAAATAAAACGGATGATGCCACGTTAACTTACTGGACTGATATATTCGCAGATAGTTCACAGCAAATTGCAGATCTGAGAGCAGGTTATGTATCAGAGTTGACTAATGAGTTAAGTTTTTGGCTAAAAGTCATGTTACCTTCGGTATCTGATGATATAGTAATTCAATACCTGCAAGGTTGGAATTCAAAGAAAAGCTTGCTCGAGGTGTTATCGCAATATCGAGAGAAAGAACTAGCAACCGGTTATAGTTTGTTTGGCGCACAAAAATTTGATGTTCGTTTTATTTTAAACGGTACTTCGTTAGATAATCAATTATCACGAGGTCAACAAAAGTTGTTTTTACTGGCGTTAACTTTTGCACAAGCAAAGTTAATAGAAAGAGTTAACCGAGTAAAACCAATTTTATTAATTGATGATGTCGGCGCGGAATTGGATAGCAATTCCAGAACATTATTAAGTAAAGCAGTTAAGGCAATTGATTGCCAAATTATTGTAACTGCAATTGATAAAGCAGCAGTGGAGCAATTAGTTCCATTAGAAAAAAACTACAAAATGTTTCACGTGAAACATGGCAAACTATCAGTAATGAGTGAGTAGGCTATAAGCTATGACAATAGAAAATGAATATGACTCGGCTAGTATTAAGGTACTAAAAGGCCTAGATGCAGTTCGTAAACGACCAGGGATGTATATAGGTGATACCGATGATGGCACAGGTTTGCATCACATGGTATTTGAGGTGTTGGATAACTCAATTGATGAAGCTCTTGCAGGTCACTGTAGTGATATTATTGTTAAAATCCACCTCGATGGTTCCGTCTCAGTAAAAGATGACGGCCGCGGTATACCGACAGAAATTCACCCTGAAGAAGGTGTTTCAGCGGCAGAAGTTATTATGACTGTACTTCACGCTGGTGGTAAATTTGGCGGAGAAGACTCTGGCTATAAAGTTTCTGGTGGCTTACACGGTGTAGGTATTTCAGTAGTAAATGCATTAAGTAGTAAACTAAAACTTAATATTCGCAGAGAAGGCAAATTATTTGAACAAGTCTATCATGCGGGTGTACCTGAAGAGCCTCTTAAAATTGTTGGTGAAAGCGACAAAACGGGAACAGAAGTTCGCTTTTGGCCAAGTGAAGAAACATTCTCTGATGTAGTATTTCATTACGACTTACTAGTAAAAAGAATTCGTGAATTATCTTTCTTAAACTCAGGCGTTTCAATTCGACTTATTGACGAACGAGAAGAAGGTAAAGAAGATCATTTCTATTTTGAAGGTGGTATTCAAGCCTTTGTAGACTACTTAAATACAAATAAAACGCCAGTCAATGAAGAAATTTTTTACTTCGACTTAGAGCGAGAAGATGGCATTGTTGTTGAAGTTGCAATGCAATGGAACGATGGTTTCCAAGAGAGCATTCATTGTTTCACTAACAACATTCCACAGCGCGATGGTGGTACTCATTTAAGTGGATTTAGAACGGCATTAACCCGTACGCTTAATAGTTACATGGTTAAAGAAGGTTTAAATAAAACCAAAAAAGGTGGTAGTACAGAAACTAGTGCTTCAGGTGATGATGCTCGTGAAGGACTAACGGCTGTTATATCTGTTAAAGTTCCTGATCCTAAATTCTCTTCTCAAACTAAAGATAAGCTTGTTTCATCAGAAGTTAAAACAGCTGTTGAGCAGGCCATGGGTGAAAAGCTAGGTGAATACCTGCTAGAAAAGCCTGCAGTCGCAAGAACTATTATTATGAAAATAGTTGATGCAGCACGAGCTCGTGAAGCGGCGCGTAAAGCCCGTGAAATGACCCGTCGGAAAGGCGCTTTAGATATCGCAGGTTTACCTGGAAAGTTAGCAGATTGTCAGGAAAAAGACCCAGCTCTTTCAGAACTTTATATTGTGGAAGGGGACTCTGCTGGCGGCTCAGCCAAGCAGGGACGTAACCGTAAAAACCAAGCTATCTTGCCGTTAAAAGGTAAAATCCTTAACGTTGAAAAAGCTCGTTTTGATAAAATGATATCTTCTCAGGAAGTCGGCACTCTTATTACCGCATTAGGTTGTGGTATCGGTCGCGACGAATATAACCCTGATAAATTGCGTTATCATAGTATCATCATCATGACCGATGCTGATGTTGATGGTTCGCACATTCGTACATTGTTATTAACGTTTTTCTATCGCCAAATGCCTGAAATTATGGAGCGTGGTTATATCTATATTGCTCAACCACCTTTATACAAAGTAAAGAAAGGTAAGCAAGAGCGCTACATAAAAGATGACGAAGGCTTGACTGAATACTTAACAACTTTAGCACTAGAAAACGCTGAAGTGCATGTTAATGAATCTGCACCAGCATTATCAGGTGTGCCGTTAGAGCAACTTGTAAATCAGTTCCGTACTACACACGAAACTATCAAACGTGTTTCACGCTTAATACCTGCAGATATTTTAGAGAAAATGATTTACGGTGATATCATTGATACCAAAGCATTTGCCAACAAAGAAAATGTTGAAACATGGACTGCTAGTATACTTAAGCAACTAGATGAACAAGATGGTAATGGCTCTATCTATACCATTGATGTTAAGCATGACCAAGAACGTAACATTTACTACCCTAGCTTTAATGTAAGAAAACACGGTATTGATACCGTATATGATTGCAACTATGAGTTTATTGAATCAAAAGAATTTGAAGCGATTCAAAGTTTAAACAAAGCTATTAATGGCCTTATGGAAGAAGGTGCCTACGTTAAACGTGGTGAAAAAATAAAACCAGTTACTAGCTTTGAAGAAGCGTTAAATTGGTTAATGGCTGAGTCAAAACGTGGTCAATACATACAACGTTATAAAGGGTTAGGTGAGATGAACCCTGATCAACTTTGGGAAACTACGATGGATCCGGAAACTCGTAGAATGCTACAAGTTACTATTGAAGATGCCATTGCTGCAGATCAGCTATTTAATACTTTGATGGGCGACCACGTAGAACCACGTAGAAACTTCATTGAAGATAACGCACTTAAAGTTGCTAACTTAGATGTTTAGCTTTTAATTGCAATAAGAAAAAATGCCCGGTCACCAAATCGGGCATTTTTTGTTTATAACCTTGCAAAAAATATCGAATAAAATTCACACATATATGCAAGGACACTAGGCTAACAAACAGACACTAGGTATAATTAGCCTAATTTGATAAATATAACTTAAAATTCGGATTCTCATGAGTACGTTTAATATAAAGACCTTTCAAGGACTAATATTGCAGTTGCAAGACTATTGGTCACGTCAAGGCTGTGTAATTGTTCAGCCATTAGATTTAGAAGTAGGTGCTGGTACATTTCATCCTATGACGTTTTTACGCTCTATTGGGCCTGAGCCAATGAGCAGTGCATATGTTCAACCGTGTCGACGTCCAACTGATGGTCGCTACGGCGAGAACCCAAACCGTTTACAGCATTATTATCAATTTCAAGTAATGTTGAAGCCATCACCTGATAATATCCAAGAACTATACCTAGATTCATTGAAAGAGTTAGGGATAGATCCGTTAGTTCATGATATTCGATTTGTTGAAGACAACTGGGAGTCACCAACGCTTGGTGCATGGGGCTTAGGCTGGGAAATCTGGCTAAACGGCATGGAAATCACTCAGTTTACTTATTTCCAGCAGGTCGGTGGACTTGAGTGTGCACCAGTAACAGGGGAAATAACTTACGGCCTAGAACGTTTAGCTATGTACATCCAAAATGTTGACAGTATCTACGACTTAGTTTGGACTGATGGCCCTATGGGTAAAGTACTTTATGGCGATGTTTTTCACCAAAATGAAGTTGAGCAATCAACTTACAATTTTGAGCATGCAGACGTTGATGACCTATTTAAGGTTTTTGACCAGTGTGAAACTGTTAGTGAAAAGCTTATTGCCGAAGGCCTAGCCTTACCAGCATATGAACAAGTTATGAAAGCATCACATGCATTTAATTTACTAGATGCACGCCATGCTATCTCGGTAACTGAACGTCAACGCTATATTCTGCGAGTTAGAGCTTTATCTAAAGCTTGTGCGGAAGCATATTATGCAAAACGAGAAGAACTTGGTTTCCCTCTTTGTAAAAATAACAGTGCCAATGGGGCTTCAACAGGGGGGCAATCAAAATGACCACAGAAACGTTACTAATTGAATTGGGTACGGAAGAATTACCACCTAAGTCTCTGCAAACACTTGCGATTACTTTTTTCGAGCAAATTAAATTACAACTTGATACGGCAAAGTTGTCTTACAGTGATATCCAATGGTATGCAACACCACGCCGTTTAGCAGTAAAGGTTTCTGATTTAGTTGCAAGCCAGCAAGATAAAGCGATTGAAAAACGCGGGCCGGCAGTTAATGTTGCCTTTGATGCCGATGGTAATCCAAGCCGAGCGGCAGAAGGTTGGGCTCGTTCAAATGGTATTACTGTTGCCGATGCTGAGCGTTTAGTTACCGATAAAGGCGAATGGCTATTACATAAAACAGTAGAGCAAGGTAAGCATATTGAGCTGCTAATTCCTGATATGGTTAACGTTGCAGTAAGTAAATTACCTGTACCTAAGCCTATGCGTTGGGGCGCTGGTAGAACGCAATTTATCCGCCCAGTTCATACCTTAACTATGCTTTATGGTGATAAAATAATTGCTGGCGAAACACTAAATGTTAATGCTAATAATCTAGTGACGGGTCACCGATTCCATCACCATGGATTAGTGGCAATTGATCATGCAGATAATTATGAAGCCATTATGCGAGAAGCATTTGTAGTGGTTGACTATCAAGAGCGTAAAGCAACCATTTTAGAGCAAATCAATAATGCAGCTAAGGAAATTGGTGGTATTGCATTACCTGACGATGAACTTTTAGATGAAGTTACCTCTATTGTTGAATGGCCAGTAATTCTCGTTGGTAGCTTCGATGAAGAATTTCTTGATGTACCAGCAGAGCCACTAATTTATTCTATGAAAGATCATCAAAAGTACTTTCCTGTAACAAATTCTGATGGTAAGTTATTGAATAAGTTCATTTTTGTTTCAAATATCGCCAGTAAAGACCCTAGTCAAGTTATTAAAGGTAACGAAAAGGTTATTCGTCCTCGCTTAGCTGATGCAGAATTTTTCTTTAAAACAGATAAAAAACAAACGCTTGAGTCAAGATTAGCAAGTTTAGAGTCGGTTTTATTCCAAAAGCAGTTAGGTACAGTAAAAGCTAAGTCGGAAAGAATTGCCAGCTTGAGTGAGTTTGTTGCTGAGAAAATTGGTGATGATAAAGCTTTAGCTTATCGTGCTGGTCTACTAAGTAAAACTGATTTACTGTCTGATATGGTACTTGAATTCCCGCAGGTACAAGGCACTATGGGTAAGTACTACGCTCAACATGATGGTGAACCTGAAGCTGTTGCACAGGCGTTAGAAGATCAATATCGTCCGCGTTATGCCGGAGATACTTTACCTGAGCAAACAATTGGTTGTGCTGTGGCTATTGCGGATAAAGTTGACACTTTAGTAGGTATATTTGGTATTAACCAGCCACCTAAAGGTGACAAAGACCCATTTGCGCTACGTCGGGCAGCAATTGGTTTAATTCGTATCATTATCGAAAAGCAATTGGATCTAGATATTGCTGAATTAATTGCAAAAAGTGTTGAATTGTACCAAGACAAATTGTCGAACGACGCTGTAGCTCAACAAGTTCTTGAGTTTGTTCTAGGTCGTTACCGTGCCTATTATCAAGATCAGAACATTGCGATTGATGTTATTTTAGCAGTATTGGCCAACGCACCATCTGCCCCTTTAGATTTTGACAAACGCATTCATGCTGTAACCCACTTTAAAGCATTGGAAGAGTCTGCCACTTTAGCTGCGGCGAATAAACGTGTTGGCAATATTCTAGTGAAGTTTAAAGGTGAATTATTTACTGAATTTAAACAAAACTTAGCTAGTGAAAGTGCTGAGAAAGCATTAGCTACCGTTTTTGCTGATGTAAAACAGCAAGTGCTACCGTTAATGGCAGCGAAAGATTATCAAAATGCGTTAGCTGAATTAGCAACACTTAAGCAGCCTATAGATAACTTTTTTGATAATGTGATGGTTATGGCGGATGATGAAGAAGTGAAAACAAACCGCTTAACTCTGTTGAGTGAAATAAGAAGTAGCTTTTTCGCTATTGCTGATATTTCATTACTGCAATAATTTAAGTTGTATTTTAAACGTAAAAAAGGAACGCAAAAGCGTTCCTTTTTCTTTTTTAAACGATTGTTTCTTATAAGCCTTTTTGAATAATATACTGAAAGGGCATTTCAGTAGTTTGTTGCTTAATTAGTTGATGTTCCATAAAGCGACAAAAACTAGGAATATCGCGTGCCGTTGAGGGGTCATCAGCGGTAACAAGTAATGTTTCACCGGTTGCAATTTTGCGAATTTTTTGGCGTAACATCATCACGGGCTCAGGGCAGCGTAAGCCAATGGCATCTAATTGATGATCTGTTTTTGGTAATGATGTTGAGCTCATTTGTCACCTTATTTAACTAGCGCCTCTGTAAATTAGAAATATAAGCGCTCACGTATACCGACTACATTTCGGCAAGTTTATCTGCTCAAGCGCAGGAAGCAACCGTAATTGGCATTTTTTTGTTATTTATACTCTAGCTCATTAATTAATATCAATAATTACAACTATTTTAATAATTATTTTTGATTAAACTTGCTTTGTAATTGTAGGAGTGAATAATTGATGCATGCATCTTTTTTCCAAGGTAAACCAATGCCGCTAATTCGCTTTGCTTCTATTAGCAAGTACGCAAAAACTGTTTTCTTTAGCTGTATTTTCCTGAGCCCTTTATCACAAGCGAGTGAACAAAGCTTACAGCGTAAAACTTTTTTGCAAGCTGAAAAGCAAATATGGAACGCGAGTTCCAGTACATATCAAAATTTATATGACCAGCTACATTATTACCCATTGCAGCCGTATCTAGACCAAAAAAGGCTGATGACTAAAATAAAACTATCGTCAGCCAATGAGATTAGCGAATTTCTTAATGAATATGAAGGTACACCGTTAGATTGGCCACTACGGAAAAAATGGTTAAATTATTTGGCAAAGCGTAAAAAAGCACTGCTTTTTCAAAACTATTTTAAGCCAACCAGCAATGTAGAATTAACCTGTCAGTATTATCGCTTTCAATTACAAACAGGTGTCTCACCGTCGCGGATATTACCTAAAGTAACTAAGCTTTGGTTGGCGGGCAAATCACAGCCAAAAGTTTGTGACCCACTTTTTGAACGCTGGCAAGCAGCCGGATATAGAACAAAAGATATAGTGTGGCAGCGTATAGCTTTGGCGGCAGACGGTGGCAAGCATACCTTAATTCCTTATCTTACTAAATTACTGCCGACCAATGAGCAGTATCTAGCAAAACTATGGCATAAAGTTAGAAGAGATCCGAGTTATGTTAAGCGTTTAGCAAAATTCAAGAATAAATCTGAAAAAGCTGCAACTATAGTTACTTACGGCCTAAAACGCTTAATTTGGCGTTCACCAAAATTGGCTCTTGATACCTATAAAGTTGCTAAAACATTATTGCCATTTACCGTTGAACAACAACAGCAAATAACCTTGAAGTTTGCTTTAGCGTTAGCGAGTAAAAATCACCAACAAGCCCATGAGTGGTTAAATAAAGTTGATGAGAAGCTATTCACTAGTAATTTAACGCAATGGTATATTACTGATGCACTACGAGAGCAAAATTGGCAGCATATTAAAACTAAGTTACTTAAGCTACCAAAATCAACGCAAGAGAGCTTACAGTGGCGTTATTGGTATAGTAGAAGTTTATTGGAAACTAATGAAGTCGCGGCGGGCAACCAGCAGCTAAACGAATTGGCTAATAGTCGTCATTATTATGGCTTTTTAGCCGCAAGCTACTTGAACAAGCCGGCAAACTTTCAAAATAAACCGTTAACGGTTACGGAACAGGAAAAAGCGCTAATACTTAAAAGCCCTGCGGCAAAAAGAGCCTTTGAGTTATTTGCACTCGGTCGTTTTCATCATGCCCGTAAAGAGTGGAATTATTGGTTATCGAAATTAACCAAGCGCGATAAATTAGTGGCGTCAAAAATCGCTCATGAAATGCAATGGTATGATCGCGCCATTTTCACATTGGCGAGAGAAGGTTATTTAGATGATATAAACTTGCGCTTTCCTTTGGGGTATGAGGAAGAAATTAAACGCTATGCTGGTCATCAAAAAATTAATCCAGCATGGGCTTTTGCCATTACTCGTCGAGAAAGCTCTTTTATGTCAGATGCAAACTCATCTGCTGGTGCCAAGGGGCTAATGCAAGTTATGCCAGGTACAGCAAAACAGTTGGCACGAAAAAAGGTTTCAAATAGAGAATTAATGACCGCAAAACACAATATTAAACTAGGTACTAAATATTTGCGTAATTTACTTGACCGCCATGATGGCAATCAAGTACTGGCAACAGCGGCGTATAATGCTGGGCCATATCGAGTAAAAAAATGGCTTAAAGATGGCAAGCCATTACCTGCGGATGTATGGATAGAGACCATTCCATTTAAAGAAACACGTGAATATGTCAAAAGCGTATTGGCTTATCAGCAAATATACCAACAAAAAGTTGGGGTGGCAGAGTCTCTCTTTGATCAAATTACTAGTATGAATATCAGTAACAAATAAAAGTCATCAGTAAACTATTAAAGCGCTATAATATGCCAATAGAAACACAGAGATAAATTAAATGAATACATTAGCTAAATTATATCCAGCCCATGTTGTTGAGTTACAAAGCCGAGTTAAAACCGCATTATCAAGAGATAATTTAGATGGTTTAGTTATTCATTCCGGCCAAGAAATCAAAGCTTTTCTTGATGATAACAGTTATCCATTTCGAGTTAATCCACACTTTAAGGCATGGCTGCCTTTAGTTGATATTCCAAACTGTTGGTTATTACTTAATGGTACTGATAAACCAATCTTAATTTATTACCAACCGATAGACTTTTGGCATAAAGTTATCCCATTAACTGATGATTACTGGAATGAATTTTTTGATATTAAAATTCTAAAAAATCCTAGTGAAGTTGATAAGTTATTGCCTTACGACAAAAAAGGCTTCGCTTATATCGGCGCACATATTGAAGTGGCTAAAGCGTTAGGTTTTGAACAAATAAACCCAGAAGGGTTGATTAACTATCTTCATTACCATCGAGCATATAAAACTCCTTACGAACAAGAATGCATGCGTAAATCAAATGCCATTGCTGTTGCAGGTCATAAAGCGGCAAAAGCAGCTTTCTTAGCAGGTTCCTCGGAATATGATATTCAGCAAGCTTACCTAAAAGCTACTCAGCATGTTGAAAGCGAAACACCATATGGCAATATAGTCGCGTTAAATGAAAATACCTCAATATTACATTACACCGCATTAGAGCGCGGCGTACCGCAAGCTCATAGATCATTTTTAATTGATGCAGGCGCTAACTTTCATGGTTATGCATCCGATATCACTAGAACTTATTCATTTAAACGCGATAAGTTTGCTGAGTTAATTGCTCGTATGGACGAATTAATGCTTAAAGCTGTCGATGGCTTAAAGCCAGGTGTTAGTTATGTAGACTTACATATTGCGACATATAGAGAAATTGGCAAAGTGCTTCGAGACTTTAATTTTATTAATGTTGACGCCGACACAGCTGTTGAAGCGGGTATTGTTTCAACTTTCTTCCCGCATGGCCTAGGTCATCATTTAGGGCTGCAAGTTCATGATGTAGGTGGTTTTATGGCAGATGAGCGTGGCACTCATGTTAATACACCTGAACAACATGCCTTTTTAAGAACCTCAAGAATTATTGAAGCTAATCAGGTGTTTACCATAGAGCCAGGTTTATATTTTATTGAGTCACTGCTTGCAGATTTAAAGCAGTCTGCACATGCCGATATGGTTCATTGGCAAAATGTAGATGCGATGCGCCCATTTGGCGGTATCCGTATTGAGGACAATATTATTGTTCATCAATCACATAATGAAAATATGACCCGTGATTTAGCATTAACTTAAGTTAAATATAGTGTCTACGCCATACACCATAGCGGCTGAAGAGGTTATCGATGAAACGATAGTAACTCGCAGCCGTTTTATTTGCTATTTAAAACCGTGTGCTAGTGCTGTGCAAGCAAAGGCATATATTAAAGAGCTCCAGGTTTTGCACCCACAAGCAAATCACCATTGTTATGCCTTTATCGCTGGTCGACCTGAAAATAGTCAACTGTATGGTTTTTCAGATGATGGTGAGCCTTCTGGCACAGCAGGAAAACCTATGTTAACTATGCTAATGGGCAGTGGTGTCGGTGAAATTTGCGCGATTGTTGTACGTTACTTTGGTGGCACAAAATTAGGGCCAGGAGGTTTACAAAGAGCATATGGGGGTAGCGTTAAGCAGGCACTAACACTTTTAACAACAAAGTTAAAAATTCCTATGGTGCGCAAAACTTTAGCGTGTCAATATACACAAGTGAATGATGTTTTGTATTTTCTCGAACAGTTAGGTGGAGAAGTTATAAAGCAAGACTACAATGAAAACGTACAGTTAACACTCGCGTTACCAGATGAAAAGCTTGCAGACTTTCAACAACAGTTGCAAACATTGTCATCAGGAAAACTACAACTGAAAACGATTACTGAAAAATAATAATAAACTGCCGTGCAAATTAAAAATATTATTCGAATACTAGGTCTTTTGGTTGCGCTTTTAAGCGTAACTATGTTGCCGCCTGCATTTATTTCTCTTATTTATCGCGATGGTGGCGGTGTCTCATTTTTAATGGCCTTTGTTTTTTGTTTGTTTGCAGGCTTGTTATCTTGGTATCCAAATAGAGCAGAAAAGGGCGATTTACGTGCTCGCGAAGGCTTTCTTATTGTGGTGTTATTCTGGACCGTATTGGCAAGCTTTTCCGCTGTACCTCTTTTGCTGCTTGATGAGCCTAACCTTTCCATTGCAGATGCCTTTTTTGAATCATTTTCTGGCTTAACCACCACAGGTGCAACCATACTTACGCAAATTGATGGTTTACCGCATGCGGTTCTTTGGTATCGTCAACAATTACAATGGCTAGGTGGCATGGGGATTATTGTGCTCGCGGTTGCTATTTTACCTATGTTAGGTATTGGTGGTATGCAGTTGTATCGTGCTGAAACCCCGGGGCCAGTAAAAGATTCAAAAATGACCCCACGTATTGCTGATACCGCCAAGCATTTATGGCTTATTTATGTAACGCTTACGATCGCCTGTGCGCTTAGTTATTGGGCGGCAGGAATGAACTTATTTGATGCGATATGCCATTCATTTTCTACTATTGCCATTGGTGGCTTTTCGACTCACGACTTGAGCATGGGGTACTTTGATAGCCCATTAATTAACTTTATTTGTGTGTTCTTTTTAATTATTGCTGGCGTTAATTTCGCGTTGCACTTTGCTGTCGTTAATAGTCGTTCGTTACGTAGTTATTTTTACGATTCAGAATTTAAAGCGTTTTTAGGTCTTCAGTTAGTCCTTACGCTTGTTTGTTTTACGGTTTTAATGAGTTTTAATGTTTATCAATCAGGTTTTGAAAACTTTGAACAAGCGATATTTCATGCGGTATCAATTAGCACCACCGCAGGTTTTGCTGCTACGTCATCAGGAGAAGTTGCCTTTTCGAACTGGCCAACCTTGTTACCGATATTATTAATATTCTCGAGTTTTATTGGCGGTTGTGCTGGTAGTACTGGTGGCGGCATGAAAGTAATTCGAGTGTTGTTATTGTACTTACAAGGTATTCGCGAGCTAAATAAACTTGTGCATCCTAAAGCGGTGTTTACCATTAAGTTGGGGAAAAAAGCCTTACCGAACCGTGTTGTAGAAGCTATATGGGGTTTCTTTTCTGCCTATGCGGCGGTATTTGTTATTTGTATGCTAATGCTACTTGCTGCAGGTATGGAAGATATTTCTGCATTTACTGCTGTGGCAGCATGTTTAAATAACTTAGGCCCAGGCTTAGGGCAGGTAGCTGCGAATTTCGCAGAAATAAATGACTTTAGTAAATGGGTGTTGATTGTCGCTATGTTATTTGGACGATTAGAAATTTTTACCTTGCTGGTGCTTTTCACACCAGCATTTTGGCGTACTTAATTTTATTACGTGTAGCTCTTTAAGTTAGAAGAAAGCTAAAGGGTCTAATTGAAATAAGCTTTCTACATCGTTTATATAGCGCTTGTTTACTAAAAATAGTACCACATGATCTTCAGCTTCTATTTTGGTATTCGAGTGGGCGATTAATACTTCTTCATTTCGCACTATCGCGCCTATGGTTGTGCCCGGCGGTAGCTTAATTTCTTGAATGGTTTTTCCAATAACTTTTGATGAGTTCTCATCACCTTTTGCAACTATTTCAATTGCTTCGGCTGCACCGCCACGTAGGCTATAAACATTATCAATATTACCGCGCCGTACGTGCGTTAATAATGCAGAAATGGTGGCATGTTGTGGTGATACCGCAATATCAATATTACTACCGTGGACTAAGTCTATATAGGCACTACGCTGTATCAATACCATAGCTTTGCGAACGCCTAGGCGCTTAGCTAGCAAAGATGACATAATATTGGCTTCATCATCGTTTGTTACCGCAATGAAAACATCAAACTGGTCAATATGCTCTTCCATTAATAGTTCTTGATCAGAAGAGTCGCCAGTAAAAACTAGAGTGTCATTTAACTCGGACGCTAAATATGCAGCGCGTTTAGCCGAATGCTCGATTAGTTTTACTTGATGGTTTTTTTCTAATAAGCGGGCTAAACCAGCACCAATATTACCGCCACCTGCGATCATGATTTTCTGATAAGGCGCTTCTAGTTTTTGTAACTCGTTCATAACTGCGCGAATATGAATGGTTGCTGCAATAAAGAATACTTCATCGTCAGCCTCAATAACGGTAGTGCCTAGCGGTCTTATTGGTTTCCCGTTTCGATAAATAGCTGCTACCCGGGTATCAATATTTGGAATATGTTCACGTAAGGTTGATAAAGCGTGCCCAACCAATAAACCCCCATAATAGGCTTTAACGGCAACTAAGCTAACTTTACCTTTCGCGAATTCTAGTACTTGCAACGCACCAGGATAGTCAATTAAGCGAGCAATATCCCGGGTGACAAGTTGTTCTGGTGCGATAATGTGATCGACAGGAATATTCTTATTTTGAAATAACTCTTTTTGATACTTAAGAATTTTACCTGAACGAATACGGGCAATTTTATTGGCGGTATTAAATAATGAATAACAAATTTGGCAGGCAACCATATTGGTCGCATCATCACTGGTTACGGCAATAACAAGTTCAGCATCTTCAGCACCAGCTTGCTTAAGCACGTCAGGGTGAGAGCCTTGACCTGTAACTACTTGCAAGTCCATCTTGTCTTGCAACTCGCGTAATGTCTCACTGTTGGTATCAATTAGTGTTATGTCGTTTTGTTCGCCGACTAGATTTTCCGCTAATGTGCCACCAACTTGTCCGGCACCAATAATTATAATTTTCATTTTTAAGCGCTTTTATTATTGTTTCTTAATGAGTTTGGCGTAGTAAAACCCGTCCATCGAATCATCGTTTGGTAATATTTGCCAACCGATATCGGTAGTGTTATCAGTAATGGCAATCAACTCAGCATTTGAATTGTTTTCAATAAAGCGCTGAACTTGCTGGCTATTTTCTTCAGGCAATATACTGCACGTTGCATATAGCAAAGTACCACCGGGTTTTAGTAATGACCATATATTTTTTAAGATATCTTGCTGTAACTCGGTTAATACCTCGATATCTTGGCTTTTACGTAGCCATTTTATATCTGGGTGGCGGCGAATTACACCGGTGCCCGAGCAAGGGGCATCGAGTAAAATGCGATCAAATAGCTTTTTGTCCCACCATTTTTCTGGAGTAGCAGCATCAGCGGCGATAACATTGGCTGTTAGGTTTAATCGTTGTAAATTCTCATTAACACGAACTAGCCTTGCAGCTTCAATATCTATTGCTGTCATTGCTTTTATATTGGGACTATATTCCAAAATATGACAAGTTTTTCCACCAGGGGCGGCACAGCAGTCAAGTACATTGTCTTGCGCTTGGCAGTCAAGTAATCTTGCGGCTTGTTGCGCAGCACCATCTTGTATTGATACCCAACCTTGTTGAAAGCCGGGTAACTTATTAACTTCAATTGCTTCAGTTAAACGAATTGCATTTGATTTTATGTCGATAAAACTGTGTTCAATATTTTCTGCCGCTAGCAGAGCTAAATACTCTTCCACACTATGATGACGTTGATTTACTCGCAGCCACATTGGTGGACGCTGCATATTGGCTGCTAATATTGATTGCCAACTTTCTGGGTATGCCGCTTTTATTTTTTTGATAAACCAAGATGGATGGTTAAAGGCAATAGCATCTGGTAATTCATGGTTATTGGCACTACCACTTGCTATTTTCTGGCGTTGGAAATTTCTTAAAACACCATTAACAAGGCCTTTTAGGTGATCACATTTTAGCTGTTTGCAAGCTGAAACGGTTTCATTGAAAGCGGCGTGATCAGGGATACGTGTGTACTTTATTTGATAAACACCCACTAACATTAAAAAGTGACCAACACGTTGCTTACCTGTTAGTGGTTTTTTAATAAACTCTCTAACGTCATTTTCAAGCTCGGGTAAGTGTCTTAATACTCCATAGCAAAGCTCTTGCAGTAGGCCTTTATCTTTACCGTCTATTTTTGCTAACTGTTGTGGTAATTCGTCGGCTAAGCTGCGGCCTTTATCGACAACTGCAAAAGTACAGCGGGCAGCTAAAGCTCTAAGGTTTGCTGCCATAATTATACTTGCTCTTGTACTGAGGCATCGACGCCATTAATGGATAAACCAGCGGCAAACCAATTAGCTTTTCCATTTAAAATATCAGCCACAGCTAAAGCTTTTTTCCCTGGTAGCTGGATTACCTCTAAGCGCAACGCACCATTAATTGTCGCGACGACAATACCTTGTTTGTCAGCACTAATAATATTACCAGGAGGGTGTTCATGTTTTACATCAATGGCACTTGCTTGCCAAACACGTATACGGTGTTGTTTGTTGTCTTCGTTAAATGTAAATTGTGCGACTGGCCATGGTATATAGGCCCTTACTTTACGATCTAGTATCGAAGCGGGCAATTGCCAATCTAACTCTGCTTCTGCTTTATCAAGTTTAGCTGCATGTGTTGCTAGTTCGTCGTTTTGTGGTTGACGTGGATAATCGTCACTTGCCATTAACGTTAGTGTATCAAGAAGTGCTATTGGGCCTAATTTAGCTAGCTTTTCATATAAGCTGGCGCTGGTATCTTTAGGTGTGATCTCACATGTTGATGTTAAAATCATGTCGCCAGTATCTAAACCTTTATCCATTTGCATTATGGTTACGCCTGTTTCTGCATCACCAGCTTCTAATGAACGCTGAATAGGCGCTGCGCCACGCCATTTAGGTAGAATAGAACCATGGACATTAATACAACCTAACCTAGGTGTTTCTAAAATCACCGGCGGTAAGAGCAAGCCGTAGGCAACCACCACCATAACATCGGCTTGATAACTTGCTAATGTTGTTTGGTCTGCGTCAGACTTAAAATTCTCTGGTTGTTCAACGGGAATATTATGCTCTAACGCTAATATTTTAGTTGCACAAGCCGTAAGTTTTTTACCTCGGCCGGCAGGTTTATCTGGCGGACAATAAACAGCAATAACATTGTGTTGAGATTTGATTAAAGCGGCTAAATGCTGCGCAGCAAAATCGGGTGTTCCAGCAAAAATGATGTTCAATGGATTAGCTAAAGTGTTCGACAAGGGCGTTTCCTGAGTACGTGTTAATCTATATGTTTGGTAGTTTAAGCGTTGGCTTTTTCTAAGCGAGCTTCTTTTTCCAATTTTTTCTTTATACGTTGACGCTTAAGAGGTGATAAATAATCAACAAATAAAATGCCGTTTAAGTGGTCAAGTTCATGCTGAATACAAATTGCCAGTAACTCTTCACCATCTAATGAAAACTCTTTACCATTTTCATCTAAAGCCTTTACGGTGACATCGACACTGCGGTCAACTTTGGCGTAACAGCCTGGTACGGATAAACAGCCTTCTTCGTTAATTAAGGTGTCATCGCTCTTGCGAACAATTTCAGGATTAATTAATACATAAGGGTGTTCTTTGTTTTCGGAAACATCAATAACCACGATTCGTTGGTGAATATCGACTTGTGTTGCCGCTAAGCCAACGCCATTTTCGGCGTACATAGTTTCAAACATGTTGCTGATTATAGTGCGAATTTCATCATTCACTTCAGTTACAGGTTGTGCTTTTGTTCTTAATCTCTCATCTGGAAATCGTAATACAGGTAAAATAGCCATAATTTATTAAAAGAATTCGCGAAATGTCGCATAGAGTGTTATGTTTCAATTTTAGCCATTAATTAAAATTAATCATAGTGGTTTAGAACAAAACCTATAAGAATAGGCAGATTAACATGCTAATAAGAATTATTTCACTAATACTTGGTCTTGCTATGTCGTTAGCTGTATTGGCTGATGAACTAACATTAAACCCTAATGCACCTAAATCCTATATTGTTAAGAAAGGTGATACATTGTGGGATATTTCCGGAATCTTTCTTAAACAGCCTTGGCTCTGGCCGAAGTTATGGCGCCTTAATCCAGAAATTAATAACCCTCATTTAATTTATCCAGGAGATGAGCTTAGATTGGTTTTTGATGAGCAAGGCCAACCAATGCTTGTGAAAGGTAAGCCAGAATTAAAATGGTCGCCTAGTATCCGTAAACAATTAAAAGATCAAAACCCAGTTAGTACAATTCCTTTAGAAGTTATAGCGCCATTTATTCATTATGATAGCGTTAAAAATGAACAAGAATTTGATTTACTGCCGTATGTTATTGGTAGTGATGAAGGTTATAAATCTAGCATTGATGGTTTTAAAGTATACGTAAATCAAGACCTTATTGTTGGGCAAAGCTACGGCATATACCATAAAGGCAATGAAATTATTGACCCTGAAAGTGCTGAATCATTAGGGTTTAATGTCAAGCTTGTTGGTACGGGAAAAGCTATTAGTGGTGGCAATATGAGTCAAAAGCAGCCTAGCACTATTTATGTTGAAGGTGCTAAGCGTGAAATTCGCTCTGGCGCTTATGTTATTCCTGTTAATAATGATCAGCAATATCCTTCAGTTTTTACCATGCGAGCAGGAAATACAACTAAAGGCTTGATTGTTGGCTCTGCAATAGAGTTAAGAGAGTTTGCCAAATATGATGTTGTAATGATTAATAAAGGCAATCAACAAAATGTGCAAGCTGGTGATGTTTTAACTGTAAAGCGTAAAAGCCCAGCTGTTGTAGAAACTAGTAATGGACCTCAATACACCAATGATTCATCTCGTTGGAATCGTATGGCGAGTTCAGGCGCTTCAGGTTATGACATGCCAGACGAGTCAATAGGGCAAGTCATGGTATTTAAAGTTTATGACAAAGTGAGTATGGCATTAATATTAAACTCAGAAAAACCACTACGTGTGCTTGACGGAGTTACTGCACCTTAAATAACAATTTGCCACTCTTAAGGAGAAGCAAGTGGCCAAAAGCAATGATAAATCACTAACGAGTGCTCATTATTGGCTAGCCGTGAAACTTATTCCACGGCTTGCTACTCCTAAAAAGTTGCTTCTTGTTGAGAAATTTGGCTTAACAAATTTATTTGATGTCGATACAGATTTATCACTTGCTGGCTTAACGCAAGCACAACAAAGTGCCTTACATAATCCTAATTGGCAAAAAATAAACAACATAATTGCCGATTGTGTTGTTAATAATATTCAAATTATCCCTTATGATGCCGACTTGTACCCGCAGTTACTAAAAGAAATTTATGATCCGCCGTTAGTACTGTTTGCACTCGGGAACGTCACTTTATTAAATTTACCGAAAATAGCTATTGTGGGCAGTCGTAACGCCAGTGTTGCAGGTCGGAAGTTGGCACTAAATCTTGCTGGTGAGCTAGCTGAAAAATTTGTTGTAACAAGTGGTATGGCATTAGGAATTGATGCCTATGCACATCAAGGTTCGCTACAAGCAAATGGATTTACCATTGCCGTGGTTGCCACAGGGCTAGATATTATTTACCCAGCACGACATAAAAAATTACAAAAAGAAATTCTGCAAAACAACGGTCTTATTGTTAGTGAGTTTTTTCCCGGTGTTAGCCCGAAACCAGGACATTTTCCTAAACGAAATAGGATTATTAGTGGTTTAAGCTTTGGCGTATTAGTTGTGGAAGCGTCACTAAAAAGTGGCTCTTTAATTACAGCGCGTTGTGCGTTAGAACAAGGTAGGGAAGTATTTGCCGTACCAAGTTCTATTTATAATCAACAAGCGAAAGGTTGTCATTGGTTAATTAAGCAAGGTGCTAAACTTGTTGAAGAATTGGCCGACATAATGGAAGAGTTACAAGATTTTCCATTAGATAGTCTAAACTTAAAGGGAATTAAAGAGAAAGATAGTTCAACTGAAAAAAGTGAAAAACAAGACTTGTGTAACGATCCAATGTTAGCTAGTGTGGGATATGAAATCACTCCCGTAGATATGGTGGTTTCTCGAAGTAAACTACCCATAGATGTAGTGCTAACTCGATTAACAGTACTTGAGCTTAGAGGTCTGGTGTCTGCGGTGCCAGGAGGCTACCTGAAATTATAAAGGGGCGAGTTATGTTTGATATCTTGATGTATCTTTTTGAAAATTATATTCATAGTGAAGCCGAGGTTATGGTTGATCATGAATTGCTTACTGATGAATTAACCCGAGCTGGCTTTCACCAAGATGAAATTTATAAAGCGCTCGCTTGGTTAGAAAAACTAGCTGCCTTACAAGATGTTGAAACTTATCCATATTTAACACGGGTAGGCAGTCAGGCGGTGCGCATTTATACCGCTGAAGAAAATCAAATTCTAGATGTTGAATGCCGTGGCTTTTTAATGTTTTTAGAGCAAGTTAATTTGCTCGATTTTACGACGCGAGAAATGGTGATTGATCGCGTGATGGAATTGGATACTAAATTCTTCTCTATTGATGATTTAAAGTGGGTTGTATTAATGGTGCTGTTTAATGTGCCAGGCAAAGAAAGTGCGTACTCACAAATGGAAGATTTGATTTTTGATGAACAAGAAGGGCCGCTCCATTAGCGTTATTTTTTCTGTATTGCGCTGCGTGAAAATTAGCCTACATTATTTCCGTTAATATATGGCATAATATGCATCTAATTTATTAGGTGCATTTACTATGTCAGATTCAAAAACGCCACTTTTTTCACTTCATGAACATGCTTTAGAGAAAGAATATGAAGTGTGTCCCGAGTGTGGTAGTGAATTAGCAATAAAACATAGTAAATCAGGTGCCTTTTTTGGTTGTGTCAATTATCCAAATTGCCAATACACTCGACCTGTTGTTGAGCATGAAAGGGTTGATGATAAGGTTTTAGCTGGCAGTGAATGCCCACAATGTGGCAACGAATTGGCTGTTAAACAGGGGCGGTATGGCATGTTTATTGGCTGTACTAATTACCCTGAATGTCATCATATTGAACATGAAGAAACAAAAGAAAATAAAGATATTACTTGCCCAAGTTGCCATAAAGGGCAGTTAATTGAAAGGCAAAGTCGCTTCGGTAAAAGCTTTTATGCATGTAATGCTTATCCTAAATGCAAATATGCCGTTAATCATCCTCCTGTAGCAGGGAAGTGCGAAAAGTGTGGTTTCAGTTTATTGTTAACACGAAATATGGCTGCAGGCGAAAAACTGCAATGCGCACAGAAAAAATGTGGCCATTTTCAGTCATAAAAAAAGCGAGTTAACTACTCGCTTTTTTGTTTATTAACCAATAAAAACTTTACGGTTATGCGCTAACTTTTGCTAAATAATTCGCAGTAAAGTCTGCTAAATCTGGAAATGCTTGTGCATCTAATAGCTCAGCCAATTGGCTTAAACGTTGAGCTAACTCTAGTTCGGTATCACCGCTAACATTTATATGGCCCATTTTTCTGCCGGCCCGTTTTTCTTTGTTGTACCAATGAACACTTAAACTCGGAATAGCAAGAGCTTCTGTCGGCACTGAATCTTCGCCTAAGATATTCACCATAGCCGTTGGGCGAACTAATTGTGTACTTCCTAGCGGTAAGTTACAAATTGCCCGTAAGTGGTTCTCAAACTGGCAAGTGTCAGCACCTTGCTGTGTCCAATGACCTGAGTTATGAACACGCGGAGCAATTTCATTAACCAGTAATTTCTCACCAACCTGAAAGAATTCAATGGCCAATATGCCAACATAATTTAATTCTTCCGTTAAATTCTTAAAGGCCTCACTCGCTTGCGCTTGCAGTGCGTTATTTATTGGTGCTGCTACTGAAACACTTAACACACCATTGGTATGATGATTTTCTGTTAATGGATAAACGGCAATTTCACCTTGTGCATTGCGTGTGCCTACCAGCGATACTTCTCTATCGAACGGCACCATTTGCTCAGCAACGATACCTTGTGGTACTGATGAGGTGGCAGCGGCGATAAATGCTGACATTTCTTGCCAAATATCATCAGCTTGCTCTGCTGATTTCATACGCCACTGACCTTTTCCATCATAACCTTCAAGCGCACTTTTGAATATAATAGGCAAGCTCAATTGTGATAAGGCGTGGTCAAAATCAGCTTTAGATTCGACGATAACATGTTCAGCGTTCGCAACATTAGATGATTTTAGTAGTGCTTTTTCTAACCGACGGTCACCGCCAATTTTAATTGCTTGGCTACTAGGTAACAATTTACCTGATGCTTGGCATTGCGCAAGAATATCATGTGCGACATGTTCAAACTCGGCAGTAATAACGTCAGCATTAGCAATGCCTTGCGCTAAATCACCATAGGTGTGTTCTGGAGTAATTGGGTGAACAACCTTATTTGTGCGTACATCAAATGCCTTTACATCTAAATTTAACGGTGAACCTGCTAAATCCATCATACGTGCGAGTTGACCTGCACCTAATACCAATACTTTTTTCATGAAATATTTACGCCTACTCTGCTGGGTTAGGGTTACTTAAAATATTTTCAGTTTGCTCTGTTCTAAACTTTTCGATATTTGCCATTATTTCTTGGTCGTGTGTCGCTAAAATTTGTGCGGCGAGTAAACCTGCATTAGCTGCACCAGCAGTACCAATAGCTAAAGTGCCAACAGCAATACCTTTTGGCATTTGTACAATGGAAAGCAGTGAATCTTGACCACTTAATGCCTTTGATTGTACAGGTACACCTAAAACAGGTAATGGTGTAAAGGCAGCTGTCATACCAGGTAAGTGCGCCGCGCCGCCAGCTCCAGCAATAATCACCTTGATACCACGATCTTTTGCGCCTTCAGCATACTCAGCTAATAAATGAGGTGTTCTGTGGGCTGAAACAACTTTTGTTTCATAAGCAACATTAAGTAAATCTAGCATATCGGTAGCATGCTTCATTGTTGGCCAATCTGATTTTGACCCCATGATAATACCCACTTTCATAATTATTCACCTTGATAATTAGTTACTAAATAAGAGGCGCTTTTACCTCAAAAAATAAGCCGCGCATTATACCTAGGTTTACGTCAATACGGAAATAATCTCTGATAAAGTTGTTTAAAAAAACATCGACTAAGTCCGATTATACTTTAGTCGATCCTAGACTAAAGACGCATAGGTTAAAAAATTAAATTATGTACACTAATAATATGCACAAAAGGGGAGGCAATTCTAAAACTATATAAGCCAACAACCCCATTGTTACAATGAGGAAAGATGATGAACAACATATACGAACAAGGCCTAGACAAAGTCGCAGCTAATAGCCAGCCGCTTACCCCTATTAATTTTTTAAATCGTACGGCCGATGTTTACCCAGAGAAAGTCGCTATTATTCATGGCAAACAGCAATTTACTTATGATGAATATCGTAAAAATGTTCGCCGTTTAGCATCTGGCCTTATTAATCATGGTGTGAAGCCGGGACAAACAGTCAGTATTATGGCGGCAAATATACCTGCATTTTTAGACGCCCATTATGGCGTGCCATTAACTGGTGCAGTACTTAATGCGATTAATATTCGCTTAGATGCTGAAAATATAGCCTTTATTCTAGATCACGGCGAGTGTGATGTGTTACTTACTGACACGGCATTTTCAGGTGTTATTAAGCAAGCATTGGCATTATCAAAGCGAAAACCCTTGGTGATTGATATTGATGATGTTGAAGGCC
The DNA here is from genome assembly GCF_057548755.1 of Colwellia aquaemaris. Lineage (NCBI taxonomy): Bacteria > Pseudomonadati > Pseudomonadota > Gammaproteobacteria > Alteromonadales > Colwelliaceae > Colwellia > Colwellia aquaemaris. Next base: position 7,796 of record NZ_BAAJLV010000001.1, on the reverse strand, counting down.
CAGGTGGAGAACGCTTGGGGAGTATTGAATATCAAGAATTATTAAATCAAGGTGATGAAAACTTTGAAGGCTCACTTATACATGATGAATGGCAAGCGCTAGCGTTAAACTATACATCTGGTACAACCGGTAACCCAAAAGGAGTGGTGTATTCACATCGTGGTGCTTACCTCAATGCCGTGGGGCATAATTTTATTTGGCCTACAGATAATAAAACAGTTTACCTATGGACTTTGCCATTGTTTCACTGCAACGGTTGGTGTTTTCCTTGGACAATTGTTGCCGTTGGCGGTACACAAGTTTGTTTAAGGCAAGTAGAGGTTGGTGCTATTGTTAACTCTATGATTGAAAATAAGGTTTCGCACTTTTGCGGCGCACCAATTGTATTGAATATGATCCTCAATGCTGAACAAGAGTTACTAAATCAACTGCCGAAAAATATCAAAGCCATGACTGCAGGCGCACCGCCACCAGCCGCAGTTATCAAAGGTATCGAAAAACTGGGTATTGAAATAACACAAAGTTACGGCTTAACTGAGGTTTATGGACCGTGTGTGGTCAGTGAATGGAAAGATGAGTGGAATAATAAAAGTGCGGATGAACGCGCGGCTTTAAAAGCTCGCCAAGGGGTTCGTTACCCAACTCAAGAAGAAGTTGATGTACTTAATCCCGATACGATGGAGCCTGTACGTGCTGACGGTGAAACCATAGGTGAAATAATGTTTCGTGGAAACACCACCATGAAAGGTTATTTGAAAAATGACCAGGCTACTTATGAGGCCTTTGCGCATGGTTGGTTTCACTCTGGTGATTTAGCGGTCAAGCATCCTGATGGTTATATTGAAATTCGTGATCGCTCGAAAGATATTATTATTTCAGGTGGTGAGAATATTTCATCGGTGGAAGTGGAAGGGGTGTTGTATAAACATCCGGCTGTTTTAGAAGCTGCCGTAGTGGCAAAGAAAGATGAAAAATGGGGTGAAACGCCATGTGCTTTTGTTGGTTTGAAACGCGGTCAAACCTTAACAGAAAAAGACATTATTCAACATTGTCGAGATCACATGGCTGGTTTTAAAGTACCCAAAACTATTATTTTTAGCGAGCTACCTAAAACGTCGACCGGTAAAGTACAAAAGTTTGTGCTTCGTCAAAAGATCAAAGAATTGTTTGAAGCCTAGCTAAAATTACAATGTAGGAAACAAAAAGACTAACCTTGGTTAGTCTTTTTATCTTTCTGATTATTAGGTTTTTGTAGGTTGCTTAAGGTGCTGATTTAAGAAGCTTATCACTTTTCTCATATAAGCTTTTTGGTTTTCAGGGTTATAGAAGCCATGTTCTTCTTTGTCTAGAACAAACCATTCATAAGGCTTATTAGCATCATCTAAGGCATTACGTAAACGTTTCGCATGCTCATAGGGAGCGCGTTCATCATCTTTACCATGAGCTAATAATAGTGGTGCTTTTATTTTTTCGACATAATTTACCGGAGACATGTCTTTCAATTGTTTTTTATCGGTGCCTAGAACATTTCTTAAATAACTCATACCTGATTTTCGAGCTTGCACATCACCTTCTTCGAACATAAGTTCAAGGTCGTAAATACCGGCATTAGCAATCGCACATTTATATGTATTTGGATAAATTGCGGCGCTTTGTACTGCAGAATATGCGCCAAAGCTAGCTCCCATGATACAAACCTCTCCATTTTCAACTTTATTCTGTTTAACAAGCCATTGGTAACTCTCAAAAATATCTTGTTGAATTGTTGTGCCCCATGCTTGGTGCCCATCAATTTCAAACTTTTCACCATATCCACCAGAACCACGATAGTTAACCTGTAATACAGAATAGCCATTTAGTGCTAAATATTGAACGGTAGGAGAAAATCCCCAATAATCACGGACGCCGTGAGGACCACCGTGAACAAGTACAACTAAAGGAGCCTTACTAATGTCATTAGAGCTTTTAGCTTGTGTAAAGTAACCGTGAAGTTTGTTTCCATCATCGGTCATTATTTGAATTGGTTCTGATTGTAGGAGATATTTATTTTCTATTTCTGGTTTAAACTTAAATAAACGGCCAAGTGAATTCTTTTCTTTATTATATAAATATAAGCTGCCAGGATCTGTATCTGAAGAAACATAAATAATATAAAACTTTCCATCATCGGAGCGACTAGTAATACTAACTGAGCTATATGGAAAGGAGCTTAATAAGTCTTTAAAAACTTTAGCTTCATCAATTTTTTTATTCAAAATTAAATATGCGGGATAGCCATCGTCTATTCTTATTGCGTAGGCGGTTCTGCCATTGGTCGTTAATTCTATATCAGTAACATCAACATTTTTGTCTGTATATAAACTTTTATATGAAAAATCTTTTAAGTTTAATTTAAAAATACCAAAATAATTTTGGTTTAAGTTATCTCTGGTATAAAGGTACTTCCCGGATGTGCTTATTGATATTATTGAAACAGATTTGCCCACCGTTCCTTCTGGAATTCGTTTCCATTCACCATTGTCCTTTGTATATAGTTGTTTAATATTGTTTCTGTCAGTACCTGCAACGACTTTTACTTTTCCGTCAGGATTAGTTAAAAAGTGGCTAAAAGGTATTGGTGCTTTACCATAGTCTCTTTTAATAATCCCATTATAAATATTAAGTAGTAATACTGAAGATAGTCGTTCGCCCGTATTACTCATTGGTGTTGATTCTATTAAAATATGTTTTTCATCTTCAGGTAGAGTGTCAATAATGCTCGCCCAACCATAAATACTTTTCTTTTTCTTAAGCTTGCTACCTACTTGATCTTCTCCTGCTTGATATCCGTAAATTAACTTAGTACGTGAACCGTCAACATTTACTGCGTATAATTCGCCGTAAAACTGAGGTTCTTCGCGCCACGGTACGCGTTTAACTAAGCTCAGAACTACTCGCTCGTTGTTTGCCCATTGGTAAGTTCCGACTTCATAACTACCTCCTAACTTTAGGCTGCCAACCATGCTCATATCTTCGCGTTTAAGGAATACCAGCATAGTTTTTTCTTCATGTTCAACTGCTACCGCAATATGCTCGCCATCAGGGGATATTTTGGCATTTTGGTATTTTGAGTAATCAAATAAACTTTCCCATTCATTAGCTTTTAAGTTTGAGCTGTTCAAAATAACTAAAAGAAACATTAAAAATATATTTATTTTTTTCATTAACACTATCCATGATTTATTAATTGTTATTTGGATTGAAAAGTACTGAATAAGGAGCTATTTTTTGGAGATAATTCCATTTAATATTTATCAATCTTTTGTGAAAGCTGTTAGCTGATTATGATTGTAAATTTTTTGTAACAATTATTGCAAGGATAAGTTTTTTATCTATATAAAATGAGTAAGTTATAATTAGCTTTTACTCTAAATTTAAATACATATAAGGAGAAAAAACGTATAATCCCAGATAAATTATTTTTATTGATTGGCGAAAATAAAACTCCATGACAACAGCATTAGAAACATTCCAGCAAGGTGGTATTTTAGCTTACCCAACCGAAGCGGTATTTGGCTTAGGGTGTGATCCTGACAACACTAAAGCAATTGAGAAACTTCTCGCTCTAAAGAATCGTCCAGCAGATAAAGGCTTAATTTTGTTGGCAGGAAACTATACACAACTATTGCCCTATATTGACGATAGTAAAATTCCGCAAGAAAAGCGCGTTGAGGTTTTATCTCGTTGGCCTGACGGCATAACTCAAATAGTTGCAAAAGCGCCAAAGCTATCACCTCTATTATCAGGAAAGTTTGATTCAATCGCAGTACGTGTTACTAGCCAACCTGATGTTGTTGCATTATGTAAGGTAACGAATAAACCTATCGTTTCTACCAGCGCTAATTTAAGCGGTGATGAGCCAGCTAAAACTTGGCAGGATATTCCAAGTGAATTGTCTGATAAAATTGATTTTATTGTTAAAGGTAAAACCTTAGGCTTTGATCAACCATCAACTATTATTGATGCACTTACCGGAGAAATTATTCGCTCATGAGCACTATAAACATAAATGTTGTAATTGAATTTCTAAAATCATTACAAGATCACATTTGTGCTTCACTAGAAGCGGCAGATGGCAGCGGTAAATTTGTTGAAGATAATTGGCAGCGTGCAGAAGGTGGTGGCGGTAGAACAAGAGTGCTAACGAATGGCAGTGTTATTGAACAAGGGGGAGTTAACTTTTCTGTAGTTTCAGGTGATAAGTTACCGCCGTCTGCCACAGCCCATCGTCCAGAATTGGCCGGTCGAAAATGGCAGGCTTGTGGTGTGTCGTTAGTTATTCATCCGAAAAACCCGTTTATTCCAACGTCACATGCAAACGTACGCTTTTTTATTGCTGAGAAAGAAGGTGAAGCACCTGTATGGTGGTTTGGTGGTGGATTTGATTTAACGCCGTTTTACCCTTTTAAAGAAGATGTTGTTCATTGGCATCAAACGGCTAAAGATATTTGTCAGCCTTATGGTGATGATGTTTACCCGGCACATAAAACCTGGTGCGATGAGTACTTTTATTTGAAGCATAGAAATGAAACTCGCGGTGTTGGTGGCTTATTTTTTGATGATTTAAACAAATGGCCTTTTGAAGATTGCTTTTCTTATATGAAAGCGGTGGGTGAAGGTTTTGTAAATGCTTATGTGCCGTTAATTGAGAAACGCAAAAACACGCCATTTACAGAGCAACATCGCCAATTCCAACTTTATCGTCGTGGTCGTTATGTTGAATTTAACTTAGTATTTGACCGTGGCACCTTATTTGGCTTGCAATCTGGCGGTAGAACTGAGTCAATATTAATGTCAATGCCACCATTGGCACGCTGGGAGTATAACTTTCAAGCGGAAGCGGGTAGCGATGAAGAGAAGCTACAAAGTTACCTTATCGCTCAAGATTGGTTGTCATAACAATCTACTCTCCTTATAACGTACAAACAATATACAAGCGAAAAACGTTTCATTTTCAGCTATTGTTTGTGCGTTTAATCACAAAACCCAGTGTTTTAAATTTAATCTACAATATAAAACCACAATTATTTTGAGGTTTCTCACAAACCTTGCGCTAGATCAATTACTCTACTAATACGCAGGCGTAAAATTACCTTATAGAAAAACAAGATTCTTTATATTTAACAAAAGGTAATGCTCTCATGAAAACTTCAGTAATTAATGGATTAATTCTTTCCGCTCTTACATTATCTCCACTGGCTTTAGCAAACCAAGCCGGCGATTTCATTGTTCGTGGCGGTGCTACGAATATCACACCAGATAGTGGCAAATCTAACATTATGCTAGCGGGCGCTGATTCAACAATGACGCTAACAGTTGACGATAATACGCAGTTAGGTTTGAACTTTGTTTATTTCTACGACAGCAATTGGGCGGTAGAGCTTTTAGCAGCAACGCCGTATACACACGATGTAACAATTCAGGATACAACTGGTTTTTCAGAAGGAGCGTTGGGAGCTAACGTTGATGGCGCACATCTAGGTGAAGTTTCTCACTTACCACCAACATTAAGTGCATTATATTACTTTGATACAAACTCAGCGTTTAAGCCTTATGTTGGTGTTGGTATCAACTATACGGTTTTCTTTGATGAAGAGTTTGCTGCTGCACCTAAAACTTTAGGTTTAAGTAACTTAGAGTTAGACGGTTCATTTGGTTTATCGGCACAAATTGGTGCAGACTACCATTTAGATGACAAATGGTCGGTTAATGCCTCTATTCGTTACATCGATATCGACTCTGATGCAACATTTGACGTTGCTGGTAACAATGTTGGTAAAGCAGAAATTAATGTTGACCCTATGGTTTATTCACTAATGTTAGGCTACAAATTTTAATAAATTCTTAGCCAGATACTTTTGATATAAAAAGCAGTAATTTAGTTACTGCTTTTTTGTTTTCATCTTCCAATAACTAAGTTAGTCTACATTTAAACATTCTAGCCAGTAAACTTATGGACCAATTTCGCGTTTTCGGCAACCCCATTGCCCAGTCAAAATCTCCGTTTATCCATCAACAATTTGCCAAGCAAACACAGCAATTAATGCATTATGAAAGTGAATTGGTTGAGTTAGATAAATTTAGCGCAGCGGTTCAAAACTTAATTGCGAACAATGGTAAGGGAGCCAATATTACTGCGCCTTTTAAAGAACAAGCTTTTGCTATGTGTGATGAACTTAGCGAGCGAGCTGAGTTAGCCGGCGCTGTTAATACCTTAATTTTTAACAATGATAAAATTTATGGTGATACCACTGACGGCTTAGGTTTAGTAGGTGATCTTCTGAGAAACCAAGTAACATTGCAGAATAGTAAAATATTGTTACTTGGCGCTGGCGGTGCTGCAAAAGGTGTTGTGCAAGCAATATTACAACAATTACCACTATCGTTAACAATCGCAAATAGAACATTAAGTAAAGCACGAGCAATTGCTAAGCAGTATCCAACTGAAAATGTTAGTGCTATCACATTTGATGATACTGAAAAACAGGTGTTTGATGTTATCATTAATGCTACATCGGCTGGACTTTCAGGTGCTAGCTTGCCAATTTCCAATCAAGTTATTGCTAATGCGAATACTTGCTATGACATGGTATATGGAAAAGAGCCAACTAGGTTTTTAACACAAGCAAAGTCCTTAGCGGTTGAACAAGTTATTGATGGCCTAGGTATGTTAGTAGGGCAGGCTGCAGAAAGTTTTAAATTGTGGCAGGGCGTATTGCCAGATGTTGAACCCGTATTAATGTCGTTACGAGCAGAATTAACACAATAATATTTAGTTTGTTAATAGGTGAAAAGAAATGAACCAGGCTATCTTATTTAATGATGATTTACATTTTGATGAAAGGCATGATGCTTGGAGTTTTACCGGCCAACTTTCGGGACAGAAAATAACGATATATTTTCACTCTATGCAATTGAAACAACAAACATCAATAGATAGTTGCCTTAAATATGATTTAGAAGAAATAACCGAACTCTGGCTCGAAAAAAATGAACCAGAGGATAATGAAATTCATATAAACATGCGCTAGAGTTTTCGTTAATCGTTTTGGAGTAAATATTCGTCTTTTAATTCAACATAGTTAATGGCTGATGTTTTGAGGAATGATGCTTCACTCTCCTTTAGCGCCCTAACTTGTTTTACTGGGTTGCCAACATATAAATAACCGCTTTTTAATATTTTGTTCGGTGGCACTAAGCTACCAGCTCCAATAAAAACGCCATCTTCAACAACGGCACCATCCATAATAATAGCGCCCATACCGACTAAAATTCTATTGCCGAGTGAACATCCATGTAGCATACATTTATGGCCGATAGTTACATCATCTCCAATAATAAGGGGGTTACCATTTGGATTATGTGTGGATTTTCGAGTAACGTGCAGTACTGTGCCATCTTGAATATTTGTATTATCACCTATCGTAATTGTGTTCACGTCACCCCTAGCTGCGACAAGTGGCCAAATGCTTGAATGTTCCCCAATAGTTATATCGCCAACTAATACGGAAGAGCTATCAATATAAACAGTATCTGAAAATTTAGGGTGTATACCACGGTAACTACGTAAATTGCTTTTATGCATAAAGATGAAATAGTAAATAAATGTTGTAGGTATAATAGCAAAAACTGGATCCAAGCAGAAAGCTTGCTGTAAATAAACCAGTCTAAACGGATAAACTTAAGCGTTAATTATTATTAGTAGTACTCCAAAAGGTCATATAATACGCGCTTTGATTAATAAATCTGCAAACAAA